>CAVSUH010000015.1:0-299736 GCA_963731065.1 uncultured Acidimicrobiaceae bacterium | reverse complement strand
ACAGAGCACGTAGCCCGACATACGACCTTCCGCGGAGATCGAGGAGGAGCGGCGTTCACTCGACTTCGACGCGCCCGACTTCGCTTGTCACCAGCGTGACAACTTCGCGGAACGTGCGCGATTGACGGCGTTCCCGGTTGAGGCTCCGGAGGTCATGGAAGTGCCAACCGGTCGCACTGTTGGCGAGGTATGGGCCAACCTGTCCGATAGGGAGCGGCGGCGCTACCTGCTGTCCTGGCGTGCGGGTGATTACGACGGTCCTGGATCCGGAGGACGTCAAGTCCGGGCAATGTGGTCTCGAACTTCTCGACGGACCGCGGCACACCGTCCGAATCGAAGGCGACCACAGAATCACCGACACCTTGCAGAACATCGAGGCGTGTTCTCTACACGGCCGTTGACACCAGGCTCCCGAACGCCCTACGAATGCAATAGGCATAGAATATGGAGTGAATCGCAATGCGAAGAGTTATGGCGCTCGTCCTGCTTGCAATCGGGATTGCGTCTGGCGCCACCGTTGCTCTGCCAGTGATTCAGGCGAACCATCTGGCCTCAGCAGAGGTCTATACGTGTGACACACCGTCGGGGTCCTACTTCGACGGTTCATACACGAGCACTAGTAGCGTCGTTGGTACGGCGGCCGACATCGTCAATCGTCAGGGCGCAGTGTGCGATACCGATACTTCTCAAAACAATGTTTCCGCAAGCTGGTCAATGATCGCCGGCAATGCTGGATCGTGCCAGTACGCACAGGCGGGATTCGTCCGTTGGTATGCATCCCCTGACTACTTCTTCGCTCAGGATAACGACTGCGGTGGCATGGTTGATACGACGTTCGGTGCGAGTCCAGGCTATGGGCAGACGCACCATTACTGGGCACAATGGGACTCGTCATGCAGCTGTATCCACGAAAATGTCGGTGTCACAATTTTCCAGTCGACTCCCTGGAATCCATACTCGGTCTGGAACGAGCCATTTTCGAATCAATGGCTTGGTGAGACGCATCACTTGGCCAGCGATATGCCTGGCAATCCAAGCGTCGGTTACAACACGTACACGCAGATGCAGGTTCAACAATCGGGCTCAGGTTCATGGACGAATACCCTGCCCGCCACAAGCTACGCGAATAGCAACATCTATCGATACGACTATGACGCAGTCGTCTATCACTCGAGCTACGGAAATGCGATGGACATATGGACGTACTACGAGTACTGAGTCGATCTAGGCTCCGGACACTTTTGTTCGCCTCGATCGCGTTGGTGGTCGCTATTGCCGCTGTGGTTCTTCTTCGGGATGATGGTAACAGTGATAGTCCTCGTACCCACGCGCTGATCCATTCAAGCGACACCCATCACAGCCTTAGGCTGCACAACGTCAGCCTCGCGGATTACACAACCACAACGGGTTCATCCATTCCAAGTGATGAGCGTGTCACATCTACTCTGACCGTCCGCCAGGGAACAATCTCGGTGTCACCCGCGAGCCCATCAGCAGGTCCTCAGGTATCGCAACAGGCGGCGGTCCAAGCTTGGCTGAACACAGGGGTCTTGCCCGGCACGGCGGACAACACCCAGCCTTCGCTCGTCCTTTACGGGAACCTCACCGACACCGATTACTCGACGATTCAATCAAATGGGACTGCCACGCCCGACTACACGCAATACCTGGTGTGGGTGATCGAATACGCAAATGCAGTGGTACCGCTTGAGGGCGGATACGACCCGTCCGCGAATCCGTCGACGCGGCCGACCTCGTCAACGGGGCCTCTCTACATCTTCATCGATGCATCCAGCGGAAGTTACCTCTTCGCAAGTAGCCAGACGGTTCCAACGACGCCCTGACGGGGTGCATCAAAATCGCAAACCAGGGCTTAGCTGACGGATAGAACCCGGCCGAAAATCCCCTCAGAGCTCGACTCCCTGCGCAATCCCGACATCTACATCCAGCCCGGGGTTGATCCGTTGTTCCGTTGCCCGTGTGCTGATCGCCTTCGCCCGCTCCCCTGCCGCCAGCGCCCTCTTGCGCTGGGACATTTGTTCCAGGTCTTCTCGATCCGGAGCGGCGCCGAGCGGGCGTTGACCCTCGATGTGCCAGCGGTCCCGGTAGGCCGCGACGGTTGACACTTCCCGCAACCAGTGCTCCCGCTGGGCTGATCCGCTCGGCGCGGCTCCGAGCGGCCGCACCCAGCCGTGTCTGGCCGCAATCGCTGCTTCAGCCAACGACCGAGCCTGTTGTTCCATGGCTTGGTCCCTCTCGGCCAGGGCCCGGGCCATGTCCGGGTCCGTCACGCCCTGCGCTCTCGGGATGAGCCCGGCAATCAGGTGTCCGGTTTGCCGGCGCCTGCCCCCCGCTGCGTTCGTCCAGCGGTCGACCCGACCATGGAGAACCGAAGCGACGTCGCCGGCATCGGCCAGGGACTTGCCCGCCACGAGCTGCGGCACCGCCGCTTCGACGTCGAGACCCCGTGCTTCGGCGTCACGCAATCCAGCGAACAGCGGACCCTTTGCCGCGCTGGCTGCCACCGTGGCCAGGTCGCGCTCTGAGAGTCCAGAACGCGCCAGAAGGTTCCCCCGGGGTGGACGGAACGCCCGGAGCGCGACGCATGAACGACGCGAAGGCGCTCATTCGATTCACCGCTTATGTCGAGAAGTCCGCCAACAACCGAAAGAACCTCGGGGAGAGTCCGCGCGGTCCGATGTCCCCCGGCGGCGACGCTCCATGACTGCCTCCCTCATCATCCGCGCCACCGGCAGGATCGACTTGCCGCTGGTGTGCTCGCCGTCGCAAGTCGCACCATTGCTCGGGCGATCGGACCATGCCATCCGTGACGACTGTGTAGCGGGCGTCATTCCGACGCTGCCCAGAGCTGGTGGGTCGGGCGCACACCACCGGATTGCCACAGCGCGGCTGCTCCATCAGATGGGCGTTCCTTACGAGATCGTCTCGTCCGAGAAGGTGACGTCGTAAAGCCCGCCGGGGCGGGAGCTGCCTTACGGCGGTGTCTCCGAAGCGGCACCGCTTCAGACCCGTGCCGAAACCGATCGCTCTTGAACGTAGGCCTCCAGGGTTGCAATGCTCGGTCGGACGTTCGGAGGTCACGGTGCGGGTACTCTGGAGCTGTGCCAGCGCAGCCCGTAATGACGGCCGAGGAGTGGTTCGAGGGGATGCGTCACGCCGGACCCCCGACCGACGACGACGTGACGGTGCTGTGGGACGGTCGGCGCCTGGACTCACGCGAGGCCGTGATGGAGTGGCTGGCTGAGGTGGAGGCGAAGCGCGCCGAAGAGGCCGCTGCCGGCGTTGATGCCGCAACTTGACGGCCCCCCGCACGACCTTCCCCGTTTGATCGAAGTTCTTGACCGCTACGAGGTCGAGTACCTGATTGTGGGTGGAGCGGCCGCCTATCGCCTATGGCGCTGAGCGACCGACCGAGGACGCCGACTGCGTGGTCCACCGGGAGCGGACCAACCTCGACCGGCTCGCAGGCGCCCTTCGGGAGCTGCACGCCCGTCTCCGAGTCGGCGGGATGACCGACGCCGAGGCTCGCACCTTGCCGGTCCAGATCGACGCGACGACACTCGACCTGGCCGGCATGTCGACGTGGATGACCGACGCCGGCCCCTTCGACGTCCTCGCCGGTCTGGAGGACGCCGACGGCCGCCTGGTCCCGTACGAAGAGCTGGTAGTCCGAGCGACGCTGCTCTACGGCAATGGCTTCACGATCAGGGCTGCCGCTCTCGAGGACATTATTCGGGCCAAAGAGCGCGCCAACCGGGCCAAGGATCGGGAGGCCTTGCCCGAGCTACCGCGCGTTACGGGACGCCTCAGCTGGCGAGGATACGCCTCCGTCATAGAAACCCGCCTCATTTCCCGGGTCCCAACGATGCGAACTCCAGCCCGGCTTCCAGCGAGTCAGCCGCTTCCTGCGCCTGGGCGTCGGTGTTGGCCGTGTACACCCGGAGGGTGATCGACGGGTCGGCGTGACCGAGGCGGTCGGCCACGGTCTTCGGGTTCAGCCCGGCGGCGAAGAGCTGGGTTGCCGTGTAGTGACGAAGATCATGCAACCGGTAGTCCCAACGATCCGACGGGGACAGATTGAACCGGGTGGCCTTCGGTTTGGTCTCGCGTAACTTCGCCAGTGCCGGTGCCTCCATTCGCCGGCACAGCCGGGTGAACGCTTGCGTGACCGAGTCGGGATGCCTCGGGTTGGCGGCGTCGACATCGGGGCTGAATATATAGCCGTCGGAGGGCAGCTTCACCTTTGCCATCTTTGCGTCCGCCTGCGCCCGGGCCAAGCGACCGGCCAGGACCGCCATGGCGTGCTCGCCGAGCAACAGGCATCGTGCCTGGTGTGTCTTGGGCGTCTTGGTCCCGATGCCGTCGGAGGTCTGCCAGATCGACTGCCGCACGGTGACAGATGAGCCCTGCCAGTCCACATCGGACCACCGGAGCCCACACAGTTCCCCCCGGCGCATGCCGGTCAGTGCGGCCAACGTGATGACGGCCGCCATCTCCGGGGAACGCGACGCTGGCCGGGCCGCTTCTCGGATCAGGGCCGACACTCGGACGGGTGATGGAACTGACAACTCCGCCTTACGCGGCGTCGGTGCGGTGGCATCGTCCGCGACGTTAGAAGTGACCCATCCCCACTTACGACCCTGACGGAGCGCCGCGCTGATGATGCGGTGCATGTGGTGCACCGTTCGTTCGGCCAGTCCCGTGCCAAGTTGCGCGGCGTAGAACCGGTCGAGGTCGTGGGCCGTCAGCTTGTCGAGGCGCTTCGCCCCGAGCGCTGGCCGAATCTGCTTGTCGATCTTGCGCCGGTACTCGTGCAGCGTTTTCGGCGACCATCCCATCCGCTCTCCGTGCGTGGTCCACTCGTCGAGCAGCACACCGAATGTCGCCGCGCTCCCACCATGCCCGCCCCGTTCCACTTCTGCCACAAGCGCAGCGAGTCGCTTGGCGGCTTCGCGCCTTCCGGCTCCCGGCTCTCGTCGCGGCGCGGTGTACACCCGACTTATCTGCTTCGGCTTTCCGGTAATCGGGTCCTTCCCGAGGAACACACGAAGCTCCCAACGTCCCGGTGCCTTCTCCCGCATGGTGCCCGCCACGAGCAAAGATTGTAGGGATCCTGTAGGGACAGCGCCAATTTTCTATTTCGTCGAACCAAGAAATGACGCTGTTACCTGGACTTTTGATGGCGCCCCCGGAAGGATTCGAACCTTCGCACACGGTTTAGGAAACCGATGCTCTATCCCCTGAGCTACGGGGGCGTGATTTCCGCGTCAGATCCACGGGGACGTCGCGCCAGTGAGGCTGCTACAGGCTAGATGGAACTCAGACACCCGGCGTGTCAAAGCACTCCCGACAAAAGAGACCAAGGACACGCCCCGTCACTGGCCTCAAAGCTCTCCCCCATCGAAGGAGAGCCGTCCGAAGCCCGAGAGACCGCGAGGGGTGGGGACGCTCGTGTCCGGGGCTCGAGGAACATCTGCGGGCCCCGGGACCACGCGCGCCGAGGGCGGACCCAGAGGATGATGGCCGAGGTCATCCGCGTCCCGTCATCGCGGCTGATCGATTTCTGAAATACCTCACCCCCGTAGCGGATCGGATTCGCAGAGAAGCCGAGAAACAGACGTGAGCCGAGTATTCAGAGGACCTCTCTGCAGCAACTCCATCAACATTCACACACACTTGATTCCGTTACGGATGTACGCAGTGTGAAGCGATCGCCGTTGCGGATTGACTCGCACCCGATGTGGGTACGTTCGCTCGATGTCGAACAGCCCCGCGGAATATTTGCCATTGACCAGTGACACAATGACGCTGACGCCGACAACCATATGTGAACGTTCGGAAAACTCACTCCGTCTTCTGGTCAGGAAGGCACAGCGCGGCGACGAACAAGCGTGGGATGTGTTGTTCCGCCGCTCGTATCCAAAACTGCTGGCTTACGCGTCGCGTCGATTGCCCACGTCCGAGTTGGCCAAGGACGCAGTGGGTGAGACGATGACGCGCGCTGTCGCCGGCATCGACCGCCTGCGTTTCGAGCGCGGGGGCTTCGACGCCTGGATGTATGGCATTGCCCGGCACGTCGTGCTCGATACGCAACGGACGCTGTGGCGCGAAGGGCCCGGGCGCGTGCCCGACGCCGCCGACCTGGACTCGGGACCATCAGAACGGGCGATTGCCACCGAGGAATCAGCCCAGATCCGCCGAGCCTTTGGGCGCTTAGGACGCTCTGATCAGGAGATTCTTGAGCTTCGGGTCGTCACGGGGTTGTCGTCGGAGGAGGTGGCGGTCGTGTTGGGGCGTCTCCCCGGGGCAATTCGGATGGCGCAGAAGCGCGCGTTGTCACGGCTGCGGTCAGACCTTCTTGCGCAACGGAGCGGGGGTACGAGTGATTGACGACGACCAACTGTTGGAAAGAGTGGCCGCGGCCTTGGCACCTCCATGTATCCGACCGTCACCCAGCGAGCTTCGCCGCGCTCCAGCGCGCCGTAAGCGCCTTGCGAACGCGCCTTGTCGCGGGGCAGAGCGGTCGAATCGACTGGGCGGATGACGGTGTGGTGTACCTGCCTCCCGCAGTGCCATCGACTGTTGCATCACGCACCAAGACCGAGGCGCGTCCACGGCTGCGCCGAGCCGCCCTTCTTTTCCTTCCCTAGGCCGCGACCGGTCGGCATCGGTCCTGGCTAGCAGGTGACTTGCTCCAAGGCAGTGACAAAGAAACTGCTGATTCGACAAACAGAGGGATATGTCGCGGTGGAAACCACCGCAGATGTGCAGCCGCATTTCATGCGGTGCAACGAGCAGTGACCACGCAAGAGCACCCGAGGGAGACATGCCTGCCGATCTCGTTCATGCGAGCTGCCAACCGGCACGACAGATCGCCCGTCGTCGCTCACTCGACCTCACCAGCCCGCGACGGCGGGATCCATTTATCGCCAGGGGGGCAGAACCGGCCGGACAGGTTCCGGCGTTCTGACAGTTGGCTCCACACGGTCACCGCATGCGCAGTGGCCGCCCGCAGATGCCCGAAACCCCGATTAGTGCAGCGATACAAGGAAGAGGTGGCCCCGCCTTATGCGCATCGACATTGTGATCCCCGCCTTCAACGAAGAAGCTCGCATCGACCGAACCCTGCGGGCATATCGGTCCTCGGTGTCCGACCCCAATACCCGGTTCCTGGTCGCCTTGGACTCGTGCACCGACCACACGGCCGATGTGGTGCGGAACCACGCCGAGGTGGATCCCCGGGTGGAGCTGCATGAGTTCCCCAAGCTCGGCAAGGGCGGAGTGATCATGGAGACGTTCCGACACTGTGATGCCGACGTGATCGGGTTCGTCGACGCCGACTGTGCTACCCCACCGGCCGAATTTCTTCGGTTGGCACACATGCCCGAGCGGGTCGATGGGGCAATCGCCAGCCGCGCCCACCCAGCGTCGGTGCTGCCGGGACATCGGCCCCTCAGCAGGCGTCTCGCGAGTTGGATCTTTGCTCGCGTGACCCGACGCATCTTCGGTCTGCCGTTCTCGGACACCCAGTGTGGGGCCAAGGTGGTGCGTCGCCAGGTCATTGAAGGCGTGCTCCCATTGCTGTCCTCGCGCGACTTCCTTTTCGATGTCGACCTCTTGCTCACAGCCGAACGACTCGGCTTTCGCATTATTGAAGTGCCGACGGTATGGCTGGACCAGGAGGGTTCCCACGTGCGGGCCGGAGCCGACGGGCGTCGCATGGCCGTCTCATCATTCCGTTTGTGGTTGCACCATCGGGCGCTTCCGGTGGCCTCGCCCGAGCACCCAGTTCGGTCCGCGGCGTGAGGGCCGTCGACGTGGCCCTCGTGTCGCCGTATCCCTGCGTGACCACACCGGCGTCCATGTCGAGCGGCGTCGCCGGGTACACCGAGCGACTGGCGGCGGCGCTCTGCGGCGAGGGCATGCAGGTACATGTGCTCGCCCCCACGGCGGAGGGTGAGCCCGCATTGACCGATCTCGGTGGAGTGACCGTGCAGCGCTGCTACCGCCGCGGGGCCGCCGCCCTCCCGATGGCAGCCATGGCTGCCCGCCGCTGTGGTGCTCCGGTGGTCCACCTGCAATTCGAGACGTTCCTCTACGGCGGGCCTGCCTCCATCCCCGGCGTGGCGCCGGCGCTGGCCGGCTTGCGCCGGCGCCGGTCTCGGCCGGTCGTCACACTGCACCAAGTCGTCGACACATCCACGGTTGATCACGCCTTCACGGACCTGCACCGGGTCCGGGTGCCTCCCTCCGTCGCCCGCATCGGCCTCGCTGCCGTGCAGCGCTCGGTGCCGGCACTGGCCGCGGCCACTGTGGTCCACGAGCAGCCCTTCGCTCGGGTCGTGCCGGGCGCGGTGGTGGTGCCCCATGGGGTCGACACGGTCACGACCGCGTCGCCAGAACGGGCGCGCCAGGCCAAAAAGGAGCTGGGCCTGGCCGCCGACCGTCTGAGTGTGCTGTGCTTCGGCTTCCTGGCGCCGTACAAGGGACTGGAGGCTGCTCTCCAGGCGGCAGTCCTGGCCCCCGAGGTGGAACTGGTCGTGGCGGGGGGTAGCCATCCGCGACTCGCCGAGACTGACGGCTACGCCGAGGATCTCCGACGCCGCTACCGGGCAGTCGCGCGCTTCACCGGCTATGTCCCCGATGAGCGAGTTCCCGCACTCTTCGAGGCGGCCGACCTCCTCCTCCTGCCGTATCCATCGGCCTTCGCTACCAGCGGTCCCCTCGCGTTGGCACTCGGATTCGGCACCCCCGTACTTTGCTCAGAAGCACTCGGGGATTGCGTCGGCGCGCCGGCGAGCCTGCAGACGAACGTGCAACCAGCGGCCTTGGCTGAACATCTGCGGGAGTTGGCCCGGGAACCGGCGCGGCGAGAGGAACTGGCGAGCGCCACCCGTTCCTTGACGGTCGGTCGTCGGTGGGATGCCGTGGCCCGCCGTCACATCGCTCTGTACGAGGAGGTGACCCATGCCCACCGCCCTCTTGGCCGGCGCGTTCGGCCAGGGAAACCTGGGGGATGATGCCCTCCTGCGCGCCTTCGTCGGCGCGTTGCCCGAGTGGCACCTCACCGTGACCACCCACGACCCGGCTGAGGCCGCTGCCTTAGGGTGCGAGCCCGTTCGGACCAACCGTCCCGAAGCCGTGGCCCGCGCCGCCGCCAAGGTCGACGCCATCGTCATCGGCGGCGGCAGCATCTTCAAGACGATGCAGCCGGCAGCGGGCCGCCGACCGCTTGCCCTGTTGGCCAACGTGGCTGCCCTCGGTGCCACCTCGACGCTGCGGGGCCGTCCGTTGGCGCTGTTGGGGGTGGGCGCATCGGATCTGGCTGATTGGAGGTCGCGTGCCCTGGCTCGTTTCATTGTCCGCGCCTCTGACCTGTTGGTCCTGCGAGACGAGGAATCGACCGAAGCGTTGCTGAGGGCCGGTGTGCCTGGTCCTTTCCGGGTTGGTGCGGATCCCGCGTGGACTCTGCTGCGCCCACCCGAAGCTCGGCACTCCCGCGACAGCTCGGTTTTGGTGGTGCCATCCACTTACGCCGTGGCCGCCGATGGATGGGACGGCATGGTGCGACGCACCGCGGACACGGTGGAGCACTTGCTGAACGCTGGTCTTCGGGTTCACTTCCAGGTCTGGCAGCGTCACACGCCTGCGACACCGATTGACGACGAGCGCATCGTGCGCGCGCTGCAGCGTCGCTTCGGCCACACGATTCTCGTCGAGCCGACGCCGTCCTCTCTCGCCGACGCGGTGAGCGTGATGGCGGACATGACAACGGTCGTGTCCTTTCGCTTCCATGCGCTGATCGCGGCGGCGGCGGCCGGCGTACCGACGGTGGCTGTGGCCCATGAGACCAAGCTGGGAGCGATCGCTCGTCGCCTCGGACAGCGGGTCGCCTCGACCGACTTCGAACCCGCCGCCTTGGCGAGGCTGGTCCGCCTGCAGCTGACAGCACCGGCTCCGGGCCCTGCCGTGGTGAAGGAGCAGATCGACCTGGCGGACGAGGGGTTTCGGCTCCTCCGGGTCCTGCTCTCCGGCGGCCGTTCGGAGGAGGCCGACGCGCTCGGTGCGTTGCCATTGACGCCGGGTCCCCCACAATGACGATCCTGGCCGAGCGCCCTCAGGCCCGACTGCCCGTTTCGGCAGCGGCCATGCGGGATCAGATCATGGTAACCA
The DNA here is from genome assembly GCA_963731065.1 of uncultured Acidimicrobiaceae bacterium. Taxonomy (GTDB): domain Bacteria; phylum Actinomycetota; class Acidimicrobiia; order Acidimicrobiales; family RAAP-2; genus Bog-473. Next base: position 289,542 of record CAVSUH010000015.1, on the reverse strand, counting down.
GCGGCCAGCTCGTCGCCGGCATGGGCAACATGGTTTTCTCGCTCTTGGTCGCCCGCCTGATCGCGCCGGGGATGTTCGCCCAGTTCGCCTCGTTCCTGGCCTTCTATCTGATTCTCAGCATGCCGGGCTCGGCCATCAGCGCGGCCGCAGCACTGGACCCGATCGCCACCGCCCGAACCCGGCCTCTCCTCCTCGGTGGCGGCGCGGCGCTGGGTCTCGGGATGATCCTGGCCTCACCCTGGATTGCCTCCGCACTGCGCCTGCCGGTCGGCATGGTCGTCGTGCTCGGTCTGTCCGGCCCGGTGCTCGGCACCCTGGCGCTCGAGCGCGGCCGTCTCTACGCCTCGAACCAGCGGGCCCGCCTGGTGGCAAGCCTGATCAGTGAACCAGCGGTACGCCTCTCCCTTGGGCTCGCCCTGACGCTGACCATGGGACCGGTTGGAGGCGCGTTCGGTGTCACGGTCGCCGGGTTCGCCGCACTGGAGATCGCGCGTCGCCGCCCCTCCATGCGCCACCATCGCTTTGCCGAACAGGCCGCTCCGTTCGCGGCCGACGACACCCCGGGCCCGTATCTCCCCCGCCGCCCACTGGACCGCGTTGGCCTTCCTGGCCCTGGTGATCGTCCAGAACCAGGACCTCCTCATTGCCAACCGGGTGCTCTCCCCGGCGCAGGCAGGTCAGTTCGCCGTCCTCTCGACACTCGGCGGGTTGGCCGTCTTTGCCACCATGACGGTGCCTCTCGTCCTTCTGCCGCGATCTGGTCGCGGGGACGGCGGCGGCCTCCTGCCCGCGCTCTCCATCACCGCGCTGATCGGCATCGCTGCGGTCGGAGTGACAGCCCTGGTCCCGAGCCAGCTGGTCACAACCCTCTTCGGCGCCCGCTACCGCGAGGCCGCCGGCGTTCTGGTGCCGTACATGGCCGCCATGGCGATGCTGGGGATGGCCCGGGTGCTGGTGGCACACCGCTGCGCGGTCGGGGCCGGTCGGTCTTCTGTCGTCCTGGTCAGCCTCACCGTCGCGCTCCAGGCCGGCCTGATTCTCACCTTCGGTCACAGCACCAGAGCAGTGGCCTTCTCGACCGTCGGCGCGGTGACCGGGTTGAGCGTTTCGCTCGGTGCCGCCGAGGTGGCACGTCTCTCCGTGGTGCGGCTCCGGGTCCGGGCCGCAGTGCGATGGGTATGCCGACCGGTGCCTCTCCTGATGGGCCTCGTCAGCCTGGCCGGCCTTGCCGAGCGGCTCGTGGTGCCACGCGGCCTCTGGCTCGACGAGGCAACGAGCGTCTACGAGGCTCGCCTGTCCTTCGGACAGATGCTCACGACGCTGCGCACCTCGGACGTGCACCCGCCGCTCTACTTTTCGATCCTTTGGGTCTCCATACGATGGTTCGGTTCGGGCGCAATTGGCCGTCAGGCTCCCGTCCATCGTCGCCGGTGCGCTCGTGGTGCCCATGCTGTTCTTCCTTGGTCGCGAGGTCTACGACCGCCGGACGGGCGTGATGGCAGCCGCCCTGGGCACGGTGGCGCCGATCATGGTCTGGTATTCCCAGGAAGCGCGCATGTACGCGCTGCTCATGCTCTTCGCCGTCGTTGCCCTCTGGGCGCAGGTGCGCATCTTCCACGGTGGCGGCCGCCTGGTCTGGGTCGTGTACGTGGTCGCCAGCGCCGCCATGGTCTGGACGCAGTACTTCGGCGCGTTCCAAGTCGTCGTCCAACAGCTCGCCTTCGCCTTTGCGTGCTACACCAGGTTTCGCCGAAAAGAACCCGTACGACATCTGGTCGTGCCTTGGGTCATCTCATGCCTGGCCATAGCGGCCTTGTCTGGCCCCATTGCTCCCCTTCGCCTTCCAGCAGTTCGTGGTCAATCAGACGGGCGGTAAGGGCTTCGGCGGACCCCAGCAGGTCGGGAGCGCGACGGCACTCAGCGGGAACCAGCTCAACATCTACTGCCGCGCTGGCGGTGCTGATCTGGGGCATCTGGGGCTACCAGCCCACCCCGGTCATGATGCTGGTGGCAGCCCTGTGGCCCCTCGGGATGTTGTTCGCACTCGTCATGCTCGGCCGGCGGCACCAGCGAGTGACCACGCTCCTTGTTCTGGCGGTACTCGGGCCGGGCGTCGCCCTGTTTGCTCTTGGACTGGTCAAGCGTGACCTCTTCGACATCCGCTACCTCTCGACCACCGTCCCCGTCCTCTTCGTCCTCCTCGCCCGACTCCTCACGTGCTATCCCCCGCCGCACCCTGGCCCTGACGGCCGCCACCGCCCTGGTGCTGGCGTCCCTCGTGGCCGGTCTGATCGACCAGCAGTACAACGGCGCCGAACCCGCGCACCTACGACTTCAACGGCGCCCTCGCCGCCATTGAAGCTGAGGCCCGACCCGGAGACGTCGTCTACTACGACCCCGGCGACTTGAACCAAGTGGTCGGGTACTACGCGCCGCACCTCGTCATCAAACCGCTGTCAGGCCAGCCCCCTCCTTCGAATGACCGTCGGATATTCGTCGTGGCGAGCCCCTCACTCATGAACGGTGCATCCAATCGGGCCGCCCTGTCGAGCTTCTTGGCCGGTCTGCAGGGCCAGGGACGCCGAGAGTCGCACCAAAACTTTCCGAACGTCGAGACATGGGAGTTCCGATGACTGTCAGCGACCTTGCGCCGCGTCTTGCCGAGCCCGATGACCCGCGCCTCGAGCCCCCCAACTGGCCGAGTCCGACCGAATGGCGCTCGGTGCAGAAGCGACTCAGACTTCTCATCGCACTCAATATCGCCATGGCGGTCTGGTACTTCGAGTGGCTGCTGCGCCCCGGCCGGGTGGGCAATCCTGCGCTCTACGGGTTGCTGATTGCGGCCGAGCTTTTCAACCTGGTGCAAGCGGTCGGGTTCTGGTGGACGACGTTGCATGGCCGGGACCGGGGCCCGGCTCCGCAGTGGCTGGGGCCGAGTCCTTGGGTCGATGTCCTGATACCGGTATACAACGAACCGCTCGACGTGGTCGCGCCGAGCGTCTTTGCCGCAGTGAATCTGCGCGGGGCCCGCGTCAGGGTCCACCTGCTCGACGACGCCGGGCGCGACGACCTGGCCGAGCTGGCGCGGCGGGCCGGGGCGTCCTACCAGAGGCGGCCGCGCAACGACGGGGCGAAGGCGGGCAATCTCAATTATGCGCTGCATCGAACCGATGCGCCCTTCGTGGTGGTCTTCGACTGCGACCACGTGCCCGATCCGCGCTTCTTGGAGCACACCTTGGGCTTCATGGCCGACGACGACGTCGCCTATGTGCAGACGCCTCAGTACTACGCCAATGCGGACCGGGGCACGTTGGCCGCTGCCGCCTGGTCGCAACAGGCCCTCTTCTTCGGTGGCATCGCTCGAGGCAAGGACGGCCTTGACGCAATGTTCTGTTGCGGCACCAACGTCTTGTTCCGGCGCGCCGCATTGGAGAGCGCTGGCGGGTTTCCCGAGTCATCCCTGACAGAAGACTTCGAGCTCTCAGTGGTGCTCCACGAACAGGGCTGGCGTTCCATTTACGTCAACGAGGTCTTGGCCCAGGGCCTCGGTCCGGAGGACATGGCGTCGTACGTGAGCCAACAGCAACGTTGGGCACGAGGCTGTCTGTCGGCTCTGCCGCTGGTGATCAAGGCGGAGCTGCCCTGGCGCGTGCGTCAGCAGTACCTCCTCTCCTGCATGTTCTTCCTGTCCGGGTGGACCTTTGCCCTTTACATGGCCCTCCCGGTCATCCGTATCTTCTTCGGCGACCAGCCCCTGGCCGGTGCGACCGCCGATCAATTCCTCGTGCACTTTGCGCCGTACTTCTGCCTGAGCCTGGCCGCTGTGGCTGTAGCTGGAGGAGGCGTCTACACCTTCAATGCGTTTGCTCTCCTGATCGCAAACTTCTCGGTGCAGATCCTGGCCACCCTCTTCGTAGTGACCCGGCGCCGAGGGCGATTCGTGGTGACGGCCAAACGGGGAGGTGACGGCCCCCAACCCGCAACCGTGCTGCCGGCGCTGCTGGTCATCGCCGTACTGCTGAGCGCCATTGGCTACGGGCTCGACCAGAGCGTCACCGCGGGGACGCTGAACAACGTGGCCTTCGCGTGCCTCCACCTCTCCGTTCTGCTGGCCGGATCATGGTCGGCCATCGTCGGTTGCCGCCGCGCCTCCCTCGCTGCGCCGCACAGCGACGCTGAACCCGCCCTGCACGAGTTGGTGGCATGACCAGAAGTTCCATCACCTACGAGCACGTCGTTGCCGCCGGTCCGGCGGCACAGGACCAACGGCCGCCCACGCTCCCCCGCCGCCGCGGCATGATCCGCCGCCTGGTGCTGACGGCGCTGGTCATGCTGCTCATCGTCGGCGCCATCGCCACCTTGTCAATCGAAGGAAGCCGCCGAAACGAGTCGACGGACCATACGGTGACGCTCCCACTCCAGGCGACCGCTCGGGCCGATGCCCGCGCCTTCCTCGAACGTTACGAGGCGTCGAGTGGGCGTGTCGTGCGCAAGGACCAGGGTGGGGACACCGTGAGCGAGGGCCAGAGCTACGCGATGCTCCTGGCCGTCGCCATCGGTGAACGCCACCAGTTCGCCGCCGCCTGGCGCTGGGAGCAGGCCAATCTCCAACTCCCGGACGGCCTGTTCGCCTATCACTGGAGCGGGGGGAAGGTGGTGAACGCGGAACCCGCGACCGATGCAGACCTCGATACAGCCTGGGCCTTGGTCCATGCCGGCCGGCGCTTCAACAATTCGGACTACCGGGCGCAGGGGCTGCGGGTGGCCTCCGCCGTCCTGTCCGACGAAACGACCGTCGTCGCCGGATCCTTGCAGTTGGTGGCTGGACCTTGGGGCCGGTCCGGCCCGGCTGTCGCCGATCCGAGCTACTTCTCTCTGGACGCCATGGACGCGCTGGAAACGGCGTCGGGCGATCCACGGTGGTCCCAGCTGGCCGCCGATTCCACGGCGCTCGTCGCCTCGCTGACCAAATCGGGCCGCATGCTTCCGGCCAACTGGGTCGACCTCGAGCCCACCGGATCCGTCAGGGCGACCGGTGACCCCGGCACAGATGCCTCCCCCGCCTACGGTCTCGATGCGCAACGAGTCCCCGTCTGGTTTGCCGCTGGGTGCACACAAAGCGAGCGGGCGGTGGCTGCCGACGCCTGGCCGCTGCTCCGGCGCTCCGCCAATCAGGGCGCACGGATCTCGTACAACCTGAGCGGCGCGGCACAAACGACCGAGGTGAACCCGCTCGGATCGGTGGCGGCTGCAGCCTCGGCCGGCGCAGCGGGCGACGAACGCGCCGCCACCACATTGCTGGCCACGGCCGATCGGCAATCGAAGCGCTTTCACACCTACTACGGCGACGCCTGGGTCGCCCTGGGCCGGATCCTGCTCGATACGCCCTGGCTCTCGCACTGTGGTCCCGGCCTCGGGGCGGCGTGACGGAGGAACTCGTCCCGTCTCGCCTGAAGGCCTAGACTCATCGGCGGGTACGCGGCCTCCGACAGAGGTCGGAGCACGTGCGTTGCGCTTCTGCCGTCCGTCCCACACGAGTGTGCGCGCCCGCGCACGTGTCGACAGATGGATCCAAAGGAGCACGCAATGACTTCACCCCTGCCCTACAAGGTGGCTGACCTCTCCCTGGCCGAGTTCGGCCGCAAGGAGATCGAGCTGGCCGAGCACGAGATGCCCGGACTGATGTCCATGCGGGAAGAGTTCGGTCCGTCCCAGCCGCTGGCCGGGGCCCGCGTCACCGGCTCGTTGCACATGACGATCCAGACGGCCGTGCTCATCGAGACGCTGACCGCGCTCGGTGCACGGGTGCGCTGGGCCAGCTGCAACATCTTCTCCACCCAGGACCACGCCGCCGCCGCCGTGGCCGTCGGGCCGAACGGCACGGTCGACGATCCCCAGGGCGTCCCGGTGTTCGCCTGGAAGGGCGAGTCCCTCGAGGAGTACTGGTGGTGCACCCTGCAGGCCCTGCTGTGGCCCGGCGAGGGCGGACCGAACATGATCCTCGACGACGGCGGCGACGCCACGCTGCTCGTGCACAGGGGTGTCGAGTTCGAGAAGGCGGGTGCCGTGCCCGACCCGTCCACAGCCGAGTCGGAGGAGTTCGAGGTCGTCCTCACCGTGCTGGGCCAGAGCCTGGCCGAGGACCAGGGCCGCTGGACGTCCATCGCCAACGGCATCAAGGGCGTCACCGAGGAGACGACGACCGGTGTGCACCGCCTGGTCGACATGGCCCGCAAGGGTGAACTGCTCTTCCCGGCCATCAATGTGAACGACTCGGTCACCAAGTCCAAGTTCGACAACAAGTACGGCTGTCGCCACTCGCTGATCGACGGGATCAACCGGGCCACCGACGTGCTCATCGGTGGCAAGGTGGCGGTGGTCTGCGGCTACGGCGACGTCGGCAAGGGCTGCGCCGAGTCCCTCGCCGGGCAGGGCGCCCGCGTGGTGATCACCGAGGTCGACCCGATCTGCGCACTGCAGGCGGCCATGGAGGGCTTTCAGGTAACCACCCTGGAGGACATCCTGCCGCTGGCCGACATCATCATCACGACGACCGGGAACAAGGACATCATCACCGCCAAGCACATGGCGGGTATGAAGCACCAGGCCATCGTCGGGAACATCGGCCACTTCGACAACGAGATCGACATGGCGGGACTGACCAGGACGCCCGGCATCGAGCGCGTGAACATCAAGCCCCAGGTCGACAAGTGGGTCTTCCCCGATGGCCACTCCATCATCGTGCTGTCCGAGGGCCGGCTGCTGAACCTGGGCAACGCGACGGGCCACCCCAGCTTCGTCATGTCCAACTCGTTCACCAACCAGACCATGGCGCAGATCGAGCTGTTCACCCAGACCGGGCAGTACGTCAACGACGTCTACGTCCTGCCGAAGCACCTCGACGAGAAAGTGGCGCGCCTGCACCTCGGCGCGCTCGGAGTGAAGCTCACGACGCTCACCCAGGAGCAGGCCGACTACATCGGCGTCCCGGTCGAGGGGCCCTACAAGCCCGACACCTACCGCTACTAAAGAGGCGGGCGTCAGCCCAGCGTGGCGGTGGCGATCACCCTCCCGCTGGGCGACACCACCTCGGCGGTGCGCAGTTCGTCGGGGTTGACGGGCAGCGGAGAGATCCACGCCCCGTATCCCTTGTTGGCCACGAACGTCCCCACTCTGTGTGTGACCCCGTCGTCGGTCACGACCACGCAGTTGACCCTGCCGTGTGCCGAAGAATCGGCCAGCATCATGGAGATCCACGGCTTGGCGCCGCCCACGGTCATGACGTGACCGACCGTCACGCCGTGCTCCACGAGCGCCGCCGTGACCACTCGGTGCGTGCCCTGCGGCTGCGCGCTCACGGTCGGCGTCGGGGACGATGACGTCAGGCTCAGGGCCAGACCGACCGCCAGGGCCGCCGCGGCGACGCCCACCACGGCCGGCACCCAGCGCGACGGCCGGAGACGCCGGCGCCGTGACGTGACGTCGGTGAGGCCCATCCGTTCGAAGAGACGCACCTCGAAGCCCAACGGCGGCTCCATCTCCGGGGCCGCCTGCACCACCGAGTCGGCGGCCCGGGAGAGGATCTCCAGCTCCTCGGCGCAGCGCGGGCAGGACTCGACGTGCGACAGCACCCGCGCCCTGTTCGCGACCGGTCAGCACGCCGAGGGCGAGCTCGGCCAGCTCGTCGCCGTACTGCTCGCAGCCACGCTCCCTCACGTCGTCACTCATCGCGCGCCTCCTCCGCCGGCTCGACGACGGCCCGCAACCGCATGAGCGCCGTCCTGATGCGCGTCTTCGCCGTGCCCAGCGGGATCCCTTCGGACTCGCTGATCTCGAGCGCCGTCCTGCCGTACACCGCCGCCAGCACGACCGCACGGCGCTGCTCCTCGGGGAGCACCCGCAGGGCCGCCTGGACGATCTCGCGGGCGTCACCCCGGCGCACCGCGTCCTCGGGGTTGTGCTCGGAGCTGGCCATGGCGCTGGCGGCGAAGTCGTCGGGATCCGTCGGCACCGCACGCCGGAGGCGCAAGGCGTCAATGGCGAGGTTGCGGGTGATCGTCAGGACCCACGACGTCACCGAGCCCCGCCTCGGGTCGAACACCGGGGCGTGACGCCACACCCGGATCATGGCCTCCTGGGCCACGTCCTCGGCCACGCCGGCATCGCCGGTCATGGAATAGGCCAGCCCGAAGAGCCGCCGCTGGTAGCGCCGGGTGAAGGTGACGGCGGCCGACTGCTCCCCCACGGCCATCCCGGCCAGGAGGGCCTCGTCCGACAGTTCCCCTTCGGCCACACGTGATTCTCTCATCCACAGGGATACGGGCGAGCCCATACTGGAGATTCACCACGTGCCGGCCAATCCGGGACGGGCCCCGGCCCGTATCCCTGCCGTGGCCGTCATCAGCCCCGACATCCAACGCCAGGAGCGCCTCCGGATGCTTCATATGCACAAGCTCCGGGCCATGCTGGCCCTCGGTCCCGGCCGTTCCCGCCGGCCGCTCCACCTGGCGACCACGGCCGCCTTCTTCCTCGGGGGCGCGCTCCTGATCTGGTCCGCCGCCGTCCACTTCCACCTGTGGAGCGAGGCGGACGGCTACCGCACCATCCCCACCATCGGGCCCCTCTTCCTGCTGCAGTCGATCGCCGGGCTGGTCATCGGCATCGGCATCGTCGCCGTCCGCCGGCTCTGGGCGGCGGTGATCGGGGTCGGGTTCGCCCTCAGCACCATCGCCGGCTTCCTCACGTCGGTGGGGGTCGGGCTGTTCGGTTTCAAGGACTCATGGCTGGCCCCCTTCGCCAAGGAGTCCTTCACTGTCGAGCTGCTCGCCGTGGTGGTGCTCGTCGCCGCCGCCGCGCTGTGTCTCGCCGGATCGGTTCCCCACACGCGCACCGGCTCCACCCCGGCCGGCACCGCAACGTAGGGACCACACCGGACCGGGCCCTGCGTCCCCCACTTCCCCGGTGGGACGCAGGCCCGGCTCGGATCGGATCAGGTCATCGGAGCCCGGCGAACAGGTCGTCCTCGGGCACCGGCGCCCCGGTCGAATCCTGCACCCGCACGAAGCTCTCCGCCCCCATGATGGACCCGAACACGTCCTCGCCCATCTTCAGGAAGAAGATGTTGTCGCTCTGGCTCGCGTGCGCGGCGAGCGACGCGTACTTCTGCGCGGTGAACGCGCTGCAGTCGATCGTCGTCGTGATCAGCTCGTCGGGAGTCCCGAAGTCGGGGTTCTCCTGCACCTCTTCGGGGACCTCCATGCCGGCCTCGGCCATGACGTCGCGGAAGCCGTGCAGCCGCGAGCGGGCGATGGCCGTGTAGTACAGCTTGGCCGGGATCCCACACTCCGCAATGGCCGCGTGCGTGACCCGGTTGGCCTGAATGTGGTCGGGATGCCCGTAGAAGCCGTTCTCGTCGTAGGTGACGACGACCTGCGGTTCGAAGGCGCGCATCAGCGCGGCCAGCCGGCTCCCCGCGACAGCCACCGGTGTCCGCCAGAAGCTGTCAGGCGCGTCGTTCTGCGGCCAGCCCTCCATGCCCGAGTCGTGGTAGCCGAGGAGCTCCAGGTTCGTGACGCCCAGGACCTCGCAACTGGCCTCGAGCTCCTTGCGGCGCAGCGGCACCACGACCGCCTCGCCGTGCCCGGGCTCGCCCGGCTTGATCCCGCCGGGCGCGTCGCCGAGCTCGCCGTTGGTGCACGTGACCAGCACGGTGCGCACGCCTTCGGCGCTGTAACGGGCGAGGATCCCACCCGTGCTGATCGCTTCGTCGTCGGGATGGGCGTGGACCGCCATGAGGGTGAGAGGGCGCTCGGGCATTGCAGGCAGCGTAGGGGTCGGCGCGGCCGCCCCCGTCACGTCTGCAGGTCGCCCACCGCGTCGGCCAACTGCTCAAGTTCGCGGGGCCACTCCTCGGGCGGCGCCATCGGGCGCACGACGAACTTGGAGAACCCGACCTCGAGGAACTGCTCGAGCATGGAGCGCAAGCCGCCGCGTCCGACCGGGATGATCTCTTCCAGCGGGCGACCACGCGCGCGCCGGGCCAGAGGCGACGACGCCAGGGCGCCGGCGTCGGTCCCTTCGGGCACGTAGGCCAGGCTGACCCCGAAGTGCTCCGGGCTGACGGCGCGTCCGTGTGCCGCGGCCACCTCGTCGATCACGGCCTTGCCCGCCGCGGCGTCGCCCGGCGTGCAGAAGGCCGGGAGCCACCCGTCGGCCAGGCGACCGCACCGGTCGAGTGCGGCCGGGACGTTCCCGCCGAGCCACACGTCGAAGGGATCCTGCGCCGGCTGCGGGGAGACAGCGATGTCGCTGAAGGAGCCCGCCGGGCCCTCATGGCTGACGGCCTTGCCGGACCACAGCTGTCGCAGCACGGGGAGCGCGTCCTCCATCTGCTCGGCCCTCGTCGCGGTGGGGATGCCGATGGCGCTGCTCTCGCCGCCGATGGCCAGCCCGGGCACGAACGTCAGGAGGAAGTGGCCACCCGACAGCACGTCCAGCGTCGCCACCGCCTTGGCCAACCACACCAGATTGCGGCCGGGCAGCAGCATGGTGGTCCCGATCTTCAGTCCCGGGCAGGCGCCCGAGACCCAGGCCAGCCCCACCAGCGGGTCGGGCCCGGGCCGCGTCAGCACCTCGGGCAGCCACAGCGAGTCGAAGCCGGCCCCGGCGATCCCCTGCCCCAACGCGACCATGGCCTCGGGGCCGAGGCTCTCCCCGCCCGCGCTGATGCCAATGCGGATCTTCACGGCGCGTCCTCCAGTGCGGCGATGGCCCGCGTCACGCCGGCATCGTCCACGTCGTGGTGCGTCACGAAGCGGACCGTCTCGGGCGCGATGGCGTGCGCCAGCACCCCCTGGCCCTCCAGGTGGGCCAGGAGCTTCTCCGGTTCGGCGTGCGTGAAGGTCACGATGTTCGTGCGCACCGATGCCGGGTCGAGGCCGCAGGTGGGCCAGCGCAGCGCGACGGCGTCCGCCAGCCGCGCCGCCCGCGCGTGGTCCTCGGACAGCCGGCCGACCATGTCCTGCAAGGCGATGAGACCGGGCGCCGCCAGCACGCCGGCCTGGCGCATGCCTCCGCCGAGGCGCTTGCGGGCCACTCGAGCCTCAGCGATCACGTCCTCGCTCCCGGCGAGCAGCGAGCCCACCGGGGCACAGAGGCCCTTCGACAGGCAGCACATGACGGTCGTGGCAGGAGCGGCCCATTCGGCCGCCGGGACGCCCGTGGCCGCGACGGCATTGAACAATCGGGCGCCGTCCATGTGGATGGGAACCGGTCCGGCCGCCTCCACGAGCGCCTCGAGGCGGGCCGTCGTCCACGGGGCACCCGATGCGGCCATGTGCGTGTTCTCAATGCTGACGAGCGACACCTCGGGTTGATGGTGCTCGGCCGCCTGGCGGGCCGCCCGCACATCGGCGGCGTCGACCATTCCCTCCGCGTCGTCGACGGCAATGAATTGGACCCCGGCGTTGAGCGACGCCGCGCCGAACTCGTAGGAGACGACGTGCTGGCGGCGTCCCGCCACGACGGCGGAACCGGGCGTCGTAAGCACACGGAGGGCGATCTGGTTCGCCATGGTGCCAGAGGGGACGAACAGCGCGGCCGGCTTGCCCACCCGCGCCGCGAAGGTCTCCTCGAGCGCCCGCACCGTCGGATCCTCGCCGTAGTCGTCGTCCCCGACCTCGGCCTCGGCCATGGCGCGGCGCATCGCCGGCGTGGGCCGTGTGACGGTGTCGCTGCGCAGGTCGACCACGTCGGGCACGCGCTCAGGCTAACGGCGCGTGGTTAACATCCGGCGGTGACCACACCTCCCTCCACTCCCGGCGACGGGAACGTGCTTCCCGACGGCAGCGCCAGCATCCACGCGCTGCTCGACGTCGAGACCCTCGAGGCCGGGCCCGAGCGGGTCGTCATGCGCCTCCCCGTGACCTGGAAGGTGCACCAGCCCTACGGGATCCTCCACGGCGGCGTCTCCGCCCTGCTCGCCGAGTCGGCCGCCAGCTACGGGGCCGCGCTGGCCGCAGAGCCCGGCCGCAGTGTGGTCGGGATCGAGCTCAACGCCAGCCACCTGCGCTCGGTGCGCGACGGCCATCTGACCGCCGAGGCGACGCCGGTGCGGGTCGGGCGCACCGTCCAGGTCTGGCGCATCTCGCTCACCGACGACGACGGGCGGGCCATCTGCGAGGCGCGCTGCACCCTCTCGGTCCTCGGTGCCCCGGGCGGTGCGTCGGGCGCCGTGCACCCGCCGCCGGCCCCTCGCTGACGGAAGAGACGGAATAGTCAGGCCGCGCCCACCGGCGTAATATGGCGGTGTGACCCCGGTAGGAAGTGGAGTGCCGCGCCCCACACTCGGGTTCATCCTCCCCTCCACCACGCAGGGAGAACTCTCCCCCAGCGACGGTAGTACCGTGAGTGCTACCGGTAGCGCTCACGAGGTGGCTGAACTGTGCCGCCGCGCCGAGGCCACCGGGGCCGACTCCCTGTGGGCGGTCGACCACCTCTACTGGCCCCACCCCATCGGCGAGTCCCTCACCACATTGGCCGTGGCCGCGGTGGCGACGACCAGGCCCGTGTTGGGGACATGCGTGCTGCAGTTGCCCCTGCGGCCGTCCTCCGTCGTGGCCAAGCAGGCCACCGCGCTCCAGCTTCTCTCCGGCGGGCGCTTCATTCTCGGGTTGGGCGTGGGCATCCACGAGCCCGAGTACGTGCGCGCCGGCGTCGATTACCACCGCCGCGGTCACCTGATGGACGAGGGCGTCGCCGGGCTGCGCCGGGCCTGGGCCGGCCCCGACGCGGGAGGCGCCGACTACGTGCAGGAACCGGCGTCGACACCCGTCCCGTTGTGGTTCGGCGGCTCCAGCGACGCTGCCCGCAAGCGTGCCGCCGCCGTCGGCGACGGCTGGGTTCCCCTCTTCCTCGCTCCCGATGAGTACGGCCCCGCCCTCGCCAAGCTGCGGCTCGAGACGGCGGAGGCCGGCCGGGATCCCGAGGCCGTGCAGGCGGGCGTCGTCGTCTTCGCCTGCGTCGGGGACGACGACGAGGCGCCCGTCCAGGGCGCCCAGTGGCTCTCGGAGCTGTACCGCCTGCCGACCAAGGCGTTCCACCGCCACCTGGTCGCCGGTTCGCCCGACACCTGTGCCGCCGCCCTCGACCGCTACGCCGAGGCCGGGGCCCGTCATATCCTCGTGATGGTGGCCGGGTCACCCGCCGTCGAGCATTTCGCACAGCTGCGGGCCGCGTTCGTCGGCGGGCACCGCCACACGCTGGAAGCCGCGGGAGTCTCCGCATGAAAGCCACCGACGTCGCCATCCTCGGCACCGGCATGAGCGACATGAGCCGGCGCGACCAGGACCCCGACACCATGGCCTACGAGGTCGTGCACGAAGCCCTCGGCGATGCCGGGGTGTCGACCCACGAGCTCGGCCTGGTCATCATGGGGAATGCGATGGCCGGACGGCTGAGCGATCAAGCGTGCGTGCGCGGCCAGACCTGGCTCAGGAAGGCCGGCCTCAGCGAGGTCGCCATCATCAACGTGGACAACTCGTGCGCCGGAGGGAGCTCGTCGCTGCACCTGGCGACGCTGGCGGCCATCGCCCAGGACCGCCCGATACTGGCGCTCGGGGTCGAGAAGATGTGGACCGGTGACCGCGCCGGGACGATCGCCGGCATTGAGGACGGCCTCCCGGCGGAGTACCGCCACGACCTGCACGACCGCCGCCACGAGGACGACAATCCCGCCGGCAGCATCCTCATGGGCCTCAACAACGGCTGGGCGCACCGCCTCATGGCCGAGGTCGGCGCCACGGTGCGCCAGATCGCCGCCGCGGCGGTGAAGGCGTTCGAGCACGCGGCGCGCAACCCGCTGGCGCAGTTCCAGCGGCGGGTGACGATCGAGGAGGTCCTCGCCTCCCCCCAGGTGGCCGGTGTCCTCACCCGGCTCATGTGCAGCTCGTTCACGGACGGCGCGGCCGCCGTGGTGCTCGGCGGGCCGGCGGTCCCGGCCCCCGCCTCGGCGCCCCGTATCATCGGCTCGGTGGCGCGTTCTGGAAACGGCTTGCTCGACTACCACGACCGGCTGACCCAGGCTGCGGAGGCGGCCTGGGAGGCGTTCGGCTTCGGGCCGGAGGATGCCGACCTGCTCGAGCTGCACGACGCCACCTCCGCCGAGGAGCTCTTCGCCCTCGAATCCCTGGGCTTCTTCGCCCCGGGCGAGGCGGGACCGGCCACCGAGGCCGGCGCCACCGGCGTCGAGTCCCCCGGCCTCGTCGTGAACTCCAGCGGTGGGCTCGTCGGCCGCGGTCACCCGCTCGGGGCGACCGGCCTGGCCCAGGTCGTCGAGCTGGCGACGCAGTTCCGCGGGCGGGCGGGGGCCCGCCAGGTTACCGGGGCACGCCTCGGCGTGGCGGTGAACACGGGGGGCATCATCTACGGGGACGCAGGGTTCGTGGGCATCCACGCCGTACGCTCCGGATCCGCCGCGTGACGGGCATCAAGATCACCGGTTGGGGCATCGCCGTACCGGACAAGATCGTCACCAATGACGACATGGCGGTCAACCTCGATACCAGTGACGCCTGGATCGTCGAGCGCACCGGCATCCGCGAACGCCACATCGGCGGCACGACCTCGGGGCTGGCCATCGAGGCCGCGGTCGAGGCGATGGCCCGGGCCGGGAAGACCGCGGCCGACATCGACAACCTCGTCCTCGCCACCACCACGCCCGACGGCATCGTGCCGGGCACCGCGCCGAGCGTGCAGCACGGGATCGGCATGAAGGGCGGCGCCTTCGACCTCAACGCCGCCTGCTCGGGCTTCGTCTACGGCCTCGTCACCGCGGCCGGCCTCATCTCCATCGGCTCGGGTCCCGTCCTGCTGATCGGCTCCGAGACGCTCTCGCGCATCACCGACATGGACGACCGCAAAATCGCCATCATCGTCGGCGACGGGGCCGGCGCCGTCGTGGTCGAGCCGGTCGACGGTCCCGGCAACCTCATCAGCTGGAACATGAACTCCGACGGCTCGCTGCGCCACCTCCTCAAGTGCGAGCACGGCGGGACGCTGTTCATGGACGGCAAGGAGGTCTTCCGCCGGGCCGTCCGGGTCGTGGTCGAGTCGGCCGAGCGCGCCATGGCCGACGCCGGCCTGGGGCCCGACGACATTTCGCTGATGGTGCCGCACCAGGCCAACGTGCGCATCATCCAAGCCGCCTGCCAGCGGCTCGGCATCCCCGAGGAGCGCACCGCGATCGTCATCGACCGCTACGGCAACACCTCCTCGGCCTCCATCCCGCTGGCCCTCTACGACGCCCTCGAGACCGGCCGCGTCAACGACGGGGACCACCTCCTGTTGACGGGGTTCGGCGGCGGCATGACCTGGGCCAGCGCCGTCTTCCGCTGGAGCACATGAGCGAGAGGGTCGGCGGGGCGGGCCCGTCGCTGGTGATCCTGGCGGCCGGGCGGGCCCGTCGCTACGGCGGCTGCAAGCCGTTGGCGCCCGTCGGCACCCACGGCGAGGCCGTGATCGACCTGGTCGCCTCCGACGCCGTGGCGGCGGGGTTCGGCACCATCGTCCTGGTGCTGGGCCCGAGCACGGGTCCGGCCATCCGCTACCACGTCGAGCACACCTGGCCCGGCGCCGTCGACGTGCGCTTCGCCACCCAGCCCGCGCCGCTGGGCACCGTGCACGCCGTCCTGAGCGCGTCCGACCACGTCGGCGACCACGCCCTACGGCGTGGGCAACGCCGACGACATCTACGGCAGCGCGGCCTGCGCCCAGCTCGTCGCCCACCTGCAGGCCGATCCGCGACGTCAACGCGCTGGTCGGCTACCGCCTGTCCGACGCCGTGATCGGCACCTCGCCGGTCACCCGGGGCATCTGCCGCGTGGCGGACGACGGCACGCTGCTCGGCGTGGACGAGCGGCGCCAGGTCACGCCGCACGCCCGACGGGGGCTTCGTGGCCGGCGACGGCAGAGAGCCCACCGACCTCTCGCCCGACGCCCGGGTCTCCATGAACCTCTGGGGCTTCACCCCCGCCTTCCACAAGACCCTCCAGGCCGCCATGGATGCCGCCGTCGACGCCTCCGAGGAGGCCGAGGTGCTCCTGCCCGAGGTGGTCGCCGACTCGCTCGCCACCAGCTCGTTCACCGTGCTGGCGGCCCGTGGGCCGCTGCATCGGCGTCACGCACCCCGACGACCTCTCCCTGGTGCAGGCCGAGCTGAACCGCCAGGTGGCGGCGGGCGAGCGCCCGGCCCGGCTCTGGGCCTCCCTGCACTAGACCGCCAGGCATTTTCGGCACCCCGAGGGCAGATTCCCCGACGATCTCCCGCGCCATCTTTCGCAGGGTAGGGCCCGTCACGGGCGTTACCAGTACATGGGGAGGGAACGGAGAACAAGAACAAGGGGCCCGGACGCGACGCAACCCCGAGTAACCGTTCGGCCGAAGCCTCCCGTGCTCCTCGGGGCTACGTCTACGACGGGCCGCTGGCACCGCGCCGGGGTCGTGTCGGACAACCCCGGCCCGAGCCGGCCTCGGCGACTCCAGGGAAGCCACCGTGACGCACCACGGACCATCTCAGGTCGGATCCTCCTGCCCACTCCAGTCACGCTCCCCTTGCGGGGCTCGCTCCCTTTCCTCGATCCCGCCTTGCAGCGTTCTCTCGGCTTCCCCCCGTTCCGCCTTGCGGCTTCCCTTCGGGCTTCCCTCGCTCCTACCTTGCGGTGCTCGCTTGAGGTTCGGCGGGCTCTTGTCTCCGAACTGACAACAGGTTGCGCCAACCGTCACGCGAGGTCAATGCGATTTCGCGAAATCCAGACGTTCTCCCCACCTTTCTCCGCGTCATCCCCAAGTGACGCCATTCCCATCCCCAGTTCTTCCCCATGCTGAGGCGTACGACCACCCGTCGGCGCGGCGTCGCCTCGGCCTCGTCACCTCGTTCGTCGCACTCGCGTTGGCCGGCATCTTCGGTTTGGGCGTCCTGAACGCCGGCGCACGTACCGCTGACGTGTCAACTGTTTCCGCCACGCAGTATCTGTCCACCGGCGCGCTCGGCGCCGCCGCCGGTGACAGCGCGCTCGGACTGCAGACGCCCTACTACGAGCCGCCGGCGCTGTCGGACCCGTCGACGCCCGGCTTCACCATCAACTCGGGCGCCGATCAACCGGACCCGTTCATGTTCCAGCAGGGCGGCCGGTACTACCTCTTCACGTCGCAGGACAAGGTGCCGCAGAACGTGCCGGTCCGCTCCGGCACGACGGTGGGCCAGTGGGGCGGCCCCAGCGACGCGCTGCCCGATCCGCCCGCGTGGGCGGCGCCCGGTGTCACGTGGGCGCCCGACGTGGCGCAGTTCGGCAACCACTTCCTGCTGTACTTCACGTCGCAGCTCCAGGGCGTGTCGCCCGCCACCATGTGCATCGGTGACGCCATCAGCACCGCCGTCGCCGGTCCCTACATCGCCTCGCCGGTGCCGTTCATCTGCCAGCAGTCACTCGGTGGCTCCATCGATCCCCGCGTCTTCGACGACGCCGACGGGCAGCCCTACATGATCTGGAAGTCCGATCAGAACGCCCGCTCGGACACCGCCAACACGCAGATCTACAGCCAACCGCTGAGCGCCGACGGGCTCCATCTCTTGGGGCAGCCGACTGTGATCTTCGGCCCGGACGAATCCTGGCAGGGACACATCGTGGAGGCGCCGCAGCTGGTCCTCGTGCGCGGCAGTTACTACCTCTTCTACTCCGGCGGGTGGTTCAACCAGCCCGGCTATTCCATCGCGGCGGCGCGCTGCGCCGGGCCGCTCGGACCGTGCATCGACACGTCCTCGACGCCTCTGCTGGGCTCCAACTCGCAGGGTCAGGGTCCCGGCGAAGAGTCGGTCTTCTCCAACGCGTCGGGGTTCTGGCTCCTCTACACCCCGTTCAGTTCCACTCTCCCGCTGCCCGGGCCGCCGCGTCCGGTCTCCATGGCCCACCTCGGCTTCGGCACCGCGGGCCCGTACCTGGCGGCACCGCTGGAGGTCTCCGGGCCGGGCTGAGCGCGCCGTATGCTCCCTCGCATGCAGCTGAGCCCGGAGTGCGCGCGGGTGCTGGGCTCGCTGGTGGAGAAGGGCCTGGCCACTCCCCAGCAGTACCCGCTCACCATCAACGCCTTGCAGTCCGCCTGCAACCAGACCTCGAACAGGGAGCCGGTCGTCAACTACGACGAGACGACGGTGCTCGCCGCGCTCGACGAGCTCAAGGATCAGAAACTGGTCCGCTTCGTGCTGCCCTCGCACGGCCGCTCGGTCGTCCGCTACCGCCAGGTGCTCGATGAGACGCTCGGCCTCGACGCCCGGCAGTGCGCCATCCTCGCCGTGCTCCTGCTCCGCGGGCCGCAGACGATCGGCGAGCTGCGCATCCGCACCGAGCGCATGGCCGCAGTTCGACAGCCTGGACGAGGTTGAGCACCAGCTCGAGTTCCTGGGCTCGCGTGAGGAGCCGCTCGCCGCACAACGTCGGCCGGCGTCCCGGCCAGAAGGAGGAGCGCTGGGCCACGCCGCTGGTCGCCGCTCCTGATCGTGCCGACGCGCCGCCCGATGCGGCCGCCGGCACGCCGACGCCGCGCACCGCCGCCGCCACCATCGCCGACGACCTCCGCGTCGGAACTGGCCGAGCTCAGGGCGGAGGTGGCCGACCTGCGGCACGAGATCCAGCGAACTGCGGGACAGCCTCGGCGGCTGACGCATCTACAGCGGCGTGACGTAGGCCCCCGAGATCCCCCCGTCGACGAGGAAGGTCGACGCCGTCATGAAGGACGAGTCGTCGGAGGCCAGGAAGGCGGCCGCGGCGGCGATCTCCGTCGCCTCGCCGAAGCGCCCCATGGGAATGTGGACGAGACGGCGGGCCGCCCGCTCTGGATCCTTGGCAAAGAGCTCCTGCAGCAGCGGCGTGTTCACGGGCCCCGGGCAGAGCGCGTTGACCCGCACGCCCTGCCGGGCGAACTGCACACCGAGCTCACGCGACATGGCCAGCACGCCGCCCTTCGACGCGGTGTAGCTCACCTGGCTCGTGGCGGCGCCCATCACGGCCACGAACGACGCCGTGTTGATGATCGACCCCTTGCCCCGGGCCAGCAGGTGCGGCAGGGCGTGCTTGCAGCACAGGTACACCGACGTGAGGTTGACCCGCTGCACGCGCTCCCAGGCGTCCAGTCCCGTGTCGAGGATGGAGTCGTCGTCGGGCGGGCTGATGCCGGCGTTGTTGCAGCAGATGTCGATCCCGCCGTAGCGGCCGGCCACCTCGGCGTACAGGGCTTCCACCTCGTCGGAGGACGTGACGTCGGCCCGGACGAACATGCCGCCCACCGCGGCCGCCACCGCGCCGCCGGCGTCCTCGTCGAGATCGACCACGGCGACCGAGGCGCCCTCGCTGGCGAAGCGCTCGCACATGGCGCGGTCCGATGCCGCTGGCGCCGCCCGTGATGACGGCCACCCGGCCGGCGAGGCGGTGGGCGTAAGGGATGGTGTCGTCACTCATGTCATTCCTCCTGCCGGGTGGGCGGCGGGTCGCTATTCCGAGCTGATGAAGACGTTCTTCACGTCGCTGAACGCCTCGAGCGCGTCGGGACCGAGCTCGCGCCCGATGCCGGACTGCTTGGCGCCGCCGAACGGCGTCCAGTAGCGCACCGACGAGTGCGAGTTGACCGACAGCGTCCCGGTGTCGACGGCGCGCGCCACGCGCAGCGCCCGCCCGACGTCGCGCGTCCACAGCGAACCCGGACAGCCCGTAGGGCGTGTCGTTGGCCAGGCGGACGGCGTCGGCCTCGTCCTCGAAGGGGATGACGGCGACGACGGGCCCGAAGATCTCCTCGGTGGCCGCCCGCGCGCTGGGCTCGACCGGCGCCAGCACCGTCGGGGCGAACCAGTTGCCTGCGCCGTCGGGGCGGCTGCCGCGGAAGGCCACCGGCGCGTCGTCGGGCACGAACGAGGCCACGCTGGCCAGGTGCGCCTCCGAGATCAGCGGGCCCATCTCCGTCTCCTCGAGCGTCGGATCGCCCACCATCACGCCGGCGACCGCCGGCTCGAGCAGCTCCATGAAGCGCTCGTAGGCGGACCGCTGCACCAGAATGCGCGAGCGGGCGCAGCAGTCCTGCCCCGCGTTGTCGAACACGCCGTAGGGCGCCCGGGCCGCCGCCAGCTCGATGTCGGCGTCGGCGAAGACGATGTTGGCGCTCTTGCCACCGAGCTCGAGCGTCACCCGCTTGATCTGCTGGGCGCACCCGGCCATGACGCTGCGCCCCACCTCGGTGGAGCCGGTGAAGCAGACCTTGCGCACCGCGGGGTGGTCGACGAAGCGCTGGCCCACCACGCTGCCCTTGCCCGGCAGGATCTGCAGGACGCCCTCGGGAATGCCGGCCTCGAGCGCCAGCTCGCCGAGGCGCAGCGCGCTCGAGCGGAGTCAGCTCGGCCGGCTTGAGTACGACGGTGTTCCCGGCGGCCAGGGCCGGGGCGAAGCCCCAGCCGGCGATGGCCATCGGGAAGTTCCAGGGGACGATGATGCCCACGACACCGAGCGGCTCGTGGAAGGTCACGTCGAGGCCGCCCGGCACCGGGATCTGCCGGCCGCTGTGGCGCTCGGGGGCGCCCGAGTAGAACTCGATGACGTCGCGCACGTTGCCCGCCTCCCAGCGCGCGTTCCCGACCACGTGGCCGGCGTTGATCACCTCCAGCGCGGCGAGCTGCACGATGTCGGCGTCGACCGCGGCGGCGAAGCGCCGGAGCAGGCGGGCCCGGTCCCCGGGTGCCACGGCACGCCACTCCTCGAAGGCGGCGGCGGCCTTGCGCGATGGCGGCGTCGGTCTGCTCGGCTGTCAGGCTCTCGATGGTGGTGAGCACCTCACCGGTGGCGGGATTGCGGATGTCCACGGCGTGATCTTTGCCGATGGCGACCCGAGCCCCCCAACCCGGCCCACCTGTGGGCCGGCCGACGGGACAAATCGTCCCGGCCACCGACCGGTACGGGGCCGCCGGTACAGTGCGGGGCCGTGCCCCAATCAGAGACCGTCCAGTTCAACCTGGCCAAGGCCTTCGACACGCTCGTCGAGACCTTGGCCGACCGGGAATGCATTGTGTGGCGGGACCGCCGCCTGAGCTACGCCGATCTGCAGGAGCGCTCCCGCCGCCTCGCCTCCTACCTGCATGGCCGCGGCCTCGGCGTGCACCGCGAGCGGGCCGACCTGGAGGGCTGGGAGTCGGGCCAGGACCACGTGGCCCTGGCGCTGTACAACGGCAACGAGTATCTCGAGGGCATGCTGGGGTCGTACCGGGCCCGCGTCGCGCCCGTTCAACGTGAACTATCGCTACGTCGGCGAGGAGCTGCAGTACCTGCTCAACGACGCCAAGCCGAAGGCGATGATCCTGCACTCCTCGCTGGCCCCGACGCTGGCCGAGGTGATGCCCACGCTGGACTCGCCGCCCGAGGTGCTGCTCCAGGTCGAGGACGAATCGGGCCACCCCCTCCTCCCCGGGGCGGTCTGGTACGAGGAGGCCCTGGCCGCATCCTCGCCCGAGGGACCACCGGTCGAGCCCTCCCCCGACGACCTCTACGTCCTCTACACGGGGGGCACCACGGGCATGCCCAAGGGCGTGCTGTGGCGTCAGCACGACATCTTCATGGCGGCCATGGGCGGCCGGCAGGTGGGCACGTGGAAGATCGTCACGAGCTACGAGGAGCTGACCGAGCGGCTGGCATCGTGCTTCCCGGTGCGCCTCATGATCCTGCCGCCGCTCATGCACGGCGCGGCGCAGTGGGCCTGCTTCATGCTGATGGCGCAGGGGGCCACGCTGATCTTCCCGGACGAGACGCGCCGGGTCGATCCCGACGACGTGTGGACGGTCGTCGAGCGCGAGAAGGCGAACTCCATGACCATCGTGGGCGACGCGGTACTGCGCCCGCTGCTCGTGCAGCTCGACAAGAAGTCCTATGACCTCTCGTCGTTCTTCGCGGTCGGGAACGGAGGGGCGCCGTTGACGCCGGCCGTACGGGCCATGGCGGTCGAGCGCATCCCCAACCTCGTCATCTCGGACTCGGCGGGGTCCTCGGAGACCGGGGCGCAGATGCACGTGACATCCGTCGATGACGTCGCCGTCGGCTCGTTCCTGCCCGGCCCGGGGACGCTGGTGGTCGACGAGACGCTGTCCCACGTGTTGCCGGCGGGGCACGAGGGCAACGGCTGGCTGGCGCAGACCGGGAATGTTCCCTTGGGGTATCTCGGCGACCCGGAGAAGACGGTGCGTACCTTCCCCGTGATCGACGGTGTCCGCTACTCCATCCCCGGTGACCGGGCCCGGCACCGTGCTGACGGTCAGATCGAGTTGCTGGGGCGGGATTCGGTGACGGTGAACTCGGGCGGCGAGAAGATCTTCGTCGAAGAGGTGGAGCGGGCGATTGCCGGCCATCCGGGCGTGGCCGACGTGGTCGTCGTCGGGCGCCCTTCGGAGCGCTGGGGACAGGAGGTGGTGGCCGTCGTGCAGGTGGCCGATGGGGCGACCGCGTCTTCGGAGTCCGTGGTGGAGGAGGCCTCGGCCCACATCGCCCGCTACAAGCTGCCGAAGGACGTGGTGTTCGTCGACGTGATCCAGCGCTCGCCGTCGGGGAAGGCGGACTACCGCTGGGCGGCCGAGACGGCGATCAAGGCGACGACGGAGGGCTGACGACGGGGTCGGGGTCGGGATATCCGGGCCCAAGTGTCGTGACCTCGCGGCTGGTGCTGCGACCGTTCACCGAGGTGGACCGGGCCCCCTTCTTCGCACTGAACACCCACCTTCTGGTGGTGGAATCGCTGGGCTCGTCGCCGACCCGGGCCGAGAGCGACGCCATGATCTCGCGCTACCGCGAAGAACTCGCCCGGGAGGGCTGGGGATTCTGGGCCGTCGAGGCCCGGAACGGCGGCGGGTTCGTGGGCATGGTCGGGCTGCACCGTGTGAGCGCTGCACTGCCCTGTGCACCCGCGGTCGAGGTCGGCTGGCGCCTGCATCCCGGCCACTGGGGGCACGGCTATGCGAGCGAGGCGGCGACGGCCTCATTGGACTTTGCCTTCGACGAGGCCGGCCTGGACGAGATCGTCGCGTTCACCACCACGGTGAACACACGGTCGCAGGCGGTGATGGAGCGCATCGGCATGACGCGCGACGCCGGCGGGGACTTCGACCACCCGGGGCTGCCGGAGGGCAGCCCGCTGGGGCGCCACGTCCTCTACCGGATCAGCGCGCCGTCGTCACAGGTCGCCCCTAGCGTGGCGCCATGAGCGACTCTTCGACGCCGAAGCGCTGCGACTGGGCCGGCAGCGACCCCGACATGGTGGCGTACCACGACAACGAGTGGGGCGTGCCGGTGCACGACGACCCCACCCACTTCGAATTCCTGGTGCTGGAGGGGGCGCAGGCCGGGCTGAGCTGGTCGACCATCCTGAAGCGCCGGCCGGGCTACCGCAAGGCCTTCGCCGGCTTCGACGCGGCGAAGGTGGCGCGCTTCACGCCGGCCCGGGTGGAGAAGCTGCTGCTCGACCCCGGCATCATCCGCAACCGGGCCAAGGTCGAGTCCGCCGTGCGCAACGCCCGCGCCTTCCTGAAGGTGCAGGACGAGTTCGGCTCCTTCGACGCCTACATCTGGGGCTTCGTCGGCGGGCGGACGCTGGTCAACAAGTGGCGCCGGACGGCACAGCTGCCCGCGGTGAGCGCCGAGTCGGAGGCCTTCAGCGCCGATCTGCGCCGCCGGGGCTTCGGCTTCGTCGGGCCCACCACGTGTTACGCCCACCTCCAGGCGGCCGGGCTGGTCAACGACCACCTGGTCGGCTGCTTCCGCTACGCAGAGATCACAGCTTCCGGGCCATCAGGACGCGGGCGCCGAAACGGGACATGACGGGCTCCTCCGGCGGAAGGCCGTGGGCGCGCAGGAACTCGTCGACGAGCCCGCGCTCGACGAAGCCCTCCGAGGCGTAGAACGGGCCGTTCCACGGGATGTCGCGGTACGTCGCCAGGGTGATCTCGGGATAGCCCTGTTCGGCGGCCCAGGCACAGCCCGCCCGTAGGAGGGCCCGCCCGATGCCACGGCCGGCGTGGTCGGGATGGACCGAGAGCTGCTCCAGGTGGACGATGCCGACGGTGCCGATGCCGATGCCGTCGATGCGGCACAGGCCGACCGGCGGGTCGCCGGCCACGAGCACTATCAGTGCGGCGGCGAACTCCTCGACTGTGCCGGGCCCGGGTAGCGGGCCGATCCCGAGCGGCTCGAACATCGTGTCGGCCGCCGACTCGAGGTCCGGCAAGAGCGCGAGCTCGTCGGTGCGAACGGAGCGAATGACTGGCGGGGACCCGTTGCGCTCCACGCGCCGACGGTAGAACAACTGACGACCCTCACCGTCATACGACTACGGGAGCACTGTCGCAGTGGCGGTCGGCGCGCTGATCGGATTCCGCTGGGAGTCACGCGGGACTCCGAGGGACTCGTTACGGGCAGGGCCCGAAGGGATCGATGTCAGCGTAGGACACACCGAACTTCTGCTGCTCCGTCGAGAGTTGGCCCGTCAGAGTCCAAGAGTTGGCGCTCTCGTTCATGTACGCCTGAGGACACGGATCGGAGATCGCGATCGTCGGGCCGTTCGGGCAGGCATCGGGGTACGCGGGCGTGTCGTAGAGACACGTCATGGCCTCGTGGCCCTCGGCGTATCCAGGGCAGTCGAGGGTGAAGCCCGGAGCCGCATAGGTCTGCAGATACGCCAGTGCGGCCGAACAGCCCCACGCCGTGGCTTGGCCGACAGCAGGGACAGCGGGGGCCGGCGGCGCGGCGGGTGGCGGGCTGGGAGCGGGTGAGGCGACCGGCGTCGAGGCCAGAACGGCCGGAGTGGGCGCGAGCGTGGGCGCGGGTGCGGTGGTGGTGGTCGTCGTAGACGGAGGAGCGGTGGTCGTGGTGGTCGAGCCAGCTGCGTCCGAGGCGGCTGCCAGGGCCAAGAGATGTACGTCCACGTACTGATGGGGCTGATTCGGTTGGCTCACCGGGTAGTTGGGCGACGAGACCGCAGCCGGGACGCCGAAGACGCCGCCGACGGCGAAGACGGTGACCGCCACCAATCCGACCATCCCCACCCAGCGACGCTGGCTCCAGCGTGGGGAGACCAGGGCGGGGGCTGGGTCGCCGCCTGCAGTTGTCCGGCGCGAAACATGTGAAAACGGGACCACATGTGACTTTCGGCCCGGGTCAAAGGGCCCTTAAGCGGATCAACGAAAGGCAACGGCGGTGAGCCACAAGAACCCAACCGTTCAACAACGAAGCAACAACGGGGACCCCGCGAAGCACCCATTAGCGTCTCAACCCGTGCGTGCCGCCGTCTGCAATGAGCTGGGACCGCCTTCCGTCCTGCGGGTGGAGGAGCGGCCCGACCCCGAGCCCGGCCCGGGCCAGGTGACCGTGGCGGTCGAGGCGGCCGGGGTGAACTTCGTGGACGGCCTTTTCGTGGCCGGGCAGTACCAGATCAAGCCCACGCTCCCCTTCGTCCCCGGCAGCGAGGTGGCCGGGCACGTCGTGGCGGTGGGCCCGGACGTCGGCACGCCGGCCATCGGCGACCGGGTGCTGGCCTCTGTGGGCCTGGGCGGCTACGCCAGCCAGGTCGTGGTCGCAGCGGGCTCGGCCATCGCATTGCCAGAAGGCATGGACGCTCCCCGGGCCGCGACCTTCACCCAGAGCTACAGCACATGCCTCTTCGCTCTTCGCGACCGTGCCCACGCGGCGCCCGGTGAGACCGTGCTGGTGCTCGGCGCAGGCGGTGGCGTCGGGCTGGCCGCCATCGGGGTGGCGCGGGCGTTGGGCTGCCGGGTGCTCGGCGTGGCATCGACCGCGGACAAGCGGCAGGCGGCACTCGATGCCGGTGCGGAAGCGGCGCTGGACCCTGCGGCCGAGTCGATCAAGGACTCGGCACGCGCCTGGGCCGGCGGTACCGGCGTCGACCTCGTCGTGGATCCCATCGGTGGCGCGCTGGCCGAGCCGGCGCTACGGGCGATCGGGGACCGGGGGCGATATCTCGTCATCGGGTTTGCGTCGGGCGACATCCCGTCCGTCCCGCTCAACCAGATCCTGTTGCGCAACCGGTCCGTCATCGGCATCGACTGGGGAATCTGGGCCATGACGCATCCGACCGAACAGCGCGCACTGCTCGCGGACTTGTTGGCCATGGTGGCGGCGGGCACGCTCGACCCGGTCCGTCCCGCCGAATACCCGCTCGACAACGTGGCTGGAGCGCTCGAGGACCTTTTGGGGCGAAGGACCGTAGGGAAGATCGCGCTGGTTCCTTAACGCCCGCCCGTGACTCTGGCGGGCGGCGGCCCGCCCCTCAGGAACCCGCTATGTGCAGGAGGAAGCTGAAGTGCTTGTTCTCGACCGTGAGGGTGTAGCGCCCCGGCGGCACTCGGTGCGTGCTGTTCGGCTCGGTCTGGTTCCACGAGCCGGTGCCAGACACGGTGGCGCCTGCCGCCAGCTGCGCGAAGCCGAGTGCCGGGCAGTTCACGACCTGCGCGCCGGGCCAGACGTTGTGATGGTGCGAGTTCTGTATCTCGTAGCCGACTGAGCCGCAGGGGCCGGCGGTCAGGGAGGTGGACGTCGGGCCTGGCGCCACGCTGGCGTACGGGGCGGTGTAGTTGCACGAGGTCGTCCCGCCGTTGCGCACGGTGAACGAGACGGTGAGGGTCGCGCCGGGGTGCAGGGTCAACGTGTTGACGACCACCAGCAACTCGGTCGTCTTGGACGGACAGTCCCAGAACGTTGCGTGGCCGGTCTGGGCGAGCTTGGGCGTCTTGGCCAAAGCGGTGCCCTTCTTCGGCGACGCAGCCGACGGACTTACGGCCACGGCGGTGAAGGTGATCGTGAGGGCGACGGTGAGGATGAGGGTGAGCGTGGCGGCGCCGGCGGACGCTCGGCTCGCAAGGGTCACCCTCCGCCGCCTCGAGTCCCTCCCCATCCCAACAGCCTGCCCGATGTTGCGCTGCCGATGTCGTCGGGATGCGGGCGGCCGGTCAGCTGGTCAGCTGGCGAAGTGCGGGATCACCTCGGTGCCCATGAGCTCGATGGTCTGCATGACGGCCTCGTGCGAGATCTTGTACGGGTTCACGAGGCAGAGCAGCAGGTCGACCCCGGCGGCCTCGTAGGCGCGGCAGGCCTCGATGCACTGCTCGGGCGTGCCGACGACACAGGCATTGGTATCGACGAGGTACTCGAGGGTCAAGAGGTCGAGCAACCCGTCGTCGTCGGTCTTCTTCATGTCGGCGGCATACGAGTAGTTCCCGAGGTCCTGCTTGCGCTCGGCCATCCAGTCGGTCAGCGTGGCGATCTGACGGGCGCCCGCCTTCGGGTACCACTCGAAGGACTCCCGGGCTTCCTCCTTGGCCTTGTCGGAGTCGGCGCCGCACAGGGCCATGGTGAAGGTCGCGGCCTGGTTGTTCACGAAGGCGCCGATTGGCTGGGAGCACTGCTCGACCGCGGCCCGGTAGACGTCGATCTTGCGCTTTACCTCACTGGGCGGCAGGCCGACGGCGAAGGAGCACAGGCCGAGGCCGAGACTGCCCACCTGGGCGTGGCCGTCGTCAGTGGTCGTCGCACCCCACAGCGGCGGGTGCGGCTTCTGCCACGGCTTGGGCTGGACGCGACGGCGTGGCATCTGCCAGTACTCGCCCTCGAACTCGTACTCGTCGTTAGTCCAGCAGCCGACGATGTGGCCGATAGCCTCCTGCCACATCTGGCGGCTCTCGGCCGGGTCGATGCCGAAGCCCTCGAGCTCGGCCCGGGTCGCCGAGCGGCCGGCACCCATGTCGACCCTGCCCTTCGACAAGAGGTCGAGCACCGCTACCGACTCGGCCGTGCGCACCGGGTGGTTGTACGGCTTGGGCATGAGACGGACGCCGTAGCCGAGACGGATGTTCTCGGTGCGCGAGGCGATGGCGCCGTACAGCACCTCGGGGTTCGAGCAGTGCGAGTACTCCTGCAGGAAGTGGTGCTCCACCGTCCAGAAGGCGTGCCAGCCGTACTTGTCGCCGGCGATGGCCTGCTCGAGGGTGTTCTGGTACGCGATGAGCTCGCTGTCCTCCTCCCACGGACGGGGGACGGGGATCTCGTAGAACAGCGCGAACTTCATGACGTGGGCTCTCCCGGGAAGTGTGGACGGCGATGCGGTCGATGTGGTCGGGCGGTACGGACTGTACGGACGGATGGGCGGTCCCGGGAACAGCGACCCGGGCTAGAACTGTGCACTGCTCCTATCAGCCCGGGTCGCCCGGGCGCAACCAAACGACCAGCGGAGGCACCATGCGAGGATTGGACGGCCGGACCTACATCGTGACGGGGGCGGCCTCGGGCATCGGCCGGGCGACGGCGGCGCGGCTCCTGGCGGAGGGGGCTCGCGTCGTGGGCGCCGACCTGGTGGAGGCGGGTGACGTGCCCGGCGGGGACGATGGCGCAGAGCGGTGGCTGTCCACCTATGTCGACGTGGCGGACGAGGGGTCGGTGACCGAGCTCGTGGGCGCTGCCGTGGGTTTCGGCGGCAAGGTCGACGGTCTGGTCAACGCGGCAGGCGTGGCGGGGGGCGGTCCGGTGCACATGCTGCCGGCGAAAGAGTGGGCCCGCGTGATCGCCGTGAACCTGACCGGGACGTTCCTGACGGCCAAGCACGTGATCGACCAGATGCTGTCGCAGCCGGTGGGCGACGACGGGCGGCGGGGCTCGGTGGTGACGGTGGCGAGTATCGAGGGGCTCGAGGGCACGGCGGGCGGCAGCGCCTACAGCGCATCCAAGGGCGGCGTCGTGCTCCTCACCAAGAACATGGCGATCGACTACGCGGGGCGCGGCATCCGCGTCAACGCGGTCTGCCCGGGGTTCATAGAGACCCCCATGACCGCCGCCATCTTCGGCCCCGGCATGGAAGCCGCACTGGCCGACATCGTCCACGAGCACAAGCTCGGCCGGCGCATGGGCCGGCCCGAAGAGATCGCAGCCGTGGCCGCCTTCCTCCTCTCCGACGATGCCTCCTTCGTGACCGGCCATGCCTTGCCCGTGGACGGGGGCTACACCGCTGGGCGGGACCACGGTGTGACGGACATGTTGGGGTTGTCCGGGCCCGAATGACTCTCCCGGCGTGACAGCGGCGGCTGCTGGGCCTGTGGGGGCCGCGACGACGACCACGACCACCGCTTGACAGATGGTCCCCCGGTATCGATACTTAAGTCAATGCTTAAGTATCAGGACCCCAGGCCGGTTGATGAGGTGTTCCGGGCTTTAGGCGATCCGACCAGGCGCGACCTGGTGGAACGGCTCAGCGACGGTCCCGCCACGGTGAGCCAACTGGCCTCCCCGCTGGACATGAGCTTGTCAGCCGTGGTCCAGCACCTGGCCGTCCTGGAGTCGTCCGGCATCGTCCGCTCCGAGAAGGTGGGCCGCACGCGGACCTGCCGGCTCGAGCCCGTGGGCCTGGGTCTGGCCGAGGACTGGTTCGCCGGCCAGCGCGCCCTCTGGGAGCGCCGGCTCGACCGCCTGGGCGAGGTGCTGGCGGACGATGTCGCCGCCGACGCCACCGAGCAGATCGAAGAAGCACCATCACCGTCACCCTCGAGAGGAGCTTGAAATGACCACCAGGAGCACCGAGCACGGAACCTTCACCGTCAGGCGGACGTATCCGGTCCCGCCTGAGCGCGTCTTCGCCGCCTGGTCAACCCAGGAGGCCAAAGCACGCTGGTTCGGCGCGCCGGGCACCACCGGCTACGCGCTCGACTTCCAGGTGGGCGGCAACGAGACCAACCGCGGCGGTCCTCCCGGTGGTCCCGTGTACACCTATGACGCCACGTACCGGGACATCGTGCCTGGAGCGCGCATCGTCTACGGCTACACGATGGCGGCCGATGACACCCTCATCTCCGTCTCGGTGACCACGGTCGAATTCGCGGTGGCGCCGTCGGGCACCACGCTCACATTCACCGAGCAGGGCGTCTTCCTCGACGGCGCCGACACACCCGCCATCCGCGAGAAGGGCACGAGCGAGCTCCTCGACGCCCTGGGCGCCGCCCTCGAATGAGCGACGGAGAGGTGCTCGTCCGAACCCTCCCCTGCCCTGGTACACCACATCGGAGGTACCCGCCGGGACGATCTCGGCCGCCCGTTTGGGTTGGCGTAGGGCTTGACAACGTCGGTCTGTTAGGGCTTACTAACCGTTAGTGGCTACTGACCAACAGGAAGGTGTCTGGGACGCATTGGGGGACCGGACGAGGCGAGCGATCGTCCTGAACCTGAGCAAAGGTCCAAAACCCGTAGGCGAGCTCGCCACGTACCTGCCGGTCAGCCGATCTGCCGTGTCCCAACACCTCAAGGTCCTGAAGGACGCAGGTCTTGTCTCCGAGCAGGCCGAGGGCACGCGCCGGATCTACCGCCTCAACGAGGCCGGAGTCATCGCCCTGCGCGACCAGCTCGACACCTTCTGGAAGCGGGCGCTCAGTGGCTACCAGGACCTCGCGACACAACCACCGGAGGAGACAATATGAATCTCGCCAATGAGGCCGTCGTTCGTCGTCAAATCGTTGTCGACGCACCGATCGAGCGTGCCTTCGCCACGTTCGTCGAGCGGTTCGGAGACTTCAAGCCGCCAGAGCACAACCTGCTCGGCGCCGAGATAACCGAGAGCCGGTTCGAGCCGCGGGTTGGAGGCCATATCTACGACCGCGCCGGCGATGGGAGCGAATGCCGATGGGCCCGAGTCCTCGCGTACGAACCACCCGATCGGGTCGTCTTCAGCTGGGACATCAGCCCCCAGTGGCAGCTTGAGGCCGACCCGAGCAACACCAGTGAGGTGGAGGTCAGGTTTGTTGCTGAGACGCCGGATCGCACGCGCCTCGAACTCGAACACCGTTACCTCGATCGCCACGGACCGGGCTGGGAGTCGCTCCGCGGCGCGATCGACAGTGACGGAGGATGGCCGCTCTACCTGAGTCGCTACTCGGACCTCGTCGCGACGGATCGCTAAGTGCCGCCGATCACCGTCATCATCGAGGTCGACCGCTCGGCCGAGGACGTGGATGAAAAGGGGCTCGGGAGAAGTCCAATTCGCCGGCCGGAACGTTCCGATTGATTTGGTTCCCACGCCACAGGTGGCCTGCGGGCGGATGAGGTGGCACCATTGGATCGATGGCAGAAGGTATGGACGAGATCGCGGTGCTTGTCAGAAATGCCCTGGCAGCCGAGGACCTGTCGGCCTTTACGGAACTGCTTGACCCGGCCGTGACGTGGGGAGCGCCCGGCGCTCGCAATCCCAGCTGTAAGAACCGCAACCAGGTGCTGACTTGGTATCAGCGCGGTCGAGATGCTGGCGTCCGAGGGAGCGTGTATGACGTGGAGGTCCTCGGTGATCGACTTCTCGTCAGTATGAGTGTGCGAGGCACCGAGAGTGCCCAGGAACGTGGTGGAGCCGCCCTGCGCTTTCAGGTGCTGACTGTCCGGAGTGGCAAAGTCGTGGAGATTGTCGGGTTCGACGACAGAACAGAGGCTCTTTCTTACGTCAGCTAGCCATCGGCGATGGCGCCTCTGGTTACGGGTAAGCCCTTCTCAACGTGCCGACGCCCGGCTGGTTCCGAGCGACCATCAGCCCACGATCATCTGTCCGCCGGCGTAGTCGAGGACGATCCATCCGTAGCGCCGGAGTTGGTCCGAGCCCAGCAGGCCCCGGGCGCCCGACAGGCCGATACTGCCGAAGTTGGTCGACCCGATGAGCTGGGGGTGGAGCGCCAAACCCGGCACCGACCAGGGCCCGCTGTGCACGAGCGGCACCGTGATGACCGAGCAGACCGTGGACTGACGCTGGGCGAGGTCGGTGCTCTGCAACCGCAAGCCGTTGGCCACCACGGAGGACACGACGCTCTGCGACGAGCCGGTGTCCACCACGAACTCGCGCCGCGGCCCCCGGGCAAAACCCACCGCCACGCTGAGCGACACGTCCCCCGTCACCGGGTTGACCGTGAGTGGCACCGTCGTCCCGCTCTCCCCTTCCGTCAACGCCGCGGGCACCGCGCCCTGCGGACCGGTGAACGGAGACGACTGGGCGAGGGGCGCGCCCTCGGGGCCGGGGAGGACCAGCGCCCCGGCGCCGAAATCGACGCGCACCCCTCCGAAGCGGGACAGGACGTCGGAGCCGAGCAGGCCATCGGGCTCACCCTTCCCGCCCATCTGGGGCAGCGTGGCCGCGGTGAGTTGCTGGGCGGCCAGGGGCACTCCGTCGAGCGACCACGCGCCCACGGAGACGGGCCGTGCAGTGCCGGTGCAGCCGACGCCGGAGAACTCGGTGGCCGCCCCGGCGCTCGCCAGATGCAGCCGCTGCGCCAGCCCCGCGTCGATGGTCGACTCCCCTGCCCCCGTGTCGAGGATGAAGGGGTACGGCCCCTGGTCGCCGATGCACACGTCGAGCGTCTCGGCCACCTGTCCGGCAACCACGCTCACCGTCAACGGCACCTTCTCGCCGCCGCCCGGCTGTGCGGTCGCCCCGCTGCAGCTGGTGGCCGCCTGGGGCAGGGCGAAGTTGACCTGCGGTTCGACGTGGATGTGGACGGTCGCGGCCCTGTGGTTCGGCCCGCTGACAGCCGCCGCCACGACGAGCACCAGCACCGTGATCCCGATAGCCACGAGCGCGACGATGAGCAGACCCCGGCGGGCAGGCAACGTGCTAGCGGCTGACGGCGATGCGGACGGTGGCCATGGCCAGGCGCGCCCCGAACACCAGCGCGGCCAGCGGCAGCGCGGCGCGGCGCCAGCCCCTGGTGGTCCGGACGGTGAAGCGGAGCGCCGAGCGATGGTGCGCCGCCATCATGCGGTAAGGGTGCCGTGCCGTCATGACGCCCTGGAGGTGGGTCACCTCCGCCGTCCCGGCGAATCCCACACCCCACCCGGCGTCGTGGGCGCGCCAGCACAGGTCCGTGTCCTCGAGGTACATGAAGTAGGCCTCGTCGAAGCCGCCCAGTTCCTCCAGCGCGCTGCGACGAGCCAGGAAGCAGGAGCCCGACACCCACCCGGCTCCGGTCACCACGTCTCCCTCCGGCGTGCCGGGGTTGTAGCGCAGCGTGAACCGGTTCTCCGGGTCGAACTGCGCCAGCAGCGCGTGCCCAGCGGCATCGGTGAAGGACGGGAAGTTGCGGACCGAGGGATAGACGTCGCCGGTCTCGTCGAGGATGCGGGGGCCCACGAGCGCCCAGGCGGGCTCGGACTCGAGGGCCTGGCGCAGCGCGGCGAGCGCACCGCGGTGCACGACCAGGTCCGCGTTGCACACCATGATCCATTCGGGTGGGGTCTCATCCCCCGCCAGGGCCGCCAGGCCACGGTTGACCCCGGCCCCGTAGCCGAGATTGCGGCCGGGGAACACGAGTCGCACGGGCGGCGCATCCGGCCCGGCCACCAAATCCGCCAGAGCAGTGGTGGCGCTCCCGGCCGCCCCGTTCTCCACCACCACGACGGGCGTCGCCCCGTCGGCAAGGAGCGAGCGGACGCAGCCCTCGAGCAATGGTCCGGCGTCGTGGTCGACGACGACGGCGCCGATCTGGCCGGACACCAGGTGCTCAGTACTCCTTGGTAAACCGGAACTTCACGAGCGCCCGCAGCGCGCTGAAGCCGTCGCGCCACGTGATCTTCTTCCCCTCGTCGTGCTCGCGGCCGGCGTAGGAGATCGGGACCTCATAGATGCGGAAGCCACGGCGCAGCACCTTGGCCGTGATCTCGGGTTCGAAGTCGAACCGGTTGGAGACCACCGTAAGGCCTTCAAGGACTCGGGCGTCGAAGAGCTTGTAACACGTCTCCATGTCCGAGAGCGTCGTGCGGTACAGGATGTTGGTGACCAACGACAGGAGGCGGTTGCCGAACCAGTGCAGCGGCATCATGTTCTTGCGCTCGCCGGTGAAGCGGCTTCCGTAGACCACCTGCGCCTTGCCCCGCAGGAGCGGATCGAGCAAGCGGGGCCAGTCGTTGGGATCGTATTCGAGGTCGGCGTCCTGAATCAGCACGAGATCACCATGGGCCTCGGCGAGCCCCGTGCGGATGGCCGCGCCCTTCCCCTGGTTCACCTTGTGGCGCAGTACCCGCACGGTCGAGTCCTCGATGGCGCCGAGCACCTTGTCGGAGCCGTCGCTCGACCCGTCGTCCACCACAACGATCTGGAGCACCACGGGGAGCTCGACGGCCCGCATGCGCCGGATCACCTCCGCCACCGTGGTGCGCTCGTTGTACACCGGCACGAGCACCGTCAGGGTCTCGTAGCTCCGCGGCGGGAGCAGCTCGCTCGCATCGCCCACGGTGGTGATATCGGTCTCTGTCACGTCGGGCTCCGTCATGAGGTCGTCAGTCTTACACTCTGTCGGCGAAGTATTCGATTGTGCGCTCAATCCCCTCGCGGAGCCCGATCCTGGGTTCCCAGCCCAGTTCGCGCCGGGCCAAGGAGATATCAGGGCAGCGGCGGGTCGGGTCGTCGGTCGGCAGCGGCTCGAAGACGATGTCCGATGCCGAGCCGGTGACCTCCAGGACGAAGCGGGCGAGCTCGAGCATGGTGCGCTCGTCGGGGTTCCCGATGTTCACGGGCCCGACGAGCGTCGAGTCGAGCAAGGCGACCAGACCCTTGATCTCGTCCTCGACGAAGCACAGGCTGCGCGTCTGGCTGCCGTCCCCATAGACGGTCAACGGCTCGCCGCGGAGCGCCTGCACAATGAAGTTCGACACCACGCGGCCATCGCCGGCGGAGAGTCGGGGTCCGTATGTGTTGAAGATGCGCACAATGCCCACGTTGACGCCGTGTGTCCGGTGCATGGCCATGGTCAGGCTCTCCGAGAAGCGCTTGGCCTCGTCGTAGACGCTGCGTGGCCCGGTCGGGTCGACGTTGCCCCGGTAGCTCTCCACTTGGGGATGGACCTCGGGGTCGCCGTAGACCTCGCTGGTGCTCGCCATCAGGAAGCGCGCGCCGTGCTCCCGGGCCAGCTCGAGCAGGCGGCGGGTTCCTTCGCTGCCCACGGCCAGAGTGTCGAAGGGACGGGCGAGATACGCCGGGGGCGACGCCGGCGAGGCCAGGTTGCACACGGCATCGACCCTGGATGCCGACGCCGTACCCGACATGTCTGGCAGTTCGACCTTCTCGCTGACGTTGGTCACCACCAGGGTGAAGCGGTCGTGCCCGGCCAGGTGGGCGACGTTCTCCCGGGATCCGGTGGAGAGGTCGTCGAGACAGACGACGGTGTTGCCCCGCTCGATCAGGTGGTCGCACAGGTGCGAGCCCAGGAAGCCGGCGCCGCCGGCCACCACGATTCGGCTCACTGGCGCCCGATGCCCGTGTAGGAGAAGCCGATCCGGCGGACGGCGGCCGGGTCGAGCAGGTTGCGGGCGTCGACGATGTTGGGCTCGCTCATAACTGCGAGCACGCGGGCGAAGTCCAGCCATCGGAACTCGTCCCACTCGGTGAGCACCACCAAGGCCCGGGCTCCGGCGACCGCCTCGTAGGGGTCGGCCCGTAACTGCAGGCCTTGCAGGTCGGGGACGTCGGTCTCGGCGTCGACCGTGGGGTCGAAGGCCTGGACGGTAGCGCCCAGGTCGGCCAGGCGGTGGGCGATCTGCAGGCTCGGCGAGTCGCGGCGGTCGTCGGTGTTGGCCTTGAAGGTCAGGCCCCAGACGGCGATCGTGGCCCCCGAAGCGGAACCGCCGCAGGCGGTCTCGACCTTGGCCAGCACCCGCGACAGCTGCTCGTCGTTGGAGGCGATGGCGCCCGCCAGCAACGAGAAGTCGTAGCCCGCTTCGCCTGCGATGTGCAGCAGGGCACGGGTGTCCTTGGGGAGGCACGAGCCACCCCAGCCCGGTCCGGGCCGGAGGAACTCGAAGCCGATGCGCTTGTCGTAGCCGAGGCCGAGCAGCACGTCGCGGGCGTCGGCGCCCACCTCCTCGCACAGGCCGGCGAGGGCGTTGACGAAACTCAGCTTCGTGGCCAGGAACGCATTGGACGCGTACTTGATCGTCTCCGATGTGGTCGCGTCGGTCACGATCAGGGGCGCCCGGGTCGAGGAGAAGAGCTCCCCTACGCTCGCCGCCGCCCGTGCGTCGTCCCCGCCCACCACAATCCGATCGGGGTTGAGGCTGTCGAGCACCGCCGTGCCCTCGCGGAGGAACTCGGGGTTGGACACGACACCGATGTCGGGCCGGCCGATCACCTTCTCGACCATGTTCGCCGAGCCCACGGGCACGGTCGACTTGTTGACCACGATGGCCCCCGGCTCCAGGGACGACGCGATCTCCTTCGCCGCCGCGTCGACGTAGGAAAGGTCGGCTGAGCCGTCGGCGCTCTGGGGCGTGGGCACGCACAGGAACACGAACGCCGCACCCTTGACTGCCTCGACCGCCGAGTCGGTGAAGGAGAGATTGCCCGCCGCCACGCCCCCGGCGACCAGCTCGTCGAGGCCGGCCTCCACAATCGGCATGCGGCCGGAGCGCAGTGACGCCAGCCTCGATGTGTCGCGCTCGGCCAGCACGACTTGGTGGCCGAAGTGCGCCAACGTGGCCGCCGTCGGCAGCCCGACGTAGCCGGCGCCGATGACGGCGACCCTCTGCTGCTTCGTCCTGCGCCGTTCCGTACGGTCCTGGGCCGACTGGCTCATGCCGCCGCCAGCTGTGCCCGGAGGGCGGGGACGAGCCGGGCCAGTCCGTCCTGCCAGTCGGGCAGCGCCGGGAGCCCGCTCAGGCGCAGGGCCATGTTGTCGAGCACCGAATAGGCCGGGCGGGGCGCCAGCAAGGGCGGGTCGAGCTCCGCTGTCCCAACGGGCAGCACCCGCTCGGGGTCGGCACCGGCCTCGGCCAGGACGGCCCGCACGAAGCCCCACCAGGTCGTGGCGCCGCTGTTCGTGGCGTGAAAAATGCCGGGCCGCCGGTCGAGCCCGAGAGTGACGACGGCCGGCGCCAGATCAGCCGTGAACGTGGGCGACCCGTGCTGGTCGTCGACGAAGCGCAGCTCCCCCTCGCCGTCTGCCAGGCGCAGGGCGGTGCGGACGATGTTGTTGCCGTGGGCACCGCACAACCAGCTGGTGCGGACGACGGTCGAGCCGGGGCGGCACTCACGTTCACCGGCCAGCTTGGAGGCGCCGTAGACCGACGCCGGATTCGGGGCGTCCCACTCCCGGTAGGGGCGGTCGGAGGTGCCGTCGAAGACGTAGTCGGTCGACACACACACGACGTGGGCGCCTACCAGCGCGGCGGCCTCTGCGACATTGCGGGTGCCGATCGCATTGACCGCGTAGGCCTCGTCGACGTCAGTCTCGCAGCGATCGACGGCAGTCAACGCGCCGCCGTGCAAGACGAGCTCGGGACGGAACGCGCCGAAAGTGGACAGGACGGCGTCGCGGTCGTCGACGCGCATGGTGTCGATGTCGGTACCCAACACCTCGTGGCGCAACCCCGTCCGGGGCCCCTCCGGGCCGAGCAGCGCGCAACGGCGGCCACCGTCGGGCACGCGCCCCGCCAGGCAATCGAGAAGATCGCGGCCCAGCTGGCCGTTCGCCCCGGTGATGAGGATGCGCACTGCTCAGCTGCCCTCGCCTTTGCCATCGTCATCAGATCCCCAGGATCCCTCGGCCACGGGGGCCCGGGCCAGCAACGGCTCCCACCACTCCCGGTTCGCCGCGTACCACGCCACCGTGCCCGCCAGCCCCTGCTCCCACTCCACCGAGGGCGACCAGCCCAACTCCGACCGTAGTTTGGACGAATCCAACACATAGCGGCGGTCGTGCCCGGGACGATCCGGCACGATCGTCTTGAGCGAATCCGGCTTGCCCAGGGCGGCCAAAAGACGGTCCGCCACCTCCATGATGGATGCCTCCACGCCGCTCCCGACGTGGTACGTCTCCCCCACCCGCCCCCGCGTGAGCACCGCGTCGATCGCGGTGCAGTGGTCATAGACGTGCAGCCACTCCCGCCGGTTCTCCGTGCTGGCGTACAAGGTCAAAGCCTTGTCATCCAGCGCCAGCGCACAGAAGTGCGGGATCAGCTTCTCCGGGAACTGGTACGGACCATAATTGTTGGCGCAGTTGGTGATGGTCATCGGGAGCCCGTAGGTCTCGCTGTACGCACGCACCGCATGGTCCGCTCCGGCCTTCGATGCGTTGTATGGCGTGCGGGGACGGTAGGGCGAGTCTTCGTGGAACGCCTCGTCGGTGTCGAGCGGCAGGTCCCCGTAGACCTCGCAGGTCGAGACGTGGTGGAAGCGCCCGACGCCGGCCTGCCGGGCCGCCTCGAGCATCGTCTGCGTCCCGATGACGTTCGTGCGGAAGAACAGCCCCGGATTGAGCACGGCCAGCGAGTTGTGCGACTCAGCGGCGAAGTGGACGATCGTGTCGATCTCCTCGCCCCGCAGCGTCTTGTCGGCGGCGATCGGATCGCAGATGTCGCCCTGGACGAAGACGATCCTGTCCTCGATGTCGGACAGGCTGGGTCGGTTGCCGGCGTAGGTGAGGAAGTCGTAGACGACGACATGGTCCTCGGGGTGCTGTTCGACCCAGTAACGGGCGAAGTTCGACCCGATGAAACCGGCACCTCCCGTGACAAGAAGGCGCATAGTGGCGGAAATATTAGCCCAGGCCCCGCACCCCGCCCGGGTCCTGGTCAGGCCGGAGATGCACCACATCGCCGGCGCTGACGGCCCGGGGACCCGCCGCCGTCTCGACCACCAGCCGGCCGGCATCGTCGAGGGCCACCCCCACGCCGATCAGCTCTTCTCCGGCCAGGATCACCCGCACCCGTTGGCCCAGGGTGGCGCAGCGGTGGCGCACCTCATCGGCGAGGGCGCGTCGCCCGGCGGCCTCCTCCAGCAGTTCACACCGGGGTTCGAGCGCCTCGAGGAGGCGGTGGAGGAGGACCTGGCGGTCCACCGGCTGCGCCGATCCGCCTACGTCGTCCAGGCAGGTACCACCGGCTTCGGGCGGACCGGGCCAGGCCACGTTGATCCCGATGCCCACGATGACGGCGCTCAGGGCGCTCCCGGCGAACTCCGCCTCGGCCAGGACGCCGGCCAGCTTGGCGCCGTCGAGCAGCAGGTCATTGGGCCATTTGAGGACCGGCTCGACCCCGGCGACCTCCCGGCAGGCGTCTGCCCCGGCCAGCGCCACCGCCCCGGCGCACAGATGGACGTCCTCGCCGCCGATGGCGGGCCGGAGGAGGATCGAGGCCAACAGGTTCGCCCCACGCGGCGACTCCCAGCGCCGGTCGAGCCGGCCCCGCCCGGCGGTCTGGTGGTCGGCCACGGTGACGAGCCCGGCGGGATCCCCGTGGCGAGCCCGATCACGGACCCACGTGTTGGTCGAATCGACCTCGTCGAGCCAGCGGATGTCCCACGTCCCGCCCCACATGGCAGACACCATAGGGTGCGTGCAATTGTGAAGGTCCGCCGCACGGAGGAAAGGCCAGCGTGATCCAGAAGGTCCTGATTGCAAATCGTGGTGAGATCGCCGTCCGGGTCATCCGGACGTGCCGCGAGCTCGGCATCGGCACGGTGGCCGTCTACTCCAACCTCGATCGCGACGCCCTGCACGTCCGCATGGCCGACGAGGCCTACGCCCTCGGCGGCGAGACGGCGGCCGAGAGCTATCTCAACACCGAGGCGATCCTCCGCGCCATCGAGGAGAGCGGCGCCGACGCCGTCCACCCCGGTTACGGCTTCTTCTCCGAGAACACCGACTTCGCCCGCGCCATCACCGAGCGGGGCGTCACCTTCATCGGGCCGCCGCCCGAGGCCATTGAGGTCATGGGCGACAAGATCAGCTCCCGCCTGGCCGCCGAGGAGGCGGGCGTCGCGGGGGTCCCCGGCCGCTCCGAGCCGTTGACCTCTCCCGACGAGGTGGTGGCGTTCGGCGAGGAGCACGGCTGGCCGGTCGCCATCAAGGCGGCCTACGGCGGCGGGGGCGCGGCATGAAGGTCGTGGCCGCCGCGTCGGAGGCCGCGGAGGCGATGGAGTCCGCGGCCCGCGAGGCCCAGGCCTACTTCGGCCGCCCCGAGATCTATCTGGAGCGCTACCTCGAATGGCCGCGCCACGTCGAGATGCAGGTGCTGGCCGACCAGCACGGCCACACGCTGTGGCTCGGCGAGCGCGACTGCTCCGCCCAGCGCCGGCACCAGAAGCTCATCGAGGAGAGCCCGGCGCCCGACTTCCCCGACGACGTCCGTCAGGCCATGGGCGCGGCCGCGGTCAAGGTCTCCGAAGCCTGCGGCTATTACAACGCCGGGAACCGTGGAGTTCCTGTACCAGGACGGCGACTTCTACTTCCTCGAGATGAACACGCGCCTGCAGGTGGAGCACCCCGTCACAGAACTGGTCACCGGGCTCGACCTCGTCGCCTGGCAGATCCGCATCGCGTCGGGCGAGCCGCTCGACTTCACCCAGGACGAGATCAAGCCGCGACGGCCACGCCATCGAGGTCCGCATCAACGCGGAGGACCCGAGCGGCGGCCGCTTCTCGCCGTCACCGGGTACGCTGACCTCGTTCCACGCGGCGTCGGGCCCCGGTGTCCGCCTCGATGCCGGCTACGAGTCCGGCGACACGGTCTCGCAGTACTACGACAACCTCATCGCCAAAATGATCGTGTGGGCGCCGGACCGCGAGGCGGCGCGGCGGCGCATGCTGCGCGCCATCGGCGAGACCTCCATCACCGGGGTCGCCACCACGCTGCCGGCTGACGTGGCGATCCTGACCCACCCGGACTTCGCCGAAGTCAGGTACTCGACCAGGTGGGTCGAGGACGTGCTCGACCTCAGCAACCTGGTCGTCGAGACGGCCGGCGCGCCGCCGGCGCCGGCTTCGGCGTCGGCCGAGGACGAGGTGCCGACCGTGCAGCGCGACGTCACCGCCGAGGTCGACGGCCGGCGCTTCTCGGTGCGTCTGTGGGTGCCCGACCTGGGCACGGCGGCCGTTCCCGGACGGGTCGCCGGCAGGCCGAAGCGGGCCGCCGCGGCGGCGGTGGCCGGCAGCGGTTCGGGGCAGGTGACCGTCCCGATGCAGGGCACCATCGTCAAGGTCGTCGTCGACGTGGGCGATGTGGTCGAGGTGGGCCAGACGATCTGCCTGCTCGAGGCGATGAAGATGGAGAACGCCGTGGCGGCGGAGAAGGATGGCGTGATCAAGGAGCTAAGGGTGAGCGCCGGCGACTCCGTCGGTGCCGGCGACGTCGTGGCGGTCATTGAGTAGGTGACCACCAGCCCGTCGCCCCTTGCCGCGTCGTCGGCCAAGGAGGCCGCCGCCGCTGTCGTCGGAAAGCACCTGGACGAGCTCGTCGCGCTCAGCCACTCGGTGCACGCCACGCCGGAGCTGTGCTTCGGGGAGACCACCTCGGCCCACGCCGTGGCGGAGGCGCTGCGTGCCGGTGGGCTTTCGGTCAGAGAGGGCGTCTACGAGCTGCCCACGGCGCTCGAATCCCGGGCCGGTGACGGCGAGCTGGTCGTGGCGGTCTGCGCCGAGTACGACGCCCTGCCCGATATCGGCCACGCCTGCGGGCACAACATCATCGCCGCCACGGCCGTGGGGGCCGGACTGGCGCTGGCCTCCGTGGCCGACGAGCTCGGGCTCAGCGTCCGCGTGCTCGGCACCCCGGCCGAGGAGGGCGGCGGCGGGAAGGTGCTCATGCTCGAGCGCGGCGCCTTCGCCGGCGTGCACGCCGCCATGATGGTGCACCCCTGGCCGACGGAGTGGCTCACCGGGAGCTGCCTGGCCGTGGCGCACTTCGACGTCCACTTCAGCGGACGCGAGGCCCACGCCTCGGCCGCACCCTGGGAAGGGGTCAATGCC
This sequence comes from uncultured Acidimicrobiaceae bacterium, assembly GCA_963731065.1. Taxonomy (GTDB): domain Bacteria; phylum Actinomycetota; class Acidimicrobiia; order Acidimicrobiales; family RAAP-2; genus Bog-473. The sequence continues at coordinate 247,712 of CAVSUH010000015.1, read as the reverse complement.
CAGGACGCGCTGACGATCGCGCAGGTGGCGATCGGGCTCCTGCGTCAGCAACTGCCCCCGGGCGATCAGGTGCACGGGGTGGTCACCCACAGCTCGGCCGCCGCCAACATCATCCCGGCGTCGGTCACCGCCCGTTACATGGTCCGCTCCCGCACGGCCCACGGGCTGGCCGCCGTGCGGCCCCGCGTGGAGGCCTGCTTCGAGGCGGGAGCGCTCGCCTCCGGATGCACGCTCACCTACGAGGAGCTCTCGCCGGTGTACTCGCACATGGAGGCCGACCCCGCGCTCCTGCAGGCCTACCGGGGCAACGCCGAGGCGCTCGGCCGGCACTTCGACGCCGACGACGAGCGGGACGCCGCTGCCGACGCTCTCGACCGACATGGCCAACGTCTCGCTGGCGGTACCGACCATCCACCCGCTCATCGGCATTGAGACCCATGGGGCCGTCAACCACCAACGCGAGTTCGCCGCCGCCTGTGTCACCCCGTCGGCGGACGCCGCCGTGCGGGACGGCGCCATCGCCCTGGCCTGGACGGCGATCGACGCCGCCACGGATCCGGCGCTGCGGTCCCGGCTGCTCGGCGTGATCACCGAGCACGCGCTGCTCAGCGCGTGATCACCGAGCACGCGCTGCTCGAGGTCATCCCCGGGCAGGAAGACGCCTTCCTCGCGGCGATGGACACGGCGAAGGCCCACATCGCAAGGAGCCCGGGCTTCGTCTCGCTGCGCGTCGAGCGCTGCGTGGAGCGACCCAGCCGCTTCCTGCTCCTGGTGGAGTGGGAGCGCCTGGAGGACCACACGGAGGGCTTCCGGGGCTCCGCGGCGTACCAGGAGTGGCGAGCCGCGCTGCACCACTTCTACGACCCCTTCCCGATAGTGGAGCACTTCGAGGCGGTCGTCACCGCCTGAACCTCAGTCCCGTGACGACCATGCGGTGCATCGGGCAGTCGTCATGACACTGCAACGAGATTCCAAGGCCTCCGCCAGGTCTCTCCGAGTTCTGATTGAGGCTCGCCCGTCAGGCTCACGGCATGAACATCATCACGCTGGACTCGTGCCACAGCACCTGGATCTTCGATGGCCGCCAGTTGCGGTTCTGCCGCATTCTGCGGGGCATCGCCGTCGGGCAGCGCCGCATCTCCACCGTGTGGCGGCCCTACTGGGAGCTCGAGATCGATCCCCACGGGAGGACCTTCACGGTCGTCCTCAACGAGGCTCGGACGCGCCTCATCCGCTCGTCCATCCACACCCAGGAGTGCGCCCAGTGCGGTGGCTCGCCCACGACCGAGGTCTCGCTCGAGGACATCCGGCCGCGCCGTCGCCTGATTGCCTGATCGGTTGATTGCCTGATCGCCTGATCGCCTGACCCCGAAGCAGCGGTTCCTTTTCGCCGCGGTCACGCCTTCCTCACGCCTCCCGGTGCAGACGGCCGCCACCGACCGGCGGGGCCATCCCGGCCGGTAACGTCGGCTCGCAATGGACGAGCGCCAGGAGCGCGAGGTGGAGGAGGCCCGGCTGGTCCTCGACGCGCGGCAGGAGCTGTACGGAGAGTCGGACCCCACCACGTTCGACGCCATGCTGCAGCTGGGCCGGGCCCTGCGCGACGCGGGCGAGCTCCGCGAGGCCGAACGGGTGCTGACGACGTCGCTGTCCCTGCAGAACCGCTCGGCCGAGCACGACGAGGCTCGGGTGCGGTGGACCGATTTCAACCTGGCCATCGTCCTCGACCGGCTCGGCGAACACGAGGCGGCCCGCCGGCTCTGGGAGCGTGTCCTCGAATCATCCGACCGGGACGACGGCCCAGACAGCGAACTCTCCCGGCAAACCGCCACCAACTTGGCCATCACCCTCCGCAAACTCCGCCGCTACGGAGATGAGTTCCCATTGCGCGTGCGGGTTCTCGACTCCACGCGGCGCTCCTTCGGCACCGACAGCCTCGAGAACGTCATGGCGGAAATCGATCTGGCCCAGATCGCATCGGCACCTCGGCAATCACGAAATGGCACTGGGGCTGTTCACCGAGGCTCTCGCCGGTCTGGAGCGAAACGGAGAGGATCAGCGGAGGATCCTGTACCAGAAGTGGGCCATTGCCACCGAGCTGGTGGCCCTGAAGCGATCCGAGGAGGCATCCCTGATGTTCGATCAGGTCGTCGCCGGCGCCATCGAGCACCTCGAGCCCGACGATCCGTTCCGGCGCAGCGCGGTGCGGCAACGACGGGGCTATTGGCTGCTCGGTAAGTTCTCCGGGCTCGGCCGCAAGGCGCGTCGAGGCAAGGCACAGGACAATTGACGCCATCGACCCCGAGACAGGAGGACTCGCCTCCGGAGCCCGCCCGCGTGTTGCTGGCCCTGGACGTCGACGGCGTGATCCCCGACCGCGGCGGACGGGCGGGTCGTCGCAGATTGCCTTCAGCGAGCGCTTGGGCGTCGACGCGGGCCGCCTGGACGAGACGCTCTTCGCCGGCCCCTGGAACGGACGTCATCACCGGAGAGCGCTCCGTAGAGACTGCAATGGCCGAGGCCCTGCACGAACTCGGTTGGACATGGACGTGGATGCCGCCTTGCATTGCTGGTTGGACGAGGACTTCGTCGTCGAACCGTCTGTCCTGGCTGCCGCCACAGCCTGGTCCACGCTCGGCATCCCACTGGCCTTGGTGTCCACCCAGGAGTCACGGCGGGCCCGGTTCCTCCACAAGTCGCCTGGGGACGTTGCTCCCCGGCAGCGGAGTCGCATTCTCAGGTGACCTGGGCATCGTGAAGATCGACCCGGGCTTCTACGACCGGACCGAGCGCCTTCTCGGTGTTGTCGGCCTCGGACAGGCGGTGGTCTTCCTCGACGACACCCTGCACAACATCAAAGCGCTACGGGGCACGGCTGGAAGGCCGTCCACTTCACCAAGGACAAGGACTCGCAGCGTGAGGACGCCGCCGCCCTGGCGCACCCACGAAGCGGCCAGGCGCCGTCCTGAGGCCGGGCCGCGTGACGGGCGCCCTTCAGCCGGGTGGCCCGAGGAACATGTCGAGGCACCCCTCCAGCCCGATGATCTCGATGTCGGCGCGGCGACGCCGTTCCCAGGCTTCCCTCCCCATGCGGAAGCGGATGGTGCGGCCCGAGCCGTCGCGGCGATGCCCTCTCGCTTCTCCGTTCTCCTCGTACCCGACCGCACACGACGTCGCCAAGGAGGCGAGATTGTCCTCGAAGGCACCGCTCAGCGCCTCCTCCGCACCCAGGCCGCCGAAGGCCAGGTGCAGGACCGCCTCCCGCATCTCGCGCCCCAGGCCTTGCCCCTGGTGCGCCCGGCCGAGCCACGATCCCGTCTCGACGGAGCGGACGGCGCGGAAGTGGACCGCCTCCACGCTCTGCACGCCGATCGGCTTGCCGCCCACGAAGACCCCACAGGGGAGGTTCCAGTTGTCCGGTGACCAGTTGGCCCGGTGCCGCCACATCCACTGCGCGGCCTCCCGGGCCCGCTGCCGCGGCTCGACGTCGGTCCACGGAAAGAAGAAGGGCATGGTGCCGGGATCGTGGATCCCCGCGTCGATCACCTCCACGAGGTCGCTGAACTCGTCCTCGCGCAGCAGGCGCAGCTCCACCCGTGGCGTGCGAACGACAAGGCCGAACAGGGGCCAGAAGGTGGTCAGCTCCTGCCCCGCCATCGCTCAGCCCCCGGGTTGGTACACGCCGAACTCGCCACGCAGGACGTCCGACACCTCGCCGAGTGTGGCCATCTGCTTGAGCGCCGCCTTCATGGGCACGAGCAGGTTGCCGTCGCCCCTGGCCGTCTCGGCGACGTCGGCGAGGGCGCGCTCCACCGCGGCCTGGTCCCGCTCGGCGCGGACCGACCGGGTGCGGTCGATCTGGATCTGCTGCAGCCTGACGTCGATCGGGAACACCTCGGTGGGCTCCGTGTCGGCGTCGGTGAACCGGTTCACGCCGACGACCACCTTCTCCCCGTCGTCCACGGCCTTGGCGAAGCTGTAGGCGGCCGCCTCGATCTCCTCCTGCATGAACCGGGCCTCAATGGCCGCCACGGCGCCGCCGAGTTGCTCGATCCGCTCCAGGTAGGCGTCGGCCGCCTGCTCCACCTCGTCGGTGAGCGACTCAACGAAGTACGAGCCGGCCAACGGATCGACCGTGTCCGCGACGCCGGACTCGAAGCCGACGATCTGCTGCGTGCGCAGGGCAATTTTGGCAGCGCGGGTCGTTGGCAGCCCGAGGGCCTCGTCAAATCCGTTGGTGTGCAGGCTCTGCGTGCCGCCGAGAGCGGCGGCCAGGCCCTGCACCGTCACCCGGACGATGTTGTTCTCGGGCTGCTGGGCGGTCAAGGTCGACCCACCGGTCTGGGTGTGGAAACGCAGCATCTTGGAGCGCTCGTCCTTGGCGCCGAAGCGCTCGGTCATGATGCGGGCCCACATGCGCCGCGCCGCCCGGTACTTCGCCACCTCCTCGAAGAGGTTGTTGTGCGCGTTCCAGAAGAACGACAGGCGGGGTGCGAAGGCGTCGACGTCCATTCCGGCCGCGATCGCCGCCTCGACGTAGGCGATGCCGTTGGCGAGGGTGAATGCGATCTCCTGCACCGCCGTCGAACCGGCCTCACGGATGTGGTACCCCGAGATGGAGATCGTGTTCCAACTCGGCAGGTTCGCCGCGCAGTAGGAGAACGTGTCGACGATGAGGCGCATGGAGGGGCGCGGCGGGTAGATGTAGGTGCCGCGGGCGATGTACTCCTTCAGAATGTCGTTCTGAATGGTGCCGCGGATCTTCTCGCTCGCCACCCCCTGCTCCTCGGCCACCAGTTGGTAGAGGAGAAGGAGGATCGCCCCGGTGGCGTTGATCGTCATGGACGTCGTCACCTTGTCCATCGGGAGGTCGGCCATCAAGAGGCGCATGTCGGCCAGCGAATCGATGGCGACGCCGACCTTGCCCACCTCCCCCTCGGCCCGGGGATGGTCGGAGTCGTACCCCATCTGGGTCGGCAGATCGAACGCGCACGACAGCCCGGTCTGTCCGGCCTCGAGGAGGAACTTGAAGCGCAGGTTGGTCTGCTCGGCGGAGCCGAACCCGGCGTACTGGCGCATGGTCCACAACTTCGAGCGGTACATTCCGGCGTGGACGCCCCTGGTGAAGGGGAACATCCCCGGCTCTCCCAGCTGCGCGGCCGGATCCCAGCCTTCGAGATCCTCCGCTCGGTAGACCGGCTGAATCACGATGCCCGAGTCGGTCACACGCTCGGGGTCGGCCTTGGGGTCCTTTTTCTCCGCTGTCACGGCGAAGAGCCTACGAAGGATCTGGGCGCCCCGGCGACACGGGGCAGAATACGGGCGTGGACGACACCCCGGAACCCGTTTTCTCGCACTTCGGCATCTGCGTCAGTGACCTCGAGCGCTCACTGCGGTTCTATTGCGACGCCCTCGGCTTCGAGAAAGCCGAGTCACACACCATCGGCTCCGAGTTCGCCCGGCTCATGGAGTTCCCCGATGTGGACGTGACGTCGCAATTCATCCGGCGAGGGCCGACCGCCATTGAGCTCTTGGCCTTCCGGGAGCCTGCCCCTTTCGGACCCCGCGAACGGCGGGCGGTGAATCAACTCGGGCTCACCCATCTGTCCTTCCGGGTGCGCGACGTAGAGGGAACGGCAGCCCGCATGGTGGAGCTCGGCGGGGCGATCGTCGAGTCGAGCCGTACCAGCATCGACCTCGGCGGGACGGCCCTCGAGTTCCTCTACTGCACCGACCCCGACGGGGTCCGCGTGGAGCTGATGGACCTCGGCGGATGATCGGGGACGGGGCCCGCGGGGGCGACCTCGCGCCGCGCCGCCTCGTCGAGCTCGCGGTCGATCCGGTCCGCCTTGCGTTCGTCCATGTGCATCCAGCGCAAGGCGACGGGGATCATCGGCCATAACATCAGCGTGTCGCCGACGACCCACATGATGTCGCCACCGACATGAAGGTCGGTCACGTAAGAGAGACCCCAGGTCCGGTGGGTAGCGAAGTAGGCGGGGAACAGCTCGTGGCTCGCACCGGCCAGTGACAGCCCGGTGAAGGTGTCGATCGGGATGGCCATGAAGAGATAGAAGAACTGCATGGCGGGATGGAGCCGGTGCTCGTTGGGGTCGCTGCCGAAGATCTGGCGCCAGAACAGGTATCCCACGAGCAAGAAGGCCAGGTGCTCGGCGTTGTGCACGCTCTCGTACTCAAGGGTGAGGTTGTACCAACTGGTCAGATGGCTGATCGGGATGACGATGGCGTAGAGCACGAAGGCGACGAAGGGGTTCCCGAGGATCCTCGCCACGCGCGAGCGCAGGGCCTCGGTGACGACGAGGTGCGCCGTGCCCGAGGTCGAGCGCCAGGCCAGGTCGAGTGGGGAGGCGATGGCGAAGAGCGGGGCGGCCACCATGATGAGGATCAGGTGTTGGACCATGTGGTCCCAGAACAGCTCGCCGTCGTAGACGCCGATGAAGCTGAAGATGGCCACGGCGGTGCAGAAGAGCGCTCCCACCCAGGCGACCGTCTTGCCGAGCGACCAGGGGTGGCGGGGGTGAAGAGCGTTGTTGCGCTTCACGGCCCACAGGTAGAGCACCAGGGCGACCACGATCATCGCCACCGGGACGAATTCGAACTGGGTTGAGAAGAGTTGCGAGCCCCGCAGCGGCGGGAGTCCCGCGTCGACGATCGCAGCGATCACCTCAAGACGGTACCGCCGGTGTCAGCCGTGCTGCCAAATGCGCTGCGAGATCCCCCGGGTGCCGTCGAGCGCGGCCGTGGTGAGGAGTCCCAGCTCCTGGTCGGTCAAACGCCAGCCCAGGGCCCCTGCGTTCTGCTCGGCCTGGTCCGCGTTCTTGGCCCCGGGGATGGGCACCGCCCCCTGGGCGATGAGCCAGGCCAGCGCCACCTGGCTCGGGGTGCGGTCGCCATGGGCCTCGCCGATCTGGCGCAGCAGGGCCACCAACTTGTCCACCTCCGCCATCGGGTGAGCCGAGAACGAGCGTCCGCGGGGAGGTGGATTGGCCGCCGAGTACTTGCCGGTCAGGCGTCCCTGCCCGATGGGCGAGTAGGCCAAGGGCACGACGCCGAGCTCGCGGCACGTGTTGATGAGCCCGACACGGAGTGGCCTGGCGCGCAGGAGGGAGAACTCGATTTGGTTGCTGGCCAATCTGAGGCCGCGCGTGCGCAGAGCGGCATCGATGGACTTGGTCTCCTTGGCCGAGTAGTTCGAGACGCCGACGGCGCGCACGATGCCCTCGGCATGCGCGGTGGCCAGCGCCTCCGCCAATGCGTCGTGCGAGCGCAGCGAGACCGGCCCGTGAATTTGGTAGAGGTCGATCGCGTCGATCCCCAACCGCTCGCGTGACTTGCGAGCGGCCGACACGAGCGCGGCACGCACGTTCACCTTCCACGGGCTCGGCATGAACTTGGTCGCGATGACGACCCGGTTGCGCACGCCGGGGTCGGCGGCCAGCAGGCGGCCGATGATGCGCTCGCTCTCGCCGCCTCCGTAGATCTCCGCGGTGTCGAAGAGGACGACGCCCGCCGCAATGCTCGCCTCCCACGCCTCGCGGATGCTCGACTCCGTCAGGGACTGGTCGTAGCCGCCCATGCCCCAGGTTCCCTTGTCGCCCCAGGCCCACGTGCCCACGCCCAAGGGCGGGATGGCGACGTCCGTGCCGGCGAGCTCAATGCGATCGCCGGCCTGCGGTGGCGAGGCGTCGCTCACTGCGGCACCGGGGACGTCGCCGCCCAGGTCAGATGCGCCTCGACGGCCGCCCGCCACTCGGACGCATGTGTCAGTTGTGGCGAGTGGTACGCCCCGGGAATGACTGTCAGACGTCCGTTCGCCACTTCGCGGGCCAACTCCGGCGCCTGGTCGACCAGCGGGTGGTCGTGCTCGCCCACAATGACCGTGGTCGGGCAGGCGATGGAGGGGAGCCGGGCCCGCAGTGAAGAGTCGTCGTCCGAGGCACCACCCATCAACGCCTCACCCAGGGCCTTCACCGCATAAGGGTCCATGCCGACGAAGACCGCGTCCCTCTCCTGGCGCCACTCGTCCGGCGTGTGCGCCTCGATCAGAGCGTCCTCGGGACCACCCATGCTGAGCGTCGTGGGCATGCCACCTGACGGGTCGAACGAGTTCATGAAGCCGTGGACGAGGGTACGGATCTTCTCGTCGGGCGGCAGGAAGGACCACGCACTGGTGTCCATGAGGATCAACGAATGCACCAGGTCAGGTCGGGCCAGTACAGCGCCCATCACCACCCGGCCACCCATGGAGTGCCCCAGTAGATCGACGGGTCCCTCCCCCACGGTTCCCAAAAAGGCGGCGAGGTCGGCTGAGAGCTGATCGATGGTGTAGCCCTCGAGGTGCCCCGTCCTCGTGGAGTGACCGTGCCCCCGCTGGTCGAGCGTGACCACACGCCGGTCAACCGCCAGCGAGTCGACCACGAGCGAGAAGTCGAGGGCGGACCCGGTGTAGCCGTGACAGAGCACGAGGGTCGGGGTCCCAGCGGGGCTGCTCCCCCGTTCGGACCACGCCAGGTCGACGCCGTTCACATGGAAGGTCTCGGCCGGGGCCGCTGTCGGGGTCATTGTCCCTGTCTAGCTGCTCGTCTGGCTCGTTCGCTCGGCCAGCGCGTCCGTACCCGCTAGCCCGAGTCCGTCGAGAGGGTCTGGACGGCCGCGGCCGGTGCGGGCGAGGTTTCTGTCTGCACGGAGGCGACCGGGGACCCAGGCGCCACGCTGACGTTGGTGCAGGCGCGGTCCTGGTTCCACGCGGACAGCGCCGCGGTGGCGGGCGTCGCCGAAGAGCGGCTCGGGCAGGTCGTCGACGATCACGGCCGGTCGCCATGTCACCTGGTCGATGTGGCGGCCAGTCGCAGTGATGACCAGCGAGCCGCTGGCGTTCTCGGGGGGCGAGTTGTCGTAGAAGGCGAAGTTGCCGAGGCCGTAGTCGACATAGGCCGAGCCGAGGTAGCCGCCTCCGAGCAGGACGTGCGCATGCGTGCCCACGATGATGTCGGCGCCCGCCTGCACCAGCACCTGGGCCAGTGGCTCCTGCAGGGGGTTGGGGCACGAATCGAGCTCGGTCCCACAGTGCAAGTACACGATCACGGTGTCAGCGGTCTTGCGCGCCGCCTCCACGGCCGCAACCAGATCGTTCACGTCGTACGCCGAGGCCAGACCTGGCTGTGTCGCAGTGGCGGTCCAGGCCGTCTGCAGGTCGGTGTCGATGACCTGGGTGGCGGCGATGATGGCGATGTGCTCACCGTGAATCGTGGTCGTATACGGGGTGAATGCCTGTGCCGCGTTCTGGCCTATGCCGAGAATGTGGGCCCGTGTGGCCAGGGCCATCTGCAACCCGGCCGCCCCGCAGTCCTCGCCGTGGTTGTTGGCCTCCGTGATCAACGACACGCCGGCGCCCTGGAATGCCGTCACGGCGGACGCCGGCGCAGAGAAGACGAACTGCATGTCTTGTGGTTGCGGGCAGGTGCCGTTCGTCAGCGCCGACTCGAGGTTCACCATGGAGAGGTCGACCGCCGCAAGGAGGGCAGGCACCGTCGGCCCCAGGGCATCAGTCGGATCAGCGGCCAACCGATCCCCGAGGTTGGTCCCGGCCGGGAAGTGCACGTCCCCGCCGAAGGCGAGGGTGACGGGCTGGCCGTCGCCGTCCCACTCCGGATCGAGACGGGGGTTCGCAGCGTGCGGCGGCGGGGACTTGTGATGGTGACCCCCTCCCGAACGGCTCTGCCCGGCGGCCGACGGGCGCCCACTCCCGCGGCTCAGCTCGAGCACGAGGACGAGCGCCAGCACGATGAGACCCACCACCCAGAAGCCGCGGTTGCGCTTAACCCGCCGCGAAGTCAACCCGGGGACATCAGCATGCTGCGCCGGCGCGTCCGCCACCGGTACGGGGCGTGTGAGCAGGTCGGACGGTGGCGTGCCGCCACTCTAGGTACGGAGGTCATACGGGACCTGGACTCGCAAGAAGCTTGACTGTCAATATTCTTTCTTTTACGGTGACGTTCAGGCTCACCCATCGATCGGACCTGGCCACCCCTGCCCTGACGCGCGCCGTACGCGGCACCTACGCCCGCTCCATCCGGGTCCATCTGCGGGCGATGGGCGTCGACGACCTGCCCCGGAACGGCGCATTCATCCTGTTCAGCGCGGAGGGGGCCGCCGACGCCCGAGAGGAGCTGGCGGCCGGCCTGGGGGTGAGCAAGCAGGCGGTGAGCCAAGTCATCGACGGCCTGGTGAACCGGGGCTTCCTGGACCGCACCACCGACCCCTCGGACCGGCGGCGCATCACCCTCCGATGCGATCGGGGCTGATGGCGCTGGCCGACATCAAGGCGGAGTCGACGGCCTCCGGCACAGGCGTCCCTCGGCCCTCCCGGCGCACCCGCCAATTCCAGAAGTTCAGCCCGATCTTCCCCGTCCGCGATCTGGCGGCCGCACTCGCCCACTACTCGGTGCTCGGCTTCAAGACCTTCGCCTACGAGGGCGGCGACGACTACGGGTTCGCCAACCGCGAGCGGCTCAGCCTCCACCTGACCCTCGATCCCGGGCACGAACCCGGATCGGCCTACCTCGACGTGCGCGACGCCGATGCCCTCTACGAGGAGTGGACCAAACCTGGTCTCGGCGGCCTCACCCGCCCCGTCGAACCCATGCCGTACCGGCTCCGCGAGGGCTCCCACGTCGATCCGGACGGCAACCTCATACGGTTCGGGTCGCCGGACGAGGAGTGGGAATAGTCGGTCCCGTTCTACGTTCGGTGATCGACGACCGTGCCGACGCGCTCAGTGCGCGTGCGGCATGCAGAGATCGTCGTACTCGGCGATGACGATCTCACCGGCATCAGGCCCGCAGGCCGGGCAGGCCGGATCCCGGCGCACCTTGAAGGTCCGGAACGACTCTTCAAGCGCGTCGTAGGCGAGCAGGCGCCCGATCAGCGGGTCGCCCAGCCCGAGGAGCACCTTGATAGTCTCGACGGCCTGGATGGATCCGATGATGCCGGGGAGCACGCCCAGCACGCCGGCCTCCGAGCACGAGGGTGCCAGCTCTGCCGGCGGCGGCTCGGGGATGAGGCAGCGGTAGCAGGGACCGTTGTAGGGGTCGAAGACCGTGGCCTGCCCCTCGAAGCGGAAGATGGAGCCGTGGATCACGGGGATCCGCTTGAGCAGCGAGGCGTCATTGACGAGGTAGCGGGTCGGGAAGTTGTCGGTCCCGTCGACGATGGCGTCGTACCCGTCGATGATGTCGAGGATGTTGTCCGCGCCGAGCCGCACGTCGTAGGTGACGACGTTCACGTCGGGGTTCAGTGCCGTCAGCGTCTTCTTGGCCGAGTCGACCTTGCGATCACCGATCCGGTCCATGTTGTGCAGGATCTGGCGCTGCAGGTTGGACTCGTCGACGACGTCCATGTCGATGATGCCGATGGTGCCGACGCCGGCTGCGGCCAGGTACAGCGCCGCCGGCGATCCGAGGCCGCCCGCACCGAGCAGGAGGACCTTCGATCCGAGAAGCCTGAGCTGTCCGACCTCGCCCACCTCGGGCAGGAGCAGGTGGCGCTGGTAGCGGTTGCGCTGGGCCGGCGTCAGGGTCTGCGGGGCCGCCCAGGGACGGCCGTCGTCCTTCCACTTGTTGAAGCCGCCGATCATCGACTGCACGTCGGTGTAGCCCAGGTCGCCCATGGTCTTGGCGGCGAAGGCCGAGCGGACGCCCCCGGCGCAGTAGACGACGATCGGAGTCTCCTTGTCGGGCAGCTTCCCCTCGACCTGGAACTCGAGGTGGCCCCGGGGCAGGTGGACGGCGTCCGGCAGGGCGCCCTGCTCGTACTCGTCGGGCTCCCGGACGTCGAGGAAGGTCACGCCGCCGCCCTCCAGCAGGGCTTGCGCGTCGGCCTGGTCCACCTCGCGTATGGACTTCTTGGCCTCGTTCAGCAGATCTCGTGGGGTGGGCACTCTCGAACCTCCGGGTCGCACCAGGCCGTTCCTACGGCCGGTTATCAGAGGGTGAAACACTACCAGCGGGGTCAACATTCCCGATGGTGCCGTTGGGCCACGAACGCCCTTCAGCTGCACAACGATCGCCAGCCTGCTCCGACTGCAGTGGGCCAGACGGACACAGCCAAAACTGGGTGTTCAGGCACCTTGTGGTGCGAGAATGCCGACCCATGGAGCTCCACGAGGCCTTCCGCCGCCGCGCCATGGTGCGGAGCTTCTCCGACGAGCCGGTGGAGCAGGATGTCCTGGAGCGCATCCTTGCGGACGCGATGCGCTCCCCCACCGCCGGAAACACCCGCGGTACGGCGTGGGTGATGCTGGAAGGCCGCGAGCAAACCGCCCTCTACTTCGACACGGCGACGGACGAGGAGTGGCGGCGGCAGAGCGGGCGTTGGGAGGGCCTCCAGCGCGCTCCGGTGGTACTGCTCTCCTACTCGTGCCCCAACCTGTACGTCGATCGCTACGGCGAGCCCGACAAGGTGAGTTCAGGCCTCGGCGAGGACGCGACGTCGTGGCCGGTCCCCTACTGGACCGGCGATGCCGCGTTCGGGGTCATGGCTGTCCTGCTGGGTGCCGTCGATGCCGGGCTGGGAGCCTGCATCCTGGGGACCTTCCGAGGAGAGGCGGCGCTCAACGAACGACTTTGCGTGCCCGAGGGGTGGCTGCTCTTCGCTGCCGTGGCCATGGGAAAGCCGGACGGCAACGACCATCCCTCGCAGTCGCTCGCCCGGAACGGCCCCAGCGACTCCCAACGCATCCACCGTGGAGGGTGGTGAGGACCGCCATCCGCCGCTCCAACATATGAGAGGGTGTCCGCCACCAGCCGGGTCAGAGCCTCAGGGCCCGGTCAAGGGAAGTGCCAAGTCGTGCCCATCAATCCCCCGGCCAACCGATATGACCCGGTCGGGGCGACGCAGTGCATCCGGCCGAGATTTCGACGTCCGGCAGGAAAATCGAGATGAGTGAACACATCGACTACACCAACAGCCAGCATCGCTGGCGTCATGTGATCACCCGGTTCAACGTTGCCGGACGGAAGAAGTTCTACCAAGCCTTCATGGACCAGATGGCGCCGTCGGCCACGATGTCGATCCTCGATGTCGGCGTGACCCCCGACCAGAGTGCGGCGGATTCGAACTTCTTCGAGAAGTGGTACCCCCACCCGGAGTGCATCACGGCAACCAGCATTGAGGATGCCTCGCACCTAGAATCTCTGCACCCGGGCTTGACCTTCGTGCGGACATCGGGGGAAGCCCTTCCCTTCGACGATGACCACTTCGACATCGCCTTCTCGACCGCTGTCATTGAACACGTCGGTGACCGCGAACAACAGTGTCGGTTCCTGGCCGAACTGCTCCGGGTCTCCAAGCGCTTCTTCATCACGACGCCGAACCGCTGGTACCCGGTCGAGCTGCACACCTACGTCCCGCTCGTGCACTGGCTCCCCCAGCACCGGCACCAGCAGATGCTCCGGAAGCTCGGTAAGGACCAGTGGGCGACCACCGAGAACCTGAACCTGTTGGACGAGCGCGCACTGCGGGCGCTCTTCCCGCCGAGTGTCACCCCGACGGTGAGCGGAACAAGGCTGTTCGGCATGCGCTCGAACCTTCTGGCCTACGGGGAGTCGACGTAGTCATTCGCGGGGCCGCGTCATTGGCGGCCGACCACGTCGCCTCGTGTCCTCAGTCGCCGTCTTTCTTCGAGAGCACGTGCTCCGGGCCCTCCTGCCAGCGCGCCATCGCCCACAGGAGATCCGACAGTCGGTTGAGGTAGGCCACCACGAACGTGCCCTCCCCGATGGGCTCGACGACGGCGATCCGCTCGGCCCGACGCACGATGGTGCGGGCCAGGTCCAGGGCGGCGGATACGCGGTTCTCGCCCGGCACGGTGAAGTCGCTCGGCATGTCGAAGCGGGCGAGGAGGTCGTCGATGCCCGCTTCCAGCGCCGCCACCATGTCCGGTGTCACCAGGCTGGACCCCGCCTGAAGCTTCTTGCGGTTCTCCGGGGCGGTGGCCACCTCCGCCATTAGGACGTAGAGGTCGCGGGCCAGCGTGGTCAGACGGTCGTTGACCTCCGTCCCCGACGGCGTCTCGGCCCGCGCCACGCCGATGGCGGCCTGGGCCTCGTCGACGACGCCGTTGAGGTCGATCCGCCAGGAATCCTTGGGCACGCGGCCCCCGTAGAGGAGACCCGTCGTCCCGTCGTCACCCCGCTTGGTGTAGATCCGTGGCGGCATCGGGTGGGATGCTACCGGGGCCTGTCGAGGGGACCTGAGTGGCCACCGGTATCCTGTTTGGGTGGTAACTCCCTCGCCTGAGCTCCTCGGCCGGCTCGACCCGTCCGCCTCCACCTATCTGCAGGCGCTGCAAGAGCGCGTGCTCATCTTCGACGGCGCCATGGGGACCAACCTGCAGATGCTGGGGCTCGGCCCGGACGACTTCGGCGGCCCGGATCTCGAGGGGTGCAACGAATGGCTCGTGGAGACCCGGCCCGACGTCGTAGCGCAGGTGCACCGCTCCTTCTACGAGGTCGGCTGCGACGTGGTCGAGACCGACACCTTCGGCTCCACCTCGGTCGTCCTGGCCGAGTACGGGCTGGCCGATCGCGCCCGCGAGATCACCCGCCGGGCCGCCGAGCTGGCCTGCGCCGTCCGTGACGAGTTCTCGACGGCCGAGCGGCCGCGCTGGGTGGCGGGCTCCATGGGGCCGGGCACGAAGTTCCCCACGCTCGGGCACATCTCGTACGCCGAGTTCAGCGCGGCCTACGAGGAGCAGGCGCTCGGGCTGCTCGAGGGCGGCGTCGACCTGCTGGTGATTGAGACGCAGTTCGACATGTTGTCGATCAAGGCCGCGGTGAACGGCGCCCGACGCGCCATGGTGGCGTTGGATCGCTACGTCCCTCTGCAGACGCAGGTGACCATTGAGCTGACCGGCCGCATGCTGCCCGGCACCGAGATCGGCGCGGCGCTGACCGTGCTCGATGCGATGCAGGTCGACGTGGTCGGCCTCAACTGCGCCACCGGACCGGTGGAGATGAGCGAGGCGCTGCGCCACCTTTCGGGGGCCAGCCGCGTCCCCATCTCCTGCGTCCCGAATGCGGGCCTCCCGTCGGTGGTCGACGGCCTGATGCACTACGACCTCACACCCGAGGACCTGGCGGAGCATCTGCACCGCTTCGTCACCGAGTTCGGCGTGTCCGTCATCGGCGGGTGCTGCGGCACCACCCCGGCCCACCTGGCCGCCGTCGTGGCGCGCTGCGCCGACGCCGTTCCCGCCGCCCGCACCCCGGTGCACGAGCCCTCGGCCGCCTCCATCTACACCTCGGTCCCCTTCCTGCAGGACTCCTCGTACCTGGCCGTCGGCGAGCGGACCAACGCCAACGGGTCCAAGGCCTTCCGCGAGGCCATGCTCGACGGCGACTGGGACACCTGCGTCGGCATGGCTCGGGACCAGGTCAAGGAGGGCTCGCACCTCATCGACGTGTGCGTGGACTACACCGGCGCCGACGGGGTGGCGGACATGACCGAGATCGCCAGCCGCTTCTGCACGCAGTCGAGCGTGCCGCTCATGGTCGACTCCACCGAGGGCCCCGTGGCGAGGGCCGCACTGTCGTGGATCGGCGGACGGCCGATATTGAACTCGGTCAACCTCGAGGAGGGCGATGAGCCTGGCACGCGGCTCGACACGTTCCTGCGCCTGGCGCGGGAGTTCGGGGCCGCCGTCGTCTGCACCTGCATCGACGAGGAGGGCCAGGCGCGCACGGCAGAGTGGAAGCTGCGGGCAGCCCGCAACATCCGCGACATCGCCGTCGAGCGCTACGGCCTGGAGCCCGAGGACCTGCTCTTCGATCCGCTGGCCCTGCCCTTGTCGACGGGGATGGAGGAGAGCCGGAACGACGGGATAGAGACGATCGAGGGCATCCGGGCGATCAAGGCGGAGCTGCCGGGCGTGTCCACCATTCTCGGGCTGTCCAACGTGTCCTTCGGCCTCAACCCGGCGGCCCGCCAGGTGTTGAACTCGGTGTTCCTGCACGAGTGCGTGCAGGCCGGGCTCGACTCGGCGATTGTGCACGCGTCCAAGATCCTGCCGCTGGCCCGGATCGATGACCGGGCCAAGGAGGTCTGCCTCGACCTGGTCTACAACCGGCGCACCGACGACTACGACCCCCTGCAGGAGCTGTTGTCGTTGTTCGAGGGCGTCAAGGCCGACACGGGGCCGGCGGAGGACCACAGCGACTGGCCCGTGGACCGCCGCCTCTCGCAGCGCATCATCGACGGCAACCGCAACGGGCTGGAGCCCGACCTCACCGAGGCACTCGAGTCCGGGACGGCCGCGCTGGCCATCGTCAACGACATTTTGCTGGAGGGCATGAAGGTCGTGGGCGAGCGCTTCGCCTCGGGTGAGATGCAGCTGCCCTTCGTGCTGCAGTCGGCCGAGACGATGAAGGCGGCGGTGGCCTTCCTGGAGCCGCACATGGAGAAGTCGGACCAGGGCGGCAAGGGCACCGTGGTGCTGGCCACCGTCAAGGGCGACGTGCACGACATCGGCAAGAACCTCGTCGACATCATTTTGACCAACAACGGCTACGAGGTGATCAACCTCGGGATCAAGATCGGCATCAACGAGATGGTCAGCGCGGTCGAGGAGCACAAGGCCGACGCCATCGGCATGAGCGGGCTGCTCGTGAAGTCGACGTTGATCATGCGCGAGAACCTGGTCGAGCTGAACGACCGCTCCCTCTCGAACATCCCCGTGCTGCTGGGCGGGGCCGCCCTGACGCGTACCTACGTCGAGCGCGACCTGCGCGAGGTCTACGACGGGCGGCTCTTCTACGGGCGCGACGCCTTCGAGGGGCTGCGCACCATGGACCGCCTGGTCGAGCTGAAGAAGAACGGCGAGGACGACCCCCTGTTCGGGCGCGAGATCTCGGAGAAGAACGTTCCGCGGCGCAGCCGGCTGGACGCGCAGGACACCACTCCCGTAGAGGGGCAGCCCGCCCGCGCCGACGTGGCCTCGGACAACCAGTTGTTCATGCCGCCCTTCGTCGGGAGCCGGGTGGCCGTCGGGATCCCGATCGACGATATCGCCGAGTACCTGAACCTGACCGCGCTGTTCCGCAACCAATGGGGCTTCCGGCCCGAGAACGGCGAGAACGACACCGAGTTCAAGGACCGGGTGAAGGCGACGCTGCGCGAGCAGCTGGGCAAGGCCAAGGAGGCCGACCTGCTGGTGCCGTCCGTCGCCTACGGGCACTTCGCCGCCAACGCCGAGGGCAACGACCTCGTCATCTGGAAGGACGACTCGCGGTCCTCGGAGTGGATGCGCTTCGCCTTCCCGCGCCAACGCAAGGAGCCCTGGCTGTGCATCTCGGACTTCTTCCGTCCGACGGGTTCCGGTGAAGAGGACTTCGCCAGCTTCATGCTCTGCACCATCGGGGCCCGGGCCTCGGAGGAGACGGCGCGGCTGTTCGCCGAGAACCACTACCAGGAGTACCTGTTCCTGCACGGGCTCAGCGTCGAGATGGCCGAGGCCACGGCCGAGTACTGGCACCGCCGGATCCGCGAGGAGCTCGGCTTCGCCGACGAGGACGGGCCGAGCCTGAGCGGGCTCTTCAAGCAGCAGTACCGGGGCGGTCGGTACTCCTGGGGCTACCCGGCCTGTCCCGACCTGACCGACAACGCCAAGGTGGTGGAGCTCCTGGGCGGGGACCGCATCGGCGTCACCGTCACCGAGGGCTTCCAGCTCAACCCCGAGCAGACCACCGACGCCATCATCTGCCACCACCCCGAGGCCAAGTACTTCATCGCGTGAGGATGACCCGGGACCGGCGCCGGGCCCGACGTGGAGGAGCGGCCGGTGCCCTGACGGGGTGGGCCCTTCTCGTGGTGATGGTGGGCGCCGGGGGCGGTGGTGCTGCCGCCGGGGCGGTGGTGGCGGCTGGCGACAGCCACACGCACCCGCCGCCGACGCTCGGCACGGTGGTGATCCCGAACGTCGCCCTGGGCTACACGGTGACCTCGCAGGGTCCCCTCAACGCGTCGGCAATTCGCCTCCGACGCACCGATCCGTCGGCTGCAGCCGGGGCGCTGTCCACGCTGGGCAAGTCCATCTCGACCTACGAGCGGGTGTGGCAGGGCGACGGTGGCCTCAACCAGGTGCAGGACCTGCTGGTCCGCTTCCCGAACGGGGTCGGAGCGCAGGTGTTCCTGCTGGCCGCACAGCACTCGCTCGAGACGGGCGAGATCGTGAGCTCGGACCCAGTGCCGTCCATCCCGGGCGCCCGCCGCGTCACCTACTTCGCGGCGACCAACCAGGACGGTGTCGGCGAGGCCATCACCATGCGCGCCGGCGTCTACGTGGACCTGCTCTCCATCTTCTCGGCGGCGCCGGGCAACGCGCACCCCATCTCCCCCGCCGACGCCGAACGGCTGGCGGACGTCCAGCACGCGGCCATGGCCCGGGCGCCGGGTGGCGCGACTGCAACCGCCAGCGCCAGCAGCGGGTTCCACGACCGCCCCAAGAAGGGCGTCTCGGTCGGCACCATCGCCTGGCCGTGGTCGTCGTCGCCGTCCTGGCGGCGGCCGTGGCCACGCCGGGACTCTTGAAGCGGCGGCGCCTGGCGCAGGACGCCGCCGCCACGCACCCTGTGGTGCCCGCCGCTGGTGCTCCGTCAGCCGGCGACGCGGTTGACGATCTCCGCGAACACAGCGGGTGAGGTGACCGGGAGCAGGTGGCCCGACTCGAGGCGGATGACCTCGACCGGGGACGGCAGCCGCGTGCACCATGACCTCCTGCATCTCGGGCCTGATCGGACGGTCGTTCTCGTTCAGCACGTAGGTGATGGGCACGCCGGCGACGGCGGACCAGTGGACGGGCTGGAAGTAGTGGTGCACCGTGTCCTCCACCGAGCGCGCCGGATCGAGGACGAAGGCCAGGGTGGCGTCGTCGAGCGGATCGCCGCCGTAGGCGCGGCGGGACGCCTCGGGGTCGGCCGGGGGCGGCAGGGTGATCGTCCTGCCGTCCCGCGTCGCCGCCTCCACCGCCAGGCGCAAGCCGTCGCGGTGCCGCTCCTGCATGCAGTCGATGCCGCATCCGCCCTCCACCGGCACCAGCGCGGCGTTGAGGACGATGCTCCGGACCCGCCCGCCGAGGGCGGCGACCACTCCGGGCACCACCAGGCCGCCGGAAGAATGCGCCACCAGCGTGACCGGACCGCTCGGCGCGGCCGCTTCGATGTCGGCCACCACCGACGCCACCTCGGCGTCGACGGTCAGCGTGGCCAGGTCTGCCGGCCGTGACCGGCGGCCGGGCAGGTCGACGGCCAGCGCTTCCTCGTCTTCGTCGAGGTAGGGCAGGAGGCGGTCCCAGAAGCCACCCGTCGCACCGCCGCCGTGGATCAGCACCACCGTCATGACGGGATGGCTCGCCCGTGATCGGCATGGCGGCGGAGACTAGTGCTGCCGCCGGCACAGCGGCGCCGGCTCGGCGCAGAGCCGCCTCACTAGGCTCCGTCGGGTGACCGCAGTCGACGACGTCGGAGAGAGTGCGCCCATCACCGGGCTGTCGCACGTGCAGCTGCTCGTGTCCGATGTCGGTGCCAGTGCGAAGTGGTACAGCGCCGTTCTCGGCCTCGTCCCCTTCGCGGACGACGCCGACATCGGCTACGTGGCGCTGCAGCACCGGGCCGGGAAAGTTCGTCGTGGTGCTGACCAAGGCGCCGCCGCCGCGACGGGCCGGCCGAGGCGGCAGCGCGACGGCCTGGACCATCTGGCGCTCGCGGTGCCCGACGGCGCCGCACTCGAGGCCTGGGCCGCGACACCTGACCGAGGTCGGCATCGACCACGCCGGCGTGGTGCTCGAGGGCGGTCACCCGTCGCTGCAGCTGCGCGACCCCGATGGCATCGCCATCGAGCTGGTGGCGCCCTAAGATCAGTCAGCTCAGCCCACTCGGGAACCCGCGGAAGTCGGACTTTCCGGGGCTTGCCCGCTGCGGGCTCCTGGGCCGCCTCGGCTCGGTTGGTCCGCAGCCATGCCATGAGCCCGTCCGCGTCGTCAAAGACGATCTCCTGGTCGGTCTCCATCACGTAGAGGTGGATGATGCCGCCTTCGGCCGTCACCGAGTACTCGATCTTGCCGTTGAAGACGAAGCACCACAACGGCGTCGAGCCCGGCGTCGATCTGCGGCTCCAGGCGCCATCCCGGCCGTCCCCCCAGCACCTCCACGATATCCTTCGCCGACATCGCGCTCAGCTCCACATGTTCGTGCTGGTGATCCTCGCCCGACCGGGGTGCATACCGAACCCCGGGCAGGCAGGCTACCTCCGGGCAGGATGGGCTGCGCCCAGTCCGCCCGGGCGTCAGACCCCCTCCGTGACGCCCGGCTCGGGCTCGACGGGCGGCGCCGGAATGCTCTTCTTCGGCTCGAGGATTGCGGCCCCCGCAGTGACGACGCCGACGGACAGGAGAACGGACCCGACGTCGTCCAGCGGGGTGTGCCAGAACGCGCCCACCACGGCCACCGACATCAGGAGGGTCCAGCCGGGGCCGAAGGCGAAGGTGATGCTGCGTGCCGATTTCCCGAGCACCGGGTACAGCGCGATCCACATGGCCAACGCCGTGGCGCACACAGCGGTGACGTTCCCGGAGGGAAAGCTCAGCTGCCCCGGAACCTCTCGTGGACGAGCGGCTTGACGACATGTTCGCCGACCACGAGGGCGTGCCGGCCAAGCGCGGCAGGCCACGACCCGCAAGAGGACCCGCTGGAGTGCGCCGAAGACCAGGCTGGCGAGGACAACGACAGCGATGGCCGGAGCCCCGAGGTAGTCGGCCAACCCGCCCCAGTGATCGACGCCAGGGGCAGCCCAGCAGGTGAATGCGTGCTGCTCCAGGCCGTCCGCGCTGTGACCCCGTGACACGGCAAGGCTCAAGAGCGCCGTCGCGAGCAGGCTCACCCGTGCGATGACCGTGAGTCGAGAGCGCGACATGATACCCACGCTATGTGGCCTGTGCGCAGTTTTGGCCTCGCCCGCGGCCTGAGCAACGTATGCGATGGTCCCCCCCGTCCTCCCCGGAATTCCTGGGTCGGACCTGCGGCGGCCACGCCTCCTCCCGCTGTGTAGTGCGGCTCGGCCAGTGAGGAAGCCCAGGGAACCAGGCGGAGCACGGCGCTATCGTGACGATCAACACGCTTCAAGGAGGTCATTGTGCCCGAATTCCCCGGCGTCACCCATGTGGCCCTGACTGTCTCCGACCTTGAACGGAGTCGCCCGTGGTACCAGACCCTCATCGGCAGCCCACCCGTGATCGACGAGGATACGGGACCCTTCCATCATGTCGTCTGGCTGCTGGGCAGCCAGACGTTGGTGGGCCTCCACCAGTTCCATGATGCGCACGGCTCGGATCCCTTCGACGAGCGTCGGCCCGGCCTCGACCACGTGGCGTTCGCCTGCGGCACCGAGCCGAGCTCGAGCAGTGGGAGGCGAAGCTCACGAGCTGGGCATAGAGAACGGCGGTGTGGTCGACGCCCCTTACGGTTCGGGGCTCTCGTTCCGCGACCCCGACAACATCGCACTGGAGTTCTTCGCCCCACCTGGCTAGACATCGACGCTCACGACGATGGGCCGACTCAGCCCCATCCGCAGGCTGTGCGTCGGTGTCGGCGTCGCCGTCGCCAAGAGCCGCTTCCAGTCCCTCGAGATCCGCCACGGTCACCGTCAACGCCGAATGGCCGCTCCGCCGCAGCGGTGAGCGAACCTTCTCGGCGAAGTGGATGCAGAGACCCTCATCGCGGTTTGTCCCAAACGTCAATCCGTCGTCGACGGACGACATGCGGACGCCGCACGCCGTCCACCAGCGGTAGTCCCGGGTGATGTGCGCGCCGGTGATGTTCGTCGTGGCGTGTCGTGATCTTGACGAGCCCGAACGTCGCGACGAAGCCGTCATCCGTCAGTGCCACGCCGTCTCGCGAAGGCCGCAGGAGAAAGGGCAACAGCACCGGCAGATAGCGCCAGTCGATCGCATACCCGAAGTGGCGGGTTGTCACGCACGCCGTCCTGGGACTCCGGCGCGCTCTCGGATCGTCTGCGCCACTGCGGCGAGGACTCCGTGTGAGATCGCGGTTAGCCCGGGACGTCGGCCTTGGACATGTGGAGAACGGTCCCACAGTGCGTGCAATAGACGAGCTGCATCGGCAGCGGATCGGCACTCCCCTCCTCGGGCGCAACGACAATGGTGCGAAATCGCGCCACTTCGCTGACGTTGCCATTGCAGCGCGGGCAGCGCGGCTCCCTCGGCGGGGAGGGATCTGCAGGTACGCCGATGGGCCGGACGCCCTCCCTCTCCTGAGCGCCGGACATGAGATTGTTCACCTCTCGACGTACCCGTTGGAGATCCGCTCCGAGGCTCACAAGCACCGTTGCGGCAACGCCTTCACCCTCCCGGACCAGACCAAGGAGTAATGTGTTCGGTCCCGATGTAGCTGTGATTCAGCTGCAGCGCCTCGCGGAGCGCGAGCTCCAGGACCTTCTTGGCCCGCGGCGTAAAGGGAGGAGATCCACTGATGACGGTCCCGGCCGTCCCGATCGTCTCCTGGACCTGATCACGGACGGCCTGCGAAAGAGATCCCGAGCGACCGGAGAGTCTGGGCCCCGACTCCGTCGCCTTCGCGGATCAGGCCGAGCAGGATGTGCTCGGTACCGATGAACGAGTGGTTGAGCTGGCGTGCTTCCTCCTGCGCGAAGGTCAGCACTCTCCGTGCCCGCTCGGTGAAGCGTTCGAACACGTCTCCTAGGGTACCCCTCAGACCTGCCAGCCGGATCAGGATCGTCCAACCGGGGTGAGGGTGAACAATCTGTTGCACCATCGCTTGTCAGCCCGGAGGAGCGACCTCCACGAGCGAACGCCTGATGAACAAAGCATCGCCCCAGCCCTCGACGTCCACCTTTACGAAGGCCGGCACACCGAACTGCGTGATGGCGGCGTCGAAAGTGGAGAAGGGCACCTCGATCTGTTCACCCGTCCATCGGTCTTCAGATGTGAATCGTCCGGATGCGGGTCGTCGCCGCCATGAACTCTGCGTTTGTGCTGGCGAGGACGTGCGTTGCCGCGAGATGGAGCTGGGTGGTCCCGGGCGTTGAGCCGAGCGCAGCCTGGACAAGGGTGAACCGTTCGTCCGCGCCGAAGTGCGACCCCAGTTGTTCGGCGCACGAAGGTTGGGGCTCAATGCGACGACGCGGGCGCCGAGCCCCAGAAACAGCTCGGTGCGATTCCCGACGTTTGCGCCCACGTCGAAACACGAGGTCACCGGGGCGCATGAACTGGCCGTAGAAGGCGAGCGCCTCCTGGTGGGCCGGGCCCTGGGTCCCTCAATGCGAGGGCGGCTCCGTGCCGGCTCTGGTGCCGGCTCTGGTCGGTCGAGAGGACGCCGCCTCGAGTCTCATGACCGGAAGCTTACCACGATCGTTCTCTGCCACTGCGTCCGCTTCACCTGGAGCACTTCATCGTGGGGCGCCGGGGCATCCCCAACCCGATCATCGCAATGATGTCGCGTTGGATCTCGTTCGTCCCACCTCCGAAGGTGAAGATGGTCTGGCCCCGTGCCTGGTTCTCCAAGCGGCCCCGCAAGACCGCCCCTGGCGACCCCTCGACCAGGTACCCCGCTTGACCGACGACGTCGAGCAGCAGTCGATAGATCTCGAGGGCGAGCTCCGTTCCGTACACCTTGGTGGCCGACGCATCGGCGGGATTGAGGCCTTTGTCGGCAGCCCAGGCCACCTTCCAGTTCAACAGCTTGAGCACGTCGACCTTGGCGTGCGCCTTGGCCAGGCTGATCTGGACCCACTCGTGGTCGATCACCGTGCGCCCGTCCTCCGAGTCGATGCCCCTGCGCCCATCGGCGGACCTCGGTCAGGCTCCTCGAGCAGTCCCGAGGCCGGGCAGATCGCCACTCGCTCGTGATTGAGCTGGTTCGTGATCAGCTTCCAGCCCTGGTTCTCGGCCCCGACGAGGTTCTCGACCGGGACCCGGACGTCCTCGTAGAACGTCGAGCTTGTGATGTCGCCCACGATGGTGGGCAACGGTGTCCAATGAAACCCCGGCGTATCGACCGGCACGATGAAGACCGAGAGGCCCTTGTGCTTCGGGGCCTCGGGGTCGGTCCGGGCCGCCAACCAGACGTAGTCGGCATATTGGATCGCGCTGGTGAAGATCTTCTGGCCGTTGATCACGTACTCGTCCCCGTCCCGCACGGCCCGCGTCTTGAGCGAGGCCAGATCGGTTCCCGCCGAGGGCTCGGTGTAGCCGATGGAGAAATGGACCTCCCCTCTGAGAATGCCCGGCAAGATCCGTTCCTTTTGTTCCTCGGTGCCGAGGGCCATGAGTGTCGGCCCGACGCTGTTCAAGGTGAGCAGCGGGAGGGGCACCCCCGCCCAGTGGGATTCCTCCACGAAGATCATCTGATCGATCGGACCCCGGGCCTGACCGCCGTATTCCAGCGGCCACCCGAGGCCGAGCCAGCCGTCCTGACCCATCCGGCGGATGTAGCGGGTGTAGGACGGCTCGTCGGAGGGCGAAGCCTCGACGTCGCCGACGAGCGCTTCGAAGTACTGGCGGAGCTCTCGCTGCAGGTTCCGCTGCTCTTCCGTCAACTCCAGGTACACGTGGCCTCCGGCTGATCTCTGACCTCCGAGAGCATCATGGCGGGACGGCGCGACCTCTGCCGGGCGAGCCAGCCGAGCTGCCCACGCGAGCCGCCTACGGCGACGTGCCGGTGAGCCCGCCGATGCCCAGTGAGCCGTCGTCCGGAGGCGACGGGCATCAGTCTCCTCCTCGGTGCGGCGCCGCCATTCCCGGTGCCGTCATCGGTTGCATCCGGCAACGCCGGAGGATCGTCGAGAAAGTCCGCAGTGGGCACGAAGAAGAGGCTGCCCGTGACCGCAGTGGAGAAATCGAGGATCCGGTCGTAGTTGCCGGGCGGATCACCGAGAAACATGCGCTGCAGCATCAGCTCGGTGACCGAGGGGGTCGCGGCGTACCCGATGAAGTAGGTGCCGAACTCCCCGGCTGCCCAGCGATCCGAAGGGCATGTTCTCCCGCAGGATCTGGCGCTGGGTGCCGTCGGGGTCGATGATGGTGTTCAGCGCCACGTGCGAGTTGGAAGGCTTGACATCGTCGTCCATCTCCACGTTGGACAGCTTGGCCCGTCCGATCACCCGCTCCTGCTCCTCGACGCTCAGCGCGTCCCAGGCCGCCATGTCGTGCAGGTACTTCTGCACGATGACGTAGGTCCCGCCGGCAAACGCCGGATCCTCGGCTCCGATGGTCACCGCGGTGTCGGCTGCCTGCCCGGTCGGGTTCTCGGTCCCGTCGACGAATCCGAGCAGGTCCCGCTCGTCGAAGTACCGGAACCCGTGGATCTCGTCGACCACCGTGGCGGCCCCCGCCAGCCGTCCGACAACGAGCGAGGCCAGCTCCCAGCAGAGGTCCATCGTCGCGGCCCGGATGTGGAACAAGAGATCACCCGGAGTCGCCACCGCCCGGTGCGGATCGCCGTCGAGGGCCTGGAACGGGTGCAGCTCGGCCGGCCGAGGACCGGCGAAGAGACGATCCCACGCGCGCCGATCCCACCCCCGCCACGACGGCCAACCCGCCTTCGGGGGACCGGAAGGAGACCGTCCGAGCCGAGCCCGGACAGGTCGGCGAGCAGGTCCTGGACCACCGGCTCACCCGCCGTCATCGATCGTGAGGACGAGGATGACGGCACTGGCCGTGAGCGGGGTGAGCACGGGCTGGGCCAGCGCCTGGTCGACGACGGCCTCGGGGCTCTGTGCGACGTTCGCCATTGCGGTTCTCCCGGGTCTCCTGTCGTGTCCTCGAGCTCACGGGCCGATGGGGCCCCGAGTCGGTCTCCGACGAGCGTAGCGGCGAGAAAGAGCGGGCCGGGAGGACTCGGTACAACGTCAGGCCGCCGACCCAGATGCCGGTCGGGCCCTACTCTGTGGCGACCATGACGATCGCCGACGACGTGGGTGTGGGGATCGGCTTCGCCCTCATCGTCATCATCTGGTTTGTCATCGGCATCGGATTGCTCGTCATGCTGATCGTCGCCCTGGTCGACATCGTGAGACGACCGGACTGGCAGTGGAAGCTCGCGGGCCAGGAGAAGATCCTGTGGCTGCTGCTGGTGATCCTCGTCAACTTCCTGGCCATCCCGTCCCTCATCTACTGGTTCAACATTCGCAGGAAGCTCCAGGCGGTCGAAGCGGCCGCAGCGAAGGGCCAGTACGGACCAGGCCACATGACGTATGCGGGGTGGGAGCCCTTCCCGGCTGCGCTCCCGATTCCCGCCATGGCCCCGGCGGGTTGGTACCCAGACGCCGGCCAGGCCCGTCTCCGGTGGTGGGACGGCGCTCAGTGGACGGAGCACACGTCGGATGGGGGTCCGCCGTCCGGGTAGAGAACGCCGGCTCAGGCCCCCTGATTCGCGGCCATGGCCGCCTCGCGGGCGTGATAGCTCGACCGGGTGAGCGGAGACGCCTCGACGTGGGCCACGCCGAGCGCCGTCCCGGCCTCGCGCAGGCGGTCGAACTCCTCGGGGGCCCAGTAGCGGGAGACCGGGAGGTGGTCCCGGCTCGGCCGCAGGTACTGCCCGATCGTGACGATGGAGACGCCCACGCCGCGCAGGTCGGCCATGGTGGCGACGACCTCGTCCTCGCGTTCGCCGAGCCCCACCATCAGCCCCGACTTGGTCACGAGCCCCGCCTGCCCGGCACGGGCGAGCACCGCCAGGCTGCGAGCGTAGCCGGCCGAGGGCCGCACGGCCCTCTGCAGGCGGGCCACCGTCTCGATGTTGTGGTTCAGCACGTCGGGGCGAGCCTCGAAGATCGTGTCCAGCGACGCCGCGTCGCCACGGCAGTCCGAGATCAAGACCTCCACGGTCGTCTCGGGCGTGCGCGACCGGATGGCCCTGATGGTCTCGGCCATCGCGCCGGCGCCGCCGTCGGGCAGATCGTCGCGGGCCACACAGGTGATCACGGCGTGCCCCAGGCGCATCCGCTCCACCGCCTGCGCCACCCGTTCGGGCTCGTCGGGTGACAGCGGAAGCGGATGGCGGGTGTCGACCTGGCAGAAGCCGCACGCCCGCGTGCAGCGCTCGCCGTTGATCATGAAGGTCGCCGTGCCGTCGGCCCAGCACTCGTAGATGTTCGGGCACCCCGCCTCCTCGCACACGGTGACGAGCCCGAGGTCGTGGACGGTCGACCCGAGCTGGCGGTAGCCCTTGCCGATGCGCACGGGCACGCGCACCCAGTCCGGCTTGCGCTGCCCGATGTCGAGGCCGTCCTCGGGTGCCACCCCGGCCTGGCGCAGGCGGCGCAGGAGCGGGCGCTCCCCCGCACGCCGAGGTGCCCGGCGCGTCGGCGGGGCCCTGCAGCACGTCGTGGCGGTCGACGCCGCCCGCGCCGAACACCGCGGCGGCGCGGGCCACGAACGCGTCGACGACCGCTGCCGCAGGGGACGTCGATGCCCTCGGCGCGCAGCGAGGTCACGCCGCGATCCGCGATGCCGCACGGCACGATATGGCCGAACATGGCCAGGTCGGTGCTCACGTTGAGCGCCACGCCATGGAGGGTGCGCCGGCGCCCGGGACCGGTGCGCAGCGTGCGTATGCCGACGGCGGCGATCTTGCGGGCGTGCGGACCGCCGGCGTCGAGCCAGACGCCGGGTACTCGCCCTCGCTCGTCGCCCCGCTCAGGCCGAGGTCGGCCAATGTCGCGATGACGACCTGCTCCAAGCGGTGCACGTGCGTCGGGGCCAGCAGCGGGGTCGTCGGGCACCGTGACGATCGGGTAGGCCACCAGCTGGCCCGGACCGTGGTACGTGACGTCGCCGCCGCGGTCGGTCCGCTCGAGCACCGCGCCGACTGCCGCCGGGTCGACCAGCACGTTGCGCTCGTCGGCGTGCGCGCCCAGCGTGTACGTGTGCGGGTGCTGCCAGGACCAGCAGGTAGTCGTCGACCGCCTCGCTCGCCAGGGCGTGTTGGAGCGCGTACGCCTCGTGGTAGGGAACCGTCCCGAGCGACCGGACGCGCAGCACCGGCGCGGCCTTAGAGCTCCGCGGCCCAGTCGCGGGTGCCCAAGCAGGTCGGCGACCTTGCGCAGGAACAGCGACACGTAGGCGCCATCGACCGCCCGGTGGTCCCAGCTGACGCCGAGGATGCCGGTGGAGTGGATGGCGATGGACTCGGACCCGTCGGGTTGCGTCACCACCACCGGCCGCCGCGCGATGCCGTCGGTGGCGAGGATCGCCACCTGGGGCTGGTTGATGATCGGGACGGTGAAGTAGGTCCCGAAGGGACCGTCGTTGGTGATGGAGAACGTCCCGCCCGCGATGTCGTCCGCGTTGAGCTGACGGCCCCGGGCCCGCTCGGCCAGGTCGCGGATGCGCCGGGCCACCCCACGCAGCGTGACCTCCTCGGCGCGGTGGATGACCGGCACGATCAGACCCTCGTGGGAGAGGTCGACCGCGATCCCGAGGTTCACCTCGGCGTGAACGAGCAGCGAGTCGTCGACCACCGACGCGTTGAGCAGGGGGAAGTCGCGCAACGCCTCCACGGCGGCCCGGGCGACGAAGGGCAGGTAGGTCAGCGCGAACCCCTCCTCGGCCTTGAAGCGCTCGCCCCAGGCCTTGCGCACCCGCTCGACGCTCTCGAAGTCGACCTCGTTGGCGATGAAGGCGTGGGGCGAGGTGGCCTTGGAACGCACCATGTGCTCGGCCGTCCGGCGCCGCATGTTGGAGAAGGGCACGATCTGGTCACCGGCGGCCCGGAACGAGGCCATGGAGACCGGCGGCGCCTGCGGCGCCCGTGGCGACGGGTGAGGCGGGCGCGGCCTGGACGGGCGGGGCCGCCGCGGTTGGCGCGCTCGGTGTGGGCGCCGGAGCGGCGGGAGTCGGAGCCGGCGGCGGCGGCCGCGGCCCGGCGCGCGTCGACGACACGCTGGGCGTCGTCGCGGGTGATGCGCCCACCGGCGCCGGTGCCCGTCACCTCGGTCTCACTGATCCCGTTCTCGGCCAAGAGCTTGCGCACCATGGGCGACAACAGGTTGGGGCCCACGCCGTCGCCGTTGCTCTGGGCCGATGGTGCCGGCGGCGGCAGCGGCGCGGGTGCCGGGGCTGGCGCAGGTGGCGGGGGTGGCGGTGGAGGTGGGGCCACGTCCTGGGGGGCGACGACCACCGGCTCGGGGGCGGGAGCGGGAGCAGGTGCGGGCGCAGCGGCGGGCAGGTGCCGGCTCGGCCGCGGCGCGGCGGGTGCGTCCTGGGTCGCCGCCGGCGCGGCGCCGTCGCCGATCACCGCCAGCTTCACGCCGACCTCGACCGTCTCGCCCTCGGGGACGAGGATCTCGCTGAGGACGCCCGCCGCCGGCGACGGCACCTCGGAGTCGACCTTGTCGGTGGAGACCTCGAACAGCGGCTCGTCCCGCTCGACCGCGTCGCCGACCGCCTTCATCCAGCGGGTGATCGTCCCTTCGGTCACCGTCTCGCCGAGTTGCGGCATCATCACGTCAGCCAACGTGCAGTCCCCTTCCGCTCAACGCGAGCATGGTCTCACCGAATGTCTCGGACAAAGAGGGGTGGGGCTGAATGAACTGCGCCACCTCCTCGGGGAAGGCATCCCAGTTGACGGCCAGGTAGCCGGCCCCCAGCTGCTCGGTGACCCAGGGGCCACAGAGGTGCACGCCCAGGACCCTTCCGGCCGTCCCGTCGGGCCGCTGCTCGGCGATGATCTTCACGACACCCTCGGTCTCGCCGATGATCTGCGCCCGGCTGTTGCCGCCGTAGGGGTCCTTCTTGGTCACGACCGCGATGCCCGCCTCCTTGGCCTGCGCCTCGGTCATGCCGCAGAACGCCACCTCGGGCCGGCAGTAGATGGCCCACGGCACCTTGGCGTTGTCGACCGGCACGACCGGCTCGCCCAGCATGGTCTTGACGGCCACGATGGCCTCGGCGAACCCCACGTGGGCCAGCTGCGGCGTGCCGGCCACGATGTCACCCACGGCGAACACGCCGTCGACACCGGTGCGCTGGTACTCGTCGGTCGCCACGAAGCCACGCCGGTCCATCTCGACGCCGAGCCCGTCGGCCACCAGACCCTCCGTGCGGGGGCGCCGACCCACCGACACGACGACCGCGGCCGCATCGAACGTCTGGTCCCCCGCCTTCACCGTCGTCATGGTCCCGTCCCCCGACGGCGTGTGGCCCTCCACCTTCACGCCGGTGATGACGTCGATGCCCCGCTTCTTGAAGGAGCGCAGGAGCACGCGGGTGATGTCGTCGTCGCAGCCCGGCAGGATGGTGTCGAGCGCCTCGAGGATCGTCACCTTGGAGCCGAGGTCGGCCAGCAGCGAGGCGAACTCGCACCCGACGACGCCGCCGCCGATGACCACCACCGAAGCCGGGAGCTCCCTGAGGTCGAGGAACTCGTCCGACGTCATGATCAGGCGGCCGTCGACCTCGAAGCCGGGCAGCAGGAACGGTACCGATCCGGCCGCCAGGACGACGTTGCGGCCGACAATGACGCGGCCGGCATCCTCCCCGTCCACCACTTCGACGCGGTGGTCCGCCTTGAGCGTGCCGGTGCCGGTCAGCGTGGTGACCTTGCGCCCCTTGAGCAGCCCGGACAGGCCCTTGAAGAGCTTGTCCACCACGGCGTTCTTGCGGTCCTGGCTCACCGAGAAGTCGACCGAGACGCCGGAGGTGTCGATGCCGAACTCCTTGGAGCCCTCGACGGTCCGGTAGACGGTGGCCGTCTCGAGGAATTCCTTGGCCGGGATGCAGCCGCGGTGCAGACAGGTGCCACCCACCTTGTCCCGCTCGACGATGGCGACGGAGAGGCCCGCCGCGGCCCCGTAGAGCGCAGTGGCGTAGCCGCCGGGACCACCGCCGATCACGACGATGTCGAACTCGTCCTCGCCTGCCATCGCCCTTCCTCTTCCTTTGTGCTCACGACGTCCGTCCGGCGCGCTCGGCCTCCCCGGAACAACCCGATCGCACTGGCGAGAGTCCTCTCCATGCCCGGCGCGTTACCCCTGCAGCCTACCGTTCGGACCATACCGCCCGGTCCGGCGCCCGCCCAGTTCAGCCGCTCGTTCCGCTCCCCAGATCGGCCGCCTGGGTCGCCAACTCGTCGACCCTGTCGTTCCAGCGGTCACCGGAGTGGCCCTTCACCCAACGCCAGCTGACGGGGACGTCGGATGGACAGCGCGAGCTCGATGAGCGGCTCCCACAGGTCGCGGTTGGCCACCGGCTTGTTCTGCGAGTTCTTCCAGCCGCGGCGGAGCCACCCCCGCCACCAGCCGTCGGTGAAGCACTTGACGACATAGGTCGAGTCGCTCACCACCTCCACGCCGTCGGGCGCCTCGGGCGTGAGGGCGCGCAGGGCCTCGAGCGCCGCCGTGATCTCCATGCGCTGGTTGGTCGTGTGCGCTTCGGCGCCGCTGGCGTAGGCACCGCCGGGCACGGCCCAGGCCCAGCCGCCCCGACCGGGATTCCCCCGGCACGCGCCGTCGGTGTACACGACGATCGGGCCGCTCTCGGGTGACATGGCCCACAATGTGTCACATCGCGACCGGTGGTCGTGGTGGTCCCCCGCCTCCCGGTACCGTGGAGAAATGCTGTTCGACGGGATCAGCCACCAAGTCCCCGACACCGATCCGGGTGAGACCGAGGAGTGGCTCGACTCGTTCGACGCCATCGTCGACGCCCGGGGCCGGGCCCGGGCGCGCTACCTCCTCATGAAGCTCCTGGAGCGGGCGCGTACCAAGCAGGTCGAGTTCCCCGCCACCGTCTCGACGCCGTACGTCAACACCATCCCGGCCGACGCCGAGCCCTGGTTCCCCGGCGACGAGTACCAGGAGCGGCGCATCCGCGCCTACATCCGCTGGAACGCCGCCGCCATGGTGGTGCGGGCGAACACGCGCACCGAGGGCATCGGCGGGCACCTCTCCACCTACGCCAGCTCGGCCGCGCTCTATGAGGTCGGCTTCAACCACTTCTTCCGCGGCAAGGCCGACGGTGGCTTCGGCGACCAGGTCTACTTCCAGGGGCACGCGTCGCCGGGCATTTACGCCCGGGCCTTCGTCGAGGGGCGGCTGACGGAGAAGGAGCTCGACAACTTCCGTCACGAGGTCGGGGGCGACGGGCTGCCGAGCTACCCCCACCCCCGCTTGCTGCCCGACTTCTGGGAGTTCCCCACCGTCTCCATGGGACTGGGGCCCATCGCCGCCGTCTACCAGGCCCACGTCAACCGCTACCTCAACGCGCGCCGCCTCGTCGACACGAGCGGCAGCCGCGTCTGGTGCTTCGTGGGCGACGGCGAGATGGACGAGCCCGAGTCCATCGGCGCCCTCGGGGTGGCGGGCCGCGAGCATCTCGACAACCTGATCTTCGTCGTCAACTGCAACCTGCAGCGGTTGGACGGGCCGGTGCGTGGCAACGGGAAGATCATCCAGGAGCTCGAGGCGGTGTTCCGGGGTGCGGGCTGGAACGTGATCAAGGTGATCTGGGGCTCGCGCTGGGACGCGCTCCTGGCCAAGGACGTGGACGGGGTGCTGCTCGACCGCATGAACACCACCGTCGACGGCGAGTACCAGAAGCTGGCCGTCGAGTCGGGGGCCTACATCCGGGAGCACTTCTTCGGCCCCGACCCCCGCCTGCGCAAGCTGGTCGAGGACCTGAGCGACGACGAGCTGCGGTCCCTGCCCCGGGGCGGGCACGACTACCGCAAGCTCTACGCCGCCTACAAGCTGGCCACCGAGCAGAAGGGCTCCCCCACCGTCATCCTGGCCAAGACCATCAAGGGGTGGACGCTGGGCCCCGAGATCGAGGCGCGCAACGCCACGCACCAGATCAAGAAGATGACCCAGGCCCAGGTGCGCGCGCTGCGTGACCGCCTTTACATGACCGAGGACATCCCCGACTCCGTGCTCGAGGGCGACCCGCCCTATGTGCGCCCGGCGGAGGGCTCCGACGCCATGGAGTACCTGCGGGCGCGGGGCCGCGTCCTGGACGGCCCGCTGCCCGTCCGCGTGGTCCGGCCCACGCCGGCGCTGCGGCCCGACGCCAAGGTGTTCGAGGAATTCGCCGCCGGCTCGGGCAAGCAATCGGTCTCGACGACCATGGTGTTCGCCCGCCTGCTGCGCAACCTGGTGCGCGACCCCACCGTGGGCTCGCTCGTGGCACCCATCGTGTCGGACGAGGCCCGCACCTTCGGGCTCGAGCCGTTGATCGCCGAGGCCAAGATCTACGCGCCGGAGGGGCAGCACTACATCCCGGTCGACGCCGACCTGCCTCTGAACTACGCCGAGAGCGCCTCGGGGCAGCTCCTCCAGGAGGGCATCACCGAGGCCGGCGCGCTGTCGACCTTCATCGCCTTGTCCACGGCCTACGCCACCTGGGGCCAGCCGATGGTGCCGGTGTACCTCTTCTATTCGATGTTCGGCTTCCAGCGGGTCGGCGACCTGGCCTGGGCACTGGGCGACATGCGCGGCCGCGGCATCCTGGCCGGCTGCACCGCGGGGCGCACCACTCTCATGGGCGAGGGCCTGCAGCACGATGACGGGCAGTCCCCCCTGCTGGCCTCCACCAACCCGGCCGCCCTCGTCTACGACGCCTCGTTCGCCTACGAGGTGGCCGCGATCATGGAGGCGGCGGTGACCGACATGCTCGGGGCCGACCCGCAGGACCGCTTCTGGTACCTGACGCTGTACAACGAGACCTACCCGATGCCGGCCCTGCCCGAGGGCGCCGACGGGGAGGCCGTGCGCCAGGGGATCATCGACGGGATCTACCGCTTCGCGCCGGCGCCGGCGAGGGCGACCGGGATGGCGGCCGGCACTGGCAGGAAGTCGAAGGAACAGGTCGGGTTGCGGGCATCGCTCTGCTTCTCCGGGCCCATGTGGAGCGTGGCCGCGGACGCGCAGCGCATCCTGGCCGAGCGCTACGGCGTCGCCGCCGACACGTGGGCCGTCACGTCGTGGACGAACCTGCGCACCGACGCCCTCGAGGTGGAGCGCTGGAACCGGCTGCACCCCGAAGCGGAGCCCCGGACCGCCATCGTGACCGGCGCGCTGGGTGACGGCCCCGATCCCGTCGTCGCCATCACCGACTACATGCGCAGCGTGCCCGACCAGGTGGCGCGCTTCGTGGACCGCCCCTACGTGTCGCTCGGGACCGACGGCTTCGGTCGCTCCGACGCCCGCGACGCGCTGCGGTCGTATTTCGAGGTCGACGCGGCCAACCTGGTCGTGGCGGTGCTGCAGCAGCTGGCGCTGGGCGGGAAGATCAAGCCCTCCGTCGTGGCCGAGGCCATCGCCGAGTTCGGCATCGATGCCGACAGCGCGCCCCCGTTCATCGTCTGACCCGACCGGACCGGACCGGACCGGACCGGACCGGACCGGACCGGACAGAACAACGAACAGAAAAGAACAGAACAGAACCGACACAGACCTCGTCAGGAGGGGTCGCCGAGCAGCGCCACGAACGCCGCCAGGACCTCCTCGGCGCCGTCGGGCACGGCGAGGATCAGCGTGCGCCGGTCCGCCTCGAGCGCGACCGAGACGTCGAAGAACGGACAGCAGTGCTTCTCGCGCTGCGCCAGGGCCACCGCCGTCGTGAGGGCGTCGTCCGACTCGCCCAGCACCAGGCGCACCGCGGTGCCGCCGGGCTGCACCGAGACCGCTGTCACCGAGGCGGAACGCACCAGGGCGCGCCATTCCTCGGCACGCTCCCGGAACGAGGCCTCGTCGAGGCTGCAGGCAATCGGCACGTCACCCTCGTCGCGTCATCGGCGCCGGCTGGCCACCAGCGCGTCCCGGGTGATCTCCATCTGCCCGAGATGCTGGAACAGCTCCTCCAAAATGTGCACCAGCACCGCCCCCTTGGTCTCGGTGTAGGGCACGGGATCGTCGGGGTCGCGGCGCACGCTGACCGGTGGCGCCGCCGCGCTGAGGCCCACCATGTCCTCCCGCAGGCGCCGGCGGGCGTGCTCGGTGCGCCGCAGCAGGCCGGCGACGTCGCCACTGGCCGTGAATTCGGCGGAGCGGTCGCGCTGGACGGGGCGCTCGGCCACGGTGGCACCGCCCCAGTACTCCATGACCCCGAGGCAATGGGTCACGATCGCGTAGGCGGAATTGGCGTCGCGGAACGGGGGCCGCCGGTTGACCAGCTCGTCGCCCAGCTCTTCCACGATGGCGGCCATCTGGCCGAGGGCCAGGTCCACGAACCACAGATATTCGTTGGCCGCGACGGCGACCGACGCCGCGCCCTCGCCGTCAGTGGGCGACCCAGGCATCCGGGTCCGTGACGAGCTTCTGCACGTGCGGCGGGAGCTTCCCGGTGATCACGTCGGTCAGGGTGAGGTTCTCGAGCACCGAGCGCAGGCTGGCCCGGACGGCGACCCAGACCTGCTGGAGGTTCTCGGCCGCCCCGTCGTAGCTGGTCGCCTCGGGCCGGAAGCCCCGCACCTCGGCCAGCGGGCCGTCCAGGGCGCGGATCACGTCGGCGATGGTGATGGCCCCCGCGTCGCGGGCGAGCCGGTAGCCGCCCTCGGCGCCCCGCTGGCTGGCCACCACGCCGGCACGGCGCAGGTCGGCCAGAATCGCCCCGAGAAACCGCGGCGGCAGCCCCTGCTCCCCGGCGAGGTACTCGGCGGTCTGCGGCGTCCCGGCGGCCGCCAGCGCGAGCAGGGCCCGGATTCCGTAATCGACCTTGGCCGGGATGTGCATGGCGAGAGTCTGCCCGCGCCGGGAGGCCGCGGCCACTTCCGGGCCCGCCCGGGCGCCGTGCCAATATCTTCCCCATGGCACGGATCGCGCTCCACATCACCGGCGACGACAAGGCGGACGCGGTCCTGAGCCGTGATCCCCTGGCCCTCCTGATCGGCATGGTGCTGGACCAGCAGATACCGATTGAGAAGGCCTTCACTTCGCCGGCCGACCTGCTCCAGCGGCTCGGCGGCAAGGGGCCGCTCGATGCCGCGGCCATCGCCGCCATGGACCCCGAGGAGCTCGCCGGCATCTTCCGGGAGCAGCCGGCCCTGCACCGCTATCCCGGGTCGATGGCCGGCCGGGTACAGGCCGTGTGCCGGGTCATCGCCGACGAGTACGGGAACAAGGCGGACAACATCTGGAAGGGCGTGCAGAGCGGCGACGAGCTGATCGCCCGGCTGCGGGCCCTGCCGGGCTTCGGCGAGCAGAAGGCGAAGATCTTCGCCGCCCTGCTGGGCAAGCAGCTGGACGTCCGCCCGGAGGGCTGGCGCAAGGTCACCACCCCCTACGGCAAGGAGGGCAGCTCCCTCTCCGTGGCCGACATCACCAGCCCCGAGAGCCTGGCCAAGGTGCGGGCCACCAAGAAGGCGCTGAAGGCGAAGGCCAAGGCGAAGGCGGGTGGCGACGCTGGTGGCGGGGCCGCAGCCGACACCGGGGCCGGCACCGCAGCCGGCGCCGGGGCGTGACCGGGAGTCCCGACCTCTCGCAGCGCCGCCTCTATCTCTGCACGCCGGACCGGCCCGACCTGGCGGACTTCATCAGCGAGTGCATCGCCGGCGGCGTGGACGTGGTCCAGCTGCGGGACAAGGTGCTCGATGCCAAGCCGCTGCTCGCCCGGGCCGCGGTGGCAGCGGCCGTGTGCCGGGACCATGGCGTGCCCTTCGTGCTGAACGACCGGCCCGACCTGGCGCTCGAGGCGGGGGCGGACGGCGTCCACGTGGGGCAGGACGACGCACCGGTGTCGCTGGCCCGGCGCATCCTGGGCCCCGACGCCATCGTCGGGCTGTCGACGCACGGTCCGGCCGACCTCGAGGGCGCGGCGGACCAGGAGGTCACCTACATCTCGGCGGGGCCCGTGGAAGCCACGCCCACCAAGCCGGGCCGTGCGGGGACCGGGCTGGGCTACGTCACTGAGGCCAGCGCACGATCCAGCGTTCCTGTCTACGTGACAGGAGGCGTGACCCCCGAGACGATCCCCGCTCTGACGGAGGCCGGTGTCCGGCATTTCGTCGTTGTTCGCTACTTGACGCAGGCCACCGACGCTCGGCGTGCGGCGCAGCGGTTACGCCAGGCGATTGATCGAGCGTCGAGTAGTGAGCCGTCTCCGGCTCGGCCTTGACCCTGTCCGGGCCGAGGTCGGTCGGCGTCGGCCTCCTGGTCATAGGGCTGGGCAGGCGTCGGGCCCACCAAGGCCCATGGTGAACTTGGAACCACCCCATCCCGACACGACCTACTCATCGGCGCGATGGGGACCCGCTTTGAGCCGGCACACCGGTGCCGACCGACAGAGTTGTGAGCCCGTTGATCAGTGTCGTCGCTCCAGCCACCCCACCAGGATGGCGATGACCCGGGGGTCGGCCCGCAACCAGTGGCCGGCGCCGAGGACGGTGTGCAGCTCCGAGGGCCCGGTGGCGGCGTCGGCCAGGGCCCGGGCGTCGGCCAGGGGCACGTCGGGGTCGTCGGAGCCGTGGACCATCAGGAGCGGCCGGCCCTTCAGCAGGGCGGCGTCCTCCGCCGGGTGCAGGACGGAGAGCTCCTTGGCCCAGGTGTCGACGGAGGCGGGGAACTCCGGTGTCGTGATCACGCCGGTCTGGCGGCAGCGGGCCAGCAGGTCCTCGGGGTCGTCGGCCAGCGCGCCCGAGATCGGCCGGGGTGCCGAGGCAGGCCACGCCGGCCACCCGCTCGTCACGAGAAGCCAGGTGCAGCGCCAGCACGCCCCCGAAGCCGAAGCCCACCACGAGGCAGGGGGCCTCCTCGGGGATCTCGGTCGCGGCCAGGAAGCCCAGGTCGTCCAGCCAGCCCAGCGCCGAGAAGTCGCCCTCCGACTCGCCGGTGCCCCGCAGCGACGCGGTCACCACGCGCCAGCCCGACTCGCGGGCCAGCCGGTCGGCCAGAGCGGGGTAGGTCAGCGCGACGTCGGCCGCCGCGCCCTTGGGTCGCGGCAGGTCGTGCACGAGCAGGACATAGCCGTGGATCGGCGCGCCCTGCTGGGTGGCACTCGCATAGGTCGCGAGGTCCCCCGCCGGCCCGGGATGGAGCCTGAATGGCCCCGCCACCTCAGATCCCGATGCGCTGTGCCAGCAGCTCGCGGTGGTACGAGGGATCGCCCAGCAACAGCTCGGACGACTTGGCCCGCTTGAAGTAGAGGTGGGCCGGGTGCTCCCACGTGAAGCCGATGCCACCGTGGATCTGGATGTTCTCGGCCGCCGAGTGGAAGTAGGCCTCCGAGCAGTACGACTTGGCCAAAGACGCCACCACCGGCAGCTCGTCGGAGTCCTCGGCCGCGGCCCACGCCGCGTAGTAGGCGGCGGACTTGGCCGACTCGACCTCGAGCAGCATGTCGGCGCACTTGTGCTTGATCGCCTGGAAGCTGAACCGATGGGCCGCCCGAACTGAATGCGGGTCTTGGCGTACTCGACCGACGGCGTCGAGGACGTGCTGCGCGC
This sequence comes from uncultured Acidimicrobiaceae bacterium, assembly GCA_963731065.1. Taxonomy (GTDB): domain Bacteria; phylum Actinomycetota; class Acidimicrobiia; order Acidimicrobiales; family RAAP-2; genus Bog-473. Next base: position 209,229 of record CAVSUH010000015.1, on the reverse strand, counting down.
CCCCCACCTGCTCGGCGGCCAGCGCCACGGCGGCGAGGTCCAAGGTCTTGGACAGGCCGGCCTCGGCGCCCCCGTCGACGCCGATCAGCACGGCGGGCGTGTCGGCGAACTCGAGCCGGGCCTGCTTGCGCGTCTGGTCCATCGTCGGCAGCGACGTGCGGGTCAGGCCCGCCGCGTCGCCCGAGACGGCGAAGAGCGTCACCCCGGCGGCGGTGCGGGCCGCCACGATGATGAGGTCGGCCACATGGCCGTCGATCACGAACATCTTGTGGCCGTTGAGCACCCAGCCGTCGCCCTTCTTGGTGGCGGCGAGCTCGATGCCCGAGAAGTCCCACTTCCCGTTGTCCTCCGTGATGGCCAACGTCCCGATCGTCTCCCCCGAGGCGATGCCGGGCAGGTAGGACTTCTTGGCCTCGTCGTCGCCCGACGTGAGCAGCGCGTTCGCCGCCAACGCCACCGACGAGAAGAACGGGGCGCACAGCAACGCGGCGCCCATCTCCTCCAGGACCACCAACAGCTCCACGTAGGTGAAGCCCGACCCGCCGAACTCCTCGGGGATGGTCAGGGACTGCAGTCCCAGTTGGTCGGCCATCTGGCTCCACACGGCGGGGTCGTAGCCGTCCTCGGTGTCCATCAACCGCCGTACCTCGGACTCGGGGGACTTCTCCGCCAGGAACCGGCGCACGGCCGTGCGCAGCTCCTCCTGCTCGTCACTGAAAGCGAAATTCATGCCAGGGCTCCCCTTGTCTTGCTTTGTCTTGTCTTCCTCTTGCCGGCGGTTGCCTCATACCTCATATAGGCCGGCGGTGCGTCGTACCAGCGTGTCTACCAGACGAAAGAGCGGCGGGACCAGATGTGCGACGCTGGGGCCATGGGACAGTTGGAGCAGATCTGGAGCGACGCGGCTGCCGAGGTCCACCAGATCGTCGTGGGCCCGATGGACAACAACGTGTACATCCTGCGTTGCCGCCGCACCGGCGACGCCATGCTCATCGACGCGGCCAACGAGCACGAGGAACTGCTTCAGATCTGCCGGCAGCTCGGCGTGAACCAGGTGGTGGAGACGCACGGGCACTGGGACCACATCCAGGCCGTGCCCGCGGTGCGCGAGGCCGGCATCTCGGTCGCCGTGACCAGCGCCGATGCCGGGATGCTCCCCAGTTACGACCTCATATTGGAGGACGACGAGCAGCTCAGCGTGGGCGACCTGCGCATCAAGACCCTGGCCACGCCGGGCCACACCCCGGGCTCCATCTGCTTCGCCGTCGAGGGCACGAACCTCCTGTTCACGGGCGACACGCTCTTCCCCGGCGGCCCGGGCAACACGTCCTTCGAGAACGCCGACTTCGGCACCATCATTGAGTCGATCGACCGCCGCATCTTCGCCGCCTTCGACCCGGACACGCTGGTCCTGCCCGGCCACGGGACTTCGACCACGGTGGGGAACGAGGCTCCCCACCTGGATGAATGGGTCGAGCGAGGTTGGTGAGGGCCGCCGCGCCGGGCCCGCCGGAATTATCCCGGCGGCCTGTATCCAAATACCTGACCAAAACGGTAAGCTTTTAGAAGATGACTCCCGCCCCCCCGCTGCTCGAGATCCGCAACCTCCACGTCTCGGCGGAGGACGGCGCCATTCTGCGGGGGGTCGACCTCACGGTGGGCGCCGGCGAGATCCACGCGCTGATGGGGCCCAACGGCGCCGGCAAGTCGACGCTGGCCGGCGCGTTGATGGGGCATCCGGCCTACACGGTGACCGCCGGCTCCATCCTGCTCAACGGCGAGGACGTGACGCATTGGGCGACCGACGTGCGGGCGAAGGCGGGGCTGTTCCTGGCCTTCCAGTACCCCGAGTCGATCGAGGGCGTGTCGGTGACCCAGTTCCTGCGCCAGGCGATGGCGGCGCGCAAGGGGACCGAGGAGGTGTCGGTGCTCGAGGTGCGGGTGCTGATGACCGAGTGGATGGAGCGCCTCGGCATGGATACGTCGTTTGCGTCGCGGCATCTCAATCAGGGCTTCAGCGGAGGCGAGAAGAAGCGCAACGAGATCCTGCAGATGGCCTTGCTCGAGCCTCTGGTGGCGGTGCTGGACGAGACGGACTCGGGGCTGGACATCGACGCGTTGCGTGTGGTCGGGCGTGGCGTGCGGGAGGTGCGCGCGGCACGGCCCGAGTTGGGCGTGTTGGCCATCACCCACTACACGCGATTGCTCGAGGAGTTGGTGCCGGACGTGGTGCATATCTTGCTGGACGGCCGTGTGGTGGCGTCCGGGGGGCCGGAGCTGGCTTCTGCGGTATCGGCTGAGGGATATGAGGGGTGGCGATGACGGCGGACCGGGATATTCCTGACGGCTCGGCTGCGGCGGCGCCGCTCAACGTCGAGGCGCTGCGGAAGGACTTCCCCCTGTTGGCCCGGACGGTGAACGGCCGGCCCGTCGTCTACCTGGACTCGGCGTCGTCGGCGCTGCAGCCCCAGTCTGTCATCAGCGCCATGTCGCGCTACTACGAGACGACCCACGCCAACGTGCATCGCGGCGTCTACGCCACGGCCGAGGAGGCGACCGCCCTGTACGAGCGGGCCCGACTGGTGGCCGGTCGCTTCGTCTCCGCTCCCGATGCGGCGCATGAGGTCGTCTTCACCAAGAACACGACCGAGGCACTCAACCTCGTCGCCCAGTCGTGGGGCCGTGCGAACCTGCGGGCCGGTGACGCAGTGCTCCTTACCGAAATGGAGCACCACGCCAACATCGTGCCGTGGATGATCCTGTCGGAGGAGCTCGGCGGCCTCGAGCTGCGCTACATCCCGATCGACGATTCCGGGCGGCTAGTCCTCGATGACCTCGAGTCGTTGGTCGACGGCGTCAAGGTGGTCGGCGTGTCGACCATGTCGAACGTGCTCGGGACCATCCCTCCGGTGCGCCTGATCGCCGACGCAGCCCACCGGGCCGGCGCCGTGGTGGTGGCCGACGGGGCGCAGCTGGTGCCGCACTCGCCGGTCGACGTGCGCGACCTCGGCGTCGACTTCCTCGCCTTCTCGGCCCACAAGATGATGGGCCCGACCGGCATCGGCGTCCTGTGGGGCCGGGCCGACCTGCTCAATGCCATGCCGCCCTTCCTCGGCGGCGGGGGCATGATCCTCGACGTCAAGCTCGACAGCTTCCGCCCCGCCCCGCCCCCGGCCCGCTTCGAGGCCGGCACGCCGCCCATCGCCGAGGCGGTGGGCCTCACGGCGGCCATTGGGTACCTGAACGAGATCGGGATGGACCGCATCCGGGCCCATGAGTTGGCGCTGACCGACTATGCGCTGGCCCGGCTCGAGGAGAAGCTGGGCTCCGACGTGACGGTCTTCGGCCCTCCGGCCGGCCCCGACCGTGGCGGGGTGCTCTCCATCGCCTACCGGGACGTGCACGCGCACGACCTGGCGCAGGTACTCGACCAGTTCGGCGTGTGCGTCCGACCCGGCCACCACTGCGCCAAGCCGCTGATGCGGCGCCTCGGCGTCCAGGCCACCGCTCGCGCCTCATTGTCCCTGTTCAGTGATGAGCACGACATTGAGGTGCTGATCGAGGGATTGCTGGAAGCCGGTAGATTGTTCGGCTGATGGCCGACCTCGAAGAGCTCTACCGAGAGATCATTCTCGACCACTACCGCTCGCCCCGGAATCGGGGCGAGCTGGACTCGCCCCCGGCCCACCGCGTGGAGGGCTTCAACCCGCTGTGCGGCGACGAGGTCGTCGTGTCCATGGTCGTCTCGGACGGGAAGCTGGCCGACGTGAAGATCGGCGGCTCGGGCTGCTCCATCAGCCAGTCCTCGGCCTCGCTGATGTCGGCCGCCGTCAAAGGCAAGCCGGTCGGCGAGGTGCGCCGCCTGATCTCCACCTTCAAGGGGATGATGTCGATCCACGAGGCGGCTCTCGATGGCGTCGGCGGTGACGGTGGCGCTGAAGTGGTGGAGAGCGAGCCCGAGGAGATCGACCTCGACAAGCTGGGCGAGCTCGCCGCACTCCAGGGCGTGGTGAAGTTCCCGGTGCGTATCAAGTGCGCGACCTTGAGCTGGAACGCCTTGGCCCAGGGTCTCGACGAGGTGGCGGCCGAAGCCTCATAGGCGGCGTCGGCGTTCGGGCCGATGGCTGCGTCACGGGGTGGACATAGCGGACCCTGGCGATGGGAGCGGTGCCGACCCTGGCATGGGGGCCGCACTTGGCAAATCATTGATGACCTCGCCGGACGGCGGGGACCGTTCTTCTGCCGATGTCCGACACTCTCCTGGTCCACCAGGCATCTGTGGGTCCCGCACTGATCTCTTCGGTGGCCGCCATGTCGGCCGAGGAGCGCCGGGCCTATCTCGATGGAGCGTTCGCGCGGATGAAGGCCGCCCAAGCCGAGATCGTGGCCGCGCTGGGCGAGGTCGAGCGCGGCCAGGACTATCGAAGCGACGGGGCGACCTCGGTCGAAACGTGGGTGGTGCAGCGCTACGGCCTCTCGGTGGCGAGTGCCCGGGGGCTGGTGCACCCGGCCAAGGTGGCGTGGGACATCCCACACCTCGTGGGCGCCCTGTTCACCGGGGACCTGTCCTTGGACAAGGTGCGCGCGGTGGCCGACGTGGCGACGCCTGAGACCGACCGGGAGTGGCGCGATCAGGCCCAGCAGTGCTCGGTCGCCGACCTGGCCGAGGTGGCCCGCACGAGAGCTGCGGCCGAAGCTGCGTTGGGCGATAACTCTTCGCCGTCACCGTCTCCGTCACAGAGCGATCACGATCGACGCTTCTTGCGCTTCAACGACGGGCACCGGACGCTGACGGCTCAGTTCGAGCCCGACGTCTACGCCGAGGTCAAGGCCACCCTCGAGGCCCAGGCCAAGGAGGTCCCCTCCGACGGAGGGACTCCTTGGGACCAGCGCCTCTGCGACGGGTTCTTGGCGCGGATCCGTTCTGCAGCTGGGACAAGCTCGAGCGCCCGCCCGTTCTTGGTGGTGGCCCACGTGCCGATCAGCTCTTTGGTCGACGAGTCAGGGCAGAGCACGTCGCTCGCCGGTGAGCTCGACCACGTCGGTCTGATCGACGCAGAGACGGTGCGCCGGATCGCCTGTGACGCGACGGTCGCCATTGCGGTCGACGACGACGTTGGGCACACCATGTACGAGGGCCGGGCCCGGAGATTCCCGAACAAGGCCCAGCGTCGAGAGGTCATGCGCCGGGACAGACATTGCCGCTTCCCGGGCTGTACCAACGTGACCTTCGCCGAGGTCCATCACATTGTCCCGTGGGAACCCGACGGGCTGAGCGACCTGGACAATCTGGTGCTCCAATGCCTTCATCACCATCACCTGGTGCATTCGGACGGCTGGACAATGACGGGCAATGCCAATGAGGAGCTCACCATCACCGGTCCCAGGGACCTGGTCATGACGTCACGCCCTTCGCCGCTGTGGACCAGGGCGACGGCCGGCGCACGTTCGGGCCACAAACGCTGACGGTTGGCGGACGCGGCCGGCCTCGCCCGTTTTAGCTCGGACTACAGGGCGTCGGATCGAACGAGGGCGGGGGCACAGTCGTCGGGGTGGTCGTGGCGGCGGGCGCCGAGGGGGTACTCGGGCTGGCCGGCGCCACTGTCGTGGGCGTAATGGTGGGCGGCGGCTCCGGGTAGCCGTTGACGTCGGGCGGCGGGTTGGTTGGCGTCGTCAGGCTCGAGCCGAAGATGTTCACCAGCATCTGCTGGGTTGCCGGCTGGTCCACGGTCAGCACGTCACCCAGGCTCCCGAAGGCGTTGGAGGAGACCGTGGGCAAGGTCTGCGTCTGCAGGCTGTTCGGGTCGAACGAGTGATAGGTGAGCGCCAGACCGATGAGCTCGTTGAGGCTGAACCCGTCGTCGATGATGACGCCTTCGTGGATGGAGCCGATGAAGGCATTGACCGTGAGGGGACTCACCTTGGACTTGGCCGCCGAAATCATCGCTTTGAGGAACGCGTCCTGGCGCTGGATTCGCCCGAAGTCGCTCGTCCCGTCGTACTGCCATTCGCCGTCCTGGTAGTAGTAGTAATGCCGCGACCGGGCGACCGCCAGTGCCTGGGTCCCGTTGAGCAGCTGACAGCCGGGCGCTGTGATGTTGAGGCCGGAGTAGGCGTCCTTCGCCGGGTAGGCGAAGTTGAGGTAGATGCCTCCCAACGCGTTGACGGAGTCCTGGAATCCGGCGAAGTCCACCTGGACGACGTGGTTGATCGGAATCCCGAAGTTGGCCGTGATCGTCTGCACCAGCTGGTTGGCACCCGAGTTGTAGGAGGAGTTGATTCGGTTGTACGTACCGAACTGCGACACGTCGGATCCGAGCATCGACACCACCGTGTCCCGTGGGATGGAGAGAATCTGGATCTGCTTCGTCGACGGGGTGACCCGCCACAGCTGCACGACGTCGCTGCGCTGACCGGTGACCACCGAGGCTGAGCCGAACGCCGTGCCTTCCCCGACCCGGCTGTCGGAGCCGATCACGAGCATGGTGAACGGCCCACCGTTCGCTGCGGCTACCTCGGCGGCGATGTGGATCTTGTTGATCTGGTCATAGCGGTACTGCAGGTACGCGTAGCCGCCGCCGGCGACGGCCGCGATGAGCACGACCAACGCACAGAGCGAAAGCACCACCTTCTTCCGCCCGCTCCACTTGGCCTTGCCACTGCGCCGCACCCCCTTCGGCTTGGCCCGCTGGGAGTCGATGCGCGAGCCCAGAGCGCGCAGGCCCGACTCGTTGGCCACGCGTCGCGCCCTCGGATCCGGTGCGCATTTCCCGACCGAGTGCAGCCAGGCCCTCCTGGTTCGCGGCCTTACCGCGGCGCCTCTCAGGGGAGCGATCGGATGCGTCGCCCGTCGGACGACCGTTCGCCATGGGAAAGAACGGTACCAAGCACCGTTGCGGAGGTGGCGGCAGGCAGACGGCTCGAAGCGACCGCGCTCCTACCGCCCAGAGTCAGCGTTTGTCCTGGTACCCGACGTAACCGGTCTGCTCGAGCTCCAGCGCCAGCGCTGCATCTCCCGTGGCAACGATGCGGCCTTCAACGAGAACGTGCACGAGATCGGCCTCGAGTTGCTCCAGGAAGCGGCTGAAGTGGGTGATCGCCAGGAGACCCACGCCCCACTCGGTGGTGTCGTGCTGCAAGCGACGCGCCACTTCGCCCAGCGCATCGACATCGAGACCCGAATCGACTTCGTCCAGGATGCAGATAGCAGGTCGGATCACGCCCAGCTGGACCATCTCGGTGCGCTTGCGCTCACCACCCGAGAGGTCGACATTCAGGGGCCGGCGCAACAGGCGGGCGTCGAGGCCGATGGCCTTCGCCTCCTCCTCCATGCGTCCCTGCAGGATCGCTGCCGGGTCCCCGACGACCTCGCTCACGCTGCCCCCGGCGGCCGCGGCGGCCAAGAGCGAGTGCAGGCTCACCCCGGGGACCTCCACCGGGTTCTGCAGCGCCAGGAACAGCCCGGCGCGGGCCCGCTCCCAAGCCGGCAGGCCGGTGAGCTCCAGACCGTCCATGGTGATGGAGCCCGAGGTCACCTCGGTCCCTGGGCGCCCCATGAGCGCGTGGGCCAGGGTGCTCTTCCCCGAGCCGTTGGGGCCCATGATCACGTGAACCTCGCCGCTGCGCACCGTGAGGTCGATGCCGTGCAGGACCTCCTTGCCGCCTGCCGAGGCGTGCAGGTCCCGGACCTCGAAGACGTGCTCGGCCGTCACGGGAGCACCACCGCCACTCTGCCGTCCTCCAGCTTGACCTCATAGACGGCGACCGGCTGCGTGGCCGGCAGCGAGCAGGGCTTGCCGGTCCTCAGGTCGAACATGCTGCCGTGGCGGGGGCATTCGATCTCGCGCTCCTCGGCCCACACCTCGCCCTCGGACAGCGAATAGTCCTCGTGGCTGCACTCGTCGTCGACGGCGTAGAACTCATCGCCGATGCGCACCAGCGCGATCCGGCGGCCGGACACGTCGAAGCGCCGCGCCTCGCCCGAGGCCAAGTCGTCGGGCGCGCAGAGCGCCACGGTCTCAGACACCGGCGGGCAGGGCTCGGCCGCCCAGCGCGACGTCGAGACGCTCGTGCACCTCGCGCTGCAGGAACGGAATGACTTCAGGAACCGGCGAGCGGTCGATGATGGCGTCGAAGAAGCCACGCACGATGAGACCCTCGGCCATTTCGGGCGCCACGCCGCGCGACTCAATGTAGTAGCGCTGGTCCTCGTCGACCGGCCCCACCGTCGAGGCGTGGGAGCAGCGGACGTCGTTCTCCAGGATGTCGAGGTTGGGCACGGAGTCGGCATGCGCCCCTTCGTCGAGGACGAGGTTGTGATTGGTCTGGCGGGCGTCACTGCGCACGGCCCCACGGTGCACCCGGATCAGCCCGCTGTAGACCGAGCGTGACGTCCCGGCGACGGCACCCTGGCACAGCAGCTCGCTCGTGGTACGGGGAGCGACGTGGTCCTGCAGGGTGCGGATGTCGTGCACCTGGGTCCCGTGACCGAGATACGCGGACAGGATCTCGCTGCGGGCGTCCTTCCCCTCGACCGAGACGTCGGCGCGGACCCGGTCGTAGGAGGCGCCGAGGCCGACGGTGAAGGTGCGCAGTGACGAGTCCGCCGTACCGCGGCCGGCCAGCCGGGCGATCGACCAGGCTGCGCCACCGAGGGTCTGCAGGGAGACATACGACAGCGAAGCGCCGTCGGCGGCCGCCAGCTCGGTCACCGGCACCACGAGAGCTGCGCTCCGCACCCTCGGCGCCGGCGAAGACCTCGACGACGGAGACCGCTGATCCCGCTCCCGCCCGCACGCTCGTACGGGGGAAGGCGGACGAGCCGTCACACCAGTGCACGATGAGCACGGGCGCATCGACCTGCACGCCGTCGGGAACGTCGACGAAGACCGGATCCGGGGCGAACGCGTCGTTGAGTCGCACCAGCGCGTCCCCGCCCTGTTGCACCGACCCCAACATGGCGGACGATCCCGCCACGTCGTCGGCCCCACCGAAGGCGAGCCCCGCTCCGCCTGGGCCGGCCAAGGTGAAGGCACTGGCGCGCCCGTTGTGGACCAGCACGCTTCCGGCCACCGGGCCCAGCGCCGTGGTGAGCGCGGCCAGCAGCTGGTCGCCCGCCGGGGCCGGCCCGTCATGGGCCGGAGGGGCGAAATCATCGAGCACCAGGTTGTTGATCGGTGTGTAGCGCCAGACCTCTTCGCTCTCCGACGGCAGGGGGGACGAGGCCACGGCCTCGTAGCCGGCGGCCCGTCGCTCCCGGAGCCAATCGGGCCCGGCCAGGCCCGCGGAAGCCTCGGCGGTGAAGGTGTGCAGGGTCAACGTCCTCTTTCGGGATTGCCAATGTGGCCCATGCACTCTACCGGCCCCCTGCTGGCCTCCCTACCAGCAGCATTAGCCTTCAGGGCATGGGAGAGATCATCGATTTCGAGTCACCGGTGCTGCGCATAGAACACGACCGGGCGGAGGCGGTGGCCACGTTGTGGTTGGACCGGGCCGAGGCCCGCAACGCCATGGGGGTGGACCTGTGGCGGGACCTGCCCCGGGCCATGGCCGTGCTGTCCGCCGACACGTCGGTGCGGGTCGTCGTCGTCGCCGCTCAGGGCCCGCACTTCTCGGTCGGCCTGGACCTCAAGGCGATGGGCAGCATGCTCACCGCCGGCGGCGATTCCGGCGCCGGGGCCGGCACTAGCGCACCCGCGTCCATGGCGGCCCGGGCCCGCAGCGGCCGCGCCGAGGTGCTCCGGCTCCAGGACGCCATCACCGCCGTGGCCCGCTGCCCCAAGCCCGTCATTGCCGCGGTCCACGGCTACTGCATCGGAGGCGGGGTCGACCTCATCGCGGCCTGCGACATCCGGTTGGCGTCATCGGATGCCGTCTTCTCGGTGCGCGAGGCCAAGGTGGCGATCGTGGCCGACCTCGGGAGCCTGCAGCGGCTGCCCGCCATCATCAACGCGGGGCATCTGGCCGAGCTGGCGTACACGGGCAAGGACATCAGCGCGGAGCGGGCCAAGGAGATCGGCCTGGTGAACGACGTGGCCGCCGACGTCGAGGGCGTGCACAAGGCGGCCCGGGCGCTGGCGGCCGAGATCGCAGCCAACTCCCCCATCGCCGTCCAGGGCACCAAGGCCGTCCTGGCGGCCAATGAGGGTCGCACCGTGGCCGAGGGGCTCGACTACGTGGCCACCTGGAATGCCGGGATGCTGGCCTCCGACGATCTCGTCGAGGCCATGACGGCGTTCATGGAGAAGCGCCCTCCGAAATTCACGGGTCGCTGAGCTGATCCGCTGCCGACCGGGTCCGGCAGCTTTCACCCCGCCCCGCCGGCACCAGGCCCCGGCCGTCAGCGCTTGCGGCGCCACCATCGGTTGGCGGAGCGCTCCCGGCGGGCGTCCTCGGCCCGCACCGAGTCGAGGATGTCCGGAGCCACCTCGTTCACGATGTCCTCGGCCGAGCCGAGCAGTTCGGCGACGTCCTCGCCGCCCCCTCCCGGCTCATCCTCGATCGCCGGCTCCACCAGGCTCCCGTGCACCCAGCCCACGTCGGCCATCCGGCGGTGGTACGAGGGGCAGTTCTCGGGGCAGCGCCAGGGCGCCTCGGGCGCAAGGTCGAGCACGCAGAAACGCGCGGCCTCGCCGGAGGCGTAGGTCCGGCTCTGGAAGTGGGTGCATTCCTCGCGCATCGGCACGGTTCTATGGTGCCACGCTGCAGCCGCAGGCGGGATTCCCCCCGGTCAGCGTCTGGTCAGCGTCAGCCGACCGAGCCTTCCATCTGCAGCTCAATGAGGCGGCTCCACTCCACCGCGTACTCCATCGGCAGCGTGCGGGTCACCGGCTCAATGAAGCCGTTGACGATCATGCCCATGGCCTGCTGCTCCGAGAAGCCACGCCTCATCAGGTAGAAGAGCTGGTCGTCGCCGACCTTCGAGACGGTCGCCTCGTGGCCGATGCGGGCGCTCGCGCTCGCCGACCTCCATGTAGGGCTTGGTCTCCGAGATCGACTCGTCGTCGAGCAACAGGGCGTCGCAGCGCACGAAGGACTTGGCACCGTAGGCCTCCGGGTCCACGTGCACCTTGCCTCGGTAGGTGGTGATGCCACCGTCCTTGGAGATGGACTTGGACACGATGGTCGAGGTCGTCTCCGGGGCGATGTGGTACATCTTGGCGCCGGCGTCCTGGTGCTGGCCCGCCCCGGCGTAGGCAACCGACAACACCTCGCCGCTCGCCTTCGGCCCCATCAGGTAGACCGACGGGTACTTCATGGTCAGGCGAGAGCCGATATTGCCGTCGATCCACTCGACGTGCGCCTCGGCCTCGGCCCGGGCCCGCTTCGTGACCAGGTTGTAGACGTTGGTCGACCAGTTCTGAATGGTCGTGTAGGTGATGCGCGACCCGGGCAACGCCACGAGCTCCACGACCGCGGAGTGCAGCGAGTCGGTCGAGTACACGGGAGCGGAGCAGCCCTCGATGTAGTGCACCTGGGAGCCCTCGTCGGCGATGATCAGCGTGCGCTCGAACTGGCCCATGTTCTCGGCGTTGATCCGGAAGTAGGCCTGCAGCGGCATGTCCACCTTCACGCCCGGCGGGACGTAGATGAAGGAGCCCCCCGACCACACGGCCGAGTTCAACGCGGCGAACTTGTTGTCGTTGGGCGGGATGATCTTGCCGAACCACTTCCGCACGATTTCGGGGTACTCGCGCACGGCCGTGTCCATGTCGCAGAAGAGGACGCCCTGCTCCTCGAGATCCTCGCGGTTGCGGTGGAACACGACCTCGGACTCGTACTGCGCGGTGACGCCGGAGAGGTACTTGCGCTCGGCCTCGGGGATCCCCAGCTTCTCGTACGTGTTCTTGATGGCGTCGGGCAGGTCTTCCCACTTGTCCACCTGCCCGCCGGTGGGCTTGATGTAATAGAAGATGTCGTCGAAGTCGAGGTTCGGCATCTGCGTGGCGAACCAGGGGGCCATCGGCTTGCGCTCGAAGTGCTTGAGGGCGCGCAGCCGGAAGTCCCGCATCCACTGGGGCTCGTTCTTCATCTCCGACATCTCGCGCACGATCGACTCGTTCAGGCCCTTCTTGGGCTTGAAGACGTAGTCCTCGGCGTCGCTCCACCCGAGCTGGTACCGCCCGAGGTCGAGATCCGTGGTGGCCATGCGGCTCCTGAAGTCGGAGGAAAAGGGGGAATTTCCCCTATGGAGATAGTAACAACTACCCGGGCCAGCCGAAACGTCTTCCGGGGCTCACGGGCGTGTGGCCAGCCGTGGCAGGCTCTCAATCCTATGGCCAACCCCCCCAGCGCACCCCGGCGCCCCCACGTCATTTCGGCCCACGGCGACGACCGCGAAGACCCCTGGTTCTGGCTCCGCGAGCGCGAGGACCCCGAGGTCCTGCGCCTATCTCGAGGCCGAGAACGCCTTCACCGACGAGGCGACGGCACCGCTGGCCGGCCTCCGCAGCGACCTCTTCGAGGAGATGAAGGCCAGGATCAAAGAGACCGACATGTCGGTGCCGACCCGGCGGGGACCGTGGTGGTACTACTCGCGCACCGAGGAGGGGAAGGACTACGGCATCCACTGCCGGCGCCCCGCCCGTGGCCTCGAGGAGCTGCCGCCGGCGGGAGAGCCGGGCGAGGAGGAGCAGATCCTGCTCGACGAGAACGTGCTCGCCGAGGGCTCGGACTACTTCGCCGTCGGGAGTGCCGCCGTGAGCCACGACCATCGCTGGCTGGCCTATTCGACCGATCTCCTCGGCAACGAGAAGTACGAGCTGCAGTTCCGGCCGCTCGACGCCGGGCATCGCCGGCGCCCCCGAGTCGGTGCCCGAGACCGGGTACGGCCTGGCCTGGTCCGCCGCAGCCGACTACGTCTTCTACGTCCGCATGGACGAGGCCCAGCGGCCCTTCCAGCTCTGGCGCCACCAGCTGGGCAGCGACCCGGCCGGCGACGTCCTCGTCTTCGAGGAGCCGGACCGGCGCTTCTCCCTCGGGACCGGCTCCACCCGGGACACCGCCTTGGTGCTCATCGGCCTGCACAGCACCAACACCACCGAGTGGCTCGCCATCCCCTCCGACGACCCGCTGGCCGAGCCCCGCGTCGTCCTGCCCCGCCGCGGAGGGCGTGGAGTACGCCGTCGACCACCTCACGCCCGCCCGGGCGGCACCGGCTGGTTCATCGTCCTGACCAACGACGAGGCCCAGGACTTCCGGGTCCTGGCCGCTCCGGACGACGGGCTGCCCTGGGTGCGGCGACCGCATATCTGGCGCGAGGTGATCCCGCACCGGCCGGGGACCCGCATCGAGGACGTCGACGCCTTCGGCCGCGCCCTCGTCCTGAGCGAGCGCGCCGAGGCCCAGACCCGGGTGCGCGTCCTCCCCCTCCCCGACCAGGACGACCCCTTCGCGGCCGACCTGCTCCGGTCGAGCTGGGTCGTCCCGTCGATCGAGAGCCCCTCGTCGACCTGGCTCGGGGCCAACCCCGAGCCCGACGCGCCGGCGCTGCGCATCGGCCGCACGTCGCTGGTGACGCCCTCGAGCGTCCTGCAGATCACGCTGGACGAGCGCGAGGAGACGCTGCTCAAGCAGGAGCCCGTGCTGGGCGACTTCGACCCGGACCGCTACACCACCTACCGGGAATGGGCCGTCGCCCCCGACGGGACGCGCGTCCCGCTCTCGGTGGTCCATCGCAAGGATCTCGAGCTCCCCGCCCCGTGCTCCTCTACGGCTACGGCGCCTACGAGATGAGCATCGACCCGTCCTTCTCGCCGCACCGGCTCTCGCTCTTCGACCGCGGCGTCGTCTTCGCCATCGCCCACGTGCGCGGCGGCGGCGAGATGGGCCGGGCCTGGTACGAGGACGGGCGCATGGAGCACAAGGCCAACACCTTCTCGGACTTCATCGCCTGCGGTCGCCACCTGCATCGACGCCGGCATCGCCCGCCCGGGCCTCTGGCGGGCCGGGGCGGCTCGGCCGGCGGCCTGCTCATCGGCGCCGTGGCCAACGAGGCGCCCGAGCTCTTCCGGGCGCTGGTGGCGGAGGTGCCCTTCGTCGACTGCGTGACCACCATGCTCGACGACGAGCTGCCCCTCACGGTCGGCGAATGGGAGGAGTGGGGCAACCCCCTGGCGGACGAGTCGGCCTACCGCCGCATGCTGACCTATTCGCCCTACGACAACGTGACGGGGCAGAATCCGGACGGCTCGCCGCGCACCTATCCGGACCTCTTCGTCACGGCGGGCCTCAACGATCCCCGGGTGGCCTACTGGGAGCCGGCCAAATGGGTGGCCAAGCTGCGCGCGGCAGTCGCCGTCGACCAAGGTGCTCCTCAAGACCGAGCTGGGCGCGGGCCACGGCGGCCCCTCGGGCCGCTACGACGCCTGGAAGGAGGAGGCCCTGGTCTACGCCTTCCTGCTCGACGTCCTGGGGCTGGCCGAGAAAGCTGACCGACGCCGGTCGCGGCCAGCTCGAGCCGGCTACGCCTCGTGGGCCTGTCGTCGGTCGACGACCGGCCGTCTGGAAATTGAGGGTGAACGGCGCCTGGTTGCCCGGGCGGCAACGTCACCGGAGAACCGTTGACGGTGGCCGTGAACACTGCCGGGGCGCCGGCGATCACCGTGACCGGCCCGGTGGCGGCGATGGCGTGGGACTGGCCCGACTGCAACGTCGTCGTGAAGAGCACCGCGCCCGTCGCGGTGTTGGTGACCTCCACCCAGCACTCCCCCGTGGTGGCGCCGATGTTCAGGGAGTAGTCGGCCTCGGCCACGGTGTACGTCGCCGTGTGGGCCGTCGCCGCCGTCGCCGCCGAGACCGGGGGCGGAGCAGTCGTCGTGGTGGTGGTCGTCGTCGCACGATGATGATGATGCGTCGTCGCCGGATGCGTGGTGGCGGGCGTCGTCGTCGCGCAGTGGCCGACTTGCCGTGGTGCTTCGCGGTGTCGGAGTGCAGCCCGGTGAGGATGAGCACGAGGACCAGGACGAGGACGGCGCCGACCGCGGCGGCCGGGCCGCCGAGGCGGCGGGGCCGGTGGTTGATGGAGTGGATGACCCGGTCCTCGTTCCCGGTCATGAAGGTCGCCGGGACCGGCTCGGGGCTGGCGTCGTCGAAGGTCAGCGGCTCGGACGGGTTGGGCACCGGCGGCGGCGGGACGGGCGGGACGGGGGGCTGGTCGGACTCGGTGAGGCGCACCGTCGACGATCCCGAGACCCGGAACGCGCTGGCGGGGAACGCGCTCCGCCTCGCCGTCCCGACCGTTGGCGCGTCCTGCCGTTCGCGCCGTCACCGGGGTGCGCCGCGGATCTCTTCGAGCGTGTGCAGCTGGCGGTGGTAGTGCTCGACGGAGTGCTCGTCGTCGTGGGTGCGCCGGGCCATCAGGACGGCCGCGATGACGCCCAGCACGACGACGACCGCGATCAAGCCCACCTATCAGCACCGCCCCCTATTCAACAGGATCAGCGGGGCCTGATATACCGCGACACGGTCGCCTGCAACACCAGGCCTGCGGCGACGCACTCCGGAGCACCGGGAAGCCCCGACCGAGGCCCGACGCGGCCGCAGGCGGGCCGCCGAAGCCGCCTCTGCAGGCAGGGACAGGCGGGGCCGGATCTCGTCGGGGATGTCGTCGCGCCCGGGGTTGCTCTGGTCCCGCTTGGAGAGGATCGGGTCGGTGACACCCCAGTCGGCCCCGACGGCGGGGTCGTCCCAGGCCAGCCCGTGCTCATCGGAGTCGTCGTAGTAGTTGTCGACGAGATACGTGAGCAGGACGTCGCTCAGCGAAGCGAACCCGTGGGCCACCCCGGGTGGGATGTAGACGCCCTGGTCGACGTCGCCGTCGAGGTCGATGACCTCGGTGGCCCCGTCCGTGCGGGAGCCGACCCGCAGGTCGTGCAGGACGACCCGGACCTGGCCCCGCAGCGCGTACCAGTAGTCGGCCTGGTGCAGGTGGAAGTGCAGGCCCACCACGGCGCCGGCCTGCTTCTCCGAGCGGTTGCCCTGAATCATCTCGGGGCGGTCGGGGAACCAGCTGCGCCGGTAGGTCTCGACGAAGCGGCCACGCTCGTCGCCGTGCACGTCCGGGCGGACCAGCACGACGTCGTCTATGACCTTGGAGGGGATCAGCTCTGGCATGGCGCGAACGGTATCAGGAGGTCGTAGCGCCCGAAGCCGCCCCGGTAGAAGAGCAACGGGCTGCCCTCGCCGATCTCCATGGCCACCACGTGGCCGGTGACCAGCTCGTGGTCGCCGCCGTCGAAGATGTCGCCCAGCCGGCACTCGACGACCGCCAGCGAATGGTCGATCACCGGCGACCCCGTGATGCCCTGCGACCAGCCGACGCCCTCGAACTTGTCGCCGCCCGAGACGGCGAAGGAGCGGCACAGCGCCTCCTGGTGCTCGCCGAGGATGTTCACGCAGAACGCTGCCGGCCTTGGCGATGCGGGGCCAGCTCGTCGAGGTGCGGGCGGGGCGCGAGGATGACCATGGGCGGGTCGAGCGAGAGCGCGGCGAAGGACTGGCAGGAAAACCCGACGGGCACGCCGTCCTCCAGCGCGGTGACGATGGTGATCCCGGTGGCGAAGTGGCCGAGCACCTCGCGGAACCGGGCCTGGTCGAGGCCCGACATGTGTGCCTGCCCTGCGCCTTTTATGCCTTGCCGAGGTCGATCGACTGGGACTCGTGCGCCGAAGAGACGTCTTCCACGAGCTTGGCCTCGGGGAGCCGGCGGGCCCGTTGAGGATGCGGTCGAGCTCGCGGTCGGTGTGCGAGGGGTCGTGGTGCGAGAGCAGCAAGCCGCTTCGCCCCGGACTCCGCCGCCACGTGCACGGCGTAGGCGGCGGTGGAATGGCCCCAGTCCGCCTTGGCCGAGAACTCGTCGTCGGTGTACTGGCCGTCGTGGATCAACAGGTCCACGCCCTGGCACAGCTCGAGCACGTCCTCGGGGATGGCCCGCCGGTCGAGCGGCGCCTGGTGGTCCGACATGTAGGCGATGGAGCGACCCTCCGCCTCAATGCGGAAGCCGAGCGTCACGCCCGACGTGCGGGACGGGCCGGGCCATGACCTTGGCCGACCCGATGGAGAAGTCCTCGGACCCGACGTCGATGGTGATGAGCTCGCCCCGGAACTGCTCCATGTGGATGGGGAACACGGGCGGCTGCACGGCGGCGTGGAGCGCGTCCTTCAGGGTGCCCTTGGGCTGCGCCGGCCCGTACACGGTGAGGCGCGCGCCCGGGTCGTGCAGCGGGCCGAAGAACGGGATCCCCAGAATGTGGTCGAAGTGGAGGTGGGTCAGCAGCGCCGTGGCGTGCATCGGGCGTGCCGAGCGCCCGCACCTCCCGGTGCAGCACGTCGCCGTAGGCCGCGAGCCCGGTGCCCAGGTCGACGATCAGCGGCTCGTCCCCCTCGATGTCGATCACGAGGCACGAGGTGTTGCCCCCGTAGCGCCGGTAGCGATCCCCCGAGCACGGGCACGACCCCCGCACGCCGTAGAACGTGACGTTCACCCACTCGACGTTACCCTGCGCCGGCACGGTACGTTCTGCGCTTATGCCGATAGAGCACCGGACTGTCACCGCGAACGGGCTGGAATTCGCCTGCCTGACCGATGGGCCCGACGGACGGGCCGCTGGCCCTCTGCCTGCATGGCTTCCCCGACACGGCCCACACCTGGCGCTACCTCCTGCCCGAACTGGCGGCGGCGGGCTTCCGGGCCGTGGCGCCGTTCCAGCGGGGCTACGCCCCGACCGCCGATCCCGGCCGACGGGCGCTACCAGGTGGGGGCGCTGGTGCAGGACGCCAACGCGCTGCACGAGGTCCTCGGGGGCGGCGACGACGCCGTCATCATCGGCCACGACTGGGGCGCTCTGGCCACCTACGGCGCGGTGGCCCACCAACCCGATCGCTGGCGCCGGGCCGTCACGGCGGCCGTCCCCCCGACGGCGTCCATCGGCATGTCGCTCTTCACCTACGCGCAGCTCCAGAAGAGCTGGTACATGTTCTTCTTCCTGTCCCCGACGGCGGAGATGGCGCTCCCGCTCGACGACTACTCCTTCATCGACCACCTCTGGCGCGACTGGTCACCCGGCTACGACGGCACGTGGGACGCGGCCCGCGTGAAGGAGTCCATCGGCGACCCCGAGCACATTGTGGCCGCCATCGGGTACTACCGCGCCATGTGGGATCCCGCGCTGCAGGCGCCCGAACTGGCCGACGAGCAAGCGGCGGCGCTGATGCCGACGCCAAAGCCGACGCTGTATCTCCACGGCCGCGACGACAACTGCATGCTGCTGTCCTCCATCGGATCCCCGCTCGACTTCATGGCCGAGGGATCCGAGGTCGAGATCATCGACGACACCGGCCACTTCCTGCACGTGGAACAACCCGAGGTCGTCAACCGCCGCATCATCCGCTTCCTGACGACGTAGTCGCCGCGCGGTCTGCCGCTAGCGCAGCCGGAGGACGGGATCCTTTCCGCCGGACCACGCGGCGAACCCCTCGGCCACCACGGCGGCCGCCACCCGCTCGGCCCGCGCCGGGTCCTCGGGCCAGCCGCAGGCGCCGGCGAGGCCGCTCCGCCGCACGCCGCCTTGGCGCAGGGCGTCGAGCAGCCGGCCCCTCCCCTGGCGGTCCGACCCCACGAACGTGCTCTGCGGCCGCGCCGTCGGGCTCAGCCGCCACGGGTCGGCGCCCTCCGCATCGACGCCCTGACGCCGCCAGGCGCACTGGCGGCGCAGCGGGCATCGGGCGCAGTCGGGGCGCGCCGCCGTGCACACGGTCGCACCCAGGTCGAACATCGCCTGATTGAACTCCCACGACTCGCCGGCCGGCACGAGCTGGTCCCCCAGCGCCGTCGCCTCGCGCAGAGTGAGCGCGGTCCCCGCCACGGCGCGGGCCAGGACCCGCACGCCGTTGGTGTCCACGGCGGCCACGTCGTCCCCGAAGGCGAAGATGCGCACCGCCCGCGCCGTGTAGGGCCCGACGCCGGGCAGCGCGCGCGCAACGCGGCGTCCTCGTGCGGCACCATGCCGTCGTGGTCGGCCACCACGGCCGCCGCCGCCCGGTGCAGGTTCAGCGCCCGCCGGTTGTAGCCCAGCCCCGACCAGAGCCGGACCACGGCACCGGGTCCGGCCGCCGCGCAGGCCGCCGGCGTCGGAAAGGCGGCGAGGAAGCGCTCGTAGTGCGGGACGACGCGGTCGACCTGCGTCTGCTGCAACATGACCTCGGAGACCAGAATCGCCCAGGGGTCGCGTGTGCGGCGCCAGGGCAGGTCGCGGCGGTGCTCCCGTCCCCACTCCAGCAGGCGGCGACGGAAGCGCCGGACCCGGTCGGCCTGGAGCGGCGGGGCCTCAGTCCCAGACGTCGTCGCCGTAGGGACGCTGGCGCGCCGGGGCGGCCGCCGTCTTCCAGACCATGAGCTTGCGCCGGAAGTAGCAGACCTCCTCGCCGCGCTGGTTGAAGGCCTTGGTCTCGACGGTCACGATGCCCCGGTCGTCCTTCGACTTGGACGGCGTGGCTTCGAGGACCCGCGTCTCGGCGTAGATCGTGTCGCCGTGGAAGGTCGGGAAGCGATGCAGCAGCGACTCGACTTCGAGGTTGGCGATGCACGAGCCGCTGACGTCGGGCACGCTCATGCCGAGCGCGAGGGAGTAGACGAGATTGCCCACGACGACGTTCTTGCCCTGCACGGTCTCGTGCTCGGCGAACCACGCGTTGGTGTGCAGCGGGTGGTGATTCATCGTCATCATGCAGAAGAGATGGTCGTCGTACTCGGTGATCGTCTTGCCGGGCCAGTGCCGGTAGATGTCCCCGGGAACGAAGTCCTCGAGGTAACGACCGAACGGCCGGTCGTAAACGGTCACTCGGCCGCTGGCTGGGGACGCGGCCGCGTAGTGAAGCCGAGCGACGCTCCGGGAAGCGCCTCACCGTCGATCATGAGTCGCCAGGCGAAGCGGGTCCCCGGCGCCAGCGGGAGCGGCCCCAGATTGACGGCGAGCGCCACATCGATGGGCGAGCCCTCCGGGATCCCCAGCGGCTGGCTCACGGTGAACTCGCCGCGTACCTCGACCGGCTGGGAGCCCTCCGCCGTCTCCATCAGCACGGGCTGGCCGTCGGCGTCCTCCAGGAAGAGCTCCCAGTGATGCGAGGTCTCGGCCTCGTGCCAGTCGACGTCGATCTTCAAGGCCACGGCGGAGGGCACCGGGTCGGGCCCGGTCATGCTCCAGCCGCCGCCCAGAATGAAGAGCTTGCCGTCGGACACCTGGGCCGCGTCGCACAGCAACATGGTTACTTTCACGAAGAGGGAGGTTACCGGTCGCCGCGAGGGCGGCAGGAAGCGCCGCCGAGCCGCCGGAAAGGGCCCTGCGAGAAGGCAGAGCGAGGCCCGCCTGCGCCGTAGAGTGCGGAATCATGGTGGAGCCGGTCGAGAGGAGCGATGTGGGCGAGATGATCGGCCTGCGGGACGACGTCTATCGGCGCCCGCTGGCCCCCGCCCTCGCACGGCTGGGCCTCGGCGCCGGGTGGCGCTGCGTCGATGTCGGTGCCGGCGGGGGCGATGTCTCGGTGGCCTTGGCCGAGATGGTCGGCCGGGACGGGCGGGTCTACGCCGTGGACAGCGACCCGGCCGCTCGCGACGAGGTGGCGCGCGCCGCGGCCGCGCACGCGCAGGTGATCGCGCTGACCCAGGCCGGCGAGGACCTTGCGTTGCCCGAGGAAGTCGATCTCGCGTTCTGCCGCTTTCTCCTGCTGCACGTGCTCGATCCGGACGTCGTCGTGCGCAAGATGGCCGCTGCGGTGCGCCGCGACGGGTGGGTCGTGGCACAGGAACCCATCACGTCGGCCGGTCGCATCGCAGGGACGCCACTGTCCATGCCCGACGCGCGCCACCCCGACGTCGGCGCGCTGCTCCCGGCCCTCGTGCGCAACGCGGGGCTCGACGTCATCGACGCCTGGGCCGAGGCGCCTGCGGGCGTCGGTCCCGGTCCCGTCGCTCGTTACCTCGAGTCACTCACGGGCGTTGACCCGGGCGATGACCCGGTGGTGCTTCCCCCACTGGTGACGGTCATCGGCCGCCGCTACTGAGCGCAGAGTCCCCGGCGGCTAAACCGCACACTCTCGGGCGTGGAGTAAACGAAAAAGGGCACTTTGGCGGAGCCAGTAGGGTCGCTCCACGTGACGACGCCTCCTGTACCGGACCTCGCCGGCGCCGCTGACGCGGTGGAGCTGGCCCAACGCCTGGTGGATCAGGCCTGCGCAGCGGTGCGTGCTTGTGGGGGCATCGATGCCAACCAGGTCGTCGCCTACGACGTGGCGCACGCGGCCGCCGCCGTGGCCACGGCGCGGGCCACGCTGGAGTACGGCGCATCGGGAGAGGTCGAGGCCCGCATTGCCGCGGCGTTCGTGGCCGACGTCGTCGCCGACCTCATCGGCCGCGTGGCCGGCCGGGAGGCGCTGTGGGGTGTCGAGCCCGGCTGGGACGTGCCGGCGGCAGCCTTCCTCGTGGAACAGCGCGATCCGGCGGTGCTGGCCGGCTTGGCCACTATTGAAGGGCCCCGTCATCTGGCCGAGGACTTCGAGCTGGTGCGCGAGACGTTCCACCGCTTCGCCGAGGAAAAGGTCCGCCCCCATGCGGAGCACGTCCACCGCGAGAATCTGGACATCCCCGAGGAGGTCATAGAAGGCCTGGCCGAGCTCGGCGGCTTCGGGCTCTCGGTCCCCGAGGAGTACGACGGCTTCGCCTCCGGCGGGGAGAGCGACTACATGGGCATGGTCGTCGCCACCGAGGAGTTGAGCTGGGGGTCCCTGGGGGTCGGCGGTTCGCTCATCACG
Source organism: uncultured Acidimicrobiaceae bacterium (assembly GCA_963731065.1). Taxonomy (GTDB): domain Bacteria; phylum Actinomycetota; class Acidimicrobiia; order Acidimicrobiales; family RAAP-2; genus Bog-473. The sequence goes on along the minus strand of CAVSUH010000015.1, from coordinate 187,425 downwards.
CGGCCCGAGATCCTGACCCGGGCACTCGTCTACGGCGGGACCGAGGAGCAGAAGAAGCACTGGCTGCCCAAGTTGGCCTCAGCCGAGATTCTGGCCGCGGTCGCCGTGACGGAGCCCGACTTCGGATCCGACGTGGCCGGGATCGTGACGGCCGCCACACCGGTCGACGGCGGGTGGGTGATCAACGGCGTCAAGACGTGGTGCACCTTCGCCGCCCGGGCCGACGTGCTCATGCTGTTGGCTCGCACCAACCCTGACCGCTCCCTCGCCCACCGCGGCATCTCCATGTTCATCGTCGAAAAGCCGCGTGGTGACGGCCACGGCTTCGTCTTCACCCAGGAAAACGGGCCCGAGCGCCCCAACGACCTGGAACCGGGTCGCCTCGAGGGACGACCGATCGACACGCTCGGCTACCGGGGCATGCACTCCTACGAGCTGGCGTTCGAGAACTGGTTCGTGCCCGAGGCCAACCTGATCGGCGGATCCGAAGGGCTGGGCAAGGGCTTCTATCTCCAGATGCAGGGCTTCGAGAACGGCCGGCTGCAGACGGCGGCGCGGGCACTCGGCGTCATGCAGGCCGCCTACGAGGCTGCTGTTGCCTATGCGGCCGAACGCAAGGTGTTCGGGTCACCGATCGGTGAGTACCAGCTGACCCAGGCCAAGCTCGGTCGGATGGCGGTCATCATTCAGGCGACACGGCAGAGCTCGTACCACGTGGCGCGGCTCATGGCTCGCGGCGAGGGGACGCTCGAGGCGTCGATGCTCAAGGCCTACGTGTGCCGGGCGGCCGAGTGGGTGACCCGCGAGGCGATGCAGATCCACGGCGGCATGGGCTACGCGGAGGAGTTCCCCGTGAGCCGCTACTTCGTCGACGCCCGCGTCCTCTCCATCTTCGAGGGTGCCGACGAGACGTTGGCGCTGAAGGTGATTGCCCGCCGCCTCATCGGTTGAGCCTGGGCCGGAGGACGCGGCTGCGGGACGCTCTAGCCGGGGCTGCGGCTCAGCCCGGCCCGCTCGCCTCTGGTGACGAACTTGATGGCCATTTTGCGGCTGGCCTCGTCGATCATCTCGTCACCGAACATCACCGCACCCTTGCGGTCCTCCTCGGTGGCCTTCTGGTAGGCGTCGAGGATGTCGAAGGCACGGTCGAACTGCTCCTGGGTGGGCGAGAAGACCTCGTTGAGCGTGGTCGCCTGGTCGGGCGTGAGGGCCCACTTGCCGTCGTAGCCGAGCATGCGGGCACGCATGGAGTACTCGCGCAGCGCGTCGAGCTCGCGCACCTTGAGGAACGGCCCGTCGATCACCTGCAGTCCGTTGGCCCGACCCGCCATCAGGATGCGGCTGAAGACGTAGTTGAAGTGGTCTCCGGGGTACTCGGGGATATCGACCCCACCGGTGAGCACCGGCATCTCGATGCTGGCGGCGAAGTCCGCCGGGCCGAAGATGATCGTCTCGAGACGGGGGGACGCGGCACAGATGTCGTCGACATTGATGAGCCCCCGTGCGGTCTCGATCTGCGCCTCGATCCCGATGTGGCCGACGGGGAGCCCCGAGTTCTTCTCGACCTGGGTCAGCAGGAGGTCCAACGCGATGACCTCCGCCGCCGACTGCACCTTGGGCAACATGATCTCGTCCAGGCGCTCGCCTGCGTTGCCCACGACCTCGATCACGTCGCCGTAGGTCCACTCGGTGTCCCAGGCGTTGACCCGCACGCAGAGCACCCGCTCGTCCCAGGGCAGGTTCTTGATGGCGTCGACCACCTTGGGCCGGGCGCTCTCCTTTTCGAGCGGCGCCACGGCATCCTCGAGGTCGAGGAAGGTCATGTCGGCCGGGACGGTTGGGGCCTTGGCCAGGAACTTCTCGTTGGAACCGGGGGTGGAGAGGCAGGAGCGCCGAGGCAGGTCACGAGAGCGTGCGGACATGGGCCGATGGTAACAAACGGGCTCGGCGGCCCTTCCGGGCCGGGGGACCGCCCGTTGCCGCGGGCCCGACTTCGGTGGCGGCCGGCGGTGCGCCGTCCGGACGGTGGGCCTTCGGCGGGGTGCACTCCGGGCGACGTTTCCGTTGCACTCGGCGCGACCTGTACTCCCCGGCGTCGACTCCGGGTGACGCCGCGCGGATCGATCAGGTCAGGTGCGCAGTGAAGAACTCCAACGTGCGCGCCCACAGCTCGCGTGCGGCGGCGGCGTTGTACACCTCGGGACGCGTGTCGTTGAAGAACGCGTGGTCGGTGTCGGGGTAGATGACGATCTCGACCGACTTGCCCAAGGCGCGCAGCTGGTCCGCCAACGCGTTGGCGGCCTCGGGCGTGAAGAAGTCGTCCTTCTCGGCGTAGTGACCCAGGACGGCCGCCGACATGTCGGCGTAGTCCGGCTGCGCGTCCGGCCACGGGATGATGCCGTAACACGGGACGACCGCCGCCACCGCGTCCGGGCGCTGGGTGGCGAGGACGAGCGCCAGCCCGCCGCCCATGCAGAACCCGATGACGCCGACCTTGTCGCCGGTGCTCCGTCGCAACACCTCGTCGACCGCGCCACTCATGTCCCGAGCCGCCTGGTCCATCTGCATCGCCATCATCGCCTTGCCCGCTTCGTCGGGCTCACCGGGTCGCACCTTCTTGCCGTGGTAGAGGTCCGGGGCCAACGCGACGAAACCCGCCGCCGCGAAGCGGTCGCAGACGTCCTCGATGTGATCGACGAGACCCCACCACTCTTGGATCACGATCACTCCCGGCCCGCCGCCGCCCTCCGGAGTGGCCAGATAGCCTCCCGCCGTCGACCCGTTGCTCGCGAATTCGATCATTTCACCCATGCGTCCGACCGTAGTTCGCCTCGACCGCTTTCGTTATCTCCGTACAGTTCACAAAAAGTTCGAATTACTTCCTTCTGATCTATGACCTGCCTATTCACACCACCGGTACTACCGCACACAGGCGTGTCAGGCCGAGGGTGTTTGTATCGGCCGAGGGCGTCCGATAAGAATGAGGCCCATCGTGACTGACGTAGAGCGGGTTCACCACCACTCCACGCCGCGGTCTCCCTGGAGTGCTCGTGTGCTCCGGCGGGTCGGGATCCCCGCGCTGACCGTTGTCTCAGTGTTGTCAAGCACTGTGTTCATGGCAACGCGCCCCGCCGGCGGTGACGCCATCTCCGACGCCAAGGCCAAGGCCGCCGCCATCGAGGCGCAGCTGACCCAGGCCCAGAACCAGATGTCGGCGCTGAGCCAGCAGTACGACCAAGCGCAGTACCAGCTGTCGCAGATCAACTCGAGCATCGCGACGACCAAGGCCAACGTGGCGGCCGACCAGCAGCAGGTGGCCAAGAACAAGGCCACCCTCTCCAAGGCGGCCGTGGCCAACTACATCACGGACGGCACCGCGTCCGCCCAGAACCCGATCTTCAGCGGCAACGAACAGACGCTCGGTGCGACCACCGAATACAACAAGATCGCCGAAGGCGACATCTCGCTCGCCGTCGACAACCTCCACACGGCCGAGCAATCGCTGAACTCGCAGGAGGCCCAGCTCCAGGGCGAGCAGTCGCAGGCCCAGACGCAGGTGACCACCGAGCAGAACGCCGTGGCGCAAAATGCGCAGGCCATACAGTCCCAGAAGAGTGCGCTGGCCCAGGAACAGGGTCAGATCGCGACGCTGGTGCAGCAACAGCAGCAGGCGGAGGCCGCTGCCGCCGCCCAGGCAGCGGAGCAGAAGCAAAAGGCAGCAGCAGCAGCCGCTGCCGCCGCCGCTGCTGCTCCCGCTGCGTCTTCGGGGGGCGCCTCCACGGTGGCAGCCGCCGGTCTCAGCGAGGCTGCGCCCCCGCCCTCCTCCCCCGGCGGGGCTGGAGCGGTGGAGGCGGCCGAAAGCCAGGAAGGTGTGCCCTACGTCTGGGGCGGGGAGTCCCCCAAGGGCTCGGCCAGCCCCGGCTTCGACTGCTCCGGGCTCACCGCGTGGTCCTGGGGTCAGGTCGGCGTCTGCCTCCCCCACTACTCGGGCGCCCAGATGGCCGCCTCCACCCCGGTACCGGTCAGCGACCTGCAGCCGGGCGACCTCCTCTTCTACGGCCCCGGCGGGTCCGAGCACGTGGCCATGTACGTCGGCCCGGGCACGATGATCGAGGCGCCCTACACCGGTGCGGTTGTCTGGGTGACCGGCCTCCGTCTCGGCGGCGACTTCGTGGGCGCCGGCCGGCCCTAGCCGGGCTCGTCGTTCCTAGCCGGCCTCGTCGGCTCGTCCTTTCCGTCCTCCCTCCATCCAAGGCGTCACTGCCGCTCATCGGGCCATCCCGGCACGTCGCAGCCCCCGGGCCCCGGGTCCTGCCGCCCCCCTGTCCTACGGTCCGTCCTAACCTGGCCCGACCGAGCCATGAGACCGATCCCCGTCGTCTTCCACATCGGGCCCCTGCAGGTCCACACCTACGGCATCGGGCTCGCGCTCACGTTCTGGTTCGGCTTCGTCTACTTCGAGCGCCGGTTACGGAAGAACGGCTACCCCACCGACTGGTTCGTCCCCGTCTTCCTCTGGATCATCCTCGCCGCCGTCGTGGGCGCCCGGGCCATGCACGTGCTGTCCAACCTCAGCTACTACACCCAGAATCCCGGCGACATCTTCGCCGTGTGGCACGGGGGGCTCTCGTCGTTCGGGGGCCTGCTCCTGGCGGTGCCGGTCGGCGTCATCCTCACGCGCCGCCGCTGCCCCGAGCTTCGCGCTGGGCCGCGCCCTCGACCTGGCTGCGCCCGTCCTCCTGGCCTGCTGGGCCCTGGGTCGCCTGCTCGGCCCCCAGCTGATGGTGGCGGGCGGCGGCCACCCGACCCACCAATGGTTCGGCATGTACTACGCCGGCCAGGCGGGGCGCCGGCTCCCGGTCCCGATCTTCCAGGCGCTCGAGGACTTCACCGTCTACCTGATCCTGATCGCCATTGAGCGACGGCTCGACCGCTGGCCGAATGGCACGCGCCGGACGGGCTATCCCTCGGGGATCGTGATCGGCACGGCGATGGTGCTCTGGGGCATTGAGCGCTCCCTCGACGAGCACCTCTGGTTGGGCGAGGACGGCCGGCTCGGCTCAGATCTCGTGCAGCTGGCCGGCGTCCTTCTCGTCATCGGAGGAGCGTTCATCCTCCTGCGCACGCGTGGACGTTGGAAGCAGTGGCTGCGCACGCACCACGAAGGCGACGACGAGGTCGTCAAGCCGTTGGAGAGCGCGGAACAGCCGGCCTGATTACTCGGCGCGCAGGTGCTGCACTACAGCGGTGCGCACCCTGGTGCGCGTGCCCTGGCGCTCGATGGCCAGTGCCTCGCCGTCGCGGAAGATCCATCCCACTTCACGCCACGGGCGCACGTCGGGAATCGGTTCTGCCTGCTCGGTGCTTGGTCTGTTGATCCGGGTCCTCATCTCTTCGTTCCCCCTTCCCCACCACGTTTCCGTGCCGCCCTACCAAGGGGAACTACGGCCCATATGGCCAACTTGCGCAGGGGTGCGGCGAGAGATCCGCCCCCGGAATTGGTCGATCCGGCCAGGCGGGGCGGCCTCCCCGCATTCTGCACCGTTGTTGCAACGTTCTTGCGACATCCAAGGGCGGCCACGCGCCGGATACGCGTCCGAAGGGCCGTTGCGAAAGATCGGGGCATTCTCAAGGCTTCTCCTGATGAAACCGATATGGCGGAGAGAGGGAGGTGCGAGCACATGGCAACCGTCCAGCCGTGGATTCCAATGACCGAAAAAATCTGGACCGACGAGGAGAAGGAGGCCTGGCTCGCCGAGCACGGTGAGGGGGCGACCCACGTGGTCACCTTCGAGCCGATGTACCAGATCGAGCTGTGCATCCCGCCCTGGGAGCATCCAGAGCGCCAGATCGCCCGGTCGGCCGTCGTGTGGGGCCAGAGCATGAGCCAGGTCTTCGCCGACGGGCACGACGGCGCGTCGGCCGTGGTGGCCGCGCATCACGAGGGGAACTCGCTGGAGGTCTACAGCGCGGTCAGGCCCCGGCCTCGTTTGCACCGGGTCGTCTGACGACGTCGCTGTAGGGGCTCGACGCTCGGCGATCGCCGCTGAGCTCTCAGCGGTGAGGCGTCAGGCGTTGGGCTTCTCGCCCGAGGCCGCCGCCAGACGCATCTGCTCCAAGCGGTCGATCATCGCCATCCGCTCCTGACCGATGTTGTCGTCGAGCCGCGCCGCGATCTCCTCCGGCGTCCAGCGGCCGTCGGCCCACATGGCACGGACTTCGGTGGGCTGGTTCCAGACTGCGATCTTGGAGCCGACCACCGTGTAGACCTGCCCGGTCACGTGCTTGGCCTTGTCGCTCAGCAGATAGACGACCATGGGCGCGATGTCCTCGGCGTCCCCCATCTCGGCGAGCTCGGAGGGCACGTTGGCCGACATGCGGGTCCGGGCGACGGGCGCGATGGCGTTGGCCGTCACGCCGTAGCGGTGCAGGCCGACGGCGGCCGACCGCACGAGCGACACGATGCCGCCCTTGGCCGCCGCGTAGTTGGCCTGCGCCACGCTGCCCTGGAAGGCGCCGGAGGTGAAGCCGATGAGCGCCCCGCCGCCCTCCTGCTTGCGCATCACCGCGGCGGCGGCCCGGAACACGGTGAAGTGCCCCTTCAGGTGGGTGGCGATGACGGCGTCCCACTCGTCCTCGGACATGTTGAAGAGCATGCGCTCGCGCAGGATGCCGGCCACGGCCACGACGCCGTCGATGCGGCCCCACTTCTCGACGGCGGTGGCGATGAGGCGCTCGCCCGACTCCATTTTGGAGATGTCGTCCGCCACGGCGACGGCCTCGCCGCCCGCCTTGGTGATCTCGGCGACGACGGCCTCGGCCACCTCGCTGCTCGGGTCCTCGCCCGCCATGCCCACGCCGAAGTCGGCCACCAGGACCTTGGCCCCTTCGTCGGCGGCCGCCAGTGCGACGGCCCGCCCGATGCCGCCACCGCCGCCGGTGACGGCGACGACCTTCCCTTCGAGGAATGAAGCCATGTGTCGAGTTCTCCTGATCTTCCGCGGCCCGCCGGCGCGCGGGCCGGTCCAGGCAAATTGCCGTAAGTTAGAACACGTTCTAGCCTGCCGATGGCGGGGGCTGCCATTTGCCGCCGTCGTGTCGCGAGCCTGCAAGGAGAGTGCTGATGGGTGACCTCGGCTTCTGGGCGCTGGCCCAGGAAGACCCCGACTACCTGGCCCTGGTGACGCCCGAGGGCGACGAGGTGTCCTCCGGGGAGCTGTTGGGCCGGGCCAACCAGGTGGTGCACGCCCTGCGGGCCCAGGGGCTCGGCGTGGGCGACGTGGTGGCCACCCTGCTGCCCAACTCCGCCGAGATGCTCGAGGTCTACCTGGCCGCCCTGCAGGCCGGCTGGTACCTGGTGCCGATCAACCACCATCTCGTGGCGCCCGAGGTGGCCTACATCCTCAAGGACTCCGCGGCGAAGGTCTTCGTGGCCGACGAGCGCTTCGGGGACGTGGCGATTGCGGCGGCGGACGAGGCCGGTGTCTCTGCGAGCGGTCGGCTGGCCGTGGGCGACGTGCCCGGGTTCGGGTCGTACGCGGCGGTGCGGGACGCGCAGCCGACGACGTTGCCCGACGAGCGCACCATCGGCGACGTCATGAACTACACCTCGGGGACGACCGGGAACCCCAAGGGCATCTACCGCTCGCTGATGGGCGTCACGCCGGAGCAGGCCGCGCTCGGGCTGTCGGGGCTGCTCTTCCTGTTCGGGATCCAGCCGCAGGACGACAACGTCCACATCATCGGCTCGCCGCTGTACCACACGGCGGTGCTGCGCTTCGGGAGCGCGTCGCTGCATTTGGGGCACACCATCGTGCTGATGGACAAGTGGCCGCCCGAGGACATGCTCGCGGCTCATTGAGTCGCGGCGGGTCACGACCTCGCACATGGTGCCCACCCAGTTCCACCGGCTGTTGGCGCTGCCCGAGGACGTGCGGGACAAGTACGACGTGTCGTCGCTGCGCCACATGATCCACGCCGCCGCCCCGTGCCCGGTCGACGTCAAGCACAAGATGATCGACTGGTGGGGCAACGCGGTCGACGAGTACTACGCGGCGAGCGAGGGCGGCGGCACGCTGGTCACCGCCGAGGAGTGGCTGCAGAAGCCGGGCACGGTCGGCAAGCCGTGGCCGATCAGCGAGATCGCCGTCTTCGACGACGACGGCAACCGGATCACCGAGCCCAACGTCATCGGGACGGTCTACATGGCGATGCAGTCGGCCGACTTCGAGTACCACGGCGACAAGGAGAAGACCCGGAAGAACCGCATCGGCGCCTTCTTCACGGTGGGCGACGTGGGCCTGATCGACGAGGACGGCTACCTGTTCCTGCGCGACCGCAAGATCGACATGATCATCTCCGGTGGGGCCAACATCTACCCGGCCGAGATCGAGAACGTCCTGCTGTCGCACCCCAAGGTCGGCGACGCCGCCGTCTTCGGCATCCCCCACGAGGACTGGGGCGAAGAGGTGAAGGCCGTGATCGAGCCGGCGGAGGGCGTCGAGGCCGACGACGCGCTGGCGGAGGAGATCCTGGAGTTCTGCGCCGGCAGGCTGGCCAAGTTCAAGACGCCCAAGACGATCGACTTCACCACCGAGATGCCGCGCGACCCCAACGGCAAGCTCTACAAGCGCAAGCTGCGCGACCCCTACTGGGAAGGCGTGCAGCGGGCGGTCTGACCGACCTCGCTGTCGGTGTGACGCCCCCGTCATGAGCCGTCCCGCCGGTCTCGTCGCTGCGGGTGCAGGACGTCGGGAGCGGGGCGGTCTGCGCCGATGTCCTGGCCGCCCTGCCCACGTGGTTCGGATTCCCCGACTCGGTGGCCGCCTACGTGGAGGCGGCGGAGCGGGAGCCGACCGTGGTGGCGACTCTGGACGGGCGCGACTGCGGGATCCTGACGCTGCTGCTGCACAGCCCCTACGCCGCCGAGATCGTCGTCATGGGCGTCCTGCCCGAGCACCACCGCGCCGGCATCGGACGGCGCATGCTCGAGGCTGCGGAGTCCTGGCTGGCCCAGCGGGACATCACGTACCTGCAGGTCAAGACGCTCAGCCCACGCTCGGCCGACGCGGGGTACGCCGCCACCCGGGCCTTCTACTTCGACTGCGGCTTCCGGCCGCTGGAGGAGATGCCCGAGCTGTGGGGAGCGGACCAGCCGGCGCTGCAGATGATCAAGACCGTGCCGGCCTCTCCTCTCACGGGTGCCTCGTGACGCGCCCGGAGGCCCGGGGCACCGACGCGGACTACCTGCGGGAACACCAGTACAAAGACCCCGCCAACCTCAACGCCCGCATTGCGCTGCACGCCAAGTACGCACGGGCCGACGTGCCGTGGTTCGCCTGGCTCGTGAGCCAGGTCGACTGGCCGGAGGACGGCCGGGTGCTCGAGGTCGGTTGCGGCACCGGCCTGCTCTGGGTCAGCACCGCGGCTCTGTTGCCCCGCCTCCGGCTCACCCTGACCGACCTGTCCGAGGGCATGCTCGAAGCTGCGAGGGCGGCGGTGGCGCCGCTCCCCGGGATGGAGCTCGTCGGATGCCGCACCTGCGACGCCCAGGACCTGCCCTACGACGACGACACGTTCGAGGTAGTCGTGGCGGACCACATGCTGTACCACGTCCCCGATCCCGGCCGGGCTGCCGCGGAGTTCGCCCGCGTGCTGCGGCCCGGTGGCGTGCTGCTGGCGGCGACCAACGGACCGCAGCATCTCGACGCCATCTCGGAGGTGTCGCGGGCAGCGCTGGGCTGGTCGCCGCTCGACTTCCTCGACGGGCGGTTCGGCCGGTCGACCGGCGGGGGGATCCTGCGCACGGCGTTCCGGTCCGTGAGCTGGCAACTCCACCCGAGCACCATGGTCTGCACCGACCCCGCCGACGTCGTGGCGTTCATCGCCTCGACCGCCGCCGGCCGGGACGCAACAGCCGAGCAGCGCTCGGCCCTCGAGGAGCTTGTCGAGGCGCGGTTCGCCCAAGAGGGCGGGCAGATGACGATCACGACCGAGGCCGGGTGCTTCGTGGCCAGGGACCCGATCGCGGGCGGCTGACTGATCAGTCTTCGGGCAAGGCGGCGAAGTCCTTCTTCGCCTTGCGGTACCAGCCCATTCCCGCAATGGGATGCTTCCACCGGCCCTTCATGTCTTTCAGGGCTCCCTTGTGGGCTTCGTCGCCGCCCGCCACCACTTCGTTCAAGTGGCGATCCTGGGCTTTGATCACCTCATCGGCGGTCTCTCCGTGGAGCGCCAGCTCGCATGGTCCACCCAGCTGCTGACAGGTCATGGTCTTCATGGGTGCCTCAGGCCTGCTGAATGCGGACGAGATTGCCCGAGGGGTCGCGGAAGGCGCAGTCGGTCACGCCCCAGGGCTGGGACGTCGGCTCCTGGAGCACCTCGGCCCCCGAGGCCCGGACCTTTTCGAAGGTGGCGTCGAGGTCGTCCGTGCGGAAGATCGCAGCCTGCAACGACCCTTGGGTCACGAGCGCCAGGAGCGCGTCCCCCTCGGCCTGCGATCGACCCCCGTGTGGCTGGGACAAGACGATGTCGAGGTCCTGGCCCGGGGCGCCGACGGTGACCCAGCGGAAGTCGCCCGCCTTGACGTCGTTGCGGACCTCGAAGCCGAGCGCATCGCGATAGAAGCCGAGCGCGACCTCGGGGTCGTGGACGGAGATGAACATTGCGGCAACGGTGACTGGCATAGGGCGATTGTACGGAGAGCGACCCGTTCGATGCTTCTCCGATCCTGCTCGGTGCGCGAGCGGGGCGTGCTCGCGCAGCCTGCTCCGGCCGAAACGCCAGCTCGGATGGGCGTTCTCAGACAGAAACCGGTGTGCGCTGGGGACGCATCACCACCTTGCTCACGCACGAAGGGATCACTTCGCTGGAGGAGTGGTCATGCCCCCGGTACTGCGACGGGGTCTCGCCCACGATCTCGGTGAAGCGCGAGCTGAACGACCCGAGCGACGTGCAGCCGACGGCGACACAGGTGTCGGTGACCGACATGCCTTGACGGAGAAAGGCCTTGGCCCGCTCCATGCGGCGGGTCATGAGGTAGCTGTAGGGAGTCTCCCCGTACGCGGCCCGGAACTTGCGCGAGAAATGCGCCGGGGACATGAGCGCGGCACGTGCGATCGCCGGGACATCGAGCGGCTGGGCGTACTCGCGGTCGATGAGGTCGCGGGCCCGTCGCAGGTGGGCGAGGTCGGCCATCTCCTCCGGCGTCATACCCGACGATGGTATGCGCCCGCTCACGCCCTTGCGGACCAGCAGGGTGGGATTCGTTCGACGCTGCGGTTGTGGCAGTCTCGTGCCGTGCCTGCCATGCCTGCACCGCCTCCCCACCGCGACGTCGCCGCATTCGATGAGAGAGCCCCTGGCTACGAGCGTGGCTGGCGAGGTCGCTTGCACCACGACATCGCCCAGAGGACGGCCAGCCTTGCCCTGCGCACGGCGCAGTCGCCGGGCCGGGTACTCGACGTCGGCTGCGGGACCGGCTTCCTCCTTCGGCACTTGGGCCGGCAATACCCCGACGCCGAGAAGCTGGCGGGGATCGATGCAGCTGCGAGCATGATTCAGGTGGCGAGCCAGGGTGCACACGACGCCCGACTCAGCTTCCAGGTCGGCATCGCAGAAGACCTGCCCTACCCCGACGGATCCTTCGACTTGGTGGTGACGACAACCTCGTTCGATCACTGGTCCGATCAGCAGAAGGGTCTGACGGAGTGTCGGCGGGTCTTGACGGCCGGAGGACGCCTCGTCCTCGTCGACCAATTCTCGAACTGGCTGTTACCGACCATGGCCCTGAGCCGGCGGGGCAAGGCCCGCACCAAGAAACGGGCCGGCCGTCTTCTCGCCGCGGCCGGGTTCAGCGGCGTCGCCTGGCACGATCTCTACGCCACCATCATCAAGGCAGCGACGGCGGAGGCGGCGGAGGCGGCGGCCTGAGGGCACGCCGGCCGTCTGCTCGGTCAGGTTCCGTACGGGCGCGTAAGCACCTCGAGGTTGTGACCTGACGGGTCCTCGAAATAGAAGCCTCGCCCGTGGCTGTTGACCTCGGACTCCCGGGTGTGGCCGGGATCGGCCCAGTAGGTCAATCCGCGCTCGGTAACCCTGGCAAAGATGTCGTCGAATTCCTCCTCGCTGACGAGGAAGGCGTAGTGGGCCGGCACAATCTCGTCGGCGTGATCCGCGTAGTCGAGGCTGACGCCGTTGGCCGTCTCCACGCACATGAACGGTCCAAACGGGGTCGGTGACTCCAGGCCGAGGATCTGAGCCAGAAACTCGGCCGACGTGCGCTTGTCATGTGCTGCGACGATCGTGTGGTTGAGCTGTACCGTCACGGGCCCTCCTTCGTCAAAGCCCCAGTATTCGTCTGTCAGAGCGGGCCCGCCACTGAAGGAGCGGCCGGCTCACGGGATCAAGACGATCTTGCCCCGGGTGTGGCGTTTTTCGAGCTCGGCGTACGCATCGCGCACCTTGTCCAAAGGGTAGGTGGCGGCTATCGGGACCTCGATCTGGCCTGACGCGACGAGCTCCGCCATCTCCGACAGCACTTCGGTGGTCGATCCATCACCACTTCCCTCGTTCTTCGCACCCACCTCTTGCGCCTTCTGGCGCGAAATGATGGTCTCGATGCGCTGAGGAGGGATACCGACATCCACTGCAAGTTGCACATATTCGGGGCCGAAAAGGTCGATGAAGGCGTCGATGCCGTTCGGCGCGGCCGCCTTCAGGCGATCGGCCAGTCCATCGCCGTACGAGATCGGCGTGACGCCGTGCGAGGACAGCCACGCGTGATTGCTCTCCGAGGCGATGCCGAGTACCGACGCCCCTTTGATGCGCAGCAACTGCACCACAACCGAACCGACGCCGCCGGCAGCCGCCGACACGGCCACCGTGTCGCCCGGATGGACATCGACAGCACGGACGGCTACGTACGCAGTGCAGCCGACCACGTAAAGCGAGCCCGCCACTTCCCAACTCAGTGCAGGCGGCTTCCGAATGAGCTGAGTCACCGGGACCGCCACGTGCTCGGCCTGACTCGAGCGTTGCCATGACCAGCCCATCACCTCGTCACCAACGGCGAACTCGGTCACGTCGTCGGCAACGGAGTGGACGATGCCAGCCAAGTCGCTCCCTTCGCCGGACGGGAACGTCGCCGGGAAGATGTCCTTCAAGGCGCCGGACCGGATCGACGCCTCACCGGGGTTGATGCCGGCGGCTCGAACCTCGACCACGACCTCACCCCCCGCTGGTGTCGGGATGGGCACGTCGGCGATGTAGAGGACGTCGCGGTCCCCGTAGGTGTCGAAGCGGACTGCTCGGGCCATGGCGGGCCTCCTCGCTAGGTACTCATATTCTGCCAACGCCAGCGGTTCTCGGTTCCTTCCTCAAGCCCCTGGCCAGGGAGTCCCGAGGGACGCTGTCTCAGCCACGAGCCCACTCAGCATTCGGGCGGAATCGATTACCAGGATCAGTCGACACGAAACCGGGACTACGCGATCGTCCTGCGGTACACCAGATCGAAGTCGGTCGTGTAGCCGCTGCCGTCCTCGGACTTCTCCCAGCGTCCGGCGATCGTGTTTCCGTCTTCACTGATGGTGGCGATGAAACGTTGATCGAATGGCGGGCCTTTCCGCCAGAGCCTCCACTCACCATCGCCGATGGACATCTCGTACACCCGACACACGCCGCGCTCGTCGGAATAGAGCTGGAAATAGGTCCCATTGGCGGCATCGCAACCCATCACGGACAGGCTGTCGGGCGCCGCGGGGAGCTCGACCGTCGTCCGCTGCATCAGATGCGCTCCGGACGGGTGCCATGCGAAGGTGGAGCGTCCACCCCCCGGCCAGGGCTCGCCGCCCGGAGATGAGGCCTCCAGGTTCCACTCGCCAAGGAGGGGCTCCAACTTCTTCAGCGCCTCGTGCCCGGTCGGTTGGTCCATGGTCGCCATGGTCTCCCTCCTGCTCTCTCGGCGGCGAGGCTCATGAGATGACTCTGACTAGATTTTACGAGCAAGCAGAAAGAGGTATCCCGTGGATGAAGGTCGCCCCATCTCATATATGGCCCTTGCGGTCGGTACGCCGGTCCTGAGCTCGAGCAACTCCGAGTTCGGGACGGTCGAGCACGTCCTGCAGATCCCGGAGGAGGATCTGTTCGACGGCATCGCCGTGAAGACCAAGCACGGTCTGAGGTTCGTCGATCGCGACCAGATCACCGATATCACGACGACCCTCGTGCGTTGCTCCCTGACCGACGAGGAGGCCGCGAACCTCCCAGCTCCCAAGGGAACCCTGGTCCTGCATCCGGATACCGCGCGTGACGAGGGCCCATCCTTGTCGGCGCGATTCGGGCGGCTCTTCGGACGGGAGAAGTGGAAGGAACTCGAGTAGCAACTGCTGCCTCGGTTCGATTCCCTACTCTCCGACCGTGCCGTCGATGGCCTCACGCAGAGTGTCGGCGTGGCCGGCGTGGCGCGCTGTCTCCTCTATGAGGTGCAACAGCACCCATCGAAGTGAGAAGTGCCGGCCGTCCCGCATCGGCTGGGCGGAAAGCTGGTCCAGGTCAGAGGCGGCGGAGACCACTACTCGACTCCGCTCGCATGCGGCGCGGTAACGGTCCCGCAGCTCCTCGGGAGCGACGCCCTCCGCGGTGCGGAACTCCCAGTCGGGGTCCGCTTCCCAATCGATGCCCCCCCAGGGCTCGCGCTCGGGTAGCCCGCTGAATCGGACCTCCATCCAGCTCTCCTCCACCAGGGCCAGGTGATAGAGGAGGCCTGCCAGCGTGAGTGCCGAGGGGGGATGGTTCTGCACCATCTGTGGCTGCGTGAGCCCCTCGGTCTTCATCAGCACGGTCTGACGCTGATAGTCGAGATACTGGACCAGCAGCGTGAACTCGGAGCCCTCCGGTTCGGGGTCGATCCTCACCTCTTCAGCCTTCCCTCGCGTGCGAGAAGTTATTCGTCTTCGTCGGACAGGGTTTCGGGATCATCGAGCAGCACCCCAGCCTCTGCGGCTTCCGTTTCGTCGAGTGGGAGCTGGTCCTCGTCCTGCTCGTCGTCGAAGTCGATCTCGCTGTCGAGTGGGGCGATCTCCGCTGCGTCCTCCGGATCCAACGGATCGGGCTCCTCGACCTCGGGGATCTCATCGCTGGACTTCGCCATCTGCTTCTCCTCAATGATCGGGTGACTTCTGTGAGCAGCTTTTCGCCGCGAGGCAGTGCAGCACTCTGCAGCACCCCCTGTACCCCTATCCGCCCCCAGTATCACCCCGGTCTCCGCCCGTGACCACTGCGGCGCCTCGCGTCCGCTCGTCCCTCAGCCCGGTGGCACCTCCCAGTGCACGAGATCGCTGCTCCGGGCCACCCCGATGCGGGCGTGACCCCAGCCCCCGAACTGCGTCAGCTCCGTGCTGCCGGCGTAGGTCAGGTAGTCCTCGCCCTGCGGCCCGACGCAGAGGAAGGCGGAGTTGGCATGCTCGTAGCCGACGCTCGATATCCCCTGACCGCTGTCGAACGGCTGGCTCGGCACCAACAGCTGCTGCGACCCGCGCTCCAGTGCAGCCAGGTCGACGGTGACGCGGGATCGCCCGGGCCCAGCGTGAAGAGGAAGGGCTGATCGAGCGTGTTCGACGTTGCCACGAGGTGCCAGGCACCGTCGACCGTCACGAACTCGTAGTTCTCGACGGTGTCGTTGTAGAGCACGATGTCGGGCCGGCCCACCAGGTGGAACGTCCCGGACAGCGACGGCGCCCAGGCGATCTCGAAATGCTGTGTCGTCGTCCCCGCCTTGAAGCCCAGGATCACCCCGTTGCCGGTGAAGGCGAGGGCGCCATCGATCATGCGGTGCGCCAGACCCGCGTCCGAGCGGGTGGGCGGCCGACCAGGATCGCAGGGAGGCGGTCGCTGCTCGTCCGGTAGGCCAGGCCCTGCGGGGTCTGATACGTGACGATGAAGGTCCCCGAAGGCGAGCGGACGATGTCGGGCGAGGCGGCGTTCTCGCGCAATGACCCTCGGCGCCGTCCAGTGCCGCAGGTCGGGACTCGACGAAACGGCCACGGCGAAGTGCACGTGCGGGGCCGCCTTGGTCGCCGTCATGTCGCTGTAGAGCATGTGCCATTCGCCCGCCGGACCATTGCAGCGCCTGGTCCTTCACGCCGACGGTGGGGAACGAGAGGATCGGGTTGGCCAGCGCCGGACCAGTCGATGGAGGCGGGCGGCGTCCCCACGATGCAGTCGTGATCCTGCCCTGGTGCGACGGTGGCCGCTCCCGCCGGTCCGCCGCCGACTCCGATCCCGACCCCGTCCGGCCAGCGCCGCCATCGCCGCCATCACCGCTGCCAGGAGGAGCGCGCCGCACGCCGGCACGCTACGGCAGACTGGAGCGCCGATGCAGTCGATCGAGCTGAGCATCGACGCCTCCCGGGAGCGCATCATCGACCTCACGACCGAGCTCGAGCGCTTCTGCGCCGGGCTGGGTGACGGGTTGGTCAACGTCTTCGTGCCCCATGCCACCGCCGGCGTCGCTCTCATGGAGACCGGCTCCGGGTCCGACAGCGACCTGCTGGCCGCGCTGGAGCGCCTCCTGCCCCGGGACGACCGCTACCGGCACGCCCACGGGTCACCGGGTCACGGCGCCGACCACATCCTGCCCGCCTTCGTCAGCCCGTCGGTGACGCTGCCCGTGCTCGGGGGCCGGGTCGCCCTCGGGACGTGGCAGTCGGTCGTCCTGGTGGACCTGAACGTCGACAATCCCCGGCGGCAGGTGCGCTTCAGCTTCGTGCCCTGCCCCCGCCGCCTGAACCCGCAGGACCACGGGACCGCAGGGCCGCAGGGCTCCAGGACCGCCAGGCTGTCGCCCCCGCCCCCGCCCCGCCGCTCAGCCCGGCGTCTCGCCCTTCGCCACGCGCGCCACGCGCCATCATCCGCTGCCAGTCCGGGTCGACGACCAGCGGGGCCTCGGTGCTGTGGGCGTTGCCCGACACGATGTCGAGCATGCGGTTCGGCGGGACCTCAATGAAGATGCCGTCGGCCTCGGCCGTCAGCTCGCCCTGGTGGTAGATGCCGCCCCAGGCGTAGACCTTGCGGCCCTCCTTGCCCGTGTGACGGGCCGCCAGCTCGAGCGGGGCCAGCAGCGGCGTCGGGCGCCGGTAGCGCACGGTCAGCGTCCCCGTCATCGCGCCCTGACCCACCAAGATGTTGCACATGCCCAGCAGCTCGTCGAACAGCTCGGCGATGACGCCGCCGTGCACGCAGGTGGGCGGCCCCTCGTAGGCGTAGCCGTAGGTGACCCGGCCCCGCACCTCGCGCCAGCCCTCGTGGCCGTCGACCGCCCACACCTCGCACCGGTGGCGCCACCGGGTTGGCGAAGCCGATCACCGGGCTGGTCGAGAAGATGTCCTGGGGATGCCCGTCCGGCGTCGGGCTGGTTGCGCGTCCGCCGCTCCCGCTGCGGCCGCCGCCTCCAGACGGTCCGCCAGCGCCGCCAGCTCGCGCCGCCGCTTCGACCACGTCGGCCTCGTCGAGCGGCTGGCCCACCGCCACGGCGCCGATGCGGCGCGCCGCTGCCGCCAACCGGTTCAGCGGCGAGTCCTCCGACGTCTCCGCCAGGCCGTCGACGCCGGGAAAGCCCGCCTCCGGCCGGCGGGTCGAGCTGGCGGTCCTGTCGCTCGCTCACGTGCGGGTGTAGTTGGGCGGACGCTTCTCGGCGAAGGCCTTCTGGCCCTCGGCGGCGTCGTTGCTGGCGAAGACGGGCCAGCCGAGCTCGAGCTCGCGGGCCAGCCCGTCCACCTCGGACATGCCCTCGGTCTCGCGCACGCTCTGCATGATCGCCTCGACCGCCAGCGGTCCGTTCGACCCGATCACGGCGGCGATCTCCAGCGCCTTGTCCAGCGCGGTGCCGTCGGGGACGACGTGCCCGATGAGGCCGATGCGCAGAGCCTCCTCCGCCGGCACCTCGCGCGCCGTCAGGAGCATCTCCATGGCGATGGTGTACGGGATCTGCCGGCGCAGGCGCACCGTCGAGCCACCGAGCGGGAAGAGCCCGCGCTTGGCCTCGAAGACGCCGAAGACGGCGCCCTCGCCCGGCGACGCGGATGTGGGTGGCCTGCAGGATCTCCGTCCCGCCGGCGACGGCCCAGCCCTCGACGGCGGCGATCAGCGGCTTGCGCAGGTCGTAGTGGCGCAGCAGCGCCTTCCAGTGCAGGTCGGGGTCCTCGGCCATGCGCGGCTGGTACTTCTCGGCGTCCTTGCTCCCCATCGCCTTGAGGTCCATGCCGGCGCAGAACGTCCCGCCGGCGCCGGTGAGGATGGCGCAGCGGATGTCGTCGTTGCTGTCGATCTCCTCCCAGGCGTCCTTCATGCCCGACCAGCATGGGCAGGCTCAGCGCGTTCTTCGCCTCGGGCCGGTTCATGGTGACGATGGCGGTCGCGCCGTCGCGTTCGAACGTCAGGTGCTCAGTGGTAACCACGGTCCCCTCCAGAGGTAGGCGCCGGAATGATTGGGTCGGGTGTTGCCGATGGTGAGGAAGCGGACGCCGGAGCCGCCTAGAGCCGCTCGATGATGGTGCCGGTCGCCAGCGCACCACCGCAGCACATCGACACGAGCCCGTAGGTCTTGTCGCTGCGCTCGAGCTCGTGCAGAATCGTCGTGATCAGCCGGCTGCCGGTCGCGCCGACCGGGTGGCCGATGGCGATGGCGCCGCCGTTGACGTTGACCTTGTCCATGTCGGCGTCGTGCACCCGGGCCCAGCTCATCACGACCGAGGCGAAGGCCTCGTTCACCTCGAAGAGGTCGATGTCCTTCATGGTCATGCCGGCCTTGGCCAGCACCTTGGTCGTCGCCGCGATGGGGCCGTCGAGGTGGTAGTAGGGGTCGGAGCCCACGAGCACCTGGGCCACCACGCGGGCCCGGGGCTTGAAGCCCTCGGCCTTGGCGCGGTCCTCGGACATCCAGAGCACGGCGGCGGCGCCGTCGGAGATCTGCGACGAGTTCCCCGCCGTGTGCATGCCGTCGGGCAGCACGGGCTTCAGCTTGGCCAGGCCCTCGGCCGTCGTCTCGCGCGGGCCCTGGTCCTTGCGACACCACCATCTTCTCGCCGGAGTGCTCGCCCCGCGGGCCCTCCTCGCCGACGATCGGCGCCTCGACGGAGACGATCTCGCGGGCGAAGCGGTCCTCGGCCTGCGCCACGGCCGCCTTCTTCTGCGACTCGAGGCCGAGCCAGTCGACGTCGGCGCGGCTGATGTCGTACTTCTTGGCGATGCGCTCGGCCGCGGTGAACTGGTCGGGCATGTCGTAGGGCAGGTCGGCGGGGATGGCCCGGCCGACCCCGGCCGCCGCGTTGGCCCCGAGCGGGACCCGGCTCATGGCCTCGACGCCGCAGCCGATGGCGGTGTCGACCGCGCCGGCGGCGATGAGGTTGTTGACGAAGTGGTTGGCCTGCTGCGACGAGCCGCACTGGCAGTCGACCGTGGTGGCGGCGACCTCGTAGGGCAGGCCGGCCAGCAGCCAGGCCGTCCGCGTCACGTTGAAGCCCTGCTCGCCCGCCTGGGTCACGCAGCCGCCGACGACCTGCTCGACGGAGCCCGGGTCGATCCCCGCCCGCTTGACGACCTCGACCTGGGCCGCGCCCAGGATGTCGGGGGCACGCAGCCCCGACAGCCACCCGTTGCGCTTCCCGATGGGAGTGCGGACCGCCTCGATGATTACCGGCTGCGCCATGACCGACGTTCCTCCTGCTGCCACTTCCGGCCCACGGCCGGCTGCCCTCGATGGGCGATTTCTAGAACCTGTTCTAACTTTAGCACCGGCCCTCCGGGCCGGCCCCGGCAGTCTGCCCGGGCCGCAACGCCGGGCGCCAACGCCGTTCCGCCGGACCAGGAGCCCATCCGAGCCACCGCAGATCGACGGAGCCGCCTCAGAGGTGCTTGAGCAGCTCCCGGGCGATGACGACCTTCTGCACCTGGTTGGTGCCCTCGTAAATCTGGGTCACCTTGGCGTCGCGCAGGAAGCGCTCGACGGGGAAGTCCTTGGTGTAGCCGTAGCCGCCGAGGAGCTGCACCGCGTCGACGGTGATCGACATGGAGGCGTCGGAGGCGAAGGCCTTGGCCATGGCGCCGAACTTCGTGAGCTCCCCCGTCGGGTCGTCGTCGACCATGGCGCAGGCCCGGTACACCAGGGCGCG
The DNA here is from genome assembly GCA_963731065.1 of uncultured Acidimicrobiaceae bacterium. Taxonomy (GTDB): domain Bacteria; phylum Actinomycetota; class Acidimicrobiia; order Acidimicrobiales; family RAAP-2; genus Bog-473. The sequence continues at coordinate 167,260 of CAVSUH010000015.1, read as the reverse complement.
GGCGGCCTCGTTGCGCATGGCCATCTCGGCCAGCATGAAGCGCAGCCCCTGCAGGTCGGCGATGGGGCCGCCGAAGGCCTGGCGCTGCTTCATGTAGGCGCCCGAGTAGTCGATGGCCCCCTGGGCGATGCCGACCGCCTGCGCCCCGATGGTGGGCCGGCTGCGGTCGAGCGTGTGCATGGCGATGGTGAAGCCCTGGCCCTCGTCGCCGATGCGGTGCGAGGCCGGGACGCGCACCTCGTCGAGCACGACCTCGCCGGTCGGGCTGCCCCGCAGGCCCATCTTGTCCTCGTGCTTGGCGATGCGGATCCCCCACTCCTTCTCCACCAAGAAGCACGAGATGCCGCGCCCGCCCGCGTCGGGGTCGGTCTTGGCGAAGACGACGTAGACGTCGGAGATCCCGGCGTTGGTGATCCAGTACTTCGACCCGGTCAGTATGTAGTCGTCGCCGTCGCGCACGGCGCGGGTCCGCATGGACGCCACGTCGCTGCCGGCATCGGCCTCGGAGAGGCAGTAGCTGGCCTGGATCTCGCCGGCCGCCACCCGCGGCACGTACGCCTGCTTCAGCTCCTCGGAGCCCCAGTTCAAGCACCGGCGTCATCCCGAGCTTGGAGATGAGGATGGTGAGCGCCGTCGAGGCGCAGACCCGGGCGAGCTCCTCGGTCATGATGGCCACCGTCACCGTGTCGGCCCCCGCGCCGCCGTAGGCGGCCGGCATGCCGAGCGCAGGCAGCTCCATCTCCTTGCAGGCCTCGAACGACTTCCAGGGGAACTCGGCGGTGCGGTCGGCCTCGGCCGCGTTGGGGGCCACCTTCTCCTCGCAGAAGGAGCGCAGGGTCTCGCGGAAGTCCCGCTGGACGTCGGTCAGGGCGAAGGTCGAGGCGCTCACGGTGTCATTCTCGCAGGCGCCACGGCCATGGGGCTCGCCCGTCGCGGCCCGGGACCGGCCGACCGATCGTCCGGCCGCGTCGAGCCGGCGTCAGTGGGCCTTGAGGTGCCGGATCAGGAGGCTCGACAGCTCGACGGGCGCCATCTCGGGGATCCAGTGCGACACGTTGTCCAGGACCTCGAAGGTGTAGGGACCCTGCACGCACTCGGCGGTGTTCTGGGCGGCCGCCCACCCGAAGGCCGCGTCCCCGGTGGACCAGACGTAGAGCGTGGGCACGCACACCGGGTTCAGCCCGGTGAGGGCGCTGCCGTCCATGGCCCGGTACCAATTGAGGGCCGCCGTGAGGGCCCCGGGCTCGGTCAGGGCGGCGACATACATCCGCGCATCCTCGTCATCGAGCCCGGTCTCGGCCAACAGCGTGGCGAGGCCCGCTCCGCCGCCGTCCGCGCCGAGCAGCAGGCGCTCGGGCACCTCGGGCGCGCGGAAGGCATCCATGGACGCGCCGTAGGCGGCCTGCGTGGGGTCGGCGCCACGGAGCGCCTCGTGCAGCGCGAGCGGGTGCGGCGTCGACACGACGGTGAGGGTGCGCACGCGGCCGGGATGGCGCGAGGCCACGATCCAGGCCAGCATGCCGCCCCAGTCGTGGCCCACGAGGTCGAAGGTCTCCATGTCCATGGAGTCGGCCGAGCGCGACGACGTCGTCCAGCAGATGCTCGGTGGCGTAGTCGCCGACCTCCGCCGGGCGCGCGCCCGATGCAGTAGCCGCGCTGGTCGGGCGCGATGGCGCGGTAGCCCGCCCGCCCGAGCGCCCACAGCTCGTCGCGCCAGGCCCACGAGGTCTGCGGGAAGCCGTGCAGGAGCAGGACCTTGCGCCCTTCGTGCGGGCCGCAGGCCCGGCCCGTGAAGGTGAAGCCGCCGGCCTCGATCTCGAGCCGGTCGATCGCCCCGATTGCGTCCACGACCATGGCGTGCGCCGCGCTCAGGCGGCCGCGGTACCGCCCCCGGCGCGGACCTGCTCCGGGCTCAGCCGGAGCGTCTCCTCGGGCACGGAGTCGACCAGCGCCCGCTGCGCCACGTAGTCGTGCGAAATGGAGGAGAACAGCTCCCGGCGCGTCGCCTGGACGTCGGCCGGGACGTCGTCGAGGAAGCCCCACAGGTTGAGCGCCAGCTGGACGTCGTAGATGGACGGCCCCCGGCCGAACAGGGCGGCCCGCTTGGAGGCCACGAGGCCGACCCCGAGGAGCACATCGTGCGCGGACTCGCCCTCGCCCAGCTTGAGCTCGTCGTGGAAACGCTGGGCCAGGCGGAGCGCGAAGCCCGAGTCCGTCCCCGGCGTCCCGATGTTGGCGCCCTTGCGCATGGTCGGCCCCACCAGCTCGGCCGGGCGGTCCGTCGTCCAGATCCCCGGGACGTCGCAGGTGCATGGCGGGCCGGACCTGATCCGCCTCGGCGATGGGCACGAAGGTGGGCTGCGTCATGCGCGGGAGACTAGCCGAGGGGGTCGGGCGAACCCATTCCACGCCCGCCCATGCGAGCCCTCCAGCAAGCAGCGGCACGACGTGGAGCGTGATCGAGGAGGGGTGCGCGGCGTCGTGGAAGATCTCCTGATCGGCCGAGCGCAGGTTGGCGCCCGTCGCCAGCGGCTCACCGGTACCGGCGTTGCGGTTGAAGAGCGGATGGGCGCCGCTCGACACCTGCAGGCGGATGCGGTGGCCGGCACGGAACGTGTTGGCGGTGGGCCACATGGCGATGTCGAGCTTGCTGACGCCGTCCTCGCCTTGCTCAATGTTCGACCGAACCGGGCGCCAGGCGGACGATGCCGTCGCTCAGGTTGAAGGACTTGCCCTTCGCCGTCACGTCGCACAGGCGCACGAAGAAGTCGGTGTGCTCGAGCGACGAGCGCACGTAGAGCGACGCGGTGAGCGGGCCGATGACGGTGAGGTCCTCGGTGAGCACGGGGCTGGTGTAGGTCAGCACGTCGCGCCGGACCTCGCGGCGACGCTGGTCCTTGCGCCCCGCCGTGGCCATGTTGAGCGACGGTCCGCCCACGGCCGGCGTGGGGTCGTGCGGGTTGTAGTGGTACCGGTCGGGCGCGCTGGCGGTGCCGCCGGCGGTGTCGCCGGCGGTGTCGTCGCCCGGCGGCGTCGGGTCAGCGTCCCGCCCCGCCCGAGGTACCACCGCTCGGTCTCCCCCGCCGGCGGCCAGAGCGAGAACTCCTGCCAGGTGCGCGACCCCATGACGAAGAGGCGCACCGGCGCGTCCTGGCGCTCCTCCGGGTCCGGGCCGAGCTGGCTGTCGAACCATCGAGGCCCGTCGCGCACGGTCTCGGCGAAGAGGCCGGGGCTGGCGTGCGTCCATGGGCCGATGGTCAGACGGGCCGTGCGCCCGGCGCGCCGGAGCGCCTCGTAGTCGTCCACCTGCGCCTTGAGGAAGAGGTCGTACCAGCCGCCGATGAAGCTGGCCGGCGGCACCTTCTCCAGCCGGCGCCCGAAGTCGACCGTCGTCCCACCACGGGTCACCCGGGGCGCTGTGCTCGAGCCAGTCCTGGTAGAAGGCCATGGGCTCGCCGATGGCGGCGGTGTCGCACTTCCCGAGGGGCAGGACGGCGCTCGACTGTCGACACCACCCGGGCACCGCGCAGGTGCGTGCGCAGGACGGTGCGCCACCCGAGCTCCTGGTTCTTGATCTCGTGCAGCCAGGCCAGCGCCCGTCTCGAGCGCGAACGCACCCCCGGGGAACACGACCGAGTCGCGGAAGTTCGCCGCGGTCACCTGGAGGCTGAGCGCCCGCACGAAGTCCGGCGCGTCCTGCGCCACGGCCCACTGCGTCATGCCGAGGTAGCTCCCGCCCCACATGACGAGGCGGCCGTCGAACCAGGGCTGGCCGCCGACCCACTCGAGCGTGGCGCGCCCGTCGGCCTGCTCGTTGCGCACCGGGACGAACTCGCCCCCGGACCCGAACGTCCCCCGGCAGCTCTGCACGACGACCTGGTAGCCGCGCTCCGCGTAGAGCCGGCCGAGCGGGCCCATGACCGTGCGCCCGTACGGTGTGCGGATGAGCACGGTCGCCGGCTCGGCCTTGCCCTCGCCCGACGGGTGCGTCGGGTACCAGCGGTCGGCCACGAGCTCGACGCCGTCGGGCATTTTGGCGGTCAGGCCGCGCTCGACCGACACCTCGGTGGTGCGCGGCGGGGGGAGCTTGACCACGGATGCTGCGATCCGGCTCCACACGGTCATGCGCGATCCCCCTGTCCTTCCCCCGGCGACGGCCCGGGCGACGGGCTCGGCCTCGGCGACGTCCCCCGCCTCGGCGACGGAGGGGCTGCCCTGTCCCCGCCTCAGGAGGCGTGGAGCAACCCGAACACGATCGAATCGTAGAGGGCCTGCCAGCTGGCCTCAATGATGTTCTCCGACACCCCGATGGTGGTCCAGGTCCGCTGCCCGTCGGTGGTGTCCACCAGGACCCGCGTGACGGCGCCGGTGCCCCGGCCCGTATCGAGGACGCGGACGCGGTAGTCGGTCAGGTGGATGTGGTCGAGCGCCGGGAACTTGGCGCCGATGGCGGCGCGCAGGGCGCCGTCCAGCGCGTTGACCGGGCCGTTGCCCTCGGCGGTGGCGACGATGCGCTCCGGCCCCACGTGGACCTTCACCGTGGCCTCGGTCATGACCCCGGCCAGGTCATCGGTCGCCGGCAGTCCTGGGCGCCGTCGCGCCTCGGTCGCGCTGGTCGTGATCCGTGATGACCCGGAACGACTCCACCGTGAAGAAGTCGGCCACCCAGCCGGTGGCCCGCCGCAGCAGGAGCTCCAGGGAGCCGTCGGCCACCTCGAAGTGGTACCCCTCGTGCTCCAGGCGCTTGAGCTCGTCGAGCACCCGGCCGATGACCTCGCCGTCGAGCTCGAGCCCGAGCTCGTCCGCCTTCATGGCCAGCGTCGAGCGGCCCGCCATCTCCGACACGACGACCCGGGTCCCGTTCCCGACCAGGTTGGGCTCGACGTGCTCGTAGAGGTCGGCGCTGCGCGCCACGGCACTGGCGTGCAGGCCGCCCTTGTGCGCGAAGACCGAGTTGCCGACGTAGGGCTGCTGGGGGTTGGGTGCGATGTTGACCAGCTCGGCGATGTGGTGCGCCACCGGGGTGAGCCGCTCCAGCCGGTCGGCCGGGATGGTGCGGATGTGCATCTTGAGCGACAGGTTGGGGATGGCCGCCGACAGGTCGGTGTTCCCCGCCCGCTCGCCGTAGCCGTTGATGCACCCCTGCACCTGGGTGACGCCGGCCTGCACCGCCACCAGCGAGTTGGCCACCGCGCAGCCGGCGTCGTTGTGGCAGTGGATGCCGAGCTGCGCGCTCGTGCGCTCCCGCACGTCCGCCACTGCCTGCCCCACGTCGTCGGGCAGCGAGCCGCCGTTGGTGTCGCACAGCACCAGCGCCTCGGCCCCGGCCTCCTCCGCCGCGGCCAGGACGGACAGCGCGAAGTCGGGGTTGCGCCGGTAGCCGTCGAAGAAGTGCTCCGCATCGAGGAAGACGCGCAGGTCGTGCTCGCGCAGGAAGCGCACGGAGTCCGCCACCATGGCCACCGCCTCGTCGAGGGACGTGCGCAGGGCCTCGGCGACGTGGCGGTCCCACGACTTGGCCACAATGCAGGCGATCGGCGCGCCGGCCTCCACCAGGTTGGCCAGGACGGCGTCGGTCTCCGGCTTCACGCCGGCCCGCCGGGTGGAGCCGAAGGCCACCAGCGTGGCGGTGCTGAGCGTCAGCTCCTTCTTGGCCCGCGCGAAGAACTCGACGTCCTTGGGGTTGGCGCCGGGCCAGCCACCCTCGATGAAGGTGACCCCGAGGTGGTCGAGCTGCTCGGCGACCCGCAGCTTGTCGTCGACCGTGAGGGAGAGGCCCTCCTGCTGGCTGCCGTCGCGCAGAATGGTGTCGAAGATGTCGACGGCCTCGGGCAGCTCGGGGACGGCGAAGTCGTGCGCGTGGGCGGTGTGGCCGTGCGCGTGGGAGTGCCGTGCCCCGCCGTGACTGTGGGCGTCGCCGGCGGCCGTCGCCTCAGTCGACATGGTCCAGCCATTCCTTGTACTGGTCGACCTCGCCCCGGACCGTGGCGAAGTACATCTGCTGGATCTCCTTGGTGATCCGGCCCGGGTGCCCGGGCCCGACGGGACGGTCGTCGACGGCACGGATCGGCACCACCTCGGCCGCGGTCCCGGTGAGGAAGGCCTCGTCGGCCAGGTAGAGGTCCGTGCGGATGATGGGCTCGTGGCGGACCTCGTAGCCGAGGTCGCGGGCGATCGTCTTGACGGTGTCCTGCGTGATGCCGTCGAGCGCGCCGGCGTCCGATGTCGGCGGCGTGAGGAGAACGCCGTCGCGCACGATGAAGATGTTCTCGCCGGTGCACTCGCTCACGTCACCGTTGGGGGCGAGCAGGATGGCCTCGTCGTAGCCGGCGTTGAGCGCCTCCACCTTGGCCAGCGAGGAGTTGGCGTACATGCCGGTGCCCTTGGCCGCCGTCGGCACGGCGTTGGGGTCGTGGCGCCGCCACGAGCTGATTTTGCAGGAGACCCCGTTGGCGATGCCCTCGTCACCGAGGTAGGTGCCCCAGGGCCAGGCGGCCACCGAGCACGTTGACCGGGCACGGCAGCGGGTTGAGGCCCATTTCGCCGTACCCGAGGTAGACCAGCGGACGGAGGTAGCAGCCGTCGTTCAGCCCGTTGACGCGCACGACCGAGCGCGTGACGCCTCAATGACCTCGTCCACGGTGAAAGGGACGTCGATGAGGAAGATCTTGGCCGACGCGAACAGCCGGCGGATGTGGTCGCCCAGTCGGAAGACGGCGACGCCGCGGCTGGTCGGATAGGCGCGGATGCCCTCGAAGACGCCGGAGCCGTAGTGCATGGTGTGGGTGAGCACGTGGACCGTGGCGTCGGCCCAGTCGACGAGCTCGCCGTCCATCCAGATCTTCTCGGTCGGTGTGATCGGCATTGGGCTTACAGCCTTTCTGCGATGGCGTCGCCCACGGCGGTGGTGGAGAGCGCTTCGGTGGCGGTGGACGGCGTTGACATGGAATCGGACTGGGCGCCGAGCGCCTTGAGGATGCGTGCGGCGGCGTCGTTCTCGCCGAGATGCTCGAGCATGAGCGCGGCCGAGTGGATGGCGGCCAGCGGGTTGGCGATGCCCTTGCCGGCGATGTCGTGGGCGGCACCGTGCACGGGCTCGAAGAGGGAGGGGCCGGTACGCGCCGGGTTGAGGTTGGCCGAGGCCGCGAAGCCGATGCCGCCGGCGACGGCGCCGGCGAGGTCGGTGAGGATGTCGCCGAAGAGGTTGTCGGTGACGATCACGTCGTAGCGCTTCGGCTGCTCCACCAGGTAGATGCAGGCGGCATCGACGTGGTTGTAGTCCCACTCGACGTCGGGATACTCGGGGGCCACCTCGGTGACGGTGCGGCTCCACAGGTCGCCGGCGAAGGTCAGCACGTTCGTCTTGTGCACGAGGGTCAGCCGGTTGTTGCGCCGGCCGGCCAGCTCGAAGGCGAAGCGCACGCAGCGCTCCGCGCCCATCCGGGTGTTCACCGAGCCCTGGGTGGCCACCTCGAACGGAGTCCCCTTGCGCAGGAACCCGCCCTCGCCGGCGTAGGTCCCCTCCGTGTTCTCCCGCACCACGGCGAAGTCCGCGCCCTCGGCGATCGACCCGGGCACCCCGTGGAAGGGGCGCAGGTTGACGTAGAGATCGAGCTCGAAGCGGATCTTGAGCAGGAGGCCACGCTCGAGAGTGCCGGGCGGGACGGCTGGTGTCGCCGACCGGCGGGCCGACGGCGCCGAGGAGGATGGCGTCGTAGCCGCGGAGCTCCTCGAGGGTCTCGTCCGAGAGGACGGTGCCGTCGCTGCAGGTACCGGGCGGCCCCGAGGTCGAAATCGGTGGTATCGAGGTCCACCCCGGCCGCGGCCACGACCTTGAGCGCCTCGGCGCAGACCTCCGGCCCGATGCCGTCGCCGCCGATGACGGCCACCCGATGCCTGCTGCCTTTGCTCACTCCTGTGGTCCTTTCTTTCATGTCGCTTCGTGCTGCGTCCTGCGTGCTGCGTTCTGCGTGCCGTGCCGCCCCTCGCCCCGCTGCATTCGGCCGGGAATTGAAAAACCGCCCACGCAGTGGACGGTTCGACGGCGCGCGTGGAAGAGTGCGCGCCTAGTGAATAATGCCTACGAGGTGCTCGGAGCGGTGCATGACCCCTCCAGTCTCTCGCAGCCGGGCCGTCTCGTCAACCAAGGGTGCAGGGGCCGACCGACCGCCCGACCTCGGGCCGATTAGCCTTAGTGGCCGCCGGCGCAGTGCACCGCACCGCCCGCACATCCGCCCTTCCGGAGGACACGCCGTGACCAACGCTTCCGCCAACGAGATCGAGACGACCAGGCTCACCCAGGCCACGTACGACCGCCTGGTGGCCGAGCTGGAGGACCTGACCACCCGGGGACGGGTCGAGATCGCCCAGGCCATTGAGATCGGCCCGGGCGCTGGGCGACCTGAGTGAGAACGGCGACTACCACGCCGCCAAGGACGCCCAGGGGAAGATGGAGTCGCGGGTCCGCCAGCTGCAGGCGATGCTCAAGGAGGTCGAGATCGTCGACGAGGCGGGCGCCGACGACGGGTCCATCTCGCTCGGCAGCACGGTGACCCTGCGCTACGAGGGCGACGACGAGGACGACACGCAGCAGTTCTTCGTGGGCTCCATCGAAGAGCGCCAGGGTGACCTCCCCGTGGTCTCCCCCAGCTCGCCCCTGGGCCAGGTGCTGATCGGGCGCAGCGCCGGGGACGCTGTCGAGTACCAGGCGCCCGGCGGCATGCTCAAGGTGCACATCACTGCGGTCGACCGCTGATGGCTCCTCGCACGCTGACGGAGAAGATCTGGGACGCGCACGTCGTCCACTCGGCCGAGGCCGAGCCCGACCTCCTCTTCATCGACCTCCACCTGCTGCACGAGGTGACCTCGCCCCAGGCCTTCGACGGCATCCGTCTCGCGGGCCGGACGGTCCGGCGGCCCGATCTGACCGTGGCGACGGCGGACCACAACGTCCCGACGACGGACATCGACAAGCCGGTGGCCGACCCGATCTCGGCCCAGCAGCTGAAGGTCCTCGACGACAACACGGCCGAATTCGGCATCACCTGCTACCCGATGGGGCACGCCAACCAGGGCATCGTCCACATCATCGGGCCCGAGCAGGGCTGGACGCAGCCGGGCATGACGATCGTCTGCGGGGACAGCCACACCTCCACGCACGGCGCCTTCGGTGCGATCGCCTTCGGCATCGGCACCAGCGAGGTGGAGCACGTGCTGGCCACCCAGACGCTGTCGCAGGTGCGCCCGAAGACGATGTCCGTGACGGTCGAGGGCGACCTGGCACCCGGGCGTGACGGCGAAGGACGTGGCCCTGGCCATCATCGGCACCATCGGCACCGGCGGCGGCATCGGCCACATCATCGAGTACCGGGGATCGGCCATCCGAGGGCTCTCCATGGAGGGCCGGATGACGCTGTGCAACATGTCGATCGAGGGCGGGGCCCGGGCGGGCCTCGTGGCGCCCGACGAGACGACGTTCGCCTATGTGAAGGACCGCGACCGCGCGCCCGCAGGGTGACGACTGGGACGCCGCGGTGGCCTACTGGCGCACCCTGCCCACCGACGACGGCGCGACCTTCGACAAGGAGGTCGTGCTCGACGCGGCGGCCATCACCCCGCACGTCACCTGGGGCACCAACCCGGCGCAGGTGGCGCCGATCGCGGGGAACGTGCCGGACCCCGAGGCCATGGCCGACCCCGGAGACCGTGAGGCGGCCCAGCGTGCCCTGGCCTACATGGGGCTGGAGGCCGGCACGCCGCTCCGCGAGATCAGCGTCGACACCGTGTTCCTGGGCAGTTGCACCAACTCGCGGATCGAGGACTTCCGGGCCGCTGCCGCCGTGCTGGAAGGCCGCACGGTGCACAAGGGCCTGCGCGCGCTGGCCGTGCCCGGCTCACACCGGGTCAAGGCGCAGGCCGAGGCAGAAGGGTTGGACAAGGTCTTCACCGCGGCGGGCTTCGAGTGGCGTGAGCCGGGCTGCTCCATGTGCCTCGCCATGAACCCTGACAAGCTGGCCGTGGGCGAGCGTTGCGCATCGACCTCGAACCGCAACTTCGAGGGGCGCCAAGGGCGCGGCGGCCGCACCCACCTCGTCTCCCCCGCCGTCGCGGCCGCCACGGCGGTCGCGGGCACGTTCGCCACACCGGAGGATCTGCGCTGATGGAACCCATCGTCATCGTCACCGGACGGGCCGTGCCCCTGGACCGCACGGACGTCGACACCGACCAGATCATCCCCTCGGACTGGCTCAAGCGGGTGGAACGGACCGGCTTCGGCGCCGGACTGTTCTCCGAATGGCGCGACGACCGGAACTTCGTGCTCAACAACCCCGACTTCGTCGGGGCCACCATTCTGGTGGCGGGCCACAATTTCGGCACCGGGTCCTCGCGCGAGCACGCCGTCTGGGCGCTGACGGACTTCGGCTTCCAGGCCGTGGTCTCGTCGCGCTTCGCCGACATCTTCCGCAACAACTCCACCAAGCAGGGCCTGCTCCCGGTCCAGGTGAGCGAGGAACTCGACCGCGCCCTCCTCGACGCGGTGGCCAAGGACCCGACGCTCGAGCTCACCATCGACGTGGCCCGGGGAACCATTGAGGCGCCGGCGGCCGGGCTGTCCGGCACCTTCCCCCTCGACGAGTTCACCCGCGAGCGCCTGCTCAACGGGTGGGACGACATCGGCCTGTCCCTGCGCCACGTGGACAAGATCACCGCATTCGAGCGCGGGCGGCCCGCCTTCCTGCCTTCCGCCTGAGCGTCATCCCATGGTGACGTTCCGCCAGATGACGGAGGACGACGTGCCCGGTGCCGTCGCCGCTTTCGAGCGGGGATTGCTCGGCATTTCCGCCGGGCACGGGCTTCCCATCACGGGGAACACCATTCAGGACGAGCGGCGGCGCCAGGACCGCACCCGCCACTTCCTCGGGACCGACCCGGAGGGGTCGTGGGTCGCCGAGGAGGGCGAGACCATCGTCGGCATGTCGCAGTCCTTCGTGCGGGAGGACTACTGGATGCTGTCGCAATTGGGGACGGTGCCCGGACGCCAGGGCCGCGGCGTCGGTCGCGACCTCCTCAAGCTCGCCCTCGCCCACGGCGATCCGGACAGCCCGGGCACCATTCAGTGCTCCAGCGATCCCAAGGCGATGGCCCTCTACACCGGCTTCGGTTTCACGCTGCACCCGGTCGTGACGGGCTGGGGCGCCCTTCGCCCCGGCGCAGTGACGCGACCTCCGGACGTCGACCGGTACGAAGCGAACGAGGTCGGCGAGCGTGAGCTCGACGTGGTCACCGCCATCGACCGCCAGGTGCGCGGCTCGGCGCGCACCATCGACATCGTCGCCATGCTGGCCCAACCGGGCAACCACCTCCTTCTGCATGCGGACCAGGCCTACGCCGTCGCCAAGGACGAGCGCATCGTGACCCTCGGTGCCCGCCAGGAGGAATCGGCCGCGCTGGTGCTCCGGACCATGTTGGCCGAGGCGCCGGCCGGCGAGACGATCGAGGTCAACTGGCTGACCTCCGCGCAGCAGTGGGCCGTCCGCGAGGTCGTGGCCGCCGGCATAGAGCTGCGGCCCTACGGGCCGGTCATGGTGCGCGGGATGGACGGGCCGCCCAGCCCCTACATCCCGAGCGGTGGGTTCGGCTGAGTCAACGGACGCGGCGGCCGGCCGGCGTACGGGCTGTGCGGCCGAGCCGCTCACTTCCGCATGGCGAGCAGCACGGCGTCATGGATGGTGACCTCGGCGCCGTCGGGCGTGGTGACTGAACGGGGTCGAGCCTCATTGACGACGATCGTCCACGAGTCGTCGAGCAGGCCGGCGATGTCGTCCGCCGTGTAGAACCGCTCAGGCTGCGGGGGTCGGTGCACGCCGGAGGCCATGTCCGATGGGTGGTGGCCGACGACCAGGAGCGCTCCCCCGGCCCGGACCGAAGCGGCGAGCGCGGTGAAGAGCCGTCCACGCGATTCGGGCGCCAGCTGCATGAACTGGGCCGAGACGAGGTCGAAGGAGTCGCGCTCGGGTGGGTCGGCGTCGCCATCGGCGAGAAGGTCGACGTGCCGCCATTCGATACGCGCCGCGGCCGCGGCATCGGTCTCCCGGGCATGCACGGCGGCCCGCCCGAGGGCCACGCCGGAGATGTCGGTCGCCACCACCTGCCAGCCCCGCTGGGCCAGCCAGATGGCGTCGGCCCCCTCGCCGCACCCCACGTCGAGCGCACGTCCCGGCTCCAGGCCCTCGACCTCGGCGACGAGCTGTGGATTGGGATTCCCGCTCCAGATGCGCGCCGACGACTCGTAGCGCTCGTTCCAGAACTCCTCGTCGTGCGCAGGCTCGGTGGCGTGGTGGTCGCCGTTCTCCGTTCTCACCGTCCCTCCATCGACGCCCTAGAAACGGAGAGGCTAGGGCAGGTGACAATCATCGTGATGGCGCAAAGGAAGCGACAAGGAGCTATCCGAACTGGCCCCAGTGAATGGCGATGATCAGAAGGATGCCGGCGATGGCGAGCAAGATACTCGGCGACGATTCTCCGCAACTTGGCGAACTTCATATTCGGAATCGGAAGTTCGGCGAAGAAGAACCACACGCCGGCGATGACGATAAGCAGGAATCCGACTTCCGCCAGCGTCTTCGTGGTGTTCTCGCTCAGGGTCAGCAGTTGCTCAAATGGAGCCGGCATGTTCATCGGCCTCCCGGTCCCTGATCGCGTGTCGCGGCGAGAGCGGCATGCGCGGACCGCAGGGCGCCGAACGTCTCGGTCGTCGGCCCACGGACCTCGTTCTTGGCCGCCTGGACAAGCGCGATCTGCGCGTGCAGCTCTTGCGCTCGGCATCTCGTCGACGACGGAGTCGATGCTCGTTTCTCCGATGACCTCACCCTTCGATGCGTAGCCCACCGCCCCCGATCCGATGACCGAGCTTTCGTACGCGTCACTCTGATCCGTCTGCTCGTCGAGCGTTTCGAGCGCTGCGAGGAGCGATCGTCGGGAGGCGTCGGTCGGATCCCTCAGGTACTCCGCAACCGACTGTTCAACCCGGGTGACGTCACTCTCGAGCGCCGTGTCGACCTGCACGCGCTCTTCTCCACCATCGGCTTGCTTCTTCTGACGACCGAACATGTCGTGGCTCCCGTGTCAGCGGTAGGTCGATGCCGACCGTCCCCGCCGATGGTAGGCACATTTGGTCGGCAAGTCCCAAGGAGAGCCCCGGCCTGCGTGGACGCGGAGCACTCAGACAAACGATAGGGCGAGGTCAAACTCAGGTTCGCTGCACTCGAGATCGGCGGATTGACTATTGGGATGGCGAAAAGGGAGTGACGCTCAAGGACATCTGAGCGCTAGGAGTCGTGATCGGCGAGCCACGCCACGATCGCCGCGGCGCACTCGTCCGGAGCCGCCTCAGACGTGTCCACGACAACGTCGTACTCGACACCCCGATGCACAAGCTCCGCCTGGTGGCGAGCCATCCCGATATTCCTGTCCGCACGCTGGAGCTCGCGCGCTTCCGCCACCGCCGGCTGACATTGCACTCCGACCCAGACCACGGACAGCCCCTTCAGGGCAATCCGCAAGCGGGCCTGGGATTCCCCGCCACCGAGAAAGACCTCGTCGATGATGAGGCCCGTGCCGGCGCGCGCCATCGCCGCCAGACCCTCGGACCAGCCTGTCTCGGCCCTGACGGAACGCGGCTCCGACGACAACGGAGCCGTCGGCCGTGAACTCGAGCGTGCCTCCCGCCGTCGTATCGGCGGGACCATGGGACATCGCACGAATCAGGTCATCGATGCCGAGGGTCAACCATGTCCCCTCGAGTCGCCGCTGCAAGCAGGTGGCAATCGATGACTTGCCCGAGCTCGAACCGCCGTTGAGGACGATGACCTCGGGTCGCATCCGGGCGACAGTACCTCCACGCCTCCAGCCGAGGACGCTCCGGCTACGGCAACAGACGGAAGTTGCCGATGGCCGTGGCGTCGGCCGGGATCGGCCCCTCGGCACAGCGCTCGCCGATACCGGCCTGGAACGCCGCGAAGGCCGGCGACGACGTCAACGGGTTCTCCTCGCCGTCGAGGACGGCGACATGCACGAAGCTCACGCCATCGTCGAGGCGGAACGTTGCGTAGTGCAGCCCGTCGGGACCTTCTTGGGCCAGCTCGGCGAAGACCGCGCGGATCAGGCGCTCGTTCTCGTCGGCCTGCTCGGGCTTGGTGCGGTAGCGGATCACCTTTGTCGTCGTCATGGTGCTGTTCTCCTTCTTCCTGCTGCGGTCGGTCCGTTCAGAGGGCGCGCATGCTGTTGTTGCGCGCCTCGTGGGTGAGCTCGGCCAGGCCGAGCGCCTCGAGCAGGGGCGGGAGGTACATGCCGAAGCGCCCCCGGTACCCCTTGCGCTGGCCGTACCAGCCGCCGACCGGGTTCTCGGGCGAGCGGCCCCAGGCCTCCACCGTCCCGTCCGCCGCCGTCTTCTTCTCGTCGGCCGCGCCGAGCGGTACCCAGTCGCCCTGCTCGGACAGCCAGCGGTGCAGGTCCTCGATGGCACGCAGGTCGTAGGTCAGCTTCGTCGAGCCCACCTGGCACACCAACAGCGCCGGCTCCGCCTCCTCGTCCCGGTACATCGTGTATTCCGAGCTCCCGGGTGCGGTTTTCAGCACCCACGGGTCCTCTTTGCTTCCCTGTCGCCATCAGTCAGCCCTCTCATTCCCCACCGCCGCCACGAAGTGCGGCACCAGCGCATCCCAACCACTGCGGTTCTGGTCCCGCCGGGCTCTCCGCTTCATCGCCCAACCTGTCCCACCCGCTCTGCGCGATCTCAATCCGCGTGCGCGCCGCACCTTCGTCGATGAAGGTGATCTCGACCTCGGTCGCCGTTCCGCGGTCGCGCCCGATGTGCCACAGGTAGGACAGGCGGTGGGGCGGTTCCCAGGCGGTGACCTCGCCCCACTCGTGCCGCTCTCCGGCCGATGTCCGCTCGTAGATCCGACCCCCGGGGCCGCTCTCGAGGACGATCTCTTCGGGGTCGCCGCTCACCGTGTGATCGCGCGGCCACCAGGTCCCGATCTTCGACGTCCAGACGTTGAACGCGTGGTCCGCCGGGCAGTCGACGTCGAAGCTGATCAGCAGCGGAGCCGTCATGGCGGCGGGGGTGGCGAGGTGTTCTCAGCCAGCAGGCGGAACCGGGCGGCCGCTTCGCCCCAGACGCCCTCGAGGTAGTCCTGCACGGCCCGCACTCCCCCGTCCTGCAGGTGGTAGATCCGCCGATTCCCCTCGGCTCGCTCGGCCACGAATCCGGCGTCCTTCAACAGACGGAGGTGGCGCGACACCGCGGGACGGCTGATGGGCAGGGTGGCCGCGATCTCGTGCACCGGCTTGTCGCCGGCGCTCAGGAGACGCAGGATCTCGCGTCGGGTCGGATCACCCAAGGCGTCGAACGGGTCGGCGTTCGGCATCGCTACCTCAGCGATCGCAGTCGCTTCAGCGCAACGGCCGGGGTCGGCCGAAAACGAGTGAGCCGATTTGGTAACACGTTCGTTACCGTAACAGAATGGTTACCAACGGGCAACTGCCCGCCGGAACCGGAGCGACGGCGAGGGCGGATGGGCCCTGCCGTCGTTGCGTCGAACTACGCGGCGACGAGCGTCTCCGCCACGAGCTTCCGAGACTCAATCAGCCGGTGCACCTTCTCGGCCACCGATGGGGAAGCCTCCAGAATGCGGCGGAACTCGGCCGGCGAGCCGGCGTAGATCTCCGCATCGGTCACCGCCGTCACCGTGGCGTTGCGGCGGCCCGAGCCGAGGGCTGCACGAGGGCCATCTCGCCCACCAGGTCGCCCCGGCCGAGGGTGGCGATGCTGCGGCCACCCTGGGTGACCTCCGCCATGCCGTCGACCATGATCATGAACTCGTTGCCGATGCCGCCCTCACGTACGAGGACCCTGCCCGCCTTCACCTTCAACCTCGTCAGCTGCCTCGCGATGACCGCCAGCTCGGACCGGCTGGCCTCGGAAAACAGGTCCAGTTCCCGCAGATCGTCTTTGAGCAAACGCATGGTGTTCCTTCCGAACTCACTCTTCCCCACAGCCAGAGTGGCGCTCGGACGGCTGATCTGTCAACCAGCTCGGGAAGATACTTACTATCTCCCTAACAGATTAGCGGGAGCTACCCCTCGAACCAGCGGTAGCGGGTCCAGCCGGCCATGGGCCGGGCGCCCAGCGCTGGTAGAAGTCCATGGCAGGCAGCGTTCCACTCGAGCACGTCCCACTCCAGACGGCCCTCGGTCTCCTGGCGCAGCTCGGTCAGCAGCTGGCTGGCGTAGCCCTGGCGCCGGTGCTCCGGCCGGATGTAGAGGTCCTCGAGCCAGATGCCGGTCTTGCCCAGGAAGGTCGAGAACGTCCGGTACCAGAGGGCATGCCCGACCAGTGCGCCGCCGGCCTCCTCCATGACCCAGTCGTGAGCCATGGCCTCGGGCCCGAAGAGCACGCGGGCGAGATCGTCCTCGGTGATCGACAACCTGGTCCGCCAGGTTCTCGAAGTCGGCCAGCTCGCGGATCATCGCCACGAGTTCGGGGACGTCCTCCTCGACCGCCGGGCGGATCACCCCCCGCGGGCCCGATTCGCCGCGGAGACCACGGCGCCCAGCGAGGCGTCCAGGATGGACGAATCGCGGCCCACGCCCCACCACGTCGTCCCGTCGGCTCCGGCGCACTCCACGTACGCCACCGCCGACGCGCCCGAACCCTCGGTCAGCGCGTGCTCGGAGTAGTCCTTCACTTCCAGCACAATACCGAGGTCGGCCTTCAAGGCGCTGACCAGCGCGTCGATCGGCCCGTTGCCCTGGCCCGTCACCGTCTGGTGCTGGCCGTCGACGAGCAGCTGGGCGGTGACGCTCGTCTGGCCCTGTGCCGGTCGAGACCTCGCTGGTGATCAGCCGCAGCCCCGCGTCCTCGGGCAGGTAGATCTCCTCGAAGACGTCGCGCATCTTGCCCGAGGCGATCACGGTGCCGCTGGCCTCGGTGATCTCCTGCACGCGCTTGGAGAACTCGACCTGCAGCCGACGCGGCAGGTCGAGCCCGTGGTCGGTGTCCATCAGGTAGGCCACGCCGCCCTTGCCCGACTGGCTGTTCACCTGAATGATCGCCTCGTAGGTGCGGCCGGTGTGCTTGGGGTCGATGGGCAGGTAGGGCACCTCCCACTCGTCGTAGTCCTCCCCGATGGCGGCCATGCCCTTCTTGATGGCGTCCTGGTGCGAGCCCGAGAAGGCGGTGTACACCAGGTCCCCGGCGTAGGGGTGGCGCGGGTGGACGGGCAACCGGGTGGCGTACTCGGCCACGCGGCGCACCTTCTCAATGTCGCCGAAGTCCAGCGCCGGGTCGATGCCCTGCGAGAACAGGTTCATGGCCAGGGTGACGATGTCGACGTTGCCCGTGCGCTCTCCGTTGCCGAACAACGTGCCCTCCACGCGGTCGGCGCCGGCCAGCACCGCCAGCTCGGCGGCGGCCACCGCGGTGCCGCGATCGTTGTGCGGGTGCAGGCTGAGCACGATGGCGTCGCGGTCCTTGATGGTGCGACCGAACCACTCGATCACGTCGGCGTACACGTTGGGGCTGTACATCTCGACCGTGGCGGGCAGGTTGAGGATGATCGGCGCAGCAGGTGTCGGCTGAATGACGTCCATGACCGCCTCGCAGATCTCGACCGCGAACTCCGGCTCGGTCCCCGTGAAGCTCTCGGGCGAGTACTCGTAACGGACAGCCGTGCCGCTCAGCTGGGCCTCGTACTTCTTGCACAGCTCAGCCGCCTTGACCGCGATGTCGACGATGCCCGCCTTGTCGAGGCCGAACACGACACGCCGCTGCAGCTCGGACACCGAGTTGTAGAAGTGCACGACCGCACGCGGGGCGCCGGCCAGCGACTCGAAGGTCCGCTCAATCAGCTCCTGCCGGCACTGCACCAGCACCTGGATCTCGACGTCGTCCGGGATCATGTTCTCGTCGATGATCAGGCGCTGGAAGTCGAAGTCCGTCTGCGACGCAGAGGGAAAGCCGACCTCGATCTCCTTGAACCCCACGTCGACCAGCGTCTGGAACAGCGCCAGCTTGCGCTCGGAGTCCATCGGGTCGATCAGCGCCTGGTTCCCGTCGCGCAGGTCCACGCTGGCCCAGCGCGGGGCCCGGGTGAACTGGCGGTCGGGCCAGGTGCGGTCGTGCAGGACGAGCGGCACGTGCGAGCGGTACTTGTCGAAGGGCATCGGCGACGGATCGCAGGGCAGGGCCAGGTGACCCCGCTCCATGTCGTCACCACTCCCTCTCTGTCCCTCAGCCATCGGTTTCTTCCCCTTCTCCTTCGTTGGATCTATCGACCCGAACCGGTACCGGCCCAACAAAAAACCCCCTGGCCTTTCGGCGCAGGAGGTTGCGAGCGAACGCGATGTGGCGTTCGCCGTCAGGTAAGCAGCAGGTCGGATGCGATGGCCTTCATTGCAGGACAAGTATAATCTCCGCATCGGGTGGGCCGGGCGTCAAGGTCAGGCCTGGAGGGGGGAGCCGAAGCGCAGCAGGTTCCCGTCGCCGTCGGTGTGGGCCGCCTCCAGACGCCGAATCCGGGGTCGAACAGGTCCGACGTCTCGCCCACCGCCGCCGCCCGCCACTCGGCGTGCAAGCCGTGGCGTCGTCGACGGCCAGGTAGGCGGCACCCCGTTCGCGTGGCTGGCCCCATGTCGGGCACCAGCTTGAAGTGGATGCGGATCGCGTCGCGGGCCGCCGTGCCGTACCCGCCACCGTGCACGTGCACCGTGAAGCCGAGTGCCTCGTAGTGGGCCCGCATGGCGTCCATGTCCGCCGTGGGGAAGATCGGGGCGATGTGCTGCAGGGAGGCCATGCCCGGCTCACGCTACCGTTGTCGGATGCGCCGGCTCGTCTCGACCCTGTTCCGCGCCGCCCTGATCATCGGGGTGCTGGCGGTCGTGCGCGCCGTCCTGCTCGACCGGGCACCGCGCCGGGAGCTCCACCGGGACGAGCCCGTCATCGGCAGCCTCGATACGTGGCCGGCCGTCCCGCGCAAGCCGGCGTCGAAGTCGTAAGCCTCGTCGCCCGCCGCCGCGGCCGCCGCGGTCGCCGCGGTCGCCGCCGCGGTCGCTACAGCGTGACGCGGTGGATGTCGAGGATGCCCTCGTCACCACGCAGCTGATCCACGACGGCATCGGAGGCCGGCGTCGTCGTCGAGATCACCATCATCGCCGTCGTGGACTCGGGGCTCGGCCCCACGGCCATCGACGAGATGGAGATGCCCGCCGTGCCGAGCGCGGTCCCGACAATGCCGATCACGCCCGGACGGTCGTCGTTGCGCACCACGAGCATGTGGTCCGACGGCGGCACCTCCACCTGGTGGTCGTCGACGATGACGATGCGCGGCTCGGTGTGCAGGCCGGCGCTGATCAACGTGCCGGCCACGGAGTGTGAGCCCGAGCGCAAGGTGATGAGCGACTTGTAGTCGGGTGACGTCGCGGTCGAGGACTCGCGCACCTGCAGGCCGCGCTGCTCGGCGAGCTGCGGCGCGTTGACGTAGGACACCGGCTCCTCGGTGGAGCCGCCGAAGATCCCCTTCAACACCGACAGGGTGAGGATGCCCGTGCCCTCCCCCGCCAGCTCGCCCTGGTACTCCATGTCGATGGCGTCGGGCAGCCCGTCGTGCAGGCCGACGAAGAAGCGGCCCAGTTGCTCGGCCAGCCCCATGAAGCCGCGCACCGTGTCGGACACGTCGCGCGCCGCCACGTTGACCGCGTAGGGCACGAAGTCGCCGGCCAGCGCCAGCAGCACCTGCTCGGCGATCGTGACGCCGGCCTTGTCCTGCGCCTCCTCGGTCGACGCACCGAGATGCGGCGAGACGACCACCTGCGGCAGCTCGAACAAGGGTGACTCGGTGCAGGGCTCCTTGGCGAACACGTCGAGGCCGGCGCCGGCCACGATGCCGTCGCGGATGGCCTCGGCCAGCGCGTCCTCGTCGACGATGCCGCCGCGGGCGGTGTTGACGATGCGGATGCCCGGCTTCGCCTTGGCGAGCAGATCACGGCCGAACAGCCCGATGGTCTCCGGCGTCTTGGGCGTGTGGATGGAGACGAAGTCCGCCTCGGCCACCAGCTCCTCGATGCTGACCAGGCGCACCCCCATGGCCCGCGCCCGCTCCTGGGACACGAAGGGGTCGTAGCCGATGAGCTCCATGCCGAAGGCGTGGGCGCGCTGGGCCACCAGCGAACCGGCCCGCCCCAGTCCGACGACGCCGAGCACCTTGCCGTGCAGCTCGACGCCCTCCCACTTCGAACGCTCCCAGCGCCCGGCCACGAGCGCTGCGTGCGCCTGCGGGATGTTGCGGGCCTGCGCCAGCAACAACGCCATGGCCTGCTCGGCCACCGAGAGGATGTTCGACGTCGGCGCGTTGACCACCATGACGCCGCGCTCGGTGGCCGCGTCGACGTCGACGTTGTCGAGCCCGACGCCGGCGCGCCCGACGACCTGCAGCGACGTCCCGGCCGCCAGCACGTCGGCCGTCACCTGCGTGGCGGAGCGGATGATCGAGCGCGTGCGCGCCCACGATCGCGCCGAGCAGTTGCTCGGGGCTCAGCCCTTCCTGCACGTCGACCTCGTGGCCCGCCTCGGCCAACAGGTCGAGCCCGCTCTGTGCGATCTTCTCGGTTACCAGTACCCGTGCCACCGCGGTGGTCTCCTTACTCCCCCCGACGGAAGTCGGTCAGTCTTGCGCCTCGCCGAAGAGCGCCGCCAACCGGCTCACACCCTCGACGAGATCCTCGTCGCCCAGCGCGTAGGACAGGCGGAAGTAGCCCGGTGCGCCGAACGCCTCTCCGGGCACGGCCGCCACCTTGGCTTCGTTGATGCAGATTTCGGCCAACTCCGCGCTGCTCGCCGGACGTTGTCCCCGGAGGCTCCGACCGAGCAGCCCCTTGACCGAGGGATAGGCGTAGAACGCGCCCTCGGGCACGCACGCACTCGACGCCCTGAATGTCGTTGAGCATCGACACGATGGTCAGGCGCCGGCGGTCGAACGCCGTCGCGCATCATGGCCACGGCGTCGAGGTTGCCCGACACGGCGGCCAGCGCGGCGCGCTGCGAGACGTTGGCGACGTTGGAGGTCTCGTGGCTCTGGATGTTGGTGGCGGCCACTGATGGCGTCGTTCGGGCCGATGAGCCACCCCACCCGCCAGCCGGTCATGGCGTACGTCTTGGCCACGCCGTTGGCCACCAGGCAGCGCTCGGCCAGCTCGGGCACGACCACGGGCATGGAGTGGTGCTCGGCGCCGCCGTAGACGAGATGCTCGTAGATCTCGTCGGTCAGCACCCAGATCCCCTTGGACACCGCCCACTGGCCGATGGCCTCGATCTGCGTCACGCGGGTACACCGCGCCGGTCGGGTTGGACGGCGACACGAAGAGCAGCGCCTTGGTGCGCGGCGTCCAGTGCGCGCTCGAGGTCCTCGACCGAGGACTTGAAGCCGGTCGTCTCGTCGGAGGACACGATGACGGGCGTCCCGCCGGCCAGCGCGATCGATTCCGGGTAGGTCGTCCAGTACGGGGCGAGCACCAGCACCTCGTCGCCGGGGTCGCACAGCACGGCGAACGCGTTGGCCACCGCCTGCTTGCCGCCGTTGGTGACGAGCACCTGGTTGGCCGCCACCTCGTAGCCCGAGTCGCGCAGGGTCTTGGCCGCGATGGCCTCGCGCAGCGCCGGGATGCCGGCCGTCGGGGTGTAGCGGTGGTTGGCCGGCTCGCGGCACGCGATGACGGCGGCCTCGACGATGTGCGCCGGCGTCGGGAAGTCCGGCTCGCCGGCGCCGAAGCCGATGACGTGCTCCCCCGCCGCCTGCAACGCCTTGGCCTTGGCGTCCACGGCGAGGGTGGCCGAGGGCGCCACGGCGGCGGCCCGGCGCGAGATCCGGCGGAGCTCAGTCGTCGAAGGGGTGGTCGTCACGATGCCATGATCTCATACGTGCCAGACGTCCCCGACATCACCATCCCCTCCGAATTGCTGCCCTCCGACGGGCGTTTCGGGTCCGGCCCCTCCAAGGTCCGGCCGGCCGCCATCGACGCGCTCGCCGGCGTGGCCACCACGTACATGGGCACCAGCCACCGCCAGAAAACGGTCAAGTCTCAGGTGGGCCGCGTGCGTGCCGGGATGCGGCAGCTCTTCACGCTCCCCGACGGGTACGAGGTCGTCCTCGGCAACGGGGGGACGACCTGCTTCTGGGACGCGGCCACCTTCGGGCTGATTCAGGAGCAGAGCCAGCACCTGAGCTTCGGCGAGTTCTCCTCGAAGTTCGCCGCCTGCGCCAAGGCGGCGCCGCACCTGAAGGACCCCCAGGTCATTGAGTCCGAGGTCGGCACGCACCCCACGCCGGTGGCCGACCCGGCGGTCGACCTCTACGCCCTGACGCACAACGAGACCTCCACCGGGGTGTCGATGCCCATCCGGCGGCCCCAGGGTGCGGCCGCCCCCATCGATGGAGGCGGATTGGTCGCGGTGGACGCCACCTCAGGTGCCGGCGGCCTCCGGGTCGACGCCTCCGAGTTCGACGCCTACTACCTCGCCCCGCAGAAGTGCTTCGCCGGCGACGGCGGCCTCTGGATCGCCCTGCTGTCGCCCGCCGCGCTCGACCGGGTGGAGCGCATCGCCGCCTCGGGTCGCTGGATCCCGATGTTCCTCGACCTCAAGACGGCGGTCGACAACTCGGTGCTGGACCAGACGTACAACACGCCGGCGCTCGCCACCATCTACCTGCTGGCCGAGCAGCTCGACTGGATGAACGACAACGGCGGCCTGGAGTGGACCGCCTCGCGCTGCGACCGCTCCGCCGAGATCCTCTACACCTGGGCCGAGCAGTCCGGCTTCGCCCGGCCCTTCGTCGAGAACCCGGCCGACCGCAGCCACGTGGTCGGGACCATTGACTTCGTGGACGCGGTGGACGCGGCGAAGGTCGCTGCCGTGTTGCGGGCGAACGGGATCGTGGACACTGAGCCGTATCGCAAGCTCGGGCGCAACCAGTTGCGGATCGCCATGTTCCCGGCGATCGAGCCGGACGACGTGGCCTCGCTGTGTGGCTGCATCACCTATGTGGTGGGCGCACTGGCCTGATCTGGACCGGGCCGCCCGTGCGGCCTGGCGGCAGCTCGGCAGCTGGGCAGCTCGGGCAGCTCGGGCAGCTCGGGTCAGGCGACGGCGAACCCGGCCCCGGCGAGCAGGCTCTCGCTCTCGTCCCACAGTTGCGCCGCCGCCTCGTCGTTGCGGGCCTGCCGGCTCATATGACCTCGCTTGGACCGGACCCAGTACTCGCCCGTCCTCCCGGCGACGGCCGGGGACGTGGCCAGGTGGAGCGAGGTCTTGGCACCCCGCTTGGGGCTGATCTCGAAGGGCCGGACGAGGCGCATGCCGAAACCCATGACGCCGCGCAGGTCGCCGTCCATGCCGAAGCTGCTGCGGACGGGACCGGGATGCACGGCGTTGACGGTGACCGCCGCCGGCCCGTCGCCGGCGCCGTCGCCGTCCAGCCGCCTGGCCAGCTCGCGCGTGAACAGGACGTTGGCGAGCTTCGAGCGGCAGTACACCTCCATGGCCTCGTAGTGGCCCTCGCTCTGGAGGTCCTCGAAGCGCATGCCGCGCCGGGCCGCGTGGTGACCCACCGACGTCAGGTTGACGATGCGGGCGGGCCTGCTGGCGCGGAGACGAGGCAGCAACAGATTGGTCAGGTAGAAGTGGCCGAGGTGGTTGACGCCGAACGTGTACTCGAAGCCCTGCGCCGTCTCCTGGCGGGCCGACCAGGTCCCGCCGGCGTTGTTGACCAGGACGTCGAGGCGGTCCCACCGGGACAGGATCTCCTCCGCCGCGGTGCGGACCGAGGCCAGGTCGGCCAGGTCGAGCGGCACGACATGGACGTCGTCGTTCCACGTCCGCCGGGTGACCTCGTGGCTCGCCGCCTCCGCCTTGGCTCGATTGCGGCAGGCGAGCACCGTCGTTGCCCCTAGCGCCGCCACCCCCACGGCCGTCTCGAGCCCGATACCCACGTTCGACCCGGTGACGACCACGACCTTGCCTTGCATGCTCATTTCGATTCGATCCGATCCGATCCGTCGCGCCCAGCCCAGTCTTGTCCGGCGGCGGGCGGCCGGTCACGTTCGAGCCGGCACCAAGTGGCTCGTACGGCGTCGCCCCGGCGTCGTAGTCTCCTCCCCGAGGGGGACTGACGAAGAGGCGGCGGGAACCATGACCATCGCAACCAGCCCGAACCTTGACGGCCTGCTCCTCGAGGTGCTCGTCACCCCGGACGGCCAGGCCGACCCGTATCCCCGTTACGCGGCGGATGCGCGCCGAAGCCCGGGTCAGCCGGACTGCCTTCGGGCCCTATGTGGTCAACGGGTACCAGGAGTGCCTCGGGGTGCTGCGCGACCCCCGCCTCGGCCGCGGCATGGGGCTCGAGGGGTCGTCGACGGGAATCTTCGGCGACCAGGGGACCCGGCGGGGAGAGTATTTCGAGGCGTCCCAGCACAACATGTTGATGGCGGACCCGCCCGACCACACGCGCCTGCGCCGCCTCGTCTCGCGCTCGTTCACGCCGCGCCAGGTCGAGCGGCTGCAGCCGGCGATCCACCGACTGGTCGACGACCTCCTCGACGCCATGGCGGCACGGGGCGAGGTCGACTTCATCGCCGAGTTCGCGCTGCCGCTGCCGATGGACGTGATCGGCGAGCTGGTCGGCGTCCCGGCGTCAGAGCGCGCCGGTCTGCAGCCCCTCGTGCGGGCCGCCGCCAAGGGCATCGAGCCAGTGCTCAGCGAGGAGGAGACGGCAGCGTCCATCGACGCCATCGTCCATTTGGCGGAGTACTTCACCGGCCTGCTCGACGAGCGCCGGCGCCAGCCCCGGGAGGACCTGCTGAGCGCGCTCGTGCAGGCGCGCGAGAGCGACGACCGCCTGACCGACGACGAGATCACCTCGACGGCCATCCTGTTGTTCTCCGCCGGCTTCGAGACGACGACCAACCTCCTCGGCAACGGCTTGCTGGCGTTGCTGCGCCACCCCGCCCAGCTGGACGATTGGCGGCGCCACCCCGAGATCGCGCCGACCGCCGTCGAGGAGCTCC
Organism: uncultured Acidimicrobiaceae bacterium; assembly: GCA_963731065.1. GTDB lineage: Bacteria > Actinomycetota > Acidimicrobiia > Acidimicrobiales > RAAP-2 > Bog-473. The sequence goes on along the minus strand of CAVSUH010000015.1, from coordinate 142,141 downwards.
TCCGCTTCGACAGTCCGGTGCAGTTCAACCTCCGCACCGCCCTGGAACCGGCCGACCTGTTGGGCGAGCCGCTGGAGCGCGGCGAGAGGATCGTGGTGCTCCAGGGTGCAGCGAACCGGGACCCGGCGCGCTTCGACCGGCCCGACGACCTCCATCTCCGCCGCGACGACAACACGCCGCTGAGCTTCGGGTGGGGCATCCATCACTGCATCGGGGCCGCGCTCGCCCGCATGGAAGGTGAGATCGCCTTCAACGCGCTGCTGGCGCGCTTTCCCGTCCTGGAGCTGACGGGCGACGAGCCCCACTGGCGCCCGAGCTTCACCCTGCGCGGCTTGTTGGACCTGCCGCTGCGTGTCGCGTCACGCTGAGCGGCCGCCACACCGTCGCGAAACCGCGCCGGCCCTACCCGCCGTACCTGCCGTACCTGCCGTACCCGCCGTGTGTCCGCCCCTACTCCGGAGGCGATCCGATCGCCGACGCCTCGGGCCCCAGGAGTTCCACGTAACCACGGTGAACGACCCGCCAGCGCTCGGGCGGCTGCGACGACCACGGCAGCTGCGACTCCGAACCGTTGCACAGCGCGCCGAGCTGCTCCAGGCAGACGTGCCAGCCTGCGGCGTCGCGCGCCGCCTTTCCGTGGTCGGGAAACGTCACGCGCAGGCGCAGGATGCACCCCGCCCCATCCGGCTCCAGTTCGAAGCGCAGGATGTCGCCGGCCCAACGCAGCTCCATGAGCGACGGCGGGACGAAGTCGAGCATCTCGCCGTCGAAGGGTGCACCCTCGGATCGGCGGAACGAGAAGTGCAGCGCGGCATCGGCGACGCGCTCGCCCTCCATGGTGGTCGGGAACCACGCCGCCAGGTCCCCGTCCTCGGTGAGAGCCCGCCACACCCTTTCCTCCGGATGGGCCAGCCGGCGCTCGTAACGCAGGATCGACACGTCGCCGGCGCGTTCGAGCGTGCCGAACTCGTCGGACCCGGTCCCGGCGTCGCTCATGCCCAGGGCTCCCCGTCGCTGCCTTCCATGATTTCGAGATGGCGCTCCAGCGCGTTGAGGTGGCCGACCCATTGCCGGCGATAAGGGGCAAGCCACTCGTCGACCGCGCGCAGCGGTTCTGGGTTGACCCGATAGATCCGACGCTGGGCGTCCGTGCGGGACTGGACGAGGCCCGCCTCGCGCAGGACCTTGAGGTGCTTCGACACGGCCGGCTGGCTCAGAGATAGCAGCGTCACCAGCTCGCCTACCGGGCGTTCCTCCTCGGCCAGGAGGTCGAGGATGCGACGGCGGCTCTCCTCCGCCAGGACCTCAAATGTGGCCGTCACACAGGGTATATTCCTCTACTGGAATATACTCTGTCAAGGACCCGGACCCCGATAAAGCCGGGTCAGGTCGAGGCGGCAGCCTTGGCGGCGATCCGGCGGAGCGGCGGGAGGGTCGGCGGAGGTTGCTTGCGCGGCGGCAGGGTGGCCAGGAGCGACATCGTCGCCTCGGTCACCTGCGTCACGGCCCGCTCGAAGGCCTCCTCGGTCGCTGGCGACGTCGACTGCACGCCGCTGACCTTGCGGACGTACTGCCGAGCCGCCGCCTCCATCTCCTCCGGTGTGGCCACGGGCTCGAGCCCGCGCAGCGTGGTGATGTTGCGGCACATGCCGCCACCCTAGGCCTGGGTGGAGGGGCGCACGCCGGCGACGCAGCGCCCCGGTGTGACCTGCACGGTGACGCGCTGCCCGCGCCGGGCGTTCTGCACCTCGATCAGGTCGCTCCCCCGGGCCGACGTCACCCGGGCGCCCGTCGTGCGGGCGCAGTAGCCGTGCCGGTAGTGGACTTGGGTCGGCACGAAAATCAGCGTCGGCGCGTGAACGCGGTGGTTGGGCACGTACGCCAGGTCGAACACGTCGCTCTGCGGCGAGAACGAGAACTGCAGCGGCGTCCCGGCCACCGCCTGCGGATAGACCCGGCTCAGCACGACGGCGGTCGAGCGCAGGCGCCCGTCGGCCATCACCAGTGATTCGGCCGCGCTGCCCGTCGGGTCGTCGTAGTACTTCCAGGACCAGTAGATCCAGCCGACCTGATGGGCATCGAGTTGCGACGTGATGGCGCTGAGGAGCGCCGGCGAGTTCGTCGCCCCGAACTCGGTCACCAACCAGGCCGGTCCACCCGGTTGCGGCGGCGAGGCCATTTCCGGTCGGTCGGCGGCGCGCACCCCCAGCGAGTGCGCCTCCTGCTCGGCGCAAGCCAGCGGGTTGGTGGGGTTCCCCGTGACCGGGCTGCGAGCCCCGCAGTAGGTGTGCACGTTGAAGACCAGGTTGGGCAGATCCATCGGGCCTAGGTAGGTCGGGTAGCCGCGGTTGGCGAAGTTGTCCGGCTCGTCGAACACCAGCCCGCCCGGGTCGTTGGACTCGATGGTGGGGATCACGCCCTGGGCCGGGTCGTTCTTCGGGCATCGCAACGGCGGAGCGCCGTGGAGCGCCGTGCCCACGTGGGCGGTTCCCGTGTAGAAGCACTCGAGCTCGGCGTCGAAGTGCTCGCCGAGGAAGTGCACCAGCGCGGTCGAGAACGGCTCGTTGAAGGGGTCGAGGCCGAGCACCCAGGGGTCCTGGCGGAACGCGTGCGCCACGTCACCCCACACCTCGTCGTACTGGCCCTGCAAGTCGCCCACGACGTTGTTCCGCCAGAAGTGGCTGAACGCGATGCCGGCGGCACGGGTGCCATATTCCAACGACCAGCGACCGGGTGGGTCCGCACTCGCCACCCCGTTGGTGCAGACGGCCCAGTTCGGCGCACCCTCGCCCTCGAACATCTCGTTGTAGACGTCCTGGTGCATGTCGAGAATGGTGTAGATGTGGAACCGCGCCAGGAGGTTGACCGTGGTGCGCAGGTGGTCGACGTAGCGGTTCAACACGGCCTGGTTGAACTGGTGCGGATCGCCAGGGGACCCGTGGGCGCAGATGGCCGGGTCGTTGGCGGGGGCGGTGCCCGGCTCCAAGCCGCTCCAGGTCATGCCGAGCCGCACCACGTTGAAGCCCAACCGCGCCATCAGGGAGGCGTCGGCGACTGAGAGGTTCCAGGGCTTGCCTTTGTCGGGGTAGAGCTCATAGGGCGCGTACTTGTAGACGGCATCGACGCCGTGGAAGAAGACGACGCGGCCCGAGCTGTCGTAGAGGTAGGGGCCGCCGGGCGACGAGATCCGGCCCGAGACGGCCGCGGTGCCACTGGCGCTGTCGCTGGGTGCGCTGAAGACCGGCGAGGACAGCGTGGGCAGGGAGGACGTGGCGGTGAGGGCGGCCGAGCCCGTGCCCGACCCCAGCAGGGCGGCCCCGGCCAGCGCCAGCAGCACCATGACGAGGGCCGATGACATCACGGACCGACGGCGCACGGCGAACAGTCTGGCCGCCGGTCCGCGTCATATTGGCGCGGCGCCCCTGCCCCCGGCCGCGGTCCCGGCCCCGGCCCCGGCCCGGCCCCGTGCCCCGCCGGCCGTGACGCGACGAGAATGGCGCCGTGCTCGGTCACGTCGGCGTCAACGTCCCCGGCCTGGGACAGGCTGCGGCGTACTACGGCTCGCTCATGCCCCTGCTCCACTACGAGCCGTTCCCGACCGCCGAGGACGCCGTGGCGTTCATGCCGGCCGAGGGCACGCGCGGCGCCTACCTCTTCTTCTACGAGGCCACCGAGGACCGGAGCTACAGACGCGAGGCCACGGGACTGCAACACCTGGCCTTCATCGTCCCGACCCGCGGCGCGGTGCACGACGTGCACGCCCACGTCGTGCGAACGGGCGGCACCGTCGTGCACCCGCCCCAGGAGTGGCCGCAGTACCCGCCGCCGTACTTCGCCACGTTCTGGCTCGATCCGTTCGGCATCATGCTCGAGGCCGTCTGCCATCACGACCGCGACTGAAGATGCTGGACAGCACCGACCCCGGGGGCGATGATCGCCCTCTGTCCACAGGAGGATCACTCTCATGCCCCAGTACGCCATCCTCGCCCAACACCCGCCCGAGATCTGCCCCACGTCGAACAGCAAGAGCCGGGTGCGCGCCATTCAGGGGCTGGGCCAGGACATGCCCAGGCTCGCCGGGGAGGCGGGCATCACCTTCGTCACCGGACCGCTCCACCTCGACCCGGGCCACCGCTTCATATCCGTGGTCGACGCGCCGAGCATCGAGGCGGTGACCCAGCTCGTCCACTCGACGGGCATGTCGCAGTGGAACACCGTCGAGGTCTGTCCCGTCCTCCCCCTGTCCGACATGCTGGAGGACCTCGACGCCTTCCCGATCGTCTTCGGATAGCAAACGTCAAGACACGTCGGGCGACGTCGTAGCGACGTCAGGCGACGTGCTCGAGCGCCCGCCCGATCTCGATATTGCCCGAGACGCTGCGGATGCTCAGGTCCACCCGGGTCTCCGGGCGCGCCCCCGACGACGGCACGCTGTCGAGAGGAATGTCCGAGTGCACGGAGCCCGACGCCGTCTCCACGTCGACATGGAGGTCGACGCCCCTCGCCACACCGATCGACACGTCGCCCGACACAGAACGCACCTTCAGCGCGCCCTCGCCCAGGTCGAGCACACGCACGTTCCCCGAGACATTCGTCACCCGTGCGCCGTGCGCCAGCTCGCCGAGACGCACGTCGCCTGACGTCGCCTTGACCTCGACGCGGCTGCCGGCCGCACCCAGCTCCAGATTGCCCGACGTGGCGGAGAAGGACGCTGTGCCCATCACGCTCGAACAGCGCAGGTCGCCCGAGACCGTGGAGGCCTGGATGTTCCCCCCGACCCTGCCGAGGGTCATATTGCCGCTGGCCGTCTTCGCCGTCACATCCGCGGCCACGTCCTCGATCGAGGCGTCGCCGCTCGCCGTCTTGAAGTCCACCTCACCCACCGGCCCGTTGATCTCCAGGTCGGCCGAGGCCGTGGCCACCGCAACGTGGGCGCCTTCGGGCACCTCGACCCGGACGATCACGGCGTTGCGGCGCAGAAGGCGCACGCCGTGCACGCGTGGCAGCTTGACCACCACGAGATGACAGTCCCCGGCCGGTTGGCACTCCACGATGGCCCGCCGCACCAACTCCTCCGCCCCGGGCGCGGCCGCTTCGACCGACACGACGGTGCGGTCCGTGGCGCCGGCGATGACCACCACCAGACCCGAATGGATCTCCACGGAGAGGCGCACGCCTCCCGCGGTCTCGAACGTCTTCTCCATGTCCGCTGCTCCTTCAGGTTGTGCCGTAGCCGTGCAGGCGATTGCCCACACGATTGCTCCGGCTCCGATTGCCCGACGTGCCGCGCTCGAGCAGGTGCACGATGAAGGTGTTCACCGAGACCCCCTCGGCCGCCGCGCCCGCTTCGAGGCGGGACTTGAGCCCTTCGCCGAGGCGCAGGCTGATGCGAGCCAACTGCGCGTCGCCGTCGCTCGTCGGCGTGGCAGACGGACCCGATGCGTCCTCGACATAGGTCAGCTCGACGTCGTCGCCCGCGACCCGGATGTCCACGCGCCCGTCGGGCAGCGTGGCCGTCAGCTCGGCGGCGACGTCGGAGAGGAGATCGAGTACGCGCCCGGGCACCGAGCGGCCGAGCACGTCGGCGATCCGCTCGGCCACCTCGGCGACCGTGTCGTCCCCGAGCTCCCCGACGGCGACCACGTCCGAACGCAGCCCGTCGACCACCTGTGACATCTTCATGACGTCATGATGATGTCACAGTGATGTCATGTCAAGGCCCGCCCGGAAAGTCGGGAGGCCTCAGGGATGAATCCCCTGGTCAGCCCCCCGAGGCGTCCTGCACCTTGGTCTTGCCGGCCGAGATGAAGGGCATCATGGCCCGCAGCTCCTGCCCCACCGTCTCGATCTGGTGGGCCTGGCCCTCCTTGCGCAGGGCCTCGAAGCGGGGGCGCCCGGCCCGGTTCTCGGCGATCCACTCCTCGGCGAAGGCGCCGCTGCGGATCTCGTCGAGGATGGTCTGCATCTCGGCGCGGACGGCCTCGTTGATGACCCGCGGGCCGCGGGTCACGTCGCCGTACTCGGCGGTGTCCGAGATGGAGTAGCGCATGCCGGCGATCCCCTGCTCGTACATCAGGTCCACGATGAGCTTCAGCTCGTGCAGGCACTCGAAGTAGGCCGACTCGGGCTGGTAACCGGCGTTCACCAACGTCTCGAAGCCGGCGGTGACGAGGGCGGTCAGGCCGCCGCAGAGCACCACCTGCTCACCGAAGAGGTCTGTCTCGGTCTCCTCGTCGAAGGTGGTGTCGAGCACGCCGGCCCGGGTGGAGCCGATGGCGTGCGCGTAGGACAGGGCGAGCTCCGCGCCTTGCCGGTGGCGTCCTGGTGCACGGCGATCAGCGTCGGGACCCCTCCCCCCTCGGTGTACGTGCGGCGGACGAGGTGGCCCGGCCCCTTGGGCGCCACCATGGTGACGTCGACGCCGGCGGGCGGCACGATCTGGCCGAAGCGGATGTTGAAGCCGTGGGCGAACATCAGGCAGTCGCCGTCGTTGAGGTTGGGCGCCACGAACTCGTCGTAGGCGGCCTTCTGCTCGGTGTCGGGCAGCAGCATCATGATCACGTCGGCCTCGGCGGCGGCGTCGGCCAGCGAGAGGACGCGCAGCCCGGCCTCCTCGGCCTTGCGCTTGGAGCTGCTGCCCTCTCTGAGGGCGACCCGGACGTCGACGCCGGACTCCCGCAGGTTCTGCGCGTGGCGCGTGCCCCTGCGAGCCGTAGCCCAAGATGGCCACCTTGCGGCCGGCGATCAGCGTGGGGTCTGCATCGGATTCGTAGTACATCGTGGCCATGTGTCGACTCTTTCTGTTCGTGATCAGGCGGTCAGCCGGTTCTGGCGATATGAGGTCGGGCGGTCTTAGTGCCGGTCAAGCTTAGGCAGGGCGACCCGCCCCGTCCGTTGGAGCTCTTCGACCGTGTAGTTCTCCAGCAGTCCCTCGAAGTCGTCGATCTTCTCGGGGCGGCCGGCCAGCATGACGGTGATGCGGTCGGCGCCCACGCTGACCACCTCGCCGCCGAAGACCCCGACCAGCTGTATGACCTGGGAGCGCTCGGTGGGGCCCACCGCCACGGTGACCAGGACCAGCTCGCGCTCGACGGCTTCGCTGGGCGAGAGCTCGCCGATGGAGACGACGTTGATCAGCTTGTCGAGCTGCATGATCACCTGCTCCAGGGGCGCGGACTCGACGTCGACCACGATCGTGATGCGGCTGAAGTGCTCGTCCTCGTCGGTGGGGGCGACCGCCAGCGAGTAGATGTTGAAGCCGCGACGGCTGAATAGCCCGGCCACCCGGGCCAGGACGCCGGCCTTGTTCTCGACCAGCACCGAGAGGATGTGGTGGCGCTGGCCCGGCGGCGTGGCCCGACCGCGACCCTGACTCGTGCCGGCGGACGGCCCGTGGTGCCGGACTCGGACCCGGGGAGCGAGTGCAGCGGGGCCGGCGTCATCGGGCGTTCGCCTTCAGTTGGTCGGGGTGGACGACGATGTCGTCGTTGGACTGGCCGGCCGCCACCATCGGGTAGACCTTCTCGCGGGCGTCGGTGCGGAAGTCGACGACGACCGGCCGATCATCGATGGAGTTCGCCTTCTCAATGGCCGGACCCACGTCCTCGGGCGTCTCGGCCTTGATGCCGACGCACCCCATGGCCTCCGCCCACTTGACGTAGTCGGGCAGGTCGGGCGAGAGGTAGACCTCCGAGTAGCGCTCCTCGTAGAACATCTCCTGCCACTGGCGCACCATGCCCAGGTAGGCGTTGTTCAAGATGGCGATCTTCACCGGGATCTGTTCCGACGCTCGCCGTCACGAGTTCCTGCGCCGTCATTTGGAAGCAGCCGTCGCCGTCGATGGCCCACACGGTGCGGTCCGGGCGGCCCACCTTGGCCCCGATGGCGGCCGGCACGGCGAAGCCCATGGTGCCGGCACCGCCCGAGTTCACCCACGTGTAGGGGTGCTCGAACTGCCAGTACTGCGAGGCCCACATCTGGTGCTGGCCCACGCCGGCGACGACGATCGTGTCCTCCGATGCCGCGTCACGCAGCTGCTCGACCACGTTCTGCGGCTTGATCGCCCCACCCTCGACGTCCTCGTAATAGAGCGGGAAGCGCTCCTGCCACTCGTGGATCTGCTTCCACCACGGCGCCAGGTCCTGCACCAGCGGGTGCGTGTCGTCGCCGTAGGCGTCCATGGCCAGCAGCATCTCCTCTATGACCTGGCGGCAGTCGCCGGCGATGCCCACGTCGGGCACGCGCACCTTGCCCAGCTCGGCGGGATCGATGTCGACGTGGATCACCTTGGCCTCCGGGGCGAAGGCGCTGATCTTGCCGGTGACCCGGTCGTCGAATCGTGCGCCGAGGCTGATCAACAGGTCGCTCTTCTGCAGTGCGGTGACGGCGGTGTAGTGGCCGTGCATGCCGGGCATGCCGAGCGCCTGGGGGTGCGAGTCGGGGAAGGCACCCCGGGCCATGAGGGTCGTGACCACCGGGATCCCCGTCCGGTCGGCCAGCACCCGCAGTGCCTCGGCCGCCCGGGCCTTGAGCACGCCGCCGCCCACGTAGAGGACGGGGCGACGGGCCCGAGAGATCAGCTCGACGGCCTGCCCGATGAGCACGGGATCGCCGAACGTCACCGGGTGGTAGCCCGGCAGGTCGAGCTCGTCGACGGACGACGGCCAGTACCACTCCATCGGGGCGTTCGAGATGTCCTTGGGCAGGTCGATCAGCACCGGCCCCGGCCGCCCTGTCGTGGCGACGTGAAACGCGGCCGCCACGACCCTCGGGATGTCGTTGACGTCCTTTATGAGCCAGTTGTGCTTGGTGATGCCCATGGTGACGCCGGTGATGTCGCACTCCTGGAAGGCGTCGGTGCCGATGGAGCCGGTGGCCACCTGGCCCGACACGACGATCAGCGGCGTCGAGTCCATGTACGCATTCGCGAGCGGCGTGACGATGTTGGTGGCGCCGGGCCCGCTGGTGACCATGGCGACACCGGGCTTGCCGGTGACCATGGCGTAGCCCTCGGCCATATGACCTGCGCCCTGCTCGTGGCGCACCAGGATGTGGCGGATGGAGGAGTCGATGATCGGGTCGTAGACGGGCAGGATGGCGCCGCCGGGCAGGCCGAACATGACGTCGACCCCCTGCATCTCGAGGCTCTTTATGAGGGCCTGGGCCCCTGTCATCTTCATATGACTCCCCTGTTCTGGGCTGCTGTGTCTGGTGCTGTTGGTGTGGCGGTGGTCGTGGCGGTGTGGCGGTGGTCGTGGCGGGTTCCGGCCGGAAATTGAAAAGACCCCCCGGTGTGGGAGGTCGTAAGGCACGCGTTCCGATTGTGGGCGCGTGCCTACGTTACGAGTACCAGAATCTCGGGCCGGAAGCTGCGTGCCTGCATGAAGTGGACATTGTGCCATGCCCGGCCCTTTTGGACAAGCCCCCCTGCCCCGCCGGACCGATTCCGGCGGGGAGGATCGGCGACCCGGAGCCTCCCAGGGACTACCCGGAGCGCTTCCGGCCGTGGCCGAAGATGAAGGCCCACTCGGTCGTGACCACCTCGACATCCCAGCCGAGCGCGGCCAGCTGCGCCTGCAGCTCTTCGCCCGTTCGCCAGATCTTGATCAGGTCATAGGTGGCGCCGTCCGCCGCCAGCCGAGTGGCCACGCCGCTCTCCAGATCGGTGCGGCTGTCGACACCCGCCAGCAACATGTCCGTCGAGACCCCTCGCAGTGCGGCCAGCTCCGGGACGTCCTTGGCCAGAGACGGGTGCGCGTTGTCCATGAAGATGACCTGGCCCGCCGGCTTCAGGCAGTCGTCGACGAGGGCCCAGAACTGCTCGAAGCGGGCGGTTGGCACGTGGCTCAGCCAGAAGGAGAAGAAGACAGCGTCGTAGCGGCGGACGGGCCGGTGTTCGAAGATGTCGTCGATCACCCACGTGACCTTGTCGCTCCCGATTTTGCCCTGCGCGATCGCAACCGGTTCGGGCGCCGCGTCGACGACCGTGACGGAATCAGCGAGCGGCACCAGCTCGGCCGTCCACCTCCCTGTCCCGCCGGCGAATTCGAGAACGTCGCCCAGGGGCGCGCGGGCGAGGAGCGCAGCGCTCAGCTTGGCTTTCTCCGAATTCCAGCTGCGCCGGTAGCGATCGCCGTGATCGTGCCTGCCCGTGCCGGACCACCAGTCGTCGTACTTCGGCGCATGGGCCCGGTAATAGTCGATCTGACTCGCCAGCAGGCCCTCGACGTTCGTGCTCTCTGGCATCGCGATCAGCCCTGCGACGGGGTCGCCATGCCCCCACCCAGGAGGGCCGGGAGCGCCGTCGCCCTCATGCGGGTCAGGACCCGGTCCTTGACCGGCGTGACGTCCGGGTGGACGCCGCCGTTGGCCGCCGCCGCCGCGTTCCAGGCGGTGTCCCGTCGTTCCGCCTCGGCGGGGTCGGCCAGCTGCGGGCAGTCGATCCGGTCCGAGTTGACGTCGATCAAAATGGTGTCCCCGTCCTCCACCAACGCGATCGGCCCCCCGAGGAACGCCTCGGGCGCCACGTGGCCGATGACCAGCCCGACGGACCCACCCGAGAACCGGGCGTCGGTCATCAGGGCGATGGTGATGTCGCGCTGGCGGCACAGCGCCGTGATGCGGGAGGTGGGGTCGAGCAGCTCGGGCATGCCCGGGGCGCCCCGGGGGCCGGCGTAGCGGATCACGACCATGTCGTTGTCCTCGAACGTGTCCGGGTGATGGTCGAGCGCGTCGATGAGATCGCGCTCGCCGTTGAAGACGCGGGCCCGTCCGGTGAAGACGCCGTCGGTCACGCCGCCCTCGACGCCCGCCACCTTCAGGATGGCACCGCCCTCGGGCGCCAGGTTGCCCCGCAGCAGGCGCAGCCCGCCCGTGTCCTTGAACGGCTTCTCGACGCTGTAGATGACCTCGTGGTCGGGGGGAGGCGGGTCGAGTCGTTCCACCTGTGCGGCCAGGGTCTCGCCCGTGCACGTCATCGCACTGCCGTCGAGGAAGCCGGCGTCCAACAGTTCCTTGACGATCACCTGGAGCCCGCCGCTCGCGTCCACGTCGACCATGGAGTACTCGCCGAAGGGCCTCATATTGACGAGGACGGGCAGGCGGCGGGCCAGCGCGTTGAACTCCTGCTGGCTCATGGCCTCGGCCCAGAAGTCGATGCCGGCGGCGCGGGCGATCTCGACGCTGTGCAGGACGACGTTGGTGGAGCCCCCCATCGCGATGGCGACGGTGACGGCGTTGCGCAGGGAGGCGGGGGTGACGATGTCGCTCGGCCGGATGCGCCGGTCGGTCATCGTGACGAGGCAGTCGACCATTTGGTCCGGGAAGTCGGCGAGCCGGCGGGGGTCGTCCGACGCCGGCGACACCATATGAAGTGGCTCGAGGCCGAGGACCGCGATGAACGTCTGCATGGTGTTGTAGGTGAACATGCCGCCGCAGCTGCCCTGGCCGGGGCAGGCGTGCAACGCGTATCTCGTGCGGACCTCCTCGGGCTGGTCGGCCATCTGGAACGCTGAGACGAGGTCGATGGGCTGGCCGGTCTCCGGGTCGATGCCTGGGTGGATGGAGCCGTCGGAGAGGATCACGGCAGGGGTGTCGTTCTCGAGGATGGCGGCGAGCGTCCCCACGGGGGGCTTGTCGCAGGCGACGACGGCGATGAGGCCTTGGACGCCGTTGGCGGCGAGGTGGACGTCGGCCGCGTCGTGGACCAGTTCTCTTCCTATGAGGGAGAACCGCATCTGCGGCGTCCCGTTGAGCTGCCCGTCCGACACCCCGAGGGTGAAGGCCGGTGCGATGAGGCGGTAACCCAGGTGGTCGTGGTCGATGCGGCGATGGAGGGCCGCCTGCACCGCCTGCACCTTGGCGGTGACGCCGAGATAGCACTGGCTGTCGCCCAGGTTGCCGATGACGGCCCACACCGGATCGTGGATCTTCTCGACGTCCTCACCCAGGAACGTCGCGGTACCGACCCGCTGTACGTCACGCCCGGGGTTGAGGGACACGAGCGTGCGGGTTTCGTCCGATTTCATGGGCGCCCAGCATATGAGGTCGCCCGGTGGCCGATGGGCGGCGGTACGGCGGGGTGGCCGCCGTCAGGCGGGCTGCGGCTGCGGCTGCGGCACGGGGACGGGCGCAGGCGTCGGGATGGCGCCGGGCGTGACCTCCACGCCGATGGTCGGGATCGAGCGGTCCAGCCACGCCGGCATCCACCAGTTGACCGGGCCCAGGATCTCCATGATCGACGGGACCAGCATCATGCGCACGATCGTCGCGTCGACCAGGACTGCCGTGGCGAGCCCGAGGCCGAAGACCTTGAGGATGTGCAGCGGGTCCTTTATGACGAACGACGCGAAGACGCAGAACATGATGGCGGCGGCGGCCGTGATGATCCGGCCCGTCACGGCGAGGCCGTCCGCCACCGCCAGCGAGTTGTCGTGCGTGCGCAGCCACTCCTCCCGGATGCGCGACAGCAGGAAGACCTCGTAATCCATGGAGAGGCCGAAGAGGACGACGAAGAGCGCCACGGGGATCCACGGGTCGATCGGTCCCGTCTCGCCGATGCCGATGATGCGCCCCGCCCAGCCCCACTGGAACACCGCCACCATGACGCCGTAGGCGGCGCCCACGCTGAGCAAGTTCATTATGACGGCCTTCAATGGGAGGACCAGCGACCGGAACACGACCATGAGGAGCAGAAACGAGAGGATCAGGACGGCGCCGATCACGAGGAAGAGGCGGTGCCCGAGGAAGTTGGCGGCGTCGATGCTGGCGGCCGTCTCCCCGCCGACCTGCGCGTCGACGGCGGTGCCTTTGACGGTGGGCGGTATGACCTCGTTCCTTAGTGTTTGCACCAGCGTGCCGGTCTGCGCCGACTGCGGTGATGTGGTCGGGTAGACGACGATCACCGCCCCGGTGTCGGCCTTGTTGAACTCTGCCGGGGCGACGAAGGCGATCCCGTCGTGGTGCGCCGACGCGGTTATCGCCTGCTGCAGGCGGTCGACGGTGGGCTCGTCTGTTGGTCCGTGCATCGCGGCGGCGACGATCAGGGGGCCGTTGAAGCCGGGGCCGAACCCCTGCGCCAGGAGGTCGTAGGCCTGCCGGGTGGTGAGGTTGGTGGGGTCGTTGCCGGCGTCGGTGAAGGCGAGCCGCATGCTGAAGAGGGGCAGCGCCAGAGCGACGAGGACGAGCACCGCCACGGTGCCGGTGACCCAGGCCCGCCGCTGTACGAAGCGGCTCCAGCGGTACCAGAACCCGTCGGGCGGCGGCGGCCCGCCGGTCTGGAGCAGGCGCGGCACGTGCCACTTGTCGATGGCGTTGCCGGCGAAGCCCAGCATGGCCGGCAGCAGCGTCAGCGCGGCGATGAGCACCATGAGGACGGCGGCGATGCACGCCGTCGCCAGCCCGATCATGTACGCCTGGCCTATGAGGAGAAGCCCGAAGAGCGAGATCACCACGGTGCTCCCGGCGAAGAGGACCGACCGGCCTGAGGTCATGAGGGACGTGACGACGGCGTTGCGGGGGTCACGGCCCTCGAAGATGCCCTGCCTGTATCGAGTCACGATGAACAGCGCGTAGTCGATGCCCACGCCGATGCCGATCATGGCGGCCATCTCGGGCGAGAAGTTCGGGACGGTGAGGACGTGCGTGAGCAGCTCGAGCAGGGCGATACCGATGCCGAGGCCCGCCAGCGCGGTCATGACGGGCAGGCCCATGGCGACGACCGATCCGAAGGCGAGCAGCATTATGAGGATGGCGGCGGTGATGCCGATGCCCTCGCTGGGCCCGGGGGCGGCCGTGGCGGCGGCGCTGATCGGGGCGCCGCCGAGCTCGACCTGGAAGCCCTGGTGCGCGGCGGCCTGCGCCGTCTTTATGACCTCCTTGATGGCGGGGACAGGGATGTCGGCCGTGTCGGTGGTGAACTGAACCTGGGCGAAGGCGATGTTGCCCTTGCTCGGCTGGGCGATCTGATGCGCACCGGCCGCCGAGAACGGGCTGGTCACGCTCTGGACCCATGGCAGCGGCTCGACGCTGGCGACCACCTTGTTGATCGCCGCCTCGTTGGCAGAGCTCGTGATGGGCGCTGTCGTGTGGAAGACGATGTCGGCCGTGTCGCCCGACTTCGACGGGAACGTCGCCTCCAAGATGTTCGTCGCCTGCTGCGACGGGGTGTTCCCCGCCGTGAACTTGTTCTCGAAGTGCGTGCCCACCATCTGGGCGACGACCGTGACGCCGATGATGGCGAGGATCCATATGACCAGCACCGTGCGGCGGCGGTCGTAGCAGGCGCCGGCCAGACGACCCAGGACGGTCTCGGCGCTCTCGGCGCTCTCGTCAGGTCCGGCACCCCCGGCGGACCCGGCCCTCCCGGCGTCCTGCGTGCCCCGATCGGTCCCTTGCGCCGAATTCACGGCCGTTCTCCCGTAAGATTCATCACTGGTGAGTTGTACCACAGAATTCCCCAATGGTGAATACCCCTTTTTTCAGGGCGATCGGGACCTCATATGAGTGCCGCGGCCGCTGCGGGCCGCCGGCCGGGCAACGTCGACACCAAGAGCGAGATCGTGGAGGCGGCCAAGCGCGTCTTCGCCGAGAAGGGCTACGACGGGGCGAGCCTGCGGGCGGTGGCGCGGGAAGCCGAGGTCGACCCGGCCCTCGTCCACCACTACTTCGACGGGAAGGCGGCCCTTTTCGTGGCCGCCATGGCCCTGCCCTTCGACCCCCGCTCGGTCCCGACCCACGACCAAGCCGTCTGGTCGGAGTCGGACCTGGCCTCGAGCCCCGGTGCGATGGTGATCGGGCCCTTCCTCTCCATGTGGGACCACGCCGAAGGAACGGGCTCTTCCTTTGCCTCCTGCGTCGCGGGGATGGCGGCGTCGGCCAACGTGGCCGACGCGATGCGCGAGTTCGTCGCCGAACGGATCTGGGAGAAGAGTCCGGTCAACGAGGGTGAGAGCGAAGACGTGACGCGCCAGCGACGTGCGCTCGTCTCATCACAGCTGATGGGGCTCGCCTTCATCCGCTACATCCTCCGGGTGCCACCGATCTCCACGACCACGCCCGAGGAGATCGCCCGCTGGGCCGGACCCACCTTGGACCGCTACATGGTGGGTCAGATCGACTAAATCGGGAATAAGGGGCTCTCCCCCGTCGGCGGGGACCGTTCTCGCTGTGATGTCCGACACTCTCCTGGTCCACCAGGCATCTGTGGGTCCCGCACTGATCTCTTCGGTGGCCGCCATGTCGGCCGAGGAGCGCCGGGCCTATCTCGATGGAGCGTTCGCGCGGATGAAGGCCGCCCAAGCCGAGATCGTGGCCGCGGCTGGGCGAGGTCGAGCGCGGCCAGGACTATCGAAGCGACGGGGCGACCTCGGTCGAAACGTGGGTGGTGCAGCGCTACGGCCTCTCGGTGGCGAGTGCCCGGGGGCTGGTGCACCCGGCCAAGGTGGCGTGGGACATCCCACACCTCGTGGGCGCCCTGTTCACCGGGGACCTGTCCTTGGACAAGGTGCGCGTGGTGGCCGACGTGGCGACGCCTGAGACCGACCGGGAGTGGCGCGATCAGGCCCAGCAGTGCTCGGTCGCCGACCTGGCCGAGGTGGCCCGCACGAGAGCTGCGGCCGAAGCTGCGTTGGGCGATAACTCTTCGCCGTCACCGTCTCCGTCACAGAGCGATCACGATCGACGCTTCTTGCGCTTCAACGACGGGCACCGGACGCTGACGGCTCAGTTCGAGCCCGACGTCTACGCCGAGGTCAAGGCCACCCTCGAGGCCCAGGCCAAGGAGGTCCCCTCCGACGGAGGGACTCCTTGGGACCAGCGCCTCTGCGACGGGTTCTTGGCGCGGATCCGTTCTGCAGCTGGGACAAGCTCGAGCGCCCGCCCGTTCTTGGTGGTGGCCCACGTGCCGATCAGCTCTTTGGTCGACGAGTCAGGGCAGAGCACGTCGCTCGCCGGTGAGCTCGACCACGTCGGTCTGATCGACGCAGAGACGGTGCGCCGGATCGCCTGTGACGCGACGGTCGCCATTGCGGTCGACGACGACGTTGGGCACACCATGTACGAGGGCCGGGCCCGGAGATTCCCGAACAAGGCCCAGCGTCGAGAGGTCATGCGCCGGGACAGACATTGCCGCTTCCCGGGCTGTACCAACGTGACCTTCGCCGAGGTCCATCACATTGTCCCGTGGGAACCCGACGGGCTGAGCGACCTGGACAATCTGGTGCTCCAATGCCTTCATCACCATCACCTGGTGCATTCGGACGGCTGGACAATGACGGGCAATGCCAATGAGGAGCTCACCATCACCGGTCCCAGGGACCTGGTCATGACGTCACGCCCTTCGCCGCTGTGGACCAGGGCGACGGCCGGCGTGAGGTCAGGTCCGCAGGGCTGAGGTGAGGCAGTAGGGCGACCTCCGGTGATCAGCCGCGGCGGCTGCTCAATTCCGCCGCCACCTTGCTGCCGTCGGCCTTGCCCGACGTGGCCTTCATGACGGCACCGGTGAAGAAGCCCCTCAACTTGTCGTCGCCTTCGACGAAGCGCGCCCACTCGTCGGGATGGGCGGCGATCACCTCGTCGACCACGGACCCGAGCGTGTCGGCCGCGAGCGCCTCGAAGCCCATCTCCTTGGCGACCGCGGCCGGGTCTCCGGCGCCGCGCTCGAGCAGCGCACCGAGGACGGCCTTGGACTGCGTGGCCGAGAGCTGGCCTCCCGACTCCATGGCCAGCGTGGAGACGAATGACGTCGGGTCCAACTGCAGCCCGGCCTCGCTCTGCGCGGCGACCTCATTAGCGGCACGGGCCAGGGCCAAGGTGACGGGCACGCCGGCCTCGGCGGCCGCCGTCACCAACGCGTCGAGTCCCAGGTCGACGACCGCATGGATCTGGTCGGTCTCGGCGCCGGTCGGCGCACCACCGAGCGCGGTCACCAGGACCGCGCGCCGGTCGGCCGGCATGAGGCCCAGACCGGCCCGCACCTCCTCCTGCCACGCCGCATCCGGTGCCAGCGGCACCAGGTCGGGCTCGGGGAAGTAGCGGTAGTCGTTGGCCTCCTCTTTGGAGCGCATGGAGTCGGTGCGCCCGGCCGACTCGTCCCAGTGCCGGGTCTCCTGGGCCACAGCGCCACCTGACTCGAGGAGGGCGATCTGGCGCGCCGCCTCGTACTCGATCGCCCGACCGAGCGAGCGCAGCGAGTTGAGGTTCTTGATCTCGCAACGGGTGCCGAAGGCCTCGGTGCCGACGGGGCGCACCGACACGTTGGCGTCGACCCGCATCGAACCCTCCTCCATGCGCCCGTCGGAGGCGCCGGTCGCCACCAGGATCCCCCGCAACTCGCTGGCGTAGGCCCTCGCCTGGGCGACCGTCCGGATGTCGGGCTCGCTCACGATCTCGACCAACGGGACGCCGGAGCGGTTGTAGTCCACCAGCGCGTGCAGGGCCGCATTGATGCGACCGCTCGCCCCGATGTGCGTGAGCTTGCCGGTGTCCTCCTCCATATGGGCCCGGGTCACGCCCACCCGGAACCCGTCGGGGAGCTCGAGCCACCCGTTGGCGTTCAGCGGGAGGTCATATTGGCTGATCTGATAGTCCTTGGCCTGGTCGGGGTAGAAGTAGTTCTTCCGCGAGAACTCCGACGGGCGTATCTCGCAGTGCAGGGCGGCACCGATCCGCATGGCGAAATCGACCGCCTGCTCGTTGAGGACGGGCAGCGACCCCGGCAGTCCGACGCAGGTGGGGCAGATGTTCACGTTCGGCTCGTCACCGAACGCGTTGCGGCACCCGCAGAACAGCTTCGTCGCGGTCTGGAGCTCAGAGTGCACCTCGAGCCCGATGACCATCTCCCAGTCGGTATCGGCGCTCACGGCGCCCCGTCTTCCACGACCTGCGCCACGCGGAACAGCAGCGCCTCCTGCAGAGCGGGCGCCAGCACCTGCACGCCAACCGGAAGACCGTCCGCCCCCGTCCCGAAGGGCACCGACACGGCGGGGTGACCCGACAAATTCGATGGGATGGTACAGACGTCGTTCATATACATCGCCATCGGGTCGTCCACCTTGGCGCCCACATCGAACGCCGTCGTCGGCGCCGTCGCACCCACCAGGACGTCGAACGTCATATAGGCGCGGTCGAATGCCTGCATCACCAACGTCCGCACCCGCTGCGCCTGCGCGTAGTACGCGTCGTAATAGCCGGCCGACAACGCATACGTCCCCAGCATGATCCGCCGCTTGACCTCAACCCCGAACCCCGCCGTACGCGTCGCCGTGTTCATCGCCGCCACGTCATCGCCGTCGACGTCGACGCGCAGCCCGTACCGCACGCCGTCGTAGCGGGCGAGGTTGGACGAGGCCTCGGCCGGCGCAATCAGGTAGTAGGCCGACAGCCCGTACCCGAACTCGGGCACTGACACCTCCTCGACCTTGGCGCCGGCGCCCGCCAGCGCATCGGCGGCCTCTTGCACCCGGGCCACCACGTCGGGCGCGCACCCCTCTATGAGGTCGCGGCAGAGCCCGACCCGGATCCCCTCCACCCCGTCGTGCACCGTCGCCAGCGTCGGCTCGGGCACCGACGGCAACGACGTGCTGTCGAGCGGGTCATGCCCCGCCAGGACGTCGAACAACAGCGCGGCGTCCTCGACGGTCGTCGCAAACGGGCCGATCTGATCGAGCGAACTGGCGAAGGCCACCAACCCGTACCGGGACACGCGACCGTAGGTGGGTTTCATCCCGACCACCCCACACAAGGCCGCGGGCTGACGGATGGACCCGCCGGTGTCCGAGCCGAGTCCGAGGGGAGTGAACCCAGCGGCCACCGCTGCGGCGGAACCACCGCTGCTGCCACCCGGAACCTTGCTCGTATCGCTGTGGATTGCGCGTCGCCCCGAAGGCCGAGTTCTCCGTCGAGCTGCCCATGGCGAACTCGTCCATGTTCGTCTTGCCGAGGCCGATCGCCCCGGCCCGGCGGAGCGTCTGCACCACTGTGGCGTCGTACGGCGGGTGCCAGTTCTCCAGGATCTTGGAGCCGCACGTCGTCAACGCCCCCCGCGTGCACAGATTGTCCTTCAGCGCCACCGGCACGCCGGCCAGCGGACCCGGGTCCTTTCCGGCGGCGACCGCGGCGTCGACCGCGTCGGCCTCGGCGCGCGCCTCGTCGGCCAGCAGGCACAGGAACGCGTGGTACTCGCCGTCGCCGGCGTCGACCGCATCCAGCGCGGCGTCGACCGTCGCCCGGGCCGAGCGCTCGCCCGAGCGGATCTCGGCCGCCAGGATCGTCGCCGTCGTCATGGCGCCTCTCCGCCGATGCGCGGGACGCGGAAGCGGTGGTCCTCCACCGAGGGTGCCGCGGCCAGCACTTCCTCTCGGTCCAGGCTCGGACGGGGCTCGTCGGCCCGCAGCACGTTCCGCAGCGCGATCGGGTGCGACGACGGCTCCAGGTGCGAGAGGTCGAGCGACGCGACGTCGGCTGCGTGGTCGAGCACGGTCCGCAGCTGCGCGGTGAAGAGCTCGACCTCTTCGTCGCTCAGGTCGAGCCGGGCGAGGCGGGCCACGTGTATGACGTCCTCGCGACTGAGCTCCGCACGATCGGTCACGAGGGCGGCGGAAGCACGCCGGTCACGAACGCAACCGTCCGCGCCTCGATCTCGTCCTTGTCCCAGTCCAGCGTGGCCACGTGGAAGCTGCGTTCGAGCATGACCTGCTCCACCGGTCCCTTGGCCCGGGCCACCAGCTTCTGGCTCGATACGGGGTCGACGACGTGGTCCTGCACGCTCGTGAACACGAGAACGGGGCAGGTCACCGCTTCGAGCTCCGCCTCCACCTCGGCCGCGCCGGCGAACAGGGAGAGCGCGGCCCGCAGCGGGAGCCCCGGATAAGCGGCCTCGACTGCACCCTCCATTGCGATGTCGGACCCGATGCCGGGCGCCACCTCGTCGCCGGCGTCGATCATGGCCTGGACGAAGCCGATCGTGTCGGCGTCGGGCGGCGAGAGCAGCGGGTTGACGAGGGCCAGCGCGGCGATCTCGGGGTGATGCTCGGCCAGCCAGACGCTCAGCGTGCCGCCCATGGAAAGCCCGACGACCACGACGCGGTCGCTGCGCGCCGCCAGCTCGACGTAGGCCGCTTCGGCTGCGGCGGTCCAGTCCTTCCACCGCGTCTCGAGCATGTCCTCTATGACCGTGCCGTGGCCCGGGAGCAGCGGCATCTCGACGGTGAACCCGGCGTCGGCGAGCGCCAGCGCCAGGCCGCGCATCGACTGCGGGTTGCCCGTGAAGCCGTGCAGGACCAACGCGCCTCGGGTATCACCCGTCGTGGAATACGGCTCGGCACCGGGGATAATGGAAGCTGACACAGAGGGGCAGCCTACCGGCGAGGCGAGTAGGGTTCCGGCGGCCAGATGGCTCCGGGGCGGGGCAACCGAGGTCCCGCACCACGACCGAGACCGAGACCGAGAACCGAGACCGAAGAGACGAAGGAGCACTGCATGCCGTCGTACCCGTTCCTGAGTGACGAGTGGCTGGACGAGGCCCGCAAGATCCGTGCCGAGTATGAGGGCAAGACCGCCCCCGTCCCCCACGTGGTCCGTATGAACCTGGTGGTGACCGCAGTCCCCTTCTCCGACGAGGACATCCTCGCCCACATGGACACATCGAGCGGCGAGCTCGTCCTCGACACGGGGCACCTCGAGACGCAGGACCTCAAGGTCACGGTGGACTACGACACCGCCAAGGCAATCCTCATTGAAGGCAACCCCCAGGCCGGCATGCAGGCCTTCATGGCCGGCAAGGTGCGGGTCGAGGGTGACATGGCCAAGCTGATGGCCCTGCAGGCCGCTCCGGCGGCGAGCGACCCCGCAGCCGCAGAGATGGCCGCCCGGTTGCGCGACATCACCGACTGACCCGGCGCTCAGACCTCATATTCCGGCACTACCTCATATCCCGGCGCTCAGACCTCGTATCCCGGCATAGTCCGGCGCAATCCGGCCTAGTCCGGCGCAATCGGGCGAACTCCGGCGCACGCATTCAGCCGGCATCGGCGAGTCGTTGCGCCGTCCGCTGGTCGCGGGGCATGGAGCGGATGAACAGCCCGCAGATCACGGCCAGTCCTGCGACGCCGGCGGCGACCCAGAACGGGACGCTGAAGCTGTGGAGCAGCGCCGTGCTGTGGTGCACGTTGCCGAGGCCCGACCGGCGGGCGATCGACTCCTGAATGGTCAGCACGGCCTGAATGCCGGCCACCTCCCCGACCTGGCTGGCCAGCAGCTGCGCCGCGCTCATGACGCCGTACTCCGACGCCGCCAGTTCGTTGGACATGGTCGCTGAGGTCGCCGGGTTGGAGACACCCATGCCGAGGCCCGAGAGTGCCAGCGCCACCAGGATGATCAGCAGCCCCGCGGTCGGACTGAGCGTGGCGAACAGGATCATGGAGACGAACAGCGACCCGGCGCCGAAGAGCGTCGCGGTGCGCTCCCCTGTCCGCACCGTCATATAGCCCGCAACGGGCGCGCTGATGGCGAAGACGAGAGGCCGGGCCACCGAGATGAATCCGACCTGGGACACGCTGTAGCCGTAGACCTGCTCCATGAGGAGCGGGAACAGGAAGAAGCCGCCGAAGTAGGCGAAGCTCGAGAACGCCTTCGTCCCCATCGGGAACATGAAGTTCCGGCGCCGCCAGTACGTCATGGGCACGAGCGGCGTGGCGAACGTCATCTGCTGGCGGACGAAGACGACCGCCAGCACCACCGCGAGCACTCCACACGTGATCGTTGCCGGTGCCGTCCAGCCGACGATGGGGCCGATGCTCAGCACCAGCATGGCGGTCGTGACGGACCCGGCCAGGCTCCAGATCCCGACCCAGTCCATGCCGTCCCAGACGCCCGAGCGCCGCAGCCGACCAGACCGGCGCCACCGCCGCCCGTCCGCGGGCTGGCCCGTCGCTCGACAGCGGCGCCGACGTCGATGTCGTCATGTCGTGACCCGCTTGTCCGACGGCAACAGAACAGCGACGACCACCGAGGCGATGACCAGCAGCACCAACTGCCCCCAGAACAGCGTCCGCCAGCCGAAGAACTGGATCACCGGCGAGCCCAATGTCACGCCGAGCACGGGCCCGCCGGCCCCCACCAGCGACCACCACCCCAGCGCCTTGACGCGGTCCTGGCGTGAGAACAGCTCGAGGATGATCGCCATCGAGGCCGTGCCGGTCGCGGCGCCCTGCACGCCATCGAGGGCGCGGGCGAACAGCAACATCCCGACATCGGGCGCAGTCGCCGTGAGGATCGCGCTCGACCATGGCCCCGAGCAGGCCGAACTGGTACAGCCGGCGATGGCCGAAGAGGTCGCCGGCCTTGCCGAAGAAGGGCGCCGCCACCCCGAAGGCCAGCAGTGGGCCCGTGGAGGCCCAGGCGAGGACGGAGAAGTTCGTGTGGAAGTCCGCCTTGACCGTGGGCAGTGCGACCACGAAGACGGTGAAGGTGATGTTGAGGGAGAGCAGCCCGGCGAGCAGCGCGACCAGGGCCCACCACTGGTAGCGGGGACTGCGGACCGCCCGGTCCGTGACCCGCCGGTGCAGCAGGACGAACCAATTCGTCTCGACGGATCCGTCCGCCCCCATCGTACCCATGGCGCCGCCGCCGGGGTCGAACTTGGGGTCGAGGAGGACGTCTGCCTGCTCGTCCCCGGGTTCCTCCACCCGGGACACCCTAGGTGGCCGATTCCGGACGTCTCCCGGCCCGTGGCACGTCAGAGGGGCATGCACCGACGGTCGTCAGCGCAGACCGCGCAGGCGGAACCACCAGTTCGGGTCACGCCCGTGGGCGTGGAAGTGATTCGGGATCTGCCGCATCACCCGGTCGACCGCCCACTCGCCCTCACCGAAGCGGGCATCGGCCACCAGGCTCAGCTGCGTGACCATGTGCTCGATGTCGCTCTCCGGCGGCGTCGGACCGTGGTGCTTCCATACCACCATCGGCACGCCGCACACCTCGCAGTCCGCGACCCAGCACACGTCGTCCTCGTGGTGCCACTCCGACAGGTGCGCGGCCTCGCAGAGGTCGCAGCCGGGGTCATAGGGGAGCGCCATGGGAAGGGAGGTGGGTTCGGTGGTTGTGGGGTCCGGGACGTACCGGAGCCGGCGAGTGATCGAGCGATCGTGCGAACTTAGTGGGTGAAGAGCTGGACGGACGAGCCGGTGTTCACGGTCGAGCCGATCGAGGGCTGAGTTCCGACCACGTTGTTGTTGGGGCTGCCCGACACACCCGAGACGCTCAGCCCGGCCCCCTCCAGCGCGGTGGTGGCCTGGCTCACCGTGTCCTCGAGGACGTTGGGCACCTGCACAGTCGGCGGGCCGGTCGAGACATTGACCGTGACGGCCGAGCCGTAGGGCGCCGGCGACCCGCTGGCGGGAGAGGTCGAGATGACCTGCCCCGACGGCACCGTCGTGTTGGACTCGTTGTTCTGCGTGCGCCGTCAGGCCGACGGCCGTCGAGCGCAGCCTGGGCCTGGGTGAACGAGTAGCTGTTCGGGATGTTCGGCACCGGAACCGGAGCGTGGCCCAGCGACGGAACCAGCGTGATGGTGGCCCCGTAAGGCGCCTTGGTCGGGTTCTGCGTCGAGCCGATCGACCACAGCACCAGGACGGAAGCCGCCACGGTATTGCTGTAGGCGCCCGTCGTCGCGCAGACGGATTGGAAGTGGGCCGATTTCAGGGCGACTGCGGCCTGCGCGCAGGTCATACCGGACAACGACGGCACGGTGACGTTGGGCTTCCCGGAAGAGAGCACCACAGTGACCGTCGAGCCCTGCTTCTGCGACACCCCCGCGCTCGGGCTCTGCTACACCACGTCCCCGGCCCCCACGGTGATCGACGTCATCGGTGCGCCCTCCTTCAAGGTCATATGGACCTTGTCGAGCGCCGTGCGGGCCTGCGACCACGGTCAGACCGGACAACGCCGGCGTCGGGTGTGACGGGGTGAACACATTCGTCGCGAAGGCGGTCACCAGGCCCGCGACCAGGATCAGCGCCAGCGCGGCCGCCCCACCGATCCACCACCACTTCCGGCTCTTCTTGGGCTTGTACGGCTCCGAGGGGCCCCCGGTGCTGAGAATGCGCGGTCACGGCTCACGCCGACGACCACGCTTCGACGTAGCGCTCCCATCCGACGGCTCGGCGTCGAAGAGCTCGCCGGGGCCCGCCTTCGTCCCGATCGGCGTCGCAGCCGCAGCGGCAGCGGCAGCAGCAGCCCCCACCCCCGGCGCAACAACCGTGGCGTCACCGACCGCCAGACCGGCCGCCGCGACGACGCCGGAGTCGGTCAGTTCCGACACCCCGGGAGCACGGAAGGCGTTGATGGGGGCGGAGTCCTCGAGCTTGGGCGTGATCAACGGCAGGGGCGAGGGCGTCGGCAACGCCGAGGCCAGCGCACCCAGCCGGGCGGCCAGGCCGGCCGCGTCCAGGCGGGCCGCCACGTCGGGTGCGGCCGCGCGGGCCAGCACGTCGTCCAAGGGGCCCAACAGGTCATTGTGCGGCAGCGGCTGCCCGATACGGGCGGCCAGCGTCCCCATCGTCGTGTCGGTGACGAACGGAACGACCCCCGTGACGGCCTCATACAAGCACCAACGCCAACGAGTACACGTCGGCCCGGCCGTCGACCGGCTTCCCTTCCGCCGCCTCCGGGCGATATGTAGCGGGCCGTCCCCACCATCGCTCCCGCCGGCTCGGTCCACGCCGCCTCCGCCAGCGCACGGGCCACGCCGAAGTCGGCGACCCGCACCCGCCCCTCCTCGTCGAACAACAAGTTGGCGGGCTTGATGTCGCGGTGCACCAGTCCGCGCAGGTGCGCGTAGGCCAATCCCTGTGCCACCTCGGTCCCCAGCTGGGCCGCCTGCGAAAGAGACAACCGGATGTCACGATCCAACAAGTCACGCAAGGAGCCGCCCCCCAAATACTCCAAGACCAGATACGGCCCGTCGGCGTCATCGCCCCAGTCGAAGACGCGCAACACGTGCGGGTGGTTCAACGAGGCGACGGATCGCGCCTCGGCCCGGAAGCGCTTCAGGAACGCCTCGTCCGTGGCCAACCCGGGTTGGAGCACCTTCACCGCGACGTGACGTTGGAGGGACACGTCCTCGGCGAGATAGACGTGAGCGGAAGCGCCGGTGCCCAAAGCGGAGAGCAGCCGGTACCGCTTCCCAAGGACCCGGCCGATGGAGTCTGAAATCAGGGGCATCGGGGCGCACTCAGGCTACCGACCCCAGGCACGCAGCCGGTGGACACCCCCCTACCAGCAACGGTCCGCGCTCATGCGGGCAATTCGCCGCTGTCGAGCAACGCTCTGGAACGACGCCGCATCGAGCTGCGGAATCCCCAACTCCTCGGCCTTCTTCAACTTGCTGGCGCCGGGCGACTCGCCCACCACGAGCACGAAGGTCTTCTTCGACACGCTCCCCGGCGACTTGCCGCCCCGCGCCATGATCGCCTCCTCGGCGCCCTCCCGCGTGTACTCCGGGACCGCCCCGGTGACCACCACCGTCTTGCCCTCCAGCGTCTGTGGGAGGGCCGCCGCCCCGGCTGCGCCCCCGTCGCTCCCGGCGGCGCGCGCCCGGCTCCTCCATCGACACCCCGGCGAGGCGCAGGCGCTCGAGGACGGCCACGTTGGTGTCGGCCGAGAGGAACTCGGCCAGGCTCGCCGCGATGATCCCGCCGACGCCGTCGACGGCCGCCAGCTCCTCCACCGAGGCGGCGGCGATGGCCTCGAGGGTCCCGAAGGCGCGCGCCACCGCCCGGGCGCCCGTCGGCCCCACGTGGCGGATGCCCAGCGCGACCAGCAGGCGGCTCAGCGGCTGTGCACGCGAGGCATCAATGCCCGCCACCAGGTTGGCCGCCGAGAGGGCGCCGAAGCGGTCCAGCGCGGCGAGCTGCTCCGGAGCCAGGTCGTAGAGATCGGCGGCGTCGTTGATGAGGCCGGCCGCGACGAGTTGGAGCACGCGCTCCTCGCCGAGCCCCTCGATGTCCATCGCCGAGCGCGAGGCGTAGTGCGAAATGCGCTGCACGCGCTGCGCCGGGCAGTCGATGTTGGTGCAGTAGGTGTCGCTCTCGCCGGGGAGGCGGACGAGGGGCGTGCCGCACGACGGGCACGCCGTCGGGAACTTCCACTTCGGCTTGCGGCGCTTGGGGACGCCGGGGCCCTCGCGCACGGGGCCGACGACCTCGGGTATGACGTCGCCGGCCTTGCGCACGATGACGAGGTCGCCCGGCCGGACGTCCTTGGCCGCCACCTGGTCCTCGTTGTGCAGCGTGGCCACGCCGACGGTCGAGCCGCCCACGAAGACCGGCTCGAGCCGGGCGAAGGGCGTGGCCCGGCCGGTGCGCCCGATGGAGACCATGATGTCGATGAGCCGGGTCGTGCGCTCCTCGGGCGGGAACTTGAAGGCGATGGCCCAGCGAGGGGCGCGTGAGGTGGCGCCGAACACGTCGTGCAGCGCGAGCTCGTCGACCTTGGTGACCACGCCGTCGATCTCGTAGGCGAGGCTGTGGCGGAGCTCGGCCAGCTCCTCGCATCGAGCCACCACGGCCGTCATGCCGACGATGTGGCGCGCGTCGGGGCTCACCGGGAAGCCGGCCTTGCGGAGCTGCGCCAGGGTGGCCGTCTGCGTGGGCGCCGGCCATATGACCTCGCCGCTCGACGTTCTTGCCCTCCCCGCGGCCGCCGGCGCCGCCGCCGCCGTCGCCCGTCGACCACGCCGAGCGCGTAGGCCCAGAAGTGCAGCGGCCGCTGCGCCGTGACGGCCGGGTCCTTCTGGCGCAGCGCGCCGGCGGCGGAGTTGCGCGGGTTGACGAAGAGCCGCTCGCCCAGCTCGGCCTGGCGCTTGTTCATGGCCTCGAACTCTTTGACGGGCATGTAGATCTCGCCGCGGACCTCGAGCACGGCGGGATACGGGCCGCCCGCCTTGGCCAGCTCCTTGGGGACGTCGGCCACGGTGGCGATGTTCGCCGTCACGTCCTCGCCGGTGACGCCGTCGCCGCGGGTGGCCGCCTGCACGAACCGGCCGCGCTCGTACGTCAGCGACATGGCGACGCCGTCGACCTTGGGCTCGCACGAGAAGGCGAGGGCCTCGAGGTCGATGTCGGGCGCCTGCCGCTTCAGCCGCTCCCCCCAGGCCCGCAGCTCGTCCTCGCTGAACGCGTTGTCGAGGCTCATCATGGGGACGCGGTGGCGCACCTCTTGGAACAGGCCCGAAGGCGCCGCGCCCACGGTGTGCGTCGGCGAGTCGGGGGTCGCCAGCGCTGGATAGTCCGCCTCGAGCTGCCGCAACTCCACCACGAGGAGGTCGTATTCGGAGTCGGGGATCTCGGGCGCATCGAGCACGTTGTACAGCTCGTTGTTGTGGACGATCAGCTGCCGGAGCTCGGCGGCCCTGGCCGCCGCCTCCTTCGGGACTGCCGCTGCTGCGCCGGTCTCGCTGCGGGCGGCCACGGTCAGGCGGCGATGCCCGCGCCCACGACGGCGTCGGGGTCGAGCGCGTCGTAGAGCGCCACCGTCTGGCCCGGCGCCACGGGCCGCTGCGGCTCGTCGAAGCGGACCTCGACGTCGTCGGGCTGTGACGGCTGTGACGGCTGTGACGGCTGTGACGGCACCGACAGCACTGTGCAGGGCACGGGACGCCCGTGCGCGCTGACCTGGGCGACGGCGCGGGCGCCGGCGGCGAGCGGCCGGTCGACCCACGTGAGCGACGGCCCCGCCAGCAGCACCGACGAGCGCAACACCTCCGCCGCGCTCCCGACGACGACCCGCCGGGCCGCCACGTCGACGTGCGTCACGTAGCGCCGCTTGCCGTCGCTCCCGTGACCCATACCGCGGCGCTGACCCACCGTGACGAGCTCGACCGCATCGACGGAGCCGGCCGGGCGGCCCTCGCCGTCCACCACCTCGGCGGGGTGCAGCTCTACCCGCCGGGACAAGAACCCCTCGCGCCCCTCCGCACTGCCGATGAAGCACACGTCCTGGCTGTCCGGCTTGCCCGCCGTGCGCAGCCCGAGCCGGCGGGCGTTGGCCCGCACCTCGTCCTTGGTCATGTCGCCGACGGGGAAGACCACGCGGGACAGCGCGTCCTGCCCGAGCATGGACAGCACGTAGGACTGGTCCTTGTCGGGGTCGGCGCCGCGGCGGAGCTGGAGGGAAGCGGACACCGCATCCCTCGCGCTGGCGACAGCGCTGTCGCCATCGCCATCGCTGTCGCCCCCGACACGGGCGTGGTGGCCCGTGGCGAGGCGGTGGAAGCCGAGGCGGTCGGCGCGGTGCAGCAGGCGGTCGAACTTCACGGAGCGGTTGCACTCGATACAAGGGTTGGGCGTCCGCCCCCGCGCGTGCTCCCCGACATAGGGCGCCACGACCAAGCGGTCGAACTCCTCGGTCAGGTTGAAGACGTGGTGGGTGATGCCGAGCTGCTGGGCCACCCGGCGGGCGTCCTCGACGTCGGCCACCGAGCAGCAGCCCGAGTCCGAGGGCCCGCCCCACAGCTTGAGCGTGGCCCCGACCACCTCATGGCCCTGCTCGACGAGCAGCGCCGCCGCCACCGAGGAGTCGACGCCTCCCGACATCGCCACGAGCACCCGCATGGGACCAGTGTGCCACCGGTACTCAGCCCCCCCGGCGCAGTGCCGCCACCACGGCGGGCACGACGGCGAGGGCGCGGTCGATGTCGTCATCCGTCGTGCCATACCCCAGCGAGAAGCGGACGGCACCTGCCGCCAGTTCCGGGGCGACGCCCATGGCCGAGAGGACGTGGCTCGGCTGCAGCGCCCCGCTGGCACACGACGACCCGCCGGAGACGCAGACGCCCTCCTCCCCCAGGGCCACCAGGAGCTCCTCGCGCTCGACGCCCGGCACACAGAGATGGAGGTGGCCCGGGAGCACCTCGACCCCTGCCCCGGCGGCCGCCGCCGGCACCGTGCGGTACGCCCCTTCCACCGCGTCCAGCAGCCCGTCGCGCAGCCGGTCGCGCCGGGCGGCGACCCGGGGCGCCCGCCGCGGCGCGCTCGGCCGCCACCAGCCGCAGCGCGGTGGCCAGCCCGACCGCGCCCGCCACGTCCTGGGTGCCGCTGCGCCGCTCGCGCTCCTGCCCCCCGCCGTACTGGCGGGGCTCGAGGACGACGCGGCCGGCGACGGCCAGCGCGCCCACGCCGACCGGCCCGCCCACCTTGTGCGCGCTGAGCGACACCAGATCGGCGCCGGCGGTGGCCTCGGCCAGGTCGATCCACGGCGCGGCCTGCACGGCGTCGGTGAACACGTACGCGTTCGGGGCGCGGCGGCGCACCGCCTCTATGAGGTCGGGCAGCGGCTGCAGCACGCCGGTCTCGTTGTTGGCCGTCATGACCGACACGCTGGTGACCCGCGACGACAGCGTGCGGGCGAGCGCGTCGGGATCGACGATGCCGTAGGCGTCGACGGGGAGCTCGCGGGTATCGAGGCCGGCCTTGGCCGCCGCCCGGGCCGACTCGCGCACGGCCGGGTGCTCCACGGCGGAAGTGAGGAGCACCGCCTCACCCCGGTCCTGCCGGGCCGCCTCGGCGGGCCCCAACACGGCCAGGTTGGCCGACTCGGTGCCGCCCGACGTGAAGACGATGTCGCCGGGGTCGCGGCCGAGGAAGGCGGCCACCTCGTCGCGTGCCTCCTCGAGCAGGCGGCGCGCCCGCTGGCCCGCCGGGTGGCTGCCGGTCGGGTTGCCGAGGACCTGGTCGCCGGCGGCGTCGTGCACCTCCGCCATGGCCGCCGCGACCTCGGGCCGGAGCGGCGTGGTGGCGGCGTGGTCGAGGTAGGTGATCGTCAAGCGACGTAGACGGTCTTGGCGTTGGTGAACTCCTTCAGGCCGAGCTCGGAGAGCTCGCGGCCGTAGCCCGAGCGCTTGATGCCGCCGAAGGGCAGCTCGGGCATGGACGCCACCATGGCGTTGACGAAGACGGCGCCGGCCTCGATCCCCTCGATGCACCGTGCGATCTCCGCCTCGTCCGAGGCCCACACGCTGGAGCCGAGCCCGAAGGTCGTGTCGTTGGCCGCGGCGATGGCGGCGTCGACGTCGGGGACCCGGATCACCATGGCGACCGGGCCGAACATCTCGACCTGGGCGATCGGCATGTCGGTCGTGATGCCCGAGAAGACCGTCGGCGCGAACCACCAGCCGTCGCCGTCGGGGATCTTCGCACCGTTGTGGACGGTGGCGCCCTGGCGGAGGGCCTCCTCGACCTGGCCGACGAGCTCGTCCCTTTGTGCTTCGCTCACGATCGGCCCGATGTTCGTGGCGGGGTCGAAGGGATCCCCCACGACGAGCGAGTCCATCGACTCGATGAAGCGGGACTCGAACTCGTCGGCCACCGCGTCGACGACGATGAAGCGCTTGGCGGCGATGCACGACTGGCCGTTGTTCTGCACGCGGGCGGTGACGGCGACGCGCACGGCGTCATCCAGGTCCGCGCTCTCCAGCACGACGAAGGGGTCGGAGCCGCCCAGCTCGAGCACCGACTTCTTCAGGGCGTCGCCGGCGTTGGCGGCCACCGACATGCCGGCCGGCTCGCTGCCGGTGATGGTGACGGCGGCGATGCGGGGGTCGTGGATGAGCGCGGCGACATCGCTCGCCGGGATGAACAGGTTGGTGAAGGCGCCGTCGGGCAGTCCCGCCCGCCGGAACAGGTCCTCGATGGCCAGGGCGGTCTGCGGGACATTCGACGCGTGCTTGAGCAAGCCGACGTTGCCCACCATGAGGGCCGGCGCGGCGAAGCGGATGACCTGCCACATCGGGAAGTTCCACGGCATGATGGCCAGCACGGCGCCGAGCGGCTGGTAGTGCACGTAGGACTTCGAGGCGCTGGTGGCGATGGGCTGGTCGGCCAGCAGCTCCTCGGCGTTCTCGGCGAACCAGCGCAGGCCGACGGCACACTTCGAGACCTCGGCCTTGGCCGCGGCGAACGTCTTGCCCATTTCGGTGGTGAGGATGCGCGCGACGTCGGGCACCTCCCCCTCGAGGAGCTCCGCCGCGGTGAGGAGATGGCGGGACCGTTCCTTGTATGACGTCGTCCGGTACTCGGCGAAGGCGGCGAC
This sequence comes from uncultured Acidimicrobiaceae bacterium, assembly GCA_963731065.1. GTDB lineage: Bacteria > Actinomycetota > Acidimicrobiia > Acidimicrobiales > RAAP-2 > Bog-473. Next base: position 111,058 of record CAVSUH010000015.1, on the reverse strand, counting down.
GGCCCGGTCGAGGATGGCGTCCACCTCTTCGGGGGTGTGGGACGGGAACACCTTCTCCGTCTTTCCGGTGGCTGGGTTGATGGTGGCGAAAGGCATGTGGCAGTTCTACCCGCTGATCGGCCCGGCAGTCCCGACGATCAGGCCGGCGATCAGTCGACGATCAGTCGGGCCGATCAGTCGAGCCGGCTGAGTCCCAGGTGCTCGGGGACGGCCCGCCGCATGAGCTTGCCGGTGGCCGTGTGGGGCAGGTCGCCGGTGGCGAAATACGACTTGGGCCGCTTGTACGGGGCGAGACGGGCCGACGCGGCGGCCCGCAGGGCCTCCTCGGCCGACACACTGCGCCGGCCGTCGGCGACGTAGGCGGCGCAGACCCGCTGGCCCCACTGCTCGTCGGGCGAGGCCGAAGACGGCCACCTCGGCGATGCCCTCGACGGCGGCCAGGACGTTCTCGACCTCGGCGGGATAGACGTTGACGCCCCCGCTGATGATGAGGTCGTGGCGCCGGCCGGTCAGGTAGAGGAAGCCGTCTGCATCGAGCCGGCCGAGGTCGCCGACGGTGCACGCCGACCCGTTCCAGGCGGCGTCGGTGGCCTCGGGGTTCCCCCAGTAGCTGAAGCGGGCGAAGTCGCGGCATGTCGCACCAGATGGTGCCGACCGGCGTCGGTGGCGCCGGAATCGGTGGCGGCGGTGTCGATGTCGGCGCATCGGCCATGTCGGCGTCGGCGACCGGGGCGATGTGGAGACGCCGGCCCGGGCGGGCCCGGCCGACGGTGCCGGGGTGCTCGAGCCAGTCCTCGGGCGGGCACACCGTGAACTGCGCCTCGGTGGAGCCGTAGAACTCCCAGACGCCGCCGGGCCGGACCCGTTCCATGACGGCGCGCTTGACCGTCTCCGGGACAGGGCGCCCCGGCGTGGGCGAGGAGGCGCAGCGAGTCGAACGTCTCGTCGGCGCCGAGGTCGGGGCTCTGCAGTATGCGCTGCAGGTGCGTCGGGACGAGGAAGGCCGTCGTGGGCCGGTGGCGCCGGAGGGTATCGAGGGCGGTCGCGGCATGGAAGCGGCTGAGGATGGCCAACGACCCGCCCGCCAGGAGCGTGCCGCTGGCGAATCGGATCGAGACGGTGTGGTACATCGGCGAGCAGACCATGTGCAGGTCCTTCGCGGTCGAAGTGCCAGACGGCGGCCTCGTCCTCGAAGACCTGTCGGGCCGTGTCCTCGTCCCACAAGCCCGTCGTCACGCCCTTGGGCCGTGCCCGTCGTGCCCGACGTGTAGTGCATCGGGCGGGTGAGCAGGTACGGCGCCAGGTCGGTCGGGATGGCCCTCTATGAGGTCGTGAGGTCGGACTCGGTGAAGACGCGGCAGGGCCGGGCGGGCGTCGGCGGCGAGGTCGTCGCGCTCGGCCGGGGTGAGGGTGGCGTTGAGCATGACGGGGATGAGGCCGATGCGGGCCGCACCCAGCGCCGCACATATGAGGTCGGCCGACGAGCCGAGGGCGAAGGCGACGCGGTCGCCCCGGCTGCACCCGGCGGCGAGCAGGGCGCCGGCGGCGCGGCGCTGGCGGTCCTCGGCGTCGGCGGCGTGCAGCAGCTCGACGGTGGGAGCGTCCCCGGGCACCGGCACCGGCGCAGGTTACGCCCGACGCCCGTACGATTGCTCCCTCGTGGGGACGACCTCATATAGCGACGACGTGGCGCGGGCCCGGGCGCTGCTGGAACAGGCGAGGCGGGTCGTGGTGCTGACCGGTGCCGGCATTTCGACCGACTCGGGCATCGCCGACTTTCGTGGGCCGCAGGGCGTGTGGACCAAGAACCCCGAGGCCGAGAAGATGGCGACGCTGCAGGCCTACGTGTCGGATCCCGAGCTGCGGGCGCGTGTCGTGGCAGAACCGCCTGACCTCACCGATGTGGTCGGCCTCGCCCAACGCGGGGCACCGCGCGCTGGTCGACCTGGAGCGCAGCGGGCGGCTCGACCTGCTCGTCACGCAGAACATCGACGGGCTGCACCAGAAGGCGGGCAGCGACCCGGCCCGCATGGTCGAGATCCACGGCACGTCGTTGGAGGTGATGTGCCTCAGCTGCGGGGACCGTCAGCCGGCCGAGCCGGTGCACGACCGGGTGCGGGCCGGCGAGGCCGACCCGGCCTGTCTGGCCATGGTCGGGTGACGTCGGCCCGGCGAGGCCGTCTGCGGCGGGATCCTGAAGTCGGCCACCATCAGCTTCGGCCAGAGCCTGGTGGCCGAGGACCTGTTCCGGGCCGAGGAGGCGGCGGCCAACTGCGACCTGCTGCTGGCGGTGGGCTCGACCCTCGCCGTCTTCCCGGCGGCCGGACTGGTGCCCGGTCGCGGTGCGGCACGGGGCCGTGGCGATCATTGTGAACGGTGAGCCCACCGACATGGACGGCCTGGCCGACGTGGTCCTGCGGGACTCCATCAGCGAGTGCCTGCCGGCGCTGGTGGAGGGGCTCGGACCTACAACTGCTCGGTCGTAGCCTCGCCTGCCGTCGAGGTCGAGGCGCTGCCGCTCGTCTTCGCGGCCTGCTTGGCCTTGCGGCGAGGCTTGAGAGCGAACCACCAGATGCTGGCGATCGTGCCGAGCGTCACGGCAGCGGCAGCCACCGGCTTGACGACTTTGCGGCCACCGCTCTTTGCCATGGCGGCACCTTACCCGGCGAGCCTGGGAACGACCCGGGACAGCGGACGTCATCTGGGGGTTGCACGCCGACGGGCTGCCGACGGGCCGGGCGCGAGGTCGACGGTCAGACCGTCGCCCGTACCGACCGTTCCTCCATGTACGTCCCGGGCGGCCTGGACCAGGGCGTCGAAGGGCCGCTGGTCCATGGCCTCTTCGGGGTGCCACTGCACCGCCAGGACGAAGCGGGCCGAGCGGCAGCTCGACCGCCTCGACCACGCCGTCGCCGGCGCGGGCGGTGACGACCAGGTCGCGGCCCAGGTCGCGGATGGCCTGGTGGTGCGAGCAGCGCACGGTGGTCGCCGGCGCCGAAGACGCCGGCGGCGCGTGGTGCCGGGCACCGTCTCCACGTCGACGTCCTCGAAGACCATGGGCGGCCGGCGGTGGTCGACGTTCCCGACCACGTCGGGCAGATGCTGGTGCAGCGTCCCGCCCAAAGTAGACGTTCAGCACCTGGCAGCCCCGGCAGATGGCCAGCACCGGCAGGTCGGCCTCGAGCGCGGCGGCGAGGAGGGCCCGCTCGCTGGCGTCCCGGTTCGGGTCGATGCCGCCCACCTCGGGGTCGGGCTCCTCCCCGTAGGCGGCGGGGTCCACGTCGCCTCCGCCGGTCAGGACCAGGCCGTCGAGCACGGCGACCACCTCGGCCGCCCCGGCCTCGGGGCCGCCGGGGCGCGGTCGACGCGGGCGGCAGCAGCAGCGGCCGGCCGCCCGCGGCGGCCACCAGCTCGAAATAGGACTCGGGCAGCACGGCGGCCCGGCGCTCCCACGAAGCCCAGGCCACGTCGGCCACATAGGTCGAGACGCCGATGAGCGGGAGCATCCGTCCAGCGTACCGACGCACGTCGGGTTGGACGGTCGCCGGTAGCGGGGTCAACATGGCGCATGCCCGGACCGGACCAGGACAAGAAGAAGAGAAGAGACAAGGACGTGAGCTCATCGACGCCGCCATCGCCGACGGAGCGGTCGACACCGTCGTGCTGGCCTTCCCCGACATGCACGGTCGTCCCGTCGGGAAGCGGGTGACGGCGGACTTCTTCACGTCGCACGGGGCCGAGCACGGGATGGAGGCCTGCGACTACCTGTTGGCGCGTGGACGTCGACATGAACCCGCTCCCCGGCTACCACTTCACCAACTGGGACAAGGGCTACGGCGACTTCGTGTGCCGGCCCGACTACTCCACGGCCCGCCTGATCCCCTGGCTCGAAGGCACCGCCTTCGTCATCTGCGACCTGACCGACGAGGCACGGGGCGCCGGTCGAGGTCTCGCCGCGCCGGATCCTGCGCCGGCAGCTGGAGCGGGCGGCCGAGCGCGGTCTGCGGGTGTGCAGCGCGACCGAGCTCGAGTTCTTCCTCTTCAAGGAGTCCTACGAGGAGGCCGACGCCAAGGGCTGGCAGGGACTGACGCCGCACGCCTCCACCATTGAGGACTACCAGCTGCTTGCAGACCTCACGCGAGGAGTACGTCCTGCGCCGCATCCGCAACGAGATGTGCGCCGCCGGCATCCCGATCGAGACCTCCAAGGGTGAAGCGGGGCGCGGCCAGCACGAGGTGAACGTCGTCTGGGACGAGGCGCTCGTCACGGCCGACCGTCATCTCGTGTTCAAGAACGGCGTCAAGGAGATTGCGGCGCAGGAGGGCCGCGCCGACGACCTTCATGGCGAAGTGGACGATGGACGACGTGGGCTCGTCGTGCCACGTGCACACGAGCCTGTGGGACGTGGAGAGCGGCGACCCGCTGATGGCGCCCGGCGCCGGCACCGACGACGGCGCCGCGCACCCGAGCGGCCTCTCGACCGTGGGGCGCCACTTCCTGGCCGGCCAGCTGCACGCCGCCCGGCAGCTGGCCTGGATGGCCGCGCCGACCGTCAACTCGTACCGGCGCTACGTGCCCGGCAGCTGGGCCCCCACGGCGGCGGTCTACGGCGAGGACAACCGCACGTGCGGCTTCCGCCTCGTCGGGCACGGGGCCGGGACGGCGGGTGGAGTCGCGGATCCCCGGGGCGGACGTCAATCCGTATCTCGTGCTGGCGGCCGCCATCGCGGCGGGCCTGTACGGCATCGACCACGAGCTCGAGCCGGGCGACCCCTACCCGGTCAACGCCTACGAGGCGACCGACGTGCCCCGCATCCCCTCGACGCTGGTCGAGGCCATCGCCGAGTTGCGCGACTCCCCCGTCGCGCTCGAGGCGTTCGGGGCCGACGTGCACCACCACCTCCTCAACACGGCCGAGCAGGAGTGGCTGGCCAGCAACCGCCACGTGACCGACTGGGAGCTGGCCCGGAACTTCGAGCGGATCTGATCCTCCCGGTCATGCTGCGCTCGCAACTGTGCTCGGCCGAATCGCTGCGCTCGCCGGCTCTGCGGGCCTGGGCCGAGCGGCTGCGGCCGATGTGGGCGGCCGGCGACGACGCCCGCGACGTCATGCTCCACCGCAAGATGTGGGAGTGGCTCTTCATCGCCGAGGCGCTGCGGGAGCGGGGCATGCTGGCCGCCGGGCGGCGGGGGGTCGGGTTCGGTGTGGGGCAGGAGCCGCTGGTGGCGCTGTTCGCCGCCGCCGGCTGTGACGTCGTCGCCACCGACCAGCCGCACGAGTCGGCCGTGGCGTCGGGCTGGACGGACTCGGAGGTGGAGTGGTCCGGCGGGACAGAGGACCTGAACGCGTTCGGGCTGTGCGCGGCCGAGGAGTTCGCACAGCGGGTGGCCTACCGCCCCGTGGACATGAACGCGCTGCCGGCGGACCTGACCGGGTTCGACTTTGCGTGGTCGTCGTGCGCTCTGGAGCATCTTGGGACGCTGGCGGCCGGGATGGACTTCGTGCTCGCGCAGATGGCGTGCCTGCGGCCCGGCGGCGTCGCCGTGCACACGACCGAGTACCTCGTGTCGTCCAACGACGCCACCGTGGAGGCGGGCGGGACGGTGTTCTACCGGCGGCGCGACATCGAAGGGCTGGTGGAGCGGCTGCGGCGGGCCGGCCACGACGTCGACATGGACTACACGCTGGGTACTGCGCCGGAGGACGTGCACGTAGACGTGCCGCCCTACACCGACGTGCACCTGCGCACCGAGCTGGCGGGCTACGTCACCACTTCGCTGGCGCTGATCGTGACGAAGGGCGACGAGCGGGGCCAGGGACGCCGCGGGCCGCTGCGGCGGATCGCGCGAAACGGATAGAGCGATCCGCTAGCGGCGTATCGCCACTGGTTCCGAGTCATCCCCCCCGGGGTGCTGCTCGCCGCGCCGCCGGGTTCCCATCACCGGGGTGGGCCCGTGGTGGTGTACCTGGCGCCTGATCCCGGCGACTGTTCTGGGACAGTCGGAGCCGGGTGAAGGGCGCCCTATTGAACGAAGACCTTCCCTTCCCTTTCGGTCACCTTGCCACGCCGCAAGGGAATCACCTTGGTCAACAGTCGGTAACCAGAATCGAGGCCCGGGACTTTGGCGAAGGCGCCCTGTGGGCCCAGGGTCATCCGACCGGTGGAGACGTCGTATTTTGCACCGTGCCACGGGCACACCAGGCAGCCTTCTTCGTCGATTGAACCTTTCGCGAGATCGGCGCGGAGATGCCGGCACCGTCGACTGACGGCGAATAGTTCGCCCCCGGCATTCCCGACGGCATATCGACCTGCGCCTCGGACGACGCCTGGTTGCAGTTCTGTGACGATTCCGACTTCGACTTCTTGACTCATAGTGGCCCCCTGGGTGGTGATGAGAACCCTAGGCACACGGCGAGCCGCGTTCCCCAACGTGCTCAATCCCGGCGGCTGGGATGGGTCCACCAACGCGTCACCGCAATCGCGGGAGGCCTTGCATTCGGTGGATAGTGAAGTCGGTCACGGGTCTGGACTCGCCGCCCCTTCCTTCGGGATAGCAACTTCATTTGACATGACCACAGTTCGGGAGTGGGATGCAGGGACCGTTGCACCGAAGTGGGGGTTCCGATATGAGGGCTTATCTGGCGCAGCACATCTTTGGTCGCCCTTCATCTTGGCACCGCATCGCAGCGCTGCTCCTCACCGTAGCCACAGCCGCCGCATTGAATGTCGTCACCGCCGGACAGGCTTCAGCATCCGGCTCTCCGACCATCACGGCCCTCCAGGGTGTCAGCGGCCCAGTCACCGGTGGCAACACGATCTTCCTCGTGGGGACGAATTTTATCGATCCGACCGCTGTGGAGTTCGCCGGCGAGGCGCCCGCAACCAGCTTCACGACCCTCAGTCCCAACGAGATCGAAGCGGTGGTGCCGTCGATGGCTGACTGTGGCGACTGCGAAGCCGGGACCACGTACAACGTGACCGTCACCACCGCAAGTGGAACGTCACCGACCTCAGCGGCCAATGCTTTCTACTGGTTCGGTAGCGGCACCTGTACCTTCAGTGGCGCGGGCGTCGTAAATGCGGACGCCCCCCCGGGCGCGAGCGCATACGTGCAAGGAGCCTCGCCGGGAACGACGGCGGAGACGAATTGTTCGGATCTATCCGGTGTGTCGCTGACCGCCCCACTCATCGAAACCCTCTCGGACCCCATGTCCACAGTGGTGACGGGGACAGCATCTCAGGGTGCGACAGGTCAGGGTTACGCCGGCAACGAGAGCTGGTACACCTGGACAGGCCAGAACAGTGACTACTCCACCACTCCGCCGACGTATACAGCGGCTTATGTCTTCCCCACGTCCGGGCCGAGCACCAGCGGCGGATGCCCCCTTGCGTCGGTCTTGTGCGCGCTTGGTGCCAGTGAAGGTAACCCTGTGTACTCCGGTACCGACCCGCAGGGCACATGTCCGCCCACCCAGGCGGAGACCGACGCCGGGTTTGTTGACTGCAGTGTGATATCTCAGATTCAGGCTGCCGGCGGTATCCAATACACGGCTGCCAGTCTGGAAGTCTCCTACGCCGACGATCCCACTCCGGACCCGGCCACCGCCTCCCTCAGTCAGACCACTGACCTGGCGGCTGGACAGACGATCGACATCGGCAGCTGTAGTACGTGTAACTGGTGGGGCTCAGGAGCCTATGGTGCGCCGAGTTCCGTCCCCTCGACCGCCACCGGTGCCGCGACGGCAATTCCGGCGCCGACGGTTTGGGTCGGTGCGACCCGAAGCACGGCGGTGCAGGCCGTGAGCACGGTCGACGTCACTCCGGCCACCTACAACTGTGGTGCTTCGGGCGGAGCCGGCGTCACCAGTCCCGGTCCTACTGCCAATTGCACGCTCGGGCAAGGCACGATCAACGGCTCCTTCGTGGTGCCAAATGGCTGCTCGGGCAGCTGTAACGTCTACATCGACGAACCTAACCTCAGCTTGACCCAGAGCACCTACGCGGCCGATGGCGGCACCGGCTCATACAACGACGGGCTGGCCTACGACCTGGTCAACGCGGTGGAATCGACCACTCCGGTTACCGTGGGGACGATCTCCTCTCCGGTCGTCACCAATGTGGACGCCAATAGCGGCCCATCGACCGGAGGTACGGCGGTCACCATCACCGGGACCGGCTTCACCGGGACGTCCGAAGTCGATTTCGGAACGGACAACCCCGCCGCCTTTGCCGTGGTCTCGGATACCCAGATCTCGGCCACTTCGCCCCCTGGTAGTGGCGAAGTGCCCGTGTCCGTTACCACGGGATCCGGTCCCTCCAGTGGTGACGCGCCGGGTGACCAGTTCACCTACGGGCCCCCGACCGTCACCTCGCTCGACTCCACGTCGGGCCCGACGACTGGGGGCAGCAGCGTCACCATCGACGGCGCCGACCTGTCATCAGCGCCTACGGTCACTTTCGGAGGTAACCGAGCCACGGTTCGCGCTGACAGTCCCGACTCGGTCACTGTCACCACTCCCCCAGGCAGTGCTGGTGCGGCCGACGTCACGGTATCCACGGTCGGGGGGAGCGTTACCGATCCCGGGGCCTTCACGTACGCCGCTCCACCAACCATTACCTCGCTCAGCCCATCGGTCGGGCCGGAGGGTGGAGGCACAAGCATCACAGTCGGCGGAACAAACTTCATCGGTGTGACATCGCTCCTGATCGGGGGCACCCCCGTCGACAACTTCTCGGTGACGTCGCCCACCTCGATCAGCGTCCCCTCACCGCCGGGTAGCGCTGGTCCGGCCGATGTCTCCGTGATCGCTGGCGGGGGAAGTGTCACCGATGCTGGGGGATTCACCTACGAAGGAGCGACCTGCGACCCAGCCGTCTTCCTCAGCGCCGACTCAGCCACTGCCCTGGCGAACAGCCCGTTCAGCTTCACCGTGACGACCTGCAGCACGTCGGTACCGGTCATCAAGGGAGTCGGCCTGCCGTCGGGTCTTCGCCTGGTCAACAACAGCGAACGGGACGGCGACCATGTCGGGGACGCCCGGTGCCAAGGACGCTGGCACCTACGCCGCCACCATCACCGCCAGAGTCACGGGTCAGGCGACGGCCACCCAGACCTTCACGATCACGGTGGACAATGTCCCGGTCTTCAAGTCCAAGGCGGGGGACCTGGTCCACACCGGGACCGCCTTTAGCTACCCGGTGACGACCGTGTCCGGCTATCCAGTCCCGACGATAACGACCGCCTCGACGCTGCCCGACGGAGTAAACCTCACCGACAATCACAACGGGACCGCAGACCTCGCGGGAAACCCCGACCCGACCGCCGGTGGCGTCTACCCGATCACGATCACCGCCACCAACGGAATCGGAGCCCCGGTGAACCAGTCCTTTGTTCTGACGGTCTACCAGGCGCCGGTGATCGCGACCATTGGCAACACCACCATCACCAAGGGGGTGGCAATGACGCCCGTTCCGATCACCGCTACCGGGTACCCGGTGCCCAAACTCGCGGCCTCCGGACTGCCCCGCGGGATCAAGCTGACCCTTGGATCGATCGCGGGAACGACCTCGGCGGCGGCCGGCGCCTACACGGTGAAGATCACCGCGTCGGGCAAGGCGGGATCGACCGCCGAGACCTTCACCTTGGTCGTCAACTCATAGCCAAGCTGCACGTGTTTACGCGCCACTGATCTGCGGAATGGGTCACCCAAAGTGATATCTGCCTAGAGCCCACAAAGCCTGGCGCGACCGCATCCTTCCGGGTGCGCACACGAAACGCGGTTTCGTACCGTCATGCATCCGCCTCACACCATCTCACTGCGACGAGCGGTGGAGCGTCGACGATTCGGGAGTCAGCCGATGAGGCGGCGGCCGTTCAGTCGCTTGTGGATGGCCTTCGTCTTCTCGTAGAGGTTGACGAACTCCTTGAGCAGCGCGGCGTAGACCTCGCCGGCGGCGGGGTCGGGCTCGTAGGTGGCCCTGACGGTCACGGTGCCCGGGATGTCGTCGATGGTGAGGTAGCCGAGGGCGAGGAGCGTGAGCAGCCCGGCGCCGCGCACGTTGGCCAGCACGGGGTCCTCGATCTGGCGGATGGTGCGACCGGTGGCGTCGGCGTGGATCTGGCGACCACAGGTCCGAGTTGGCGCCGCCACCGACGAAGGCGAGGGAGGGGAAGGAGCGTTTGCAGTATTTCTCGACCGCTCCGAGCAACCAGGCCGAGTTCGAGCGCGACGCCCTCGAACACCGCCCGCACCATGTCGGCCCGCGTCGACGACAGCGAGATGTTGTGGAAGCCGCCCCGGATGGTGTGGTCGTCGACCGGCGAGCGCTCGCCGTTCAGCCACGGCGTGAACAGGACGCCGTGGGAGCCGACCGGGACCGACGACGCCACGTCGTTGAGGACGCCGAAGAAGTTGGCCGGCGGTCGGGACGGGCGGCGGGACGGTGGCGGCGGGCACGGTGGCGGCGGTGGCGGCGGGACGGGCGGCGACAGCGCGTCGTCGGGGAAGAGCAGGTTGTCGCGCAGCCAGGTCAGGCAGGCGCCCCCCGTCTCGTGCTCGTCGGCCACCAGGTAGCGGCCCGGGATCCCCGAGGGGATGGACGCGATGTTGGTCAGGGCGTCGGTCTTCTTGAAGGGGACGTGGCAGCTGACCCAGCTCGAGGTGCCGATGTAGAGGTGGGCGTCGAAGTCGGCCACGGCGCCCGAGCCCACGGCGGCCGAGTGCAGGTCCCCCATGCCGGCGATGACGGGCGTGCCCGCCAGCAGCCCGAGCTCGCCGGCGGCGGCGGGGGCCAGCCCGCCGAGCACGCTCCCCGTCGGGACGAGGTCGGGCAGCTTGGAACGCTCCAGGCCGGCCAGGCCGATCAGCGCGTCGTCGTAGTCGATCGCGTCGATGTCGCGGTTGTCGGTGACCCAGTGCAGGGTGATGGAGTCGTGCGAGGCCCGGGCCAGCCCGGTGAGGCGCAGGTTGAGGTAGTCGACCGGCTCGAGGAAGACCGCGGCGGCGGCGTAGACCTCGGGCCGCTGCTCGCGCAGGAAGTGGATGTGCCCGACCGGGTCCTTGCCCGACAGGCTCGGGATGCCGCCGGTGCGGCGCACCCATTTCGCCCCCTTGGACGCGCAGTAGCCCTGGACGTTGAGCGCACCGCGCACCGTCTTGCGGACGGCGCGGGCGCCCCGGGAGTCCATCCAGCTGATGGCCGGGCCGATGGCCGTCCCGGTGTCGTCGACGGGCACGGTGCCCGACCACTGGGCGGTGCAGCCGATGCCGACGATGTCCCCGGGCGCCACGCCGCTCTGCGCCAGGGCCTCCCGGGCCGACGCCACGATGGCGTCCCACCAGGCCTGCGGGGACTGCTCGGCTCCCCCGTCCTCGGTCAGATCAATTCCGACCGCCTGGAAGGCGTGGGCCCGGATCCGGCCGGTGGACGCCAAAACGGCCACCTTCGGACCGCCCGTCCCGAGGTCGACGGCCAGGACGTGCGGGTCGGTCGACTCGGTGGGGCGGAGCGCGGTGGCCGTCGCCGCACGCAAGGGGGCTGCGGGCGGGGGCATGGCGTGGAGCGTATCGAGCGAGGCCGGCCCCCTGAGGAGCCGGCCTCCGAACTCCAACGGATCGCCAGAGGCGGTCACTCGGCCAGGGCGGCCTCGGTCTCGATCTCGATGACGACCTTGTTGCCCACCACGACGCTGCCGTCGAGCAGCGAGTGGTTGAAGCTGACGCCGAAGTCGCGGCGGTCGATGGTGGCGCTGGCGGAGAAGGCCACGACGGTCTTGCCCTCCTGCATGGACGCCCCTTCCCCGAGGAACTCGAGGTCGAAGTCGACCGACTTGGTGACGCCACGGATGGTCAGGTCCGCCGTGAGCACCCAGTTGGTGTCGTCGACCTGGCGCAGGCCCTTGCCGACCAGGGTCAGCGTGGGGTGGTTGGGGACGTCGAGGAAGTCGTTGGTGCGCAGGTGCTCGTCCCGCTGCTCCTGGCCGGTGAAGATGCTGTCGGCCTGGACGGTGGCCTCGAGGGTCGAGTCCTCGGGCTTCTCGGCCACGGTGAAGGTGCCCGTCACGTCCGTGAAGCGGCCCCGTACCTTGGTGCCGACCAGGTGGCGGGCGACGAAGCCGACGTCGGTGTGGGCGGGGTCGATGGTGTAGGTCCCGACCTTCGGAAGGGTGCTGGTGCTGGTCCCGGTGCTCATTTTCTTGTTCTCCTTGGTCTCGTGAAACTTCGTTGCTGTGTATTATATCTGACTATACAGATACTTGTCAATCAGATAGAATAGGAATTGGAGGGGATTTCGGGGAGACTGAGGCAGGCGACATGGGAACGGCGACCATTCCGGCGAAGGGCGGTGACCAGGAGCGGGGAGAGGTGCGCCCCGACGAGGCGTGCGTGGCGGCAGCGGGACCTGCGGCGTCCTGGGCCAGATCGACGACGACCGCCTCCGCCTGATGACCCTGATCGTCCGCACGCACCGCCAGTTGACCGACAGCCTCGGGCGCGAGCTCGAGCAGAACGTCGGGATCCCGCTGGTGTTCTTCGACGTCCTCATTCATGTCGGGGGCGCTCCGGAGAGCCGGCTCACCATGAGCAAGCTGAGCTCCGACGTCGCCCTGACCACCGGGGGTGTCACCCGGCTGGTCGACCGCATGGTCGAGGCGGGACTGGTGGCGCGGGAGAACTGCCCGAACGATCGACGCAGCATCTATGTCGTGCTGACGCCGGAGGGGCAGGCCGTGCTGCACCGGGCCGTCGCCGAGCACATCGACGGGATCGACCGCCACCTGGTGGCGCACCTCGACGACGCGTGACCGCGCCGCCCTGGAGGTCGCGCTGGAAAAGGTCCTCGAAGCGGGCTGAAGCACCGACGGCCGGGCGCTACGTTGTGGCCCTCATGACCCCTCCCCCGAACAGCGTCCGCCACATCGGGCACGACGCCCGCTTCGCCGAAGCGATCGCGCAGATCGACGCGCAGCTCGAGTACGACTCGGGCGCCGCGGTCGCCGCACGCCGGGACGATGTCGTCGCCGCGGCACGCGCCGCCTACGGGCCGACCGAGGACTTCCGTGGCATCCGCGACGCCTGGGATGCCGTGTTCCCCGACGGCGTCTACAGCGCCAGCGGCTTCGCCCGAGCGAAGGGCCAGGCGTAGGCGTCCGCAGTGACCGACCGACTGCGCGGCAAGGTGGCGATCGTCACGGGCGGCGGTGACGGCATCGGGCGGGGCATTGTGCGCCGGTTCGCCCGCGAGGGCGCCCACGTGCTGGTGGCCGAGGTCGACGACGAGCACCGGCGAAGCGGTGGCCGGGGCGTGCCACGACGAGTTCGGCGCCGACGTGCGCTTCGTCCACACCGACGCCAGCCGCAAGGACGACGTCGTGGCCATGGTGGCGGCGGCCCTCGACAGCTGGGGCACGGTGGACGTGCTGGTGAACAACGCCTGGGGCGGCGGCACGCTCGGCCGCATGGAGGCGACCACCGACGAGCAGCTGCAGTGGGGGCTCTCCATGGGCCTGCTCGGCCCGTTCTGGGGGATGCAGGCGGTGCTGCCCGTCATGAAGGCGAAGCGGGACGGGGCCGTCATCAACCTGTGCTCGTTGAACGGCGTCAACGCGCACATGGGCACCGCGTCGTACAACATCGCCAAGGAGGCCCTGCGCAGCGCCAGCCGGACGGCGGCGCGCGAGTGGGCGCCGTGGCAGATCCGGGTCAACGTCATCTGTCCCGGCGCCAAGACGGCGGCGACCCGCGGCGTCTTCGCCGCGCACCCCGAGCTCGAGGCGGCGGCCGACGCGTCCAACCCCATGGGCCGTCTCGGCGACCCCGAGGAGGACATCGCGCCGGTGGCCGTGTTCCTGGCCAGCGAGGACGCCCGCTACGTGACGGGCAACACGCTCTTCGTCGACGGGGGCGGCCACATCAACGGCGTGGCGTGGGCGCCCGACCTCGGCGACTGACCGGGACCGACCGAGACCTCCTATGACATCCCTCGACGGAAAGGTGGCCATCGTCGCCGGCGCCGGCCCCGGCATCGGGCGGGCCTGCGCCACCGCCCTCCGGCAGCAGGGCGCCGACGTCGTGGTGGCCGCCCGGGACCTCGCCCGCCTGGAGGCGATGGCCTTCGAAATGGCGCCACCGGCCCCGCCCGCACCCACGTCCTGCCCATGGCATTCGACTTCGCCGACCTGGCCTCGTGCCGGACGCTGGTCGACGAGACCCAGGCCCGCCTCGGCCGGATCGACGTCCTCGTCAACGTGGCCACCGCGGGTGGTGAGACCGCCACGCTCGCCGAGACCGAGTGGGAGTCGTGGCGCCGGGCGTTCGAGGTGAACGTCATCGGCACCATGGAACTGAGCCGGCTGGCGGCGCACGCCATGGCCCCGAACCCGGGCGGTGCCATCGTGCAGGTCGGGACCATCGGGACTCGTGCGCTCCCCCCGGGCCGTGCCCGCTACACGGCGACGAAGAGCGCCATGGTCACCGCCTCCCTGACCATGGCCAAGGAGCTCGGCCGGGCCCAGGTCCGGGTCAACGTCGTGACGCCCGGCTTCGTCGACCGGCGGACCGCTCGACGCCATGATGGACGCCATCGCCACCCGCACCGGCGAGAGCGTCGATGAGGTCTCGGCCCGCATGGCTGCCGGCGCAGCCCTGCGGCGCCACGTCGACCCCGCCGACGTCGCCGAGGCGGTCGTCTTCCTGGCCGGCCCCGGCGCGCGCAACATCACCGGCATCGAGCTCCCGGTGACGGCGGGACGGTGACGACATGAGCCAGACCGGCCGCCGGCGCCACCACGTGCGCTGGCTGTTCCACTCCACCGCCATGGTGGCCGACTACGACCTCGCCGTCCGGAACCTCGGCCACGCTGGTGGGACTCACGGTGCTCGAGTACAGCGAGTCGGAGGAGCCGGGCATCGGCCGCCGCGGCGGCATGGCCTGGGCCGGCGACAACGCCATCGAGATCGGCCAGCCGATCGGCGAGGGCGCCGCGGCCCAGTTCGTCGAACGTTTCGGCGGCGGCATGCACTCCATCGCGCTGCAGGTCGAGAACCTCGAGGCGACGATGGCGCATCTGCAGCGGGAGGAGGTGCACATCGCGGCCCGCCCCCGCCCCGAGATGTGCTTCAGCGACCCCCGCGACACCGGCGGCATCTTCTTCCAGTGGAGCACCTTCGAGCTCGCCCGTCGACCCCCGCTTCGGCGCTTCTCCGCCCGACACGCTGCCGGCCCGCCCGCGTCCTGGCGCCGGCCACGCAGCATGCCTTCGTCGGCGCGCTGGTCGACGACCCCATCGCTTCGGCCGGCGCGCTTCGCCGAGCTGCTCGGGACCACCGTCACCTTCGAGCACGCCGATGCGCCCGCCCGGCGCGCCCGTGGCGGGCGTCTCGCTGGGCGACTGCACCCTCGCCCTCTTTCCTGTGCCGGGAGACGACGGCCGCGCGCTGTGGGGCCACACCTACGAGCGGCCGCGCACCCATCTGCTGGCGCTCCGCGTGGACGACCTGGGCGCGGCGACCGACGCGCTGCACCGAGCCGGCATCACGATTGTGCGCTGGGAGGGCGGCCTCGTCGTGCTCGACCCGGCCGCCACCGGAGGCGTCCAGATCGCGCTCACCGCCGCGCTCCTCCCGGGCGACCCCCGGACAGGCGCGGATCAGCGCTGACCCTGGACGCCCCCCTCGTCGACGTAGAGCAGTCCTCCCTGAGGCACCAGGGGGACGCCGGCAACCGTCAGTGGCGTGATCTGACCGGTCCACGGGTTCAACGCGCCGAGATAGTCGGCCGGGAACGCCGGCGGAGCCGGGCACGTCGCGGGAGCGCTGTTGGATCCGCAGGGCGTCACCGCGACCACGGGACCGTTCGGGAAGGAGCCCGTGACGATGTCCACCGTGTCGTTGGTCGAATCGGTGGCGTACAGCGCACCGTCGCCGCCATCCGGCCATGCCGTGTCGTCGACGGACTGGGTGAGGTCGAGGACGGAGAGCTTGTGATTCCACGGGCTGACGAAAATCTGCTGGAGGTCCCCCTGGCTCGTGAGCATGAAGTCGCCGGCGAAACGCGGTGCATCGAAAGGAACGACCTCGTTCGAGTCGGGGTCGGTCAACGCCAGGTTGACGGTCTGGCCGCTCTGGGGCGTGCCCACATTGGCAACCGTCGCCGGACTCTCGTCATCGAACACCGGCGTGACCTTGGCGATGGAGTGCCCAGCATTCAGCGTCACCGAGTAGACGGCGGGAAACGTCGGCTGGGGCGCCGGAAGGGTTCCGGTTGTCCCCGGGGCGGAGGCGCTGATGTAGAGCTGCCCGTTCACGACGGAAATCGCATCGGTCCCGCCGTTGTGGGGCAGTGGCTCGTTGTACAGGTAGTGCTGCACGCCACCACCCCGACCGGGCGTGATGGCGTAGAGCGACGAGTTGGCGTCCTCGTTCACCGTCGCAATGACCGTGTGCGTGTCGGGGTCGGCCGTCACCCCGTCCGTCTTGCCCGCCACGTCCCACTGCCCCAGCACGGACCCGCTCGTGGTCAGCTCGACGACGGTGCTGTCCAGGTTGCCGCTTGCACTGACTTGACCTTGCGGGCCGACCCCGTTCTGGAAGCCCACGAAGATGTCGCGCCCCAGCAGCGTGATGTCGTCCGGGTCGCTCAGCGGCTCCGTCTTGGTGGTCGACGAGCCGGCCACCGTGAACGTGTGCGTGAGCGAGCCGCCGGAAAGGACGGTCCGGGCGTCCAGCGCGGCCCTCCCGTTCCACCCGTGGGTGTCCGGGCCTCTTCCGGATGCACCGGACGGCGGCGATGTGGCCAACGTGACGGCCACCGTCAGCGGCACGAGGACTGCCGCCAAGGACCCTGCGACGGCACGAGTAGAGAACGGCTGCATGATTCGACCTCCAAGCAAACGTGCCCCGGCGGCGACACCGTAGGCCGCGCGCATTACACGTCTCCGAAGGAAGGGTGAGCGGAGGGTGAACCTCTGCGCAACGTAACGCGGCAACCGCCGTGCCGACTCATCGGGCTCTCACGCCCGGGTTCTCAGTCCGGTTCGTCCCGCTCCAGCCAGACCCGCACCGGCTCGGCGAGCAACTCGTCGTCCAGGTCCAGCACGATGCCCTCGCCCTCGCCCGGCCCGGACACGATCGAAACCGCCAGCACCTCGCGGCCGATGAAGTCGAAGAACTCAGCGATGACGTCGAGCCCCACCATCTTCAGGCGGATGCGGTCGGACACCTCGAGCCCGCTGGCCTTGCGCAGGTCCTGCACCAGCCGGACGATGTCGCGCGCCAGCCCGCGCTTGCGCAGGCCCTCGTCCAGGTCGAGGTCCAGCGCCACCACCTCGCCGCCCTCACGCGACACGGCGAAGCCCTGCTGCCCCTGAATGCGCAGCACCACGTCGTCGGGCGACAGCTCGACCTCGTCACCGCCAAGCACGACGGTCAAGGAGCGGCCGTCCTCGAGCGCGGCCGCTGCAACGGCACCGTCCAGCGCAGCCAGCGCCGGCTCTACCTCGCCCACCCGATCTCTCAGACGGGAGCCCAGCGTCTTGAAGTTCGGCTTCAGCACGAACTGCATGACCTCGCTCAGCTCGTCGGCGGTGTCGATCTCGTCGACGTTGAGCTCGTCGGCCACAATGTCCCGCAGGATCTCGGGCGAGTCGGCCGGCAGGAACACCAGGGCTCGCCGCAGGGGCTGGCGCACCTTGACGCCGGCCTCGCTGCGGGCGGCCCGGCCCAGCGACGTGAGCCGGCGGGCCAGCTCCATCTGCGCCTCGAGCTCCCGATCCACGCGAGCCACATCGGCCACGGGCCAGTCGGCCAGGTGCACCGACGCGCCGCTCGTCGGCGCCCGTCAGGTCGCGCCACATGGCGTCGGCGACGAACGGGCACAGCGGCGCCAGCAACAAGGACAAGGTGGTCAAGACCGTGTGCAGCGTCGCCTGCGCGGCCAGGGTGTCGCCGGCGGGGGCGTCGGGGTCGGTGCGCCAGAAGCGGCGGCGGCTGCGGCGCACGTACCAATTGGAGAGGTCGTCGACGAGCGCGGCCAGCGCCGTCGCCGCCGCCAGGGGCTCGTACGTCTGCAGAGCCTCCGTCACCGCCGCCGTGGTGCTGGCCAGCCGGGACAGGATCCAGCGGTCCAGCGGCCCGCGCTCCCCCGCCACCGGAATCCCAGCATCCGCCAGGTCGAACTCGTTCAACGACGCGTAGGTCGTGAAGAAGCTGAACGTGTTCCACAGCGTGAGCAGCATGTCCCGCATCGCCGTGTCGATCGCAGCGAGCGTCGCCCGCGTCGGCGTCCAGGGCGAGCCCTGCGCGAACATCCACCAGCGCATGGCGTCGGCGCCCCGGGTGTCGAGGATGGACCAGGGGTCGATGATGTTGCCGAGCGACTTGGACATCTTGCGGCCCTCGGCGTCGACGATGTGCCCCAGGCAGACCACGTGGCGGTAGGGGCTCTCGCCGAAGACCAGGGTGTTGATGGCCAGCAGCGAGTAGAACCACCCCGCGTCTGGTCGATGGCCTCGGAGATGAAGTCGGCCGGGAAGGCGAAGGCCTCGGCCGAGCCCGGCAGGTGCGGGAAGCCCACCTGGGCCGCCGGCATGGAGCCCGAGTCGAACCAGGCGTCGATCACCGGCTCGACCCGGCGGCAGACCGACAACTCGTCGACCTCGTCCACCGCGCCCACGTCACCAGCACACGTCCCGCACACGAACGTCACCTCGTCAATGGTCGGCCGGTGCGGGTCGATCCCCGTCACGTCCCGCCCGCACAGCTCGGACAGCTCGCGCAGTGACCCGACGCAGCGCACGTGTCCCCGCCCGCAACGCCAGATCGGCAGCGGTGTGCCCCAGTAGCGGTCGCGCGACAAGGCCCAGTCGACGTTGTTCTCCAACCATTCGCCGAAGCGACCGTCCTTGATGTGCGCCGGGTGCCAGTCGACCGTCTGGTTGGCCGCCAGCAGGTCGGCCTTGCGCGTCGACGTCGCGATGTACCAGCTCGGCTTGCCCCAGTAGATCAAAGGCGTGCGGCAGCGCCAGCAGTGTGGGTACGAGTGGACGTAGGGGAAGCGGCGCAGCAGCAACCCCTCGGACTCCAGCCGGTCGTTGATGTCGTGGTTGGCCTCCCGAACGCCGCGACCGGCCAACCAGCCGACGGCATCGGTGAAGGTGCCGTCGGGCCCCACCGGGTTCAGCGAGGGCAGGCCGTTCTCCCGGCCGATCTGGCGGTCGATCTCGCCGAAGGCCGGTGCCAGGTGCACCAGGCCGGTCCCCTCCTCGGTCGTGACGTAGGAGGCCGGGACCACCCGCCACCCGTCGGCGCCGTGGGGAACGGCCACGTCGTCGAAGGGACGCTCGTAGCGCAGCCCGACCAGGGCCGAGCCGGGACGCGCGCCGTCACCCGGCCGGACGCCCCCTCCCCCATGACCGCGTCCACCAGGTCGTCGGCGATCACCACCCCGTCGACGACCGCGTAGACGAGGTCGGGGTTCACCGCCACGCCCGTGTTCGACAGCAAGGTCCACGGCGTGGTCGTCCACACGCCCAACCACTCGGCACCGCCGCCCACCACCGAGGACGCCACGGCTCCGGCCGGGTCGACCAGGCGGAACCGCACGTAGGCCGACTCGTCCTCCTCGTCGCGGTACACGTCGGGCTGCCCCAGCTCGTGGCTCGACAGCGCGGTCCCGCAGCGCGGGCAGTAGGGCACGACCTTCAGGTCCTCGTACAGCAGGCCCTGGTCGAAGAGCTGCTGCAGGTGCCACCAGACCGACTCGATGTAGGACGAGTCCAACGTCCAGTAGGCCGCATCCATGTCGACCCAGTAGCCGATGCGCGTGGTAAGGCGGGCGAACTCGTCGACGTAGGAGTAGACGGACTCGCGGCACAGGCGGGTGAACTCGGCGATGCCGACCTGCGACTCGATCTGCTCCTTGCCGGTGATCCCGAGCTTCTTCTCGACCTCGACCTCCACGGGGAGCCCGTGGGTGTCCCAGCCGGCGCGGCGGGCCACGTACGAGCCGCTCATGGTGCGGAAACGGCAGAAGAGGTCCTTGTAGACACGGGCCCAGACGTGGTGCAGGCCGGGCATGCCGTTGGCCGTCGGCGGGCCCTCGTAGAAGACCCAGGGCGCGGCGTCCCGGCGCTGTTCGATGGAGCGTTCGAAGACGCGGTGGGCCGACCAGCGGGTCAGTTCGGCCTGCTCGAGGGCGACGAAGTCGATGTCAGGGGGGACGGGTGTGAACACGGGAGAAGGGGCCTTTGTGCGGCGGGGACAATCGCCCGGCCACGTCGGAAAGGATAGAGGGTATGGATCGCTTCGCCCCCGCCCTACCGGGGGACGTCACGCTGGCCGTCGAGCCCTACGGCGGCGACGGCGCCCGCTGGGTCGTCGCAGGGGCCGAGGCCGAGATCGTCGAGCGCTACGGCTTCCTCGACTTCGGCGAGCGCGGCCTCAAAGCGCCCATGTTCGATCCGCCGCAAGGCGCCTTCGTGGTGGCCCGCCGCGGCGGTGCCGCCGGACCGCCCGCCGGCGGGGTCGGGGTGCGCGCCGTCGAACCCGGCGTCGGCCAGATCCGCCGCCTCTGGGTCGACCCCGTGTGGCGCGGCCACGGCATCGCCCGGGCCCTCATGACAGCGGCGGAGGACGCCGCCCGCGCGTTGGGGCTGACGGACCTGCGCCTCGGCACCGGCGACCGCCAGCCCGAGGCCGTGGCGCTCTACGACTCGTCGGGTTGGGAGCGCGTCCTGGTGGGCCGCGACGGCCTCCCGGTGCCCGACCGTCACGTCTGGTTCGTGAAGCGGCTCGGCCCGTCCTGACCGCGAGCGATCGCCCCTTCGAGATCGTCATGGGCGCACTTCGTTCCCGCCTCCATGACGGGTTAGCGCCCTCATCATCCCCAGGAGTTCACGCCTAGAGTAACCGTGCACTCACGAAAGCTTGTTTTCAGCGCACCCAGGAGTCAGGATGCACCGTTCTCCCTTGACATGCACATGATCACACTGCGACACGGTGTGGAGGGACAGCGGCAAGCGCCCACGGGGTCACAGGGTGCCACATCAGGGGCACGTTGCCAAAGGCGTAAAGGGGTCGCAATGTCCATACAGCACGCACGACGATTCGCGCGGGCCGTCCTTCTGGTCCTATGTGGCCGGCTCTCTGACGACTGCCCTCGTCGTCACGCTCACCTCCGCCGCGCAGGGAGCCATCGTGCCGGTGCCAGCGCGACGCCACGAGGCTCCGACCGTTCCTGTCCCCGACAACCACATCGGCGCGGTAGGCCACCGTCTCGAGCGTTCTCGCGTCAACGAACTCGGCTCCGCCCACAGACGCATGCACTCATCCCCGTTGGCGGCGAGCGTCCGCACAGCGTCAGCGACGCAGGCGGGCCTGAATCTCTCGGAGAACTGGTCAGGTCAAATCGCTTCTGGCGCATCGTTCACCGGGATCGACGGCGGCTCGGGACGTGCCCTCGGTCCAGCCTTCGGCGAGTGACGAATACTCCGCCACCTGGATCGGGATCGACGGGGTGGAGGAATCGTCACTCGATCGAGACAGGCACAGCGCAAGACAGTGGTCCGGTGGCGCGGTATTACGCGTGGGTCGAGTTCCTCCCCGGTAGCCGAGCTGGTAATCGGGAACTCATCTGGACCTGCCCCGGTCGTCGCCCGGCGATCTGATGACCGCCCATATTCTCGAAGAGGCCCCTGCGGGCGTCTGGACCGTCACTCATCGGCGACATCACGCAGGACTGGTCGTTCTCAGGTTCGTACGACTACAGCACCCCGGGCATCACGGCGGAGTGGATCGAGGAGCACCCATCCCTCTAACAGCGGGCTGGCCTTCCATTCACCGATCCGGGAGGACTGACTTCACCGCCCTGACACTTGTTGAGTTCCGATCCCTCGTCCACTCGGCTTTGTCGCCCGTCTACATGGCCATTTATTCCTCAGGAGCCATTACTTCCTACCCCGGAACTTACGTTGCGGCGGCGAACATTCATTTCCCTGTTGTCTACGGCGCGCCCCTGCCAGCAGGTCACCACTCTTTCGGCCCCGACCAGGGGAGGCACCGTCCGGAGGGCCGTCGTCACGATCGGCGGCAGCTTCGTCACCGGCGTCGAAGCGGTCGCCTTTGGTGGGGTGCGGTCCAGTTCGCCTGCCGACGTCCCCGATGGCACCGTGACGGCGCAATGCTCCGGCACACTCGGCCTGCACCATCGATATCACCGTGACCACACCTGGTGGCGGCGAGCCATACCTCGCGACACGGACGAATTCACCTATGTCGCTATATTACCACGTTGACTCCGTTAACGGCGCCTTCATCGGTCACCTCGCCATCGTGCAGCACGACGCACGGCTACTGGCTGGTGGGCTCCGACGGCGGGATCTTCACCTTCGGCTCGGCTCAGTTCTACGGCTCGACCGGATCCCTGCACCTCCAGCGGCCCGTCGTCGGCATCGTGCCCGACCGCCGACCGGGGCGGCTACTGGCTCGTCGCCTCCGACGGCGGGGTCTTCGCCTTCGGCGATGCCGGCTTCTACGGCTCCATCCCCGGCCTCGGGCTCGCACCCGGCCGGCTCGGGTCTGCCCGAACTCGCTCAACGCACCGATCGTCGGCATGGTGCCCTCCGCCGACGGTGGCGGCTACTTCATGGTGGCCTCCGACGGCGGCGTCTTCGCCTTCGGCGACGCCAAATTCGCCGGGAGCCTGTCCGGGCATCGGCGGCTGCTCGGGAGCGGCGGTGGCCGTCATGCCCGACGCCAGCGGCAACGGCTACTGGCTGGTGACCGCACACCGGCCACGTCTACGCCTTCGGCGACGCCCCGTATCTACGGAGCACCCGGGACCACAGAGCGTTGCCGGTCACCTCGGCCGTGCGCACGCCGACGGCAAGGGCTACTGGATCCTCTTCGCCGACGGAGCCGTCCGACTACGGCGACGCCGGCAACTTCGGGAGCCCGGCGGGCCAGTTCGGCGGCCTCAACCCGGCGACGGCCATCTTCACCACCTCAGACGGCGGGGGGTACTGGGTGGCTTCAGCCGACGGCGTCCGTCGAGCAACTACGGCGATGCCCCCAACGACGGGTCGATGGCTTGGCACGCACCTCAATGGCTCGATCATCGCCGCGCACGGGCTGGTAGGACCAACGTAGCATTTCTGCTACGATTGTCGCATGACCGACATTCCCGCCCGCGACCTCCGGAACGACGTCAGCGCGGTGCTTCGCCGCGTCGAAAGTGGAGAACGGTTCGCGTGACAGTGAATGGGCGGCCGGTCGCAGAAATCGTCCCGCTGCCCCGCCGGGCGCGTTCGCTCCCCTGGAAGGTCTTCATCGACGGGAGCAAACAATGGCGGGCAGATCCCGGGCTGGCAGGGGAGCTTGCCGATCTCATACCCGAGACGACAGACGACCTGCCGATCCGATGAACCACGTCGAGGGCGACGAGATAGAACTGGCGCTCGCCGACACGTCCATGTTCATTGCAGGTGAGCAGCATCGCGAGCTTGCGGGGCCGCCGCCTCGCAGTGTCGCCGTGTCGGTGATCACCGTCGCCGAGCTTCGCCTCGGTGTCCTCGCTGCCGCAGATCGGATCAACGCGGGCACAGCGACTCGAGACGCTGAGCCGCGTCGACGGAATTCGATCCCCTCCCTATCGACGCTCGCGTCGCGCACGCCTGGGCGGCGTTGCGGATTGCCCTCCGCGATGCGGGAAAACGGATGCCGGTCAACGATTCCTGGATTGCCGCCACGGCGCTCGCAAATGACCTTCCGGTCGCGTCCCAAGACTCGGACTACGACGAGGTGCCGGGCCTTCAGGTCCTCAAACTCTGAGACCCTTAGCCGGAGGCGAGCGCCCGCTCGAGCACATCGAGCGACGCGCCCGTCACGTCCAGCAGGGAGTCCACGACCAGGTCGGCGAGTCCGAAGGCCGGATGACCGCCCTCGCCTTGCTCAGGCACGGCGATGCACGTCATGGACGACGCCTTGGCGGCCAGCACGCCGGCCGGCGCGTCCTCCCAGACCAGGCAGCGCCGGGGCGGTGCGCCCAGCTTCGCCGCCGCCGACAGGAAGACGGCCGGGTGTGGCTTCCCGTACTCCTCGTCCTCGGCCGAGTGCACCAGCTCGAAGCTGTCGCGCAGGCCGAAGTGCGCCAGCGCGGCGTCGATGAGGCGGTACTGCGACGACGAGGCCACCGCCAGCGGGAGGCCGCGGGAGCGGCACAGATCGATGGCGTGGCGCGCTCCGGCTTGAGCACGCCCTTGGTCACGATGAGCTCAATGACCCGGTCGACGATCGACACCGCCACCTCGTCGGGCGTCGGCGTGGCGCCGGGCCAGGGGTGCAGGCCGTACCAGTCCGCGGTGACCTCGCCCACGAACATGCCCTTGGTGGAGCGGCAGCCCTCGACGGCGAGGGGGACGCCGAGA
Organism: uncultured Acidimicrobiaceae bacterium; assembly: GCA_963731065.1. GTDB lineage: Bacteria > Actinomycetota > Acidimicrobiia > Acidimicrobiales > RAAP-2 > Bog-473. Next base: position 86,634 of record CAVSUH010000015.1, on the reverse strand, counting down.
CCGCCCAGGATCTCGATCTCGGCCTCGTGCCAGAGGATCTCGGAATCGATGAGGAGCCCGTCCATGTCGAAGATGGACGCGGCGAACCCGCGGACGGGATGCGGCGGTGTCAAGCGGTCAGCTGCGCCTCGATGTCGCCGACGATCGTGGCGTCCTCCGGCTCCACCTGGGGCCGGTACCGCGCCACGACGTTGCCCTCGGGGGACACGAGGAACTTCTCGAAGTTCCACGTGATGTCGCCGGCGTTGCCCTCGGCGTCCTTCTTCTCCGTCAGCTCGGCGTAAATGGGGCTGCGGTCGTCGCCGTTGACGTCGATCTTCTCCATGAGCGGGAAGGTCACGCCGTAGGTGGCCGAGCAGAACTGCGCGATCTCCTCGGAGGTGCCGGGCTCCTGGCCCATGAACTGGTTGCACGGGAAGCCGATGACCGAGAAGCCGCGGTCGCCGTAGGTCTTCTGCAGGCGCTCGAGGCCCTCGTACTGGGGGGTGAGGCCGCACTTGGAGGCGACGTTGACCAGCAGCAGGGTCTTGCCCTTGTACTCGCCCAGCGAGGCGTCGTCGCCCTGGAGCGTGTGGATGGGGATGTCGTAGAGAGCCATGGCCCGACCCTATCGGGGACCGGTGGCCGCGTGCCCTGGCCGCGTAGGGTGGCCCGCATGCACGCCGTCGTGATCCGGGACACCCAGCTGCACTGGGAGGAGCGGGACGACCCCGTCCCCGGCGACACCGAGCTGCTGGTGGCGGTGCGGGCGGCCGGGTTGAACGCGGCGGACCTGGTGCAGCGGGCCGGCTTCTATCCAGCGCCGCCGGGCTGGCCGGCCGACATCCCGGGCATGGAGTTCGCCGGCGAGGTGGTGGCCGTCGGCCGCCAGGTCACCCTCTTCTCCCCCGGCGACCGGGTCATGGCCGTCGTCGGCGGCGGGGCGCAGGCCACCCTGGCCCTCGTCGACGAGACCCACGCGCTGGCCGTGCCCGACGGCCTGCCCTGGACGGAGGCCGGCGGCTTCCCCGAGGTCTTCACCACCGCGTACGACGCGCTCTTCCGCCAGGCCGAGCTGCAGATGGGCGAGCGCGTCCTCGTCTCGGGCGCCGCCGGCGGCGTCGGGACGGCCGGCGTGCAGCTGGCGGCGCGGGCCGGCGCCACGGTGACGGCCACCGTGCGCGACCCGGCGCGGCACGACGCCGTCGCCGCGCTCGGGCGCCGACGCGGTGCTCGCGCCCGGCGACGAGGCGGCGCAGGCCCCCTACGACGTCGTGCTCGAGCTGGTCGGCGCGCCGAGCCTGACCAGCGTCCTGCCGCACCTGGCGACGTGGGGCCGCGTCGTGGTGATCGGTGTCGGCGGCGGGGGCGCATGGAGTTGGAGCTCATGGACCTCATGCGGAAGCGGGTCAGCATCGGGGGCTCCACCCTGCGCGCCCGAAGCCGCCGCGAGAAGGCCGACGTGGCGGCCGACATGGCGGCGCACGTCCTGCCGGCGTTGGTGGCGGGGCGCCTGCAGATCCCCGTGTACGAGACGTTCCCGCTCGCCGAGGCCGCAGCCGGCCTACGACCACTTCGCCGCCGGCGCCAAGTTCGGCAAGGTGGTCCTCGTCGCGCCGTGATCGAGGCCGTCCTCTTCGACGGGGACCAGACGCTGTGGGACTTCGAGCGCGTCATCCGCGACGCGCTGGTTGCCGTCGCCGCCGAGCTGCGCGCCGCCCGGCCCGGCCCCTTTGCCGACGCGCTGCGCTGGGAGGACCTGCAGGCCGACCGCGCCGAGGTGGCGCGGGAGCGGCCCGACGTATGGTCCCTGGCCGAGCTGCCGCGTCCACGGCTTCACCCGCACGCTGCAGCGCCGGCGTGCGGCCGAGGGCGGTGACGAGGCCGCCGACGACGAGCTGGCGCAGGAGCTGAGCCGTTCGTACTTCTTCCACCGCGACCGCGAGGCGGCGCTCTTCCCCGACACCGTCCCCGGGCTCGACGCCCTGCGCGCCGACTACCGGCTGGGCCTGCTGTCCAACGGGAGCCGGCTGCCCGAGACCGTCGGGCTGGCCTCCTATTTCGAGTCGGTCGTCTTCGCGCAGGACCACCGGGTGGCCAAACCCGACAAGGGGATCTTCGAGGTGGTCCAACGCGAGCTCGGCGTCGGGCCCGAGGTGTGCGTGCTCGTCGGCGATCACCCGGTCAACGACGTCGCCGGCGCGCACGGCGCGGGCTGGCGTTCGGTGTGGATCGACCGTGACGGCGCGGTGCCGTTCCCCGACGACGGCCCACGACCCGACGCCGTGGTGGCGGCGCTCATGGAGCTACCCGACGTCTTGCCCCGACTTTGACGTCGTCGTCGAGGCGCAACAGCTTGCCGTGCTGGGCCACCAGGTCCTCGACACGTGACGTGAGCGGCGCCATCGGCGTTGACCGGCCTTGAATCGTGGCCGGCCTTTTCTTGCTTCAGCCGGCGATGGCGGCGCGGAGCTGGTCGAGACGGTCACGGTTGAGCGAATACCAGACCCACTTGCCGCGCCGGTCGCCTTGGACGAGGCCGGCCTCACTCAACACCTTGAGGTGGTGCGACACCGTCGGCTGGCTCTTGGCCAAGGGCTCGACGAAGTCGCAGACGCAGACCTCACCTTCAGGTGATGCCGCCAGGATGCTGAGTACCCGAAGTCGGACCGGGTCCGCCAGTGCACTGAATCCGGCGGCGAGCTCAGCGGCATCGGCGGTGTCGAGGGGAGCGGCCAGGACAGATGCACAGCACTCGCCTGCCGGATCTTGGTCGCAACTGCCTGCTTGCTCACTGTGCCACCACCTTCACATTGACATCTGTCAATACATCCGCGATACTCGATGTATCGACCGAGGTCGATACTACAGGAGGTCACCATGTCGAGGGTCCAACTCGCACTCAACGTCAGCGACATCGACGAAGCCGTCGAGTTCTACACCAAGCTCTTCGGGGCCGAGCCGGCCAAGCGCCAGCCCGGCTACGCCAACTTCGCCATCGCCGATCCGCCGCTGAAGTTGGTACTGATGGAGGACCCAACTGCTCGGGGCCACGGGACGATCAGCGCCCTCAACCACCTTGGCGTCGAGGTCGAGACGCCCGACGAGGTCGCCGCGGCAACGGGCCGTCTGAGCAATACCGGCATGGAGACCGACGTCGAAGAGCAGACGACCTGTTGCTTCGCCGTGCAGGACAAGGTCTGGGTCAACGACCCCGACGGCGCTCCATGGGAGGTCTACACCGTCCTGGCTGACGCCCCAGCCGAGACCGGCATTGCCGGAGAGGGAACGTGTTGCGTTCCCGAAGCCATCGGTGAGCCGATCGTGGCATGGGCGCCACGCAGTCCAGCTACGACCTGCTGCTGAGCGAGGCGATAGATCGGGGAACAAAGCGATGAGGGACACCGTCTTGTGGCGGCGCCTGCTCGCCGAGTTCTTGGGGAGCGCCTTCCTGGCCGCCATCGTCATCGGTTCGGGCATCGCCGCGCAGAATCTCTCCCCGGGCGACGTCGGCCTCCAGCTCTTCGAGAACGCAGCGGCGACAGCGGCCGGCCTCTTCGCCATCATCTTGATGTTCGGCCCGATCTCGGGCGGTCACTTCAACCCGATCGTCTCGTTTGTCGACGCCGGCTTCGGGGGCCTCAAGTGGAAGGACGCCGCCGCCTACCTCCCGTGCCAGACGCTCGGGTGCATCTGCGGGGCGATCCTCGCCAATGCGATGTTCTCCGAGGCCGCCATCTCCATCTCCACCAAGCACCGGGCCTCCGGCCCGCACTGGCTCTCCGAAGTCGTCGCCACAGTGGGACTGATGCTGGTGATCTTTGCCCTGGCCCGCTCGGGGCGCTCCCACCTCGCCCCGGCCGCCGTCGGCGCCTACATCGGCGCGGCCTACTTCTTCACCGAGTCGACCAGCTTCGCCAACCCGGCCATCACCGTGGGACGCATGTTCTCCAACACCTTCGCCGGCATCGCCCCCTCGTCGGTCCCGAGCTTCATCTCCGCCCAGATCGTCGGCGGTGTCCTGGCCTTCGGGTTGATCAAGGGCCTGTACCCGGGCATGACCAAAGCCGAGGCGGCCGACGTCATCGAGCCACACCTCCGCGGCGAGGACGACCTCGAGACCCGCTGATCACGAGACCTCGAATCTGAAAGGACCCCATGCACCTCGTAGCCATCGGAGGCAGTGACGCCGGCATCAGCGCCGCGCTGCGAGCACGCGAGCTCGATCCGACCACCGAGGTCACCGTGGTCGTGGCCGACGCCTACCCGAACTTCTCCATCTGTGGCATCCCGTACTACGTCTCGGGCGAGGTCACCCACTGGCGCAACCTGGCGCATCGCACGCTCGACGACCTCAAGGCGACCGGGATGCAGGTCCGCCTGAACACCCTGCCACCAAGATCGACGTCGCCGGCCGTCGCCTGCACGTGGTCGACGAGACGGGCGTCGAGGACCAGATCGCCTACGACCAGCTCGTGGTCGGGACCGGCGCCGTCTCGGCCCGGCCGCCCATCGAGGGCCTTGTCGGTCCCGATGCGCTGGGCCCGGCCGACGGCGTGCACCTGCTCCACTCGATGGGCGACACCTTCGAGCTGGTGCGCACGCTCGAGGAGGACCAGCCGGCCAGTGCGGTGATCGTGGGTGCGGGCTACATCGGGCTCGAGATGGCGGAGGGTCTGCGGGCCCGAGGGCTGACCGTCACCCAGTTCGAGCAGCTCCCCGAGGTGCTCCCGACCGTCGACCCCAGCCTTGGTGCCCTGGTCAATGCAGAGCTGAGTACGCACGGCGTCGACGTCAGGACCAACACGACGGTCAAGCGCGTCGCCCGGGCGCCCGAGGGCTCGGCCGGCCGTTTCCAGATCGACGCTGTCGAGGCAACCGGTGCCGAGTTGACCGCCTTTGCCGACCTGGTGCTCGTCGTCGTCGGCGTGCGGCCCGACACCGCCCTGGCGGCCGAAGCCGGGGCCGACCCTCGGCATCGGCGGGGCCATCAGCGTGGACCGGGGCATGCGAACCAACCTCGAGGGCGTCTTCGCCGCCGGGGACTGCGTCGTCACGCACCACCGCTTGATGGGCCTCACCTACCTCCCGCTCGGTACCACGGCCCACAAACAGGGCCGAGTGGCCGGCGCCAACGCCGTCGGAGCGAGTGCCGAGTTCGCCGGCAGCCTCGGGACCCAGGTCGTCAAGGTCTTCGACATGGTGGCGTCACGCACCGGGCTGCGTGACCACGAGGCGACTGCCGCCGGCTTCGATCCCGTGACGGTCGAGTTCGAGGCCGACGACCACAAGGCGTACTACCCGGGCAGCCACCGCATTCGCATGCGCTACACCGGCGACCGCCGGACCGGCCGGCTCCTCGGCCTCCAGCTTTTCGGCCACAAGCACGCCGAGGTGGCCAAGCGCATCGACATCGCGGCCGCCGCCATCTTCAACGAGATGACCGTCGACGCCATGAGCGAGCTCGACCTCTCCTACACGCCTCCGCTCGGGAGCCCATGGGACGCCGTGCAGATGGGGGCCCAAGCGTGGGTTCGAGAACACGGAACGAGTGGTGACTGAGTACACGGTGACCGCCGACCGAGTTGCAGCCCGGACGGGGAGGGCGCAGTAGCGAAAGGGGAGGAACATGCCTGAAAACGAGCTCATGACACCCGAGCAGAGGGTGCAGCTGAACCACGTGGTCAAGCAGCTCCACACCAAGTTCCACGGCATCTTCAACTTCGAGTCCGTCGAGGCCTTCGTGTTCGAGAGCTACGACGAGATCGCCAGGAGAGCCACCGTCACGAGGTGGCTGGTGGTCACCGCAGAGAAGTACGCCCTCCAACGGCTCGAGGCCCTGGCCCACTCGAGGGACCACTCCGCCAAGAGCGTGCCGGCGGTGCTCTTCCTGTGCGTGCACAACGCCGGGCGTTCCCAGATGGCGCTGGGCTGGTTCAACCACCTCGCCGCCGGTCGTGCGATTGCCTGGTCCGGAGGTTCGGAGCCCGGATCTGAGCTCAACCCCGACGTGGTCAAGGCCATGGCCGAGGTCGGGATCGACATCTCCCAAGAGTTCCCCAAGCCCTGGACCGACGAGTTCTTGGGGGCGGCCGACGTCGTGGTGACCATGGGCTGCGGTGACTCCTGCCCGCTGGTGCCCGGCAAGCGCTACGAAGACTGGGACCTCGAAGATCCGACCGACAAGTCCCTCGAGGAGATCCGGCCGATCCGAGAGGCGGTCAGGGACCGGGTCGAGTCGCTCCTCACCGAGATCCTTCCGACGTCTCGGCCATGATGGTGGGCAATGCTCGGGACCGAGATCAGGGCGATGCGGGCGTCGGACTGGCCGAGCGTGCGGGCCATCTACACCGCCGGGATAGCGAGCGGAAACGCCACGTTTGAGACTGAAGCTCCAGATTGGCGATGTCTTCGACGGAGGGCACATCGGCGACCTGAGCCTCGTTGCAGTGGATGGCGACAAGGTCATCGGCTGGGCCGCGGCGAGCCCCGTATCGGACCGTTGCGCGTACTCGGGAGTGGTGGAGAACAGCGTGTACGTCGATCCGAACCACCAAGGCCATGGTGTCGGCCGGCTGCTCCTCTCCGCTCTGATTGCGGCGTCAGAGGCGGCAGGGAACTGGACCATTCAGACCGGTATCTTCCCGGAGAACACGGGGAGTCTGGCGCTCCACGAATCCTGTGGTTTCCGCGTTGTCGGGCGTCGAGAACGACTGGGTCAACTCGATGGTCGGTGGCGGGACGTCATATTGCTCGAGCGTCGGAGCGACTGACTCTCGAACGGACCGGTTCTCTCGGGCGCCTCTCACGTACTGGATATCTCAGTGGCGAGGTTCGCACGCCTACTTTGGCGGGTCCCGGGGTTGGGGCCGCCGATCGGGTTTTGCTCGACCAGACCCACCGATTAAGGAGGACGAGACATGACCGTGACGCTCATCACAGGTGCCAACAAGGGGCTGGGCTACGAAACGGCCCGTCGACTCATCGCCGAAGGGCACACCGTTTACATCGGGGCGCGCAGCGTCGAGCGCGGCGAAGCGGCGGCGTCTCAGCTCGGAGGTCAGTTCGTGCAGCTCGATGTGACCGACGATGCATCGGTGGAGGCCGCCCTGGCCACCATCGACGAACGCGAGGCTCGCCTGGACGTCCTCGTCAACAACGCGGGGATCAGCATGACGTCCGACGTCAGCGGGCCGGCCGCGCTGAAGGTGTTCGACACCAATGCGATCGGCATCATTCGCGTCACCCAAGCCGCACTTCCGTTGCTGGCGAAGTCCGAGAACCCGGTCGTGGTCAACGTCTCGAGCGCCCTGGGGTCGTTTTGGGCCGTCAGGAACCCGGAGCGGCGCCAATTTCACTTCCCTTCAATCGTGTACGGCGCGAGCAAGGCGGCCGTCTCGATGCTCACCGTGCAGTACGCCAAGACCTATCCGGACATCAAGTTCAATGCCGTCGAGCCCGGCTTCACCGCCACCGACCTGACCCCTTCCAGCGGAGCCGGGCAGCCGGTGGAAAAGGGGGCCGAGGTCATGGTCCGCATGGCGACCATCGGCAAGGACGGCCCCACCGGCACCTTTCAGGAGAACGAGGAGGAACTCGCCTGGTAGGCCGGACGGCTACGGCGCCGTCACCAGAGGAACGCGCGCGGCACCACGTCCTTCCGGCGGCGGAGCCTCGTGCGTGTGCACCACGGGCTGGCCGGCGGCCTCCATGTCCGCCACCACGTACTCCAGGAGCGCTGCTCCGTGGGGTGACACCACCGCGATGTCATGGCTCAACGCGGTGGCGTTGCGCAGGCATTGCAATCGGAGAACGTCGCCCGCGGCCTGGCTGTTGGGAAAGATCCCCGAGTACGACAACTCGAGCTCCTCGAGGGACTCACCCACGTGGGCCGACTCCGGCTGGTCGAGCGGGAGGTCCACGTAGAGGGCGTCGACACCTTGTGCGAAGAGATGGGAGCGTTCCGCATCGACCCGGGCGGTCAGGTCGTCGCCGGCCCGCCTCACGGTCAGGATGGCGACATTGTCACCGGGCCGAGTCTCGATGTGGCATTGCGAACTCGGGGGCAGATCAACTCTGACCGGCGCCTCGGCAAGCCGGGCCCGAAAGTCACAAATCTCGATGGTTTCGCGCACGATCTGCTGATGGCGCCTCGGTGCATAGACCATCCGTTCTTTGCCCGGCCGGACGCGGAGGAAGAACAGCGCGGCCGACTGCCGGCCGGGACCGGGGGCCGACACGCTGTTGTTGACCGACTGAGGGATGAAGCCGAGCAAGAACCCCGTCTCGTGTCCACCCAGGTCGAGCAGCGCCTGCTCGCTATATGGATGGGAGGCGGTGGCTTCGCTGTACATGCCCACCAGTCCCCGCGACGTCGCCCACTCGACGAGATACCGCTTGACCGCCGTGAAGATGTGCCGCCCACGGGCTGCGGGCAGCGTGAGCGCCTGACCGGCGTGACCAACGACGTCGTCCGGAGTGGCGAGCGAGAGACCCGAATGACACAGCAGCTCGCCGTCGGCCGTCTCGGCAATCGCTGAGATCAAGAGGCCGAGCGAGATCCGCCGCGCCACTTCGTCCACGTCGTACGCCCACAGGACGGGATAGGTCTCACCGTACACAGTCCGCACGGCAGCGCAGAGGCGAGCCGACTCCGATGGGGCGAGCATGCGTATTCGGATGTCGCCCACCCAAAGGGGATCCGGTCTCGCAGGTTCGCCAACCCACGTCATTTCAGCATCCTAAGCAGGGCGGCTGCCGCTCGGCGCTACGGCTCGACCACGGTCCAGCCACGACGACGGAGCTCCACGGCGAGCTGCTCCGTCGCAATGCCGCTCAGCACCTCCTCTCGGGGATAGCGCCGCCATGTCGGGACTTCGACCGACTTGTCCGCATCCGGCTCAGCGTCACGGAGTTGCTCCAGGAACACATCGACCTCGGTTCGAGTGAACTTGCCTCCGGCCTGGCGTTGCGTGAAGCCCATCGGGCCGCGTGCATCTCGAAAGTCGCTGTGCCCGGCTTCCTGCAGAAGAGCCAGCAGTTCCTGCACCTGCTTCGCCGACGCCGGTGGTCCTTGCTGCTGTCCGAATGCCATGTGGAGCAGTCTTGCCGATGGGTGCAACACGACCATCCCAAACGCCGAAGCCGAGAGGCACCCCCGACCGAGGGGCGCACGCCGGACCACGAGGCAACGTTTCGCGGCAAAATGAACCCATGACACCGATCACGGGTGCGACCTCACGCTGGTCGTTGTGGTCGGAGGACTCGTTTCTCTCAATCGGCTCCAAAGGGTCGATCCTTTCGATTGGCTCGATCGGATCGGCCTGTTCGATTGCCTCTGTCGGCTCCTTTTTCTCCTTCGGCTCCATTGGGTCCGCCGGGTCCGCACTCTCTGTCTTGTCTGCTCTGTCTCACCGGTCCTTGCTGTCCTACAGATCGACCCGTGCGGTGATGGAGTCCGGCCCCGGCTGAGGCGTTTTGCTGCCCGTGCTGATCAGCGGGTGGGCGCCACGGGATCGGTCAGCTCGGCGAGCGCGCCGGCCAGAAGCCATCGGCCGGCATCGAGCAGGGCATCCTTGGCGGCGGGAGTATCGAGGCCGACGGCGTCGGTCAGAGCGATCATCGCCTCGGTGCCCAGGACGAGGCCCAGGGCGTTCGCAATGCGGTCGAAGTCTTGCTCCGGGAGCGTGCCGGCGAGGGGGCCGAGCACCTCCCTGATCAGTTCGTTGCGTCGCCCGGCACGATTTGGAATCTGCTGGTCAACGGCGTCACGTTGACGGAACCACTGCTCCAGGGCGATCTGCGCGACCCGTCTGAAAGGGACCTGATCGTCGATCATCGCAAAGCTGTTGCTCCGTACGGCCGCCTCCAGGCGCGCCTGTGGGTCGGGTCCGGCCGCCTTGGTGCGTTCCAGGGTTTCGTCGAGGGTCTGCTGGAACTCCGCCGCCTTCGTCGCCTCCCACCAGAGGTCCTCGGCAGAGGAGAAGTAGCGGTACGCGGTCGCCACCGAGACGAGCGCCCGGTCGGCCGCTTCCGGCATGGAGGGGGATCTGCCCTCCCGTAAGAGGTCGGTCGCCGCCTGCAGCAGGGCGGCGCGGGTTCGGGCCTTCTGGTTGGTCCGCGTGCCCTTTTTGAGAGAAGGGTCTTGATGTGAGACGGCGCAGTTCAACGGTGATAACGCTGTTCGAAGCAAGCAGATCAATGGTGTTAACGCAGGTCGAAGCAAAAGGAGCAGGTCAATGGAGCATGACGTGGACGGCGCGGTGGCCTGTTTACACCGACGACATCGTCCACGACGCCGTGGGCATTCCCGGCTCACCCCGCCTCCGGCAAGGAGGCAAGCGCGGGACTTCTACCGCTTCCTCACCGCCAATTTCCGTACCGAGACCGAAGGCCCCTCCACCGCTTCTTCGACGGCGACACCAGGGTCCTCGAGCAGAACATGAAGGGACTGTCATCGGTGAGATGCTCGGCATCCCCGGCCAACGGTCGGCGCGTCACCTTCGGCATCCTCCACGTCTTCGGCTTCCGCGACGGCCTCATCATGCCGCGAGCAGGTCTGGATCGACAGCGGCTCCGTCGTCGCTCAGCTCACCACCCCCTAGGTCCGGCGGACCCCAGGCACGACGGGGCCGGTAAGGAGCTGGGCCACGTTCGGATTGCACCGCTGGACTCCAGACGCTAGGCAGGGGCAGTCGGGTAGCCGAGGAGGTCTCCGTGTCGGTCTCGAGGAAACCATCGAGCTGGGAGGTTGGGAGCGATCGCGGTCGTCGTTGCCGCCGTTGCCGCCGTCGCGAGCATCCTCGGGATCGGCCTCTCCCCTCAGGAGGCTTCCGCCGCGGCCCCCACAGCCGCCGCCGCCGGGAAGGTCTCGATCACGACCTCCTGCTACGACGTCGGAACCGGATCCGGTTCGCTCTTGGCCGTGCTCACCTCACCCCTCGGACCCGTGTCGAGTGTGTCGGGCACTCTGTCGGCTTGGGCGATGATTCCTGGGGACCCCACACCCGTTCGGGGGGCACGTCTCGCTGACCGGGTCGAACGCCGCCATCGATCAGTCTACCCGGGTACCTACGACGTGCAACTCTCCGCACACGACGCCCAGGGGACCACCTACAGCTTCAGCGGGACGGTCGCCGATTCCCGGCTGTCACAACTCGTTGTCGGTATCCAACCAGAGCCGAACCCAGACGGGGGCTACCTCACCTTCACCAACAGTGCGGCAGTGTTGTCCAACGGGCCAACCCACGCATTCGACCAGCCGAGCTTTCTCGTCCTTGACTCCCACGCGCCGATCGTGGGCGCCGGGGCCATCTACAACGGCTCGAACGTCGGACTCCTACTACTTTGCCGCGGCCGACGGAGGGGTCTTTGCGATCAATGCACCGTTCTATGGATCAGCGGCCGGAATGAGCCTGCACGCTCCCATCGTGGCGATGGCACTCACGCCCGATAACGGGGGCTATTGGCTGGTGGGCGCAGACGGGGGCGTCTACGCGTTCGGCGATGCCGTGCTACTACGGGTCGATGGGAGGCCACCCGCTCGATCAGCCGATCGTGGGCATGGCGGTCGATCGGGCAACCGGTGGGTACTGGCTCGTCGGCCGGGACGGCGGTGTCTTTGCGTTTCATGCGCCGTTCTACGGTTCGGCTGATGCGCTCCACCTGAATGCACCCATCGTCGGCATGGAGAGCGCGCCCAGCGGAACGGGCTACCGCTTGGTTGCCTCTGACGGGGGGATCTTCAGCTACAACGAGCCGTTCTACGGGTCGATGGCGGGGCGGCCACTCATGGCGCCCGTCGTCGGGGTGGCCGAAGACCCCGCGACCGGCGGGTACTGGATCGCCAGCGCGGACGGAGGCGTCTTCGCGTTCGACGCCCCGTTCTACGGCGTGGGGAGCCAGCCGCCCACCTGATCGCGCCGCCGCGGCGGGCACGCCGTGAGCGGTTGCGCGCGGTTCGCGTCTGGACAGTCGGATCAGCGGGTGAGGATCACGACGCCGGCGTTCGCTCCCCGGCCGACCGTGTGCGACAAGGCGACCCGGGCCCCTTCGACCTGGCGTGGCCCGCACTCTCCTCGTAGCTGTCGCACGAGCTCGACCACCTGACCGAGCGCGGAGGCACCGAGCGGCTCGCCCTTGGACAGCAGGCCACCACTCGGGTTGACCGGGAGCCGGCCACCCAGGGTGGTGGCACCCGAATCGAGCAGTGCGGCCGAACCGCCGGGCTCGCACAGCCCGAGCTCCTCGCACGAGCCCAGCTCGCGGGCGGCGTCCGTGTCCTGACACTCCACCACGTGCAGATCCGAGGGTCCGACGCCGGCCTCCTCGTAGGCATCGGTGGCGGCGAGCGTCGTCGGTGCGGGCACGTCGTCGGCGGCCAAGCCGGCCAGCGGGGTCGACTCGCTCAGGACCGAGCCGGGGATGTGCGAGCGCAGCACGGCGGCGGCCAGCGTGACTCCCGACGGAGCCAGGTCGGCCCGCCGCAGCACCAGCGCAGCGGCGCCCTCGTTGGGCGAGCACAGCATGAAGAGGTGCAGCGGCTCGCAGACCACGCGTGAGGCCAGCACCGCCTCCACCGTCGTCTCCTTCTGGTACATGGCGTCCGGGATTGGAAGCGCCGTGACGCCGGTTCTTCACCACCACTTGCGCGAGGTGCTCCTTGGTCACGCCCGACGTCAGGCAGAGGCGCTGCGCCCGCAGACCGAAGAAGGCCGGGGTGGCGGCGAGGCCCGCCTCCTCCTGCCAGGGCTCGAAGAAGGACGAGCGGATGATGCCCTCGCGGCATCTTCTCCGTGCCGAAGACGAGGACGGTGTCGTACTGCCCGGCACGGATGGCCGCCGCCGCCAGCATCAGCGCCGCTCCCCCGCTGGCACAACCGGCCTCCACGTCGACGATGGGCATCCCCGTCATGCCGAGCCGGCTGAGCACCTTGTGCCCCGTCGCCACCCCGCCGTAGGCGGTGCCACAGAAGGCGGCCTGGAAGTCGCCCTTGCCGATGCCCGCCTCGCGCAGCGCGGCGCGCACGGCCACCACACCCATGTCGGTCGTCGAGACGCCGTCGAAACGGCCGAACGGGTGCAGCCCGACGCCGGCCACGGTGACGCCGGTCATGCCGGCGCGAAGGCGTAGGTCACGACGTCGTTCCCGTCCGGGTCCCGGTGCAGCGGCACGATGCGCAGCTCCATCGGCTGGCCCGCCGTCAATGCGCCCGGGTCGCTCTCGGTCAGCCGGGTGATGACGCGCACGCCCTCGGGCAGCTCGACCACGCCGACGCCGAAAGGCACCTCACCCTGGTAGCCCGGTGGCGGCGCCGTGACCGCCGTCCAGGCCCACAATGTGCCCCGGCGAGAGAGCTCAATCGGCTCGGGGTCCTCGGCGGCGCAGTAGGTGCACGCGTCGGCCCGGGGGAAGTGGACCGACCCGCAGGCCGGCGCACCGCGTCCCGAGCAGGGCCGGTGGATCGCCATCGGTGAACAGGCCGTCGCGGACCAGGAGATGCACGGTGCCGCTCAACTCCCGAGTTCGACCATCTCGAGCCCGTCGAACTCCCAGTAGGCGCGCAGCGACGCGATCTTGCCGGCGCCGTCGGTCCGGTAGGTGTACACGCCGTGCACGATCGCCTGATGGGTGCCGCCGGCCAGCGTGGTCCGGATGATGCCGACGTCGGCCACCTCGTCGCCGCAGAGATACGACTCGGTGATCTCGAAGTCGATGGCCTCACTCGAAGCGATGACGGTGTCGTAGAACGCGGCGATGGCCTCGCGCCCGTGATGCCCCTTTCCTTCGGGGTCGAAGGCCGAGGGGCCGATGGGGTCCTGCACGAAGGCGTCGTCGGCAAACAGGCTCAGCCAGCCCTCGCGGTCGCCGGCCGTCACGGCGGCCCGGGATTTGAGGCCCAGCTCGCGGGCGTTCAGCGGTGCGTCGGTCATGTCCCTCCCTCTCAGCGGACCTTGGCGATGACGTCGTCGGCGAATCGCCTCAGGCTGTCGACCTTCGTCGCCAGCGTCTCGGTGTCCTGCTCCACTCCGTAGGGCCAGCGGAAGCCGACGATCACGTCGGTGACGCCGAGCTCCTCGAGCCGGTGGACCCCATCGGGCGTGTAGGCGTCGAGCGAGATCACGTGGACCTCGAACGGCTTGTCCTCCGTGCCGTGCTCCTTGCGCAGCTCGGCCAACCGGGCCAGCAGGCCCGGGAGGTCGGCGGGGTCTCCCCCGCCGTGCAGCCAGCCGTCCCCGTCGATGGCAGCCCGCTTCAGGGCGGCCTCGTGGTGGCCTCCGATCAGGATCGGCACGGGCTGCCTCGGGGTCGGGCTCATCTTGATGGAGGGCACGTCGAAGACCTCGCCGTGGAACTCGAAGAAGCCGCCGGCCATGAGACCCGCGCATGATGGCGATCTCCTCGTCCATCCGCTTGCCCCGGCGTTCCCACGGCACGCCGCAGATCTCGTAGTCCTCGGGCCACGGGCTCGTGCCGACGCCGAGCAGGAGCCGGTTGTTGGTCAGCACCGCCGTGGAGCTGACCTGCTTGGTGATGAGCACGGGCTGGCGGATCGGCAGCTTGATCACGAAGGTGACGAAGCGGAGGGTCTCGGTCAGCGCCCCCATGGCGGGGATGAGCGAGAACGGCTCCAAGAAGGGCTTGTCCTCGAGGAATTCCCTGGTCCCGTCGGGATTGAAGGGGTAGGTGGTGTCGGACACCTCGGGGTAGCAGATGCTGTCGGGCACGACCATGGAGTCGTAGCCCGCCGCCTCGGCCGCCTGGGCCAGCGGAAGGTAGAAGGACGGGTTCGTCATCGACTCGGCATACGAGAAACGCACTGCACCTCCGGCTGTTCATGTGGGCGGGCGCGCCTACCATGCGGCCCGTGCCCGCTCATCCTGCCAGGACCGATGCGTCGGGGCACAACCCTGTCCGGCTGAGCGGTGAGACGCCCCTGGTCACCGACCTCTCCCTGGAGGACCTCGAGCACGAGGCCCGGCACGCCATCGGCGAAATGGCCTACGCCTACTACTCCGGCGGTGCCGACGACGAGCGCCTGCTCCAGGGCAACGTGGAGGCCTGGAGCCACTGGCAGCTCCACCCGCACGTCCTGGCCGGGATCTCGGAGGTCTCCCCCGCCACCACCCTGCTCGGCACCCCCGTCAGCTCGCCCGGTCGTCATCGCCCCGACGGCGATTCAGGGGCTGGCCCACCCCGAAGGTGAGGTGGCCACCGCCCGCGGCGCCGCCGAAATGGGAGCGCTGATGATCCTGTCCTCGCTCGCCACCTGCCCCCTCGAGGACGTGGCCGCCGCCGCACCCGAAGCCCCCCGCTGGATGCAGATCTACATACTGCGGGAGCGGGCACGCACCGAGGACCTCGTGCGCCGTGCCGCCGCCCACGGCTACCGGGCCCTGGTCCTGACCGTGGACGCACCCGTCTCGGGGCTCCGCCTGCGTGAGTGGCGCGTCGGCGTCCACCTGCCCGACGACCTGGCCCTGCCCAACCTGGCCGGCGACAGCACGGGCAGCGCGCGCGAAGGTGGGTTCATGGCCGTCGTCACGAACGAGTTCGAGCCGGCGCTGACGCCCGACGACATCGGATGGCTGGCCGGACTGAGTGCGCTGCCCGTCGTGGTGAAGGGCGTGCAACGGGCCGACGACGCCGTGCGCTGCGTCGAGGCCGGGGCGGCGGCCGTCGTGGTCTCCAACCACGGAGCCCGCCAGCTCGCCGACGCGCCGGCGACCGCGGACATTCTGGCTGAGGTCGTCGACGCGGTGGCCGGGCGGGCCGAGGTCTACGTCGACGGGGGCGTGCGCCGGGCCCCCGACGTGGCCAAGGCGCTGGCCCTCGGGGCGCGAGCGACCCTGGTCGGACGCCCGTCGCTGTGGGCTCTGGCCACCGGCGGGGCCGACGGGGTGGCCGGCCTGCTCCGCTGGTACGAGTCCGAGCTGCGGCGGACGATGCATCTCTGCGGCGCCGCAACCGTCGACGCCATCGACCGCGGCCTGGTGCGCCGGACGCCGGGATGGGAACGCTCATGACCACCGTCGCCGACCTGCTCGTTGCCCGCGCCACGGACGATCGCACCGGCGTCATGGACGCCGACGACCGCTGGACCTGGCGCGAGGCGGTGCACGAGGGCGCCGCCCGCGGTGCGCTGGCCCGCTCGCTCTTGGGGTAGGCCAAGCCGCACATCGGCGTGCTCCTCCCCAACGGCGCCGAGTACCTGTTCTGGCTGAACGGGGCCGCCCTGGCCGGTGCCGCCATCGTCGGGATCAACCCCACGCGGCGCGGCGAGGCGCTGGCGGCCGACGTGCGGGCCACTGACTGCGCTGTCATCGTCACCGACGCCGACGGCGCCGTCCTTCTCGAGGGGCTGGACCTGAGCGTGGACCCGGAGAAAATCCTGGTCATCGGCACCGACGCCTACGATCGTCATCTCCAGCGGTTCGCCGGCAGCGCGGAAGCCGAGCAACTCATCGAGAACGCCGACAGCGTGGAGGAGAGCGCTCTCTACCTCCTCATCTTCACCTCCGGCACCACCGGCGTGCCCAAGGCGGTCCGTTGCACCCAGGGCCGGCTGGCCGGCATTGCCGAGGTGGCAGGGCCCGGCTACGGCTATACGTCCGACGACGTCTGCTACTGCCCCATGCCGCTCTTCCATGGCAACGCGCTGATGGGACTGTGGGGCCCGGCGATCATGATGGGCGCCGCCATCGCCACCCGCCCGCGCTTCAGCGCCTCGGCCTTCATCGACGACGTGCACCGCTTCGGCGCGACCAAATTCAGCTACGTGGGCAAGGCGATCGCCTACATCCTCGCCACCCCCGAGCGCCCCGACGACGGCGACAACACGCTGAAGAGCGCCTTCGGCACCGAGGCCTCGGTGCGGGACCGCGACCGCTTCCGCAAGCGCTTCGGGTGCTACCTCATAGAGGGCTACGGGGAGAGCGAGGGTGGCGCGGCCATCAACCCGGTGCTCGGCATGCCCAAGGGTGCGCTGGGCAAGCCCGTCAACGGCGTCGACCTCGCCGTGATCAGCCCCGAGACCAACGAGGAGTGCCCACCGGCCGAGTTCGACGGCGAGGGACGGCTCCTCAACGCCGGCGCCGCCATCGGCGAGATCGTCAACCGCAGCGGACGGGGCAGCTTCGAGGGCTACTACGAGCGCGCGGACGCCGAGCGGGAACGGCTGCGCAACGGCTGGTACTGGACGGGCGACCTCGGCTACGTCGATGCCGACGGGTTCTTCTACTTCGCCGGCCGGACCGGAGACTGGCTGCGCGTCGATTCGGAGAACTTCGCCGCCGGCCCGGTCGAGTCGATCATCTCGCGCCATCCCGACCTGGCGGTGGCCGCCGTGTACCCGGTCCCCGACACGGCGTCGGGCGCGGGCGACCAGGTCATGGTGGCCCTCGAGACGGTCCCGGGGAAGGACTTCGATCCCGACGCCTTCGCCCAATGGCTGACGGCGCAGCCCGATCTCGGCCCCAAGTGGCTCCCCCGGTACGTCCGGGTCTCGCCCTCCCTCCCCCAGACGGCCACCGGGAAGGTGACCAAGGTGGAGCTCCGGGCCGAGGCGTGGGCCTGCGACGATCCGGTCTGGTGGCGACCCCTCGGCAGCACGGACGTCCGCTTCGCCCTGCTGACCGACGACGATCGAAAAGATCTGGCTGCCGGCCTGTCCGAGAACGGCCGGCCTCCCGTGGGAGGGCCGTAGCACCACCCGCTGGTCCGGCAACACAGAGGTCCCGGGTCCACTCCACTAAGGCACCCGGGTCATACTTTCTGCGGACATGGATGGCGAGGAGCAGGCGGCAGGCACCACCCCGGACCCGGCGGCGGGCGGCCAGGGAAAGGACGGGGACGAGACGTCCTCCTCCCGCTGGATCGTGGAACTGGTCGGGGTGGTCGTGGTGGCGATCCTCGTCGCCGTGCTGTTGCGCACCTTCGTGGTGGCCACCTACTCCATCCCCTCGGGTTCCATGGAGCCGACCCTCCAGATCGGGGACCGGATCGTGGTGAACAAGCTGAGCTACCACCTCCACGGCGTCGACCGCACCAACATCGTGGTGTTCAGCACTCCACCGAACGAGGACTGCGCCGGACCGCCGGTAGCGGATCTCGTCAAGCGCGTGATCGGCCTCCCCGGCGAGATCATCTCCCTCCAAGACGGGGACGTCTACATCAACGGTCGGCTCCTCCCCGAGCCGTTCCTGCCGCCGAACGTCCGGAACGACACCTATCCCGGTCCCTCGGGTGATGGTTACTCGCTGCACCACGCCTACCGCATACCCGCCGGGGACGTCTACGTCATGGGTGACAACCGGCCCAACTCATGCGACAGTCGCTACTGGGGACCGATCCCCGAGTCCAGCATCGTCGGCAAGGTCGACCTGCGGATCTGGCCGCTGTCTCGGATCGGGTTCTTCTGACCCTTCGAGAGCTCACCGCGACTACCACCGATAGAAACGATGGCTCCCGGCACCCTCACCTCGGCCAATGGCGAATCCGACGATCCACAGAACAAGGAGGACGACCGCTGCAATCCACAACAGATGGACGGCGAAGCCGGCACCAAAGAAGATCAACACCAGCAGCAATGCGAGAACGAGCAGCATGAAAGAAGACCTCTTTTCATAGATTCACAAATCCCACGGTGATCCGAGGGATCTTCGAGAAAGCAACTCCAACTACGAGGGAGAAACTCCCACCTAGAAGGTCGAATCGACCCGACGGACAACGTTGCCCTGGCCGTCATCTACGACCGTTTGGCGACGTCGCGTGTTGCCGGCCACCATCACGATGATCGACAAGACCGCACCGATGGCTCCGACGACCATCAGAATCCATCCAACTTTGTTGATGTTGAAGCCGTGCTGGTAGGGCTCTGTGACTGCCCAGTCGAGAATGGCCCCCACTGCGAACGCAATAACACTGACGACAAGTCCTCCAGCTCCGATCATGCGGACCCCTTTCAACTTGTTGTTGTAGTTGTTGTTGCAACACATATACCCGTGAGCAGAGCGAGCAAAACAACTCCTGCTACTCCTTGAAAAGTGCGATCAACAGTCGCAAGGCATTCGTGAATCCGAATTCATGTACGCGAATGAGATGCGACCACGCGAGTCGGGCACTGGCGTCGCTCGCGTCGAAGAGCAAGTCGCCGGCAACATCGAACGCATGCATGTGCTGCTGGCGCGACCACGCGCAAGCGACAGCGACTCGAGAGAATCGCCTTGATGGAGCGCTGCACGCTCTTTGCCAATTCCTCTAAACGGACAGTCGCAGGTGTTCGTGCCCGTGCCGACCCGTCCCTCTGATGGAGACCGAATGGGCATCTCGAGCCCCGAACGGGCAGTATGCGTCCCGTCACGTCCGACCAAACGAGGAGCGAGCGACATCCATGCCAGCGCCGTACGCCGAAAGTCCTGGTCGATGGCAGTTCCTCTCGGCACAGGATGGGAAGGCGGAGATGTCCTGGACACCGACGCCCGACATGGCGAACCCCTTCGGGAGTGTCCACGGAGGGATCATCGCCACCGTCATCGACGAATCCACCGGTGCGGCCCTGATGCCGTCGATCGAGACCCCTTCCGCACCCACCGTCTCCTTGAACGTGGAGTACCTGCACCCGGTTCCGATCGGCGGGACCTACACCGTGCGCAGTGAGATCGTACGTATCGGCCGCGCCATTGCGATCGTCGACGCGCGCATCGTGAACGAGGAAAACAAGGTGCTCGTCCGCGGCACCGCTTTCTTTCAGATTCCCCGCCCGAAGTAGCATCGCCACGCGTTCAGCGTCGTTCGCGCCGCCAAACGAGGCGCAGCCCGGTCCAGGTCTCGTCGATCGCGCACACCTTGTTGTCGACCAGCCCCAGAGGCAACGCGACAGCGCGCACCACGTTCTCGTCCATGGTGGTGGCCTTTCCCGAGGAGCGCTTGGGCCATGCCACCCAGAGTCCGCCCGCCGGGAAGATCATGCGACCCAGCGCGTCGACGCGGCCTTCGAAGTCTCGGTGTTCGGTGAAGAAGGCCACCACCACATCTGCCTTGCCGCGGGCCTGACGTTTGACGGTCACCCCCGCCGGGAGTCCGGCCACCACGCCGGAGGGCTCACCGAGGAGCGCGAGCGTCTGTCCCTCGACGATCCCCAGCTTCTTGAGCAGCGGCGTCCCGCTGTACCCGGCCATCAGCCGTTGACAGCCTCGTAGACCCGGAAGGCCAGCGGATACTCGTACTCACCATCCCCTAGGCCAAACCGTGCGACGTGCCCGTCGAGCACCACCTCGGCTTCCGACAGTCGTTCAGGTGCGACGCCCATGAACTCGAGCAAGGAACGATCGGCCACCGCGCTGGCCGGCGCCCGCACCGTGATCTCGAGCGCGGTGCCCGCGACGTCGCCGAACCCTGCGCCGCCCAAAATGTCGCGCACGTACTCGTCGTCACCGAGGCTGAAGGGTCCCACCGGGCTCTTGCCCGGAGCCGGGAGGCGTGGCGGCGGGACGAAGGGGCGCAGCGCGGTGCCGGTGTGCCATGGGTTGTGCTCCACCCCCTGCCAGCACGCGAAGACGAAGCGACCGCCCGGACGGAGCCCGGCGCGGATGGCGCCGAAGGCCGCGAGCGGCTCGTCGAAGAACATCACGCCAAGCTGGCTGACGGCGAGGTCGAAGGGCTCGGCGCCCAGACCCTCGGTCTGCACGTCGCCGACGACGAACGAGGCGTTCCCCACGCCGGCCTGACTCGCACGCTCACGGGCCAACTCGACCAGCGGCTGGGAGAAGTCGATCCCGACCACCTGCCCCTTCGGCCCCAGCGCTCCGGCCAGAGCGATGGTCAGCGCTCCTCCGCCGCACCCGATGTCGCAGACCTGCCCCACCGGGTGAGCACCAGGGTTGGCTGCCGCCAGCACATGCGGCGTGAGAGCCTCGGTGAGCCGCTCCCGCTTGGGCCACGCCCCTACCCACAGCTCGTGGTTCCAGCGCTTCGATTCCGTCTCGTTGGCCACTGCGACAAGCTAATCGTCACTGTAGGTTCATAGCCGTGCGTGTCGGCCTCGTCATCCTGCCCTCCGACCGCTGGGCCGAGGCCCGCCGGCAGTGGGAATGGGCCGACCGCGTCGGCTTCCACACGGCGTGGACCTACGACCACATCCGCTGGGGCGGAATGCCTGACGGGCCCTGGCATGCCGCGGTGCCCGTGCTCGCCGCCGCGGCCGCCGTCACCGAGCGCGTGCGGCTGGGCACGCTTGTCGCCACACCGAACTTCCGCCACCCCGTCACGCTCGCCCGCGACGCCCTCGCACTCAGTGACCTCAGCAACGGCCGCCTCGACCTCGGCCTCGGAGCCGGCAGCGGAGGACCCGACGCGACGGCACTCGGGCAGGAGCCGTGGACGGCGTCAGAGCGCCTGACGCGCTTCGAAGAGTTCCTGCAGGTGCTCCAGCCCATTGTGGAAGGAGGGCCCGCGACGCGAACGACGCTGCGGACGGCGCACTACGCCGCCGTCGAGGCCCCCAGCACGCCCGGCGCGGTGGAGCGCCCCCTCCCCCTCACCATCGCGGCCGGCGGACCCAAGGGTCTGCGGCTCGCCGCCCTGTACGGGCACGACTGGGTCACCATCGGTCCCACGGGGACCGGCCACGGCACGCCCGAGGCGGTGTTCGAGGCGGTGACGCGTCAACTACCCCTCCTCCACGATGCCTGCCGCGCCGCCGGCCGCAATCCGGCGAGCATCGGCAGGACCTTGCTGTGGACGCCGACCGAGCCGGTCATCACGTCGCTCGACCAGTTCGACGAGCTCGCCGGTCCCTGCGCCGAGCTCGGCTTCGACCAGTTCGTCCTGCACCATCCGGCCCAGACGGGCCCCTACGGAGGCGACGTGAAGACGTTCGAGAAGATCGCCGAGCGTGCCGGCACCGCCTGATCGGCCACCGGCTCAGAGGCGCCAGGAAGAGATCCGGCTCGGTGCCTATCGTTCGACGTAAACGGTCAATGGAGGGATGACGCCGTGGCTCTCCAGCAGCCGGCGTCGCCGGCCGCCAAGCGGCCGGACACCGCGTCAGTTCCCGAGCAGCTCGGCGAGGCGGGCGTACTGTTCGGACTGCGGACCGAGAATCTCACCCACCCAGTAAAGGGTCCGCGTGGCGTCGACCTCGGTGCCCCATCGGAGGATCTCGTCTATGTCGAGCCAATCCTTGGGTCGGTCGAAGATCGCTTTGCACACAATGAGGTGCTCGGGGGCGAGGATCGGGATGTGCACCGGGCCGAAGCGGACCACTCGAGCACACGCGGCCATTTCGATGTGCAGGTCCAGCGTGGCAAAGAACACATCGAGGTAGGAGCCGTCCCAGTCCAGTCGGACCTGGCCGTCCTGCGCTATCGCAGCCCGATCTTCCGGGGTCACTGTCACGCCGAGTCGGATCAACATCTCGAGGATCGGATCTGCGGCCTCGGGAGGCACGGTCAGGTTCACGTCGATGTCGGTGGTCGCCCTCGGGTTGCGGTACCAGATCAGGGCGATCGCCCCGCCGAACTGGTGTGGCACCCCGGCGGAATCGAGCATCTCGTGGAGCGAGACGATCTTGGGAGCGAGGTCGCCGAACTGCTCCGTCCTGGTCAACTCTGGGTTCCGGCCGTCAATGCGACGTTCCAGTTGGCCGCGCCGCACGCAAGCGGGCCAGGGGTGGGAATCGCAGCGGCTCCGGAGCCCGAGGTGGCCGGAAAGCCGAGACTTGGGCGACGAGTCCGAGGAGGTCGATGAGGGCATCTCCGGGATCTCGCCTCGAGCCGGCCGGTGATGGTGGCGGCGACTCGAGCGATGCGGCCATCCTGCGCGAGGACTCGACGAACCGTCTCGTCTCGTGCCGGCGGTGTCGCTGCGTCGGAGCGGCGGCGCGCGCCGCACTGGCCCGCACCGCCTCGGCGTCGAAGGGCCGGGCGGCCCTGCGGCTCGCCGTCGCCAGCACCTCGTCGGTCAGCCGGGTGAAGCTGGCCAGCGAGCGGGCCCGGGGACCCTTGGGGGTGTGCACCGATTCCCTGATCTCGAATCGCCCCTTGGGACGGGCGACCACGTAAGCCATACCCACTATATTACCCACTACCAGGCCTCGGGCCGGCTCACAGTTCGTCCTGCACCACCCAGCCCAGACGGGCCCCTACGGAGGCGACATGAAGACGTTCGAGAAGATCGCCGAGCGCGCCGCCTCCTAGGCAGCAGCGCACGGGATCGGCTCACCCGGCGAGCGCTGCGACCACCTCTGCCCGGACCGTCGCCCGGGCCGCAGCCGGCTCCACCCGCTCGACCTCGCACGAGGTCGCGCCGACCCACGAGGCCGCCTCCGCCAGCGCCCGCGCTACCGGCGCCGCCGCGGTGGGACGCAACAGCGTCACCTGCTTGGCCACCAGCACCTCGCCGCGCCGGCCCGGATCGACCAAGCCCACTATGCGGGTCCCGTCGAGCACCGGCATGGCGAAGTAGCCGTAGACGCGCTTCTCCTTCGGCGTATACGCCTCGAGCCGGTGCCGTACGGCGAAGAGGCGCTCGAGCCGTTCCCTGTACCAAATGAGCGAGTCGAACGGGGACAGCATCACAGTCCGGCCCCGCATCCGGGTGCCCACCGCCCTGAGCGCGCCGGGATCGGCGAAGGCGGCCTGCTTCCACCCCGCGACCGACACCTCCGTCAGCCCCGAAGAAGGCAGGACCCGGCGCACCAACGCACGCGGCACGCCGTGGTACGCGGCCAGGTCGGCCTCGGTCGCCACGCCGAGCGAGCGCCCCGCCGCCGTGACCAGCCGCACTGCACAGTCTTCGTCACTCCACTCCTGGTCCAGGAGCTCGGCCGGGATGGCCCGCTCAGCCAGGTCGTAGACACGAGCGAAGCCGCGCCGCTCGCGGCAGACCAGCTCGCCGATGTCGAGCAGCCACTCCGCGGCGATCTTGGTCTCGGACCAGTCCCACCAGGGACCGCCCTTCTTGGCCCCGCCGAGCTCGTTGGCCGTCAGCGGGCCCTCACTGTGCAGGCGCGCCAACACCTCGTTGCAGGTCTTGTCCTGCTCCTGCAGCACGTGCCAGCGCCTTCCCTTCTCGCGCCTGGCCCGGCGCTTGAACGCGTAGGCCGGCCAGTCCTCGAGCGGCAACACGCAGGCAGCGTGGGACCAGTACTCGAACGTTTTGCTCTTCGGTCCCCAGTAGGCCTGCTCCACCCTGTTCCGGCCGATCGCCCCCAGGCGCGCGTACGCCACCAGCTCGTGCGAGCGCGCCAAGACCGAGATGGTGTCGAGCTGCACCGCGCCGAGCCGCCGCACCATGGCCGGCACGCCACCCGTCGTGCACGCGGGCGCCCCGGAGTCCCTGGGCGGTCAGCGCGATCCGCCGAGCGTCCTCGATGCTCAGCGCGTCGGTCGCCATGAGCGCTGAAACCTACCAAGGAGCCGCTCGGTGCCCCTCTCTCCGCCCGCCGGTCCGAGTCGCTGGTGGAGTCGGCACGTCGGGGCACGCCAGGCGCAGTACCCCGCGCTCGGATTTCTTCAGGGGCGAGAATCTCCCCCTGGACGCGATCACGACCTGGTCGAGCTGGCGCGCGCGGGCATGTCCCTCCGGCGTCAGCGCGATGAGAATGCGGCGCGCACGACTCCGGGCCTTGCACGGGTGGGCAGTTCAAGACGGCTTGGTCGCCCACCACCAGGTCGCCGTCGTCGACGCCCATGAACGCCTACACAGCGGATTGGGCGCTTGTTCCGGGTGAGGGCTGAGTATTCCGCCCCAGCCCTCACCGCAAGTAGACGCCTTACCGCCACCGCCTGATCGCAAACGGCGTCCGTGCTCGCCCGTGGCTACGGAACATGTCGTGAAAACCCCAACCGAAGAATGCCCCCACCTTCGTAGTGACGCTCGACGTGTAGTTGCTCGCCGGGGTCCCGACCGGTGTCAGGTTGACCGTGTTGGTGATGCTCCTGCCCGGCCACGTGCTCACCCGGACCACCAGGAACAGGTAGTCGACGCCGTAAGGCGCGATCGCCTTCGTGGACGTGCAGGTAACAGTCCCGCCCGTCGCTGAGCAGTGCCAGCCCGGCGGCAGTGAGCCTGCGCCCAGGTAGGAGAGCCCGGTTGGCAAGGCGTCGGTAACCGTCAGCGGCCCCGTCGTGGCGGTGGCAGCCTCGTTGGTGACCCTGATCTGGTAGAGGCCCCCGATACCCCAGAGCAGTCCCGGCGACGAAAGCTGGATCTTGAGGTTGTTTCCCGACGTCGAAGCCGGGCTCACCGTGAGGCTCTGGGGGCTCGATGTCGAGGCGTTGTAGGTGAAGCTGCTGTTCGACGACGACCCGCCGCTGTAGGAGGCCACCACGTTGGTGTAGGGGCCCACTGGCAGCTCTGTGGCGCTGGCGAGCAAGCAGCTGTAGTTGACGCTGTCACCGCTGCCACCGCTCAAGGTCTGTTGGCACAGCTGGGTCTGCCCCGTGACGCCGTAGTTGTAGTAGACGGTGACCGTCCCGGCGGGGATTCCGTCGGAAGCGCTTGGGCCTGCCACCGTGCCTGTGAAGGCCGCGGGCGAACCCTCGGAGCCAAAGGTGAGGGTCGGCACCGAGAGCGACGTGGTGGTGTTCTCGGGGGTGGTCACGGGGACCGCATAGGTGAAGTGGTCGGCGCTGGTCTTCGCCGAGGTGCCGTTGGGAGTGGTCACCGTGATGTCGACCGTCCCCGTGCCGCTCGGCGAGGTGACCGTGATGGAGCCCGTCGTGTCGGCAGTGATCGTGCCGGGGTTGGCGGTCCCGAAATCGACGGCCGTGGCGCCGCTGAGGTTGGAGCCGCTCACCGTGACCGAGGTCCCGCCGGCCGTTGGTCCACTTGTGGGGGTGACCACGGTGACCGTCGGGAGCGCCGGGGCGTTGTAGGTGAAGTGGTCGGCGCTCGAGGTGGCCGACGTGCCGTTGGGAGTGGTCACCGTGATGTCGACCGTCCCCGTGCCGCTCGGCGAGGTGACCGTGATGGAGCCCGTCGTGTCGGCGGTGATCGTGCCGGGGTTGGCGGTCCCGAAATCGACGGCCGTGGCGCTGGACAAGTTGGAGCCGCTAATGGTCACGGTCGTGCCGCCCGCCGTCGGGCCACTTGTGGGGTTGACCACGGTGACCGTCGGGAGCGCCGGGGCGTTGTAGGTGAAGTGGTCGGAGCTCGTCTTCGCCGACGTGCCGTTGGGAGTGGTCACCGTGATGTCGACCGTCCCCGTGCCGCTCGGCGAGGTCACCGTGATGGAGCCCGTCGTGTCGGCCGTGATCGTGCCGGGGTTGGCGATCCCGAAATCGACGGCCGTGGCGCCGCTGAGGTTGGAGCCCGTGATGGTCACGGTCGTTCCGCCCGCCGTCGGCCCACTTGTGGGGCTGACCACGGTAACCGTCGGGAGTGCCGGGGCGTTGTAGGTGAAGTGGTCGGCGCTCGATGTGGCCGAGGTGCCGTTGGGAGTGGTCACCGTGATGTCGACCGTCCCCGTGCCGCTCGGCGAGGTCGACCGTGATGGAGCCCGTCGTGTCGGCGGTGATCGTGCCGGGGTTGGCGGTCCCGAAATCGACGGCCGTGGCGCCGCTGAGGTTGGAGCCGCTCACCGTGACCGAGGTCCCGCCGGCCGTTGGTCCACTTGTGGGGGTGACCACGGTGACCGTCGGGAGCGCCGGGGCGTTGTAGGTGAAGTGGTCGGCGCTCGAGGTGGCCGACGTGCCGTTGGGAGTGGTCACCGTGATGTCGACCGTCCCCGTGCCGCTCGGCGAGGTGACCGTGATGGAGCCCGTCGTGTCGGCGGTGATCGTGCCGGGGTTGGCGGTCCCGAAATCGACGGCCGTGGCGCTGGACAAGTTGGAGCCGCTAATGGTCACGGTCGTGCCGCCCGCCGTCGGGCCACTTGTGGGGTTGACCACGGTGACCGTCGGGAGCGCCGGGGCGTTGTAGGTGAACTGGTCGGCGCTGGTCTTCGCCGAGGTGCCGTTGGGAGTGGTCACCGTGACGTCGACCGTCCCGGTGCCGCTCGGCGAGGTGACCGTGATGGAGCCGGTCGTGTCGGCGGTGATCGTGCCGGGGTTGGCGGTCCCGAAATCGACGGCCGTGGCGCCGCTGAGGTTGGAGCCGCTCACCGTGACCGAGGTCCCGCCCGCCGTCGGGCCACTTGTGGGGTTGACCACGGTGACCGTCGGGAGCGCCGGGGCGTTGTAGGTGTAGGCGTTGGCCAGGGGGGTCGAGGACCCACCACCGGTGGTGATCACGGTCACCGAGACCGTGCCGCTCCCTGCCGGGACGGTCACCGTGAGGCTGGTGCCGCTGGTCACGGTGACCGAGGTGCCCGCAGTGGAGCCGAAGTCGACCGCAGTCGAGCCCGAGACGAACCCGGATCCATTGACCGTGACGGTGTTGCCACCGGCCTGGGGCCCGTTGTTCGGGTTGACCGAGGTGACCGTCGGCGGCGCGTTGTAGGTGAACTGGTCCTCGGCGCTTGACTCGCCGAGGTGCCGTTGGGGGTGGTCACCGTGACGTCCACCGTGCCGGTCCCGCCGGAGAGGTGACGGTGAGGCTGGTGGCCGTCGTGTCCGCGGTGATCGAGGTGCCCGGGTTGGCGGTCCCGAAGTCGACGGCCGTGGCGCCGGTGAAGTTGGTGCCGCTGACCGTGACCGAGGTCCCGCCGGCCGTTGGTCCACTTGTCGGGCTGACCCCGGTGACCGTCGGGAGCGCCGGGGCGTTGTAGGTGAACTGGTCACTCGCTGCGTTGTCGCCGAGGTGCCGTTGGGGGTGGTCACCGTGACGTCGACCGTGCCGGTGCCCGCCGGCGAGGTGACCGTGAGGCTGGTGGCGTGATCGCGGTGATCGTGCCCGGGTTGGCGGTCCCGAAGTCGACGGCCGTGGCGCCGGTCAAGTTGGTGCCGCTGACGGTGACGGAGGTGCCGCCCGCCGTCGGGCCACTTGTGGGGTTGACCACGGTGACCGTCGGGAGCGCCGGGGCGTTGTAGGTGAACTGGTCAGCGCTGCGTCTGATCGCCGAGGTGCCGTTGGGGGTGGTCACCGTGACGTCGACCGTGCCCGTGCCGCTCGGCGAGGTGACCGTGAGGAGCCGGTCGTGTCGGCGGTGATCGGTGCCGGGGTTGGCGGTCCCGAAATCGACGGCCGTGGCGCCGGTGAAGTTGGTGCCGCTGACCGTGACCGAGGTCCCGCCGGCCGTTGGTCCGCTGTGTGGGGCTGACCCCGGTGACGGTCGGGATGAGGGAGGGCCCAGTCGGAGCACCCGAGAACTCGTCGAGATTGGCGCTCGAGGCCGCACCGTCGGTGAAGTACAGATTCCCGCTCCCGACATTGAGGAGCGACGTCGGGCCGCTCAGCGTGGCCAAGGGTTCGACGGACCACCGGCGACCGTGTAGATGTCGCCCGCCGTCATGGCCACGCCGTAGTAGGTGGCCGTGCTCTCGGCCAGGACCTGGAGGGCGGGGCTGGTGCCGTCGCCCGTCGCCCCACTCACGGCCAAGACGACGTTTCCGGCGCCGTCAACGGTCATCTGGCTGGTGCCGGCCACATTGGCGTCGACCCCGGCCGTGCCGTCAGCCGTGGCCGTGGTCCCACCGTTGCCGGCGAGCTTGTAGACGTTGCCCGCGGTGACACTCATGCCGTCGAGGGTGCCCGACTGCGCCGGGAGGACCCAGTCACAGCCATAGTCGGGACCGCTGTCGTTGTCAGAGAAGTAGACGTTGTCGGAACTGTCGACGAAGGGCGCCGGGCTCTCGAAGTAGAGCGACGTCGCCGGGTCATTGGTTGGGCCCGCGGCGCAGTCGGTGCCGCCCTCCGCGTTCCCGGCGATCACCGCAGCCGACTGTGCCGGGATGCTCTGGCCGTAAAGGGTGAGACTGCCCGAGGCCTGCTCATTGACGAAGTCGACTCCGTTACCGTCTCCCACCACGATGTTGCCGCTCGGGTCGACGGACATGCCGTTGGCCGGTGCCGCCACGTCGCCCATGATGAGGGCCGAGGCCGGCGCACCAGAGAGACCGACGTCTGCGACGGTGTAGAGGTCGCCGGCGGTCATGGCGACGCCATAGAAGGTGCCCGTGGTCTTGGCCACGACCTGAATGGCCGAGTCAGTTCCGCTCTCGCCGGCGATGAGGAGGTTGCCGCTGGGATCGAAGGCCACCGATGTCGGCTCGATCGGGTTCGACGTGGCCACAGCCGTGGTCGAGTTGCCGAACTGGTCGTTGCCCGGCTCCGCGATCAGCCCGGCCGTCCCGGTGCCGGCCACGAGGTAGGCGTCTCCGGAGGTGAGCGATCCGAATGCAGGCGACGGGCTCGGAGCGGTCTGGATGTTGTACTCGTTGGACTCAGACCCCGTCCCCCCTGCGATCAGGTAGACGAAGACGGAGCCCGCCTTCGTCTGAGCCACGGCCGTGTCGCCATTGGCCGGGTTGTAAGCCACGTAGGTGGGGCTGATCTGGGCCGAGCCGGCAGCTGCCGGGACGCCCAGGGAGGGAGCTGTGCTTCCGGAGTGACCCGTGACGACGGTCACCGTGTTGCCGGCCGCTCCCGCCGGTGTCGAGCCCAAAGCGGGAACCAAGGCCATGCCCAGCATGGCGGCGAGGCTTGCCACGCCGACGGTCCAGCCACGCGCACCGGGCGGACCGGGGGCGCGGCTGGTGCGCCGGCGCGCTGCTCGCCACTTCGTCGCTTCGGATCACGCTTTCCTCCTGAGGGGTCTGGTGCATAGGTAGTTTCGAGCGGGATGAGACAAAGAAAGAATGTGCTGACGGCACGGTCGG
Source organism: uncultured Acidimicrobiaceae bacterium (assembly GCA_963731065.1). Classification (GTDB taxonomy): domain Bacteria; phylum Actinomycetota; class Acidimicrobiia; order Acidimicrobiales; family RAAP-2; genus Bog-473. The sequence continues at coordinate 56,895 of CAVSUH010000015.1, read as the reverse complement.
AGCAGCTCGACGGTTCCCGGGGAAGCCAGGCCCGGCCTTGCGCTTTGGCATCAGAGAAGGCCCTCCTCGGTACTCATCGCTCGTTTCGTGGTCGATCTCATGTGTGGCTGTGGTCGTTCAACTTTGGTTGTGGAACGAGGTTGCTGTCCCTGCACAGTGGCCTGGGCCGCCGGGGCCAGGCCACTGGCACACGCTTCTTAGGAAGCTTCTGTTGTCGAAGGTCGGAGTCGTCCAAGACAGCAGCGAACCCTGACTCGGGAAGCTCAAGCCCAGTAACTCCCGGCAGGTGGAGCCGGCCGCACCCGAGCCCGACGGCGTCCCAAAACGAGGTTGCCGTTCGCGGTGCAGCGGTCTGGGCCCGAGGGGCCCAGACCGCTGGCATAGGAACGAAGCTTCGAAGGTTCTGCGGTCGCGGTCACGAAGCCAGACCAACCGGGATCGCTATGTAGAACCCGCTGGCGGTCGAATCGTTGACGACGATGTCGCACGATCCACCCGCAGGGCAGGTTCCGCCGGCACTGTCGGTGCCGTCGGTGCCGTACGCACGCCCGATGAGTACCTTGACCCCGGAGGCGGCAGAAGAGCACGCCGCCGTTGGCTTGCACCGTCCCCATGATTTGGGTGGCGCTATCACAGTGGGTAGCGATATTGGCCGAGGTGACATTGCCGTCGCACTCTTGCGCCGTCACCGTGTCACCAACCGGGAATTCTGTGGCCGTCACCTTGTCGACATAGTTTGGCGCAACGTTGGATGCTTCCTTCAGGCTCGCTGTCGGAGCCGCAAAGGTAACGGCCACGTCGGTGCCGATGCTCGGATTGGCCGAGTCAGTCACGACGACCTCACAGGTCCCACCGAGCGGGCACACTCCGCCGGCACTGTCGGAGAAAGCCCCACCGACGAGGAGCTTCACCCCGGTGGGGCTGAACTTGACTGCGCCCTTCGCGCCCAGCCGTAACCGTAACCTGCGTTGCGCTATCGCAGTCGGAAGCAACCGAGGCCGGAATGACGACGTTCTGGTCACACTCTTCGGCCACAACCGAATCGCCGATCGGGAAGTCGGCCGCCTTCACGGTGTCGACGTAGTTCCCGAGCACATCTGTCGTCTTCTTGAGCGAGGCAGTCGGGGGAGAGGCGAACCCGACAGCCGCGCTGACGCCGATGGCTGAGTTATCCGAATCGGTGAGGCCGATGTCGCACGATCCAGCCGAGTTGGCACGTTCCGCCTGCAGTGTCCGAGTAGGCACTCCCGACCCCGAGGGTCACCCCGGTGGGGCTGAACACCACTTTGCCGTTCGCTCCCGTCCGTTCCCGTAATCTGCGTTGCAGCATCGCAGTGAGTAGAGACCGTGCTCGGGACCAAGGCACTCGCATCACATTCTTGGGCGACGATGGTGTCCCCGATCGGGAAGCCGACCGCCTTGACGGAGTCGACGTAGTTCCCGAGCACATCTGTCGTCTTCTTCACCGTGAAGCTCGGGAGCCGTGAAGCCGAGTGCCCCACTGGCGGTGGAGTCCCCGGTGTTCCCGACAACGACGACGTAACACGGCGCCGAACCAGCCAAGCCGCACGTATCGCCATTAGTGTCGATCGTCCCCATGGCCAGGTCAATCACAGCATCCTTGAAGATCCCGGCGGAACGGCCGGTCCCGATGGCCACACCACTCACCTTGTTGGCCGCGTCACACGTCGCCGCACTGTACGTCGAGCTCGCGCACTCATTGAGCGTGACGGTCGTGTCACCGGCCCAAACGGTGCCAGACACTTTGTCGGGGTAGTTCCCGAGCAATGCGGTCGACTTGGAGAGAGAAACCGTACCTCCGGGAGGAGGCGCAGCCGGCGCCGTCGGAGCACCCGAGAACTCGTCGAGATTGGCGCTCGAGGCCGCACCGTCGGTGAAGTACAGGTTCCCGCTCCCGACATTGAGGAGCGAGGTCGGGCCGCTCAGCGTGGCCAAGAGGTTCGACGGACCACCGGCGACCGTGTAGATGTCGCCCGCCGTCATGGCCACGCCGTAGTAGGTGGCCGTGCTCTCGGCCAGGACCTGGAGGGCGGGGCTGGTGCCGTCGCCCGTCGCCCCACTCACGGCCAAGACGACGTTTCCGGCGCCGTCAACGGTCATCTGGCTGGTGCCGGCCACATTGGCGTCGACCCCGGCCGTGCCGTCAGCCGTGGCCGTGGTCCCACCGTTGCCGGCGAGCTTGTAGACGTTGCCCGCGGTGACACTCATGCCGTCGAGGGTGCCCGACTGCGCCGGGAGGACCCAGTCACAGCCATAGTCGGGACCGCTGTCGTTGTCAGAGAAGTAGACGTTGTCGGAACTGTCGACGAAGGGCGCCGGGCTCTCGAAGTAGAGCGACGTCGCCGGGTCATTGGTTGGCGCCCGCGGCGCAGTCGGTGCCGCCCTCCGCGTACCCGGCGATCACCGCAGCCGACTGGGCCGGGATGCTCTGGCCGTAAAGGGTGAGGCTGCCCGAGGCCTGCTCATTGACGAAGTCGACTCCGTTACCGTCTCCCACCACGATGTTGCCGCTCGGGTCGACGGACATGCCGTTGGCCGGTGCCGCCACGTCGCCCATGTTGAGGGCCGAGGCCGGCGCACCAGAGAGACCGACGTCTGCGACGGTGTAGAGGTCACCGGCGGTCATGGCGACGCCATAGAAGGTGCCCGTGGTCTTGGCCACGACCTGAATGGCCGAGTCAGTTCCGCTCTCGCCGGCGATGAGGAGGTTGCCGTTGGGATCGAAGGCCACCGATGTCGGCGTGATCGGGTTCGACGTGGCCACAGCCGTGGTCGAGTTGCCGAACTGGTCGTTGCCCGGCTGCGCGATCAGCCCGGCCGTCCCGGTGCCGGCCACGAGGTAGGCGTCTCCGGAGGTGAGCTATCCGAATGCAGGCGTCGGGCTCGGAGCCGTCTGGATGTTGTACTCGTTGGACTCAGACCCCGTCCCCCCTGCGATCAGGTAGACGTAGACGGAGCCCGCCTTCGTCTGAGCCACGGCCGTGTCGCCGTTGGACGGGTTGTAAGCCACGTAGGTGGGGCTGATCTTGGCCGAAGCCTTGGGGACCGGGACGCCCAGGGAGGGAGCCGTGCTCCCGGAGTGGCCGGCGATGGTCGACACCGTCGGCCCGGCCGCCCCCGCCGGTGTCGGAGCCCAAACCGGGAACCAATGCCGTGCCCAGCATGGCGGTCAGGCTTGCCACGCCGATGGTCCATGCCGCGCCACCGCGCGGTCCGGGCGCGCCGCTGTTTCGCCGGCGCGCTGTTCGCCACTTCGTCGCTTCGGATCACGCTTTCCTCCTGAGGACTCTGATTCATAGAGTAGTTTCGAACGGGATGACACAAAGCAATGTGCTGCGGGCACGGTCGGAGCGATCCGAGGGTTCCGGAGGGAAGCCGGGCCTGGCATTGCGCTTTGGCATTAGAGAAGGCCCTCCTCGGTGCTCATCGCTCGTTCGTGCTCGATCTCATGTGTGTGTGGTTACTTGTGCAACTTGGTTGTGGAACGAGGTTGCCGTCCCGGCCAGTGGTCCGGGCCTGAACGGCCCGGACCACTGGCGCTAGGACACGCTTACGTGGCTTCTGTTGTCGAAGGTCGGACGTCGCCCAAGGAGCGTCGAACCCTGACCCGGGAAGGCTCAAGCCCGGGAACTCCCGGCAGTAGGAGCCGTTCGTATCCGTGCCAGCCGGCGCCGACGAGCCGGTGTTCAGCGGTAGGAAGCCCTGGGCCGTGATGGTGCTGGCGTCGTCGCCGTTGCACAGCACACTATTGGTGCCGCTGGGCTGGTTGTCGAAGCCGATGATCATCTTGGCCCCGTTGTAACCGGGCAACAACGGTGTCGGCGACGTTGTAGACGTAGCGGACGCCCGGAATCGTGGCGGCTGGAGTCCGACGGGTCGTTGCCCGCGCGGGAGGTGGTGGTACCACTCGTTGGCCTCCGACACGGTCGTTGCCGTCGATGCCATAGGTGCCCCGGTTGGTGTCCTGGCGGAAGGGACCAATCTGGGACGTCAGGTCCACGTACGCCTCGCCCGTGCCCGCCGTGCTCCGCATGGTGGCAAAGGACAGGGTGCCGGCCAAGAAGTTCCCCAAGCGTGTTGTCGGGGGTGCTGCTGCCGTCGATCTCCTGCTGGACAGTAGTTGTTGTGCGTCGAGTTGTAGTCCGTGGTGTCGTTCCACTGTTGGCTGAACTTACCGGCCGAGTACAAGTAGATGGCCGCTGCCGCGACCGAATCGACTGGGGGGGGAGAAATCGAATCGGCCGGGATGGCGCCGCCCGCCGCGTTCGGGTCACCGATGCTGTTCTGGTAAATGATGCCGTCCTGGGTGTTCTCTTCGTTCGACGTGTTCCCCGCCCGGGCCCGAATCCGGTGATCGGCTGGGTGGTCGAGGTGCAGACTGAGGGCGACACCCCAAACTTGGTGGGGTCGAACCCGAGGACATCGGTCTAGACGGCCCGCGTCCCAGACCCCGCCTGTGGCCAGAACAACACGATAGGTGCGTTGGCGCCCGTGACTCCGTTGACGGTGATCTGGTCCCAGTTGGTGGTACACGCACTCGAAAATGGACTGGACCTGGGCCAACGTCAAGCCCTTCGACGCGCCCGTGTCCGAGCCGGCCGCGCGGACGCTGGTCGGGGCGTCGTTGCCGACCAAGGGCCCCACGCCATCCAGCGCGTAGGCGTAGTAGTCGAGACTCGACGGGCTGGGGTCACCCGACTCGGTGGTGCCGCTCAACTCCAGTGTCTCCGCGTGCCGGCGCCGGAGGCGATGACGACCGGGAGAAGTCGATGCAGCCCTGCTCGTTTGCGGCCGCCGATTCTTCTGCGGCCAGTGCCTTCTTGCCCTGGCCCGAGCCGTTGGGAGGCACGGCCACTGAAGACGAAGTGTACTGTGACGCCACCCGAGCAGGTCTCGGAGTCAGCGGCGATCGACTGGGTTTCCGACCCTTCCTCCGGGTTGGGGTTGATGTCGTTGATCGCTGGGAACAGCGCATGCACCATGAAAAACGTCGTGACTGAGCCCGCGACCGTCATCTGGGTGTTGCTCGCCCCAGCGGGTGCGGCGGCGACGGCGACGGTGGCACCGGCGCCGGCCAGCACCATGGCTCCGGCGAGGATCCCTCTCCTCAACATTGATCCCTTGTATTTCACTTTCGCTCCTTCGTGAGGTTCATTGTGAAACGACGCGATGAACTCGAACGCGGCGTAGCCCGTCCGAGCTGTTCTTCTGTGACTCCACGCTTTCGGTTGATGGACAAGATGACAAGGAGAGAAGGCAAAACCCACGAACTACTCGGCTTTCGCCGCCCCTGGACCTCACCAATCCCCATCCGGACGCAGCGACCTTAACGAGCAGAGATGAACTTCAAGGTAACGATGCGCGCACAATGGCTAATCTTTGGGTTAACAGATACTCGTCTTTCAGACGCGTTGTGCGGGCCACATGAGGCATGGGTGGCCTCCTCGGGCGTTCGTGGCGAGAGGTTTCGCTAGGGGATGGCGATGTCTTCGACTTGACTACGGGTTGAGCACCATGGAAAGGGCCTCCTGGCCAGGTGAGGGACCGGCCAAGAGTAAGCAGGCGATCCCCACACGGCGAGCTTCCAGACGCGACTCGGACCCGGGCCACGTGACTGCGGTCTGAATCTCTATGGGTTTGGGCGCTGTTCGGCGTGCTGCAAACCGCTCGAGGCCGGCCGTGCCGGCCGTCACGTCCACCTCGGTGCACCCAGAAGCCCGGGCCGCAAACGGCCGGATAGGGAGGAGGTCGCTATGGGAAGGTCCAGGCCGCCGTCCGGGCGCATCGAGCTGCGGTTTCGTGGATCACGTCGGGCTTGCCGGCTATGTCCTGAACCATCAGGATGGTCCTCGTCCGCTTCTTGCTCCTCGAGCAGCCCCAAATGGGTCGAACCATCCCATCTGGGGCCTGCTGGCCCGGGACCGCCACGGCATCGCGCATGACTTCGGGCAATTCGTCGAGCGGTCCGAGGTCACCGTCATCGGGTTCAAGGCCATCGAAGGCCAAGAACGGCCCTTGACCTGCTCACTCACCCGGCCGACGAGAAAACCGCTGCGGCATGTTGTTTCGCGGGCAAACCCAGAAGCGCATCTGGGCCAGAGACTTTAAGAGCCGCCGAGCTCGCTGCTCAGTGTCGCTTCGTCCTGCCGCATGATCTGCACTCGCTTTTGGAAGTCTTTGGCGGCGCGACGCGACCCATGATGCAGTGCGGCTAGGCAATCGGCCGCGCCGAGGGCTGACGTCCCGATCATGCTCGTCCAGGCCTGTTCGGCAGCAGCCACCGGGATCGGCGGAGCCGCGGTGCGGGCCTTCGCTGCATCCGAGGCCCATGTGCGGCAGTCCTTCACGATGGTTTTCACTTCCGCCTTCGTCACGTGGTGCTGCGCCCGGTTGCCGTCGTCGACCACGACCAGCACGTCGTCGGACAGGATGCCGATGTCGTGCTCGTAGCGCTGTTCCCACAGCGCCAGGGTCAGTTCGGTAGTCGTTGTCGTGGCCGACGATGCATCGACCGCCGGCGGGCCCGAACTCGATGTCGTGGAGGCGGCACCCACGGGAAGGGACGCCGACTGCCGGGGCGAGCCCGACGATCACGCCGACGCAGACGACGCCGAGGAACCGGGTGCCGCCGCAGCGGACCGATGCCGCGCTCGGCCATCAGAGGGGTCGGACGTGTTTGGCCACGGCGATGACCGCCGAAGCCGGGACGCCGAAGCCGGCCACCGTCACATAGGACACGGGACTCAGGTACTTGGGCACACCCGTCATCGAAAACGACCAGCTCACATCGGTCTGCCCCCCACTGGTGATCACGTTCGCCGTGATGCCCTTCTTGAGGATCACCTTCTGAGAGCTCGAGAACTGCGGGGCCCGAGTCGTCCTGCCCGGTGCCACGGCGCTATTGACATTCACCTCGACGACGATGGCCGGTGGTCCGTTCGCGGTGATGGAGTCATCCTTGGCGGTTCCCGCCGGCGAATACACCGTCTGATAGATGGCGAAATTTTGTGGCAGCGGTGCCACGTCACGCCGCAGCGGGAATAAGCCACCGGGCACCTGGGTGGCGTGCGGGAGCTGGCACCACCACCCGTCCGACTTGGGGCTCGCTCCTTCTTGCTGGGCGTAGAGTGGGGCTTCGATCGAGGGTTCCGCTGCCGTCGGGACGCAGCCCACTGACTTGAGCGGCCCCAGGGTGCCGGTCGCGGCCACCGCTGGTCCCAGCCAAATCGCCGACATCACCGATACCAGGGACACTGCCACAAACACGATGCCCACTACGTTGGCCCGCTGCCCTGAAGATCTCTGGGGGCCGCTGCGCGTGACCCTGGTCTGATGCCGGGTCATCGGGCTTCTGGGTGGGCTGCGATACCCACGATCGGCTGATTCAGGTGCATCCCTCCCGCCGAGCCCTCGAAGGAAGCATCGCCGTAGCTGAAGATGCCACCGTCAGAGGCGACCAGCCAGTAGCCCTTGCCGCTGGCCGTGGGCGCGATACCCACGATCGGCTTGTTGAGCGGCGTCGCACCCGCCGAGCCCTCGAAGGAAGCATCGCCGTAGCTGAAGATGCCACCGTCGGAAGCCACCAACCAGTAGCCGTCGCCGCTCGGAGTCGACGCCATGCCGACGATCGGCTGGTTGAGGTGCATGCTTCCGGTCGAGCCGTAGAAGGTGGCGTCTCCGAAGGCGAAGATCCCGCCGTCGGAAGCCACCAACCAGTAGCCGTTGCCGCTCGGGGTCGCGGCCATGCCGACGATCGGCTGGTTGAGGTGCATCCCTCCGGTCGAGCCGTAGAAGGTGGCGTCACCGTAGGAGAAGACCCCGCCGTCGGAGGCCACTAACCAGTAGCCGTTTCCGCTCGGGGTCGCCGCCATGCCGACGATCGGCTGGTTGAGGTGCATCCCTCCGGTCGAGCCGTAGAAGGTGGCGTCACCGTAGGAGAAGACCCCGCCGTCGGAGGCCACTAACCAGTAGCCGTTTCCGCTCGGAGTCGCTGCCATGCCGACGATCGGCTTGTTGAGTGTCGTCCCCCCGGTCGAGCCGTGGAAGTTAGCGTCGCCGTAGGAGAAGATCCCCCCGTCGGAAGCGACGGACCAGTAGCCGCCAACGGACACGGGAAGGGTCGCTGCGATCGGGGTCCCTGTCAGCTGGGCCAACGTGGGCGACGTGCCGCTGTTGACGGTGGCGGTCACGCACCCGGTCGACGAACTGAATGTCTGGCTCGAGAATGGCACCCATGCGGATCCGGTCCACCACGAGATCGACTGGCCACCGGTGCCAAGCGCGCACACCGTGATGGTCACGGAGGAGAAGTCGCTCCCGGTTGCCAGCTTGACGTCGTAGTAGACGTCGGTTCCGCCCGAGACTGCGCCACCTGTCGGGTTGCTCGAATACTGGGCAACTGTGAGTGCCCCGACCCCTGAGCCGCTCGCCGTCGTGGGCGAAGGCGAACCGGGGAGAGCGGCGGTGGCGGTACCGGTCGGGCTGGCGGAAAACCCACCGGCCTGCGCCGTTGCGCCAGACACGTTCGGCGGGTAGCTGAACTGGTCCGCGCTCGAGGTGGCCGAGGTGCCACCACCCGTCGTGACCGTCACGTCGACTGTTCCCGCGCCGGCCGGCGAGGTCACCGTTATCGACGTCGCTGTGTCGGCGGTGACGGTCCCTGCCGTGGTCCCGAAGTTGACAGCAGGTAGCGTTCGCCAGGTTGGTACCCGTGACCGTGACGCTGGTGCCACCAGCCACCGGTCCGGCGCTCGGGCTGACGGCTGTCACCGTCGGCGCGGGTATGTAGGTGAAGTCGTCGGCGCTCGAAGTGGCCGAGGTGCCACCAGCCGTTGTGACGGTCACGTCGACTGTTCCCGCGCCGGCCGGCGAGGTCACCGTGATCGACGTCGCTGTGTCGGCGGTGACGGTCCCTGCCGTGGCCCCGAACTTGACCGCGGTGGCGTTCGCCAGGTTGTTACCCGTGACCGTGACGCTGGTGCCGCCAGCGCCGGGACCGGAGGTCGGGCTGACGGCTGTGACCGTCGGCGCCGCCGTGTAGGTGAAGTGGTCGGCGCTCGAGATGGCCGAGGTGCCACCAGCCGTTGTGACCGTGATGTCGACTGCGTTCCCGTGCCGGCCGGCGAGGTCACCGTGATGGAACGCCGCCGTGTCGGCCGTGATCGTGCCGGGGTTGGCACTCCCGAAATCGACCGCAGTGGCGTTGGTCAGATTGTTGCCCGTGACCGTGACGCTGGTGCCGCCGGCCAACGGTCCCGCGCTCGGGCTGACGGCTGTGACCGTCGGTGCCGCTATGTAGGTGAAGTGGTCAGCGCTCGAGGTGGCCGAGGTGCCACCGAGGGTGATCACCGTCACATCGACCGTTCCCGCGCCGACCGGCGAGGTGACCGTGATGGAACCCGCCGTGTCGGCCGTGATCGTGCCGGGGTTGGCAGTCCCGAAGTCGACCGCGGTGGCGTTCGCCAGGTTGTTCCCCGTGACCGTGACGCTGGTGCCGCCGGTGCCGGGACCGGAGGTCGGGCTGACGACTGTGACCGTCGGTGCCGGTATGTAGGTGAATTGGTCGGCGCTCGAGGTTGCCGAGGTGCCACCAGCCGTTGTGACCGTGATGTCCTGCGTTCCCGTGCCGGCAGGCGAGGTCACCGTGATGGAACCCGCCGTGTCGGCCGTGATCGTCCCGGGGTTGGCACTCCCGAAGTCGACCGCAGTGGCGTTGGTCAGGTTGTTACCCGTGACCGTGACGCTGGTGCCGCCGGCGCCGGGACCGGAGGTCGGGCTGACGACTGTCACCGTCGGCGCCGCCGTGTAGGTGAAGTGGTCGGCACTCGAAGTCGGCGACGTGCCGATCGGCGTGGTCACCGTCACGTCAACCATGCCCGTGCCGGCCGGCGAGGTCACCGTGATGGAACCCGCCGTGTCGGCCGTGATCGTGCCGGGGTTGGCACTCCCGAAATCGACCACGGTGGCGTTCGCCAAGCTGGTACCCGTGACCGTGACGATGGTGCCGCCAGCCACCGGTCCCGCGCTCGGGCTGACGGCTGCGACCGTCGGCACCGCCGTGTACGTAAAGTGGTCGGCGCTCGATGTGTTCGAGGTGCCACCAGCCGTTGTGACCGTAATGTCCTGCGTTCCCGTGCCGCTCGGCGAGGTGACGGTGATGGAGCCCGCCGTGTCGGCCGTGATGGTGCCGGGGTTGGCGGTCCCGAAATCGACCGCAGTGGCGTTGGTCAGGTTGTTACCCGTAATCGTGACGCTGGTGCCACCACCAGCGGGACCGTAGTTCGGGCTGACGGCTGTGACCGTTGGCGCCGCCGTGTAGGTGAACTGGTCGGCGCTCGTCTTCGCCGAGGTGCCGTTGGGAGTGGTCACCGTGACGTCGACCGTCCCCGCGATGCCGCTCGGCGAGGTGACCGTGATGGAGCCGCGTCGTGTCGGCGGTGATCGTGCCGGGGTTGGCGGTCCCGAAATCGACGGCCGTGGCGCCGCTGAGGTTGGTGCCGCTGACCGTCACCGAGGTGCCGCCGGCCGTGGGTCCGGCTTGTCGGGCTGACGCCCGGTGACGGTCGGGACGAGGGAGGGCCCCGTCGGAGCACCCGAGAACTCGTCGAGATTGGCGCTCGAGGCCGCACCGTCGGTGAAGTACAGATTCCCGCTCCCGATATTGAGGAGCGACGTCGGGCCGCTCAGCGTGGCCAAGAGGTTCGACGGACCACCGGCGACCGTGTAGATGTCGCCCGCCGTCATGGCCACGCCGTAGTAGGTGGCCGTGCTCTCGGCCAGGACCTGGAGGGCGGGGCTGTTGCCGTCGCCCGTCGCCCCACTCACGGCCAAGACGACGTTTCCGGCGCCGTCGACGGTCATCTGGCTGGTGCCGGCCACATTGGCGTCGACCCCGGCCGTGCCGTCAGCCGTGGCCGTGGTCCCACCGTTGCCGGCGAGCTTGTAGACGTTGCCCGCGGTGACACTCATGCCGTCGAGGGTGCCCGACTGCGCCGGGAGGACCCAGTCACAGCCATAGTCGGGACCGCTGTCGTTGTCAGAGAAGTAGACGTTGTCGGAACTGTCGACGAAGGGCGCCGGGCTCTCGAAGTAGAGCGACGTCGCCGGGTCATTGGTTGGCACCCGCGGCGCAGTCGGTGCCGCCCTCCGCGGTCCCGGCGATCACCGCAGCCGACTGGGCCGGGATGCTCTGGCCGTAAAGGGTGAGGCTGCCCGAGGCCTGCTCATTGACGAAGATCGACTCCGTTACCGTCTCCCACCACGATGTTGCCGCTCGGGTCGACGGACATGCCGTTGGCCGGTGCCGCCACGTCGCCCATGTTGATGGCCGAGGCCGGCGCACCAGAGAGACCGACGTCGGCGACGGTGTAGAGGTCGCCGGCGGTCATGGACGACGCCATAGAAGGTGCCCGTGGTCTTGGCCACGACCTGAATGGCCGAGTCAGTTCCGCTCTCGCCGGCGATGAGGAGGTTGCCGTTGGGATCGAAGGCCACCGATGTCGGCGTGATCGGGTTCGACGTGGCCACAGCCGTGGTCGAGTTGCCGAACTGGTCGTTGCCCGGCTGCGCGATCAGCCCGGCCGTCCCGGTGCCGGCCACGAGGTAGGCGTCTCCGGAGGTGAGCGATCCGAATGCGGGCGACGGGCTCGGAGCCGTCTGGATGTTGTACTCGTTGGACTCAGACCCCGTCCCCCCTGCGATCAGGTAGACGAAGACGGAGCCCGCCTTCGTCTGAGCCACGGCCGTGTCGCCATTGGACGGGTTGTAGGCCACGTAGGTGGGGCTGATCTGGGCCGAGCCGGCAGCTGCCGGGACGCCCAGGGAGGGAGCTGTGCTCCCGGAGTGACCCGTGACGACGGTCACCGTGTTGCCCGGCCGCCCCCGCCGGTGTCGAGCCCAAAGCGGGAACCAACGCCGTGCCCAGCATGGCGGCCAGGCTTGCCACGCCGACGGTCCAGCCACGCCACCGGGCGGTCCGGGCGCGCGGCTGCTTCGCCGGCGCGCTGCTCGCCACTTCGTCGCTTCGGATCACGCTTTCCTCCTGAGGGCTCTGGTGCATAGATTCACAGATCGTTGTGAAGTGCGCGATGTCCAGCGGCTCCGGGGAGAAGCCAGGCGTCGCGTTGCGCTTTTGGCATTCGATGCGGCATTTCTCGCATTCGATTGTGGACACGCGGATCACATCCACGCAGGTAAGAGGCGGCTGATGCTTTCGGCTGCCAAGACGGTGAACGCTACGAGCGGCGCTGTACTCAACAGATAGGCAGTACGGACGGTGCAGCGGCGATAGAGGAGGACCGCACCCACGGCGATCACGGCCAAGGCCTGCAGGCTCAGGACCAGCTCGGCCCAGGCGCCCGATTCGCCCGTATTGCCCAGTTGACTCGAATTTCGTGCCGCCTGGGGCGTCGCCACGTACGGCTTGCCACGCAGTATCGCCACCACTTCGATGGCCCGGCTGCTGTTCCACGGCATGGAGGAGGCCGAAGTCACCAACGTCAGGCGGTTGTCGGACGTGTGCCGGTAGAGCGTCTCGAGCGTCACCGTCGGTGCCGTGCCCGGTGTCGGCGCCGCGGACCCGATCGTCACTGCCGTCACGCGACGGACGACGTAGATGGACTGACCCTCGGTGGTGGCGGTGAGGACCCTGTCGCCTGGCTTGAGCTGGCTCAGCCCCTTGAAGACGCCCCCGTAGCCAGCGTTGCGACCGACGATAGCGGCGTTGCCCGGCTGACCGAGTCCGGCCGTGCCGGGGACGTGACCGGGACCCGAGACGGTCTGGCTCGAACCGACTCCCTCCACCACGGCCTGGTTGATACCGAGTGCCGGGATGGCCAACACGCCGACCGGCTGGCCCACCACCGGCGGTTGCGTCGGGAGATTCACCTTGTCCAACGCTTTGTCCAGCACCGCCGCGTTCGAGATATTGAGACGCTCGGTGGCCATCAGGGCCCGCTGATCGCGCGCCTGCACCAGCGAGCCGACCCCATAGATCACCGCTCCCACCGCGACGAAGAAGACCACGATCACCACGAGCAAGCCGACAATGATCCGCCGGAAGCTCGGCAGCCGCTGCCCGGTCGGCGTCTCCGGCTCCTCGTCTCAGCAGCCACGGGCGCGACCTCAACCGGATCGGAGCCGGAGAGCTCATCAGGCCTGGAGGGTGCGGAGGCATGCGTGACCGTCATGTGTCTCCGAGGCCTTCCTCTACCGGCGGAGCGGCGGCAGAAGCGGGCTTCGGCTGGGACCTGAGCCCGCCCAGGACCTGGCTCAACGACCGACCGGAGATCAAGAGGACGAGGCCCGGCAAGAGCAAGGTCAGGACCAGAATGCCGAGGAGGGGCAGCGCCCAGCTGGCCGCCGAGACCGTTCCGAACGCGGCCAGGCTCAGGGCCGCCGCCCGGGACGACGCAGTGGGCGCAACGCCAGCGGTCGTGCCGTGGCTCGTCTGCGAAGACGTCGACCCGTGGGTCGCGCCGGCGAGGTCCGAGGAGAGATCCGACGATCCGAGCGCATAAGGACTCGCATCACTGGAGGCCGAGGGCGTGGACGAGGGCGAGGACGAGGCCGAGGACCCAGCACCTGCAGAGTCGGGGCTCGAGTTCGAGGCTCCCGCGGCGGTCGGCGTGCAGGCCGGCGCCGCGGCCCCGACCTTGGCGATGTCGGCAGATGCCTGGGCGACGAGGCTGCTGGGCATAGGTGCCATCCCCGCCGGCAGGTCGTCCTGACCCTGATTGACGAGGAAGGTCAGCCACTGCTTCATCGCCGTCTGGCCAGCGGTGTTGGCGGTGCAGTCGCTGTTGAGCAGAGGCTGAGCCGGGGCGATGGCGTACTCGACGTAGGTGAGCGGATACGGCTCGACGCCGTTCACGGCTCCCCCGTCGGGGTTCGGAAGCAAGGTGCCGTCGGTTTGCGCCGTCATGTTCGCCGCTGCCGCCTGCATTGAGGATGTGGTCGGGGCGACATAGGTCGCCTGGGAGGAGCGCCCGCCAGCGAGTCGGGCGTCTGCAGGGCGAAGTCGTCGAGTCCACCCCAGGTCGCCGCTGCTGTGGCGGCGTCGGTGAAGACCCACCATGCAGTCCCCGACAAAGGTGTCGTGTAGTGAGTGAGGATGCTCCGTCCCGTGTAGGTCTGAACGTCGTACGCGGGAGGCGGCGTGCCGAAGTTCGAGACGGGGCCAAGCCGTTGAGACCCTAACGCTGCGAGGGGATCGGGGGCGCTGGCCAGCTGCGTGGGCACCAAGGCGTTGAGGAAGCTGGTGGCGAGATAGGTGGTGGCATCGGTTCCCGACGTTGCAGCCACTCCCTGCCCGGAGCCGGTGCCGAGGATCGCGCAGCCCCCACAGGACTGCTGGTAGCCGCTCGAGAGCTGCGGGTTCAACGCCAGCAGGCCCTGGCCCAGCTGGCTGGCCCAGGTCCCACTATCGCTCGTCACCTGTCCGCTCCCCGAGACGTCCACGTAGCCGCCATTGCTCAGCAGCTGGGCGAACTGGCCGAGGGTGATCTCGAGTTGCGAATAGCCGCTCAGCGCAGTGCCGAAGCCTCGGTAAGGCAGCGATTGCAAATCGTTCGGCGTATGTGCGAGCACCACCGCGTTCAACGCGATCGGTATGGCAACGTAGGGACGCGAAGGCTCCGCACCACCACGACAATTCGCCGGTGAGAAGTCCGACCCCGATGCCCCGTAGCCAACTGCGCTGTAGGCCAGGTCGACACTGCCGCCGGCGAAGGCGCACAGCGCCTCATCGTCGCTATAGCCCGATCCGAGGTTGTCCGTCAGCCCCTGCCCACCCCCGATCCCGCTGCTACAGGCGTCGATCCCCAGCTGGGTCAGGGGCTCGCTGAGACGATCGGGACTCGCGCTGGCGATCTGGCCGGGTGCCGGACCATTGCAGGCCAGGCCGGCCGACGAGTCGAGAAAGGTGGCAGGAACCCCCAAGAAGTAGACGTTTTGCTGACCTGGAGTAAGCACATTCTCCGTCCAGACGGCAACGGCGAACGTGCACGGCTCACTGGGCAGGCAGTCGACCGAAATGTTGTTCCAAGGCAGCGGCTGCTGTCCACCCTGGCCGATCTCGGCCGAAGCGTGGCCGCTCACCGTCGGGTAGTCGCCTGCCGTGCCACCGACGTTCGTGGTGGTGTTCGGCTGTGGGACGATAGCGGGCAACGACGTGCCGCTGGCGACAATGGAGCTCAAATCGGAATTGACGTAGTCGAGACAGTTCAAGGGAGGCGCTCCGGCAGTGGCGGCGTTGACCAGGGGAAACCCGGTGGTCCACCGGTCGAAGCCCTGGTCACCCGGATCCTGTGAGACAGGAAGCTGGACGTCGGATGCGCACCACCCAGTGCCCACGGCGGCGATCTCCAACCCCGTGCTCGTCCCGAGCGCAGTGCGCGTGACGGTGAACGGCATAGCCTGGCCGTCGACCAGGTTCTGCGTGGCAGACGGGCTCATGGTGAGCGTGAAGTAAGGGTTGTCGTTGTTGTCGGGCGTGGTGTCCGCCCGTGCGACCCCAGGGGGACCAAGAAACCCCGTCAGGACGACCGCCATTCCACCAACCAGCCCCAGCAAGACGAGTAGTGCGCCCATGGTGCGGTGTCTCTTGGCGCGTGACGTCGACCGAGGGCGGGGCCATGGGTGCTGCTGTGCCGTGCTCATCGCTCGCTCGTGCTCTGTCTCATGTGTCGTGGTGGTTGTTCAACTTTGGTCATGGAACTTTGGTGATGGGGCGACGTCGCCGTCGCCCGCAGTGGTCTGGGATGAGCTCGAACGCGGCATCGCCAGTCCGAGTTGCTCTTCTGTGGCTCCACGCTTTCGTTTGATGGACAAGATGACGACAGGAAGGGCGAGGATGATCAGAAGGGCGAGCAACGGTACCCACGGGCTCGTCGGCAAGTCGCCGCCTACCAGAGCGGCCGGATTGGCGGGTTGCGTGGACGATCTCACCGACTTGTGGGCCTGGGCCGCCCCGGCTGCCACACCAGTCCCGCTCGCATCAGTCCCGCTCGCGCCGGCGGAACCGTCGCCGGACGCTAGAGCGACAGAGGTGGGTGTCGAACCGGCGGCACCCGACGCACCTGTTTTCCCGCTGGCGGCGACACCGGCCGCTGCTCCGGGTGCGTTGCCGATGGGAGGCAATGGGGGTGGCGACGAACCGCTGCCCAGGTTCCCGCTGAAGGTGGGATTGCTGCAATTGGAGGCGCTCAGCTGCTGAGCCGGTTGCCCCAGCATCCAACCGACCGCGTTGGCCAGGAACTGCGACAGTGGTGGTGGCAGGGGGGCGTAGCCGATTTTGGACATAGTGATCTGGCCGGCGCAAGCGACATAGTCCATGAACTCGGCCATGGTGTTGGCGATGCCCGGATTCGTATAGGGCGAGGTGCACGTCGTACGCGCTGAGTTCGGCGCGCACTGGACCAGAATGTAGGAGTAGGCGGAGATCGGGTAGGCCAGCGGGTTGGTACTCGTGTAGACGCCGGACAGGTCCTGCGAGGTGTCGGCGGCGAGTTGGGCCGACTGCAGCGCGGCGCTGATGTTGACTGCGTACGGCTGCACCCAGTTGCCCGATGCATTCTGCACCCAGGCGACGTTGTCGTTATAGACCTTGGCGTAGCCGAACTCGTCGTAACCGATGGTCCAGGGGTTGGCGGCGATGTAGTTCGCCTCCGTGTCCGAGCCCGACTGGCACGCCATGCCTTGGGGCGAACTCGCATTGTCGACCTCCAGGAGCCTCGAAACGGCCGAAAACCCTTGCTGATTCGCCCAGGTGTCGTAGTCAGTGGGGTCAGTGTGGGCGACGAAGTCGTAGAACAGCGCCGTCGTGCCCGACTGCCCGGTCCGACAGACCACCGTGATGGACTTGTTGGGTAGGACGATCCCACCGTTGTCGGCGCTGATGGCCGGGTCGTCCCAGTTGCTGATTTTGCCGAGGAAGATCTTGGCGATCGTCATGGGCGACAGGCGCAGCGCTGTGATGGGGTCCTGCCCGCCGGCGGTGAGGGCGGCGTTGTACATGATGGCCGTCGCCCCGGCGACGTCTGGCGTGTACTCGAACCCGCGCGGAGGGGTGCTGGGCTGCCCAGGAAGGAGCTCGGAGAACTCGGCCTCTGTTCCGGCGAAGTCGGCCGTGCTCTGGCTGTAGGCCTCCAGCCCGGCCGGCGAGCTGGTCGGCGTGTAGTTGAGGTTCAGTCCCTGGTTTTGCACACTCTGGGTCCACTCCTGGAACGCCAGCGCAGCGTAGGTGGACCCCTGACCGTTTGCCGGAGCAAGGGTGGCCGCTCCCGCCGGCGCGCTCGCACCACCCAGGAGGACCAGGCTGGCCACCAGCAAGACAGCGAGCGAGAGCGCGGCGAGCACGGGCAGCCGAAGCGGGGGGCGCTTCACCCAAACCTGCCGTGGACGTAGTCCTGGGTGCGCGGGTCTTCCGGTGAATCGAACATCTTTTCGGTCGAGCCCTGCTCAATCAGACGCCCGGGCTCGTTCTCGGCCGCCAGGAAGAAGACGCACCGGTCTGATACACGGCGCGCCTGCTGCATGTTGTGCGTCACGATCACCACCGTCACGTCGTTGCGCAGTTCCATGATTGTCTCTTCGATTCGCCCGGTCGACGTGGGGTCCAGGGCGGAGCAGGGCTCGTCCATAAGCAACACGTTCGGAGCCACAGCGAGTGACCGCGCAATGCACAGGCGCTGCTGCTGGCCGCCCGAGAGCGCACCGCCCGGGCTATCGAGCCGATCGCGCACCTCCCGCCACAGACCGGCCCGCTGGAGCGACTGCTCGATCAGTGCATCGTGATCGCTGCAACGAATTTTGGTGAGCTTCAGCCCGCTCAGCACGTTCTGCCGGATACTCATCGCAGGGAACGGATTGGGCTTCTGGAAAACCATGCCGATCCGGGCGCGGATGACCTGGGCACGCATGTCGGCGCCGTAGATGTCCTCGCCATCGAGCAGGATCTCACCAGCCATGGCGGAACCGGGCACCAGTTCGTGCATCCGATTGAGCAGCCGCAAGAAGGTTGATTTGCCGCAGCCCGACGGTCCGATCAGAGCGGTCACCTCACCGGACGCCATCGTCAGGAACACGCCCTCGAGGGCCAAGTGGTCGCCGAACCACGCACAGGCGTCTCGCGCCTCGAGGGCGGCTGCGCCTGGAGGTGGGCCACCGATCAACGTCGGGACGACCGCAGTGCCCTCGACAACGGGAACCTGGGCCGTGTGCTCCTCGCCATGGTGCGCAGTCTCGTTCGCGCCGGTGGCGCCGGCCCAATGGTTCAGGGTTCCCTCCGGTTGGGGTACGTGGAGGTCGGTCACGTCTCTCCTTGGGCCGAGGGCATCGGGCCGACAGGCTGCGACGTTGACGCCAGCAGCCGCGGCGCGGTGGGCAGCGGCTCTGACGGCCGACGGGCGGGACGGATGTGAATTCTGCGCTTGTTGGCCACAGACCGGTCACGTCCGATGATCCGGGCCAGAACGAAGAGACCCAGGATCAGCACGAGCAAGACCAGCGCGCCGGCGTAGCCACGCTGGATGTCGGCGGTCGATTGGGTGCGGACGAAGCGGTAGATGAAGAGGGGCAGGCTCTCTTGCGGTCCATTGAACGGGTTGACATTCATGAGGTTGGAGCCAAACGCCGTGAACAGCAGCGGTGCGGTCTCGCCCGCCTCGCGGGCAATACCGAGAATGGCCGCGGTCGCCACGCCGGTCGATGCCGTGGGCAGGACGACCGAGAGCACGACCTTCGCCCGCGAGGCGCCAAGGGCCAGCCCAGCCTCCCGGAGGCCGTTCGGCACGAGCCGGAGCACGACCTCAATGGCCCGGCAAATGGTCGGCATCATCGTCATCGACAGGGCCAAGGACGCCATGAAGCCGTTGAACGAGAACAGATCGCTGTCCTTGGAAAGGGGGATGATAAGTGTGGCGTAGATGAACAAGCCGCTCACGATGGACGGCATGCCGCTCATCGCATCGACGAAGATCCGCACCGGGCGTCGCAACCTCGATTTGCTCTCGTTGAGGAAGAAGGCAGCCGCCGTGCCCAAGGGAAGCGAGATCACACAGGGCGAGCCCTACTTGCTCGATCGTCCCGACGATGGCGTGCAGACCACCGCCCGCCGTGGCGGGCTGGGTCGGGGTGACACCCCGCTGGTCGTGGACGAAGAAGCTGGGACGGAGGGCCGGGAGGCCCTTGATGAAGATGTAGGTGACCAGCCAGGCGAGGGGAATGAGCACGATCACCATGGCGCTGGCCACGGCGACGCTGACCGTCCGGTCGACGGCCGCCAACCATCCCACCCGGTCATAGGTGGCTACGAAATAGATGGCCAAGAACAACAGGTAGGCCACTATCCAGAAGAGCAGCCACCCGACGCCGTCGGTGAGGACCGAGAAGACGAGCCAGCAGAGGCTGATGGCGCTCACGGCGGCGGCGGCCGCGATGAGGATGTCCATCTTCGTCAGACTCTTCGGCCGGCGGGGCCGCCGCCGCGGGACGGGGCGCTGGGGTGACGGGCCGTCCGGCGGGAGCGGCGGGCCGCCGTCCTCGTCCGACGCGTGGTCCGTGCGCGGGTGCTCGACCACCGACGTCACAGGTCGACTCCCGCTCCTGATCGGCTCCGGGAGACGATGGTAGAGGCGATCAGGTTGGTGGCCAGGGTGAGGCAGAACAGGACAAGGCCGGCGGCCATGAGGCCTGAGACGGTGAACGGATCGCTCCCCGCTCGCTGGGCGATGAATCCCGCGATGGTCCCGCCTCCCTGCTCGAGAATGTGGCTCGAGATGAGTGGCACTTGCGGGAGGAGGAGGGTGACGGCGATCGTCTCACCCAGAGCACGCCCGAGGCCCAACATGGAACCGCCGATGATCCCGCCCTTGCCAAAGGGCAGGACGACCGTGCGGATCATCCCCCACTTCGTGGCTCCCAGGGCCAATGCAGCTTCCTTCTCACCTGGCGGGGTCTGTGCGAAGACGGCCCGGCAGATGGAGGCCACGATCGGGATGCACATGAGAGAGACGACGATGCCGGCGATGAACATGGAGCTCAAGAGGCTGGAGCCGGCTGGTGGTCTTGAAGATCGGAATCCACCCGAAGTAGGTGGTCAGCCAGCGCGACAGCGGCTCGATCTGGTACTGGAGTGTCAAGAAACCCCAGAGCCCGAACAGCAGGCTCGGGATGGCAGCCAGCAGGTCGATCAGCCCTTGCAAGATCTTGCGCATCCCGAGCGGCGCATATTCCGAGATGAAGAGGGCAGCCAGGATGCCCATGGGTACGGCGATACATTCGGCAATCAGCGCAACGACGACGGTGCCGAACAGCAGGCCCGCCACACCAATGACGACGTGAATGGTGTTCGTGCTCCACTGGACCGTGGTGAAGAAGCTGAGGCCCGAATAGGCCCAGGCGTGGCGGCCCTGCCAGAGCAGGAAGACGCCCACCAGGGTGAGCAGCACAA
The DNA here is from genome assembly GCA_963731065.1 of uncultured Acidimicrobiaceae bacterium. Classification (GTDB taxonomy): domain Bacteria; phylum Actinomycetota; class Acidimicrobiia; order Acidimicrobiales; family RAAP-2; genus Bog-473. The sequence continues at coordinate 36,425 of CAVSUH010000015.1, read as the reverse complement.
GCACCGTGACCCCGGCCGACAACGTGACCAGGTCGAAGAGGCGGTCGGCGCGGCCGGGCTTGTCTGTCACGGCACGGCGAGTCCGTCCGGAACCAGGGGTACCGGTCGCCGTGGGAACGGTCAGGTCGGTCACCGCGGCGTGGCCCTATCGATGAACCCCATTGAGTGCGACGCGGCTGACGGTGTGCAGCAACGGACGAGGGAAGGAGGAGTGTGACCCGACAGCCCGCGCTCGGAACCTTCGTCCTGGCGACGCTGCTGGCACGGCATGTTGTGGTTCCTTCTCCCGTACGTTCGCCAACTCCGATGGCGGCCAGTTCCGTTCCGGGCGCGTGGCCGATGGCCGACCTACCCCGACGTCGCGGAACTTTAACGACGCAATTGAAATGCCAGGTGACGACAGGCCCTCTTCCACGTAAACTGTTGGTGAACGTGGCGTTATCTCCGTAGGCTGCGGTTTTTCCGTGTCACCTGGTTTCCGGGCCTTCGGCGGGACCGATGCGGTTACCGCGTCGGGTTGAAGGTGATCGGAGCTCGACCACGATGATGAGATCGAGCATCATCTGCGTGGAGACAACGAGCCGCGCTGCGTCGGTGTGTGGCGTGATGCCGCCGAAACCCACTGCGAGAAGACGAAGACCTCGTTGCATTGATGGCGGGGGCGCGGGCGGGGGCGGGACGACAACACATCCGCCGGCCCCTTCCGCCTTGACCGGCTAGCCCTGCGGCTAAATCCTGTCGGGATACCCAACGGTGGGGATTGCGTTCTATAAAGCAACTCACTAGCCTTCAGGTATGGAACGCAAGAGCTTTGCGGGCATGCACTGCTCGGTGGCGCAGTGTCTCGAGGTCGTGGGCGAATGGTGGTCGATGCTGATCGTGCGCGACGCCTTTCTGGGCGTGACCCGCTTTGACCAGTTCCAACAGCGCCTCGGGATCTCCCGAAATATCTTGGACCAGCGCCTCAACCGGCTGGTGGAGACCGGCGTCCTGGTCAAGGTCCCCTACAGCGAACGCCCCCGTCGCTTCGACTACCGGCTCACGGACAAGGGTCGCGACCTGTGGCCGATCATCACCACCATGCGCCAGTGGGGCGACAAGTACGCGGCTCCCGACGGACTCCCGATGCTCGTGACCCACAAGGACTGCGGGGAGGTTTCGGACGCCGTCCTGACCTGCTCTTCCTGCGGGGAGCCGATGGGGCCGAGGGACGTGCGCGCCGCTCCTGGGCCAGGCGCCGTCGAGCCTCTGATCGGCGCGGCGCGACCATGACAGGCGAGACACCGATGCTCGAGCAGGGCATCTTTTCGGCGGTCAGCGCGGTGACGGAGATTGCACCCGGCCGCTTCTCCGCCGAGATCGACCCGGAGTGGACTATAGGGGCCAAGCCCAATGGCGGATACCTCCTCTCCATGTTGGCCCGGGCAGGCACGTCGACAAGCGTGCACGACCAGGTCGTCGCCGCCAGCGCCCACTACCTGCACTCCCCCGGTCCCGGGCCTGTCCTGATTGAGACGGAGCTCTTACGGGGTGGTCGCTCCGCCAGCCAGATACGTGCCCGGATGGAGCAAGGGGGCAAGGCGTGCGTCGAGGCGCTCCTCACTGCCTCGTCGCTCGCCGGGGACACGGCTCCGTACTGGGACGGCGGGCTGCCTGAGAGGAGCCACACGAGCTACGAGGACTGCGCGCGCTTGATCCCGAACCTGCCCAACGGCCAGCGGGTCGCGATCATGGAGCAGATCGAAGTGCGCCTCGAATCCGACTCGAGGGGATTCACCGCCGGGCGCCCCAGCGGTCGAGGTGAGCTGCGTGGGTGGCTCGCCCTCCCCCGAGCCGAGGCGTTCGATCCGAATGCGCTGCTCTTCGCGGTGGACGCGTTCCCGCCGGCCACCTTCGACATCGAGTTCTCCGGGTGGGTGCCGACCTTGGAGCTGACGGTCTACGTGCGGGCCCTGCCGGTTCCCGGCCCGGTACGCGTGCTGCAGCGAGCGCAGCTCATTGAGGGCGGGCGGGTCGACGAATCGTGCTTCATCTGGGACATGTCGGGTCGACTGGTTGCACAGGGGACCCAGCTCGCCGGTATTCGTCTCGGCTGATTCCCTCGCGAAAAGGAGTGACGATCATGTCCAAGGGCACCGCGGCCCCGACAGCCTCCCTCGGTTTCGACGTCACATCGCTCGACTCCTCCGGTGCATTTGTGCGGAATGCCGGGCGCGTCCTCGACGCGATCAGCGACACCAAGGTCGCGGGACACATCGATCTGACTGCCACGCATCACACCCCCTGGAGCAGGTGGCAGTGGGACTCACAAACACGACCCACTTCCTCCGCTCGCTCGCCGATGGGCGGGTCGACGTGAGTGCGGCGCGCGCTCTATGCGGGACGAACCCATCAGCTCGGGCGGGTGGACATTACGGACGAATCTGGTGGCCTCATCGCCCACGGAGAGGTTCGTCTGCAAAACATCGCTGCCACATCGGAGAAAGAGGAGGAACGTGATGCCGGCAAGGAGAAGTTCTGAAATGAAGTCGTCGGCGGCCGAGGCAGAGCGCCTGGCTCGCAGGGCGTTGGTTCCCGAGATCACCCTCGACGCTTCCTCGGTCCGATGAGCGAGGCCTTCGTTCTCGGCGGCGTGCGCACGCCTTTCGGCCGCTACGGCGGCGCTCTGTCGCATGTGCGCACCGACGATCTGCTGGGGCAGACAATGGTGGCGGCGTGCGAAGGGGTGGGCGTGCCGCTGGGACGGATCGAGGACATCACCGGCGGATGTGTCAACACCGCCCATGAGGGCATGGGCGACATTGCCCGTTGGGGCGCCCTCGCCGCCGGCTTTCCTGACTCGGTGCCCGCCGTCACCGTCAACCGCTTCTGCGCGTCGTCGCTGACTGGCGCAATCAACATCGCCCACGCCATCCGCGCTGGTGAGCTCGAGGTAGGCCTGGCGGCCGGCGTGGAGTCGATGTCCCGCTCGGGCTGGGCCCAGATAAAAGGGGACGCTCCCTTCAGTCCCCGCGGGCCGATCCTTCTCCTCGACACCATGTGGGCCGGCGCAGGGGGCCCGCCCAATCCGGTCCTCCTCGCACAGGACGCCTATGTGGAGATGATCAAGACGGCACAGAACGTGGCCGACCGCTACAAGTTGACCCGCGAGGAGATCGACGCCTTCGCGCTCCGCTCGCACCAGCACGCCGCGGCCGCCCGCGATTCCGGCCGGCTGGCGCTCGAGATCCATCCCGTTGAGATACCCGCCACCAGAAAAGAGCCCGCCTGGACCTTCGAGCACGACGAGGCGATCCGGAGCGACACCACCGCAGAGAGCCTGGCCAGACTCGCGCCTCAGCCCAACACGACACAGATGACGGCGGGGAACTCCTCGGGCCTCAACGACGGCGCCAGTGCCGTCGTCATCGCCAGCGGAGCGGCCGCAGAGTCGTTGGCGATCCCTCCCATGGCCCGCGTGGTCTCTTCGGCCACGCATGCCCTCAGTCCGCAATTCATGGGGATCGCACCCGCATTTGCCATTGTGAAGGCGCTGGGACGTGCCGGCCTGTCCCCCGCCGACATTGATGTATGGGAAGTCCACGAGGCATTTGCCGCACAGGCCCTGGGGGTCCTGCGCGAGCTCTCGGTGCAACTGGACGGTTTCGAGGTACCCGAAGATCGGTTGAACCCCAACGGAGGCGCGGTGGCCATCGGCCATCCCTTTGGAGCATCAGGGACGCGTTACGTCCTTACCCTCGCCACGGAGCTCCGACTTCGAAGGGCTCGCTACGGCGTTCTCGGCGTGTGCGTCGGATCCGGCCAGGGCGTCGCGCTGGTCCTGGAGAACACGGACGCTGTCCGCGTAGTCCGTGGCCGCAGAACCAGGATCGACGAAAGCGAGTGTGGGGACGACGGCAGGCAACCTGTCTCCGGCGCAAGCCGCGCTGATCCTCGCCAAGCGCGATGCGGTAATTCGTCGGTTCGTCGACGAAGTCGGGGTCCCCGTGTTTCCAAAGCCCCAAGGAACGCACTTCGCGAGCCTTGTCCGGTCGATCACCTCTCAGCAGCTCGCGGGTGGGGCAGCCCGAGCCATCCATCAACGGGTGGTGGAGGTGCTGCGCGGTGAGGTCACGCCGGAACGGATTCTCGAGACCTCACCGAGCGAGCTACGAGCCGCGGGGCTCTCGAACAACAAGGTCGCATCGATTGTCGATCTGGCCACGAAGGTGGCGGACCACAGTCTGTCGCTCAATGGACGCCGTATGGCCAGCGAATCCGACAGTGAGATTGCGAGCGAGCTCACGTCAGTGCGAGGGATCGGCAAATGGACGGCAGATCTCTTTCTGATGTTTCGCCTTCGACGAATGGATATTTGGCCCGTCGGAGACCTGGCGGTGCGCCGCGGCTACGCGGCCGCGTGGCACGTCGACACGCCAACCCCAAAGGAACTCGAGGCACTCGGGGAGGCGTTCCGCCCCTACCGGAGCGTCGCCGCCTACTACTGCTGGCATGCCGCCCGTTTGCTGCAGTGATGTGTCGACGCTTCCCGCCACGTCGCAGGGCCTCGCTCGGTCAGTCACTCCTGACCTCCCATTTGGGACGAGCTGGGAACCTCGAAGCCATAGGCCGCAACAAAGTGGCCGTCCGCGTCGTCCTGGCCGGAGTGAAAGATCCGATTCGAGACGAAGCTGATTGCGTGGACCACGGCCCCCTCCCGAACCGGGATGGAGACACGGCGCGCCGTGCCGAGAGCCGTCTCGCTCTTCGCAGGCCGGATATAGCCACCGTCCTGAACCAGACCGGCCGTCAGCACGTCGACATCGAGGTAGGCCACTACGCGCTCCCGGGTTCCGCTGAGGTTCAGTAAGACGCGGTGGATCAGCCGACTGGCAGGACTCACATGCCCACCGGTGAGTGCGGTCGCTGCATCGGAGTCAATGTGCCAGGCGGGCTGCGACGCCTGGCAGACGAGGGAGAGTCGGATGAAGTTGAACAGGTACGCCCTGCTTTCGTGCTCGATCTTCGGGACCAGACGCATCAGATCGCGACAAGACGGGAAATTGCTTTCGATACCGGGAGCCCCGCTCAGAGTCGGGAAAAAGCCGGCACAGCGATTCTCATCGGTCGCCGCTCGACGTCGGAGTTCGCGCTCCGCCCCGTCGATCGCAGCAATGGCAGGCCCTTCGAGTACGGCGCAGAGAGGCAAGGGCAGAAAGGCGCCACCCGCAGGGCTGCTGTCGCTGGCTGCCTGGGAATTCATCCGTCAAAGACAGACAGCACACGATCCAGCAGAAGCTTTTGATCCTCAGCGTGAAGAGACGCGTAGCCGACGAAAAGCTGATGCAGCTCATTCGCATTCCGCCGGCCAGTACGACCGTGTGCGGTCCTGAGATTGTCAATGACGAGCATCTCGCCGGGAATCAGGAAGACCTGCTCTTCGACTTGAGCCAGTGGAAGGCCGCTCTCATCAAAGAAGGATCGCTCATGTTCGAGGGAATCGAACTCCATTCCGCAGAGGTGTCCGGGCTCATCGCGCGGGACCAATTCATGCCCCTCTCGAGCGACTTCAATGATCCTGCCCAAAATACCCTCTACCGTTCTGTCGAGTGTCGAGGTCCGACTGAGTCGCTCCGCGATGACGTGCCGTTCAGCCCAAGTGCGGTGAGCCAACAGCCTTCGGAGAGGAATGAGCCGCGTGATGGCACCAGGCCCATCTTCCCGCGCGTCTCGGAGCAAAGCGGTGAAGCGAGCGACGTCGACCGGTACATCTCCCGCGAGCGGAATACCGAAATCGATGTGCAGAGCTTGAAATGGTCGTTGAACCGCTTCCGGCGGTGGAACGGTGAACTCGCCAACGACGTGCAGGTCCGGCATGCCGTCGTGCAAAGGATCGGTCAGGCTGGCCTCGGCGAAAACTGCGAGTGCGTAGCGCCACGCGTGCCCGCAGTTCTGCCATCGGCCCGGGACGCGGGCGTAACCATGGCTCATCAGGTCGTGCGCGACGTCCGCGATGAGCGGTCGCTCCAACACTTCGAGATCCGTTTCCGGGACATTGCTATCGGCCATCCGGCGGTCCTTTGCTCACGAGCTCAGACGGAAGCATCAATCCCGCCGATCACCGCGTCGAGGAGTCCGGGGAACTTGGCGTCCAGTTCTGGGCGGCGCAACGTGACCAGTTTCCGCGGCCCCTCGTAGCGAGTCCTGATCAATCCCGCCTCTCGCAGCACGCCGACGTGGTGCGTGGTCGTCGACTTGGCCGTGGCTGTCCCGGCCTGCTCCCCGAGCTCGGCACACGAGAGCTCCGCCCCACAGTCCAACGCCGCCACCATCCGCAACCGCGAGGGGTCCGCCAGCGCATGCATCACTGAGGGCAGGTCCAATTCCTCTGTCGAGAGTTCGGGTTGCTCCCGCATCGTTCCACCTCCTCGCCCATCTTCTCGGATCATTCCTCCGATTCCGGGAATGTCCGGACCGGATACTACGTTCGATAGTTGTACAAACGTCGAACTATGTCTGCAGATTCCCGCTGCAGACGAAAGGTCCGAGCCACATGACACTCACCCACTCCAGCCGCATCACGACCCAAACTCCCAGTTCAGGGGATGCTTTGGCGATCGCCGCGGGGACGAATGCCACCGCGGGCGCTGCCCAGGTCACGGCTCCTAGTGCCGCCGCCCCGGTCTACGACCCCCGGCGCTGGAAGGCGCTGCCCGTCGTCCTCACGGCAACCTTCATGTCGCTCTTCGACATCTTCGTCGTCAATGTGGCCGCGCCCAGCATTCAGCACGACCTGCACGCCTCGTCATCGATCCTGGAGTTGGTCGTCGCTGGCTACTCCTTCAGCTATGCCGCGGGCCTGGTCACCGGTGCCCGCCTGGGAGATCTCGTCGGTCGCCGTCGGATGTTCACTCATCGGCCTGGCCATCTTCGCCGTAGCGTCGTTCTTTGCTGGGGTGGCCCCCGACAGTGCGGTCCTGGTTGCAGCCCGACTGGCCCAGGGGTTCGGCGCTGCCGCCATGATCCCGCAGGTCCTCGCTCTCCTCACGGCCAACTTCAAGCCTGAAGAGCGCCCTCGGGTGTTCTCGCTCTTCGGCGTCACGGTCGGACTCGGCACCGTGGCTGGTCAGATCCTGGGGGGTGTGCTCCTCCAGCTCAACATCTTCGGGTGGGGTTGGCGGCCCATCTTCCTCGTCAACGTGCCAATCGGCATCGTCGCAATCGTCCTGGCGCGCCGGCTCATCCCCGAGTCGCGTCCCGATGCCGCTGACCGCCTCGACCCCCTCGGCGTGGTCCTGCTCACCGCCGGCGTGGGTGCCTCACCGCGCCCCTCGTGCTCGGTCAAGCCCAGCACTGGCCCGTCTGGACGTGGATCTCCTTTGCGGTCGGCTCGGTCCTGGCTGCGACCTTCGTGTGGTGGGAGCGCCGGCTCGGAGAACGGGGCGGCCATCCCTTGCTCCCTTTGAGCCTGTTCGAACACCGGGCTTTCAACAGCGGTCTTCTGGTGAACCTCGGCTTCTTCGCCTTCTTCGGCAGCGTGCTGCTGACGCTCACCCTCTTCCTTCAGGAAGGGCTCCACTACTCGCCGATGCGCGCCGGACTCACCTTCGCTCCCCTGGGCGTGGCGTTCGCGCTCTCGTCCTTGAAGGGCCGAAGCCTGCATGCCCGCTACGGGACTGCCATCATCTCGGTCGGAGCCGCCGCAGCCCTTCTCGGCGTGGTCGGACTGACCATCGTCGTCACGGTTTCGGGGCTCTCCGCCACGACGCTCGAGCTCTCCCCCGTGCTTGCCATGATCGGGATCGGCAACGGGCTCGTGATCCCGCTGATCGTCCAGGGTGTCCTCCAGTCTGTGCCCGGCCACAGGACCGGCGCAGCTTCAGGCATGCTGACCACGACCCAGCAGTTCGCCATGGTGCTCGGCATTGCCGGCGTCGGCACGCTGTTCTTCGCCCGGGAGGCAACGTCTGGGATCGTCTCGGCCCTGCAGTTCGGGCTCGTCGCCGACATCGCACTCGTCGCCTTTGCCCTCGGCATGACCTTCCTGCTTCCTCGGGCGAAGCCGGCAGGAGCCCTCGCCGCGGTGGACAACCGGGACGACGACCTCTTCGACATCCATCTGTTCGAAGGAGTCCTGTGAGGAGACGCGGAAACCTGAACGTGGTGGTCTGCCCACTGGGCTGACCACCTGACCGGTTTGGCTGCTCTGACCAGCCTGATCCGGCAGGCGCCGGGTGCTGGGACAACTTCCCGATCGGCTCCACGAGGACTTCCCGGTACAACTGTTGATATGGGCAATGCCGCCGAGCGCACCACCTGACTTGGCGTGGCAGCCCTCGCTGTGGGCGAACCAGGGCACCGGCGTCGACGGGTCCTACTGCGGCCTCGAACGGATGCAACTCGACGCCGACTCCTGGGTGGACCACTGCCCGGGCTGGATGTCGGGCTCGGACCAGGCCTTCGAGGAGCTGCTCCGTGACGTTGCCTGGAGCCAACGGCGGCGCTGGATGTACGACCGGCAGGTCGACGAACCTCGGCTGACGTCGTGGCAGAAGAGCGATCAGCAGGGCGCCGTCACCCTCAAGTGGATGGAAGACGCTCGCGCTCTCACTGTCCCTGCGCTATGGCGTCCGATTCGACTCAGTGGGCATCAATCTCTACCGCGATGGCGCTGACAGCGTCGCCTGGCACCGCGACCGCATACCGCCCGAGATCGTGGATCCCGTTGTCGCCTTGGTGTCGCTCGGAGAGCCACGCAAATTCCTTCTCCGCCCGGAGGGAGGAGGCAGGTCGCTCGCCTTCAAGCTCGGGCATGGGGACCTGCTCGTGACCGGTGGGCGGACACAGCGCCGCTTCGAGCACAGCGTCCCGAAGGTGAAGACGGCGGGGGCGCGCATGAGCGTCGTGTTCAGACACGGGGTCGGTTGAACCCGACCGCTACCACCTCACCCTGAAAGATCGATTTGAGGGCGTACCCGAAGGCTCGCTGCGTAGCCCGCACCCTCGAGCGACCCGATGAAGCGATTGCATTCCCACGTGACAGACCAGTTGCTCAATGGTCAGGGATTCTCGCTGGCCCTCTTCACACTTTCCGACCTGGTCACCTTCGCCGTCTTTGGCCGCAGGGGGGCAATGGGCTCGATTTCGATACGCCGCGGGCCCGACCACAACGCCGGCGGCGCGTCAGTCGTGAGGGCAAGCGTGTAGGCCGCAGCCTCGTAGTTGACCCGCCAACCCAAGAAATCCACCCACGCGTCCTCAATGGAGCGCTGTATCGGATAGTCGACTTCGCGCAGGCGCTCGATGGCTGCGACGAAATCGCCATACGAGAGCGAGATCCCGTCGCTCGGGTCGGCGTCCATTGGGATGGGAATCCCGATGGCGCGGGCGATGTTGCCGAGACAGGTGAAGCCTCCGCGCAGACAGAGGCGGGCTTGGATCATGTCCGACTCTTTGGGACGGAGCGCCAGGTACAACGCGGCGGCATCGAGGATGGCAAGTTGCGCCGTGACCCATGACGACAAGGGACGTGGCGAGCGGAACCAAATCAGCGGAACATAGGTGGTGTGGCTCTCCGACACGTCTGCTGACCACTGTTCCCAAGATTCGAAGAGGCCCGGCAACTCACCGATGGCGGACACGCCGCTGCCGAGGCCGTAGTGCGTGCGGGCCAGGAGTTCGGGGCCCCATGACGGAACGCCGGCCCTCGAATCGAGCATGGTGATGAGTCCCTCACGGCGGTTGAAGGCTGCGTACAGCGTCGGGAGGTAGCCGATCTGAAGCGCAACCGTTCCGAGACCAGCGAGCGCAGCAAGGGGGTCGAGTGCCGCCCCTCCACTTGTGTGTGGAACGAGAAAACCCAACGTGCACATCGCCGATCCGACCTGCTCCATGGCGCTCCCCAGATCGCCGTTACCAACTAAGGGCCACATGAGCAATCCAAATCCCAGCTGGTAGAGAGCCAACCAGGCCACCACCTGGCCGATGAGTTGTACGGGTGCCTGGAAGGCCAGAATCCGGTCCCGTAGTTCATAGGAATTGATCCTGTCCGTGACGAAGTGGAAAACGCTGCGGTTGACGATGAAGACGAATCGGGGGATCCGGCTCCGAATCCGCCGCGGTACCACCAAGGTGCCAAGGACACTCCACCCTGTGGCCAGCACGACGAAACCACCGATTACCGCTGCGACGACTTGGATGGCCACGTCTTAGCTTGGCATGGCTCACCGCCAGGGGCAGCACTCGAGACGAGGGGCGCCGGGCCTCTCTCGTACACGACGATGAACGCCGAAGGGCTCGCGACAGGCTGTGACAGGGGCACGCGAGCAGCGTGCTCGAGCTCACCGCGTTCGGCGCGGGGAACGACACCGACGGTGGTCGACGATCAGCCTGGTGAGTCGCTCCGATCTCGAGGCGGGCGCTGGCGGCGACCGCGCATCGCCGAGGGGCCGTGCTCAGGCATCGACAGGTTGGCGGCGGTGTTGATCAGGGCCACGTGCGAGAAGGCCTGCGGGAAGTTCCCGAGCAGCCGATCGGCCGTCGGGTCGTATTCCTCCGAGAGGAGACCGACATCGTTGCAGAGCGCACAAAGCCGGTCGAATAGCTCCTTCGCCTCGTCACGGCGCCCCAGCAGTACCAGGTTGTCGGCGAGCCAGAAGCTCGTCATCAAGAAGGCGCCTTCGCTACCTTTCAGGCCGTCGACGTCCTCGTCGGTATCGGTCTGGTATCGACGGACGAAGCCGTCGGTGACGAGCCCTTCCTGAATCGCCTCGACGGTGCCGACGATGCGAGGGTCACTGGCCGGCAGGAAGCCGACGGGTGCGAGCATGAGCAAGCTCGCGTCGAGCAGCTTCGAGCCGTAGTACTGGGTGAACGAGTTGAGCTCAGCGTCGAAGCCCTTGTCGCATACTTCCGCGTGGATCTCGTCGCGGAATTGTCCGCGAATGATCCACCCGTTCTTTTGGCAAGATGCCCTGTTCGGCCAGCCTGACGGCCCGGTCAAAGGCCACCCAGGCCATGACCTTCGAATGAGTGAAGTGCCGCCGCGGACCACGGACCTCCCAGATGCCGTTGTCGGGCTCGCGCCACACCGTTTCGAGGTGAGCGAGAATCGCCATCATCTGGGCGGGCGAGACGTTGGACTCCTTGGGGATGGGGCTTTGCCAGTAGGTGAGGGCGGAGTCCAAGACCTCGCCGTAGACGTCGAGCTGGAGCTGGAGCACCGCCCGGTTGCCGATGCGGACGGGCGCTGATCCCTCGTAGCCCGAGAGGAACTCGAGCTCGAACTCGGGGAGCATCCGTTCTCCGTCGACGCCGTACATGATCTGCATCTCCCCCGGGGTCCCCGCAACGGCGCGGCGGAGCCAGCCCACCCACGCAGCCGCTTCGTCTGTGTATCCCGAGATCAACAGCGCATGCAGGGTGAAGGTCGAGTCCCGGAGCCACGAATAGCGATAGTCCCAGTTGCGGTCCCCCCCGATTGCCTCCGGGAGCGATGTCGTCGCCGCCGCGCAGACAGCGCCGGTGGGCTCGTAGGTGAGGGCCTTCAGGGTGATGAGCGAGCGGACAACCAAGTCGCGCGAGCCTCCGGTGTAGGTACAACGACCGACCCAGTTGCGCCAGTAGTGCCGCGTGTGATTGCGGGCGGCGAGGCTGTCGAGGGGTAGCGGAGCGTGCGTCTCGGAGGGGAACCAGGCGAGCGAGAAGGAGCGCCGTATCTCGCCCGAGACGGAGAAGGAGGCAACGGTGGTGTGGTCATTGCCAACGAGACGAACGGGGCTGTGCAGGCGGAGGCCGTCGCGGCCGGCGACGAGGACGAGGCCATCACCGGTGGCGGTGGCCCACGGCGTGACGGCGCCGTAGTCGTACCGCACGATCAGCTCCATCTGCATCTCGACGGTGCCACCACGACTCTCGACGACGCGGTGGATCGCTGAATGAGCGTCGTTCGGCGGCATGAAGTCGCTTACTGCGACCGAGCCGGTGGACGTCTCGAAGATCGTCTCGAGAATCAAGGTCTCCGGTTCGTAGCGGCGGGTGACTTTGGTCACCTCACCCTTGGGGGCGATCAGCCACCGCCCGTTGCTGGCGTCGCCGAGCAGCGCCGCGAAGACGGCGGCGGAATCGATGCGCGGCGCACACCACCAGTCGATAGATCCGGTGCGATCGACGAGAGCGACGGTTTTCGTGTCGCCGATGATCGCGTAGTCCTCGATTTTTGACGGCACCGACGGTCCTTTCGACGGCCCGATTGCTCAACGTAGGTCACGAGCCACCACAAAAGTAGGCCGCGATCTCGAGGAACGTCACACCTCCGACAAGGTCCTCGAAACCTGATTTCGCCCCTCGCCGGGTGAGCTACCCGAAGATGACGGGCCTTTGGGCACTGCCGCCCCATACGTCGCGATGAGAGCAAGGGCCCCATCGAGCGCAAGACGAAGCGCCAGAGGGTCGCGGTGAGCCTGGGAGAGAACGAGGCCCCCTTGCAGGCTGGCCAGCGTCGAGGCGGCCAACCAGTCGACATCGGTATCGAGCCGGAGCTCACCCGATTCGACCATGGCCGCCAGGCCGCGACGGATGCTGGCCTGCCAACGGTCGAACCCGGACGCGAGCACGACACGGGTTTCCTCGTCCCGTTCTCCGAGCTGACAGAGCAAGCTGGCGATCGGGCAACCTCCCCTGCCACCCCGCTCATGCTGGAACGCGACAAGGGCGTCCGTCCATCGCACCAGCCCATCCCAGGTGTCGAGGCCGGCGAAAAGGTCCTGTTGAAAGTCGAGAACAGTATCGTTGGTGACCGCGGCCACTGCCCGCAGCAGATCGTCCTTGTCGTCGAAGTAGTGGTAGAGCTGGCTACGGGACGCGGGCGCACGAGCGCCGACCTCATCCAGGCTCGCCCCCGCGGCGCCCTTCTCGGCCACCACCTCCGCTGCCGCGGTCACGATGCGCTGACGGGTGAGGCGTCCCCTCTCGGTGGTCGGCAGTGCTCGCATAGCCCCAGTATCCCTCAGACTGGACTTGACAGTCCAGTTCCTGCGTGATCGTATGAATGGTGGACTACGCGGTCCACTTGCGTTGCATCCCATCTTCCCTGGAGGTCCCGATGCCCCTCACCATCCGCGAGCAGTCCGACCGGATGAAAGCAGCCGCCACCGAGCAGTTGCCGGCCGACGTGCTCGAGGTGTTCGACCGGAGCATCAGCGACCTCCTCGACCGGGGCGTCCCGGCCGACGCCATCAAGGTCGGCGACCAGCTGGAATCGTTCACCCTCGACGACGCCTCCGGCGCCCCGGTGAGCCTGGACCAGATCGTCGAGGCCGGGCCGGCCGTGATCGTTTTCTACCGGGGCGGCTGGTGCCCCTACTGCAACCTGGCGCTGCGCACCTATCAGGATGAGCTCCTGCCGCAACTCGACACATTCGATGGCCGGCTCGTCGCCATCAGTCCCCAGTCTCCCGACGAGTCACTCTCGACTGTGGAGAAGGCAGCCCTCGAGTTCACCGTCCTCTCCGACCCGGGCAGTCGACTGGCCCAGCGGATCGGCATCGCGTTCCAGCAGGCGGACGAGGTCCTGGCGGCCCAACGCCAGCTGGGACTCGACCTGGCCCAGGTCAACGCGGAGGGCTCGACCCGCCTGCCGAGGCCGACGGTGCTCATCGTCGACCGGGACCACGTGGTGCGCTTCGTCGACGTGCAGCCCGACTACACCGCTCGCACCGAAGTCGCCGACATCATCGCCGCGCTCACCGACCTGCCGTAAGAAAGGTCAGACAGGCTGTGTGACATGCCCCCGAGAAATCCGCCGGGGCAGGCACCCCCGACTGCAACCCGAACTGCGGCGGACCGAGGCCACTACTACGATTTGCTCCAGTGGGGGACGAGACCGAGAAGACCGATGAGGTGCCGGTCGTCCCGCACCTGGAATTCGAGGAGTTCGCGCACGGCGAAGACATGCCCGCGGGGCGGCGCCCCGAGAGGACGGCACGTCTTGCCGCACTCTGTATCTGCGCCGTGCTGCTGATCGCCGGGGGTGTCGCGCTCGGCGCGTGGCTCGGCGGCAGGGGGCAGAGCTCCGGTATCACCCAGCTCCCCCACCCCTCGGGGGCGACGGGCAGCACCGGCACGGCGAACACTGGCACGACGGGCACCGGCAACTCCGGAACAGGTTCGGCGGCGACGGGCGCATCCGGCGGCACCGGGGCGACCGGTGCGACCGGGTCAACCGGGGACACGGGCAGTGCCGGTGCGGGTGCCGGGGAGGCCGGCCTCTCATCTGCCGGCTCCACCGGAACAACGGGAGCCGGCAATTCGGGTGCGGGTGCCACCGCCAGCGCCCGATCCCGCCTAAGCGGTTCCGGGACGACGGCCGCTGCGCAGACTTCGGCCGGGCAGGGTTCGAAGTCGTCGGCGTCGAGTCAGGCCCAGGGCAGCGCGGCCGCGGGTACAGGCGCTGCGTCCGAGGGTGGCACCACGGCATCGGGCGGGAGCGGGAGTGAAGGCGGAGCCGGAGCCGGAGCCGGCACCACACAGGGCAATACCGGGACCGGGTCGGGATCACTCTCGGGTGGTTCCACGGCAACGTCCATTCCCTGAACGAAGGCCACTGCTCGGTCAGCCCAAGCGGAGCGTCTCGAGAGGTTCCAGTCGCGCCGCCTTGATGGAGGGGAAGAGTCCCGCGACCACGGCGACGATGAGAGCGAGGCCCATCCAGAGCGGTATCGCCTTGAAGTCGATCACCACGACCCACCCGGAAAGAGCCGACACCCCGTAGACGATGCCGACCCCCAGCGCAGCGCCGATAATCCCGCCGAGCAGCCCGACGAAGAGGGACTCGAGCAAGAACTGTCCGGCGATCTTTGACCGGCTGTGACCGACGGCCCGGCGGATCCCGATCTCCGATGACCTCTGAATCACCGAGATCGACATCACGTTGGCGATCCCGACCCCGCCCACGATGAGAGCCAGCAGGCCCGCCAGGAGCGCCACCTGCTGCAAGGTCCGGTTCGCCTGCGCCGCCGCCTCCAACACGTCGCTCGGGATTTGCGTCGACACCTGGTTCGAACCCCCGAGGCTGATGGCGGTGTGGATGGCATTCGCCGTGGACTGGGTGGTGCCCGGCGCGGCGCGGATGTAGAGCTGATTCGGCTCGCCGTCCGTACCGAGGACGTGTTGCGCAGACCACTCGGTGACGAACACCGCGTTGTCGAGCTCGGGATCGAGCGCGACCGGCCCGAGGACGCCGACCACGGCGAAGTTGGCGTTGTTGAGAGCGATGGTGCGCGCCTCACCAGGCAGGTAGCCGTATTGCTTCGCGATGCCCTCGCCCAGCACGACGGCGTTGGTGTGGAGACGCAGGTCGGCCAGATCGAGCCAGCGTCCGCTCGTCATCGGCACCTGGAGCACGCTCGGAAGGCCGACGCCCGCCGCCCGCACCGGGACGGGGAACGCCTCGTAGTAGTCCTTCGCACCCTGGAACGGCACCGACACCACGTTGGAGAGGTTGCCCGTCGCGGCGGCGGCGGTGACGCTCGAGACTGCTTCGACCCGCGCCACCGCGTTGTCCGGGAAGGTCGGGTTCTGTGAACCGAACGTGCCTCCCGCCTGGGCGATGATGAGGTTCGTGCCGAGCTGGGCCAGCTGGGCCTGGAGCTGGCCCTTGGCGCTCTCGGTGAGGCCGATGGCGCAGACCATGGCGGCGACTCCGATGATCGGCCCGAGCATGATCATGAGCGTCCTGGTCTTCCGCGCCGTCAGGCCGTTCAGCGCGACGCCGATGAGGTCGCGTGCCTGGCTCACTGCAGCGACCCGGCCAGGAGCTCGTCGGCCACGATCTCGCCGTCTCGCATGGAGATCCGGCGTGCCGCCGTGCCAGCGACCGTAGGGTCGTGTGTCACCATGACGACGGCACGCTCGGGTGTCTGGAGATTCCGGAAAATGTCGAGCACGTGGGCTGCGTTGACCGAGTCCAACGCGCCAGTCGGCTCGTCGGCCAGGATCATCAGCGGGTCGGTGACGATGGCCCGAGCCAGGGCCACCCGCTGCTGCTCGCCTCCCGACATCTGGACCGGCCGGTGGTCCACGCGGGCACCCAGGCCCAGCTGGTCGAGCGCGTCGTACGCCTTCTCCCTTCGCTGGCGGGGCCGCATGTCGCGATAGAGGAGGGCCGTCTC
This sequence comes from uncultured Acidimicrobiaceae bacterium, assembly GCA_963731065.1. Taxonomy (GTDB): domain Bacteria; phylum Actinomycetota; class Acidimicrobiia; order Acidimicrobiales; family RAAP-2; genus Bog-473. Next base: position 20,277 of record CAVSUH010000015.1, on the reverse strand, counting down.
CACGTTGCCGAGCGCGGACAGGTGAGGGATGAGATGGAACTGCTGGAAGACGAACCCGATGGAATCGCCGCGCAGCTGGGAGCGGGTGGCGTCGTCGAGACGACTGACGTCGCGACCCGCAACGCGCACCTTGCCGGCGCTGGGGAGGTCCAGCAGGCCCAACAGGCCCAACATGGTCGACTTTCCCGATCCCGATGGCCCCACGATGGAGATGAACTCACCGGCCATGATGCGCAGCGAGACGTCGCGCAGCGCGAAGACGACCACCTCCTCGCCGTACATGCGGGACACGTGTTCGAGCTCGAGGAGTGGCTGCTCGAGGACCGCCTCCTCCGTCGTCGGTTCCGTCGTGATGCGCTCCGACGTCACGACGACGAGTCGACCTCGACGACGACGGTCTGGCCGACCCGCAGCCCGCGCGTGATCTCGATGTAGGAGCCCTCGGTCAGCCCCGTGGTGACCGGGACCTCGATGATCCGGCCACCGTGGGCCAGGTCGACCACCCGCACGACGTCTTGACCGCTCCCGTTCTGCTTGACCGCCGCGATCGGGACGGTGAGGGCATCACTCTTCTGCTCGGTCACGACGGTGATGGATACCGCTGACCCGTCGGCGCCGTCGAGCCCGGGTGCCTCGATCGTGCCCTCGTACACCTGGCTCGAGCCCTGCCCCGTGCTCGCCGCCACCGAGGTCGGCGTGGAGTCGAGCTCGGTGATGCTGCCGGAGACCGAGCTGGACTCGCCGTTGATCTGGACCGTGCAGTTCTGGCCGACCGCGAGCTGCGTACGGTTCGACGCCGACGCGTCCAGGGTCACCGTGAGCTCTGGCTCGGTGAGCGAGAGAATGGGCGTGCCCGACGTCACGGGCTGACCCGCCTTGACGTAGACGGTGCCGACTCGGGTGGGCCACGAGCCCACGATCATGTCGGTGGGCTCGAAGGTGATGTTCCGCTGCAGCGACTGGATCGTCACCGTGACCGACGTCTGGCCCGCCTTGAGCAGCGCAATACCGGTGAGCGGCTGGTAGTTCTGCCCCGGCTGTGCGGTGCCCTCGCACCCCGAAGTTGACCGAGGTGTCCTGCGCCGGCGCCTGCGTGGAGGTGATGACGAAGGTTGCCGCTCCACCCTGCGGCACGCTGGCGGTCGTCGCGGCGATGCTGAGCTTGGGCACGACCTGGGACGTGATGGTGACCGAGGCGCTCGACGGGGACCCGATCTGATACGAGGAAGCCGGGGCGAGCGAGACCGTCAGCACGCGGTTGGGCTCAACGAGATTGTCGGTCACGGTGGGGATCTGCACGCTGAGTGCCGTCTGGCCGGCCGGGACGGTCAGGACGCCGGCCGGCAGGGAGTAGTCGACGCCCAGCTGTGCCGTGCCCCCGTACGAGAGGTTGATGGTGAGGGGCTGGCTGATCGCTTGGCTCAATGTCGACCGAGACGGGGTAGGGCTCGCCCTTCTGCAGGTAGGTCGTGGCGGAGGTGAGCGTGACGGTGGGCAGGGTCAGGCTGCCGTTGATCGTCACGACAGTCGAGCCGGAGGTGCCGACGGTGTATTGCGAAGGGTTCGGTGTGATGGAGACCACGATGTAGTCGTTGGGCTTGATCGTGCTCGTCTGCTCGGTCGTCAGGGTCACCGTGGCGCTGGTCGCTCCGGCATCGAGCGTGACGACGGGGTCGGGCACCATGTAGTCGGTCCCGGCCGACGCGTTCCCTCCAAAGCTCAGCGCCACCTGGGTGTTTTGCAGCGGCGCCTGGTTGGCCGTGACGGTCAACGTCACCGTTCCCCCCGGCGACACGCTGGCACCGCCGGTGATCTGCAGCGTCGGCACGGCACTGTTTGCGATGGTGGTCTGCGCCGAGCTCGGAGAACCCACGGAGTAACCCGTGCCCGAGGCCACGGACATCACGATCGTCGTGTTCGGTTGGACCGTGGTCGTCGCGCGCGTCTGCACCGTCACCGACGCTTGGAGTGCTCCGGCCGGGAGGGTCACCGAGGTCGGGGGCGTGATCACGTTCTCGGATCCGGCCGTGCCGCCCGGGGTGAGGTTGACCGTGATGGCCGAGGTCGATGTGGTCGACGCGCTGATGACGAAGTCCGCCGGCTGGCCTGCGCTGACCTGGTCCGCAACGGATGCGATGGTCAGGGTTGGGATCGGGTCGTCGGCCAGCTCCGCCATCGGCTGGGCCGCGCCCCGCGTCGACCGGGTGACGGAGGCGGCCTGCGTCGCCGGTGGCCCGATGATCAGCCCGGCGGTGTTCTGGTCGCCGAGCTCGTAGCCGGGGCCCTGTTCGAGAGCCACGCTCACCGACTCGGGCGTGGCCGGACTGGAGTTCGGATAGTTCTGCTGCGCTTGCCACTGTGCCAGAGCGAACTGCGTCTGCTCCGTGTAGAGGTTGTTCGTGCTCGGCCCTGCGTAGTCCCCTGCCGCATTGAGGATCTGCTTGAGCTGCACCACGTCGGCTCCGGAGTCACCGGGGACCAGCGAGCGGAAGAACGGGAGGGTGCCGCTCTCGGCGATCGCGTTGCGCCCGTTGAGTGAGAACATGACATCTCCGGTCTTGCTCACCGTTCCGTCCTTGACCGAGACATCGCTCACCAGGCCCTGGGTGGCGGCAGTCACCTTGGTGATCTCCTTGCGCGCCAGCGTGCCCGTCAAGTTGACCGTGCCTTGCAGCGTGCGCCGCTGCACGGTGCTGAGAACGACGACCTGTTTTCCCGTGGAGCCGCTGCCGCTCGAGGCGACCGCGTACGAGATCCCGGCGGCGGCGAGCACCGCCACCGCGATGGCGACGCCGATGGTCTTCTGCTTGCGGGTCATGTGGTCATCCCCCGATACGGTTCCGGTCAGTCATCAGCTGCCCGACTGGGCAACCGCCGCGCATTGCTGCAGGTCGCTGCTGCTGAGGAGGCTCTGTCCCGGTGGCGCGGTGAACCCGCGCTGCGCCTCCGCTCCCCCCTCCGCCGGTGCCTCCGAATGAGAACAGCAGGCCCTTGGAGTTCGGCGTGGGCTGCGGGATGCCCCATCCCCGGCCGATCATGCACTTGCGCCACTGCAGATAGTCCTTGTTCTCCTTCTTCACCTGAGAAGGCGTCAGGTTGTCCTGGGCGGACTGCGCCGTCTTGAGAGCCTGGAGGATGTTGCTCTTGGTCGCACAAGTCCCGAGGCTCTTGAGATAGGTGGGGCTGTTCGCCGGAGAGGACGGATTGCTCGGGTCTGGCGCGCCGACGAAAGTGACCCCGAGTTGGCTGAGGCAGGACTGGAAGACACCGATCGAAGTGAACAGCGCAGTCGTCGGGTTCTGCTGCGCCAGCGGAACGGTGGCCGCCGTGGCGTCCTCGGCCGCCTTGGCCTTGGTGCCCGTCGGGAGGGCACCTGGTGGGGCCTGCCCGGCCTGAATCGCGACGACATCGTTCGAGTTCGATCCACCCGAGCAGGACGTCACTCCGAGCGCGACGAAGGCCAAGACGGCCACCATGCCTAGTTGTCTCCGGTGGCCGTCGAACCGGCCTCGCCCCCCGAACACGCCGCCGCATGCTAGCCAATGAAACCCCGGTGACACCCGTCAGGCGCTTTTGGGCACTCCCGGGACTTCAGTGGCACTCTTTCGGGTCACTGCAGGGTCGTCGACCCCACGACGGTGTTGGGTCGATCAACAACGGTCCCCGTGTTGCCGGTCACGGTCAGAGATCCGACGATGGAGTTGGAGTCGACGGTCGCGCCGCCACTGTTCTTCTCGACCGCCACCGCGCCGGTCACCGACGAGTCCAGGAGGGACACGCCGCCGCTGTTGGAGTTCATCGCCAGGCTGCCCACTGCTGAGGCCTGTTCCACGGTGACCCCGGCGGTGTTCGACGTCAACGACACGGCGCCGGTGAGATTGCTCCCGTGGCACGAGGACGTTCCGTTCCCGATGACCAGGGGTTCCTTCGCCGAAGCGGCACGTCAGTGACCCCGTGATCTTGGTGCTGCAGACCAGCAGCGTGACGCCGCTGTTGAAGCTCACGGCGCCCGTGATGATCGCTCCCTGTGCTTCGAGGGAACCGCCGGCCTCGACGGTGACCGTACCCGTCTTGAGTGCAACCGGCCGGGATCAGGACCGACTCACCGCTCGTCACGACGAGCGAGCCGACGTGGTCACACACCGTGGTCGAGCCCGCAACGGTCAGGGTGCCGGCCACGAGCGAGAAGGTGTAGTTCACTGCCGCGAGCGTTCCTACGGAGCAGGTGATCGGGTAGCTCCCCGCGGGGCTACTTGTGCTGGCCGTCGTCGCGCAGGTTGGTTGACCCGTCACTCCCGAGGTGGCCAGCGTCTGCCCGTCGACGAACCCCGTGATCGTGGCGGTCAGAGCCGGCACAGCAGCACCCAGGGCCTTCGTCTGGTTGTTGGCCGTGACGGTCAGGACAGCCGGGGTGACGGTCACGGACCCCAACACATAGTTGATGGCGTAGTTGCCATCGGCCGCTCCGCTGCACGTCGAGGCGTAGGACCCGACCGCGCTGACGGCGGTGACCGCTGTGGTGCAGCTGGGCTTCGTCGTGAGCGAGGAAGCGGTGTCGCCGTTCACGAAGCCCGAGTACGTCGCCGTGATCGCCGGTGCGGCGCTTCCGTAGGTCACGGTCGCAGACGACGCAGTGATCGTGAGGTTGGCCGGGTGGATGGCCACCGTGCCCGCCACGTAGGTGATGGCGTAGTTGGCGTCGACCGCACCCGAGCAGCTCGTGGCGTAGGAACCCGCCGGGCTCGACGACGTCGCCGTCGTGGAGCAGGTGGGCCTCGTGGTGAGCGAGGTCGCGGTGTCACCGTTCACGAAACCCGAGTACGACGCGGTGACGGCCGGCACGCTCCCGCCGTAGGTCATGGAGGCCGAGGAGGCTGTGATCGTGAGGTTGGCCGAGCTGACCCTCACGGCGCCCGCCACGTAGACAATCGTGTAGTTGGAGTCGACGGCACCCGAACAACTGGTGGCGTATGTCCCCACCCCGCTCGACGGCGTGGCAGTCGTGGTGCAGGTCGGGAGCTTGGTCAGCGAGGACGCCGTGTCCCCGTTCTCGAATCCCGCGTAGCTCGCGGAGACGCTGGGCACGCTCCCCCCGTAGGTCATGGAGCCGGACGAGGCCGTGATGACGAGCGTTGCGGTCCCGACGGCCACCACCCCGTTGACGTAGCTGACGGCGTAGTCGGGATCGGACGCGCCCGAACACGAGCTCGGGTAGGTCCCGACCGGGCTCAGTGAGGTGACCGTGGTCGAACAGGTCGGTCGGGTGGTGAGCGAGGACGGCGCTGTCACCGTTCACGAACCCCGAGTCGCTCGACGTGATGGTGGGCGCCGTGCCTCCGTAGGTCATGGACCCGGACGAGGCCGTCACCACGAGAGGAGCGGTTGCGACCGCCACGCTCCCGTCGACATACGTGATGTCGTAGCTCGGATCAGCTGCTCCCGAACACGTGCTGGCGTAGGTTCCGACCGGGCTCGACGACGTGGCCGCCGTCGAACAGCTGGGCGGGGTGGTGAGCGAGGACGCGTTGTCGCCATTGACGAAGCCCGAGTACGAGGCCGTGATGGCGGGCACGTTCCCCCCGTACGTGGTGGTCGGCGAAGAGGCCGTCACCATGAGGGGGGCGGCGGTCACACCGACCTCACCGACGCCGTAGCTGATCGTGTAGTTGCCGTCAGCTGCCCCCGAGCAGGAGCTCTGGTACGTGCCGACCGGACTCTCCGACGTGGCGGCCGTCGAACAGGTGGGCTGCGTGGCGAGGGAAGTCGCGTTGTCGTTGTTCACGAAGCCTGAGTAGTTCGCGGCGACGACCGGCACGCTCCCCCCGTAGGTCATGGAGCCGGACGAGGCCGTGATCAACAGGGCGGCAGCGGTGACCTGCATGCTGCCGTCGACGTAGTTGATCTCGTAATTGGAGTCGACCGCTCCGGAACACACAATGGAGTAGGGCCCCGCGGGACTCGACGACGTCGCCGTCGTCGAGCACGTCGGCGGCGTGGTCAGCGCGGACACGTCGTCGCCGTCCACGAAGCCCGAGTACGACGGGCTGAGCGCCGGCACGGCGCTCCCGTAGGCCGTCGTCTCCGAGGGCGCCGTGATCGTCAGGGGTGCCTGCTCGACCTGCACCGACCCGTCGATGTAGGTGACAGAGTAATTGGTATCGACTGCTCCCGTGCACGAGCTCGAGTAGCTCCCGACCGCGGTGACCGATGTGACCGGCGTCGTGCATGTCGGCGGCGTGGTCAGCGAGGACACGTCGTCACCGTTCACGAACCCTGAGTACGAGGCCGAGATGGTGGGCGCCGCGCCACCGTACGTGATTGAGGCGGACGAGGCCGTGATGACCAGCGTCGCCGTTTCGACCGTCGCGGTCCCGCCCTGGTAGCTGATTGAGTAGTTAGGGTCGACTGCTCCCGAGCACGACGTCGGGTAATTGCCGGCGGGGCTTCCCGAAGTGGCCGTCGTCGAGCAGGTGGGCGGCGTGGCGAGGGAGCTTGCGCTGTCGCCGTTCACGAAGCCCGAGTAGCTCGCGGTGACGCCCGGAACGGCACTGCCGTATGTCGCCGACGGCGATGATGCGGTGATTGTGAGACTCGCCGCGTTGACGTCGACCGTGCCACCGAAGTACGTGATCGCGTAGTTGGGGTCGACCGCGCCCGAGCAAGAGCTCGGGTAGCTCCCGACCGGACTCGACGACGTGGCCGTCGTGGAGCAGGTGGGCGCCGTGGCGAGGGAGCCCACTGTGTCGCCGTTCACGAAGCCCGAGTACGTGGGGCGTGATGGTCGGCGCCGCGCTCCCGTACGTCGTCGCCGCCGAGGAAGCGGTCACCATCAGCGGAGCAAGGCCGATGGTTGTCTCGCCGCCGACATAGCTGATCGTGTAGTTGGGGTCGACCGCGCCCGTGCACGAACTCGGGTAGCTCCCGACCGGACTCGACGCCGTGGCCGTCGTGGAGCAGGTGGGCTGCGTGGTCAGCGACGACGCGCTGTCCCCGTTCACGAACCCCGAGTACGAGGGAGTCACTGTTGGCAGAGCCCCCCGTAGGTCATGGTGTCCGAAGAGGCGCTGACGACCAGCACCGCGGTTCCGACGACTACCTCACCGCCGACGTAGCTGATCGTGTAGTTGGGGTCCACGGCGCCCGTGCACGAACTCGGGTAGCTCCCGACCGGGCTCGACGCCGTGGCCGAGGTCGAGCAGGTGGGTGGCGTGGTGAGGGAGCCGGCGCTGTCCCCGTTGACGAAGCCCGAGTACGACGGGGTGATGGTCGGCCCGGCGCCACCGTACGTGCCCGAGGCAGAGGACGCGGCAACGCTCAGTGGAGCCGGGTCGACCTGGACGGACCCGTTGCCGTAACTGAACGAGTAATTGGGGTCCGCGGCGCCCGAGCACGAACTCGCGTACGGCCCCACCGGACTCGACGACCCGGCCGTCGTCGAACAGGTGGGGGGCGTGGTGAGGGAGCTGGCGCTGTCGCCGTTGACGAAGCCCGAGTACGAGGGGGTGATGGCGGGCGCCGTGCCTCCGTATGTCATCGACGCCGAGGACGCCGTGACGACCACCAGGGCGGCGACAAGTTGCACGGTCCCGTTCGAGTAGTCGAACGTGTAGTTGGGATCGACCGCACCCGAACATGAACTCGGGTAGCTCCCGACCGGGCTCAATGACGTGGCTGTCGTCGAGCAGGTCGGCTGCGTCGCGAGCGAGCTCGCGCTGTCGCCGTTGACGAAGCCCGAGTACGAGGCGGTGATGGCCGGCGAGTTCACCCCGTAAGCGACGGAGGCCGAAGAGGCCGTCACCTCCAGGGTTGCCGGGTTGACGGTCACGTCTCCGAAGAAGTACGTGATCGTGTAGTTGGCATCAATCGCCCCCCAACACGCGCTGGCGTAGTCGCCGGCCGGGCTCGAGCTGTCGGCCGCGGTGTCACACGTGAGTCCCGTGCCGAGCGCCGATGGGTCATCTCCGTTTTGCAGACCCGAAACGATCGGCGTGATCGTCGGTACGGACCCCCCGTAGGTCATGGTTCCCGACGACGCCGTGATCGAAAGCGGCGCGGGAGTCATGGTCACACTGCCGTTGACGTAACTGATGTCGTAGTTGCCGTCCACCGCGCCCGAGCACGTGCTGGTGTAGCTCCCCACGCTGCTCGAGCTGGTGGCGGTCGTGCCACAGGTGAGCCCCGCGCCGAGCACCGACGGGTTGTCCCCGTTCTGGAGGCCGGAAATGCCGGGCGTGATCACGGGTACCGCGCCCCCGTAGGTCATGCGTCCCCGAAGAAGCGGTGATCGAGAGCGGCGCGGGCGTGATGGTAGTGGTACCGGTGGCGTAGCTGATGGCGTAGTTGGGATCGGCCGCCCCCGAGCACTGCGTGGCGTAGCTCCCGACAGGGCTGGAGCGCACCGCGTCGGTCGTGCAGGTCAAGGCGGACCCGAGCACCGACGAATTCTCTCCGTTCTGGAGACCCGAGACGATCGGGGTGACCGCCGGCGGGGCGGAGCCGTAGACCGCCATACCCGAAGATGCGGTGATCGTGATCGGGGCGGGATCGACCACGTCCGTGCCGTTCACGTAGCCGATCGAATAGTTCGGATCGACGGCCCCCGGGCAGGATGTGTTGTAGTTGCCCACCGGGCTGGTCGGCGAGTCGGTCGTCGAGCAGGTTGGCGCGGTGCTGAGAGAGGACGGGCTGTCCCCGTTGACGAATCCCTCGTAGGAGGGGGTGACGCTGGGGGACGACGCGCCATAGGTCGTGGACGCCGACGAAGCGGTGATGACCAGCGGGGTGGCTCCGACAACCACGTTCCCGTTTACGTAGCTGACCGTGTAGTTGAAATCGACTGCGCCACTGCACGTCGTCGTATACGTGCCTACCGAACTCGCTGAAGTCGCGTCCGTCGAACAGGTCGCGGGCGCAGTGAGCGACGAGGCGTTGTCATTGTTCACAAAGCCGCTGTACGACGGGGTGATGGTCGGCGGACTGGCCCCGTAGGTCATGGTTCCCGAGGAGGCGGTGACGCTCAACGGCGCCGGCGCGACCGTGAGTGTGCCGCTGTCGTAGCTGATGGCGTAGTTGGGATCGGCCGCACCGGTGCACGACGTGACGTAAGGATCGACCGGACTGGCCGACGTGGCCGTGGTCGAACAGGTGGCCATGCTCGTGAGCGAGGACGTCGAGTCGCCGTTCACGAATCCGCCGTATGACGCGGTGACGGTCGGCGGTGTACTGCCGTAGATGGACGACGCCGACGAGGCCGTGACGACCAGCGGAGCCTGAGCAACGCTCACGCCCACCGGCGTCGTCGTGCTCGACGAGGCGTAATGGACGTCGCCGCCGTACTTGGCACTGAAGTCATAGCTGCCCGGTGTGAGCGATGGGATGGAGCACACCGCCTGATAGCTCGAGCCGACCAGCGCCAGTGCAAGCGAACTGCACCCGGGGACAGGACTGGCCCCGTTCAGGAACTTAACGGTACCGCCGCCGTCGGTGGGGCTCACTGATGCCGTAAGGGTGAGGGTCTGGCCGTAGTACACCGAAGACGCTGACGCGCCGAGCGTGGTGCTGGTCACGGCGGGGGCCGGTGGAGCGATCACGAAGCCACGATCAGCTGCCGCGCCGGGGAACAATGCGATCGGCGACGTGGGAAGCGACACTTGCACCGGTGTATCGGAGTTCGTCGTGCCACCGTTGCCGAGCTCACCGGCGTCGCCCTCGCCCCAGGCGTAGAGGTTGCCATCCGAGCCGATAGCAAGGCTGCTGTCCAAGCCGCCCGTTATGGCGATGGCAGTGACACCGGTCGGCATGGAGACGCGAAACGGGATGCTCTCCTTTGTGGTGCCCCCGTTGCCGAGCTGACCGTCTGTACCCATGCCCCACGAATAGAGCAAATCGTTCGAACCAATCGCCATGGCATGGTCACCGCCGGCGCTGATGACGCTGGCGGTGACCCCCGAGGGCATCTCCACTACCACGGGAGTCGTGGAGAAGGTATTGGTGCCGTCGCCGAGCTCGGCGTTGTCGCCGTCTCCCCAGCTGTAGAGCCGGCCGTCGGATCCGATGGCCATACCGAATCGACCGCCCGCCGCGATGGCGCTAGCGGTGACTCCCGAGGGCAAGGGGACTTTCAGCGGGGTGCTCGAGTCCCTCTGGTTGCCCTGCCCGAGAGCGCCGAGATTGCCGTCGCCCCACGCGTACACGTTTCCGTCGGACCCGAGCGCCAGGCTGAGGTCTTCTCCAGCGGCGATGGCGATGGCCGTCACCCCGGAGGGGAAGGTCACCGTGACGGGGGTGTCTTCGGTGGTCTTCGTGCCGTTGCCCAGCTGACCGTACCCGTTGTACCCCCAGGCGTAGAGGGTGCCGTTGGAGCCCAGTGCCAAGCTGTGGTCGTCGCCGGCAGCTACCGCGACGGGGACGACACCGGGCGGCAGGGAAACCTGCACGGGCGTCGAGGAGCTCGTCGTGGTGCCATTGCCGAGCTGGCCGTCGGTGCCGAGACCCCACGCATACAGCGCGCCGTTGGATCCGATTGCGAGAGTGTGGTCTCCGCCCGCCGCACCGCCCGTGGGCGTCACCCCCCCTGGGAGGGTGATCACTGTCGGGACGTAGGCGTCAGTCGAGGTGCCGTTTCCCAGTGCCCCGTCGGTGTTGTCGCCAAAGGCGTAGAGGGCTTCTGTGTCCGCAGCTGTGGCCGACGATGTGACCAGGGTGGTCACGGCCAGTGGTGCGGCGACCATCAGCACGGCCAGCGCCGCGCTGATGAAGCGCGGTCTCCGGAGGCCGCCCACTCGCCCTACAGAATCGTGCCCGGTACCACTTCCCCCGTTCGTCACGTCGCCTCCCCGTGCGCCGTGACCGCCAATTCAGGATTCCGCCGCAGTTCGCCGACGCACCGTATGGCTCGACCTCAACCTTGTCAACCGGGGTTGAGGATGAGGGCCACCCTCGGTGTCTCGGAGCCGACTCTGGGTGCCGCTCAGCGGGCTCTTCGTGGCCGACGAGTCGCAGCGGCGCCGGTGGGGCGCAGGGTCGGCCCGGGCGGTCTCAACCTATATTGGGCCGCCTTGGAGGCTGACCGGGGCGGGCTAGCGGCGTTGGCGCCCATTTCTCTGCTGGTCGTGGCGGCTGCCATCGGTGGCGCGCTGGCCGGCTGCCACCCCACGGGGACACCGGTGCTCGATCCGATTTACGCCGCCGCGTTCGCCGCCGCCGTGACCTGGGCCGCCGCCCGCGCCCCGCGGGGGACGCTGCTGTGGCTGGGCGTGCTCGCCGTGGTCATGAGCCGGGGCTGGCTGGTGGTCCCGGCGCTCGCCGCGCTGTTGCTCGCCTTCGCCGGCGTGTGGCCGCGCCGGCCCAACGCGATCCTCGGCGCGCTCACCGGCGCGCTCGCCGTGCAGGTCGTGCTGCGCTGGCCCCCGGTGGCCTTCCACGGTGCCACGGCGCTGGTGGCCGTGGCGGCGACCGGACCGTGCCTGGTGGGGGCCGTGCGCACCCTGTCGGCACCGGCCCGGCGCCGGGTGCGTCGGTGGACCTTCGGCCTCATCACGCTGGCGATCGTCCTGTCCATCCCGGCCGCCGTGGGCGCCCTGCTGGCCCATTCCGAAATCAGCCAGGGGATCGACCAGGCGCAGGGCGCCCTGGGGTCGATCGGCAACGGCACCACCGCATATGGCGCGGCACAGCTCCAGGCAGCGAGCTCGGACTTCGCATCCGCCGCGTCCAGCACCGACAGCTGGTGGACCGCCGGTGCCCGCCTGGTGCCGGTGGTGTCCCAGCAGCGCCAGGCCGTGGGCCAGGCCTCGGCAGTGGCGCGGGACGTGACCGCCACCGCGGCGAGCCAGGCGGCGGGGGTCAACTACCAGGAGCTCCGCTATTCCGACGGACAGTTGAACCTGGGACAGGTCAGCGCCCTCGCCGGGCCGCTCGGCGTCGTCGACGGCCAGCTGACGGGCGCCGTCGAGGAACTCCGGTCCCTGCAGTCGGGATGGCTGATCCAACCGGTTCAGTCCCGCCTGGACCAGCTGGACACCAAGATCTTCGGGGCCCAGGCCAGCGCCTCGCTGGCCGCGCAGCTGGTGCAGGTCGCGCCCTCCCTTCTCGGGGGCGACGGCGTCCGCCACTACTTCATCGCCTTCATGGACACCGCCGAGAGCCGCGGCCTGGGCGGGTTGATTGCCTCCTACGGCGAGCTCACGGCCGACCAGGGCCACCTCACGTTGACCCGCTCGGGTGACATCTCCCAGCTGAACGAGGCGCTGCCCAAAGGGGGCGGCCACCTGACGGGGCCCGCCGACTACCTGGCCCGCTACGGCGCCTTCCACCCCCAGAAGCTCATGCAGGACCTGAGCTACGCCCCCGACCTGCCGACGGTGGCCGACGTGATTCGGCAGCTCTACCCACAGGCGGGGGGCGACCCCATCGACGGCGTCCTCGCGCTCGACCCCTACGGGCTGGCGGCCCTGATCCACCTCACCGGGCCCATTGAGGTGCCCGGGCTGGGCAGGTTGACCGCAGCCAATACCGCCAGCGAGCTGCTCCAGGGTCAGTACGCCGCCTTCCCGGGCCAGCAGAGAGTGGCGCACAACTACGACCAAGATGCCCTCAAGATCGAGTTCCACAAGTTGACCACCGGGTCGCTGCCCGGCCCCCGTGCGTTGTCGGACGCACTGGACACCGAGGTTCGTCAGGGGCGCATTGAGTTCTGGAGCTTCGACAAGGCGGATCAGCCCGTGCTCTACCGCCTCGGCCTGGCCGGCGCCTTTCCGGCCGCCCGTGGCCACGATCTGCTGGCCGTGACCACCCAGAACGCAGCCAACAACAAGATCGACGTCTACCTGCAGCGTTCCATCTCCGATGCGGTGACCTACGACCCGACGAACGGGGCGGTGGCGTCCCAGGTCACGATCACCCTGCACAACGGGGCCCCCGCCCAGGGCCTCCCGAGCGAGGTGATCGGCAGCTATCCCGACAGTGGGCTGCCTTCCGGGACCAACGAGACGTGGCTCACCCTCTACAGCCCGCTCGGGCTGCGCGCCGCCACCGTCAACGGCAAGAGTCAAGGAGTGAGCGACAAGGCTGAGCTGGGCGTCCACGCCTACAGCGAGTACGTGGACATCCCTCCCGAGAGCAGCGTCACGCTGACCTTCGACCTCGCCGGGGTCACCACTCCGGGCCCGGCCTACCGGCTCACCCTGTACAACCAGCCCATGGTGCTGCCCGACGCGGACACCGTGACCGTCCAGCCGACTCCCGGGTGGACGGTCACGGGTCCTGCCACATTGCCCCCAGGATGACCTCACCGAGGGACTCACGTTCCTGATGCATGGGGACCACTAAAGGCCCAGATTCGTGCGTATAGCCTTCGGCTCGCTGACCGCAGCCGATCCACCTGGTACATCTGGCCGATTTTCGGGTTAGCCTCTTGCCGGAACGGCATTCAGGAGGGCACCTGATGAGGCACAGGGCGGTTGGTTTGTGGGGCGGCTTTTTGCTGTTGGGCGCGTCGGCGTTGCTGGGCGCCATGCTGCTCGTCTCGGGGCCGGCGGCTGCCGTGACGTGCCCCTACGGGCCCTGCACCCAACCAACCACGGTCACGCCCACCACGGCCGTGTCGACGACCCCCACGGTCGTCACCCGCTACCTCCGCCACCCCCTCCCCCTCCGCCGCCGCTCCCTACCGTCCCCTCCTCCACCGCCTTCACCGGCGCCGAGCTCGCGCTGATGTTCACGATCGGCGCCATCGCCATCGGGGTGGGCGGCATGCTCGTCCTGGTGAGCCGCCGCCGGCGCTCCCAGCCGGCTTATGAGAGAGGTCGGCGGTAGGCGGAAGGCGGTAGAAATTTTATTTGGGAAAAAATAAAAGCGATATCGTCGACCATGTCCTCGGCCTGTGACCTCGTCATCCTCGGTGCCGGCGGCATGGGGCAGGAGGTGGCCGACATCGTTCGGGCCGCGGAGTCCGACGGCACCCGCTGGAGGCTGATCGGCTTCATCGACGACGACAGCGCGCTGCACGGCCTCGAGGTGCTCGGGTTGCCCGTGCTCGGTGATCTTCGCTGGTTGTCCGGCCGCCGGGCCGCCCTGGCCATGGGGTGGGCGCGCCGGCGGCGCGGCGCCGGGCCTGGGCCGCGGCACAATCGGCCGGGGTCGTCGAGGCGCCGGCACTGGTCCACCCGACGGCCTACGTCGGATTGGGGGTCGAGCTGGGCGAGGGAACGGTGGTGGGGGCCCATGCCACCATGACAGCCGACGTGGTGGTCGGTCGTTTCGGCATCGTCAACGTCGGGGCCACCGTCAGCCACAACGCCCGCCTGGGCGACTTCGCCACCGTCGCACCGGGTGCGCATCTGGCGGGCCACGTCCACCTGGGCGAGGGGGCCGACGTCGGCATCGGCGCCTCGGTGACGCAGGGGAACACAATCGGTGCCTGGTCCATCGTCGGCGCCGGGACCGTGGTGATCGGTGACGTGGAGGCGGACACCACGGTCGTCGGCTGCCCGGCTGGGGTCGTGGACAGACGCCCGGCGGGTGGCAGGAGTGAGCCGCGGGTACACGGAGTGGCGGATCGGCCTCGCCCGCCCCGACGTCGGCGAGGAGGAGATTCAGGCTGTCTCCCGTGTGCTGCGCACCCCGATCCTCACCAACGGGCCCCAGACGGCGGGCTTCGAGCGGGAGTTCGCCGACCTTCACCAGGCTGAGCACGGGGTCGCCTTCGCCAACGGGACCGTCGCGCCTGGTGGCGCTCTTCGCCGCCCTCGGCATCGGACAGGGTGACGAGGTGATCGTGCCCTCGCTGACCTTCGTGTCGTCGGCCACGTCCATCGTCTACGCCGGTGCCACACCGGTCTTCGCCGATGTCGACCCCGACACGTTCAACCTGGACCCGGCCGACGTGGCCCGCCGGCTGGGTCCGAGGGTCAAGGGCATCGTGGCCGTGCACTACGGGGGCCAGCTCGCCGACTTGGCCGAGCTCTCGGCCTTGGCCGCCGATGCAGGCGTGGTGCTCCTGGAGGACGCGGCGCAGGCCCACGGCGCCCGCTACCGGGACCGCCACGTGGGGACGTGGGGCGTGGCGGGCATGTTCAGCTTCACCCCAACGAAAGATGGTTGCTCTACTCTCTAGGGAAGCCCCGCCCCGCAGGATCGGCGCACCGCGCCCCGCCCCTTGTTCCCTTACCGCCCGAGGTCGCCGATGCTCAAGCTCGCTCGCTGGTCGACAACCCACCGCCTGTACGTCGTCATCGGCTGGATCGTGCTGATGTTCGGCCGTCAACGCCCTCGCGCAGTCGGCGGGCACCGAATACTCCAACAACTTCACGCTGCCCAACTCCGACGCGCAGCGCGCCGCGGACCTGCTGCAGCACAGCTTCCCCGCGCAGGCCGGCGACCGCGACCAGATCGTCTTCCGCGTCGCATCGGGCACGGTCCTCGACCCGGCGGTCCGCCAACGCATGAGCGCGACCTTCGCGGAGGTCGAAAAGCTGCCGCACGTCGCGGGCGTGATCAGCCCCTACGCAGGCCCTGCCGCCGGCAAGGCGATCTCCGCCGACCAGACAGATCGCGTTCGCGACGGTCGTGTTCGACGAAAAAGCCAACCTGCTGCCCGAGAGCGCGCCGAACGCGTCGTCAAGGCCGCGCGAGGCCGCGCGACCAGCCGGGCCTGCAGGTCGAGCTCGGCGGACAGGCGATCGAGGCGACCGAGCAGGAAGGCTTCGGCCTCTCGACCGCCGTCGGGCTGCTGGCGGCGATCGTCGTGCTGCTGCTCACGTTCGGCTCGCTGCTCGCGATGGGCCTGCCAATCGTCACCGCGCTGTTCGGCCTCGGCACCGGCCTCGGCGTGATCGCGCTCTTCACCCACGTCGTCGACACGCCGAACTTCTCCTCCGAGCTCGCCGCGATGATCGGCCTCGGCGTCGGGATCGACTACTCGCTGTTCATCCTCACGCGCTTCCGCGAGGCCTACATCCAGCCCGGGGCCCACCCAGGGCGATGTCCGCGAGTCGGTCGTGCAGGCGATGGACACCGCCGGGCGCGCCGTCCTGTTCGCCGGCACGCACCGTCGTGATCGCGCTGCTCGGCATGATGCTGCTGGGCGTCGACTTCCTCTACGGCGTCGCGATCTCGGCCTCGATCGGGGTGCTGCTCGTGATGCTCGCCTCGCTGACGCTGCTGCCCGCGCTGCTCACCCTTGTCGGCGCGCGCCTCGCGCGGCCGAGCCGCGGGCGCGTCGCGCGGACGCGCGCGCCGCGCCGAGTCGCGCACGCCCAGTGCGGGCCGGCGGCGCCGGCGGACTCCGCGGCCTGGCCGGGCGCGCGGTGGCCGCCGACGGCGCGCGCCGGCGGCGGCGGCGCATGTGGCTGCGCTGGAGCACCTTCGTGCAGCGCCGCCCGCGCACGATCGCGGTCGGCGCCGACGCTGCTCGATGCTCCTGATCGCGGCCCCCGCGCTGGCGCTGCGGCTTGGCTCCAGCGACGCCGGCAACGACCCCGCGAACACCACCACCCACCGCGCCTATGAGCTGCTCGCGGAGGGCTTCGGCGAAGGCTTCAACGGTCCGCTGCAGGTCGCCGTCCGGCTGCCCCACCGCGGCGACAGCGCACGCGCTGTGCGCGAACTGCGAGCGCGACGCGATGGCCGCGACCCCCGGCGTGGTCTCCGTGACCCCGCCGCGCCTGAACCCCAGCGGCGAAGTCGCGACGATCTCGGTCTACCCGCGCTCCTCGCCGCAGGCCTACGCGACCAGCCAGCTCGTCTCGCGCCTGCGCGAAGACGTGATCCCGCCGGTCGCGGCGCGCACCGGCGTGGTCGCCTACGTCGGCGGCGTCACCGCCGGCGCGGTCGACTTCGCGACCGTGCTCGGCCACAAGCTGCCGCTGTTCATCGGCGTCGTCGTGCTGCTCTCCGCGCTGCTGCTGATGCTCGTCTTCCGCTCGCTGGTGATCCCGCTGCAGGCCGCGTTCATGAACCTGCTGAGCATCGGCGCCTCGCTCGGCGTGATCGTCGCGATCTTCCAGTGGGGCTGGCTGCAGAGCCTGATGGGCGTCAGCCCGGGCCGATCGAGTCGTTCATCCCGGTGATGCTGTTCGCGATCGTGTTCGGGCTCTCGATGGACTACGAGGTCTTCCTCGTCTCGCGCATCCACGAGCAGTGGACGCGCACCGAGACAACCAGCGCGCCGTCGGCGAAGGGCTCGCGCTGACCGGGCGCGTCGTCACCGCCGCCGCCGCGATCATGGTCTGCGTGTTCCTCTCCTTCATGTTCGGCGAAAACCGCGTCATCAAGGAGTTCGGGCTGAGCCTCGCCAGCGCCGTGTTCCTCGACGCGCTGATCGTCCGCTGCCTGCTGCTGCCCGCGGTGCTCGACATCGTCGGCGAGCGCACCTGGTGGATCCCCGCGTGGCTCGACCGCGCTCCTGCCGCGGGTGAACATCGAGGGCACCTCCGTGCACGCGCCGCCAGCCGAGGAGGCGGAGCTCGCGGAGAACGGCGCACGGCGAGCGCGAGCGGTCGCGGCGGGAGTCGAGGGCTGACGGTCGAGAGCCGCGCCTGCCAAGGGCGTGCTAGGGGGAGCAGTCCGGCACGCGCCGTGCAGCACGATCTCGTGCTCGGAGACCGCCAGCGGCACGCGCTCGCTGAGCGCGTCGATCGCGCGCTCCAGGCCCTCGTCGGAGAACGGCATCACCAGGCCGCAGCTGTCGCAGACGAGATGGTGGTGATGCTCGCCCTCGGAGCCGTGCGCGCGCTCGTAGCGGACCATCGCCTGCCCGGTCTCCACCCGCGCCACCAGCCGCAGGCCCTCGAGCTCCTCGAGGATCCGGTAGACGCTCGCACGGCTCACCTCGGCGCCGCTCCGGCGCGCAGCGCGTCCTCGATCTCCATCGCCGTCAGCGCGCACGTCTGGCGCGCCAGCAGCTCCAGCAGCGCGCGCCGCGCGCCGCCGCGCTTGCGGCCCGCCGCCGCCAGCGTCGCCTCCGCGCGGTCGGCCCAGGCGCGTGGAAGCGCCGCGGTCAGAGCTCGATGGTAACGTCCCGCTCGGCGGCACGCGGCCACGCATGCGGCTCGAGCTGGTAAGGGCGTAGAAGGCGACCGCGACGAGGATCACCGCGCTGCCCGGCGGCAGCGCCGGGATCCAGTAGCCGAGCGCGATCCCGACCCACACCGCGGCGAGCCCGATCGCGCCGAAAGCGCCAGCCCGAGCTTGGGGTCGGCGGTGAGCCGGAACGCAGCTCCCGCCGGCGCGGCGATCAGCCCGAGCAGCAGCAGCGCGCCGACGGCCTGGGTTGCCTCCCCCGCATCGATCCCGAGCAGCACCAGGAAGCCGGCGCCGAGCAGCCCGACCGGCACTCCCCGGGCGAGCGCCGAGGCGGCGCGATCGTCGCGAAGAGCAGCGGTCTTGCGATCGCCGCGAGGGCAGCCGAGAGCGCGAGCGCGATCGCTCCGCGACCGCGGCTCGACCCGCGGTGAGGCTGAAGATCGAGCCGAAGAGCGCTCGCGAGGCGATCACGCCGTTCGCCCCGCCCGAGCCGCGGTTGAACAGGTCGAGGAAGAGGACGCCGAGCCCGAGCACCCACGCGAAGACGACCCCGATCGCCACGTCGTCGACTCGCACCCGCTCGCCGAGCGCGGCGAAGAGCAGCGCCACCGAGACCGTGGCGGCGAAGAGCCCGAGGCGCAGATCGATCCCGGCGAGCGCGGCCGCGAGCACTCCCGTGAACGCGACATGGCTGAGCGCATCCCCGCGAACACCTGCGCGCGGAGGACGACGAAATAGCCGATGAGACCGGACGCAACCGCGATCGCCGAGCCTGCAAGGAGCGCATTTCGTGTGAACTCCTGGGTCAGCATCAGGCGAACCGGAGGCGGTGGACGCCGCGCCCTGCCGAGGCGAGGACGTAGGCGGCGAAGCCGAGAGCTCGTCACGAAGAAACCCACGGGAAGGTTGGTGAAGTAGGCGAGTGCCAGCCCGGCCCAGGTCACAGCGAGCGCGATCGCGGCGCTCAGCGCTAGCCCGAGCGCGACGCGCGCGGTCAGCTGCTGCGCACGCCGCGGCGGGCGCGACGAGGAGCGCGAAGACGAGCAGGACGCCGGTGATCTGCGCCGTCGCTGCAACAGCCAGCCCGAGCACGAGCAGAAAGGCGGGTCGAGGAGCCGCACGGGCACGCCGCGCGCACGGGCGGCGGCGGGATCGATCGACGCATAGAGCAGCGGGCGCCCGGCCACAGCGAAGAACGCCGAACGTCCCGGCCGTCACGGCGAGCAGCGTCCACACCTGATCCTCGGTGATGCCGAGAAACGATCCGAAGAGGATCGACTCGAGGCTCTCGAGAATGCCGTGGTAGAGGCTCAGGAAGAGGAATCCGAGCGCGAAACCGCCGACCTGCACGCTGCCGATGACCGCCGATTCCTGCGAGCGGTCGCGACCGTCGGCTCCGCGGGAGCCCGCCGCGATCGCGAGCGAGGCCGCGGCACAGGCGCCGAAGTACCCGGCCGCAAGCGGCAGCCCGGCGAGTGCGGCCCCGCTGCGCCGGGAAACGACATCACTGCGAGCGTGTGGCCCGCGAAGCTCTGGCGGCGAAGCACCATGAACCAGCCGGCGACCCCCGCCATCAGGGCCACGATCGTGCCGGCCTCGAGCGCGTGGACCATGAACGGGTAGGTCAGAAGCTCGTTCACGTCCGAGACCGGATCGAGAGAGAGCTGCGGGTTCAATGTCCGTGCCGGTCGGAGTGGTGTGCGGGCGCCTCCGGCTGGCCGACCACGACGAGCCTTCCGTCGGAGGTGTGCAGGACCTCGATCGGAACGCCGTAGAGGGCGCTCAGGGTCTCGCTCGTGATCACCACCTCGGGAGGGCCCGAGACGATCCGCCCGCCGGCGACGTAGACGACCCGGTCGAGCTCGCCGAGCATCGGGTTGACGTCATGCGCGACGAGGAGCACGGCGACGTTCTGGGAGCGGCAGATCCGGGCGAGCAGCGCCGAGACCGCGGTCTGGTTCGGCAGATCGAGGCTGTCGAGCGGCTCGTCGAGGAGCAGCAGCCGGGCCGGGCCGCCAGCGTCTGCGCGATCAGGAGCCGCTGCTGCTCGCCTCCCGACAGTAGGCCGATCGGGCGCCGAGCGTATGCACTCGCGCCGACGAGCGCGACGACCTCGTCGACGCGCTCGCGCGCGCTCCCGCCCCCGGCCGAGCGGTAGCCCCCATCTGTCGCCGTCGAGGCCGAGACGGACGAGATCGATCCCGCGGATCCGGGTCGACGCGTCGAAGCCGTGGCGCTGCGGGAGGTAGCCGA
>CAVSUH010000014.1:0-118042 GCA_963731065.1 uncultured Acidimicrobiaceae bacterium | reverse complement strand
TGCCGTGGCCGAGGTTCTGGCGGGCGTGGCCCTGGGCCAGGAGGTGGGTGAGGCGGAGATCGTCACGCTCTTCGGCGCCCGCGGGCCCGAGGTGCGCCTGGTGGCCGAGGTGGCCGACGACCTGCGCCGCCGCATCGCCGGCGACGACGTCACCTTCGTGCGCAACCGCAACATCAACTACACGAACGTCTGCACCTTCAAGTGCCGCTTCTGCGCCTTCTCGAAGGGGCCGCTCTCGCTCAACCTGCGCGGCGCGCCGTACCTGCTGGAGCTCGACGAGATCACGCGGCGCGTGGTCGAGGCCGTCGACGAGGGGGCCACCGAGGTCTGCCTGCAAGGCGGCATCCACCCCAACTTCGACGGCGACTACTACCTGCACGTGCTCGAGGCGGTGCGGGCGGGCTCGGAGGACATCCACATCCACGGCTTCACCGCGTTGGAGGTGACCGAGGGCGCGCGCCGCTCCGAGGTCCCGCTCGCCGAGTACCTCATCCGCCTGAAGGAGGCCGGCCTCAAGACGCTGCCGGGCACGGCGGCCGAGATCCTCGACGACGACGTGCGCGCCCTCATCTGCCCCGACAAGATCAACACCGAGGAGTGGCTGGAGGCGCACCGCACCGCGCACAGCGTGGGCCTGCGCTCGAACATCACCATCATGTTCGGCTCGGTCGAGCAGCCGGTGAGCTGGGCCCGTCACATCGTGCGCACCCGGGCCCTGCAACGCGACACCGGCGGCTTCACCGAGTTCGTCCCGCTCCCCTTCGTGCACATGGCCACCCCGATCTACCTCCAGAAGAAGGCGCGGCGGGGACCGACCTTCCGTGAGACGGTGTTGATGCACTCGGTGGCGCGCATCGCCTATGCGGGCGACATCGACAACATTCAGGTGAGCTGGGTCAAATTGGGGGCCGAGGGCGCGCGGCAGCTGCTGCGGGCCGGAGCCAACGACCTGGGCGGGACGCTCATGGACGAGAACATCTCGCGGGCGGCGGGCGCGCAGCACGGGCAGCGCATGGGTGTCGAGGAGCTCGAGGCCATCGTGGCGCCGATCGGGCGACCCCTGGTGCAGCGCTCCACCCTGTACGCGCTGGCCGGCGCGTGATCGACGACACGGAAGATGCGGCGCGCCGAGCGCGCCTTCGACGACCTGTTCGCCGGGCACGACCTCTCGGCCGCGCAGTCCCGTGAGCTGCAGGACATGATCGGCTCGCTCAGCGACCTGGCTCGCGAGGGTACGTCGGTCGGCGACCTGAAGATCGCCAACACGGCGCTGGCCGAGATGGCCGAGGCCTTCCGGGTCTTTCGCCCTTATCGCCACATCCGCAAGGTCACCATGTTCGGTTCGGCCCGCACGAAGCCCGACGACCCGATCTACATCCTCGCCCGCGACCTGGCCGCCAAGCTGGCGGCAGCCGACTGGATGGTGGTGACCGGGGCCGGCCCCGGCATCATGGCCGCCGGGCTGGAGGGGGCCGGGCGGGACCACGCCTTCGGGGTCAACATCCGGCTGCCCTTCGAGGGTGACGCCAACTCCTTCATCGCGCAGGACCCGAAGCTGGTCGAGATGCGCTACTTCTTCACCCGCAAGCTCATGCTGATCAAGGAGTCGCACGCCTACGCCGTCCTGCCCGGCGGCTTCGGCACCCAGGACGAGTCCTTCGAGCTGCTCACCCTGCTGCAGACGGGCAAGGCGGAGCCGGCGCCGGTCGTCATGGTCGAGACGCCCGGCGGCACCTACTGGCACGCGTGGCTGCGCTTCGTGCAGGACGCGGCGATCGACGCCGGCTGGGTCTCGCCCGAGGACCAGGCCCTCTTCAAGGTGACCAACACGCTGGAAGAAGCCGCCGACGAGATCCTCGGCTTCTACCGGAACTACCACTCCATCCGTTTCGTGGGCGACCTCCTGGTGCTCCGGTTGCAGGTGCAGCCGAGCAAGGCCGAGCTGGCCGACCTGAACCGCCGCTTCGCCGACATCGTCGTGCGGGGCAACATCCGCACCGCCGGGCCCTTCCCGCCGGAGCGCAACGACCATCCCGAGCTGCCGCGGATCGCCTTTCGCTTCGACCGCTTCCACTTCGCCCGCCTGCGCCAACTGATCGACGCCGTGAACGAGTTCACCGGGTGATCGACGGCCGGGCCCGGGTTCGGCGCGGCCTGGTCGCGCTGGTCCCGCTCGCGGCCCTGGCCTGCATCGGGCTGGCGGGCCCGGGGACGCCGGCCGCCGCCGCCGCTCCCCCGGCCAACTCGGTGGTGCCCTTCGGCACGACCGCCGTCGGCGCCAGCGCGGTGACGGGCGCCAACGCGCCGATCGTCGACGTGGCGGCTACGCCGAACGGCCGCGGCTACTGGCTGGTGACCGCCGATGGCGGCATCTTCAGCTACGGCGACGCGCCGTTCTACGGCTCGGCCGGCAGCCTGACGCTCAACGCACCGGTGGTGGGCATGGCGGCCACGCACGACGGCGGGGGCTACTGGCTGGTGGCCTCCGACGGCGGCATCTTCAGCTACGGCGACGCGTCGTTCGACGGCTCGGCCGGCAGCCTGACGCTCAACGCACCGGTGGTGGGCATGGCGGCCACGCACGACGGCGGGGGCTACTGGCTGGTCGCCTCCGACGGCGGCATCTTCAGCTACGGCGACGCTTCGTTCGCCGGCTCGGCCGGATCGCTGGCGCTGCGGGCGCCGGTCGTCGGCATGGCGGCGGTGCCGGGCGGTGGCGGCTACTGGCTGGTGGCCCGGGACGGCGGCATCTTCAGCTACGGCAACGCGACGTTCGAGGGCTCGGCCGGCTCGCTCGCCCTCAACGCGCCGGTGACCGGCATGGCCGCGACCACCGACGGTGGCGGCTACTGGCTCGTGGCGCGCGACGGCGGCGTCTTCACCTACGGGGACGCGCGCTACTTCGGGTCGCTGGGCGGGACGACGCTGCCCGGTCCCGTCGTGGGCCTGGCCGCCGCGGGCGGAGGGGCGGGCTACTGGCTCGCCGTGGGCTCCGAACCCCTCGCCGGCGAGGTGGTGGGGATCGACCCGGGCCACAACGGGCTGAACTACACCGCGCCGGGTATCATCAACGCCCCGGTGTTCAACGGCACCGGGACCGAGTCCTGTGACACCACGGGCACGGCGACGGACGGCGGGTACACCGAGGCCCAGTTCAACTTCAACGTGGCCACCTACCTGCAGAGCGACCTGCAGGCGGAGGGCGCCACCGTCGTGCTGACCCGCCCGAACAACCAGGGCGTCGGGCCCTGTGTGACCACGCGGGCGGCCATCATCAACAACGCCCACGCCGATGTCGCGGTCGACATCCACGCCGACGGGGGCCCGGTGAACGGGCGGGGCTTCGCGGTGCTCGAGCCGACGGCGGACGGGCCCAACAACGGCGTCATCGGGTCGTCCGCCACCTTCGCCGCCATTCTGCGCGACGCGTTCGTCGCCGGGACGCCCATGCCGGTCAGCACCTACGACGGGGTCGACGGCCTGGAGCCACGCAGCAACCTGGCTGGTCTCAACCTCACGACGGTGCCCAAGGTGCTCATCGAGTGCGGCAACATGCGCAACGCCACGGACGCGGCGTTGCTGGTGACGCCGGCCTTCCAGCAGCAGGCCGCCGCGGCCATGGCGCAGGCCATCAGGCAATTCCTCACCGGCTCTGCCGTCTGATTCAGGCCGGGCCCCCGAGGGGCGCCCGCGCCAGCGTCGTGTAGACGTGCCCCTGCGGTGAGGGTGCCGAGGCCACCAGGTCGACGTGCGTCACGGCGAAGGTGGACGCGAACGGGATCCCTTCCAGCTCGGCCTGGGCCCGGGGGCCCAGGCGGCCCTTGACCCGGGCCAGGGTGAGGTGGCCGTTGAACGGTGGGGCGGGACCGTCCGGTTCCGCCACCACGGGCGCCGTGGCCCGCCGCACCGCCGCCGCCACGCCATTGAGCCCGTGGGCCGGGAGCTGGAGGACACGGACCCGCGAGAACCAGGCGGTGGCCGGTCCGAGCCGGCACTCGGCGGGGCCCGGCAGGGCGGCCACACCGGCCTGGAGCGCCGCACCCAGGGGCTCGAGGTCGGCCTCGGTCACCTCGCCCAGGAAGCGCAGCGTCACGTGCCAGCGGGTCGGTCCCACCAGCCGCAGGTTCTTCTCCCGCCCGAACTCGAGGGCGGCCAGCCGCTGGTGCGTCGGCTCGTCGGGCCAGGCGGCCACGAAGGTGCGGAGAGGAGTCAGCCGGCGCCCTCGTCGAGCGCCGCGTGGGCGGACCGGGATCCCCCGCGCAATGCGGCCACGGAGCGCTCGAGCGCCCGGCGGGCCTTGAGAATGCGCTTCTCCAGGGCGAGAGCCTCCCCGGTCTCGGCCGAGTCGGGGTCGCCCGCCGACGCCAGGCGGAGCGCGTCCAGGGCCATGTCGGTCAGCTCCTCCAGGACGCCTTCGAGCCGGTCGGCCAGCTCGTCGACGGCCTCGTTGGAGCCGCTCACTTGGGCAGGGGCGTGCGCTGCACCGTGTAGTCGCCGTCGGCGTAGGCGACCCGCATGACCTTCTTGTCGAACTTCCCGACGCTGGTCTTGGGGATCTCGGCGACGAAGGTCCACTGGTCGGGTAGCCACCAGCGCGGCACGCGGCCCACCAGGTACTCGAGCAGGTCGGCCGGGGCGGGCGTGCGGCCCGGCTTCGGCACGACGGCCACGAGCGGGCGCTCGGACCACTTCGGGTCGGGGATGGCGATCACCGCCGCCTCGAAGACGTCGGGATGGCCCATCACCGCATTCTCGAGCTCGACCGAGGAGATCCACTCGCCGCCCGACTTGATGACGTCCTTCGTGCGGTCCGAGATGGTCATGTAGCCCTGGGTGTCGAGCGTGCCGACGTCGCCGGTGCGGAGCCAGCCGTCGTCGAACTTCGCCGGGTCCTCGTCCTTGTAGTACGAGCCGGTGATCCACGGCCCGCGGATCTCGAACTCGCCCACGGACGTCCCGTCGTTGGGGAGCACCGTCCCGTCCTCGGCGACGACGCGCACCTCGACCCCGCCGACCACGCGGCCGGCCTTGACCTTGTAGTACATGTCGTCGTGCCCGTCGAGGCGGCGCGCCGGCGGCAACCCGAACGCGGCGAGCGGGCTGGTCTCGGTCATGCCCCACCCCTGGATGATGGTGACGCCGAAGCGCTCCTCGAACGCCTCGATGAGCGACTGCGGCACGGCGGCGCCGCCGGCCGTGATGGCGCGCACGGTCGAGAAGTCGATCGGCGTTTCGAGCGCCAGCAGTCCGTTCCAGATGGTCGGCACGCCGCAGGCGAGCGTCGGGTGGTGCTCGTTGATCACGTTCGCCAGCTGCTGCCCCATCAGGTACATCTGCGGCATGATCATGTCGGTGCCGGCCATCCAGGCGCCGTAGGGGGTGCCCCAGGCCATGGCGTGGAACATGGGCACGATGATCAGGATGCGGTCGGTCTCCACCATGCCGACCGAGGAGGCCGCCTGCTCGGCCATGGTGTGCAGCCAAATGGAGCGGTGCGAGTACACGACGCCCTTGGGGCTGCCCGTCGTCCCGCTCGTGTAACACATGGCCGCGGCGGAGCGCTCGTCGAGGTCGGGCCAGGCGAAGCCGGGCTGCTCGGCGGCGAGCAGCCGCTCGTAGGAGAGCGTCTCGCCGAGGGAGGACGTGTCACCCTCCCCCACCACGATGATGGTCTCGACGGTCTTGAGGTCGTCCTTGATGGCCGCCAGGAGCGGAACGAGCGAGACGTCGACGATGATGCAGCGGTCCTCGGCGTGGTTGATGACGTAGGCCAGCTGCTCGGCCGGGAGCCGGATGTTGAGCGTGTGCAGGACCGCGCCCATGCAGGGGATGGCGAGGTACGCCTCCAGGTGGGTCTGGTTGTTCCAGCAGAAGGTGCCGACGCGGTCGCCCTGCTCCATGCCGAGCCGGGTCAGGGCGGCGGCGAGCTTCTCGGCCCGGGTGGCCACCTCGACGAAGGTGGCCTTGCGGCTGCCGCCCTCCTCCACCGTGATGACGGAGCTGTCGCCGTGCACCCGCTGCCCGTGGAACAGCAGGTCTCGGATCAGGAGCGGGGCGTTCTGCATGGTGCTTTGCATGCTCCAAGTATGCCGACCGCGCCTCGGCCGTGCCCAGGCGGGCCTGACACGACCGTTCTACCCCGGGATGCTCGGGCGGGGGCGGGCGTCTCTCCCGTCTCTACCCTGTGGAACTCGGCTGACCGCTACGAATCGAGCTCGGTAAGGACCTCTCCAATGATCTTCGTTGCCTTGTGCGCCGGCAGCGGCTCGCCGCCCTCTGCCTCGGCGACCTCGGCGGCGAAATCCTCGACCGAATGGACACCGCCGATCAGGACATGACGCAAGGCCTCGCCGCTGGCTTCGGGGTCGTTGATCTCTTCAATCGCAGAGCTCACATCGTGTTTCGGGGACTCGGCCATCGTGTGGACGAGGGCCATGGCCTCTTGGCGGCCGCTCGGCGTGGACACCGCCGGCTCACGGTCGGGGTTCTGCTGGAGATCCCACTCGACCAAAGCCTCGTCATATCCCCCCTCTCCGGGGTGAAGGACGCGGGTGGCGTCCGCTGCTGCCGCCGTCACCTCTTCACTCTCTCCGCCTTCCTCTTCGTGATGGCGCTCTTGGCGCACGGGAACGACCAGGGTGCCGTCTTCATTGCGAACGATCGTCACGGGTGCTCTCTCCTTGGCCGAGGCGGCGTGATGCTCATCTTCACGGTCTATACCCAGATGGGTGCCCATCCATGAGGCATCGTGTGTGACCTGCCTGTCGACCTCCTCAAGTACTTCAGAACGGAGAGGCTGAAGCGCTGACAACGCTTCGTCGGTCGCGTCCGGCCAGGGTGCCTTCGACGTGTCACTCGCAACGAAGGGCCGACCGTTCCCCGGCGTGGCATCCACCTGTGTGGTCCGGCGCGAGACCATCCAATGAAGGGTCTCGTCGCCGCCGGGCTGGCGGTCGGGCTGGCTGCGGCCGTTGTGGGAACGGCGATCCTGGCGTCGGCCGCCTCGTTCCTCGGTGTCGGCAGCGGTGTTCCCGTTGCGTCCCCGGCCGCCACGGCGAAGATCCCCGCGGCCATGCTGACGCTGTACCAGGAGGCCGCCAGTACCTGTTCCGGGTTGCCGTGGACGATCCTGGCGGCCATCGGCACCATCGAGTCGGACAACGGCCAGTCGACCCTGCCGGGGGTCCACAGCGGCGCCAATTACGCCGGGGCCGAGGGACCGATGCAGTTCGAGCCGAGAACCTTTGCCGCCTACGACGAGCCGGTGCCTCCCGGCGGGGCCGATCCGCCGAGTCCCTACGACCCGACGGACGCCGTGTATGCAGCGGCCCGGTTGTTGTGCGCCGACGGTGCGGCTGGCGGGGCCGACCTATCGGGCGCCGTGTACGCCTACAACCACTCGGCCTCCTATGTGGCGCAGGTGCTCGCGCTGGCCCAGTCCTACGCGGCGGCATCGACCGGAACGGGGGCGGCCACCGCGACGCCGGTGGTGGACGACAGCGCGGGTGCCGTGGCTGTCTCGTGGGCCCTCGCCCAGATCGGCACGCCGTATGTGTGGGGCGGCGAGACGCCGGGCGTCGGGTTCGACTGCTCGGGCCTGGTGCAGGCCGCCTATGCGGTGGCCGGCTTGGCGCTGCCCCGGGTGGCCCAGGACCAGTACGACGCCACGACGAAGCTGGCACCGGACGCCGTACTGGCGCTGGGCGATCTCGTGTTCTTCGGAGGAGGGCCGGGGTCCATCGACCACGTCGGGCTGTTCGTCGGCATCATCGACGGCCAGGACGTGATGGTCGACGCGCCGTACACGGGCGCTGACGTGCGGGCCGAGGATTTCCCCGCCACACCGGGCGCGCGATTCGGGAGCCTGCTCTTCGTGGGGGCGACGCAGCCGGCGTGATGGGCGAGGCGTCCCCGACTTCCGCCGGCTAACCGGTATGCGTCTTGCAGTACTGCGAGGGCGGGAAATGCATTGCCCGGTCGTCGCAGTCAGCAGAAATGCAGTCCCCCGTCTTGTGCCACGTTCCTCTGAGTACGCGCAGGTGACGGCGCATCCATTCCAGAACCAGCGGCTTTCGGAGCGCTTCCATTAGGCCCGGACCCTACGCCCGGATAAACACAACGAACGCACAATCCTTGTGTCGCCTGGAATAAGAGGGATGCGCGACGTCCCACGTCAGGGTGCGATCGGTGCAGTGGCGAACGCAGTCGGCGCTCGGCGCACCATGCTCGACCGTGGCGCTGTAGGACACAACGGTGGCGAGGCACTCGGTGGGTTGTTCTGGAAGGAATGGGCAGAACGCACCGAGTGATGCCCTCAACGGGCCGACTGGGATGGCCCGTGTCGAGTCGGACAGGAGCATCGATCGCCACCCGGGCGTATCGAGACCAGGGTGAACAGCGGTCCAAACGGACGGTGCATAGCGGGGAGCACTCCTGGGTACTGAGATCGTCAGCGTTGGTCGAAGGGAGGGGACGTGGCGACGGTCACCACGGCAGATTCAGCGACGGTCGAACCGGAGACCGCGCACCTGAAGGATCGATCCGGAGCCTCATACCGGCCCGGCTCGACCGCCTTGGTTGGTCGCGTTTCCACACCCATTTGGTCATTGCGCTCGGGGTGGCGTGGGTGTTGGACGGCCTCGAGATCACCATCGCCAGCAACGCCGAGGGTCTCATCAGCCAGAAGCAGGCCCTGAACCTGTCGTCCTCCGAGGTGGCCTTCGCCGTCGGCACCGTCTATCTCCTCGGTGAGGTGGTCGGAGCGCTTTTCTTCGGCCGCATGTCGGACAAGTTCGGCCGCCGCAACCTGTTCATGATCACGCTCGGGCGTCTACCTGTTCGGTGGCGTGCTCACCGCGCTGACCTTTGGCCACTCGCACGGCTGGTCCTACTGGGTCTGGGCCTCCCGCTTCATCGCCGGCATGGGCATCGGCGGTGAATACGCGGCCATCAACTCGGCTATCGACGAGCTCATCCCGGCCAAGTACCGCGGCCGCGTGGATATCGCCGTGAACGGGACGTACTGGGGTGGCGCGCTGATCGCCACGCTCTTCTTCATCTTCGTGATCAATCACCTCCCCGTCAGCTACTCGTGGCGGGTCGCCTTCCTCGTCGGCCCGGCCCTGGGCTTCGTCATCCTCTTCGTGCGCAAGAACCTCCCCGAGAGCCCGCGCTGGCTTCTCATGCACGGCCGAGAGGAGGAGGCCGAGGCAGCGGTCGCCGAAATCGAGAGACTCACCGAACACGGTGGCGGCAGCCTCGGACCCGTCGACGAGTCCAAGGCAATTGAGATCACGCCGGCCAACAACATCGGCTTCGTGGCCCTGGCTCGAACGTTGTTCGTCCACTACCCGAGGCGGGCCATCCTCGGGGCCTCCCTGATGATCACCCAGTCGTTCCTCTACAACGCCATCTTCTTCACGTACGCACTGGTGCTGACCAAGATCTACAACGTCCCGGCGACGGACACCGCCTACTACTTCATCTTCTTCGCCCTGGGGAACCTCATCGGCCCGCTCACCATCGGGCACCTGTTCGACACCATCGGTCGACGGAAGATGATCTCGGGCACGTACCTCCTGTCCGGTGTGCTCCTCGCCATCAGTGCCGTGCTGTTCAATGCCGGCGCACCTGAACGCGGTGACGCAGACGGCGTGTTGGTGCGTGATCTTCTTCTTCGCCTCCGCCGGCGCCTCCTCGGCCTACTTGACGGTGAGCGAGATCTTCCCGCTCGAGGTCCGGGCCAAGGCCATCGCCGTCTTCTTCGCCATCGCCCAGACCTTCGGCGCCTTCGGCCCGTGGCTCTACGGCGAGCTCATCGGCAACGGCCAGGACCACTTCCGGCTCTTCATCGGCTACCTCATCGGAGCCGGGGTGATGGTCTTCGGCGGGCTCATCGCTGCCTTCCTCGGGATCGATGCCGAACAGAAGTCGCTCGAGGACATCGCCCAGCCGCTCTCGGCCACGCGCCCGTCGTCGCACCTCTCGGCGATGACCGGTGCGCCTCGGTCCCCGGCGGCGCGCAGCACCCTGGTCTGACGTCGGGCGGCGTGGCGACGTTCCGTTGCCGAGCAGGGCGCTGAGCCGTGCGGCCTGTCGCGTCAGGTGGTCGCGTTCGGGGAGGTTGAGCGCTCACTGGGCGGCCACGGCGTAGAGACGCGCCGCGGGTGACCGGGTCACCGTCCCGCTCGTGGAGGCAGGCCGCAAGGGCGGCAGAGCGGGGCAGGGCGAGGTCGAGCACCGCCAGCGCGGCCAGGCCGGCGCGCGGACCGTCAGCCTCGCCGACCGCGACGACCCGGTTGAGGCGGACCACCCCCCCATTGTGGCCGTGTTCACTTTGAGGACGGATCTGAGCGCGGATTCTCGACATCCCCCCGCGGCATTGCCCGCCGGGTGTCGTCGGGACAGGCGGGACGGTGTCCGTCCAGGACGCCACAGGCGAGGCAAACCCGGTGCGCCCAGCAGGCGGCATCGCCTCCTGCCGACTCGCCTTGGTCCTCCTCCTCTTCGCAGTCCCGACAGTCGAGCGGCGAGCCGATCCGTTCCTGTCTTCCTTCCGCCGTGAGGACCCAGGGGCGTTCCTGCCACGGGGGGCGGTGGCGCACGTGCTGGCGGTGGCCGCACTCGAGCAGGGCCACCCAGTCCCCTGCCTCGTCCTGCTCGAAGCCGGTGACGGCGCGCTCCACGCTCACGTCTCCTCGGGCTCGGCGGGGTCGGAGGCGACGGCTTCGGCGTGGCGCGGCGCAGCGTCAGGACGCGTTCGGCGTGGCGCTCCTCCTCCAGGAGCTTCTGGCGGGCCTGCAGGAGGTCGAACTGCGTGACCAGGCCGACCAGCCGGGCGGCGTCGGCCCGCTCCACCACCGGCAGCACCCCGAGTCCGTGCTGCACCATGCGGTCGGCCACGGTGCGCAGGACCTCGTCGGGGTGGGCCAGGGCCACGGGAGACAGCATGACCGCCCCCACGCAGAGGCCGGAACGGTCCCGTGCCTCGAGGATGACCGACCAGGGCAGGAGCCCGACGAGCGCGGTGTCCTCGTCGAGCACGGGATAGAGCCGCTGCCGGCGCCCAGGAGATCCCTCGGGCAGGGCGGCGTAGATCTTCCCCACCGCCTGTTCCGGCGTCACGGTGACCACGTCGGTGTCCATCACCTCCCGGACGAAGGTCGCCTCCAGGGGATCGACCGAGTACTCGCGCATGACGTGGAACCCGCGCCGCGCCACCTTCTCGGTCAGGATCGAACGTTTGAGGATGAGCACGCTGACCAGATGCGAGATCGTGGCCGCCACCAAGAGCGCCAAGCAGGCTGTTCTGATCGTGTGTGAGCTCGAAAGCGAAAATGATGGCGGTGAAGGGTGACCGGGTCACCCCGCCCATGGCGCCGGCCAGGCCGATGAGGGCCCAGACCCCCGGCGTCGTGCCGGGCAGGGCATGTCCGAGGATGCCGCCGATGGCGGCGCCCAGCATCAGGACCGGGGCCAGGATGCCGCCGCTCGTCCCACTCCCCAGCCCGGCCGACCAGATGAGCAGCTTCACGACGAACAGCAGGGCCAGGGCGGAGAGGCCGAGCTGACCCAGCAGCTCGGCGTGGATGGTGCCGTAGCCGACGCCGAGCGCCCGTGGCTCCACCAGGCCGCCGAGCCCGATGATGAGGCCGCCGATCATCGGCCACCACATCCAGTGCACGCGCCCGGTCAGGAGGTGGAACGCGTCCTCGAAGCGGTAGACGGCCTGCGTCATGAGCCAGGCGCCGAGACCGGTGGCGAGGCCGACGGCCGCCGCCCCGAGGAGGACGACGCCGCCCAGCGCGGCATGCGTCGGGAACCGGGAAGATCGGCTGGGGCGAGAGCAGGCCGGCATCGGCCAGGACCATGCGCAGGCCATCGGCGGTGGCCGCCGCCAGGCCGATGAGCACCATGGAGCGCGGCTTCCACTCGAAGGCCAGGAGCTCGACGCCGAAGAGCGTGGCCGCCACCGGGGTGCCGAAGACTGCGCTCATGCCGGCCGCGGCACCCGCCACGAGGAGGGCGCGGCGCTCGGCCGCGGTCAGGCGGAGGAGCTGGCCGATGATGGAGCCGACCGCACCGCCGGTCAGGATGATCGGCCCCTCTGCACCGAACGGGCCACCCGAGCCGATGCTGACCGCGCTCGAGATCGGCTTGAGCAGCGCCAGGCGGGGCTGCACGCGGCTGCCGTTGATGAGGATGCGCTCCATCGCCTCGGGGATGCCGTGACCGCGGATCTGCTCCGACCCGAAGCGTGCCATGAGGCCCACCACCAGGCCGCCGAAGACGGGGATCGCCACCGCCAGCAGCCCGAGGTGGTTCCCGGCCGGCGACACGAGCTTCACGCTGAGGCGTTGGTAGTAGAGCAGGTTCGTCAGAAAGCCGATCATGTCCAGCAGCGCCAGCGCGATGCCGGTCGCCAGCACGCCGATGAGAATGGCCGGCGGGATCAGCCGCAGGATGGCCGGCGTAGTGGTGAAGTCACCCAGGGCGCGCTCGGACGCGCCGGCCGGGCGGGGGTCCGGAGGGACGGCCTCGGCCGGCGGTCCGGCGGCGCCGTTGCCGCGAGTCGGTCCGCGTTCGGGTCCCTGGACTCGTCCCCGGTATCGACACTTTCCATCGTAGTACGATGCTATCGTAAGACGATGGTTTTGCGAGATGCCGACTATGAGGATCTGTTGGCGCTGCGGACCGGACTGCGTCGCTTCCTCCGCTGGAGCGAGCAGCAGGCGGAGGAAGCGGGACTGACGCCGGCGCAGCACCAGCTGCTCCTGGCGATCCGTGGACATCCGGACCGCCGTGGCCCGACCGTCGGCGAGGTCGCCGACTACCTGCTGCTCCGCCATCACAGCGCGGTCGGGCTGGTGGACCGGGCCGTGGCGGCCAAGCTGGTCAAGCGGGTCCGCGACCCGGAGGACCATCGGGTCGTCCGGCTGCAACTCACCGCGGCCGGGAGCAAACGCCTCGAAGCGCTCTCCGAGACCCATCTCGAGGAGCTGGGCCGGCTCGGTCGCACGCTCCCGACGGCCTGGCGTGGGCTCATGCCGCGCCAGCCGCTGCACGGCATCGAGACCCGGGTCTGACGGCCCCGATCGCTTAGACGGCGCGGCCCCGCAGGCCCCGGTACTGCCGCACCAGCGAGGCCGTCGACGAGTCCTGGCCCGCGAGATCGGGCGCCGCGGTGTCGGTCAGGATCGGCGCCAGCTCGTTCGCCATGCCTTCCCGAGCTCGACGCCCCACTGGTCGAACGAGTCGATGCCCCAGATGCTGCCCTCGACGAACACGGTGTGCTCGTAGAGCGCCACCAACTGGCCCAGGATCGATGGCGTGACCTTCGGGGCGAGGATGGTCGAGCTCGGCCGGTTGCCGGGCATCACCTTGTGCGGCACCAGGGCCGCCGGTGTCCCCTCCGCGGCGATCTCCTCCGCCGTCTTGCCGAACGCCAGCGCCTTCGTCTGCGCCAGGCAGTTGGCCATCAGGAGATCCTGCTGGTCCCCCGTGTCGTGGGTGGACTCGGCGAAGGCGATGAAGTCGGCGGGGACCAGCTTCGTGCCCTGATGGAGCAACTGGTAGAAGGCGTGCTGCCCGTTGGTGCCCGGCTCGCCCCAGAAGATCTCCCCCGTCTGCCCCGTGACGGGCGTGCCGTCGAGCTTGACCGACTTGCCGTTGGACTCCATGGTCAGCTGCTGCAGATAGGCCGGGAAGCGGGCCATCCGGTCGCTGTACGGCAGCACGGCGTGCGTCTGCGCGCCGAAGAAATTGTTGTACCAGACGTTCAGCATCCCCTGAATGACCGGGACGTTCTCGTCCAGGGGCGTGGTCCGGAAGTGCTCGTCGATGGCGTGGAAGCCGGCGAGCATCTCGCCGAAGGCCTCGCGGCCGATCGCCACCATGAGGGAGAAGCCGATGGCGGAGTCGTAGGAGTAACGGCCGCCGACCCAGTCCCAGAACTGGAGCATGTTGTCGGTGTCGATACCGAACGCCGCCACCCCTTTGGCATTGGTCGACACCGCCACGAAGTGCTTCGCCACCGCGTCGTCACCGGCGGCGCTGCCCAGTCCGGCCAGCAGCCAGTCCCGGGCCGCTGCGGCGTTGGTCAGTGTCTCGAGCGTCGTGAACGTCTTGGAGCTGATGACGAAGAGGGTCGTCTCGGGGTCCAGGTCGTGCGTGGCCGAGTACAGGTCGACCGGGTCGACGTTGGACACGAAGCGGCTCGTCAGGCCCGGCTGCGCGTAGTCGGCCAGGGCCAGGGTGGCCATGTGCGGGGCCGAGGTCCGAGCCGCCGATCCCGATGTTGACGACCGCGGCGATCCGCTTGCCCGTCGCCCCGGTCCACGACCCGTTCCGGATGCGGTCGGAGAGGTCGCCCATCTGACCCAGGACGGCCTGCACGTCGCCGACGACGTCCTGGCCGTCGACGTGCAGCTTGCTGCCGGGCGGCATGCGCAGCGCCACGTGCAGGACGGCGCGGTCCTCCGTCGTGTTGATGTGCTTGCCGGCGAACATGGCATCGCGGTGCTCCTCCACCTTGGCCGCCCGGGCCAGGTCGAAGAGCAGGCGCAGGGTCTCGTCCGTTGCCCGCTGCTTCGAGTAGTCGACGACGAGGTCGGCGGCCCCGGCCGTCATGCGGTCCGCCCGCTCGGGGTCGTCGGCGAAGAGCTCCCGCAGATGCCGCGTCGAGATCTCGTCGTAGTGCGCCGTAAGCGCCTTCCACTCCGGTGTCGCGGTGAGGTCCATGGGACGCAATCTACGGCGAGTCGGCCTCCGCTGCGCCCTCGGCGAGGAAGGCGATGATCGCCGGGATGGCGGCGGCGTCCTGCATGAAGAAGCCGTGGCCACCGTCGAACATCTCGAGCCGGGCGCCGGGGATGGCGCGGGCCAGGAATTCGCTGTTGGCGGGCGGAGCGATCCCGTCGAAGCGTCCGCCACACACGAGGGTTGGGCAGCTGATGGAGCACAGACGGTCGGCCGTGTCGTGCTCGGCCCGGGCCGCCAGCTGATTGGTCAGGCCCGGCGCGGGCAGGGCTCCCTCGCCCTCGAGGCCCATGCGCGCGCCGAGCAGCTGCACCATCTCGGGGTTGGCCCGCCGCCAGGCCTCGTCCCACCGGGTGTCGATCAGCTCCATGCGCACGTCCGACCGCTCCTCGGGGCTCAAGTCGGCCAGCTCGTGCAGCGGATAGGAAGCGCCGCCTGCACCACCGGCCGACGTGCAGGCCAGCACGAGCCGGCGCACCCGCTCGGGGTGGCGGATGGCCACCTCCTGGGCCACCATGCCGCCGAACGAGACCCCGACCACGAGGCAGTCCTCCCAGCCCACGGCGTCGAGGAGCGCGGCGGCATCGTCGGCGAAATCGGCCATGGCGTAGGGCCAGGCGGGCACGCTGCTCTGTCCCAGGCCGCGCTGGTCGTAGGCCAGGACCTCGAAGGTGGCGGCCAGGGGCCCGTCCACGCGGGGCTGCTGGCGGAGGTCACCACCGGTGCCCGAGATGCACAGCAGTCGCTCGCCGCTCCCCTGGAGTTCGTAGTACAGCGAGACACTGTTGGCGTCGGCAAAGGGCATGGCCCGCACAGTACCGAGCGCTCGATGCCGGGGATCACCGGCTCCTTAGCGGAGCGCCACCTGCCCCGGCTCGATCGGCGCCGGCAGCGCCGTCGTGCCCATCAGCCAGCGGTCGACGGCCGCCGCGCAGGAGCGTCCCTCGGCGATGGCCCAGACGATCAGGCTCTGGCCCCGCGTCTGGTCCCCGCACACGAAGACGCCGTCGACGCTGGTCGCCCAGTCGGGGTCGGCCGCCACGGTCCCGCGCGGGCCGACCTCGACCCCCAGCTCCTCCACCGCGTTGCGGCGCTCCGTCCCGACGAAGCCCATGGCCAGGAGGACGAGATCGCACTCGAGCTCGAACTCCGAACCGGGTACTTCCTCGAAGACCGGCCGTCCGTCCTCGGTGCGCATCTCCACGGTGTGGCCGCGCAGGGCGCGCACGGTGCCGGACCCGTTGTCGACGAACTCCGTCGTCGTGACCGAGAAGAGCCGCGCCCCGCCCTCCTCGTGGGCCGAGGAGGTGCGCAGGATCAGCGGCCACAAGGGCCACGGGTTGTCGGCCAGCCGGTCGCTCGGGGGCTCGGCCATGATCTCGAGCTGGTGCACCGACTTGGCGCCCTGGCGGTGGGCGGTGCCGAGGCAGTCCGCCCCGGTGTCTCCGCCGCCGATGATGACGACGCGCTTGCCCTTGGCGTTGATCGGCGTCGTGCCCAGCGCCCCCTCCTGGACCAGGTTGGAGGGCTTCAGGTACTCCAGGGCCAGGTGGATGCCGTCGAGTTCACGTCCGGGCACCGGGAGGTCCCGGGGCAGCGTGGCGCCAGCCGGCCAGCACGACCGCGTCGAAGGCGGCCTGGACCTCGACCGCCGCTCGCACGGTGACGTCGGGGGCGCACGCAGTCCCGATCCCGCGTTCCTCGCCGGGCTCCACGAGGCCCGACCCCGGTTCCTGCGGCCGGCCACCGACCGAGGTGGAGCACAGGAAGGTGACGCCCTCCGCCTCCATCTGGGCCAAGCGGCGGTCCAGGACGGCCTTCTCCATCTTGAACTCGGGGATGCCGTAGCGCAGCAACCCGCCGGGCTTCTCCGCCCGCTCGAAGACGGTCACCAGGTGGCCGGCCCGCGCCAGCTGCTGGGCGGCCGCCAGGCCGGCGGGCCCGGAGCCCACGACGGCGATGGACTTGCCGGTGCGCACCGTCGGCAGCTGCGGGTCCACCCACCCCTCGTCCCAGGCGCCGCTCGATGATCTCGTACTCGATCCGCTCAATGGTGACCGGGTCCTCGTTGATCCCGAGGACGCAGGAGGCCTCGCAGGGCGCCGGGCACAAGCGCCCGGTGAACTCGGGGAAGTTGTTGGTGGCGTGGAGGCGCTCCACGGCGCCGGGCCAGTCGTCCCGGTAGACGAGGTCGTTCCACTCCGGGATCAGGTTGCCGAGCGGGCAGCCGTCGTGGCAGAAGGGGATGCCGCAGTCCATGCAGCGCGCACCCTGCTCCCTGGTCTCCTCCTCGCCGAAGGGCTCGTAGACCTCGCGCCAGTCGCGCAGCCGGACCGACACCGGGCGTCGCCGTGGCAGCTTCCGCGGGAACTCCATGAAGCCCGTCTTCTTACCCATGTGCGGCCTCCATGACGGCCTCCTCCACCGAGCGGCCCTCCGCTTCGGCGAGGCGGGTCGCGTCGAGGATGCGCCGGTAGTCGCGCGGCATGACCTTCACGAACTCGAGGACCTCGGTGTCCCAGTGCTCGAGGAGCCCGGCGGCCACGGCCGACTCGGTCTCGACGCCGTGGCGCTCCACCAGGGCGCGCACGCTGAAGGCGTCCGCCGGATCGAGCGGCTCGACGTCCACGTCAGCTCGAGGTTCACCCGCTGCCCAAAGGTCCGGCCCGGGTCGTAGACGTAGGCGATACCGCCCGACATGCCGGCGGCGAAGTTGCGGCCGGTCGGCCCGAGCACCAGGACCACGCCCCCGGTCATGTACTCGCAGCCGTGGTCGCCCACGCCCTCGACGACGGCGGTGGCCCCCGAGTTGCGCACGCAGAAGCGCTCCCCCACCTGGCCCCGGATGAACACCTCGCCACCGGTGGCGCCGTAGAGGATGACGTTGCCGGCGATGATCTGATCCTCGGCGGCGAACGGCGAGCTCTCCGGTGGGCGCACCACGAGCCGCCCGCCGGAGAGCCCCTTGCCGAAGTAGTCGTTGGCGTCGCCGTAGAGGCGCATGGTCACGCCCCTGGGCACGAAGGCGCCGAAGCTCTGCCCGGCCGAACCGGTGAAGGTGAGCGAGATCGTGTCGTCGGGCAGGCCCGCCGCGCCGTAGCGCCGGCTGATCTCGGCACCCGAGCAGCGTCCCCACCGTGCGGTCGACGTTGGTGATCGGCAACGAGATCGACACCGGCGTGAGGTCGTCCAGCGCCGGTGCGCACTCGTCCAGGAAGGCGTGGTCGAGCGCCTTCTCCAGCCCGTGGTCCTGCAGTTGGGTCTGCCGCCGGCCCACGGCGGCGGGTACATCGGGCTCGGCCAGGACCATGGAGAGGTCGAGGCCCGCCGCCTTCCAGTGCGTCACCGCGGCTTCGGTGTCGAGCAGGTCGACGCGGCCGATAGCCTCGTCCAGAGAGCGCAGGCCGAGCGAGGCCAGCAGCTCGCGCACCTCCTCGGCGATGTACTCGAAGAAGGTCTCGACGAACTCGGGCTTGCCGCTGTACTTGGCCCGCAGCGCCGGGTTCTGCGTGGCGATCCCGACCGGGCAGGTGTCGAGGTGGCAGACGCGCATCATGATGCACCCCGACACGACGAGCGGCGCCGTCGCGAAGCCGTACTCCTCGGCGCCGAGCAGCGCGCCGATGACGACGTCGCGGCCAGTCTTCAGTTGCCCGTCGACCTGGACGACGATGCGATCGCGCAGCCCGTTGACCAGCAGCGTCTGCTGCGTCTCGGCCAGCCCGATCTCCCAGGGGATGCCGGCATGCTTCAGCGAGGTCAGCGGCGCCGAGCCGGTGCCGCCGTCGTGGCCGGAGATCAGCACGACGTCGGAGTGCGCCTTGGCCACCCCGGCCGCCACTGTGCCCACGCCTACCTCGGCCACCAGCTTCACGTGGACGCGGGCTTGCGGGTTGGACGACTTGAGGTCGTGGATGAGCTGGGCGATGTCCTCAATGGAGTAGATGTCGTGGTGGGGCGGCGGAGAGATCAGACCCACGCCCGGCGTCGAGCTTCCGGGTGCGGGCGATCCACGGGTAGATCTTGATGCCGGCCAGCTGGCCCCCCTCCCCCGGCTTGGCGCCCTGGGAGATCTTGATCTGGAGGTCGTCGGCGTTGACCAGGTACTCGCCCGTCACGCCGAAGCGGCCCGAGGCCACCTGCTTGATGGCGCTGCGCCGCAGGTCCCCGTTGGCGTCGGGGGTGTAGCGGTCGGCGTCCTCGCCGCCCTCGCCGGTGTTGGAGCGGCCACCGAGCCGGTTCATGGCGATGGCCAGGGTCTCGTGCGCCTCGGCGGAGATGGAGCCGTAGGACATGGCGCCGGTGGAGAAGCGGGTCAGGATGGAAGTGATCGGCTCGACCTCGTCGATGGGGATGGGGCCGCCCGGCGCAGGCTTGAGCCGCATCAGGCCGCGCAGCGTCCCCAGCTTCTGGGACTGGTCGTCGACGGCCGCCGTGTACTCCTTGAACACCCCGTAGCGCTTCGCCCGGGTGGCGTGCTGGAGCTTGAACACCGTCTTGGGGTTGAAGAGGTGGAACTCGCCCTCGCGGCGCCACTGGTACTCGCCGCCCACCTCGAGCTCGCGGTGGGCGCGCTCGGTCGGTCGGGCCTCGTGGGCCTGGCGGTGGCGCGTGGCCACCTCGGCGGCGAGGACCGAGAGCCCGACGCCCCCGATGCGGCTGGCGGTGCCGGTGAAGTACTCGTCGATGAGGGCGCCGTCGAGGCCGATCGCCTCGAAGACCTGGGCGCCGGTGTAGGAGGCCACCGTCGAGATGCCCATCTTGGACATCACCTTGAGCACGCCCTTGCAGGCCGCCTTCATGTAGTTGCGGCGGGCCTGGCGCGGCGAGACGCCCTCGAGCAGGCCCTCGGAGATCATGTCGTCGATGGAGTCCAACGCCAGGTACGGGTTCACCGCCGCCGCCCCGAACCCGATGAGGAGCGCCATGTGGTGCACCTCGCGGGCGTCGCCGGTCTCGATCACCAGGCCGACCTGGGTGCGCGTCTTCTCCCGCACCAGGTGGTGGTGGACGGCCGCCGTCAGCAGCAGGGAGGGAATGGGGGCCCAGTCGATGTTGGCGTTGCGGTCGGACAGCACAATCAGGTTGGCGCCTTCGGCGATGGCCTCCGAGACCCGCCGCCGCACGTCGTCGATGGCCCGGCGCAGCGACTCGCCCCCTGCCGCCGTGGGGGCGCCCGCCTCCCCCGCCTCGCGCACCTCGAAGAGCCCGTCGACGGCGAAGGCCTTGAAGCCCGGCGTCTCGCCGCCCTCGTTGACGTACATCAGCTTGGCCAGGTCGTCGCGGTCGATCACCGGCAGCGGCAGCAGAATCTGGCGGCACGAGCCGGCCTTGGCCTCGAGCAGGTTGGCCTCGGGGCCGATGGTGGCCGACAGCGACGTCACCAGCTCCTCGCGGATGGCGTCGAGCGGCGGGTTGGTGACCTGGGCGAACAGCTGGGTGAAGTAGTCGTACAGGAGGCGGGAGCGGTCCGACAGCACGGCGATGGAGGTGTCCGAGCCCATGGAGCCGAGCGGCTCGGCGCCCGTACGGGCCATGGGGGCCACAATGACCCGCAGCTCCTCGGTCGTGTAGCCGAAGAGGCGCTGCTGGGTCACGACGCGGCCGTGCTGCGGCGTGAGCATGGTGCGGGCGGGCAGCTCCTCCAGCCGGATCTGGTCCTCGGCCAGCCATTCGCCGTAGGGGTGCTCGGACGCCAGCTCGGCCTTGATCTCCTCGTCCTCGACGAGCCGGCCCTTGGCCGTGTCGACCAGGAACATGCGCCCCGGCTGCAGGCGGCCCTTGCGCACAATGCGGTCGGGTGCGATGTCGAGGACGCCCACCTCGCTGGCCAGCACGACCAGCCCGTCGTCGGTGACCCAGTACCGGGCCGGGCGGAGCCCGTTGCGGTCGAGGACGGCGCCGACCACCGTGCCGTCGGTGAAGCAGACCGCCGCCGGGCCGTCCCACGGCTCCATCAGCGACGCGTGGTAGCGGTAGAAGGCGCGCCGGTCGCGGTCCATGGTGGTGTGGTTCTCCCACGCCTCGGGGATCATCATGAGCACGGCGTGCGGCAGCGAGCGCCCGCCGAGATGCAAGAGCTCGAGCACCTCGTCGAAGCTGGCCGAGTCGCTCGCCCCCGGCGTGCAGATCGGGTAGACGCGCGACAGGTCGCCCTCAATCAGCGAGGTCTCGAGGAGCGCCTCGCGGGCCCGCATCCAGTTGCGGTTGCCCGCCAGCGTGTTGATCTCGCCGTTGTGGCAGAGGTAGCGGTACGGGTGCGCCAGCGGCCAGCTGGGGAACGTGTTCGTCGAGAAGCGCGAGTGCACGAGCGCCAGGCCCGATTCGAAGGCCGGGTCGCGCAGGTCCGGGAAGAACTGCCGCAGCTGCTCGGAGGTGAGCATCCCCTTGTACACGATGGTGCGCGCCGACAGCGAGGGGAAGTAGACGTCGTCGACGGCGTGCTCGACCCGCTTGCGCAGCACGAAGGCGCGCCGCTCGAGCGCCATGGTGTCGACGCCCGGGCCCGACGGGGCCACGAAGAGCTGCTGAATCCGTGGCATGGCGCTCTTGGCGATCAGCCCCAGGTCGCTGTCGTCGGTCGGCACCGTGCGCCACCCGAGCACCGTGAGCCCTTCCTCGGCGGCGGTGTGCTCGACGACCGTACGGGCCTTCGCCGCGTCGTCCCCGTCGGTGGGCAGGAAGACGAGGCCGACCGCATAGCCGCCGGCGTCGGGCAGCGAGAAGCCGGCCCGGTCCGCCGCAGCGACGAGGAAGCGGTGCGGGATCTGCACCAGGATGCCGGCGCCGTCGCCGGTGTTGACCTCGGCGCCCGAGGCGCCGCGGTGGGCCAGGCGCTCCAGCACGGTGAGGCCGCGGTCGACGATGTCGTGGTCCGGACGCCCGTGGAGATCGGCCACCATGCCGACGCCACAGGCGTCGTGCTCGTATGCCGGGTCGTAGAGGCCAGTGGCCATCGGCGTCCTTCCGAATGAGGAGAAGTTGAACGGATACCGGGACGACGTTGGCCCGAAGTGGAGAGACCAGGATACACGACCGCCCTCGTAGGCTTGGCACATGGGATCGCGCGTCCATGTCGTGGGGGGCGGGGTCATCGGCCTGGCCAGTGCGTGGGAATTGTCACGCAATGGACATGCGGTGACCGTGGTTGCGCCGGCCCCCGGGCGCGACGGCGCGTCGTGGGTGGCGGCCGGCATGCTGGCCCCGGTCACCGAGGCGCAGTTCGGCGAGTCTGCCCTCACCGCGCTGCTCGTGGAGGGCGCCGGACGCTGGCCCGCCTTCGCCGCCGCGCTGGAGGACGCCACCGGTCACGACGTCGGCTACGACACGACCGGCACGGTCACGGTCGCGCTCGATGCGTCCGATCGCGCCAGCCTCGACGACCTCCTCGCCTACCAGCACACGCTCGGCCTCGAGGCGCACCGCCGCAGCGCGAGCGAATGCCGCGGCCTGGTCCCCGCGCTCAGCCCCGCCCTGCGCGGCGGCATCGAGGTCCCGGGCGACCACCAGGTCGACAACCGGGCGCTCCTCGCTGCGCTCGCCGAGG
Source organism: uncultured Acidimicrobiaceae bacterium (assembly GCA_963731065.1). Taxonomy (GTDB): domain Bacteria; phylum Actinomycetota; class Acidimicrobiia; order Acidimicrobiales; family RAAP-2; genus Bog-473. The sequence goes on along the minus strand of CAVSUH010000014.1, from coordinate 95,739 downwards.
CCTGCCGCGGCGGCGGGGTGACGTTCGTCGAGGGCAGCGTGGCCGCGCTCGACGACGGTCCGACGCTCGTCCTGGCGGACGGCCGCCGCCTCGGCGCGGACCACGTCGTGCTGGCGGCCGGCACGGGCCTCCCGCGCCATCGACGGGCTCGCCGGTGCGGGGCTCCCCTCCCTCCGCCCCGTCAAGGGGCACATCCTGCGCCTCGGGTCGCCCGACGCCGCGACGCCCGTGCCCGCTGCTCGCCCGCACCGTGCGCGGCCTGGTGCACGGGCGGTCGGTGTACCTGGTGCCCCGCCGCGACGGCTCGGTCGTCGTGGGCGCCACGGTCGAGGAGCGGGGCGCCGACACCGCGGTGCGGGCGGGCGCCGTGCACGAGCTGCTGTGCGACGCGCGGGCGATCGTGCCCGGCGTCGACGAGCTCGAGCTGCTCGAGGCCGCCACCGGCCTGCGGCCGGCCACGCCCGACAACACGCCGCGCATCGGGTGGACCGCGCTGGACGGCGTCATCGCGGCCGTGGGCCACTACCGCAACGGCATCCTGCTCGCCCCGCTCACCGCCGCCGCGCGTGGTCGACCTCGTCGGCGCGGCGCCCGGTCGCCCCGCTCATCGAGGCTCTGGCGCCGGCATGACGGCGCTGGCCCTCCAGGCTGAACGGCGAGCCGGTCGAGGTCCGCCCCGGCGCGACCATCGCCGACCTCGTGGCGGACCTCACCGCCGAGGACGACCCCAAGGGGGTGGCGGTCGCCGTCGACCGCTGCGTCATCCCCCGCTCGGAATGGGCCACCACGCCCGCCCGCGCCGGCTCCCTGGTCGAGGTCGTGACCGCCGCCGCCGGCGGCTGAGCCTCGCCTCGGCCCTGAGCGTCTTTGTCCGCGCCGGGCGGCCGGTGCCAGAATCGTCGATGCCTCCCGATCCCCGCCCAGGGCCGACGGCCTTCGTCCTGGCCGGTGGCGGCACCAAGGGCTCCTTCGAGGTCGGCGTGCTGCAGTACCTGGTCGGCGTCGAGGGGATCGCCCCCGACATCATCACGGCGACCTCGGCCGGTGCCATCGCCGCCACCGTGCTGGCCCAGGCCCGCACGCTCCCCGAGTTCCTCGACCGTGTGAACGAGATCGAGGGTGACGTGCTGGCCTGGACGCAGACCGACCACGTGTTCGGCAAGCAGGCCTGGCTCGGCGCCCTCGACGGGACGGCACTGGGCCGCGAGATCCACCAGGAGATCACCGAGGGCACCCGCCCGCCCTTCCCGCTGACCCCGTCGACCGTGCTCGCCGGCAACGAGGTCGTGCCCGCCTGCGACTACCGGCCGCAAGGGGCGGCGCCAGGCCCGGCGAGGCCCGGCGCAAGCGCCAGCGCCACCTGGCGCGGCTGGTGGCCGGCGCCGGGCTCCGGCTGCCCCGGGTCCGGCGCCAGCTGCGCAGCAGCGGGAGCTCGGTGCTCAATCTCGAACCCGCTGGAGGGTGCGCTCCGCCACGGCAGCGAGGACGGGGTCCGGGCCGTCGATCCCGCCCTCGTCGCCCGCCCCGGCCTGCAGCTGCGGCTGGCCGTCACCGCGTTGCGCGCCGGCGTCCTGCGCTACGTCACCGAGGACGGCACGCTGGTGGAATCCGACGCCCTGCACCCCCGCCCCGGCCGAGTCCGCCGGCCCGGTCGACCTGGTCGACGGCGCCATCGCTTCGGCCAGCGTGCCCATGGTCTTCCCGCCGCACCCCATGGCCGACGACGACTACGTCGACGGCGGGGTGATCGAGATCGTGCCCGGTCTCCGCCGCCGCCGCCCTGGGCGCGACCCGCATCATCGCCGTCGTGGCGGTGCCGCTGCGGCTCGCCGCGTGACGAGCGGGACTACGCCGCGGCCCCCGCCGGCTACATCGGCCTGCGCTCCATGGGGATGATCGGGGTGGCCGAGCGCCAGATCTCGAACCTCAACGTCCACCTGCCCGAAGGGACCACGCTCACCACGGTCGACCCCGTGGTCGACGTGGTCGGGCCTGTTCGAAATCGAGCCGGGGCTCCTGCGCATCAACAAGGACTACGGCTGGCTGCGCGCCGCCGACCTCCTGGCCGACGGTGACGCCGACATCCGGGCCGACATCGCCGACGGCACCCACGCCATCGTCGAGGCCCGCCGCGAGGCCTGGCGCCTGGAGGAGTCGCTCTGGGCCGCCGGGCGTATCGGCGACGGCGACGCCGGGACGCTGGCGCTCGTGCGCGAGCACAAGGAGCAGGTCCGCTCCCTGGTGGACCGGCGCAAGCAGCTCGGCTTCCCGGTGCCCGACGGCTGCGAGGACTGGTGGACCGGCTACGAGGCCCACACGGCGGAGCGGCCGCAGGGCCTGCCCCTCTGCTCCTCCGGGCGCGGCTGACCGATCGACCCGTCCGTCCTCCGGCGGCGCGACGGCGTCAGACCGTCGGGCCACCCAGCCAGCCGCGGCGGCGGAACACCAGATCAGCCCCACCACGGTGACGATGTCCACCGCGACTGCGAACACCCAGAAGCTCCACGTCGACCCGATCCAGCGCACCAGCAAGGCGAAGTTCTGGCCGAAGAATCCCGTGAGGAAGCTCAGGGGCAGGAAGATGGTGGCGATGATGGTGAGCTGCTTCATCACCACGTTGAGACGGTTCGACACCGTCGAGAGGTGCGTGTCCATGACGCTGGAGAGCAGGTCCCGGTAGTTGTCGACCTGGTCCGCCACGCGGATCAGGTGGTCGTAGAGGTCACGGAAGTAGCGCGTGGCCTCCTCCGTCATGCCGGGTATGTCGGTGACGCCGGTGTTGATGGTGGCGATCATGTCCCGCTCCGGGCGCGACGATCTTGCGCATGTCCATGAGGGACCGCTTCATCTGGAACAGCTCGCCGAGCTGCGCCTCGGTCGGCTGTTGCGAGGACCTGGTCCTCCAAGGTGTCGATCTTGTCGTCGAACTTGGAGAGGACGGGGAAGAAGCTGTCCACCAGGCCGCCGATGACGAGATACACGATGACGAGTTGGGGCGAGGCGACGGTGTTCAGCGGGTGGTTCTCGAGCCACTGCCGCACGTGCGTCCACCGCCGGGCACGGCCCGCGGTGCACGGTCACGACGTAGCGGTCCGTCCAGAAGCAGTGGACCTCGGCGTGGCCCGTGTGCTCCGGGTCGGCACCACGCGCCACGAGGTAGACGAAGTCGTCGTAGGCGTCAATCCGGGGTCGCTGGTTGAAGCGCTCGGCTGACTGGACGGCGAGGTGATGGAAATTGAAGTGGTCGGTCAGGAGCTCGCTGACCGTGCCGTCCGACGCCTTGTCGTCGAGGTCGAGCCAGAAGCCCTCGGTCCCGGCCAATGCGGCGAGCACGTTCTCCATCGTGGCGGGCGCATCCTGGCCGGCCTGGCGCAGGGTGCCGACCAGCACGGGCAGCGGTTACGGGCGCAGTCACGGGCACAGTTTCTCCGCACCCGGCCGTGGCCGGGTGGATGATGCGGGGAACCCGGGAACGGGCGCCTCTCCGGCTGAGGCCCTCAGGCGAAACGGCCGGGGTCGAACGAGCCCGGCAGCGGCGCCTCGTCCGCCGGCTGGGCCACGCCCGCCATTTCGTGCGCCAGCACCCGCGCGGAATAGGGGCCCTGCAGCAGGCCGTTGGCGCCGTGTCCGGTCGCCACCCAGGCGTTGCCCCACCCCGGCAGCCGGCCGACGACGGCGCGATCGTCGGCCGACGTGGGCCGCAGCCCCACCCGCGTCTCGAGGTAGGTGGCGCCGTTCAGCCCCGGCGCCACCGTCAGGCACTCGCGCAGGAGCTCGTGGAGACCCGCGGCGGTCACGCTGACGGAGAACCCGGCTGCGGCCTCGAACGTGCCGCCGCAGGCCACCCGCCCCCCGGGCCAGGGCACGAGATAGTGGGTGAGCAGCGGCTGCACGATCGGCCATCCACCCGTCTCCGCACCGACGCCGAGATGCACGATCTGGCCCTTCGTGGGGCCGATGGGCAGTCTCGTGCCGAGCCACTCGCCGGCCGCCGCGGTCCAGGCGCCACCGGCGACGGCAACCGCGCCGCAGGCCACGTTCTGATGTCCCTCCACCTCGACGGCCTCGACGCGGCGCCCATTGCCCGCCCCCGCGACGACGCCGCCCGCCTGGACGCCGTGCGCCGCACCGGGCACGAACACGACGCCGCGTGCCGCCGCGGCCTCGCGGAGCGCGGCGGCCATGCCGCGGCCGTCGACCCGCGCCGAACCGGGCGCGTGCAGCACGCGGTGCACGGGGCCGAGCGGGGGGAAGTGCGAGCTGGCCTCTTCCGGCGTGATCTCGGCGATCTCACCGGGCGCCCGGCGGAGCACGAGCTCGGCAAAGGGGGCGAACCACTCGTCCTCGTTCGGGCGCAGGCCGACGGAGAGCATGCCGCAGCGGCCGTAGCCCGTCCCGGCGACGTCCACACCGTCGAACTCCATCCGCATGCAGCAGGGCCGGGTAGTGGGCGCCGGCCTCGCGCAGGAACAGCCACATGGGCTCGTCGGTCTCCATGCTGGTGACCGGCGACAGGATGCCCGCCCCGGCGTCGGTGGCCCGTCCCGGATGGCCGGCGTCGATGACCGCCACGCTCGCCCCCAGGCACGCCAGCTCGTAGGCCAGGGCGACGCCGACCAGGCCGGCACCGATCACGGCCACGTCGCAGCGCTCCTCGCTCATGGCCCCGAGTCCATCAGGCTCGTCACCCCCGTGCCAGCGGTGCGGCAACATGAGCGCCGTGGACGTGGTGCGGACACCCGAAGAGCGCTTCGCCGACCTCCCCGGCTATCCCTTCGATCCCGCGCTACGCCACGCTGCCCGACGGCCTGCGCATGCACTACGTCGACGAGGGCCCGGCCGAGGCCGAGGTCGTGCTCCTGCTGCACGGCCAGCCCACCTGGTCGTACCTCTACCGCACCATGGTGGCCCGCCTGGCCCAGCAGGGGCTCCGCGCGGTGGCCCCGGACTGATCGGCTTCGGTCGCTCCGACAAGCCGGTGACCCGTACGGCGTACTCGGTCCAGGCCCACGTCGACTGGCTGGCCCAGTTCATCGACCTCGCCGGCCTCTCCGACCTGACCCTCGTCGTCCAGGACTGGGGCGGCCCGATCGGCTTGGGCGTCCTCAGCTGCCCACCCCGGGCTCGTCCGCCGGGTCGTGGCCGCCAACACGGTGTTGCACACGGCCGATCCCGCGTTGGCGGGACGGCTGGAATGGCCCTGCCACGCCGGACCGGACGGCACGGTCACCGTGGCGCAGATGCTGCTCGACTACCAGCGCCTCACCCAGGAGCTCACGCCGTTCCGCCCGAGCCTGTTCGTGCAGGGGGCCACCGAGTGGGAGGTGCCGGACGCGGTCCTGGCGGCCTACGACGCGCCGTTTCCCTGACGAGACCTTCTGCGCCGGGCCGCGCCAGCTCCCGCTGCTGATGGGCCTCACCCCCGCCAGCGAGTGCGCCCGCCTGAACCGCCGCACCATGCGCGCGCTGGCCGCCTTCGACGCCCCCTTCCTCACCGCGTTCTCCGACGGCGATCCCGCCACCCGCGGCTGGGCAGAAGTCCTGCAGGAGCATGTGCCGGGTGCGGCCGGCCAGCGCCACGTCACGGTTGAGGGCGCGGGACATTTCCTGCAGGAGGACGGTGGCATCCCGCTGGCCGACGTCGTGGCGCGCTTCGTCGGGGACAGCACTCCCCCGGCCTGACTACTAGGTGGCCGGCGTCGAGTCCTCGGGAGCGGCGGCCGGCGCGGGGGCGGCCAGCGCGTCGGGCTCGGGCGGGGCGCCGGTGCCGAGCTGCGCCTTGAGGGCGGCCAGCTCGTTGTCCACCTGGGCGTCCTTGCCGACCTGGTCGAGTTCCTTCTGGATGTCGTCGGTGCCGCCGCCGACGTCCTCGAGCACTCCGGACTCGAGCAGCTCGTCGAGGGCGCCCGAGCGGGCCTGCATGGTGGCGATCTTGTCCTGGGCCCGCTGCAGGGACTGCCCGGAGTCGTTGAACGACTTCGAGATGCCGGCGGTGCTCTCGTCGACCTCCGAGACGGCCTTGGCCGCCGTGTACTGGGCCTTGAGGGTCTCCTTCTGGGTGCGGAAGTCGTTGACCCGCTTCTGCAGCGCGTCGAGGGTCTGTGGTGAGCTTCTTCTCCTCCTCGTCGAGCTGCTGGCGCTGCGGCTCCATCTCGTCGATCTGCTGCTGGGCGGCCGCCTTGCGCGACAGCGCCTCCTTGGCCAGGTCCTCCCTGCCGGCGCCCAGGGCCTGCTTGGCCTGGTCCTGCAGGTGGTCGACGGTGTGCTGGAACTGCTCCTGCTGCAGCTCCAGGCGCTTCTTCGAGGCGGCGAGATCGACCAGGGCCCGGCGCACCTGGGTGATCTGCTCGAGCATCTTCTCGTAGGAGAGGTCGAGCATCTCGTCGGGCTTCTCGGCCGCGTCGAGTGCCTTGTTGGTCTTGGCCTGCACAATGTCGTGCGCCCGCTGGAAGATGCCCATGTTCCCTCCCTGAGGGGTCGGTTCGTGACCCCACCATAGATTCGAATCGGCTCGTCCGTGCCCTGTCGCCCGCCTCCGCGATGGCCCGACGCGGGCTCAGGATCCGGAGGCGGCCACGATCGGCCCGTTGAGATGGGTGCCCGACATGTCGCCGTCGTCGGGGGCGTCGCCGTAGGACGACACCTTGCCCAGTGCGGTCACGATCCAGTAGCCCCCGCCGTCAGACGTGGCGAAGATGGCGGACGCCGGATCGAAGCCTCCCGCCGAGCCGGCGGGCATGCCGCCCAACGGAGCCGCGTTGCCGAACGGGAACACCTGCCCGGCAGCGTCGAGGATCCAGTACCCGCCACCGCTCGGTGTGGCCCCGGCCGACGTGATCTTCGAGCTCTGCAGTCCCGGCTGCCCGTCGTTGACGGCGTCGCCGAACGTGTAGACGTTGCCGGTACTCGTGACCACCCAATAGCCATTGCCCGTGGCGTCGGGCACGACGGCCACTGCGGCACCGCTGCAGCCGCCGATGCCCGGGCAGGAGCCCTCGAAGCGGGCGTCACCGAACGCGAAGACGCCCCCGTCCGAGGCCACCATGAAGTAGCCGCCGCCGTCGTTGGAGGGCACCATGCCGACGATGGGCGCGTTCAGGCTGTGGGCCAGGCCCGATCCGGCGGGGTTGAGGCCGCTCCCCGGAATGGACCCGTAGTAGCCGGCATTGCCGAAGGCGAAGATGCCACCGTCCGACGCAACCAGCCAGTACCCGCCGCGGTTCGCCGTCGGCGTGATGCCGACGACCGGCCGCTGCAGATGCAATGAACCGGTCGAACCGTAGAACTGGGCCGCGCCGAAGGTGAAGATGCCGCCGTCGGAGCCGACCAACCAGTAGCCGTGCTGTGGCGCCGACGGGGGCGGCGGGTGCGCGGAGGAGTCGGGGTGCGGAGGCGTGACGGCCGGCGCGTGCACGGTGAGGGTGAACACCTGGGTGGCGAGCGGCCCGATGCCGTTGGCGGCGGTGAGGCAGATCGTGAAGGTGCCGCCGTCGCCGGGTTGTGGCGTGCCCGTCCAGCGTGGCCGTCGTCCCGCCGGTGTAGTTGAGCGTGATGCTGGCCGGGAGGGTGGACGGGGTGCAAGCCGCTGAAGGCACTGTCGCTGACCGAGCTGACGCCGGGTGTCCCCGTCGTCGTGATGTCGAACACGCCCGGCGGTGCCGGACGAGAACGTGGCCTGATTGCCGCTGGTGATGGCAGGCGACGCAGAGGTGCCGCTGCCCGTGTACGTGTACTGGTCGCCTGCGGATACTCCGCTGGTGCCCGCCGGCGTCGTGACGGTGATGTTCACCGTGCCGGGGTCGATGGCGGACGGGATCGTGGCCGTGATCTGGTTCGAGCCGTAGGTCATGGAGCCGATGCTGGCGACGGTCCCGAAATCGACGATCGGCTGGGTTCCCCCGCTGGTCAGGTTGGTGCCGTGGATCGTCACGCTGCCGGATGGGATCTGCGGCCCCGACGCCGGGGACACCGACGTCACGCTCGGGGCGCTGCTGCGGGGCGTAGGTGAACTCGTTCACCTGCTCGGATCCCGGAGGAGCTGGACGAACCGGCCGGAGTCGACACCGTCACGACGACCTGATCCGTCGCCGTGCCCGCCGGATCCGCCGGCGCGTCGGCGCTCAGCTCGCCGTCCCAGTTCACCTGGACGTTGGTCGCGGCGACGCCGCCGAAGAACACCTGCGGGGTCGCCGACGTGTTGAAGTAGTTCCCCTCGATGGTCACCGGCGTCCCGGCCCCCGTGCTCGGGCTGGAGGCGGGGATGACCTGCACCACGTCGGGCGCAGCCGCCGTCGACGGGGTCGGCAGCGCGCTCGGCGTGAGCGTGTCGACCAGGGCATCGGCCGGGTCCTGCTGGTTCATGAAGATCTGGGCGTACTGGCCGGAGGTCGTGTCCCCGTCGCCCATCTGGGCCGTCTGGCTGTCCGTGGTCGCCCAGGGGCCCAGGATGTTGTCCCGGTGACCCCAGCACCCGGCGTCGGTTGGCGAGGTGCAGTCGAGGTTGGTGCCGCCGTACCCGTCGTTGTACATCCAGGCGAAGTCGGCTCCGAGTGGCGTGAAGTCCAGGGCGAAATTCGCTCCCCCACCGTTGTCTTCGTAGCCGGCAGGAGCGGCCGGGTCTTCGTTGTCCTGCGCGCCGGTCAGCGCCGCTGTGTCGAGAGCAGGATCGAGGCCGGCGAACTGCGACAGACCGCGGTCGCCCCGTTCCTCGTCGGCGATGATCAGCTGCTGCACGGGCACCGGGTCGCTGGCGTAGTCGCTCGGCAGGACCATCGGGCCGAGTCCCTCGAGCGACCTGGCGTAGTTGATGTTGTGCAGCACCGAGTCGATGCACCCCGTGCTGGTGTCGTCGACCGGGGTGAACGTGCAGTGGGGCACGACCTGAGGCGGGATGTTCAGCCGCAGGGTTCGCCGGCGGCACAATGCCCGCCGCGCCAGCGTCGACCGGAGCGACGGTCACGACAACGATGGAGGATCCGAGAGCGGCCGCGACCGCGAGCGCGGCTCGTGCCAGTGCCTTCGACGCGGCGCGCGCGCCGTGCTGGTGCCGTCTCACGTTCCGTTCGCCCCCTCGTGCCCGGGAATGGATCAGCCTCAGGAACGTACCATCGGGGTCCCGTCTGCTCCGAGGGGCCGCTCGGTGAATTGTCTGCTGATTGCCGACGAACACCGTGGTGCAACCATGTAGCACCACGGTGTTCGGCGAGCGATGGCTTCCCGCTCGAGCCTGCGCGAGGCCCACCTGTGCAGGGTGCGGCCACGGGACGCCTGCGGATTCCGTGCGTGCGCAGCGAGACGTTGTGCATCTGTTGTGCCGGATGCGTCCGGACGGCTCTATTTCAGCTTCGAGGGCGCTGTCAGCATCCTGATTGAAGCTAGGGAATTGGGGGAGGGACGATGCAGACAGAGTGGCATCTGCAGGCGGCCTGCCGAGGGCGCGGACCTCAGGAATTCGTTCAGGGCCCGAAGTTCGACTACCGATCCGTACGAGAGATCTGCGAGTCGTGCCCCGTTCGTCGCGAGTGTTTGGAGTTCGCGTTGAGGGACGAATCGATCACGGGACTGTGGGGCGGGACCACCGACACGGAGCGCAGGTTGATCCGGCGCCTGAGGGTCGCGTAGGAGGATCGCATCGGGCTCCAGTTGATGGCGCGGTCTTGGCGCCGACGTCTCTCACATTGGCCATCCTCGAATACGATCTGTGACGGCTGCACTCCCGGCGCGTGCAGGGGGACTCCGCAACGGCGTTCCTTGTGGCCGGCGAAACGCGCCGGACCATGAGATGCTGAAGCATGAACGACCGCTTGTTCAGCACACTGAGGAGGCACGTGGGGAGGCTCCTGCTCCTCCGCAGCATGGCGCCGGGAGTCAAGGATCCCCGGAGAGCCGTCGATCGCGTTCTGGGCACTGTCATCGTTCTCACCGTCCTCACTGCGACGGCGATCGCTGGTCCCGGAGCCGCTTCGGCGGCTACCCGCCGCGCCTGCACATCCCGTCCTGGCGCCAGAGAGCGGGTCGTACGTCTTCACGCTCACGTTCGACGGCATGCAGCCGCGACTACCGGCTCCATGTCCCACCGGCGGCTGCATCGGGGAAGCCGCTGCCCCTGGTGCTCAATCTCCACGGCGCCACGCAGAACGCGCAGCTCGAGGAGATCACCTCCGACATGGACCCCAATGCCGACATGAACGGCTATCTGGTGGCCTACCCCGACGGGACCCGGATCTCGAAGGTCCTCACGCCCGATCCGATAGCGAAGAACGCGCAGTACGGATGGAACGCCGGGATGTGCTGTGGGCTCCCTGTCACCAAGCACATCAATGACGTCGGGTTCCTCCTCAAGGTCATTTCGGACATCGCGGCCAAGACCCCCGTCGATCTCCGCCGGGTCTACATGACGGGCATTTCCAACGGCGGAATGATGGCCTACGCCATGGCGGCGGAAGCCTCCGGGCACGTTGCCGCGATCTCGTCGGTTTCGGGGCAGGTCGAGATCCCGGTCATCCACCCGACCCGGGCCGTTCCGACCATGGAGTTCCACAGCGTCAACGATCCGATCGCCAAGTTCGACGGCACACCGAGCGCCAACCCACTCGACCGTCTCTCCGTGATGCAGGGCATCGACCAGTGGGTCAAGGCGGACGGGTGTGGCAAAAAGCCCACGACCGGTACCGCCATCGTGGGTGCCGCCGGCTCCATTTCGGCGGGGGAAACGGCCACGCCGATCACCTATACGCACTGCCAGTCCGGCACCGAGGTCGCCCTGTGGCGTTTCACCGGCTCAGGACACGTGTGGCCGGGCAGCCCGCTGAACATGGGCCCCAAGAAGAACTGGATCCTGGCCGGTGTCGGCCGGGGCATCATCCTCGTCAACGCGGACGAGACGATGTGGCAGTTCTTCGAGAAGTATTCGCTGCCGTCGAATCCCAAGTAGGGCGACTGCCTGGCGCGCTTCTTCGGCTGCTCGCGCCTCAGCCCACCGCCCGGGGTGCCGCACTCTTCGGTTCCATCGTGTTGATCCCGCTGAGGATGGCCGCGATCGCCTGCTCGGTCTCGGAGAGCCCGGTGAACTCGAGTCCGACCCGGATGTCCCCTTCAAGGGTGAAGGCGGCGTCCCTGATCTCGCCCTCGAGCCGGATGTTGACCGCGTCGCCGATCGCAGAAATGTCAACGACAATGCGGCGATCAACCAGCTCCCAGGGCTGCGGATGACGGAACGTGATCCCGAGGCCGAACATGGAGATGTCGATGACCTCGCAATCGCGCCACATTGAAGGGGATTCCCCAGCAATGTGGCAGAAGCCGGCCCAGGCCGTGGGCTGGCGCTCTGCTCGTCGGCGGTAATCCATGAAGCCCCCTCCCCTTCTCCCTGACGCCGCCGCTCAGCGGCGGATGCGCCGTTTTCTGTCCTTCTTCACAACGCAGTGTGCTAGACGTGCACCAAGACATCGCTCATGACACTCAGCACGGCCGTGATCGCCTGCTCGGTTTCAGACAGCCGGATGAACTCGATGCCGACTCGGATGTCCCGACCCATCGTGGCCGTCGCATTCCTGATCTCACCCTCGAGTCGGACGTTCACACAGCTCCCGTCTCCGGGGAGGTTCACGGAGATCAGGCGACCGGAGAGTTCGGAAGGGTTCGGGTGATCGAACGTGATCCCGAGACCGAGCATGGAGATGTCGACGACCCGACAATCACGCCACGCCCCGTCTGGCTCACCCGCCAGCCGATACGAGGCGGCCCAACCGACGGATTGGCGATGTAGACGGCGGCGGGTCTCCATGATGCACCTTCCGTTCCGACGCCTTTCGGCGTCTTCGTGCGGCCTCGTGGCTCGCCACTGCCCTGACAACGGCGCCCACAAACTGGCCTTGTGCAACCAACGCCCGTTAGGCCTCACGCTTGTGGCCGAATTGTGCGAAGGGAGGCCGCGTCATTCGCGAACGAGCGCCGCGTCGATCGGAAGTGTCGATCGGTGGAGTTGTTCCTGAGATCCGAACTGCGAACCCAGGCTTCATTAGGCAGCTTCTGAACGCCCTCTGATCCCGCCCGTTAGCGAGTGAGGCGTCTGCCGAGCAGGGATCCCGCCAGGCTCAGCACGACGGCCGCGACGACGCCGGCGAGCCAGAGGCACTGCACGGGGGTGGGAATGACCTCATGGACGACCCAGAACCGCCGGTAGAGGGCGCAGCCCAGCAGGATCGCTACGGCCACGACTCCGGTGGCAGCGGCGTACCTAGTCGGGTCGGATGGCCGGCGAAAGGCCACAATCGCTCCCCCGGCAAAGAAAGCTCCTGCGACGAGGCATGCGGCAACAATCCAGAGGTGGGTCCCCTGGTCGATCATCGGCCGACCATGCCAGTCCTCATCGATGACCATTGTGGGGATCGAGACGGCAAGGACGAGCAGGACCGACCCTGCGATGTCCGCCCAGCCCGGGAAACGAGGTGCCCGCATACGCCACAAGGGTAGATCGGGCGCCTGGCGAAGGATTCGTGGTCCTCGGCAGGCGGAAGTTCGCACGCACGGCGGGAGATCAAGTCCGGGCCACGTCCCGCCACGACTCGTGACTGACGTGGAACGGTTGTACGTGACCCGGGAACGAAGCTTACCGGTTCATTTCTCCTGACCTTACCGCGGGAGATGATCCAGGTCGGCGGCCCAGAGCAACCTCCCGGGGCAATCCCCAGCCACCCGTGTGGCCCCAGCCACCCATGTGGCGCCGACCCGGCCGACTCGGCCAGTTCGTGGGTCATCCCTGCGATGATGGCCGACGTGGAGGAGGTCGAGGTCGTCGTCGCGCATAACGAGCGCGCCACCCTGCGTGTCGGCGACATGTTCCTGAAGATCGACGCTGATCAGACCCGCACCGACGTCGAGGTCGAGGCGATGGCGATGGCGCCGGTCCCGACTCCGGAGGTCCTATGGCGGAAGCCGCCCGTGCTCGCTCTCGCCGCTCTGCCGGGGACGGTTCTCGGCCGCCTCGGCGAGCCTTCCACCGCGTCGCCGGGGGCCTGGGCCGCGGCGGGTGCCGCCGTCCGGACCCTGCACCACGCGACGCTGCCCCCATGGCCCGGTCGGAGTCTCGACGTGCTGGCATCGCACCTCGACAGCGGGTGCGAGTGGCTCGTTGCCAACGACGTCCTTCCGGCCGACGTGGTCACACGCAACCGCCGGCTCGCCGAAACTGCGCTCCGGCCCTGGACGCCTGTCTTCATCCACGGCGACCTGCAGGTCGACCACGTTTTTGTCGCCGGGGATGAGGTCACGGGCGTCGTCGACTGGTCCGAGGCCTCACGGGGCGACGCACTCTTCGACCTCGCCACCCTGACGCTCGGACACAAGGAGCACCTCGGCGACGTCGTCGCCGGCTACGGCACCGAAGTCGACCGCGATCTCATCTGTGCGTGGCAGTCGCTGCGATGCCTGTCCAACGTCCGCTGGCTGGTCGAGCACGGCTTCGGCCGGCCCGAGGAAATGCCCGAGGTCGCCGTGCTGCGATCCGGGCCGTGAGACTGCACTGGCCCGGGGCGGAACGCGGGGACGAATCGTCAGGCCAGGAGGTACGCGAATGAAGGCCCTCCTGACCCTCACCCAAGCGGATGTCGACGGAGCGAGAAGGTAAACGCCGCATCGCCAGCCACCCAATCAGGTGATCTTGAGATGCTCCACGAGCCCGAGGGTCCCGGCCGGCTGACTCCAGCTCGAGAACGTCCCGTAGCCCGCCAGTGTGCTCAGCGTGCCGACGCTCCCGCCGCCAGAGGTGATGAGGAAAGTGCCGCTGACCGATCCGTTCGGGGACACCGTCCCGTATCCCCTGAGGGCCACCGCACCGGTCTGGCCTTGGAAGGTGCAGGTGCAATTGTCGAAGGCGGTGAACGACTCCGATCCGTTCGGGTAGGTCGTCACCGCGACGGCCTCGCCGCTCGAGCCGATCGGCTGCGTCGGGTCGTACGTCTCCGATCCCGTGAACCCGCTCCCGCCGAGGACGATGTTGTTCACCTCAGCGGCCAACGCGTCGCCCGATTCGGTCGTACCGATGGGCAGCGAGACCTGGCTCGGTCCGGACTGGGTGTGTGTTCCATAGTACGTCGCCAGACTCCATTTGCTCACGGAGATGTGCTCGGGGATGCACGTGGTCGGGGTGCAGGTCGCCGGCGGCATCTCCATCGCGAGAGCTCCTGGCGATGGGTTCGGCTGCAGCACGCTGAACCCGCACTGTCCGAGACCGAATCCCCCCACCGTGCTGGGGGCGGCACCACCATCACCGAATTGCACGCCGGCAGTCCCGCCCTCGGAATTGCCGAAGCAGGTCATGTTCCCATTGATGAGGTTGCTGCCGATCTCCATCGCGTCAGGGTCGCCCATGGTGTTGTTGTTCCAGGTGGCGCTGCCACCGATCTGGTCGCGCAGCGATCCGAGCCAGCACGAGGTCAGACCGCTGATGTTGAAGTTGCCGCCGATCGTGGCGTCCTCGAAGTCCGTATAGACAGGCGTGAACGCCAGGTTCGGGTCATTTGACCACGGCGCCGGCGGGACCGGCCCCGTCTGGGGGATGGTCACCGCTGAACAATTCTCCGCTGCGGCACCGCCGCCGCCACCGATCAGGTTGACGCTGCCGCCGATGGAGGCCGAGTGGACCACGACGCCCTGGGCTCCCCAGGCGGTGACGTTGCCGTTGATCCGGTCGTAGGAGATAGCGGGCGGATTCGAGCACGAGATGTTCGGCGAGCAACCGAAGAGGAGGACGGCCCCCGGTCCGACGTTGACGTTGCCGCCGACCACGACTGTCGCCGGCACGGCGGGGGCGCTCTCCGGGTCACCGGGGGTTACGGCGTCGAGCAGGGCGCCCGGCGCGATGTCGAGGTCGCCCCTGATGGTGATGTTGCCCGCCGGCATGTAACACGTCCCCGTGATGAGCACGGAGCCGTAGGTACCCTCTGGAACGATGCCGCCGTTGGCTCCGTTGCAGGTGTAGTTGTTGCCAAAGAACGGGGGCGGATACGGATGATGATCGAAACGGCCTCCAGGGTTGAAGCCGAAGGAGAGGCCACCGAAGGGGTGCGCCGCGCCGGCTGCCGTCGCTCCGGTCAACGAGAGGGCACCGATGGCCGCGAGTGCGAGCACTGGAGCGAAAAGCACACGAGTAAACCGACGAGTACGCATTCGAAACCCCCTGGGGATCGCCCGACGCCGCCTAGCGCCTCGGCGGACTTTTCCCCATCGAGGGAGCATGGGCAATAGGCGGAAGGTCACAAATGGGCCGCACGACCACGCCATGCTGCGCGCGGAGTTCGCTGGGATGGCAGGACGTCGACGTCAGCAGGCCAAGAGGCAGTGCCGTGACCTGCGCTTTCCAGTCGGGCTGCCGGGATTTGAACCCGGGACCTCATGTCACCCAATCCGGCGTCCCGCGGCATCGTATTGAGGTGGAGGCGTCGGACGGCGATGTCTATCGGAAGTACGCGGACGATTTGACTCGGTTTGCGACGGGGCTCGTGGGACCGAGCAATGCGGCCGATGTGGTGTCAGATGCAGTGCTCAGCTGTTTGGGATCTCCAGGCTGGTCGACCGTTCACGAGAAACGCTCCTACCTCTACCGGAGCGTCTTCAACAGAGCCGCGGAGTTCCACCGCGCCACCGGCCGCCGCAGAGCGAGGGAGGAGAGGGTGGCGCTTCCGGAGCTCGTCGATCCCCCAGAGGTTCGCCCCGAGGTGCTCAGGGCCGTCCAGGCATTGAGCGTGAAACAGCGAGCCGTCATCGTGCTCACCTACTGGGAGGACCTCGGTCCGTCTGCAATCGCTCAGCTCATGGGAATCAGCGAGGGGGCGGTGAAGCGGCATCTCGCTCGCGCTCGATCCCACTTGAAGGAGGAACTCAAGACACATGAGTGACAGACTCGACACTCAGATCCGAAGCCTGGTCATGGAACTCGTCGACGCAGCGCCACCAGCGCCGTCGCTCCACGAACTCGAGGACATGGAGCGCATCCGCGCCTCTGCCGAAGAATCTCCCCGCCGACCCGATGGCTCGGCAAAGGCGCACGATCGAACCCACAAAATTCGGCGATCCGCGGCGCTGGTCGCGTCCATCGCCGTCCTGGTCCTGGCGGGAGTTCTGGTCGTCGGGGGCGGAGGCGGCACACCACAGGCCGGCAAGCTGCCTCTTCGCTCAGGCACCTGGAAGCTCGCTGACGACGTACTTTCGGGCACATGGAGCCAGTATTCCGATGGGCCGCCGCGTGGTTCGCTGACTTGCCCGACCATGTCGGTGTGCTACGTCATGAGCGGCGATTACAAGAGTCCTTACGCGAGAGCGCCCTTGCTCGGCGTGTCGCTGTATGTGAGTTCCGACGGGGGCCAGATCTGGACTGCGCACCCGATGCCCAACGGCTTCGCGGCCACGAGCCAGATCGCGTGCGGCGATGCGTCCAATTGTGCTGCTGGAGGCACCCACGACGGCCAATCCGTTTTTGCTGCCACGAACGACGGCGGAGAGTCGTGGGCGCTCCATCCACTCCCGAGCGTTGTTGGCCATCTCGACACGTTGTCGTGTCCCTCGAAGGACTTTTGTGCCGGCCTCGCTGCAAAGAACAACCTCTTGTCCGAGGGGACCACCGACGCCACATTTCTCTTCACCACAGACGGTGGCAAGACGTTCACCGACGAGCCCCTTGTGCGTGGCGATTCGATGCAGTCGCTCAGCTGCACCTCGGACCAGGACTGTACGGCGATCGGATCGAGCGACGACCTCGGCGGGCCTGACAACTTCGCTGCGGGAGTATCAGCTCGGACCACCGACGGCGGTGTGACCTGGTCGCCTGGCACCATTCCGGACGGCCTCGGCGTCGACGGGGACTCGGCGCTGTCGTGTGGAGACTCACGCCACTGCTGGATGATTGGGCTCATCGCGATCCCATCTCAGAACCCGCCCCAATGCGCTGGGATACCCATTCAGGAACCGCCGGGGACCACCACGCCGACGACAAGTGTGCAAAGCCCCGCCGTCGCGGCAGTTGCCCAGGCCGAGTCCGCTGCGACAGCGAAGGAGGTCCAAAAGGAGGCCGGATCGCCTCAGTTCGGCTGTAGTGCCCCGGGCTGGCCCAGCATCATTGGCGCCCTGGCATCGACGAACAATGGTGGCCTCTCCTGGACGCCCGATTCGTTGCCTTCAGACGTGCCGCAGCCCGTGTTCGAGGGCTTGTCTTGTCCCACTGATTCGCAGTGCTGGGTGACCGGCTCTGATGCCGTGCCTCGACAGGTCGGCGCTACCTATGACGGGGGTCAACCAATCTTGCTCGGAACCACCGATGGAGGAGCGACGTGGTCCAACGTCACGTTCAACGTGCCTGAGGGGGCACCGGACGCCTACAGCCAGAGCTACCTCAGCCTCGGTGGGATCTCCTGTCCTTCAGCAGGCTCGTGCGTCGCACTTGGAGACGCAGCACAGAGTGCGCCGAGCTCGCCCGTCTACAGCCTTGCTGCAAAGGATCGAGCGAACCGACACTGACCAAATGTTTTGCCCGACCCAGACGAATGTGCGGGATCCGAGCCCTGTCGCGCATGTGAATTTTCGCGGGGATGGCCCGACACCGTCGCCAAGCGGCCGAGCGGCACTGCCTCTGACCTGCACTTTCGAGTCGGGCTGCCGGGATTTGAACCCGGGACCTCTTGACCCCCAGTCAGACCGCGCTAACCAAGCTGCGCCACAGCCCGTCCCTGGTAGAGCCCCTGAAACTGCTTCAGAGTCCTCAGCCAAGAGGGCCATTTGCTCACACCCTGCTCACAAGGCATCGCGAATGACTCCAGGGAGAGGTTACCCAACGACGGCGGGGGGCCACGAAGCAACGACGACACACGAGGTCTTCGACCAGCTCGCGGGTGCCCTCAGGGCGGATAACGCCCGCCGAGACGACTCGGATGCCGTCGACAGCAGCGAGAACGTCCTACTCCACCGCCTCGGCCAGGGGCCCATCATGCAGTCAATCAGGTGGGGCTGCACGGCGCCTCAGGGTACGGGCGGGCGGTGACTGCGCCGCCGGGGTATCAACCGCCGGCCGGTGCGCCTCTGGTTCAGCGTGAATGACTCCATCACCACCCATCCCCCGCCGCCACCTCCAGCGACAAGCGAAATCCGCCCACGTTCGGCAGGTGATAAGCCCCCCAGCCCCGACCGCACTCCCGGGGCTAGCCTCGCAACAGAGCGTGATTGCTCAGATACTCCGAGGGAAGGACCCCGCTAGAGTGCAAGTCGGACTTTCCTTGCGGATCAGCCTGCTGCGTCTGATCGCTACGAGTGCAGTATTCACCCTTGGGATTTGTGGAGTCACCATGGGGTGCTCGTCCGGATCGGCGGGAGCCTCCAGCCCCAGACCCGAAATCTCGTCGTTTGTGGCGACGCCCGATTCGCTCACCGCCGCAGGCGGGTCGGTCCTACTCTCGGCCACCATAACCAACGCCGACAGTTGCACCTTGTCCTCTACCCCGGTCATCAACGGACTGCCTGTCACCGCCTCGTGTGCCAGCGGCACGGTCAACGAGAACGTCGCGGTTCCTGGTGACCCGAGGGGTAGGCCCGACGGCTACACGTTCAGGCTGGCCGCGACGGGCGCGACAACCACCGAGACCAAGGCCCTCAAACTCTGGGTTGCCGCGACCCCCGCTCCGACGGTGTCCCCACCAACTGTCACCCCGTCCTCGGTGACCTCTTCCGGTGGCGTCGTGACATTGTCGGCGACGGTGGCCAACGCGATCAGCTGTACCTTCTCGTCCTCACCGGCGGTTCCCGGATTACCCGCCACTATTCCCTGCATGAACGGGATGGTGTCGGAGCAAGTCACGATTCCGGCTGACACCGGCAAGAGGGCCATAACCTACAAATTCGGCCTTGCGGTCACCGGGACGAAGGCCGTGAGGTCGCCTAAGTTCGATCTGATCGAAACTCCCGCTTCGGATGTGGCCCCTCCGGGGGCGCCAACCTTCGTTCAAGCCGACGACACAGGCACCATCAACGGGAACACCACCAGCATCGGTACTGGGCAATCCAACCGAGTGCTCGCTCACGACACCGGGATCGGCCATACCGTCGTTCTCATAATCCAGACCGGGACCTACCCCGGCACCGAGACGGATAGCGTCACCAGCGTCTCCTCAGGGATGGGCACCTTCCAGCGAGTCAACTCGTACAACGACATCGCCGACAACGAGATATGGGTCTGCACCGACACGACCGGCGCAGCCGATACGGTCACGGTGAACACGCCGACCAATGAATGGGACGCCTTTGCCCTGGAGTTCAACGCTCCCGCCGCTGGCTTCGTAAACGCTGGTGGCGAGGTCACTAGTCCGTCCTACCTCAGTGATCAGAGCTTTACCGTCTCACCCGGAGCGGCTGGAAATGTCGCTGTCATAGCAGTCGACACCCTCGATGCCTTCGAGACCGGGCCTGCGGCACCATGGACGTTCTACAACTCGGGGTACTGGTCGTTCTTCAACGGGACCTCGGCGGCTTGGCAGGTGGCTCCGTCATCAGCTCCGCTCACTGCCTCCTGGGTTACGGACGGAGGAGAGAGCAGCTCTCAGGGCGTGGTGCTTGAGTACTAGAGGCTGATGCAAAGGTTCCCCCATCCGCCTGTATAACGCCGAGACGGGGGCATATCCTGCTCACCTGTGGACAACGGGTCCGACGCGGGCGATCAAACCGACATTCCGACACGCTTATGGTCGATGTCTCCTCATGCAGCGTCGATGTCTCCTAAAGGTTGAGGGGTACGTGTAGGTCAGTTCTGTGAGGACCCGCCCGGCGCCGCCGAGGGCAATGGACGTGGTCGGGCTGGCGGCGCATGTGACGGCGGAGAGTTCTCGACGGCCGCAGGGCGTCGGCGAGACCAGGAACGAGCTGTGGATGGTGGCCCAGTCCGCCCCGGAGCCGTCCGGCGTCGGGATTTTCCTGGTCCTGGACGTTGCAACAAGAAATTGTGTTAAGGGTCACCCGGGCTCGTCCGACTATGCACAGGTGGCGACACTTGCACGCGATACGCAACTTGAGCTCTTGCACTACGTCATCGAGACGCAGCGTCTGGTCAACGCCCTTCCGCCGGCTGCCTCCGAGCGGGCGATGGGCCTCGTCCTCGACCGGGTCCAGACGGTGACGAACGCCGACGGAGCCGCCGTTGAGCTCGTCGAGGGAAACGTCATGGTCAACCGTGCGGTCAGCGGCTTGAGCACGGATCGGGAGGGAACCCGAAACGCCGGGGAGAACAGCCTCTCCGGTCTGGCCGTGCGCGTCGGGATGCCCCTCCTCTGCCGGGACACCGAAACCGACCCGCGGGTGGACGCCGAGCTCTGCCGCCGGACGGGCATCCGTTCCATCGCGGTGGCGCCCATGGTCAGGGCCGGAGAGCCCCTGGGCGTGCTGCGCGTCATGTCGGGCGAAGCCGAGCATTTTGACGACGCCGACGTCGAAGTGCTCGAGCTGATGGCCAACCTGATGGCATCAGGATTGTCCGGCACCTCGAAACTCGACCGGGAGGCCGAGCGTGCCCTCCGGGATCCGCTCACGGGCCTCGCCAACCGCTTCATCTTCATGGATCGCCTGGCGCACCACGGCTACGAGGCTCGACGCTACGGCCGGCCGTACGGGCTCTTTCTCATCGGCCTGGACCGCTTCTCTGTCGTGAACGAGTCGCTCGGGGAGGAATGGGGCGACGCCGTGCTGCGCTCCGTTGCGCAGGGCCTGAACGCCACCGTCCGCGGTGGAGACACGCTGGCCCGCCTGGAAGGCGACCAGTTCGTCGTCCTGTGCGGCAACGCCGAGCAGGACGTCGTCGAAGAGCGGCTGAAGGGCCGCATCGAGGCCGTCGTGTCGGAAGTCGACAACGACCTCAAGTTGCAGGGCTTCACGCTGACGGCGAGCGTGGGCGTGGTCTGGAGCTCCCGGAGCGAGATCACCGCCGCCGAGCTCCTTTCCGAGGCTCGCGCCTCACTGCAGCGCGCCAAAGCCGAGCGTTAGACCCGCATCGGTCAGCCCCGGCTCGCGCCGGCCGATGTCCGTACGGATCCACCCCGTGTGGTCGAATGGGCTCATGACGCCCGACCCCGCACACGACGAACGACTCGACCCTCGCCTTCGACGAATCCTCGCGCTTCGTCCCTTCGCAGCCGCTGCGCAATGCGGCGGACCGCGAAGAGCTCCTGGCGGAGGCGAACACCCACGAGGCCGTCCAGGCCCGCGAAGGCTTCAGGGTGTTCCAAGATCTGTGCGATACCGAAGAGGCCGCCCCCTCGGCCGGCCTGTCGGTCACCACGACGGAGTTCACCTCGGAACCCGACGGCAACACGGTGAAGCTGCAGGTCATCCGGCCCGAGTCCGAAGTGCGCTCTGCCGGGCGTCTATTACATCCATGGTGGCGGCATGGCCACCATGTCCTGCTTCGACGGGATGTACCGGGGCTGGGGCAAGCACATTGCCGCCAACGGCGTCGTGGTCGTCATGGTGGACTTCCGGAACTGCGTCACGGCCTCCTCGTCGCCGGAGGTCGCACCCTTCCCCGCCGGCCTGAACGATTGCGTGTCCGGCCTGCGCTGGGTGGCCGCGCATGCGGCGGACTTCGGGATCGACCCGACACGGATCGTCGTCGCCGGGGAGAGCGGCGGGGGCAACCTCACCCTGGCGACCGGGCTCACCCTCAAGCGCGAGGGCGACCTCGGGCTCGTCAAAGGCCTCTACGCCATGTGCCCGTACATCGCCGGCCAGTGGCCGGCACCCGACTGCCCTTCCTCGGTGGAGAACGAGGGCATCCTCCTGCACCTCCACAACAATCGCGGGGCCATGAGCTACGGGATCGAGGCGTTCAACGAGCGCAACCCGCTGGCGTGGCCGTCCTTCGCCGGCGTAGACGACGTCGCAGGTTTCCCTCCGACCGTGATCAATGTCAACGAATGCGACCCGTTGCGCGACGAGGGGATCAATTTCTACCGGCTGCTCCTCGCCGCCGGGGTGCCGGCGCGCTGCCGTCAGATGATGGGCACCATGCACGGGACGGAGATCTTCTCCATCGCCTGCCCGGACATCACTGCGGACACCGCCCGGGACATCGCCGGATTCGCGCGCGGCTAGGGCCAACGTCCCGGGAGATCCTCCGCCCCGCTCCGCTGCACCCTCAGCCGAGGCGACGCAGCGAGGCTCTGTAACGCTTGGCGTTGTCGACGTACTCGCTGGAGGAGATCTTGATCATGGCCACGTCGGACCTGTTCTCGAGGATCTTGGCCGGCACGCCCAGGGCCAGTGCGCCGGGGGGCACGACCACGTGGTTGGGCACCGACGGCGTTGGCGCCGACGGTCGCGCCGGTGCCGATGATCGCCCAGTGGAGGACGACGCTCCCGGAGCCGGCCAACGACTCGTCCTCGAGCGTGCAGCCCTCCAGGTGGGTGAGGTGCCCGACCACGCAGCCGTCGCCGATGACGGTGGGGAACCCGGGGCCGGCGTGGATGACGGTGCCGTCCTGAATGGAGGTACGCGCGCCCACCGTGATGGTCCCGTAGTCGCCGCGGAGGACGGCGCCGGGCCAGACGCTCGATTCGGCGCCGATCGTGACGTCGCCGATCACGACGGCGTCGGGGTGGACAAAGGCGTCGGCGTCGATGCGCGGCGAGACGCCTTCGATCTCGTAGATGGGCATGCCCGGAAGCTACACGTGGCCGGCAATCCAGGTGACGCCCTGGTAGCCGCGGTAGCCGAGGTAGATCACGCTGGCGACCAGCATCGCCTTGAAGTACCAGGGAATCGGTTGACGCTCTTGTTCGGCCAGGATCGTGCCGCAGGTCGGGCACTCACCCTCTTCACCCAGATCCTCGTCCTCGACGAGGGTGTCACACTCCTCGCACCAGGCCATCAGGAACGGCCGCCCCTCATTTCCCCCCGATCCGCACGCGCAATTTCATCGGCGTCGCGCCGAGGTCGAACTTCTCCCGGATGCCGCGCTCGATGTAGCGCAGGTATGTCTGAGGGAGCCGGCCATTCGTGAACAGCGTGAACGTCGGGGGATCGATCGCACCCTGGACGATGTAGCGGATTTTGTACCGGGGCGCAGCCTGGCGGAGCTGCAGCTCCTGCACGGTGCGGTTGAGGGCTCCCGTCGGCACCCGCTGGTGGTAGGCGGTGACGCAGTCGCGCAGCGCGGGAAGGATCCGGTGGACGCCCTTTCCCGACAGGGCCGACATCTTGAGCACGGGTGCCGCGCCCAGGAAGGCCAGCCGGTCCCCCACCCCGGCCAACACCTCATCACGATCGTCGACCGCCACCTGGTCCCACTTGTTCAACGCCACAATGGCGGGGCAGCCCGAGACGCCGATGCGTTCGGCCAATCGCTGATCCTGGTGGGAGGCCCCGATGGTGGCGTCGATCACCAGAACGGCCACGTCCGCGCGCTCGAGGGCGCGCAGGGCACGCATGGTCGCGTGCTGCTCTGTGCCCCCCAGCTCCGTCTTGGATGGCCGGCGCAGGCCCGCGGTGTCGATGAATCGGACGGGCCCGTCGGGCGTCTCGACCACCGTGTCGATGGCGTCGCGCGTCGTGCCCGGCATGTCGTGCACGATGGCGCGCTCCTCGCCCAGGAGCTTGTTGAACAGCGTCGACTTGCCGACGTTGGGCCTGCCGATGATGGCGACGCTCGGCGTTCCGGGGTCACGATCACCCCTGGCGCTGTCGCGCCCGCCAGAGGGACGTGCGCGGTCCTCAGCGTCCTCGGGCAGCGGCTCCGGCAGCAGGGCGACCACCTCGTCGAGGAGGTCGCCGGTGCCGCGGCCGTGCAGGGAGCTCACGGGGTAGGGATCGCCCAGCCCGAGGGAGACGAAGTCCCACACGGCCGTGTCGCGGCTGGCGCCGTCGACCTTGTTGACCACCAGCCGCACCGGCGGGCCGGCCCGCCGGATCACCTTGGCCGCCGCCAGGTCCTCTTCGGTCACGCCGGTCGTCACGTCGACCACCATGAGGATCACGTCCGCCTCGGCGAGCGCTCGCTCCGCCTGGTCGCTCACCTTGGCTTCGAGGGCATCGCCGGCGGCGAGCCACCCTCCGGTGTCCATGATGGAGAAGGGCACGCCGTTCCACTCGGCCGTGAGCTCCTTGCGGTCGCGGCGTCACCCCCTGCTCCTCCTCGACCACCGTCGCCCGCGCTCCGACGATGCGGTTCACGAGCGATGACTTGCCGACGTTGGGGCGTCCGGCCACGACGACCATGGCGCTCACGATCCGCACACCGGCCGGAACGAGGTGCCGTCGAGGGCCAGGCGCAGTGAGGCGCCCTCCGTGGGGACGACCTCGACCGGCCGCGGCAGATCGGCCAGGGTCAGCCCGTCGAGAAAGCGTCCCTCGTTGAGGCAGGCGTCGGGGACCAGGCAGCGGGAGCCGGCAGGCACGCTCTCGAGGGCGCGCGCCAGGTCCTCGCCGGTCAGGAGCCCGGCCACCCCGATGTTGCCTCCGAAGAACTGGTTCTCCACGGCACACAGCTCCACGTCCTCGCGTCCGTGCGCCGCCACGAGGGGTGCCAGGACGCGGGCGCCGTAGGTGCCGGTCAGGATCGTGACCGGGCGGCTGTCGGCCCCCGCCGGTGCGGACGGGAGGCGCGGCGCCCGGTAGCCCTCGGCGGGGGCCGAATCGACGGACGCAAAGAAGCCGTGGCGCACCCCACCGGGCCCGCCCGATGCCGGTCGCGTGAACGCCTCGACGAACGCCCGCGCCATGCCGATGCCGTTCTCGTGTTGGGGATAGCCGTCGTAGCTCCGGGCCGAGGGAAGATCCCGCCCGGCCAGCAGGTAGTACTCGTCGGCCGCATAGACCATGCGATGCCCGACCGCCTTCTTGAAGAGGTCCTGCCACTCGCCGATGGTGTCGAGGACGCGCTCCGCCTCCTCGAGGGTGTGGGGACGCATCTCGGCCTCGTTGGAGTAGCGGCTGAGCCCGAGCGGGACCGCCCCCACGCTCGAGAGCCCCGCGTAGCGGTCCAGAATGCCGGCCAGCGTGTCCTCGAGGGCGGCGCCGTCGTTGACACCCGGGCACACGACGATCTGGCCGTGCACTTCGATGCCCCCGTCGAGGAGGACCTCCAGCCAGCGCAGGCTGGTGGCGCCCTTCGGGTTGCGGAGCATGTGGGCCCGCAACTCCGGGTCGGTCGTGTGGATGGACACGAACAACGGGCCGAGGCGTTCGGTGAGGATGCGTTCGGCGTCGAGCTCGGTGAAACGGGTGAGCGTCGTGAAGTTCCCGTAGAGGAACGACAGCCGATAGTCGTCGTCCTTGAGATAGAGGCTCCGCCGCATGCCCTTGGGCAGCTGGTAGATGAAGCAGAAGGCGCAATGGTTGTCGCAGGTCCGGATCCGGTCGAAGACGGCCGAGGAGACCTCCACCCCGAGCGGCTCCCCCGCCTCCTTGTCGACCTTCACGACCCGGGGCAGCGGTCCACCGGCGCGGCGAACGAGGACGCTGAGGTCGCCCGCGTCGCTGAGTCGCTGGAAATCGATGACGTCGCGCGGCTCCTGCCCGTCAATGCTGAGGAGCTCGTCTCCCACGGCCAGACCGGCGCGGGCTGCCGGCGACGCCGCGGTGACCGAAGTCACCGTGGGAGCTGACATGACCCACAGGTTAGTGCCGATAACCTGGACTTTGTGCCCGGAGTAGACCGAGTGATGCTCGCCGAGCCACGGGGCTTCTGCGCAGGCGTCGAGAAGGCGATCAAAGCCCTGGCCTGGATGGTGCGGGTCTTCGAGCCTCCGGTGTACTGCTACCACGAGATCGTCCACAACCGGCACGTGGTCGAGCGCTTCCGTGACCAGGGCGTCGTCTTCGTCGACGACGTGGCCGATGTGCCCGTCGGGGCGCCGCTGATGCTCAGCGCCCACGGCTCCGCGCCCGAGGTCGTCGAAGCGGCCAGGGCCCGGGGCGGCGCCGTGGTCGACGCCGTCTGCCCGCTCGTGACCAAGGTGCACCACGAGCTGAAGGTGCGGAGCCGAAAGGGGTTCACGGTGCTCTACGTCGGTCACGCCGGTCACGAGGAGGCAGTGGGCACCATGGCGGTGGCACCGGAGTCCGTACGGCTGCTCGAGCACGAGGAAGATCTCGATGCGCTGGAGGGACTGGGCGGCGAGGGCACGCCCGTCGCGCTGTTGGCGCAGACCACCTTGAGTCACGACGAATGGCGGGACTTGATGGAGGCGGCCCGACGCCGCTTTCCGGACCTCTGGATGCCCAACCGGAGCGACCTCTGCTTCGCCACGACCAACCGCCAGGCCGCCCTGAAGGCGATCGCCTCGGAGTCGGATGCCGTCGTGGTCATCGGTTCGGCCAACTCCTCGAACACCGTGGCGCTCGAGAAGGTCGCCCGGGCCGGCGGGTGTCCGAGGGTGCTCCGCATCAACGAGGCCGATGAGCTCCCCGACGACCTCTCGGGCACTGTCGGGGTGACCGCAGGGGCCTCCGCCCCCGAGGCCTTGGTCGAGGAGGTCATCGCCCGCCTCGCCCCCGCCCAGGGCGTGACCGAGGTGACGGTCACCACCGAGGACGAATACTTCCCACCCCCGCCCGAACTCCGCGAGCTCCTGCGCGCCGTGGGCTCCATGCTGGGGTTTTTCGCAGGCAGATCGCAGCCGGCCCGCTCCGATCCCGCGGCCGAGGACCGGTCGGTCACCGCAGCCGAGGTGCTCGACCTGCTGGCCTCGTGAAGCCCCAAGCGCGATGATTGCCACATGACGTTCACCCGTATGGATGAATCGACCGCCGAGCAGTGGCAGCACATCATCGTCGAGTCGATCGAACATCAGCCCCGCGTGGCCGATCGCGTGCTCGCGATGCTGGCCTCGTTGGAAGAGATCACCGACGGCTTCGAGGTCGATCAGCTCGTCCACTCGTTGCAGACGGCGACGCGGGCCGAGGAGGCGGGTGCATCCGACGAGGTCGTCGTGGCGTCGCTGTGCCACGACATCGGCAAGGCCGTCTCCGTGATGAACCACCCCCGGATCGCCGCGGAGATCCTGCGTCCGTACGTCGACGAGGACACCTACCGCATGATCGAAGCCCACCAGGACTTCCAGGGCAGGCACTACTACGAGTACCTGGGGCAGGACCCCGACGCGCGGAACAAGTACGAAGGGCAGTCCTGGTACGGGCTGGCCGAGCAGTTCGCCGACGAATGGGACCAGATCAGCTTCGACCCCGACTACCCCACCAAGCCCCTCTCCCACTTCGAGCCCCTGGTCCGTCAAGTCTTCGCCACGCCGCGGACGTTTTGAGTCCGCGTCGCGGCGCCACGTCGGGCGCCAGCATCCACACGGACCCTGCGCGCGGCCGCGGCGCGTCATCGAGGCGTCACGCCAGGACTTCGACGCGCGTTTCCCCGATGTGAAGCTGTCGCCGGTCGTGGGGCTCATCTGCGCCTACGAGGAAGAGGACAACATCGGAGCCGTCCTGGCCGCCATGCCCACGGAGGCCTGCGGCCTGGCCGTGACCACCCTCGTCGTGGTCGACGGTGGCAGTGACAAGACCGACCAGGTCGCCAAGGACTCCGGCGCGCTGACCTTCGTCCTGAGCGAGAACCTGGGGCACGGCTACGCCCTGCGCGTCGGCTACGCGCTCTGCATCGAGCTCGGGGCGCAGTTCGTCGTCACCTTGGACGCCGACGGACAGAACGATCCGTCCGAGATCCCCGTCATGTTGCAGCCTCTGGTCGATGACACGTCGGATTTCGTCGTGGCCTCCCGCGTCCTGGGTCGCGACACGACCTCCGACCGGTTCCGCAAGGTCGGGGTCCGCGTCTTCTCGTGGGCGATGAGCGCCATGGGCCACACCAAGCTCACCGACACCTCGAACGGCTACCGGGCGCTCCGGGTCAGCATGCTCGACGATGTCGCCTACCGGCTCGTCCAGCCGCAGTACCAGACGGCCGAGCTCCTGATCATCGCCATGAAGCGGGGTTGGCGCGTCAGCGAGCAGCCCACCGTGTGGCTGCCGCGGGCCTCGGGGACGACCAAGAAGGGCAAGAACTGGCTCTTCGGCTTCCGCTACGGGCGGGTCGTGCTCGAGACCTGGTGGAAGATGCGCAGGGAGCCCCACCACACCTGAGCCGCGCCTCTCGGGCGGCAGGTCAGTAGCGGCCTGTCTTCTCCCGCGCCTCGTCGTAGACGGCTTGGAGCTGGGGAACGAGGGCCTCCGTCGCGGCGCGGACGGCCGAACGTGACACACGCCCACCCTCGGTGCGGGCCGGGGGCGGAATGGCGGGTCCGATGACCACCTGGATCGTGCGTGGCTTCGGGATGGCGCTGCCCTTGGGCATGGCGAGGTCCGACCCCCCGATGCCGATCGGCACGATGGGCGCGCCGGTCCGGGCGGACAGGAAGGTCGCCCCTTCCATCAGGTCCTCCACGACGGGGCCGTCCCGGCGCGTCCCTTCCGGGAACAGGACGAGCAGCTCCCCCCTCCGCAGCACCTCTTCGGCCCGCTGGAGCGCCTCACGGTCGGCCGATTCGCGGTGCACGGGGAAGGCCCCGACGGTGAGCAGCAGTTTGCCCAGCCACTTGTTGTTCCACATCTCGTCCTTGGTCATGAAGAACAGCTTGCGTTCGGTGCAGAACGCGGCAAAGCCGAAGTCGGCAAAGGATCGGTGCACCGGGGCCAGGATGGCCGGCCCGGTCGCGGGGATGTGCTCCCTCCCGACGACCTTTGGCCGGAACCAGATCCAGAGCACGGTGGAGAAGAGCATGCGCTCGACCCGGTAGAGCAGCGAACGACGGGGATCGATCTCGAAGGGCTGGTGGCGCCCCGGCGCCTCGGCGTCCGCCGGCCCGCCGCTTCGGCGTCGGGGGATGATCCCGCTGTGCTCAGAGCCACGACAACACCTCCTCGACCACATCCTGCACGCTGCGCCCGGTGGTATCGAGCCGGTACGCGTCCGGGGCCTCCCGCAGCGGCGAGGCATCCCGCGTCGAGTCGATCCGATCGCGTCGAGCCACCCCTTCGGGGGCCTCGTCGTGCCGCCGGCGGGCTCGCTCTTCGGGCGAGGCGGTCAGGTAGACCTTCAGCTCCGCTCCGGGGAAGACGACCGAACCGATGTCCCGCCCCTCGACGACTCCCCCGCCGTGTGTCCGGACCCAGGCCCGCTGGCGCTCGACGAGGGCCCGCCGCACGTCGGGATTGGCGGCGACGATCGAGACCGCCCGGCCGACCTCGGGCGAACGGATGAGGCCGGTGACGTCGCGCCCGTCGATGGTCACCCGCTCGCCCACCTCAATCGTCGAGGCCGCGGCGAGCGCGGCCACCGCGTCCTTGTCGTCGGGCGGCGTCCCCAGCTCCAGGGCGAGGGCGGCCACCGCCCGGTACATGGCGCCGGTGTCGAGCCGGTTGACACCCAGTCGCTCGGCCACCGCCCTCGACACGGTCGACTTGCCGGCGCCGGCGGGCCCGTCGATGGCGACCAGCAACGGCCGCGGGGGCGCCGCGCCCTCGGCCAGCCGCGCCATGTCGTCGGCGAAGGTCGGGTAGCTGGTCTCGACCGCGCCGAAGCCGGTGATGAGGCTGCGCTCATCCGGACGAGCTGCGAGGGCCGCCACGGCTGCCGCCATCGCCATCCGGTGATCACCCTGGCTGTCGAAGCGGGCGCCGCGCAGGGGTCCGCCGACGCCGGTGATGGACAGGGTGTCCCCGTCGATCGTGGCGTGGGCGCCGAAGGCCTCGACCATGTCCGCCACGGCCAAGAGCCGGTCGACCTCCTTGACGCGGAGCTCTCCGACGTCCGAGAAGACGGTCGTGCCCTGGGCGACGGCAGCGGCGACGGCGAGAACCGGAATCTCGTCGAGCGAGGGGATCTCGCTGGCGGGCACCTCGGTGCCGTGCAAGGGCCCGGCCAGCGCCCGGATCGTCGCGGTACCGGGGTCGCCGGGGACGAGGGTGACGGACGCCGCCCATCCGCTGCAGGACGCTGACGTAGCCGAGCCGGGCCGGGCCGCTGTACACGCCGGCGACGTCGACGGCGCTCCCGGGCACGACGCACCCCGCCACCGCGAAGAAGGCCGACGCGGAGGGGTCACCGGGCACGGTCCGCTCCACCGGCTTGAGCGACGACGCGCGGACCCGCACAATGCGGCCTTCGCCCCAGGGCTCGACCGTCAGGTCGGCGCCCGCCTCCAGCAGCATCTCCTCGGTGTGCGTGCGGGTCGTCACCGCCTCGCGCACGATCGTCGTCCCCTCGGCGGAGAGCCCGGCGAGAAGGATGGCCGACTTCACCTGGGCGCTGACCACCTTGGCGGTCCAGTCGATCCCGTGCAACCCGCCACCGCGGACGAGCAGGGGCGGCAGGCACCGCGTGCCGTGGCCGGCCACAGTCGCCCCCATGAGCCCGAGGGGCTCGGCCACCCGGTCCATGGGCCGAGCCGAGAGCGACGCGTCGCCGACGAGCTCGGTCTCCCAGTCGAACCCCGCCACCAGGCCCGCCAGGAGGCGCATGGACGTCCCGGAATTCCCGCAGTCGAGGGGCGCCTCGGGACGGTGGAGCCGGCCCCGACCCCCGTGCACGACCACTGTCCCGTCGCCGTGGCGCTCCACCCCCGCACCCAGCGCCTCCACGGCCGCCAGCGAGGCGGCCACATCGGCTCCGTCCGAGAGCCCGTGGATGACCGATGTGCCCTCGGCGAGCGCGCCGAGCAGCACGGAGCGGTGCGAGATCGACTTTTCGCCCGGCGTGCGGACGGTGCCGCGGCACGGCGTGCCGCCGTCGACGACCAGCGCGCGCGGCGCCGTCACGACAACTGCTCGGCCCGGGCGCGGTACCCGGCCGCTTCGACGGCCACGGTCAAGGTGTCGGCGTCGGCCCCGTCGACCACCAGGATGAGCACCCCGAGGTCGCCTTCGGCCGAGTGCGCGATCTCAATGTCGTAAATGCCGATGCCCGCATTGGCGGCCAAGGACGTGATCTCGGCGAGGACCCCGTCGCGGTCGGGCACCCGGATCCGCAGCTCGGCCAGGTGTTCGGGCCGTACGGCACGGGCCGGCAGGCTTCTGCGGGCCGCGCTGGCCTTTTGCAACGAGGCGAGGATCCCCGCCCGGTCCCGGGCGGCCACGCGGTCCCGCGTCGCGCCCAGGTCCG
Organism: uncultured Acidimicrobiaceae bacterium; assembly: GCA_963731065.1. Classification (GTDB taxonomy): domain Bacteria; phylum Actinomycetota; class Acidimicrobiia; order Acidimicrobiales; family RAAP-2; genus Bog-473. Next base: position 64,609 of record CAVSUH010000014.1, on the reverse strand, counting down.
TCACCAGTGCGTCGAGCGCAGCGACGATGGCGGCCGCATTCTCGGCGCAGATGTCCGGCCAAATGCCGGGATGTCCGGCGGCGACGCGGGTCATGTCGCGGAAGCCACCGGCTGCGAGTCGGAGCAGCGTGCCGTCCTGTTCGGCACCGTCGGTCGCCGCATTCATCAACGTGGCCGCGACGAGATGCGGCACATGCGACACCACGGCAACGAGCCGGTCGTGGTCGGCGGCCGAAAGGACGAGGACGTCGGCACCCAGGCTGGTCACGACGCCCTTCAGCCGGTCGAAGGCCTCCAGCTCGGTCGTCGCCGTCGGCGTGAGGGCCCACACCGCTCCCACGAAGAGGTCGGGGTCGGCGCCGCGCAGTCCGGTCTGCTCCGACCCGGCCATCGGATGGCCGCCGATGAAGCGGGGGTGATCGGCCTCCTCCACGATGGAGGTCTTGACGCCGCTCACGTCGGTGACGACGACGTCGGGAGGGCGCCCGTCCTCACCGAGCAGGCGGCGCGCCACCGCTCCGACGGCGGCCGCCGGCACTGCGATGAAGGCCACCTCCGCCCCCAGGTCGTCACCCGCGGCGTCGATGACGCCCGTCTGCAGCGCGATCCGGAGCCTGTCTTCGTCGACATCGAGGCCGGACACGTGCCACCCGCGCTGGCGCAACCCGAGCGCGATGGAGCCCCCGATCAGCCCCGTCCCGACGACCAGTGCCCGCCGGCGCCCTCCGGCCTCAGCCCGGGAGGTCATCGCGGAGCCCTTGGGCGCCGTGGAGGTAGACGTGATGGATGTCGTCGCGCGACCTGGTCGTGTGCACGTGGACGAGGACCCTGATGCACAGCGGCATGGCCCCGGGCACGGCGATCTCGGCGGCGCACAGCAGCGGGACGGCGCCGAACCCGATGGCGCGGATGGCGGTGGCCGGGAACGTGCTGGTCACGTCCGCGGTGGCGGTGAACAACACGCTGATGATGTCGTCCTCGACCAGGTCGTTCCTGGTCATGAGCTCGCGCATGAGCTCTTGGGAGCGTTCCGTGACCTGGGCCACCGTGTCCTCGTCGACCGTCGTCGCCCCGCGCAAACCCCTGACTGTGGGAGCAGCTGCCATGGCGGGTCACTCTACCGGCATCGCACGGAGTCCCAGTTGGGGGGCAATTCCTACGGGCGGGTCGCCGCCCCGCTGCCGCCGGGCCCTGCCGCGGCGGCCAGGGCCCGGACCTCCCCGGCCTCCAGGGCCCGCCACTTCCCGGGGGGGAGGTTGGGGTCACGCACCGGCCCGATGCGGGTGCGCACCAACCGCTGCACCGGATGGCCGATGGCACTGCACATGCGGCGCACCTGGCGGTTGCGGCCCTCGTGGATCACGATGCGGAGGACACCCGGGGCGAGCACGCCCACCTCGGCCGGCGCCGTCAACCCGTCCTCGAGCTCGATGCCCTGGCGCAACGAGCGCAGGGCACCGGGGGCGGGCGTGCCGCCGCCCACCTCGGCCACGTACTCCTTGGGCACACCGTGCGACGGATGGGTCAGCAGCTGCGCGAGCGCCCCGTCGTTGGTGAGGATCAGCAACCCCTCGGTGTGGCGGTCCAGGCGCCCGACGGCGAAGACGCGCGGCTCGGCCGGCACCAGGGTCATCACCGTGCGCCGCCCCTGGGGGTCGTCCGCCGTCGTGATGACATCGTCCGGCTTGTTCAAGAGGTAATAGACGTGGTCGGGCGCGACGGGCACCAGCGCGCCGTCGACCTCGACCCGCGCCGTCTGCAGGTCGATGCGCCGGCCGAGCGTGGCGACCTCCCCGTCGACGCGCACCCGGCCGGCGGCGATCAGCTCCTCACAGGCCCGCCGGGATCCGAGGCCGACGCGCGCCAGGACCTTCTGGAGGCGTTCCCCCTCGGCCTCGGGCGCTGGCTCAGCCGTCGTCAGAGGACGCCTCGACCCCGAGGCCCAGCGCCGACTGCAGATCGCGCTCGAGGTCCCCGGCCACATCGGGCCCCGGGAGGAAGTCCTCGACCGCCGGCAGCTGTTCGAGCGAGTCCAGCCCGAGCCGCTCCAGGAAGAGATCCGTGGTGCCGAAGAGCGCCGGCTGCCCGGGGCCGTCAGCGTGGCCGACCACCTCGATGTAGCCCCGCTGCTCCAACAGCCGGCTCACGCCGTCCACGTTGACCCCGCGCAGGGCCGAGATCTGGCCGCGCGACACCGGCTGGCGGTAGGCCACGATGGCCAGTGTCTCGAGCGCGGCGGTCGAGAGCCGGTGCGACACCTCGCGGTTGGCGAAGCGCTCCACGTAGGGCGCCATGTCCGGATGCGTCTGCAGCCGCGCGCCACCGGCGATGCGGGCCAGCACGAAGCCGCGGCGCTCGCGGTCGTAGGACTGGGCCAGTTCGGTGAGCACTTCCTCCACCTGCTCCACTGGCACTTCCACCAGTTCGGCCAGCAGCTGGGGCGCAATGGGCTCCACCGCCACCAGCAGAATGGCCTCGATCGTGCGACCCAGCTCTGCGTTGTCCATCTCGTTCAAGCCCTCATCCCTCGTGCCTCATCCTTCGTAGTCGTCGATGGCGTAGCCGTCGAGCTCCGCCAGGCCTTGGCCGCTGGTCACCCCGGCCATCGTGTCGACCGCCACCCAGGAGATGGCCAGGTCACCGAACGTCGCGCCCTGCCCGAGCGTCACGCGGCCCATCTTGCACAGCTCGAGCAGGGCCAGGAAGCGCACAATGACCTCAATGCGCGTGCGGCATCCCTGCACCAGCGAGCGGAAGGAGGTGGCTCGCTCGGTGTCCGGCACGGCGATCAGGTCCGACACGGCCTCCGAGACCGAGAGGGTGTCGACCGTCACGTGGGACAGGTCGACCCGCGGCACCGGGCGCTCGGCCGAGCCGCGCAGGTAGGCCTGGGCCAGGTCGTCCGGCGTGATCCCGGCGAGCAGGTCGGGGGCGTGCACGACGAAGTCATCGTCCAGGCCCACCTCGCGCGGGATCGAACGCGAGGCCTGCTCGGCCATGGCGACGAAGACGTCGGCCGCGGCCGCGTAGGCCCGGCATTCCAGCAAGCGGGCCAGCAGCAGGTCCCGCTCCTCCCAGCCCACGAGATCCTGCTCGTCTTCGGTCGTGTCACGGCCCGGCAGCAGCTTCTGGGACTTCAGCTCAATGAGGATGGCCGCCACGAGGAGGAACTCCGAGAGCTGGTTGAAGTCGAACTGCTCGCGCTGCTCCGAGAGCGCGCGCACGAACCCGTCGATCACGGGCAGGAGCGGAATGTCGAGGATGTCGACCTCGTGCGAGGAGACGAGGTGCAACAAGAGGTCGATCGGACCCTCGAAACTTGGCGTGGAGACCGAGTAGGCCACCCGGCGACGTTATCGAACCGGGCCGCACCCCTCCGCGCACCCTCGGCGACCTGCCAAAGCACCCTCCGGGGCGCCCTACCATGGCGCCCCATGGACAGGGTCCTCTCCGGCATTGCGCCCTCAGGCAATTTCACGCTCGGGAACTACCTCGGGGCCCTCCGGCAATGGGTTTCCTTCCAGGACGGCTACGACGCCTTCTACTTCGTGGTCGACCTCCACGCCCTCACCACCGAGATCGACCCGGCAGACCTGCGCGCCAACACGCTGGACGCCGCGCTGAACCTGCTCGCCGTCGGACTGGACCCCGACCGTTGCACCCTGTTCGTGCAGAGCCACGTTCCCGAGCACACCCGGTTGACCTGGCTGCTCGAATGCACCGCCACGATGGGTGAGCTGCGGCGGATGACCCAGTTCAAGGACAAGGGGAAAGGGCAGGAGACGGCGCGGGTGGGCCTCTTCACCTACCCCGTCCTGATGGCGGCCGACATCCTCCTCTACGACTCCGCCGCCGTCCCGGTGGGTGACGACCAACGCCAGCACCTGGAACTGACCCGGGACGTCGCCCTCCGCTTCAACCATCGCTACGGCGAGACCTTCGTCGTGCCCGAAGCGAGCATCCCGAGCACGGGCGCCCGGGTTATGGACCTGCAGCATCCCGACCGCAAGATGTCCAAGTCGGCGGACTCGCCGCTCGGTACCATCCGCCTCCTCGATTCCGATGAGGACATCACCCGAAAAGTCCGGAAAGCGGTCACCGACACCGATGGCGAGATGCGCTACGACCGGGAGGCCAAGCCGGGGCTGGCCAACCTCCTCGAGTTGTTGGCCGCGACGACCGGTCGGACTCCCGTCGACGTGGCGGCCGGCTATGAGCGCTACGGGGACCTGAAGAACGACGTGGCGGCAGCGGTCTGCGACCTGCTCCGGCCGATTCGCGAGCGTCGAGCCCAGCTGGACGACGACCTCCCCTACGTTCACGAGGTGCTGGCGCGTGGCGCTGCGCATGCCCACGAGGTGGCGGCAACCACCTATGCCCGGGCCGCCGACGCGATCGGGCTGCTGCCCCCCGGCTGACTCGTTCCGGACAGCCGTTGCTCAGACGCCGAGCACGCTTTCCCACCAGTTGTAGAGGCGATCGAACAGCCACGTGAGCGGGCCGTGCGGGTACAAGAAGAAGTTCAACAGCACGAGCCCGAGCAGTATCGGCATGGTGTACTGGCGGTACTTCAGGTAGCTCGGCCAGTAGCGCGCCGGCAAAAGACGCTCGAACACGGCCGAGCCGTCGAGCGGCGGCACCGGGATCAGGTTGAAGGCGCACAGTCCGACATTCACGAGACTGGCGTAGAAGAGGATCTGGGCACCGGTCGAGAACCTGCCCGACGAGAGCACGGCTGCCCGGGAGAAATGGACGAAGGCCAGTCCGAAGATGGCGGCCAGGACGGCGTTGACCGCCGGCCCTGCCAGGGACACCACCACGCCCTGGTTGCGTGGGCTGCGCAAGCGAGCCGTGTTCACCGGGACGGGTTTGGCCCAACCGAAGAAGCCGACCGAGCCCAAGGAGAGCAACGCGGGAACGATGAGGGTGCCGACGGGGTCGACGTGCACCGCCGGGTTCAGGCTGAGCCGGCCAGCGCGCTTCGCCGTGTCGTCTCCGAACACGTTGGCCACGTAACCGTGCGAGATCTCATGCAGAATGATCGAAGGCACGAGGACGCAGAAGATGATGATCTCCTGCTCGGTGATGTTGTGGTGCACGACCAGCACCACGAATACGAGCACGCCGGCCAGAATCCAGAGCCAGCGCTTCGTTCGTTGGTCCATCGGCCGCCTCCTGGAGGAGGCTCCGGGTGCGCCCACCTAGTGCTTGGCGGCGTCGGCGATGCAGAAGCGGGCCGCAGGCATGGCTTCGAGGCGGGCGGTGCCGATCGGCTTTCCGCACCCCTCGCAGCGCCCGTAGTTGCCCGCCTCCAGGCGTTCGATGGCGGCCTCCACCTCGTCGAGGGCCTCCTGGAGCTCCGTGGCCAGGCGCTCGGCCTCGCCCCGCTCGGCGGTGACCTGGCTGGAGTCCGCGAAGTTCGAGTCGTAGCTGAGGCCGCTCCCCTGGTCGGCGAACCCCAGCTCCGTCAGCTGGGCCTGCAACCCGGCCTGCTCAGCGTGCAGGAGGGCGGCAAAATCGACATCGGCGGTCTCCGCCGTGGGGGCCTCGTTCGGCATGCGCTCATGCTACGCGGTCCCTCCCCCTCTTTGTTCCCGCTCGCGGGTGAGCGCCCTCGTAGGCCCGGCGTAGATGCTCGGGAGAGACCTTCGTGTAGCGCTGGGTCGTGGCGATGGAGGCGTGGCCCAGGAGCTCCTGCACCACCCGCACGTCGGCCCCACGCCCCAGCATGTGGGTGGCACAGGAGTGGCGCAGGACATGGGGGCTCACCTTCTCCGCCAGACCGACGCGTCCCGCGTACTTCTTGACGACGCCGAAGACCCCGACGCGGGACAGCCGGCCCCCACGGGCGTTGAGGAAGACCGCTTCGGCATCGCTGCGGCGGAGCCACTTCTTCGGCTCGAGCAAGGGGCGCCCCTGACCGGAGAGCCAGTCGGCCAAGGCGGCCCGGGCGAGGCCGCCGATCGGGACGACGCGCTCCTTGTCCCCCTTGCCCAACACCCGGAGCAAGGGCAGGTCGGTCCCCTCCACCGCGCCGATGACGTCACCGAGGTTCAGCCCCACGACCTCGCTGACGCGGGCACCGGTGCCGTAGAGGACCTCGAGGAGGGCCCGGTCGCGCAGGACTGTCGGACCGGTGCCGACGACGGCTCCGAGCAGTCGCTCGGTCTCCTCCTCGCTGAGCGCTTTGGGAAGCATGTCCGTGACCGAGATGGAGGGCAGATCGAGCGTGGGGTCGTCGCCCCGCAGGCCTTCTTCGACCAGGAAGCGGTGGAACCCCCGGATGCTCGAAAGAGCCCGGGCCACCGACGAGGGGCCGTGGGTCCGGCGCAGCGCCTCCAGGTGCGCGACGACGTCCGCCGACGTCGCCGCGTCGATGTCGTGGCCGCGGCCGGTGACGTCTTCGTGGTAGGTCCCGAGGTCGCGCCGGTAGGCCGCCAAGGTGCGCGGGGAGCGTCCCCGCTCGACCTCGAGCCAGGAGAGGAACTCCTCGGCGTCCCGTGGCAACGGCGCGGTCACGGGAGCCGGCCCGTCTCGCGAAGGCGTTGGCGGGCCAGGTACAGGCCGAGCACGGTCGTCTCGTCGCGTAACGACCCGTCCGCCACGAGCGCCTCGACGTCGTCGAGATGGATGGTGTCGAGAGTCATGTAGCCCTCCTCCACACCCTGGGGCCGGGTGGGGATGGAGGACAGACCCGTCGCGAGGTAGATGAGGGTGTGCTGATCGCTGACGCCGGGCGTGTTCCAGGTCCCGATCAACAGCTCCCAGCGTGTGGCCTCGAGCCCGGCCTCCTCGGCGAGCTCGCGCCGTGCCGCGGCCTCGGGCTCCTCGCCGTCCTTGTCGCGTGTCCCGGCGGGGATCTCGAGCACCAGGGCGTCGACGGAGGCCCGGTACTGGCGCACCAGCGTCACGGTGCCGTCGTCGTGCACGGGCACGACCGTGACGGCGCCGGGGTGCCGGACGACGACGCGCTCGAACGGCTTGTCGTCCGGGTCCAAGAGGTGCACGCGGTCCACCCGGAACAGCCAAGCCTGGAGGAGCTCCTCCTCCGAGACGCGGCGGAAGCCCGGCACGGGGCTAGGTGACGGCGTCGAGGTCGAGCAGGTGGGGCTCGCGCCCCTCGGCCCGCTCCAGCGCCGCGGCGATCAGCTCGCGGAACAGGGGGTGGGCCCGATCGGGCCGGCTCTTGAACTCCGGATGGGCTTGGGTGGCCACCCAGTACGGGTGCTCCTCCAGCTCGACGAACTCGACCAACCGGCCGTCGGGCGAGATCCCGGAGCACACCAGACCCACGGCCGCGAGCTTCGTCTTGTAGCGGTTGTTGAACTCGAAGCGGTGCCGGTGCCGCTCGGTGACGCCCAGCGTGCCGTAGGCCTGCGCGACCTTCGAGCCCGCCAGGAGGGCGGCCTGGTACGAGCCGAGGCGCATGGTGCCGCCCTTGTCGATCACCTCGGCCTGGTCCGGCATGAGGTCGATCACCATGTCCGGGGAGAGGCTGTCGAACTCACGCGAGTTGGCCCGCTCCAGGCCGGCCCGGTCGCGGGCGACGGAGATCACCATCACGTGCAGTCCCAGGCACAGACCCAGGCACGGGATGTCGTTGTCGCGGGTGTAGCCCGCCGCGGCGATCATGCCTTCGATGCCACGCTCACCGAAGCCGCCGGGGATCACGACCGCGTCGAGCCCCCGCAGCCGGTCGGTGCCGAGGAGACCGGGCACCAGCTCGGCGTCGATCCAATCGAGCTCCACGCTCGTTCCGTGGTGGAAGCCGGCATGGCGCAGGGCCTCGACGACGGACATGTAGGCGTCGGGCATGTTCACGTACTTGCCGACGATGCCGACCTTCACGCTCCGCGAGAGCGACTCCACACGAGCGACCAGCGTCTCCCACTCGGAGATGTCGATGGGATGCGAGGACTCGTCGATGCCCAGGGTGCGGCAGACGTAGGAATCGAGTCCCTGTTCGTACAGGACGAGGGGGATCTCGTAGATGCTCGCCGCGTCCACCGCCGAGACCACGGCGTCAATGGCGACGTCGCACTGCAGGGAGATCTTCCGCTTCAGGCTGTCGGAGATGGGCTTGTCGCTCCGGCAGACGATGACATCGGGCTGGATACCCCGGCTCCGGAGTTCCGTGACCGAGTGCTGGGTGGGCTTGGTCTTCTGCTCGCCCGACACGAGGTACGGGACCAGGGTGAGGTGCATGTAGCAGACGTTGTCCCGGCCGATGTCCCGGCGAAATTGCCGGATGGCCTCAATGAAGGGGACGATCTCGATGTCGCCGACGGTCCCCCCGATCTCGACGATCACGATGTCGACGTCCTCGTCGGCGAGGCGCTTGATCCGGTCCTTGATCTCGTCGGTGACGTGGGGGATGACCTGCACCGTGCGACCGAGGAAGTCGCCGCGACGCTCCTTCGCGATCACCGAGCTGTAGACGCCGCCGGTCGTGGTGTTGGAGCGCCGGGACAGGTTCTCGTCGATGAAGCGCTCGTAGTGCCCGAGGTCCAGGTCGGTCTCGCCGCCGTCCTCGGTGACGAAGACCTCTCCGTGCTCGCCCGGGTTCATGGTGCCGGGGTCGACGTTGATGTAGGGGTCGAGCTTGCACATCGTCACCCGGAGGCCGCGGCACTTGAGGAGCCGGCCGAGCGAAGAGGCGGTGAGGCCCTTCCCGAGCGAGCTCGAGACGCCGCCGGTGACGAAGATGAACTTGCTCACGCCGCCTTCGGCACGTGAGGCATCAAGTCGCGTGATCGGTGCACTTGACCACGATAATCGAAGGCGGTCGAACGCGCGGTGGACTATCGCCCATGTGAGGCGCCGAGCAGCTCACGGGCGTGGGCCCGGGCGGCGTCGCTGTCGGGATGTCCCGAGAGCATCCGGGACAGCTCGGTGACCCGCTCCTCGCCCTGCACCGTCGTTGCCGTCGTGACGGTGCGGCCTCGGGACTGGCTCTTGACCACACTGATCTGCGCATCGGCCTGCGAGGCCACCTGGGCCAGGTGCGTGACGACCAGCACCTGGCGGTCACCCCCGACCTCATGGAGTGCATCCCCCAGGGCGAGGGCGGCCGCCCCACCCACCCCGGCGTCCACCTCGTCGAAGACCATCGTCTGGGGCCCGCCCAACCCGACCAGGCGGATGGCCAGCATCGCCCGGGCCAGCTCGCCTCCGGAAGCGGCGCGGGCCAGGGGCTGCACCGCTTCGCCGACGTTGGCGCCGAGCGCGAGCTCGACGGGCTCCCCCGCCCCGTCCGGCGCCACGCGCACCTCGAGGCGCGCGCCGGCCATGGCCAACGCCCCCAGCCGCTCGCCGACCAATTGGCCGAAGGAGCCGGCGGCACGGGCCCGGACGGCGCGCACGGCCGCCTCGGCGTCAGCAAGCTCGGTGAGACGCAGGTCGCGTTCGGCCTGCAGCCGTGCGGCCTCGCCCTCGGCGTTCTCCAGTGCGGCCAGCCGCTGGGCGCCCTCCGCTCCGTAGGCGATGACCGCACCGAGGTCCTCGCCGTACTTGCGCCGCAGCTCGGCCAGCAGCCGGCGCCGCTCCTGCACGTCGACGAGGCGCTGGGGATCGTCCTCCCAGCCCTCGACCTCGTCGCGCAGCGTGCGGGCCAGGTCGCACAGCTCGACGGCCGCGGCGGCCAGGCGGGCGTGGTAGCTCTCGAAGGACTCGCGGCCGGCCAGGGCGCCACCGGCGCGGCCGAGCAGGTCGATCGCCCCGCCGTCGGCGGCGGGATCGACGAGATCCAGGGCCTCGAGCGCGGCGTCGCGGTAGGCGGCGGCGTCGGCCAAGCGGTCCTCCTCGAGCCGCAGGGAGGCCTCTTCCTCCGGATCCTCGAGGTGGGCCTGCGCGATCTCCTCGACCTGGTAGCGGAGGACGTCCGCTTCGCGGGCTCGCTGCTGGGCGTCACCGCCCAGGCCCGCCAGCGCCTCGTCGAGCGCGTGCAGCTGGCTGCGGATGGCCCGCAGGCGGCTGAGATCCGTGCCGGCGAAGGCGTCGAGGACGTTGCGCTGCGCGGTCGGCGCGACGAGGGCGCGGTGCTCGTGCTGCCCGTGGATCTCGACCAGCTCCGCCGCCGCCTCGCCGAGTGCGCCCAGGGGCGCCATGCGGCCGTCGACCCAGGCCCGGGACCGGCCCTCGGCGGGGACCGAGCGGGTGAGGATCACCTCGCGGGCGGCGTCGCCCTCCCCCAGAACGAAGCGGGCCTCGACCAACGCCTCGGTCGCGCCCGCTCGCACCATGCCGGGGTTGGCCCGGCCGCCCAGCACCAGCTGCAAGGCCTCGACCACCAGCGTCTTGCCGGCGCCGGTCTCACCGGTGAGGGCCGTCATGCCGGGCCCGAAGGCCAACGTCAGGTCCTCGATCACACCGAGATCGCGCACGTGCAGGTCGGTCAGCACAGTGCGCTCGCTGGTTTCACAGTGCGCTCACTGGTTTCGTTCGGCCAGGAGCCGGAAGCGCAAAATGCCGCCGAACGTCTGGGGCTCGTTGCGCACGACGCGCACCGGGCGCTCGGCCACGGTGCACGTGATGGTGGCGCCGGGCTGCAACCGCCCGATCTCCTGCCCGTCAATGACGAGGACGCCGGACCGGTCGGGCACGACCTCGACGGTGACCTCCTGGTCCTCGGTCAGCACGAGGCTGCGGTCCAGCGAGAAGTGCGGCGCCACCGGCGTGAGCACCATGGCGCGCAGCGTCGGCGCCAGGATCGGCCCGCCGGCCGAGAGGTTGTAGGCGGTGGAGCCGGTCGGGGTCGCGATGATGAGGCCGTCGGCCGAGTAGGTCAGGGCCTCCTCCCCGTCGACCGTGGTCGCCAGGCGGATGGTGTGGCCGAAGTCGATCTTCTCGATCACCACCTCGTTCAGCGCCAGCAGGGCCGTGATGTCATCGCTCACCGAACGGTCCGAGATCGAGACATCGAGCGCGCAGCGGGATTCGACGATGGCCTTGCCCTCGAACACCTTGGTGAGGGCGCCGCGCACCTGATCCGGCAGGAGGTCGGGCAGGTAGCCCAGGCGGCCGAAGTTCACGCCGAGCACCGGGACGTCCTCGGTGGCGGCCAGGCGCACCACGCGCAGGAACGTGCCGTCGCCGCCCATGCTCACGGCCACGGTCGTCCCACCGAAGTCGACGTCGGCCAGCTCCACGTCGACGCCCGCCTCGCTGACCCGGTCGGGGCCGCTGAACTGGAGGATGCGGGCGACGTCCCCGCGCTCGGTCAGCCAGGTCGCCGTGTCGGTGGCCAGCGCGAGCGCGTCGGGCCGGTCGGGATGAACCAGGAAGGTGACGGTCGCCATCGGCGAAGGATGGCTCAGCCGGCCGCTGCGGTCGGTGGAAGGTGTCCGTCCGCCTCCGACACGGCGGCGCTGAGCAGGGCGGCGGCCTCCCCCGCTTCGTCCCCGGCCGTGCCCTTGCGGGCGTGCACCAGGAACTCGACGTTGCCGGCCGAGCCGGTCAGGGGGGAAACCATCGCTCCCATGATGCCGGTTTTCGCGTCATGCAGCGCGGACGCCACGCCCTCGAGCGCGGCCAACCAGAGCGCCGGGTCCCGGATCACGCCCTTGCCCCGGGAGACGGCGGCGCGGCCGGCCTCGAACTGGGGCTTGACCAGGAGGACCAGGTCGGCGTCCGGCGCCGAGACCGGGCCGGTGAGGGCGGGCACGACGCTGCGCAGCGAAATGAAGGAGAGATCGGCCACGACGAGCGGGCAGGGCTCGTAGGCCGGGTCGGCGGCGGACAGCTCCGCCAAGGTGAGGGTCCGCACGTTGGTGCGCTCGAGCACCGTCACCCGGGGATCGGCCCGCAGCGCAGGGTGGAGCTGCCCGTGGCCGACGTCCACGGCGTACACGTGGGCCGTCCCGCGCTGGAGGAGGCAGTCGGTGAAGCCGCCGGTCGAGGCCCCGGCATCGAGGGCGCGCCGGTCAGTGACGGGGATCGGGAAGCGCTCCAGCGCGGCCTCGAGCTTGAGGCCGCCGCGGCCGACGAAGGGCGAGGGGGGACCGAGCAGGACGACGGGCTCGTCCGGGGCGACGAGGCGCGCCGGCTTCTCGGCCTGCGTGCCGGAGACGAGGACGGTGCCGGCGGCGACGGCCGCCTGGGCCTCCTGCCGGGATTCGACGAGACCGCGTCGCACGAGCTCGGCATCGAGCCGGCGGCGGGCCCCGCTGGTCAGCTGGCGGCCTTCTTGGTCGCCGAGTTGTCGGCCTCGGAGACCTTCTTGCCTTGCTTGCCTTGCGACTTCTTCGTGTCCGACTTGGCCGAGCGCGCCGGCGTCTTGATGCCCGGAAGGCGCGACGGTGCGACCGAGGTGGCGGCATCGCGGGCCCGGGTGGCCGTCTTGCCGGCCTGCGCGGTGACGTCCTTCGCCGTCTTGCCGGCCTGCGCGGTGACGCCCTTGGCGGTCTTGCCGGCTTGGGCCGTCACGCCCTTGGCGGTCTGGCCCGCCTTGTTGGTCGCATCCTTGGCCGTCTTACCGGCCTTCGACGTGACGTCCTTCGCGGCCTTGCCGGCGCGCGTGGTGACGTCCAGGGTGGCGTTGCGGCCGGCCTTGGCCGACTTTCGCAACACCTCGGCGACCTGGTTGGCGAGGGACTCCAGGGACCTGGGGTCGATCTTCTCCAGCTGGGTGGCCACCTCGTGGCGCACCAACTCGAGAACCTGCTCGCTGGACTTGTGGCTTCGTTCGACCAAGTTGTCCACCCAATCCTGTGCCTGGCTGCGCTGGATGTCTCCGGCGTTCACCAATTCTCGCACGATCTCCTCGGCTCGGCCACGGCTGACCTGTCCGAGGACGGTCCCCGCATCGAGGTACTTGCGTATGCGCTCATTGCTTGCCATTGCACAACAGTATCTGAAGTGCTAGCTAGCTGCAAGCACTTCATGCCGGGCTCTGGAGCGCCTGGTCGACCAGCCGGAGCAGATCCGGTGCCACCGCGGCGGGGTCGGCGTCGGGCGGGATCTCCCCCTTCCGGGTGACGCCCGAGAGGACCAGGCCGAAGGGAATCCCCAGTTGGGCGGCCAGGGCGCCGTCCGTCGACGGGCGGTCCCCCACCATGACCCGGAGTTCCCCGGCACCGACGCGGGCGGCGATGGCATCCGCCGTCGGGCGGTGCGGCTTGCCCGCCACCTCGGCCGCCTGGCCGGAGGCGGTGACCACCGCGGCGAGGATGGCGCCGGCCCCGGGCACCAGGCCGTCGGGGGTCGGGTAGGTGGCGTCCTCGTTGGTGGCCACCAGCCGGGCCCCGTTCCGGACGCCCGTGACGGCGCGGGTGAGCTTCTCGTAGGTGAAGTCGCGGGTCAGGCCGACCACCACGGCGTCCGCCGGCCCCTCCGGCACGACGAGGACGCCCCGGGCCGCCAAGGCCTCGAGCACGCCGTCGCCGCCGAGCACCACCGCGCTGGAGCCGGGCGCCAGCATGCCGGCGGCCACGTCGGCGGAGCGCAACAGGTCGGCGTCGTCGGTCGTGATGCCGCAGTCCGCGAGCTGTCGGTGCAGCTCGGCCCGCGTCGGCGGCGCGTTGTTGGTGGCGAACAGCACGCGCACCCCGACGCCGCGCAGGCGGGCCACCGCCTCGTCGACGCCGGGAATGGGCTTCCCCGCGAGCCACACGACACCATCGAGGTCGATGACCCAGGTCCCCCCGGGCGGCGGCGGCCACATCGGGCCGAGGCTAACCCGGCTTCGTAGAATGACCGTCCATGGCCGACCTGGAAGTGGAGGGCAACGAGCTCGTCTTGCACCTGCGGGCGATTGAGAAGGCCGAGGGCGCGCACGGCGACATCCGCCTGCCGCTCTCGGCGGTGACCGCGGTCCGCTCGGTCGACGACCCGTGGCCCGAACTCCGCGGCATCCGGGCGCCGGGCACGGGGCTCCCGAACGTCATCGCACTCGGCACGCGGCGGGGCAAGTTCGGCAAGGACTTCGCGGCCGTCCACGGCAAGGGGCCCGCCGTGGTGGTGGAGCTCGAGGGCGCCGACTACAGCCGGCTCGTCGTCACCGCGGACGACGCGGCGGCGCGGGCCTCTTCCATTGCGCAGGCTGTCGGCAAGGACTGACCTGGCGGCTGGGGCTGCTGGGTGGCTGGCCGGTTCAGCTCGGTCAGGAGTCGGTCCAGGAGTTCGGTCAGGAGTCGGTCAGGAGTCGGTCCAGGGCGGCTGGAAGCTGATGGAGCGGGCCACGTCGCGTTGGGTCACGAAGCCGACCACGCGCTCCTCCTGGAGCACGGGGAGCCGGGACCGATGGTGCCTGCACATGACGGCGACGGCGTCCTGGAGGGGGACGTCGACATCGAGCGCGACCACGTCGCCGGCGGCGCCGGTGAACTCGGCCAGACTCACCTCACGAGGGTCGCGACCCTTGGCCACGACCTGGGCCACGATGTCGCGCGTGCTCACCGTCCCCGCCAGGGAGCCGTCGCTCTGGCACAGCGGTGCGCTGTCCTCGCCCTGATTGGCCAGGAAGCAGGCAGCATCGGCCGCCGTGTCCGTGGTCCGGAGGACCTCGACGTCCCCGCTCATGACATCTCGAATGGTCCGCATGACGACCTCCCACGGCACGCCGATCTCGACCCGGCGTACCCCTCCACCCTCGCGCCGGGCGCGCCGGGTGGCAACGGGCCAGGTGAAACGGCGGGGTTGAGACGGTCCAGGCGAGACCGTCGAGGTGAGACCGACTGGGTGAGACGGTCCAGGCGAGACCGATCAGCCCAGCGCGATGAGATTGGTGGGATCGGCCAGGACGTCGCCCACGTCGCGCAGGAAGAGGGACGCCGCCTGCCCGTCGACCAGCCGGTGGTCGAAGGCGAGGCTCAGGGTCACCGTGTGGCGCAAGGCGAGCTCGCCCTCGAACTCCCAGGGCCGCCGCTGCAGCGCCCCAACCGCCAGGATGGCGGCCTCCCCCGGATTGAGGATGGGCACGCCGGCGTCCACCCCGAAGACCCCGACGTTGGTGACGGTGATGGTCCCCTCGCGCACGTCGGTTGCCGTGCATCGGCCGGCGCGAGCCGTGGCCGTCAGGTCCTCAAGGGCGGTGGTCAGCCCGCGCAGGGTGAGATCGTGCGCGTCCTTGATGTTCGGCACCACCAGCCCGCGCGGGCCCGCCACCGCGATGCCCAGATTGACGTACCGCTTCGTGACCACCTCGTCGGACACGTCGTCCCACGACGAGTTGAGCGAGGGGTGTTCGGGCAGAGCGAGGACGACGGCGCGGGCGACGATGGCCAACGGCGTCACATGCAGACCTTCGAAGCGCCGGTTGTGCCGCAGTCGATCAACCAGCTCCACCGTTGGCGTCGCGTCGACGGTGAGGAAGACGCAGGCTTGTGGAGCCGTCGCCACGCTGCGGACCATGGCGTCCGCCATGTGCTTCTGGACGCCCCGCACGGGCGCCCTCGTCTCTCGGCCTGACTCGTCGGCGCCGGGCACCGCCGCCACGGCGAGATGCGCGGCAAGGTCCTCGCGCGTGATGATCCCGCCGGGACCGTGACCGGGCACGTCCGCCAGGTCGACGCCGTTCTGGCGGGCCATGAAGCGCACTGGCGGCGCCGCCAGAGGTCGCGTCGACGGCTGTGGCTGTGCCGGTGGCGCGACCGTGGCTCGGTCCCGGTGCCCGCTGCCGTTGCGGCGCCGGCGGCTCGGGGGCGCCTCGGACGGGCCGTAGCCGACGAGCATCGGGACCTTCTCCTCGGCTTCGTCGGGTCCGGCCCGTGCCGTGGTCGTTTCGTCGGCGGTTTGGGTGCCAGTGGCGATGGCGATGAGCGGGGCACCAACGCGGACCGTCTCTCCCGCCGCGGCCAGCAGTTCGACGACCGTGCCGGCGAAGGGGCTGGGCAGCTCGACGACGGCCTTCTCGGTCTCCACCTCGACGAGAACCTGGTTCAGGGCCACCTCGTCGCCGACGGCCACGTGCCACGCAACGAGCTCGGCGTCGGCAAGTCCTTCACCGAGGTCGGGCAGTACGAAGTGCAGGGGGGCGTTCACGGCCGGAGGCAGCGGTCCACTTCGTGGAGGATCCGGTCGGCGTCGGGGAGGAAGTGGTGCTCGGCGCGCGACGGCGGGTACGGGGTGGCGAAACCGCCGACCCGGCGGACCGGCGCCTCCAGGTGGAAGAAGCAGCGCTCGGAGACGCGCGCCGCGATCTCGGCCCCGAGGCCGCCGAACACGCTTGCCTCGTGGGCCACGACCAGGCGCCCGGTCTTGCGAACGGAGGCCTCGATCGTCTCGAAGTCGACCGGTGAGAGCGAGCGCAGGTCGATGACTTCAATGGAGATGCCCTCCTCCTGGCCGATGCGCGCCGCTTGGAGTGCCGTGGCCACCATGGGGCCGTAGGCGGCGATGGTCACGTCGCGACCAATATTGAGGATTGCGGCCTGGTGGAGCGGAATGCCCGGGCGGGGGCCGTCGTCGTCGTCGTCGTCCACTTCACCCTTCTCCCAGTAGCGGCGCTTGGGCTCGAAGAAGACGACGGGGTCATCGGACGCGATGGACTGCTGGATCATGCGGTACCCGTCGGCGGCGTTGCTCGGGGTCACGACGCGCAGGCCGGCCGTGTGGGCGAAATAGGCCTCGGGAGACTCGGAGTGGTGCTCCACCGCCCCGACGCCGCCGCCGAAGGGGACGCGGATAGTCAGTGGCACCGACACGCGGCCTTCGTTGCGGTAGCGCAGCTTGGCCACCTGGGAGACGATCTGGTCGAAGGCGGGGTAGATGAAGCCGTCGAACTGGATCTCGCACACGGGGCGATAGCCGCGCATGGCAAGGCCGACGGCCGTGCCGATGACGCCGGACTCCGCCAACGGCGTATCGATGACGCGGCGGTCGCCGAAGTCGCGCTGCAGTCCCTCGGTGACCCGGAACACTCCCCCGAGCTTTCCGATGTCCTCGCCCAACAGGACGACCTTGGGATCGTGCTCCATGGCCCGCCGCAAGCCGTTGTTCAATGCCTTGCTCAGCGACATTGTCGCCATCACGAGCCCTCGTCGAACCCGGCCAGGTAGGCGGCGTAGGCCTCCTGCTCCTCCGCGAGCAACGGGTGCGGCTCCGCGTAGACGTGGGCGAACAGGTCCTCCGGTCCGGGGTCGGGCATGGCCAGGCAGCCCTGGCGCAGTGCGGCGGCCGCCTCGGCCGCAGTCGCCTCGACCTCCGCATCGAACCCGTCGTCGACCAGTCCCTCGGCGCGGAGCAGCGCGGACAACCGGGCGAGCGGGTCCTTCACGCGCCACTCCTCCTCGTCGGCGCGCGAGCGGTAGCGAGTGGGGTCGTCGGACGTGGTGTGCGGGCCCATGCGGTAGGTCACCGCCTCTATGAGCGTCGGTCCTTGGCCGGCGGAGGCGCGGGCCAGTGCCAGCCGCGTGGCTGCGAAGACGGCGAGGACATCGTTCCCGTCGACCTGAATGCCGGGAATCCCGTACCCCTGGCCCCGCTGGGCGATGGAGGTGTGCGACTGCACGCGGACCGGCTCCGAAATGGCCCACTGGTTGTTCTGGCAGAAGAAGACGACGGGCACGACGTAGCTGGCGGCGAAGCCGAAGGCCTCTGCGATGTCCCCCTCGCTCGTGGCGCCGTCACCGAAGTAGGCCAGCGCGGCCGACGTGGCGCCGTCGAGCGTGATCCCGAGCGCGTAACCGGTGGCGTGGAGCGCCTGTGACCCGACGACGATGGCAGGTGTGGCGATGCCGTAGCTGGCGGGGTCCCAGCCGGACAGCCCGGCGCCCCGCCACAGCCGCAACATGGCCACCGGGTCGACGCCGCGGCAATAGACCACGCCGTGCTCGCGGTAGCTCGGGAAGACGAAGTCGTCTGGACGCAGGGCCCGGGCCGAACCGACCTGGGCGGCCTCCTGCCCGAGGAGCGGAGCCCACAGTGCGAGCTGGCCTTGCCGCTGCAGGGCCATGGCCTCGGCGTCGATGCGGCGGACGACGGCCATGTCGCGGTAGAGATCACGCAGCTGCGCTGCATCGACATCGGCCACGAGCTCCCAGTAGGGGCATCCAACCGTCCGCTGCCCGTCCACGGAAATCAGCTGGACCAGGCCGTCGAAGCCCATCCACTCAGGGATCCTGGCCTCCGGAACCTGTACCTGCGCAGTGGTCACGTGGACTCCCCTCACGAGCGCGGCTCGTTCGGGGCATTTCACCACGATCCAGCGCTTTGGAGCGGGAAAACGACTCAGATCACGATGCTGACACGTGTTCCTTGCGCGATACGTAGAATTGACGCAACGATTGGAAGGAGGACTCCGTGTCTGGCCGGGGTCGCCGTTCCCGGGCGACGGTTGTGTTCAGGAAGCCTTGCGGCGGGCGGCTGTCTTGGCGGCCTTGGCCGCCTTCTTGGCCGGAGCGGCGCGCTTGGCCGGCGCCCGCTTGGTTGCGGTTCGTTTCGCACCCTTGTCCTCGGTGCCCGGGCGGGCCGCCGCCGCGATGCTGGCGTTGAGCGCCTCCATGAGGTCGACCACCTTGGCGACGGGTTCGGGTCCCTCCTGCAGCACGATCTCGTGACCCTGGCGCTTCTCCTCGATGAGGGCTTCGACCTTCTCGCGGTGGGTGTCGTGGAAGCGCTCCGGGTCCCAGTCGCTCTCCATCGATTCGATGAGGAGCTGCGCCATGGAGAGCTCGCGATCGGTCACGTCGCCCGTCTCGGGCAGCTCGAGTTCGCGTCCGGGATCGCGCACCTCGTCCGAGAAGTACATGGTGTGGAGGGCCAGTGCATCGTCTTCGGGCCGGATGGCGACCAGATACTCCTTGTTCCGCATGACCAGGGTGGCGATGGCGACGCGCCCGGCCTCCGCCATGGCTCGGCGGAGCAGGGCATAGGCCTTGTCGGCTCCTGCCCCCTCGGGGGCGAGGTAGTAGCTGGACCGGAAGAAGACCGGGTCGATGTCGACCAGGCCGACGAAATCGGAGATCTCGATCTGGCGAGACTTCTTCGGCTCCGCGGATTCGAGCTCCTCCTCGGTGAGGATGACGTACTCGCCGCCGCCGAGGTCGTACCCCTTGACGATCTGGTCCTGGGGGACCTCCTCGCCAGTCCGTTCGTTGACCTTCTTGTAGCGGATCCGGTCGGACGTCCCCTCCTCGAACTGATTGAAGTGGATGCTCTTGTCCGAGGTGGCCGGGTACAGGCCCACGGGGATGTTCACCAGTCCGAAACTGAGAGCCCCCTTCCAGATCGTGCGTGGCACGCCCAATAAAATACCAGCCCAGAGCAGGTCCACCACCTTGTTACAGCCTTTCGTCACACTGAGGCCATGGTGAAGGAGGTCCCGACCGGCTTTGGCCCCGCCCTGCTCAGCGGGTTGGCCGAGCTGGGCCCGGTGGAGCCGTTCTCGGGGGACCTGACGCTTGAACTGGGCATTTCCGTCTGGCTCCGCACGAGCGGCACATCGCTCCTGCAGGCTCGCTCGTCCCTCCTCGAGATCCGGCGGGTGATCCTGGAGGTCTGCGCCCTCGACCCGGCCATCGAGCCCGTCCCGCTGGTCGGACGCTCCCCGAGGTCCGACGTGGTGAACCTGGTCGGCTACATCTCGGAGCTGCTGCGTCGAGCATCGGCGGGGACAGGTCGTGCGGTGGGCGCGGTCGTGGAGGCCGTTGTGGCGGAGCTGCCCGTCCCCGAAGCCGAGGCGCTCGGGGCGTAGGCGTATAGCTAGAAGCCGAAGGCGGCGATGATCTCGCCGTTGAGACCGGCGGCCGCCTCGCTGCCTAGATACGGCGCGTCGCCATAGGCGAAGACATCACCGCGGCCTGAGGCGACCCAGTAGCCCTTGCCGTCGGCCGTAGGGAAGATCGCGGAGGCCGGGTTGAACTCGTTGACGTAGCCGAGCGGAGCGCCCTGTGTCGTCGCGTCGCCGAACCCGTCCACGTCGCCGTTGGCGTAGAGCAGCCAATAGCCGCGCCAGTCCGGGGTCGGCACCGCGTCCACGACGGGCACGGACTGCGCCGGCGGCGCCCCGTAGAACTGCGCGTCGCCGAAGGCATAGACAGCACCGAGATTGGTTACCAGCCAGTAGCCATTCCCCGTGCTGTCCGGCATCACGGAGACGGCGCTGCCGACGCAGCCGCCGATGCCCGGGCACGAGCCCGCGAAGTGGGCGTCGCCGAAAGCGAAGACGCCGCCATCGGACGCCACCATGAAGTACCCGTGCCCGCTGACGGACGGCACCATGCCGACGATGGGCGCATTGAGGCTGTTCGGCAGACCCGAACCGGCAGGATGCAGCCCGACCCCGGGGATGGAGCCGTAGTACGAGGAGTCCCCGAAGCTGAAGATGCCCCCGTCGGAGGCGACGAGCCAGTATCCGGCGCGGCTGGCCGACGGTGTGATGCCCACGACGGGTCGTTGTAGTGGCGTACCGCCCATGGAGCCGTAGAAGGCGGCGGCACCGAAGGAGAAGATGCCTCCGTCCGAGCCGACCAACCAATAGCCACGCGCCGCCGGGTTCACGGGGAACGACTGGTTGCCCCCCGTCGCCGAGAGGTAGTGCGTTCCCTGGGCCAAATCGGCCGCCAGCGTGCACGCCCCGAAGCCGACGAACGTGATCGTCCGCCCGTCTGCGCCGACGGTGCACACGGCTGTCGAAATGGAGGTGACCGAGGTGGCCCCGTCACCCGATGTGAACACGGTGGCAACGTAGGTGCCGAACTCGGTTGCGTTCGTCGGGATGTTGTCGACGAAGGGGCCGGACGGCGTCGCCCTGTTCACTTGGAAGGTCTGCGTGACCTGCACCGCCTCAGACCAGTAGGCATCGCCCTCCTGGTTGGCGTTCAGCGTGCATGTTCCGACCCCGTCGAAGCTCACCTGACCCGAGCTGATGGAGCAGACACCGGTGGTCGACGAGGTGATGGTCACTGGAAGGTCCGAGGTGGACTGGGCCGTCGCGCTATATGCGGGACCAGCAAAGACCGCGTTGGACGCCGTCGAGGTGAAGAGGATGGTCTGTGCCGCGCTGCCAATGTGGGCCGTGGTGTGATGACCCGAACTGGCGTCGTAGTTGGCGTCGCCGCTGTAATCAGCGGTGGCCGAGTAGGTCCCCGCGATGACATCGGTGACGGTGCAGGTGCCCATGCCACTGCCGTCGAGTCTGGAAGGAGCGCAGGTGACCGCATGGCTGTTCGGGTCGGTGACGGTCCACGAGACCGTACCCGTCGGCGTCGCGCCGGCCCCCGACACGGTGGCGGTGAAGCTGAAGCTCCCACCGGTGACCACGCCGGCCGCGTTGTCGATGACCGTGGTGCCGCTTGTAGCCTTGGAAATGGAGGCCATGGTGTCCTGGCCCGAGCTGGCGTCGTAGTTGGGGTCGCCGCTGTAATCAGCGGTGGCCGAGTAGGTCCCCGCGATGACATCGGTGACGGTGCAGGTGCCCATGCCACTGCCGTCGAGTCTGGAAGGAGCGCAGGTGACCGCATGGCTGTTCGGGTCGGTGACGGTCCACGAGACCGTACCCGTCGGCGTCGCGCCGGCCCCCGACACGGTGGCGGTGAAGCTGAAGCTCCCACCGGTGACCACGCCGGCCGCGTTGTCGATGACCGTGGTGCCGCTTGTAGCCTTGGAAATGGAGGCCATGGTGTCCTGGCCCGAGCTGGCGTCGTAGTTGGGGTCGCCGCTGTAATCAGCGGTGGCCGAGTAGGTCCCCGCGATGACATCGGTGACGGTGCAGGTGCCCATGCCACTGCCGTCGAGTCGTGGAAGGAGCGCAGGTGACCGCATGGCTGTTCGGGTCGGTGACGGTCCACGAGACCGTACCCGTCGGCGTCACGCCGGCGCCCCGACACGGTGGCGGTGAAGCTGAAGCTCCCGCCGGTGGCCACGCCGGCCGCGTTGTCGATGACCGTGGTGCCGCTTGTGGCCTTGGAGATGGAGGCCGTGGTGTCCTGGCCCGAGCTGGCGTCGTAGTTGGGGTCGCCGCTGTAATCGGCGGTGGCCGAGTAGGTCCCCGCGATGATGTCGGTCACGTTGCAGGTGCCGATGCCGTTGTCGTCCAGCGTCGGTGCTGCGCAGCTGACCGCCTGGCCGTTCGGGTCGGTGACGGTCCAGAGACCGTGCCCGTCGGCGTCTCGCCGGCCCCCGTGACGGTGGCCGTGAAGTTGAAGCTCCCGCCCGTGGCCACACCGAAGGAGTCATCGGCTACTGCGGTCGCGCTCGTGGCCTTGCCGACGGAGGCCGTCGTGTCCTCGCCCGAGCTGCCCATATAGTTGGCGTCGCCGTCGGTGTAACCGGCGATCGCGGAGTAGGTGCCCGCGATGGCGTCGGTGACGGTGCAGGTGCCCTCGCCGCTGCCGTCGAGCGTCGAGGGAGGGCAGGCGACTCCGGCGCCCTTCGGATCGGTGACGGTCCAGGTGACCGAGCCGGTCGGGGTCACGCCCGGTCCCGACACGGTGGCGGTGAAGCTGAAGCTCCCGCCAGTGACCACGCCGGCCGCGTTGTCGCTGACCGTGGTGCCGCTTGTGGCCTTGGAAATGGAGGCGGTGGTGTCCTGGCCCGAACTGGTGTCGTAATTGGTGTCGCCGCCGTAGTCGGCGGTGGCCGAGTAGGTCCCCACGATGACGTCGTTGACGGTGCAGCTTCCCATGCCGTTGTCGTCGAGCGTCGAGGGAGTGCAGGCGACTGCGGCGCCGTTCGGATCGGTGACGGACCAGGTGACCGAGCCGGTCGGGGTCACGCCGGCACCGGTGACCGTGGCGGTGAAGGTGAGGGTGCCACCGGTGGCCAAGCCGGACGAGTTGTCCGTGACCGCAGTCGAGCTGGTGTCTGTCGCTCCCGCCGGCGCAGCGAAGAGACCGAGAGAGAGCGCGCACAGGACGGTGGCCGTGAAGGCTATGAACCAGCTCCTCATCGTCGTCAGTCCTCCTTCGCGGCTAAACCGGCGCACCAACCCCCCAGGAGGCCGACAACGGGCAGGTGCCAGTCGAAGTCGAACGCGCCACCTACGGCCCAGCAGACTACGGCGGCTACGGCACAGGACGACAGCGGGTCGACGCGGCGCAGGGATTTTGCCAGGGAGAGGGCCACGAATGCCATCAGGCCGAGCCCGACGATGCCCGCATCGGCCGCCACCTGGAGGTACTCATTGTGGACGAAATGGGCGGACGAGCCATCGGCGGCGTGGAGTATCAGTGCTCGATCCGCCCCGACGCCCGTGAAGGGAGCCGACGCCCATTGGTGCCAGGCGCTCGACCATTCGGCGGACCGGTCGTGGTCGCTCGGCGCCAGGGCCCGCACACCGATCTCGTGATGCACCAGCAGTGTGGCTGCGACGACTCCGCACAACATTCCCGCACCGAGCACCGTCCTGATTCGTGCGCTCGACCGCTGCCGGGACCTGCTGGGGCGATCGCAGGCGGCAATGGCCATCGCGGCGACAACCACTGCGGCCAGCCACGGAACTCGGTGGTTCTGTGGCGACGAAGCGACAGCCGCGACGCCCAGCCCCGCTCCGGCCGCGAGCGGAAGCGCCAGTTCGCGGTAGCGCCGAGCAGGTACGAGGAGGCAGGCACACACGACTGCCACGTACGCCCCGCGGCTCTGGGCGCCGATGAGGCCTGCGGCATTCAGACAGACAGCCACGCGGACGAGGGTTGGTGCCGCGACCACACCCGAGCGCGACCAGGAGGCAGACACCGAAGGCCAACCCGGCCGCGTCGGCGTACGTCAGCGACGAGGAGAGGCGCCAGAGTCCCTGCGCCGGCAGAGCCAGCGGAGACCAGCGCCCGATCAGCCCGGCAAAGCCCACCAGCGCGCCCACCGCCCCCAGACACACCATGGCCAGGGCTGCCAGCTCGCGCGCACGCCCGGCCAATGGACGGACTGCTGCGAACGCAGCCCCAAAAGCGATGATGCTGGCGCCGAGGGGCAGGAAGTCCGCGCCGGGGTCCGCTGTCGCGGTCCGGATGAACCACCAGAGCGCCAGAAGGCCGAGACTGCTCAACACGAAGATGGCCCGTCGATCCGGGGGCGCTGTGATCAGTGCCGCCACCAGAAGGACCGCCGCGAGAACCGCAATGGCCGCAGCCTCGGTATGCCAGAAGCCGCCGTCGCGCCAGCCTGCGACCGCAGCGAGCACGAAGACCAAGCTGGGGACGATCCACCCGTTTGGCGCATCCCGGGCGCTTCCCCTGGTTCGTCGGCCGATGGAGAGCTGCTCCCCTCGCACCGTCATGGGTGTCCCTCGCCTGGCCGGAGCACAGGAAACGGTAGCCCCGTCCGTCGGCCCCAGCTCCTCGGCCGAGTCGTGCGCTCCCGGCCGTGTGTGTCACCGGTCGAACAACCGCTCGGGGTCACAGCGGGCCGCCAGGAGAGAGCGTCATGATGAACGCGTATGGCCACGAAAAGGCGGCGCAGGTTCATTGTGGGAGCGGTCGGTGCGGCCGCACTGATCGTCCTGGCGGCGCTGCTGGGGCCCTACGTGTACATCCACTTCATTGAGGGCCCGGCCCCCGCCAAGCTCGAACTGCCCAAGTCGTCGGCGACGACGACCTCGAGCACCTCACCGGGAGCAGCCTCGACGACGACGTCGCTGAATGGCAGCTGGAACGTCGGCACGGGTTCGGTGGCGGGCTACCGGGTCCAGGAGGTCCTGGTCGGGCAGAACTCGACCGCGGTGGGCCGTACGAGCAAAATCTGGGGCTCCATGACGATCGCCGGTTCGACGGTGACGAAGGCGACCTTCACCGTCGACATGGCGAGTGTCGTGAGCGACCAGAGCGAGCGGAACGCTCGGTTCGATGGGTCGATCATGGACGTGAGCCAGTATCCGACTGCGACGCTCACCCTCTCTGCGCCGATCGACCTTGGGACGATCCCGGCGGAGGGTGCTGTCGCGCACTACAACGCCGTGGGCAATCTCGCGATGCACGGAGTGACGAAGTCTGTGAGCTTCCCCGTCACGGCGGAGCGGATCGGATCTGCGATTGCTGTGCTGGCCGATATCCCGATCACATTCTCGGAGTGGAACATTGCCAACCCGAGCATCGGCGGCTTCGTCACCACGGCGAACACGGGGACCCTCGAAGTCCTCCTGCATCTCACACAAGGACCGGGAAACCCCGTCTCGACGACCGTCCGGATCGGCGGGCCCGGTCGGTGGCGGGGGGCCGGTCACGGTGCCCAGCACCACCGTTCCGCCGCTCCGCGTCCCTTCGAGCTGACCCCAATCATCCGGCTCGGGCCGACGCGACGCCGCTACCATTGCGGGCGCACCATCGCCCCGTTGGCGCAGCACAGCTCCGTCTCAGTTTTCGGCTGCTACGTCACAGCTCCAAATCGGGTATGGCCAAAGGGTCGCCGCCCGGCAGCTTCTTGAGAGGATCCGTGACAACCGTCAACCAGCCCCTGAGAGGCGGCCGCAACAGATCGAGTCGTCCGGCCACGAGGCGACGACGGCTGACCGGGTGGGGTCCCGCGCTGGTGTCGTTCGCGTTGGCCGTCTCGTATGGCCTGTACATCGCGCTGCGGACCTACGAGGTGGATCTCGGCGTCTACCTGCGTCTGGGCGGAAGGTACGTCTTCACCTCCCACCTGTATTCCTTCGTCCTCCCCAATACGAGCCTTCCGTTCACCTATCCCCCGTTCGCCGCACTCCTCTTCGCACCCTGGGAGCGGACGTTCACCAGTGTCGGATTGGTGCAGGCGGTCTGGACAATGGGCAACCTGGTTGCACTGATCGGCGTACTCGTTCTGTCCGTACGCCTCGTCAAGCCTTCGCTCGACAGGATGTCCACCTGGCGTCTCGCACTGGCGTTGAGCCTGCCCGCTTTGTTCCTCAATCCCGTGCTGATCACGATCGGCTTCGGGCAGGTCAACCTGTTCGTGACCTTCCTTGTCATGTGGGACCTCCTGAGCGAGCGCCGGATCGGGAAGCGCCAGGCTGCCCCTTGGCGTCGCCACCGGGCTGGCCGCTGCGGTCAAGCTCACTCCCCTGCTGTTCGTTCCGTATCTGCTGATCACGCGGCGCTGGCGCGGGGCTGTGACCTGTCTTCTCACTTTCGGCGCGTGCGAGCTGGTGACCTTCGCCATCTCACCGGCCTCCTCGAGGGCCTATTGGACGAGGGCCGTCTTCAAGCCGGGTCGCGCCGGGGACCTCTCGATCGTCGACAACCAGAACCTCTGGGGGGTACTCGACCGTTTCACGCACGGCGTCCTCCCCGATGCCCTCATGCTTCCCTTGCTTCTCGTCACCGCCGCAGGGGGGCTGTGGCTCGCGGCACTGGCGCACCGACGTTCGTCGCCGTTCCTAGGTGTCTTGATCTGCGCGGTGACGTGCCTCCTCGTGTCCCCGATCTCGTGGGTCCATCACATGGTGTGGGTGGTCCCAGCGATTCTGTGGCTCGCCTTGGCGCCCGACCGGCCCCGTTGGGGACGTCCCCTCGCGGCCGCGACTGCCGTCCTGTTCTGGAGCGCGCCCGTTTGGTGGGTGCCCTACAAGAACACCTCCGATCTCCATCTCAATCTTCTTCAGCTGATCGCGGGGAACTCGTTCTTCTTCGCCATGCTGCTCTTTCTGGCCGGCGCAGCGGTCCTCGTCATTCGGCGGGGAGCAGTGCAGACGGACGAAAGGCTTCGACTCGCACGGTTCCCGACGTGAACCTGCGGCGCTGAGCGAACACTTCGGATCTTCGTCACCGCCTGATCGCTGCGCTATGACGGCGGACGCTCCGTCGTCGGCACGACGTCGCACGTCGCTCGTCGCACTCGGCATTTCGGCACTCGAGGCTGTTGTCCGTGCGTTGTTCTTGTTCGAGCCGAATTGCCCTACTCGCAGACGGGCCGGACGCCCAGACTCATCGACGAGGGCGGGGTGACCAGAGGTCTCCGGGGGGATTCGTTACCCCGCCCTCGGTCAACCTTGTCCGATCCAAAAGGGATCACGAAGTTCCGAAAGACCAGGCGTCCGCACTGCGAGATCCGTGCCACCGAAGCACCCTGACGAAGAACGGTCGGTCTCTCCACTAGAAGAGAGAGGTGGGGGCCGGGGGGAGGGGCTAGGGGAAGCTCATGTCCCGGCCCCCACCCCCGTGCTCGTCCCCAAAGGCTTACTGCGCCCGAAAGTAGCAGGGAATGCGCTGAGACCCAAGGATGAATGGGCTGGGGAACGATGTAAGCACACATTGGTTGCAGCTGGCGGGTGCACCCCCAAGTAGGGGGCCTGAACTGGGGCTTCATCGATGCCCTCCCTCGATGGAGACGCAGCCTCGCCTGGCCGGCGCACCGACCCGGGCGCGGCTGCCTTTGGGAGGAAGACGTGCGCCTGCCACCTCGATTGGGGGTCCAACGAGCTTCTCCCGCTCGGACGAAATTTGTGCAGCCGTTGTGTCTCGAGTGGTCTGACCGGCTCTATCTGAGGGCATTACCTGATGTCAGGATCCGAAACGAGGGGCGGTGATTGGGGGATCCGATGCACGCACGTCGTGGGTCACCGCCCCTCCTGCACGTATCCAAGAGTCCCGAACGCGCCGAGAACGAGGTCCATTGATGGAGTTCCGTCGTCGAATACCACGCCAAATCGCCGACTGGGTGGTGCACTGCCGTATCGACGGCGACCCCGTCGACGGAGCGAGAGAGTGCCGCGTTCTGGACATCTCCGAATTCGGTCTCGGGATCCTGCTTCGTGACCCGCAAGATTCCGAGTTGATCGGACGCCACGTGTCGGTCGAGACTCCCAAGCACGGCGCGTCCGTGAACATCCGGCTCGAGGGCGAAGTGAGAAACGCTGTACGGGCGGGCGGTGGCTCCGTCCGGCTCGGGATCGAGTTTGTGGGGCTCACTGAACTCGAACAGTCCGTTGTCAAGGCCTTGGGAGTCCTCAGCGGCACTCCCTAGAATCGGGCGCCAGTTCGCGGAGAATGCGCTTCGACGTCGGACTGAGGTCGCGCAAGCAACTCAGCGGTTATCCGATGCCCTTTTCCCCCACGAAATGCACCCCGAGGGGAGGACGGTCAGCGGCTGCCGGCGGCCATCCCCGCGGGTCCGGCATGATTCTCGGCGAGCCGCTCGGCGGTCAGTTGGTCCGCCAGCGGCAGCCCGATGCCGATCGGCACGGAAGACGATCCGTCGTCTCGGCACTGCCGACACTCGACGACCCACGGTCCATCCGGGCGGTGGACAATTCTGGGGTGATGGGGGCTGCGCACACCGACCTCCTGCTCCTCGTAGAACGCCCCCTCGGCGGTCGGCACGCTATCTGTGGACCGACTGAGAGCACAAAGCGACGGGTGGTTCCTGGCTCTCTGTCGGTTGACAGCATCTCCAGCCAGGGGCGTCGCATCAGTCCACCACCTCCGGGGCAACCCGCCCATCTCTTATCGTGGAGGGCCGAGAAACCGGAGCAGGAGGAGATCCGTGAGCGATTGGGCAACTCAGCCGGGCAGTCTCAGCGGGCGCCCGACCGCCGCCCAAGATGTGCCGACCCTGTTCGGTCAGACGATGGCGTACGTCGCGATCACGGTCGGCTTCTTCGCACTCGGCGCGTACCTCGGGCGCAACCTCACCTACGGCTGGGGGTGGGTGACCTTTCTCGGGGCGTTCGCCTGTCTGTTCGGGATGAGATTCGCAGTCCGGCAATCGGCCTCGTTGGCAACGGGCCTCCTTTTCGTCTTCGGAGTCCTCATGGGGCTCGCCGTCGCGCCGACCCTCGCCCACTACGCCAGTGTGGACAGCACGGCGCTTTGGCAAGCGGGTGGGGCCACCGCGCTCTTCATGATCGGGCTCGGCGCGGCGGGCTACGGGAGTCGACGAGATCTGTCCGGCATCGCCCGTGCCTGCTTTTGGGGACTGGTGGCACTCATCTTGTTTGGCATCGTGGCAATCTTCGTCCACATCCCAAACGCCGCACTCATCTACTCGATCGCCGGACTGGTCATCTTCGCCGGTTCGACTATGTTCGACTTTCAACGGCTACGCACCAAGGGCGACGCAGCTTCGGCCCCGCTCATCGCAGCGTCGTTCTTTCTTGACGCTCTGAACGTCTTCCTCTTCTTCTTGAACATCTTCAGCAGGAGCGAGTGATCGATCGCGCCTACGCGACTGGCATCCCGACCAACTCGCCGGCGTCGGCGGCGAGTGCCACGTTGCGGTGCTCATCGCGGTGGTTCCCGGCAAGAAGCTCTGCGGTGATCCTGTCGCGCATCGGAATTCCGATGCCGATAGGGACATCCACGCTCCGCCCCTCGCGGCACTGAGGGCACTCGACCACACAGGCATCCTCGCCGATGTCGATGACCCTGGGGGTGTGGGGGCTTTGCACGGGCCGACTCCCTGCTTGCTCCAACGATGAGGAGACACAAGTTAACGCAGGTATGCCCGTGACGGTCGAATAAGCCAGGGATGATCCCTGCGCCCGGCGATCTGTGTCGGGAGAGTTGGGCCGAGCTCGGCGCCGCCGAGCCTTGCGCGCCGACGGGTCGGGAGTACTCCCTTCGCGTTGCCGCCGCAATCTAGGGCGTCGAGAAACCCGGACGGACTCAGCCGGTGCTTGCGGCCGAGACGAGCTCATCGAGCATGCGCTCCAACGCTCCGAGGCCTAAGGAGAGATGGCCTTCGCCTTCCTCGAGGTGGACCGAGGCCCCAGGTATCCGCGCCGCGAGAGCCTTCCCATGGGCGAAAGGCACCATCAGATCAGCGTCTCCCTGCCAGATCATGACCGGGCCCGATAGCTCATCGAAGTCGAATCCCCATGGCTCGGTGAAGGCCAGGTCGTCATCCACCCAGCCGTCGACGCCGTAGCGGAGCCCTTCAGCGAAGCTCGCTGCCATGTCCTCTCCGAACTCCTCGGTGAGCACTGCCTTGTCAACCTCGGGGAGAAGGGAATCGAGTGAGGCGACAATGCCCGCCGCGTCGACGTCCCTTAAGGTCTCCCGGCCTTCCTCCAAGAGGGGACGCAACGTCGTTTCTCCCTGCAGAGCGGCCCCGAATTCGGCGACGTTGTCCTCGCCCATGCCGGCCATCCAATCAAGCTCGGCGAGGCCGTAGGGCGCGACTCCCGAGATCACGAGTGTGCCGGCGGCCGAGGCGAGGCGGGCTCCGCAGGCCAGCGCGTGAGGTCCGCCACCGGACCAACCGGCTAGCAGGCAGCGGTCGGCCTCTACTGCGGTGAGCACTGCAGCCGTGTCCGACACCACGTCGACGACCCGGCGACCCCGCAACCGAGAGGAGTTGCCGTAGCCCGGCCTCGAGAAGCTGACGTACCGAAGTCCGCGGTCGTGCGCCGCCCGTTCGAGCGCCCGGATCGGCGTGGCGGCTCCGGGCGTCCCGTGGTGAAAGACGAGAGGGAGCCCGCCGATCGGACCGCTCACCCTGACGTCGAGGTGCCGCCCATCGTCGAGCTCGATCTGTTGTTCAGCTGCCATATGTGGATTTTCTCACATGGATTCGCAGAATTCCTCGGAGTGAGCCTTGGGCACCTTCTGGCCTACCCGGTCGCTGGATCCGATTCAGGCTCAATGAGGGGTATCAGGTACCCGAAGAAGGCAACCAGGCTACCGGCGAACATCAGCGCTAGCCCCGCGAATCGAGAGGACTCGTAGACGGCGAGTATGCCGCCGCCGGCGCCGAGCGCGAGGCCGACCAAGCCGACGACACTTCCGACCCGCCCCACCCGGTGACGGGGAGCAACGGTCACGAGCCACATTGCAACAAGAGTCAGGATCCCGCCGAGGAGGGCGTGGATCAGGTAGATCGCTCGAGCCTGACCTGGGACCCACCCATTCGGTCGATGAACCGGCACGGCGACCAATGCGACGATCCCAAGCGCCAACTCGAGGCCGATGCCGATCATCATCAGGACCCAGACCCACCGCCCTACCTGGGATGTCCTCGCATCGAGGTGATGGGCCGACGGTGACCGTCCGAGTTCTCGGTCCCCCGCTTGCCTCTCTCCCCCGCCGTGCATTGCCAAGCCGCCCGCTGGTACATCCCTGGCGGGAGCGACGTGGATGAGGAGGTTGTAGGTGACCAGGGCGATGCCGAGATGCATACAGATGAGGACCGCGACGGCCGCGGCGGGCTGGTGCTCAATCAACAGCCAGATGTCGGGCAGCCAAAGCACGATCGTCACGGCCACCGCGAGACGGAACAGGACACGCCGCGGGTCCGACGACAACCGCACGACGACAACCCAGGCAGTGCATGCCAACACAACACCGATTGCCGTCAGGAGGCCGTAATCCGAGAAGTGAAAGTGACCGTAGCCCTTTGTCGCGGGAAATGCGGCCGTGCCGAGCGCGACCAACAACGCATCGATGACGAGCGAACCTGCCAGGGCCAGGAGCAACGCCACGAGCACCCGCTCCGGCTTCGGCGGCAACCGCGTCGAGGTAGGCACGATTCTCCCTGCTGCTTCGGACTCTCCGTCCTCGGGGTCGGGAGTATCTGTCTTGCCGTTCGCGGCACTGCCCGTCACAGAATGATTGTGCCAGTAAGCCTCTCCGGCGCTCCGTCGCCTCTCCGTCGTTGCGCACCGCAGGATTGGGACTCGCCGTCTCGGCGTTGATCGGATGTATGCCGAGAAGCCCACTCTTCACATGGGTGTCATTGACCCAAGAACCAGTGATCGGGAGCGATCAGCGCGGCAGCCTCGGGCGGGCCCCACGAATTCTTCTCGTACACGAATGGTTCGGGCTTGTCGTTCAGGATCTCGTTCGCGACCTTCCAGACGTGGGCCAGCCCATCGGGTCGTGTGAACAACGAACGATCGCCGATCAGCACGTCGTGAAGTAAGCGAGGATAGGCGGGGAGCGACGGCGTGTGAAAGCCCTGACCCAACGAAATGACGACGCTGGACGAGCCGAGCGACATTGTCACACCTGGTTCCTTCACCACGAGGGTGAGTTGTATCTGTCCGTCGCCGGAGAGCTCGAATCCGAGCACACTCTTCCCGGTCGGTTGGTCCGGGAGCCCTGGAACTGGGTCCCTGAAGATAACGCTGACTCGCTGGTGGCTCTCGGCCAGACACTTCCCGGTGCGGAGCAGGAAGGGAACGCCGTCCCAGCGTTCATCGTCCACCCACATCCGGGCTGCGACGAACGTCTCGGTCCGAGAGTCGTCTGCTACCCCTTTCGTTTCCCGGTAACCCTGGTATTGACCCACGACCACGTCAGAGCGCGTGAGTGGTCGAAAGGCGCCAATGACGCGCTCACGTTCTTTGCCCAAGCACTCGGGTTCGAGGCAATGCGGCGGGTTCATCGCCACTTCGGCCGCCAGCTGGAGGAGGTGCGTGACCAACATGTCAAGAATGGCGCCTGTGGACTCATAGAAGGATGCCCGCATCGCCACGTCGAGCGTCTCGGGGACGTCTATCTCCACGCGCTCGATGTGCGTTCGATCCCAAGCGCCGGCGAACAGACCATTGGCAAAGCGAAGCACGTGAATGTCCTGGGTGGCTTCCTTTCCGAGAAAGTGGTCGATCCGGTAGATCTGTGCCTCCCGGAACGTCTCGTGGGCGATCCGGTCCAACTCTGTGAACGACTCCAATGAGGTGCCGAACGGTTTCTCATAGACAACCCGAGCTCCTTCGGCCAGGTGATTGGCACCGATGGCCTCCGTCAACGGTCCAAATGCCGCCGGTGGGACGGCCATGTAGTGGATGAGCTGAGGCCGCCCGCCCATCTCTTTTTCAGCCTGCTGCACGACCTCGAGCAAGGTTCCGGGATCGGCCGTGTCGAATCCACCACCCGCAAACCGAAGACGGGCACTCACCTCGTCCCAGGGCCCTTCCGACGGCTTAGGTCCGAACTCTTCGAGGCTCTGACGCATGCACTCCCGGAAATCCTCGTCAGAGGTTTCGCCCCGCCCATTTCCGATCAAGCGCCAGTCAGCGGGAAGCAGCCCAGTGATCGCCAGTTGGAAAAAGGCCGGCAACACGAGTCGATGCGCCAGATCTCCCGTGGCTCCGAAGAGGATGAAGATCGTGGGCTCGGGGGTGAGGGGGCCGTCTGACATGGGAGGTGCTCCTTGGGTGACAACGAGTGCACTTGGGTCGGGCACCATCGCACTCCAGTGGTGACTGCGTCGTCCCTACACGTCAGGCCCGGCGCGAGCGCAGTCCTCTCCGCGTCACGCTAAAGCATGGATATGACCGTTGCCGGGTAGAGGGGCAAAATCACTCGCCCGCACCCACCTCTTGATCGTTTGGGACCGCAGCGCGCCCGGCCCCGCAGGCGGTCCGCTCAGCGCCCTCCGGGGGTGACCCCATGGCGGCCGCCGTGATTTCGGCGAGGCATTGGGCGCTCGTTTGGTCCGTCACGGTGGACACGGCACGTATGGATCGAACTCCCTCGGTTCGGCCGCCAAACCACGTGGAGTCGCGTCTTTGCCAGCGGAGTGCTCGGTGTTGCCACGATGTCGGTCGCGCGGCCTTGACAGTCGAGGAACGAAGGGCCAACCTTGTGCAACGGCCGTGAGTGGCGCTCGGCCGGCATGAGCCCGGCACCTCCACCGGGAACACGGAGGTGCGGGATGGAGGTGTGCGGCATGAATCGGGGCACCACAGCGACGCACGTGCAGGCCGTGCTCGCCATCGATGACCGTGTTCTTCGCAATTATTGGGTGACCCAGACCTATTCGGACCTGGCTGCGGGTCTGACGCAGTTGCTCGGACCAGAGACGGCCAACTGGTGCACGTTCGGCACCTGGGCCTCGGATACCGTCGGACGGAATATCCGTGGCGAGGACCTGCCCAAGTGGCTCCACGACCGCGTCGTCCTTCACGACGGGATGATGGGTGCGATCCGCTCAGTGAACGAGGGGCCTCAGGGGAAGCTGCTCTCCGAGTGCCTCCACTTCGTCACCTCCGATCACGTCATCGATGTCGTCCGTGAACTTCTGAGTGCGTGTGCCTTGAATCTGTCCAACGGCAACACCGAGGTGTTCGCGGAGATCGCTCCCGCGGCGGCGACGTTCATTGCCTGTTACGGGGCCCAGCCGGTCAATGACGCCTCTGCCCGTGCGCGTGTGCTCGAGGTGTGCGAGGGTGCGCCCCTGTTCGAGGGCGTCAACCGCCTCCTCGCCGGGTTCTCGCTCTGGTGTGACGCCATGGAGGAGACGGCTCCGGCCACCAGGAGCCAGCGCATCCTGGCTGGCTCGCTGCAGCTCGGCGCGCACGAGCAGCATCACCTCCAGGGTGCGATCGCCGGCAGCATGGACATGGGGGTCAATCAAGGCGCCGCCCTCTACCGGGAGCGCCTGGTTGCGGAGGGCGGAGAAATTGCCCGGCTCGAGCCGTCGATCGCCTCTGCGCTCGACCCCGTCGTGAAGGCCACCGGTGACCTCTGGGGTGATCTGATGACGAAGCTCCTCGGCACCATCGAGACGCCCGACGGAACTCTCCTGCTGGACCACGACGTACCCCCGATTCCGGGGCAGCCGTTCATACCATCCGGCATTGAGCCCGTTGTTGTCGACGACCTGGCCACACTGCTGGCTCGCTTCGACCGCAGTGGCCCCAACGGCGTCGGAAGCGCCGCCGCGGACTGGGTCAATCTCGACGACCGTATGAACTTCATCACCAATCTGTTCCTCTCCCGCCATCACCGCATTCAGCTGTTTCAGCCTCCGTTCGACGGCGCGGTCGTGGCGGACATCGAAGCCGGTCGTATCCCTGGCCAGAACTTCGCCATCGGCGGGTCCATTGCCGCAGCGCCGCACCGTCCGCCGCCCACAATCGGAACCCGGCGTTTCACCGACACATTCCTCGAGGGCCTCCGCTCAGCGTCCGACTGGCCGGCAGATCAGGCTGTCAGCACCTTTTTCGAGAACAGCGGAGAGGGACATGCCCAGCTCTTTGCGCGGCTGGCGCGTCTTTCAGCCGGCGACGTTCCGGACGAGCAGTTGCCCGGCATCGGCGCCTTCGTCACCGCCGAGGAGCCGTGGCCCGACTGGGCGGATCCCGAACTCGTCCAAAGTGGCGAGAGGTTCTTCCGTCAATGGGGACCTCAACTCGGCATGGCCTTGTGGATGGCGTCCCTGCCGGCCGACTATGCCTGCGCGAAGGGGGCGGAGCCCCTGGCCCGAACTGCTCGTCTGACCGGGAAGCCGAAGCGCCGCTACGTCGAGACAGGGCAGATGATCATCAACGCCATGACCCCTGGCGCATTGGAGACGGGGGCGCTCGGGTACAAGACGATCCGACATGTGCGCCTGATGCACGCGGCGGTCCGCCACCTCTTGCTCCACGGAGAGGATCTCCGGTCACCGGCTGGGGACCCCATCGAGGCATGGGACGACGCGCTCGGCGTGCCTCTGAATCAGGAGGACCTACTCGGATGCCTGTTCTCCTTCGGTGTCGTTGGCGTGGACTCCCTCCGGCGGTCAGGCGTCCGCGTCAATGACTCTGAAGCCGAGGCCTACATCCACGCCTGGAACCTGATCGGCCACCAGCTGGGAATTCGTTCCGACCTCCTCCCGTTGGACTGGGCCGACTCCGAGGCGATCTGGGGGCACATCAAGGCCCGCGCCTACGCCGAGAGCGACGCCGGCCGAGAGCTCACTGCCGCCGCGATCGAGTGCATGCGGGATCTCATCCGGATCGGTCCACTGGGGGGCCTTCCGGCGTCCGGTATCCGCCACTATCTCGGCGATCAGACCGCCCAGCTACTCGGGGTGCCCAAGGCCGATTGGACGCGCTGGTTCTTCACCTTCGTGGAGGTCAGCGACGCTCTCTTCGACCGGACCTGGGCCCGCCTGCCCGGCGTCCCCAATTTGTCGGCTCTCCTTGGGCTGAGGATGCTGCGGGGGTTCGAGCTCACCGAGCGCGATGGGGACCGATCGAACTTCCAAATTGCCGATGAGCTCAGGGCCGCGTGGGGGATGGGGAACGCCCCTTGACCCGCAGTCGACCCTCGGGGGTCGGGCGAGCTCCGGGCGGAGCGCTAGCCGCAGTCAGAGGCGCAACAGAACCGCAGTTGCTCGCGCTGTTCGCCGGCTTTAACGTTCGGTCGCACGTGAGGGGTTGCCTGCGACGTGGTGCTCCGGGAGGTGCTGCGTGACCACCGAGAACTTGGCAGTTCTCTTCTCTGATGTGGTCGGGTCGACGGAACTGGCGCTCGCCATGTCGCCTCAAGCCGCGGACGAGGTGCGTCGAGGGTACTTCTCGGTGTTGCGGCAGGCCGTGGCCGCGACGGGCGGCAACGAGGTCAAGGGGCTGGGCGACGGAATCATGGTCACCTTCGGTTCCGCTTCCGCCGCGCTCGCCTGCTCCGTCGCCATGCAGCAAGGCGTCGAGTACGACAATCGCGACCGCTCGTACAGCGTGGGACTGCGGATCGGGGTGAGCGGCGGCGAGGTCACGGCCGACGACGGCGACTACTACGGGGACTGCGTCATCGAAGCAGCCCGTTTGTGCAGCGTCTGCGAAGGCGGTCAGATTCTTTCTGCAGCCGTCGTACCCCTGATGGCGGGGAGGCGGAACCCGCACGTGTGCCGATCCGTTGGCGCCATGGCGTTGAAAGGCCTGCCCGACCCCGTCGACACCGTCGAGGTGATCTGGGAGCCGCTGGTCACGACTGAGACCGGTGGGGGTGTCCCGTTGCAGACACGCCTGACCGTCCGGCCAACGGTCGGAGTGGTTGGTCGCGACGACGAGACGGCAGTACTCGCCGCAGCATTCAAGCGTGTCGCGACCGGTGAAGGGCGAGAGATCGTGCTCGTGAGCGGTGAAGCCGGCCTCGGGAAGACCACCCTCCTGGCCGAGGCCGCTCGCGCCTCCCATCGCACGGGCGCCTCCGTCCTGTTCGGCCACTGCGAGGAGGACATGGCCACGCCGTACCAGCTCTTCGCCGAATCTCTCGGCCACTTCGTCAATTCCATCGATGAGGAGCGGCTGAGGCGCCACACGCGTGCTCATGGCGCGGAGCTCACGCGCCTCATCCCCGCCCTCCGCAGCCGCATTGGGGATGTTCCTCAGCCCAAGGCGACGGACAGCGATACCGAGCGGTACCTCCTCTTCACAGCCGTCGTCGGGCTGTTAGCAGAGGCTTCCGCCGACGATCCCGTCATCCTCGTCTTCGACGACATGCAATGGGCGGACTCGGGCAGTCTCCTCCTGCTGCGCCACCTGGCGACCACGGAGCTGCCGATGCGGGTGCTCGTGTTGGCGACCCTGCGCGACCACGAGCTGCCCAACGCGAAGGAGCTGCGCGACACGGTGGGTGAGCTGTGGCGGCACCGCGGGGTCTCGCGACTGGAGCTCGGCGGCCTCAACCATGGAGACGTGCTGTCCTACATGGAAGCCGTCGCGGGGCACAAGCTCGGCGAGGACGGGGTTGCGCTCGCGCATGCCGTGCACCGGGAGACCGACGGGAACCCCTTCTTCCTCAGCGAGGTGCTCCGCCATCTGGCCGAAACCGGAGCCATCTACCAAGACGAAGCCGGCCAGTGGATCACGGCCGAGTCACTCGGTTCGCTGGCCCTGCCGGACAGCGTCCGAGAGGTCGTGGGGGGTCGAGTGGCCCGTCTCGGGGATCGCGCCGAACGGTCCCTGTCCATTGCAGCGGTAATCGGACGGAGCTTTGACTTCGACCTTCTGACAAGGGCGACTCGCCTCCCCGAGGACGAAGTCCTCGAGATCCTGGAGGCCGCCACCGCAGCGGCGCTCGTGCGCGAAGTTGCGGGACCCCCAGGTCATTACATCTTTGCCCACGCGTTGATTCGACACACGATCTACGAGGGTCTCGGTCCGACCCGGCGTGCCCGGGCCCACAGGCAGGTGGCTGAAGCGCTCGAAGATATATGTGGTGGTCATCCGGGACCCCGGGTGGGCGAGTTGGCCAGGCAGTGGCTGAACGCGTCGGGCGGCGCCGCTTCCGGTCGGGCGATTCGCTATGCCCGTCAGGCGGGGGACGCTGCCCTCGGCGCTTTGGCTCCGGCCGACGCGCTCCGGTATTTCACGCAGGCCAACGGGCTGCTCGAGCAAGTCGACGACCCAGACCCCGTGCTCGCTCTGGACCTTGTCATCGGCCTGGGAACGGCCCAGCGCCAGACCGGCGATCCGGTCTTTCGTGACACTTTGCTCGAGGCCGCGCGTCGGGCAGCTGCATTCGGTGACACCGAGCGGCTGGTCGCCGCCGCCCTGGCCAACAACCGCGGCTTCTACAGCGCAATCGGCGCCACCGACAGTGAGAAGGTCGAGGTCCTCGAGACCGCCCTCCACGATCTGGGGAGCGTCGTTCCAGAACGTGCACTCGTCCTGGCGACCCTTTGCTCTGAGCTCGCTCACGGCAGCCCGCTCGAACGTCGGCAGGCCCTGGCGGAGGAGGCCGAGACCATCGCCAAGCTGAGTGGTGACGACACCACCTGCCTGCGCGTGCTCAACCATCTCTACATCCCGCTCCAGGTCCCTCAGCTCCTTGGCCCGGCGCTCGCCCGAACGACTGATGCGCTCGTGCGGGCGGAGCGACTCGGGGACCCCGCACTTCTCTACTGGGCTGCCATGTGGCGTTACCAGACGGCAGCTCGCGCCGGCGACATCGACGAACTCGAGCGCTGTCTCGAGATCCATGGGGCGATGGCAGCGCAGCTGGGGCAGCCTGTGTTCGCCTGGGGACATGCCTTCCTCCGGGGGCAACGAGCCTTCATCGCGGGGGACACGGATAGAGCCGAAGCGCTGGCGACCGAGGCGCTCCAGATCGGCACCGACAGTGGACAACCCGACGCGGCACTCATCTATGGCACCCAACTGATCATGGTGCGTGGACAGCGCGGCACCATGAACGAGCTGATCCCGCTCATCGAGAAGATGGCATCCGACGCTCCAGAGATCTCACCTTGGATGTTCGGGTCGCTCCTGGCCAAGGCGCATGTCGAAGTCGATGGCACCGATGAAGCACTCGGTCAGCTCGAGGCGTTTGCCGCTTCGGGCTTCGATCTCCGGATTGACCATGTCTGGCTTTCGGGAATGGTCGACTACGCCGATGCCGCCGTCGTGTGCGGGGACCCGACTTACGCCGCTCCCCTGTTCGAACGGCTCGCTCCCTGGCACGCGCAGCTCCCGGCCACCGGGGCGTCTGCTCTGCCCCCGGTGAGCCACTACCTGGGTGGCCTGGCCGGCGTCCTCGGGCGGTACGACGAAGCGGATGCCTACTTCTCGCAGGCGGCGGCCGTGAGCGAGCGGCTGGGAGCCAAGTTCTTCGCCGCCCGGACCGACCTCTGGTGGGGAAACGTCTTGGCC
The DNA here is from genome assembly GCA_963731065.1 of uncultured Acidimicrobiaceae bacterium. Taxonomy (GTDB): domain Bacteria; phylum Actinomycetota; class Acidimicrobiia; order Acidimicrobiales; family RAAP-2; genus Bog-473. The sequence continues at coordinate 25,464 of CAVSUH010000014.1, read as the reverse complement.
AGGCGTGATCGTCCGGGTGACGTTGATGCGGCACGGGCTCACCTGGCCAAAGCCCAACGAGCCGCCCGGGCACTGGGATACGCAGACGTGGATCGGCGCGCCACGGAGGCACTCGAAGCCCTCGGACGCTGATCTCAGGTTGCGGCAGCCCTGACGCCATCGGCAATGAGGTACAGACCGACCATGAGGTAGACGGCGACGGCGATCGTCGGGCCAGCACGCACCACCCGATCCCGCAATGCCTCCAGGTGCTCTTGGGCCTCACGAGGGCGCCGGGCGAAATACAGGAACGTCAAGCCGACGGTGGCCGTAGAGACGACCGTGAACAGGAGGAACGCGATGACCGCGACCTCCCAGGCTGTGTGGTGGCGGATGACGACGATTGCCGCCGCCGCGGTGAGCGCCCACGGTTGCTTGAGGACCCCCACGATGGCGGCCTGCCACGGATTGAGCCGTTGCAAGCGTGCGGTGAGATTGCGGGTGACGCCCGAGGGGGTCCTTGGCCGGTTTCGGATTTGCCACTGTCGCTTCGCAGCGAAAACGAGTCCGATCCCGAGGAGGATCTCAATGACTTCGAGGGCAGTGTGGCCGCCACCGTGTTGGGCGTCGTGTGTCCCCCCGACCGCGTAGCTCACGCTGAAGACGATGACCAGCGAGACGCTCCAGCCGATCAGAAAGGCGGCGGCATTCACCTTCGCTCGCGTCGTCGCCAAGAGCAGGATGAAGACGACGATCGTGGCTGGGGACAGACTCGCCAGGAGCCCAAGCAGCAATATGGTGATCACCAAGCTCATGAGCTGCCCAGTGTCCCTCAGCGATTGCGTTTTGCTCCATTCAGGTCGCCGCACGGTGGACGGTTCCGCCACCACGTCACGTCGTGGGAGAGGGAGACGGCGTGATCCCGGCGCCCCCGGCGGTCGCAAGGTTGCTGTCCGGAGGGCCCTCGGCCGAACCCAGCAGCACGATGCCGACGATGGCGATCAGCAGGCCGACGACCGCCGAGGCGACATGGGCGCCGCCGCCAGCCGAGAGCCTTTCTCCGTAGACGACGATCCCCAAGATCACACTGGAGAAGAGCGTCACGGCGTTGCTCGAGGCCATGGCCGGAGCGAGGACACCGGTCTTGAGCGCCCCTTGCTGGAGGACGAACCCGACCACCGCCGAGAGCACGAGGACGTAGACCGACCAGTCGGCGAGGAGCGACAGTGCCCCATGGCCCAATTCCCCGACGAAGGTCTTGGTCACGGCGGCCTGGAGTCCGTAGCCGAATCCGGCAGCGCTGCCGAACAGGAGCGCCTTCGATGCACCCTTCATCCTGATTCCGAGGAGAGCCAAAACACCGACGAGGATTGCCGTGCCCAGGCAGGCCCCCCACCATAAGGAAGCACTCGGGTGGTTCGTGCCTCCGCTCGGGGCGCCCGCCCACAAGAAGAACATGATGCCGACCAACACAGCCAAGGCCCCTAGCCACTCCCTTGGCCCTATGTGCTGTTTGGTGAGCCAGATCCCCAGCGGGAGCGCGATCACCAGGCTCATCGCAGTCAGGGACTGCACGACGACCAACGGGCCGCGGTCGAGTGCCGCGGCCTGAAGGATCCACCCGGCAGTCTGAGAGATCATTCCTGCCAGCCAGACCGGCTTGCGGAAAATCTCAACCAAGAACCGTGGATCATTTTCGGCCGACGAGGTCTGCAGCGTCCCCTTCTGTTGCAGGACCGTGCCGAAGGCGAAGGCCACTGCGGCCAGAACCGCTAACGAGTACGCCACTGTCGCCCCCTAAGCCCTAAGCACAGCCTGTCGACCGCCTTGAGCCGACATGAGACCTGGCTGCACCATGGCCGTCTCAGACGACTATTGGCTCCTCGACCTGCCCGGGGGGAGGAGTGCCGGTGACGGCCTTCCAGCCGAGAGCAGCCAGGCGGGCGCTCATCATCTTGGCGATGGCGAGGCCGATGCCGGCTGCAGCCGCCCACAGAAGGGCGTCCGGCCACGAGAACCCCGCCTTTGTGGGATCGAACGGCGTCACCGGTGCGGTGTCCTTGCGCACGGCCCGGTAGGTCGTCCGGATGAGCTTCCGGGCGAGCAGGCCACCGAGTAGCCCGGTGAGGGTGGACACCAGCTTCCACATGCGCTCGGGGCTCATCACCCTGGTCGCCCATCTATGGACACACCCGGATGCTACTTGCGCCCGGCCCGATTGTCCCCGTACATCCGCGATTCTGGGCTGGCGGGAGACATTTCTCGTGAGGATAACGGACGGACTCGAACCAAACTCCGATAGGAGGCTTCATCCCTGGCCGCTCACCCGGACTTCGACCGAGCCGGGGTGCGGGATCATCGGGAGTTCAGGGGCATCTCGAAGACTACGAGGGGGAGGTTGCGAAGGTGTGCCGGTAGAAATATTCGTCTTGAAGATCGACCAGAAGCTCTCGGCGCTCGCATGGTCATAACAGCTGCCCGTGCTCCCGTGGGCGACCAGCTCACGCGTCTCGCAGAGGTCCACGACCTTGCCGCTCTGAGCCTTGGCTGCCTCGGTCGGTGTGGAACACCGTTCCTCTCGACGTGTCCGAACCTGGTGGCCACCGATTGCTCCAACGCGTCGAGAACGATCTCGGTGCGCATGTGCTCAGCCACGGAGAACCCCAGCACCCTCTACGATCCCTCGTCGCTCATCGCTCACAGGTAGGCCTCGCCGTCGCCCACTCGTCAGGTAGGTGCTGTCAGACGTCCACAGCTCGTCGTTGCCGTCTGGTATCGAACTGCCGATTCACCAGGTCCGCCGGGTACGCTGGCGGCCCGATCGGGGGTGGTGGTGACCTTGAACTAGCGCGGACTCACCCCCTCGATCCCGAGGCTGGCCATGCGCTCAGCCACGGTGTTGCGGCTCACCCGTTCGCCGGCCTCTTGGAGGTCGAGCGTGATCCGGGGTGCGCCGTAGGTGCCTTGCGAGCTCTAAAGGCAGTCCTCCCCCTCAATCGTCTGACGAGGCTCGATTGGAGGACCCCGCGAACCACGGAAGGTCGAGAAGTCTCGTCAGGTGTGAATAAAAGGAAGCTCGTGCGAATCGTGGTGAGTTCTTGCTGGAGTTCCCTGTTGGCGGTTTGGAGGCACGACAGCTCCCAGTAGAGGGCACCGAGCAGGGATCGGTCGCAGTACTGCTGACCGTTCTCAACCGCTCGTTCTTCTCGAAGTTCTTCTTCCTTCTCCCATGCAATCAACGTCGCAGGGTTGGAGAGCATCTCTTTCTCCGGTTGTGCCGCAAAGTAGGCGAACAGGGTCGAATCCGGATTCGATGCGAGGAACTCGGCATCGCGATCCAGCACGAACTGTCCCCATAACTCGCGCTGGTCAGGGTCTACGTTCGTGGCGAAGAGCTGTGCGTTATGCGTCAGGAGCGGATAGGCCAGTGCCCCTCCCACAGGGACGACTTCGGCGACTCGGAAGTATCCGTGCAGCATCTCGACAATGAGTTCCGAATGCACTGCTTCAGTAGGATCGACCACCACGCAGAGGTCTCGCAGTGGGTAGGCCATCGATTGGCGCAGAGCCTCTGGAAGTTCCTGGTTGAGCGTCCAAGCGTGATCCCACGCATCGAGCAAATACTGATTCCTGTGCGGTCCGACGTAATCGAAACGAGATGAACCAACCGTCCTCGGGCAACAGGCAACAAATGCTCCTGAAGACCCGGTCCAGTCGGGTCACGTGATGGGCCGCAGCATGGTTGACGACCAGATCGAAGGGCCCGTCAGGGAGAGCGTCATCATTGAAGTTGGCTTGCAGGTAGGAAAGCGGCCGATCGCCCGCAGCTGAACGTGCGTCATCGAGAAGAGATTGGGAGTAATCGATGCCGACCGCTTCTTTGAACAGGCCGCCATCGAACATCTCACGCTCGACCCATCCGTTGCCACACTTCAAAATCAGTGCGCGGTCGAAAACCCTTCCGGTCCGACTAGCAAAGTGGCTCCACCAATTGATCGTCTCGTCTCCGGAGACTCGTGCGTTGATCATTCGATTGGTGCAGTCGAGGTTGTTCCAGTAGTGGCTTTCGTAATAGACCTCGGAATTCTCATTCACCCCTGTTGGGCGGCTCATGATCTTTTGGCGACCTCGACCTTCGCTCAAGCCGGATTCAGACGTTCCCGGTTCGACTTTAGGTTTGTTTGTGAAGACGAGGATTCAGAATCCACCGACTCAGAAGATGGAGTGGATCCGACAAGGCCGAGGCGTCAGGCTCGTCGCAGATTGGTGGTGTCGGAGGGGGGACTTGAATTCCCACGCCCTTGCGGACACCAGCCCCTCAATACGGGGCGGTCCACTCCCCTACCAGGGCCGATCTGCTCGACGCCCTGTCAGCCGGCAATGTCGCGACACGGTACGACACAACCGGACACCGGTTGCCACCTCGCTATTCCACGTTGTTGCACGGCGAGACCTACGCCAGCGCCCTCCGCCGCCGCATCTCCCGCCGGTCCCGCCTCGTCGCGCCGCCCCAGACGCCACAGGTATCCGGGTCGGCCATGGCGAAGTCGGCGCACTCGAGGCGTACCGGGCAGCTGGCGCAGATCGCCTTGGCCGGCGGTGTCCCCTGTCCGGCGCCCGTCACGAACATCGACGTACCCATACCTCGGGAGGCCGCCTGGCGCTGCCACGCGGGACGCGCCGTAAGGCGGGCAAGGATCGCCTCGGCGTCTGGCGTCTCGGCCGCCATCAGCCATCGGACCTCGAGCTCGTCCATCGCCTTCCGATGGTGCCATGGCGCACCATCGAGGACGTGGACCGTATGCCCCTGCCCTGGCGGTATCAACGGTGGACCTGCGGACCTCAGAAGGTGTCGGGATGGCTCGCCGTCATCCTGGCCACAGGGGGTGAGGTGGCCGGCCCAATCCTTCTCCACTGGGGGGTTGGGCCGCGAGCAGGGTGCGTCCGTATCAGCGCCGGACCTGCGACCTCAGTTGGTCGGGATGACGATCGCCATCCCAGCCACCCCAGAACGGGATCGCTGCCCTCCTCGCAGGGTCCCACAGGGATGCGGTGGCCGGCTCCGCCCTTGATGCGTTCTGCCTCGGGGGTTGGGCCGTTGCGTGTTGTCCGTCCGTTGTGCAGTTTCAGAATCGATTGGCCCTATTCCTCGCCAATGGCCTTGGGCGATCATGCGAGTCGAGGGGCGGCGACCTTTTGGCGGCGCCGCCCCTCCATGTATCACCCAGGCGTGGGGGCGGGGCCGGAGATCCTTAGCAGATCTCGGCCACCGTCCCCCGTCTCGGTCCCGATTCAGGCGGCCTACAGCACCCGTCTCCCCTCGGCGTCGTGGAGGGAATGCCTCGGCCTGGGGACCGCTTCGCTCAAGCGTTCACCGTCGAGCCGGGAGCGTGCTGGGCCATGGCCCACCCGAAACCGGCCCCTGGTACTCACCGAGGGACGACGGGCCGTACTGGCGGGTCTGGAGCACTTTGGTCGAGCCGTGGCACGACGACTCGGGCCTACTCACGGCCTGGCTCCGAGGTTGGTTGTATTGCCACTCAAATCCGTCGCGTCATCGACACGCAGCCGTAACGCAAACCGCAGCTGGTCGACAGACGACGACCGTAGGCTTGTTTTCCAGCAGCGAACCGGCCGGACGCCAGCCCTTCCCCTCGACCCCCCCGGGAAATGGCGCCGGCCGGTTCGCGCTGTCACGGTATATGAGCGGATCCTCGTCGCGACCGCGGGGCCCGCCCGGGGGCTCGGTAACCCCTTAGCGAAGCCGGTCCAGGTTCTCAGCGTGCCAGTCGCCGAACAAAGGGGTCGATCGCCTGGGGTGCGATTGGTCTTCCTGATGCGCCGTACAACTTGCCTTGCGGCATCTGTCCCCGTGGTGAACCGTCGACGACGTTGTTCGATATCACGTGGCCCCGTTTGCAAACAGCCAGCCCCCAAGGTCCCGCCATCGACTCCCCCTGTGGATTCGCTATTGCACGCTTCTTGCACGCCAGCGGTTTCCGATCCGTAGTGACCGCGTTACGTCAGCTCAGAATTATCGGATGACGTGTTGGTGTCGGAGGGCCTAGTAGAGCAAATCCCGATTGGCGGATCCAACCCTGGGACCTGGGAAAGTAGGCGGCCGGAGGCCGCCTGGGTGCGGCTCCTGTAACACAGCACCCTCAAACAGCATCAGGATTCTCACTGCGCGCTTGCCACAGTTGCATGCGCCTCAAACGGCACGACTGGGGCAGGCGATTCCTTTTGGCGCTCCATCTTGTAATCGGCACGTGCGCCGTGGCCGCTCCCCGGTGGAGCTACACTGTTACCCCATGAACACAGTACAAGGGGTTAGCCCGTCAGATGACGCTTCGGAGGCACCGGAGGCCAAACCGGTGTGTCCGATCCAGTTCGGGCTCGATCCCGGTTCGGGCGTGCCGACCTACCTGCAGCTGGTCCACCAGGTCGAGCACGCGCTCCGTCTCGGCTATCTGGTCCCCGGTGATCAACTTCCCCGGGTGCGCGACGTGGTCGCCGAGCTGGCGATCAACCCCAACACGGTGGCGAAGGCATACAAGGAGCTCGAGAACAAGGGGCTCACGGCGGGTCGACCTGGTCAGGGGACCTTCGTCGAGGCAACCCTCGGCCAGGTCACCCTGCCTGATCTCACCGAGCTCCGCCGTTCCCTCGTCGCTTGGGTAGCGGCGGCCGACGCCTCCGGGCTCGATGAGGACGGGATCGCGGCGTTAGTCGCCAACGTGCTGCGGGATTTTCGTGAGCGTCGCCCGGGAGCTGCCGACCGTCGCGGCGCAAGCCGTCACGAGGCGGAGGGCGTGGCATGAACGTCATCGAAACCCACGCTCTCAGCAAGTCCTACGGCGCGACCAGCGCGCTGCATGACTGCACGCTGGCGATCCCCGAACAGCGCGTAGTCGCCCTGGTAGGACCAAACGGTGCCGGCAAGACGACCCTGTTGAACCTCGCGGTCGGGCTGGTGCACCCGAGTAGCGGCGAGGTGACGGTGCTCGGCGGGTACCGTGCTGGTTCTCTCGCCGCGGTCGACGAGATCGCCTTCGTGGCACAGGACGCGCCGCTCTACAAGAACCTCTCGGCCGCCGACCTGCTGCACGAGACGCGCAACCTCAATCGCCGCTTCGACCGGGTCTACGCCGAGCATCGGCTGGGCGAGCTCGGTATCCCGTTGCGCCAGAAGGCGGGGAAGATGTCGGGCGGCCAGCAGGCCCAGCTGGCGTTGACGCTGGCGCTGGCCCGCCGGCCGCGGCTCTTGCTCCTAGATGAGCCGATGTCCACGCTGGACCCGATCGCTCGCCACGACTTCATGGCCACGGTGATGACCGCGGCTGCCGAGGATGGCATGTCGGTCCTGCTCTCCTCCCACGTACTTATGGAGCTCGAGCGGGTGGCCGACTACCTCGTACTCGTCTCCCACGGAAGCGTTCAGGTGGCCGGCGAAGTCGAGGACCTTCTCGCCACCCACTGCATGCTCACCGGCCCAGCTTCGGAGTCCGAGCGGTATCGGCAGCAGTGGGACGTCGTACACGAGAGCAGCGCCGCATCGCAGGTACGCCTGCTGGTCCGCTACGACGGCGCCTCCAATCCGGCGCCACCGGGATGGGAGGGACGTACGGTCACCCTCGAAGAACTCACCATGGCCTACCTGCGCGAGCCCACCGCCAGCGCTCTCCCCGGCCCGACCCGCCGCCGGGCGGCCGAGCCATCGGAGATGCCGAAATGGCCGCGGTGACCATACCGGTCCTGCCAGCGCCGGACGCGCGCCTGCGGCCACTGCCCTGGCGGCGAATGGCCTGGGTCACCTGGCGGCACCACCGCATCGCGCTGAGCGGCGTGATTGCCCTCCTAGGCTCCCTCGCGCTGTGGCTCTACACCGCCGGGCTGCAGCTGCACCACGCCTATGCCGCCGCGGCCGCCTGTCACCCGGCCAGCTCGGCGGCCTGCCTGAACCAAATCATCAGCTTCGAGGGCACGAACTTGGTTCTCAAGTACGCCTTGGTGCTCCAGCCCGTGCCCGCGCTCATCGGAGCGTTCATCGGGGCGCCGATGCTGGCCCGCGAAATGGAGACCGGGACCTTCCGCTACGCCTGGACCCAAGGCTTCGGACGGTGGCGCTGGGCGCTCGCCAAACTGGTGATGGTCGGCGTCGCCGTGACTGTCGTGGCCGGAGCCTTCAGCGTGCTGGTCTCCTGGTACTACCAACCGTACGTCGCCGCCGGCAATCGAGCCCAATTTTCCGTGCCCAGCGTGCTTTCTCCTGGCCTGTTCGATGTGCGCGGGGTCGACTTTGCCGCCTGGACGCTCGCCGCCTTCGCTATCGGCGCCCTGGCTGGCATGCTCATCCGCCGGGTCGTCCCGGCCATCGTTGCCACCCTCGCCGCCTACTGCGGTCTGGCCCTGATAGCCGGAAACCTGCTGCGGCCGCACTACATGGCGGCGCTGGTCGCGAAGAACGCCAACATTCCCGGGTCAGCGTTGATCAACAGCGAGTGGTGGACCAAAGGCGGCAAGTTCGCTTTCGGAGGTCAGGTTCCATTCAACCTCCTCCCCCAGCTGTGCCCTTCGTCTTTCAAGGCTGGCCCCGGCGGCGCAGGAGCAGGTGTCGTCACCGGTTTCTCCAGTCACGGTTCTCTCACCCCGGCGCAGTGTCTCACCGAACACGGCTACACCCACTGGGCCAGCTTCGAGCCGGTCAGCCACTTCTGGTCGTACCAATGGATCGAGGGGGGCTGGTTGCTCGCCCTGTCGGTGCTGCTCATCGCCGTAACCGTCTTGCTCGTCCGCCGTCGAGCAGTATGAACCGCTCCGGGGTGCGCGCAAAGATGCGCAAACGGGGCCACCCGTCCGTCGAGTCTCGTTGATCCTGGTCGTTCTCGTGTTCGTAGGGATTGCACGGACGGCGGCGGTCAATCCGTTGATGCCGCTGTATCCAGCCACGGTGATGCTGACCCGGCCGCTCCAAGCGGTGGGTAGTCCTGGGGCGTCGCCTCCGACCCTCGCGGCACGGTCACCGCCGAGACGTCGGCAGGGGTTCAGACCTTTCCTGTCGGTACCGAAGGTCGTCATGCACCCAGTCGTCGGGACGTACACCGTCTCCGGATTGAGTCCCCAGTTCGAAGGCGGCAAAGCAGAGTGCCACGCTACCGAACCCGTCACCGTGACCACAGGCGTTACCAGTCGGGTCACAGTCGATTGTCAGGAGAGATAGTTGGTTACCACTACGGAGAGGTCCAACCATAAGATGCTGCGTCGACCGACGACAGTCGACGCCTTCGCCTCCCGTCTCACACCAGGGCCGACTCGTTTTCGACACCAAGACCCGACGTGTTATCGGTTCGTGGCCGTTGCGCCGAGCCGTCAGTGGTGACGAAATGACCGCGTTGACCCTAGCTGTCCGTGCGACTAAGGACGCGAATCTGCGGCCGCTGCGGTGGCGGCGGATGACCTGGATTACCTGGCGGCATCATCGAGTCGCGCTGGGCGGCGTGGTCGCATTCCTCGGCGCGCTGTCAGCGTGGCTGTGGATCGCCGGCCTGCAGGTGCACCACGCCTACACAGCCGCCGCCGCCTGTCACCCAGCAGGCTTCCCAGCCTGCATGGCGCTCATCCTCAACTTCCACCTCGCCAGCGGTGTGCTGAAAACCGGCTTCCCATTGCAGCCCGCGCCCGCGCTCATCGGAGCGTTCATCGGGGCTCCTATGTTGGCCCGCGAAATAGAAACTGGCACCTTCCGCTATGCCTGGACCCAAGGCTTCGGGCGGTGGCGCTGGGCCCTCGCCAAGCTCGTGATCGTGGGCGCCGCAACGGCCGCGATGGCCGGCGCCTTCACGGTACTGCTCTCTTGGTACTACCAGCCATACTTCGCCATTAGCAACGGGACCCAGTTGTCTTCAGCCTCCCCGCTCTCGCCAGGGCTGTTCGACCTGCGCGGGGTCGCGTTCGCTGCTTGGACGCTGGTCGCCTTCGCCATCGGAGCCCTGGCCGGCATGCTCACCCGCCGGGTCGTCCCTGCGATCGTCGCGACCCTTGTCAGCTACACCATTCTCGCCGGGCTGGCAGGAATTGCTATAAGCCACACGGCATGGGCCCATCACCAGCCAGCCAGCCACTTCTGGCCGCTTCAGTGGATTGAGGGCGGCTGCCTTCTCACGCTTTCAACGCTGCTGGTCACCATTACCGTATGGCTTGTCCAGCGCCGCGCCGTCTGAGCTGAACGGCGCTATGGAGCGCCGTACGAGACCCGGAGCCATGCAGGATCGATTCGCGTGCGTGTATCCCCTATCGCCGGATATGTGAGCAGTGCTTAGGTCGCTGACCACCCTTTAACGCCGGGTATGTAACCCGATTACTGCGCAGGATCGATGTCAAAACTTGGCTGACCCGGCCTGTGGCGACGCCCAGGACGTTGCATTCCACTGGGTCATTTTCGGACGACGCCAACCAGTGGATCCGGGCAGACTGTACCCATGATGGATCCGCCGGAGACAAAGTATGTGAGCGTGGGCGATGCTCAGGTGGCCTACCAGATCATCGGCGATGGTGCCATCGACCTTCTCTTTTGTTACGGCCTCGGCAACCACATCGAACTGGCTGAGACCTTGGGGGTCGAGGACCTCCTCACACGCCTCTCCTCGTTCAGCCGTTTGATCTGGTTCGACCGGCGAGGCACAGGAGCCTCCGACGGCGTCCCCACGACCGTTCCCACTTGGGAGGAGTGGACCGAGGACATGAGCGCCGTGCTGGCGGCCGCTGGGTCCGAGCGAGCCGCAGTGATGGCAAGTCTCGACGTGGGGCCGGTCGCCATTCTCTACGCTGCTATGCATCCTGAAGTGGTGAGCGCCCTGATACTGCTCAACGCGGGCGCCCGATACCCGTGGGCTGTCGATTATCCAATCGGCGTCAGTCCGGACGATCTTGAGAGCCTCTACTCGTTTCTTGCCGCCAACTGGGGATCCGAGGAATTCGCCCGCCTGGTCAATCCGAGCATGGCCGACGACAACGACTACATACGTCGGGCAGCAAAGCTCATGCGAGCGTCAGCCACACCGCTCTCCGCGGTCGCCCAATACCGGCTGATTCACAGTACGCTGGACGTCCGCTCGGTTCTGCCGCTGATACAGGCCCCGACCCTCGTTCTCCAGTCTCGTGGGTCCAGTCTCCTGCCACACGAACTCGGCCCTTACTTGGCCGAGCACATCAGCGGAGCCCGATTCGTCGAGCTTCCCGTGGCCGACCTTGGACTCAACCCCAATTCTCTCTATGCGATCACCGACGAGGTCGCTCAATTTCTAACCGGGGTACGACTCGACACTGGATTTGAGCGTGTGCTGACCACCGTGCTCTTTTCCGACATCGTGGGCTCAACCGAACGCGCCGCCGCTCAGGGCGACCACCGCTGGCGCGCCACTCTCGATGCCCACGACAGAGCAGTTCGTGCCCAACTGCGAATTTTCAAGGGTCGAGAGATCAAGACCACCGGGGACGGCTTCTTCGCCAGTTTCGACGGTCCGGCTCGGGCTATCCGCTGCGCTCAATCCATCAACGATGCGATGAAGCCAATGGGAGTCGATCTGAGAATGGGACTGCACACTGGCGAGTGCGAAGTTCGTGGCGATGACTTGGCGGGTCTAGCGGTCCACATCGCAGCCCGTATTGGCTCACTCGCAACCTCACGGGAAATCCTCGTGTCGAGCACGTTGAAGGACCTCGTGATCGGCTCGCCCATCGAGTTCACCGAGCGTGGGAAATACGACCTCAAAGGAGTCCCTGGGTCCTGGACCCTCTTCGCCGTGTCAGCCTGAGCGACCGGACGTCACGCGGCCGAATGGGCAGCCAGCCTCGGGAGTGGCGCGAGCCAGAGATTGTCCCCGAGCGCCGGACCTGGGCGCACCACACGAATCCTCTTTGAGTCAAGACCCCTATTTGGAGTAGTTCCGGGCGCGACGAATCGAGCCGTCGTCGAAGGACAAGACGGCGTAGGATTTCTATGGGTTCGGGAGTGACTTCGCCGAAGAGCCGGCCGCGCAGGGTGAAGAGCCGGTCACGCAGGCAGTGAGTCGTCCCTGAGTGTCCTCCCGGACCCCCTATCGAGCGTCGAGGAGGAGCTGGCGGTAGACAGCGTTGGAGATCTGGCGCTTGAGTGAACGCAGCGCCTCCTTCTTGGTCTTGCCCTCGGCGACCTTGCGCTCGAAGTAGATGCGTCCCTCGGTCCCGGGATTGCGGATCTGAGTGACGGCGGCCATGTGCAGCGCGTGGTTGAGCCGACGGTTTCCGCGTTGGGAGACGCGGTGGACGACTCGGCCGCCTGAGGCGAATTCGACCGGTGCCGTCCCGTTGTAAGAGGCGAAGGCGTCGCGGTTGACGAAACGGCGGACGTCGCCGGCATAGCCGATGAGCTGTGCGGCGATGATCGGACCCACTCCATAGATCTCGATGACCGAAGTGTCCGACGCCTTGATGGCGAGGCGGATCCGGCGGTGCGACTCCTTGGTCTGCTCGTCGAGGCGCCGAACGTCATCGAGGAGCTCGAGGGCCATGTCGAAGCGGACCTGTTCGGCCGTGGTCTCGGGCGTGATGTTGGCCAAGAACCTCTCGGCGTCAGAAACGTACAATTCCTTGGCTATTCCGCCCGGAGCGAGCTCGGCCAAGAGGGCGTGGAGGCGACACACGACCCGGGTCCGATGGCTGCCGAGGTCGACATTGCGCTTGGCCAGGATCCGGAGCACCTGGGAGTGGTCAGCTGCCTCGACGCTGCGTAGGTTCGGGGCCCGAAAGGCGGCGACAGCGATCGAGTGGGCGTCGTTGGGGTCGTTCTTGTTGGACCGACCGGTGGCGAGCACCCGGATTCGAGCGGCCAAGGTGGCCGGGACGTCGAGCACCTCCTCACCGTGCGCCACGAGCTGTTGGGCCAACAAGTAGCCCGTCCCGCCGGCCGACTCGATGGCCCACCTCCGCTTCTCGAAAGGCTGGGCCCAGCGCACCAGTTGTTCGACCTGACGACGGGTGGCACGCACTTTGACGCTGGAGATCTCATCTTCAGCTTCGTCGATGGCCACCGCCGTGTGCGATGCCTTGTGGGGGTCTATCCCGATCACCACATTCATGACTACCTCCTTGGCTGATGTGAACCACGGGGGCACTCCTGCTTGCGGATGTTCGTGCTCGATCCTCTTTTGGGCCACTCCGTGGGCGAAGCCCCGGCAGGACGCTCTTCGTACGAAAGCCACCCGACAAGAGCCGAGGGCAGGCACTACGAGAGCGACCCCACCGGGACCCCTTAACGCTAGGAAATCGCGCTAGCGCTCGGGGCTAAGTCTCAAGCAGGCACCATGGGGGCACTGCCCTACGTGGCTACGGGCGCCGAAGTGCTCGTACACATAGGGCACATAAAAAGCCAAACCCTGTGACGATTGCGAGGCGCTGGAACAGTCCGGCCACGTCGACCAGTCCCGCATTTTGAGCAAAGCCCGCACCGAACAGCCCTGTGGTGACCACCATCACGATGCTGGTAGCGCCAGAGTAAAGCGCCCAGCCCCGGTGGCCGCCTCGTTGAAATCGCCACGCGTAGACGAACGCTCCAGTTGGGATTCCAAGGAAAATCGGCAGCGCTGCACTATCGTGCATCTTCCCCGTTGCGGAGTGCTCAATGGGAACGTCGGGCGTGCCGGGTGGGTAGCCGCTCACCGGGTCGGTCTTGAACTTGGCCGAGCCGAGTAGTCCAAGGCCGGTGGCGCCCAATACCGCTGAGCCGAGCCGGCGAAACTCGGTCGATTTAGGTGAGCGTGAGAGCCCAGCGGCGCCGGCGAGGTAGAGCATCCCGCCAGCAGCGAAGTTCGCGACCTGGACCCATCCCCGAGGTCCAAGCGAGAGCGAGCTGACCGGGTGGCGTAGCGGCTTGTAGTCAGGACGCCTCATCCCCTCGATCAGAAAGACGGTAGCGAACAAGGGCCCGGCGGCGGCGCCACACCACAGCAACCCTCGGGCTGCTGGCCTCGATCCGTCGACTTGTCGGGTTCTCGTCATCTACCTTCGGCTCTCACGACCGACGACATGACCTCAAAGAGATGCCCATCAGGCGTGCGAAAGTACACGCCGTCCTCAGCGAGCGGGTGGTCAGTGCGGCCATTGGCCGGATCGTTCGGCTGGCTGCCGTATGAGATTCCCAGCGACTGCAACTGCCCGATGATGCGATCAAAAGTCACGTTGTCGGCAACAAACGCGACATGCATCGGTTCCACCTGGGGAGCATCGAAGAAATCAAGCGTGAATGCGGCACCAACGCGCACGGCGATAAATCGACCGTCGTCCGCAACGTTGTTGCCCAGGTCGAGCACGCGTGTCAGAAAGCAGGCAGCCTCGAGTCGGTCACGTGCCGGAATGCCGATGTGGTCAATCCTGATCATTCCTCCGGTTCCGACCTCTCGTCTGCGGTTGTCAGGGCATCAACTGGAGTCAAGCCAGTTGCATGCGCGACGTGGGTGATCTCGTCAGCGTCGTACGCAGTGCGCACGCCGGAGATCGACATGCCCGCCGCGTCTGCCAGGTCAGTGAGCCGATAGGGCCTCGGCCGGGTGAACTCCCGCCCGTAAGCCAGCAGTCGGCGCATCGCTGCATCAAGGTCGTGACGTTGTCGGCGCAAGACGGCAAGGATGGTCAAGAGCGGATCGTGTCCGTAAAACCCAACGACCTCGGCCGTTGCTCGCAATCTCTCGGCAACAAGCTCCCGCGATTGGCCACCCAACGCCGCCGGGTCCATCGGAGCACTTGGCTGCTCGTCCTCAGACGGGCCGGACGCCTCGGCGAACAACAAGATGTCCGCGAGCACTTGGAAGTCATCACTCATTTATACGATTATCGCATAAGTTTACGATCCTCGCAACACCGGCGCCCTCTGCGTCGTGCCTACCCCATTCAACCGCTAACGGGCCTATCTCACTTCGTAGTTCTGAGACTGCCTCATAACGCCGGGATGAAGCGCGAACCCGGAGTGTCGGGCTGCCCTCTCGGCGGTGACCGGCCACCAGCAGCCCGACGCTCGGGCGGGGCGCCACAGCCGGGAATCGAACCCGGTGCACTCGCTTAGTCAGGGCAAGGCAGACATCCAGTCCTATGGCGCTGCTAAAGAACGGTCGCAGAAGGCGGTCAGTCGGTTGGTATCCTTTGGATAGTCAGGGTGAGGTAGTCATCGTGCGGAGGGGCCTTCGGGCCCCTTCTGCGCGTCGCTCTAAACTTGTAATTAAACCTCCGCTTCAGCTCGGCGACGCTCCTCGATGATGAGATCGGTCGCCTCTGCGGCCACCGTACGCAGCTCGTCGAGCATCGCCCGTAGTCGCCTGTCGTTGGCGATCCACTCGCGATAGAGCTCGGCCTCCTCTGGACTGAGTCGACGGTTCACGGTCTTGCCGTCGACCTTCGCGGTCCACTGCAAGTACGGGCCATGGGGCTCGGGCGGATCACCGTGGCAGCGGCAGTTCGCCTTGCCGCAGTAGTTGTAACGCGGCGCCACGCTCCCCGAGCGGACGAAGCCGATGTCGGCGAGCGCCTCGAGCAGATCGTGGTAGCGGCGTTCGTAATCGTCCAGGGTCTTCTTCTTCGCTCGAGGCATCGAGCTCCATTCTCGCCGACGGGGGCCATCCACCTCCGGTGATCCGATAGTAGTCAATACTAACGGGTATGACGAAGCGAACCCACGCCGAGCAGGTGCACGAGCTCAAGTCCGTCCGAAGCCAGATCTACGGCACCTTCGTCAAGTGGTCCGATGCCCTTTTCGAACTCGCCGACGCGCTCTTGGACGCCTCGGGGGCCGTGGGATCGGTGCCCTCCCTCAGCTTGGAGCCGATCTTCCGGCGCTCCCACGGCAGCCTCTACAAGGCTCTCTCTTTGGGTGAGATCGACGAGGGGGCGCTGCGGGCCGCACTCGTGGCACATCGCCCGCGTGAGTGGCCGGCCGTCTTCGCCGTCGACGCCTCGACCTGGGAGCGCTGCGACGCCGAGTGCAGCCCCGAGCGGGGTTTCTACTACTCGGCGTCGAAGCACTCGGCCGGCCAGCCGATCGTGGCGGGCTGGAGCTATCAGTGGATCGCCCAGCTCAGCTTCGAGCCAAACAGTTGGACCGCGCCGCTCGACGCGCTGCGCATTGCGCCCGGAGCCGATGCCACCGAGGCGACGATCGCGCAGGTCAAAGCCCTGGTGGCACTGCTCCGAGAGGACCGAGCGGTCCCCCTCTTCGTCTTCGACGCCGGTTATGACCCCATCGCCCTCAGCCATGGGTTGGACGACACCGAGGCCCAGGTGCTGGTGCGCATCCGAGAGGACCGGGTCTTCTACGACGATCCGGCGGCGCGGCCCAATCGGCCGAAGGGCACCGGTGGGCGGCCTCCCCGCCACGGGCGCCGCATGAAGTGCTCGGAGGACAAGACGCACCGGCGACCCGACGCCGAGTACCGCACCGAGGACCCTCGCTACGGCAAGGTGCGCGTGCGCGCCTGGCACGGGCTCCACCCTCGCCTCATTGGTCGAGGGCGTTGGGCCAAGAGCGAGGGCGCACCACCAATCGTGCGCGGCAGCGTGATCCGCGTCGACGTCGAGCACCTTCCCAAACGCGACGGACGAGTGAAGAAGACGTTGTGGCTGTGGTGGTCGGGTCCGGGCGAGCCCGATCTCGACCTGTGCTTCCGGTCCTATCTGCACCGTTTCGATCTCGAGCACACCTTCCGATTCGCCAAGAACACTTTGGGCTGGACGGCGCCCTCGCTGTGCATGCCCGAACAGGCCGACCGCTGGACGTGGTTGATCGTGGCTGCCTACACCCAGTTGCGAATCGCACAAGGACTCGTCGACGACGTACGGCTGCCGTGGGAGCGTCCCTGCGAGCCGGCAAAACTGACCCCGAGCGCGTGTGCGCAGAGGGTTTCGTCGACTTCGTGTAACTCTTGGGACTCCGGCCAGTGCACCGAAATCCGACACTCCGGGTCCCGGACGCCCCAAGGGCACCCAGAGAGGGCCGCGACCGCGCTATCCGGTGGTCAAGAAGGCCGCTTGACCGGATGGTGGGGGTTTAATTGCAAGCTAAAGGGGTCTCGGGGTATCCCAGTACGCCGGTTATACATGTGATCCACCTCCTGGGATAGGCATCCGGGGGATCCTCCTCGGGTGCAAACCCGATCAGGAGGTGTCAGGTGCAGTGGAGTCCGTCATTCGAGTGTCACGTCCGCCTCGACGGTGAACGCGTCTACAAGATCGGCCATCAGCTGGTCGACGAGTTCTTGGAGTTCGTGGTCGGGAGGGCCCGTCCGAACACGGTGCGGGCCTATGCCCACGACCTGAGCGTCTTCTTCACGGTGGTGGGCAAGGACCCGCTCGAGATCAGACCCAAGGATGTCATGGCCTTCGTTACCGCGCAGCGCCGCCCCAAGCCCGGCTCGGAGAACGTGGTGCGCATCGACGGATCGGCCGGACTCTCGGCAGCGACGATCAAGCGCCGGCTGGCCGCGGTCTCGAGCTTGTATGGCTACCTGATCACCCGCGACGACGTGGCGGTCAGCACCAATCCCGTCCCCCGGGGCATCGCCACTCGTCAGAGCCGCCCTCGGGGCGGTCGGGGGCTGCCACTGGTGCGCGGCGTGCGCCGGCTGCCAAGGATCCTCGACCCCGACGAGATCGACGCGCTCATGGCAGCGTTGCGCACCGAGCGGGACCGGGCCATGACCCAGGCCATGGTGCTGGGCGGCCTGCGACGCTGCGAGGTGCTCGGTCTTCGCCTGGGCGATCTGCGTCTCGGCCAGTGGCGGGTGTTGATCAGAGAAGGCAAGGGTGGCCACGAACGTCTCGTGCCGCTGTCGCCCACCTTCTTCGCCACGGTGGCGCGCTACATGGACCACGAGCGGCCAGAGACGACGAGCGACGCGCTCTTCGTCGCGCTCAAAGGAGCACGCCGCGGCCAACCGCTCTCGGTGCCGGGATTGCAACAGATCATCAGGGATGCACGAGGCCGGGCGGAACTGTCCCACGGCACCTGCCACGAACTGCGTCACACCTGCTTCACCCGGCTGCGCGAGGCGGGCATGGCCATCGAAGCCATCCAGGCCCAGGCCGGACACCGCTCCATCACCTCGACCCGGATCTATCTCCACCTCAGCGTCGACTGGCTCGACGACGAGTACCGACGGGCCGCGCAAGCCATCGAGGCCCAGGCGCTCGTCGGAGTGGCCCAATGAACGCACTCGCACGTTCGCAGCCTCTCCCTCAGCGTCGCCCGGGCGGCGCGACGCCCGAAGTTACCTGGGCCGAGATCGCCGTCAGGGCACCGGTCATGGTGGCCACCATGGCCTCCTACCTGGATCAACTCGAAGTCTCGGCCCGACCGAGCACCGTCGCTGCCGCCGAGCTGACGCTCCGGTTCTTCGCCCATCGGGTGAGTCAAGCCGATCCGAGCTGCACGTCGGTGGCGCGCATCGGACGGTCTCACATAGAGGACTTCAAGTGCTGGCTGGCCGCACGCCGAGGCAGGACCGGCAAGCCCTTGGCCACTATGACGATCCGTCACCGGCTCAGCACGGTGCGCACCTTCTTCGAGCGCATCATGGAGTGGGACTACGAGGATGCCCCGGCCCGCCTGTTCATCTACATGAGCGACTTCCCCGCACTCGACGAACCGCTGCCCAAGTTTTTGGACGACCCCACGGCATACAAGTTCATGGCGGCGTTGGCCGAGGACCCCAACCTGCGCCGTCGTCTGATGGTCGAGTTGTTGGCCCGCACCGGGATGCGTGTCGGCGAGCTCGCCGGACTTCAAGACGATGCCATGGTCCGCAAGGGTGATGGCCACCGCCTCCATATCCCCATCGGCAAACTGCACAACGACCGTTACGTGCCTCTCCTGCCGATGCTGGTCGACCTCATCGCCGAGTACAAGGCCGTGCGCGGACGCTCACGCTCGGGCCACCTCCTCGAGCGTGACGACGGTCGCCCCTTCGACCGGCGCACGGTGCATCGCTACGTGGTCAGCGTGGCCAAGCGAGCCGGTGTCGGCCACGTCCATCCCCACCAGCTGCGCCATACGCTCGCCACCCAGTCCATCAACCGGGGCATGAGCCTCGAGGCGATCGCCGCCTTGCTCGGGCACCGCTCCATGGACATGACGCTGATCTATGCGCGCATCTCCGACGACACCGTCGCCGACGCGTACTTCAAGGTGACCGAAGCAGTCGAGGCTCAGTACTACGGACTCTCCGGGCCCGCAGCTCCTCAAGCTGGCAGTCCGGGCGCGCAGTCAGTGAACGACCACAACCGGTTGCTCGCCAACGGTCGCTGCACCAGACCGGCTCTCCTCGACTGCGCCTTCGAGAGTGTCTGCGAGCGGTGCGGCTTCTTCGAGACCGGACCCCAGTTCCTCACCATCTTGAAGCGCCAACGAAAGCACGCCGACGAGCGTGGTCAGAGCGACCGTCGTCAGCTTTTCGACGGCCTCATCGAAGGAGTCGCCGAGGCCCAGTGAGTGTGCTTCCATAGGAGTCAGCCCAGGACCTACGGATCACATGTATAACGCCGGCCTGGTGGCACACAATTCGGCTTCGAATCGGTCATCGCGCTTGCTTCCGTTAGCGGCCGAAAGCGGGTTCGGCGGCCATTAGGGCTGGCCTAGCAACATCATCAAGACGAGTGGATCGAACGGGGATTCGACGAATCCGTAGTGGGTGTAGAAGCTCTTGGCCTCGTCATCTTTGGCGTGGATCAGGAGCACCCGGACCCCGACCGACTGGGCCACCTCGAAGGCTTTGAGCATGAAGTGCTTCAGGAGTGCCGCTCCGAGACCACGACCGCTGTGTCTCGAATCGACCGCCATCCGTGCCAGCAGGATGGCAGGCATCTCTTCTGGTTGGTTCCGCTGCATGGACTTCGGTGTGGACGATCGGAGTATCGATGCTGTCGCCGATGCGTAGAAGGCGACGACTTCACGTGAGCCCGTTTCGACGACGACCCACGTGCGACTGCTGCCGCTCGCCTGGTTCTTGCGGGCATGGCGGATCAACCACTGATTGAGAGCCGGCTTGCCGCAGTCGAACCCATCGAGGAGATGGTCGCCGGCCAGCAGCTCCGGACCGACGTAGGCCACTAAGCGGGTTGCTCGAGCACCGAGGGATTGGAGAGCAACTTGACCATCGCTGCCGGAAGCGCCGGCGGAGCCGACAGCAGCTCCTGCAGCTGGTCCCACTCGGCATCGTCGACGAAGAACACGCGCCGATCGGCGAGCTCGGTCTCGGCCGCCTCGACCGCATGGCGCAAGACGAAGTCGTTGGCCGATTCGCCTCGAGCTTCAGCGGCCCGGCGCAGGACGGCGTCCTGTTCGGGGGTCAGCCTCAAGCTCAGTCGTTCGGTCTTCGATGCCATACAGGAAGTGTACGCCGTATGACGTACAAAGTCATCACCTCAACCGGGCTCCGGACGGGCAGGGCCGGTCAAGGCCGGCGCAGCCGCCCGAAGGGGAAGCCTTGACGGGTCCGGGCGGATGCCATGGTCACCATGGGTCCGGCCGCCCCATGGGCGGCCTACCTGCGCTTTTGCCCCTCTCTAGGTGGGTTGTCGCAACCATGCGACAAACTCTGCGCCATGACCGAAGACCTCGATTTCCGTAGCGACAAGAGCGACAGCGCCGAGGGCGGCCGGGTCGCCGTCAACCGCTGGGCCGGCTACCACCACAACCTCGACGAGGACGTCGTGGCCCAGGCCTTCTCGACGCCCGCCCAGAGCATGGAGGAGCTCGATCCCGAGATCCGTGACGCCATCGCCGCCGACGCCCTCGAGCGTTCGGAGCTCATCGGCTTCTGGGTGGCCTGGCACCTCGCCGGCGGCTTCGACAACCTCGAGCGAGGCGGCTGGCACCGGGCGACCATCTTCCGCAAGATCCGCCGCTTCCGGGCCACCTACGGCGCCCACCCCGACGAGTTCGTCTTTCCCTGGATCCAGCTCGACCTCGACACCGCCTGGTCCGAGCAGATCTCCCGCCAGCTCGAAGCGGCCCGCAGCCGCGGCTTCTTCGGCTGACTCCGAAGCGCGTTCGGTCCCATGCACACGTCTGATCAGCTAGTCGCAAATATGCAGCTACAGGAGCCCAGGCTCCGGGAGCTGGCGTCGGGTGTCGACGCCCTCTACCTCTCTGGCCGAGCCGAGCTCCCGAAGCGGTTCCTGGCCCGTCTCGAGGATTGCCGGGCCTGGGCGGCCGAGGCGAAGCGACCGGCACCGTGCGAGATCGGCGAGCACACCTTCGGCATCGCTCCCCACGGGTGGGGCAAGTACCGCTTCTGCCTCGACCACCACATGGCGCGCATCGGCTTCTCGACCAGCCGCCACCTCCCCACCGTGCGCGTCCAGCCCCGATCCGAGTTCCTCCATGCCGTCGGGCCCGGGGCGGCCGTGGCGACGCTGCGCGAAGTGCTCGAGCCCGAACTGGGGCAGCTGCGCCTCTGGGTCAACCGGGTCGACCTCTTCGCCGACTGGCAGGGCTGGATGCTCAGCCTCGACGACGCCCACCGCTTCGTCTGCCGGGCCGACGCCCGCCGCACCTACGAGGTCGGCGGCACCCTGACCGGGCTTCGAGTTCGGCGTCCCGCAAGACCAAGACCCTGCTGGCTCGCCTCTACGACAAGACGGCCGACGACGGCCGCCAAGGACACCGGCTGGTGGCACGAGGTCTGGGGCGAGCGCTACGTGCCCGGCCTGCCCGTGCACCGACTCGAGTTCGAGTTCAGTCGCCAGGGACTGGTCGAGTTCGACCTCAACACGCCGGACCAGGTCCTCGGCTGCCGCCGGCGACCTGTGGGCCTACGCCACCGGGGAATGGCTGACCTACCGCTCCCCCACTGCCGACCAGACCCGCTCCCGTTGGCCCCTGGCCCCCGAGTGGCTCCAGGTGCAGACAGCCACGCTCGGACACCGGGCCGTCGGCGTCGAGCGGCTGCGCCTGGCCCGGCGGTCGACCTCCATTCAGAAGCTGCTCCCGGGCCTGACCGGCTACCTGGCCTCGCTCGGCGCCCTCATCGGCACGGAGGGCATCGAAGACACGCTCGGGGCCATCGGGCATCATCTGCACACCTACGAGATCGTCAGCCACACGCCGTTCGCCGACCGGGTGGCCCGCCGCCGCAGCGAGCTGGAGCTGCGGTGAGCACGGCCGGGCCCGACTACGAGCGGGTGGCGGCTGTGCTCGTGCGGATCGGGCTGCGCATGGTGCACGAAGACAACGTGACACGAAGACAAGCAAGACAAGGTGGAACAGGAGGGCAGCGATGTTGACGGTGGCCTACTGCCGGGTGTCGACAGAGGAGCAAGCGGCGGAGGGCTTCTCGATCGCCGGGCAAGCTGACAAGCTGCGCGTCTACGCCGAGCTGCACGACCTCGGTGAGGTGACGGTCATCGCCGACCCGGGACTCTCCGGGCAAGAACCTCGAGCGGCCCGGGCTGCAGCAACTGCTGCACATGGTCGACGAGGGTCACGTCGCCAACGTGATCACCTGGCGGCTCGACCGGCTGTCGAGGAACCTGGGCGACCTCATCATGCTGGCCGACCGCTTCGGGCAGGCCAACGTCGCCCTGCACTCGTTCACCGAGAAGATCGACCTGTCGTCGGCGACGGGCCGGATGTTCTACAACATCCTCGGTTCTTTCGCGCAGTTCTACCGCGAGCAACTGGCCGAGAACGTGCGCATGGGCATGCAGCAGGCCGTGCGCCAGGGCAAGTGGGTCAATCGACCCAAGACGGGCTACGACCTCGTCGACGGCGAGCTCGTCCCCAACGAGATGGCGCCCGTCGTCCGGCGCATCTTCACCATGCGGGGCGAGGGCGCCGAGTCAGGGCAAGATCGCCGACGCCACGGGCGTCAAGTACTCGACCGTGCTGAGCATCCTCGGATCTCGCATCTATCTCGGCGAGGTCCAGATGAACGGCGAGTGGTTCCCCGGCCATCACGAGGCGATCATCACGCCGGAGGCCTTCGCCGCCGCCCATCGGGGCCGGGTCAGGGGCCGGGCCCGGGGCACCGACCTCCTGTCGGGCCGGGTCCGCTGCGGGCTTGTGCCAGCGGCTCATGGCGCTCGACCAGAACGGCGAGGGCCGCAAGCTCTACCGCTGCCACCACCGGGGCCAGGGCTGCGCGCAGCCCCGCCGGACGAACATCGGGCTGCACCGGGCCGCCGTGTTGGGGCTGCGGCTCATCGGCGACGACGTCGAACTGCAGGCCGCCATCCGCCGGGAGCTCGAGCGGGCCCGAACGCCGGCCCCCAAGGCCGGCGGAGGCGCCCGCACTCGGCGCTCCCGTCACGGTGTCGAGGACCTGGTGGCCCAGCGTCGCAAGCTGCTGCGCCTCTACTACGACGACAAGGTCGGGGCCGACCTGTTCGCCGAGGAGGAGGCTCGCCTGTCCGTGGCGATCCGTGAGGCGCAGCGTGAGGCCGACGATGCACGCGTCGAGGTGGCGCGCGCAGACGATGTCGCACAGCACTTCGACGACGTCGCACAGCTGCTCGCAACGCTCGACGTCGACAAGACGTGGAAGGCCGCGACGGAGGTCGAGCGACGCGTGCTGATCGACGAGTTCATCGAGGAGATCACGGTGTTACCGGATTACCTCGACGTGAAAGTGCACGGAGCGCCTGCGGTGCACGTCCTCTACCAGGAGGTTGGACTCAAGGAGTCGGGTTTTGATCGTGTCGGAGGGGGGACTTGAACCCCCACGCCCTTGCGGGCACCAGCCCCTCAATACGGGGCGGTCCACTCCCCTACCAGGGCCGATCTGCTCGACGCCCTGTCAGCCGGCAATGTCGCGACACGGTACGACACAACCGGACACCGGTTGCCACCTCGCTATTCCACGTTGTTGCACGGCGAGACCTACGCCAGCGCCCTCCGCCGCCGCATCTCCCGCCGGTCCCGCCTCGTCGCGCTCGCCCCAGACCACGTATCCGGGTCGGCCATGGCGAAGTCGGCGCACTCGAGGCGTACCGGGCAGCTGGCGCAGATCGCCTTGGCCGGCGGTGTCCCCTGTCCGGCGCCCGTCACGAACATCGACGTACCCATACCTCGGGAGGCCGCCTGGCGCTGCCACGTGGGACGCGCCGTAAGGCGGGCAAGGATCGCCTCGGCGTCTGGCGTCTCGGCCGCCATCAGCCATCGGACCTCGAGCTTGTCCATCGCCTTCCGATGGTGCCATGGCGCACCATCGAGGACGTGGACCGTATGCCCCTGCCCTGGCGGTATCAACGGTGGACCTGCGGACCTCAGAAGGTGTCGGGATGGCTCGCCGTCATCCTGGCCACAGGGGGTGAGGTGGCCGGCCCAATCCTTCTCCACTGGGGGGTTGGGCCGTGAGCAGGGTGCGTCCGTATCAGCGCCGGACGACCTCAGTTGGTCGGGATGACGATCGCCATCCAGCCCCCCCAGAAGGGATCGCTGCCCTCCTCGCAGGGTCCCACAGGGATGCGGTGGCCGGCTCCGCCCTTGATGCGTTCTGCCTCGGGGGTTGGGCTGTTGTGTGTTGTCCGTCCGTTGTGCAGTTTCAGAATCGATTGGCCCTATTCCTCGCCAATGGCCTTGGGCGATCATGCGAGCCCAGGGGCGGCGACCTTTTGGCGGCGCCGCCCCTCCATGTATCACCCAGGCGTGGGGGCGGGGCCGGAGATCCTTAGCAGATCTCGGCCACCGTCCCCCGTCTCGTTCCCGATTCAGGCGGCCTACAGCACCCGTCTCCCCTCGGCGTCGTGGAGGGAATGCCTCGGCCTGGGGACCGCTTCGCTCAAGCGTTCACCGTCGAGCCGGGAGCGTGCTGGGCCATGGCCCACCCGAAACCGGCCCCTGGTACTCACCGAGGGACGACGGGCCGTACTGGCGGGTCTGGAGCACTTTGGTCGAGCCGTGGCACGACGACTCGGGCCTACTCACGGCCTGGCTCCGAGGTTGGTTGTATTGCCACTCAAATCCGTTGTGTCATCGACACGCAGCCGTAACGCAAACCGCAGCTGGTCGACAGACGACGACCGTAGGCTTGTTTTCCAGCAGCGAACCGGCCGGACGCCAGCCCTTCCCCTCGACCCCCCCGGGAAATGGCGCCGGCCGGTTCGCGCTGTACGGTATATGAGCGGATCCTCGTCGTTACCGGTGGGGCCCGCCCGGGACCCGGTAACCCCTTAGCGAAGCCGGTCCAGGTTCTCAGCGTGCCAGTCGCCGAACAAAGGGGTCGATCGCCTGGGGTGCGATTGGTTTTCCTGATGCGCCGTACAACTCGCCTTGCGGCATCTGTCCCCGTGGTGAACCGTCGACGACGTTGTTCGATATCACGTGGCCCCGTTTGCAAACAGCCAGCCCCCAAGGTCCCGCCATCGACTCCCCCTGTGGATTCGCTATTGCACGCTTCTTGCACGCCAGCGGTTTCCGATCCGTAGTGACCGTGTTAGATCAGCTTAGAATTATCGGATGACGTGTTG
>CAVSUH010000013.1:0-10732 GCA_963731065.1 uncultured Acidimicrobiaceae bacterium | reverse complement strand
GGGATTCACATTCTGATTAGCGAGAGGTAGCGTGTGCCCACAATCGCCCAGCTCGTCCGCAAGGGACGGCAGGCCAAGGTGACCAAGACCAAGACCCCGGCCCTGAAGGGCGCGCCCCAGCGGCGGGGGGTTGCACCCGCGTCTACACGACCACCCCCAAGAAGCCGAACTCGGCCCTGCGCAAGGTGGCCCGTGTGCGCCTGTCCTCGGGCGTCGAGATCACGGCCTACATCCCCGGCGTGGGCCACAACCTCCAGGAGCACTCCATCGTCCTCGTCCGCGGCGGCCGGGTGAAGGACCTGCCGGGTGTCCGCTACAAGGTCGTGCGCGGAGCGCTCGACACCTCGGGCGTGCGCGAGCGCAGCCAGGCCCGCAGTCGCTACGGCGCCAAGAAGGAGTCCTAGGCATGCCCCGTAACGGACCCGCCACCCGCCGCGAGCTCGCGCCGGACCCCGTCTACCGCTCCGTCCTGGTCACCCAGTTCGTCAACAAGATCCTCTCCCGGGGCAAGCGCACGCTGGCCGAGCGCATCGTCTACAACGCCCTCGAGCAGGTGCAGGAGAAGTCGGGCGGCGACCCGGTGGCCGCGCTCAAGCGCGCCGTGGAGAACACCCGGCCCGAGGTCGAGGTGAAGTCCCGCCGTGTCGGTGGGGCCACGTACCAGGTGCCCGTCGAGGTGCGCCCCCGCCGCGCCACCACGCTGGCCATCCGCTGGCTGACCACGTACTCGCGCCAGCGCCGGGAGAAGACCATGGCCGAGCGCCTGGCCAACGAGATCCTCGACGCCTCCAACAACATCGGGGCCTCGGTGAAGCGCCGCGAGGACATGCACAAGATGGCCGAGTCCAACCGCGCCTTCGCCCACTACCGCTGGTAGTGGACCGCCACCGTCCCCGGCCCGCCCACCATCACACCCACGACCACACGAACACGGAATCACTGCACCATGGCTGAAGCCCTCCCCACACGCGACTTCCCGCTGGCCAAGACCCGCAACATCGGGATCATGGCCCACATCGACGCGGGCAAGACCACCACGACCGAGCGCATCCTCTATTACACGGGGCGCAACTACAAGATCGGTGAGGTGCACGAAGGCGCCGCCACCATGGACTGGATGGTCCAGGAGCAGGAGCGCGGCATCACCATCACCTCGGCCGCCACCACCTGCTCGTGGCGCGACAACTGGATCAACATCATCGACACCCCGGGCCACGTCGACTTCACCGTCGAGGTGGAGCGCTCCCTGCGGGTCCTCGACGGCGCCGTCGCCGTGTTCGACGCCGTGGCCGGCGTGGAGCCCCAGACCGAGACGGTGTGGCGCCAGGCCAACAAGTACAACGTGCCGCGCATCTGCTTCGTCAACAAGATGGACCGCATCGGCGCCGACTTCGAGCGCACGGTGGCGATGATCAAGGACCGCCTCGACGCCCTGCCGGCCGTCATTCAGCTGCCCATCGGCGCCGAGTCCGAGTTCAAGGGCATCGTCGACCTGCTCGAGGAGAAGGCCCTCGTCTGGTCCTCGGACATGGGCGAGGAGTGGGAGACCCTCGACATCCCCGACAACCTGGCCGCCGAGGCCGAGGACGCCCGCCACCAGCTCATCGACGTCGTGTCCAACTTCGACGACACCATCATGGAGAAGTACCTGGCCGAGGAGCCCATCACGGCCGTCGACCTGCGCCGCGCCCTGCGCACGGCGACCCTGGCCGCCGCCGTCGTGCCGGTCCTGTGCGGGTCGGCCTTCAAGAACAAGGGCGTGCAGCCCATGCTCGACGCCGTCATCGACTTCCTGCCCAGCCCGCTCGACCTCCCGCCCGACCGAGGGCCACCGTCCGAACCACACCGAGGACCTCGAGGAGCGCAAGGCCGACGACGGCGAGCCCTTCTCGGCCCTCGCCTTCAAGATCATGACCGACCCCTTCGTCGGCAAGCTGACCTACATCCGGGTGTACTCGGGCACGCTGCAGAAGGGCGACTCGATCACCAACTCGACGAAGGACAAGAAGGAGCGGGTCGGCCGCATCCTCCAGATGCACGCCAACCACCGCGAGGACAAGGACGCCATCTTCGCCGGCGACATCATGGCCGTCGTCGGCATGAAGAACACGACGACCGGTGACACCCTGAGCGATCCGCGCAACCCGATCGTGCTCGAGGCGCTCGAGTTCCCCGAGCCCGTGATCCACGTCGCCGTGGAGCCCAAGACGAAGGCCGACCAGGACAAGCTGTCCCGGGCCCTCTACTCGCTGAGCGAGGAGGACCCCACCTTCCGGGTGCGCTCCGACGAGGAGACGGGCCAGACGGTCATCAGCGGCATGGGCGAGCTGCACCTCGAGGTGCTGGTCGACCGCATGCTGCGCGAGTTCAGCGTGGACGCCAACGTGGGCAAGCCCCAGGTGGCCTACCGCGAGACGATCCGCAAGCCGGTCGAGAAGATCGAGGAGAAGTACGTCCGCCAGACCGGTGGCCGCGGCCAGTACGGCCACGTGGTCATCAGCCTGGAGCCCACCGGGCCCGGGCGGCGGCTACGAGTTCCTCGACAAGATCAGCGGCGGCGTCATCCCCAAGGAGTACATCCCCTCGGTCGACGCCGGCATCCAGGAGGCGCTCACCTCGGGCATCCTGGCCGGCTACCCGACCGTCGACGTGCGGGTGACCCTGACCTACGGGTCGTACCACGACGTGGACTCCTCGGAAATGGCGTTCAAGATCGCCGGCTCCATGGCGGTGAAGAAGGCGATCCGGGCGGCCAGCCCGGTGCTGCTGGAGCCGGTCATGGAGGTGACGGTGACGGTGCCCGACGATTTCCTGGGCGCGGTGACCGGCGACCTCTCCTCCCGGCGGGGCCGCATGGAGGGCATGGATCAGCAGGGGACGAGCCACGTCGTCAAGGCGCTTGTCCCGCTCGCCGACATGTTCGGCTACTCTACTGACCTGCGTTCGCGCACCCAGGGTCGCGCCACGTACACGATGCAGTTCCATTCGTACAACCAGGTTCCGGAGTCGATTTCCAAGGAAATCATCGCCCGGGCGCAAGGGGAGTAACCCCGATCCGCCCCGGAGCGGACCGGACAGTCAAGTATCAGAGCAGATCGCAGACAAAAAGAGCGTCAGGGCCACCGTGGCCATGACAAGGAGCAGGGAGTAGCCAGGCGATGGCCAAGCAGAAGTTCGAGCGCACGAAGCCACACGTAAACGTCGGGACCATGGGTCATATCGACCATGGCAAGACGACGCTGACGGCCGCCATCACGAAGGTGCTCTCGGAGAAGAACCCGAACACGTCGTTCACGTCGTTCGACAAGATCGACGCCGCGCCCGAAGAGAAGCAGCGCGGCATCACGATCACGATCGCCCACGTGGAGTACGAGACCGACAAGCGCCACTACGCGCACGTCGACATGCCGGGCCACGCCGACTACATCAAGAACATGATCACCGGCGCCGCCCAGATCGACGGCGCCATCCTGGTGGTCTCCGCCGCCGACGGCCCCATGCCCCAGACCCGGGAGCACGTGCTGCTGGCCCGCCAGGTCGGCGTTCCCTACATCGTGGTGGCCCTCAACAAGGCCGACATGGTCGACGACGAGGAGCTCCTCGAGCTGGTCGAGCTGGAGGTGCGCGAGCTGCTGACCGCCTACGACTTCCCGGGCGACGACACGCCGATCATCCGGGTCAGCGCCCTGAAGGCCCTGGAGGGCGACGCCGAGTGGAGCGAGAAGATCGTCGACGCTCATGGACGCCGTGGACTCGTACATCCCCGAGCCCGAGCGTGACGTCGACAAGCCCTTCCTGATGCCGGTCGAGGACGTCATGTCCATCACCGGCCGTGGCACCGTCGTGACCGGCAAGGTGGAGCAGGGCATCGTCAAGGTGGGCGAGGAAGTCGAGATCGTCGGCCTGATGGACACCCAGAAGACGACGGTGACCGGCGTCGAGATGTTCCGCAAGCTCCTCGACGAGGGTCGCGCCGGCGACAACATCGGCGCCCTCCTGCGTGGGACCAAGAAGGAGGAGGTGGAGCGCGGCCAGGTGCTGTGCAAGCCCGGCTCCATCACCCCGCACACCCAGTTCACCGCCGAGGTCTACGTGCTGAACAAGGAGGAGGGCGGCCGTCACAAGCCGTTCTTCACCAACTACCGCCCGCAGTTCTACTTCCGCACCACGGACGTGACGGGCACCATCACGCTGCCCGAGGGCACCGAGATGGTCATGCCGGGCGACAACACCAAGATGACGGTCGAGCTGGGCAAGCCCATCGCCATGGACAAGGGCCTGCGCTTCGCCATCCGTGAGGGTGGCCGCACCGTCGCCTCCGGCGTGGTCGACGAGATCCTCAAGTAATGGCCGACGGCCCGAAGCAGAAGATCCGCATCAGGCTGAAGGCCTACGACCACGAGATCCTCGACCAGTCGACGGAGAAGATCGTGCAGACGGTGCTCCGGACGCAGGCCAAGGTGCTCGGGCCGGTCCCGCTGCCGACCGACAAGCACCGCTACACGGTGATCCGGTCGCCGCACAAGTACAAGGACTCCCGCGAGCACTTCGAGATGCGGGTGCACAAGCGCCTGGTCGACATCGTCGAGCACACGCCCAAGACGGTCGACTCGCTCCAGCGGCTCGACCTCCCGGCCGGCGTGGACATCGAGATCAAGATCCAGACGGCCTGACGGCCGGCCACCCCGCTTCCCCGCCGGACGCCTGGCAGGGGGGGGGGCCGATGGTGTAACGTCGCGGGCTGCCCAATTAGGCAGTTCAGAGGCGAAAAGAGCGGCACTCCGGTGCTGCCGACCACAACAGACGTGCGTGAGAGCCGGCTTGATCGGGACCTCGCGCCGAACCAATCGAGCGCTCCGCTCGGGTCTCCCGGGCGGAGCGTTGGCATGCGCCCAGGAAAATCCGACGGGCGCAGGGAGAAAGAGACGTACGTGGCAAGCAAGGCGATCGTCGGCGAGAAAGTCGGCATGACCCAAGTCTGGGACGACCAGAACCGCGCCGTACCGGTGACGGTGCTGAAGGTCGCGCCCGTGCGCGTGGTCCAGGTGAAGACGCCCGAGACCGACGGGTACGCCGCCCTGCAGGTGACCTGGGGCTTCCGGCGCAACTCCACCCTGACCAAGCCCCAGCTCGGGCACTACGCCAAGGCCGGCGTCAACCCCGGCCGGGCGCTGGTGGAGCTTCGCTTGGATGACGTGGCCGACTACACGGTGGGCCAGGAGCTGGCCGCCGACCTGTGGGAGGCCGGCGAGCGGGTCGACGCCATCGCGGTCAGCAAGGGCAAGGGCTTCGCCGGCGGCATGAAGCGCCACAACTTCAAGGGCCAGGGCGCCTCGCACGGAAACCACCGCAGCCACCGCGTGCCGGGCGCCATCGGCGCCTGTGCCACGCCGTCGCGCGTCTTCAAGGGCACCCGCATGGCCGGCCAGATGGGCGGCACGCAGGTGACGGCCCTGAACCTCGAGGTCGTGTCCGCCGACGCCGAGCGCGAGCTGGTCCTGGTCAAGGGCGCCGTGCCCGGTGCCCGGGGCAGCGTCGTGGTGCTCCGCAACTCGGTCAAGGCCCCGACCAAGGCCGGGAGGGTCGCGATGACCGACACGGCCACGGCATCACGGACCGGCTCGGTGCTGCGCCACACGGTGCGCAAGGAGCGTCCCGCCCCCGTCACCCGCACCGCCCCGCACCGCAACGCGGCGGGGCACGACCTCGGCACGGTGGACCTCGAGCCGACGGTGTTCGGCCTGGAGCCCAACCGCGCCGTGCTGCACCAGGTCGTCACGGCCCAGCTGGCCGCCGCCCGGGCCGGCACGCAGTCGACCAAGACCAGGTCCGAGGTACGCGGCGGCGGCGCCAAGCCGTTCCGCCAGAAGGGGACCGGCCGGGCCCGCCAGGGTTCGAGCCGCTCGCCGTCCATGATCGGCGGCGGCGTGGCCCTCGGGCCGAAGCCGCGCAGCTACGCGCAGCGCACCCCGCGCAAGATGGTCCGCCTGGCCCTGCTCTCCGCGCTGAGCGACCGGGCCGACATCGGCCAGATCGTCGTCGTCGACGACTGGAAGATCGAGGAGCCCAAGACCAAGGACGCCGCCACGCTCGTCCGCAAGCTCAAGCTGAACGGCTCGGTCCTGATCGTGCTCGGCCAGGACGAGCTCGACGCCGAGCGCTCCTTCGCCAACCTGCCCCAGGTGCAGACCACGACCTTCGGCGAGCTCTCGGCCCACGACGTGATCCGCTCCGACTGGCTCGTCTTCTCCGACGCCACGCTGCCCTCGGCCCCTTCGGACTTCTCCGGGACGCACGTCGTGGAGGAGGCCGGCCGACGCCGGCCGAGGCCGAGGCCGAGGCGGCCGGAAGCCGAGGCCGAGCCGGTCAAGGCTGCGAAGCCGACGAAGGCCACCAAGGCCACGAAGGCGACCAAGGCCACGAAGGCGACGAAGGCGGCCGCCGAGCCCGAGGTCAAGACGACTCGCCGAGTGGAACGAGCCCGAGCCGCCACGGCGGAGAGCGGCGAGGAGGCCGACACCGATGCGTGACGCCATGTCCGTGCTCATCCGCCCGGTGGTCTCCGAGAAGAGCTACTCGCTCATGGACCAGCAGCGTCTACGTCTTCATCGTCGACCCCCGGGCCACCAAGATCGAGGTCCGTCACGCCGTGGAGCAGGCCTTCAGCGTGCGGGTGACCAAGGTCAACACGCTCAACCGCAAGGGGAAGTCGACGCGCAACCGGCGCACCAACGTGAAGGGCAAGCGCCCCGACACCAAGCGCGCCATCGTGACGCTCCATCCCGACGACTCCATCGACCTCTTCGAGCGCTGATCAGGAACCGCCATGCCACTTCGCTCCCGTAAACCCACCAGCCCCGGACGTCGCTTCCAGACCGTCTCGGACTTCTCCGAGATCACCCGTGATCGTCCCGAGAAGTCGTTGCTCGCGCCCAAGCCGCAGACCGGCGGGCGCAACAACCACGGCCGCAAGACGGCCCGTCACCGCGGCGGCGGTCACAAGCAGCAGTACCGGATCGTCGACTTCCGCCGCAACAAGGACGGGATCCCGGCCAAGGTCGCGGCCATTGAGTACGACCCGAACCGCAACGCCCGCATCGCCCTCCTGCACTACGCGGACGGCGAGAAGCGCTACATCCTGGCCCCGGCCGGCGTGAAGGTCGGCGACAAGCTCCAGAGCGGCCAGGGCGCGGACATCCGTCCGGGCAACGCCCTGCCCCTGCGCTACATCCCGGTCGGTTCGGTCATCCACAACGTCGAGCTCCGTCCGGGCGGTGGCGGCAAAATGGCCCGCGGCGCCGGCATGAGCGTGCAGCTGGTCGCCAAGGAAGGCGTCTTCGCCACCCTGCGGCTCCCCTCCACCGAAATGCGCCGCGTCTCCATCGACTGCCGCGGCACGCTCGGCGTGGTGGGCAACTCCGAGGCCGAGCTGGTCAAGATCGGCAAGGCCGGCCGCAACCGCTGGAAGGGCAAGCGCCCGCAGACACGTGGTGTCGCCATGAACCCGGTCGACCACCCGCTGGGTGGTGGCGAGGGCAAGTCCTCCGGTGGCCGTCACCCGGTCTCGCCGTGGGGCAAGCCCGAGGGCCGCACCCGGGCCCGCAACAAGAAGTCCAATTCGATGATCGTGCGCCGGCGCCGTACCCGCGGCGCGCGGCGGTAGACGAGGGGTTGAGGAAACATGCCGCGTAGCCTGAAGAAGGGACCCTTCGTCGACGACCATCTGCTGAAGAAGGTCGACGTCCTGAACTCGAGCGGGGACAAGAAGGTCATCAAGACCTGGTCCCGCCGCTCCACCATCATCCCGGACATGGTCGGGCACACCATCGCCGTGCACGACGGCCGTCGCCACGTGCCGGTCTACGTGACCGAGTCCATGGTCGGCCACAAGCTGGGCGAGTTCGCACCGACGCGCACGTTCCGCTACCACGCCGGACAGGAGCGGGGAGCCCGCCGATGACGGCGACCAAGACGAACGAGCGCCCCGGGACGCGGGCGGTCCACCGCCACAGCGGGATGTCGGCCTCCAAGGCGCGCCAGGTTCTCGACCTGATCCGCGGCCAGGACGTCCAGCGGGCGGCCGAGATCCTCAACGGCGTCGAGCGCGAAGCGGCCGAGGTCATCGGCAAGGTGCTGCAGTCGGCCGTCGCCAACGCGGCGCACAACGACCAGCAGAACCCCGAGGAGCTCTACGTCTCGGCCTGCTACGCCGACGAGGGCGCGACCATGAAGCGCTGGCGCCCCCGGGCCCGCGGCCGGGCCACCCGGATCCGCAAGCGCACCTGCCACATCACGGTCATCGTGAGCCGGCTGCCTGCCGACAAGCTCGAGCTGCGCCGCCGCCGCATGGAGGCCGTCAGCTCCAACCGGTCGCGCCGGGTCGACGCCTCGCGGAGCCGGGCCGACCTGTCCGGCCGGCTGTCACGCCGCCGGACCGCCCAGGCGGAGAGGGCTGCCGCGGCGGAAGCCGAGGCCGAAGCGGCGGACACCGACGAGGACATCACCGACCAGGCGCTGGAAGAGGCCCAGGTCAACGATGCCGAGCCCGAGGTGACCGAGGCGGACACGGTCGACGGGGGCGTGGACGAGGACGACGCTGTCGAGGATTCGACGGCTGACGAAGAGTCGGCCTCTGCCGACGCTGACGAGAAGAGCGAGGACGAGTAGATGGGCCAGAAGGTCAACCCTTACGGCTTCCGGCTCGGGATCACGACGGACTGGAAGTCCCGTTGGTTCGAGGAGCGCCACTACCGCGAGTTCGTGGTGGAGGACTGGAAGATCCGGGACTATCTGATGAGGCAGCTCGAGGCTGCGGCCGTCAGTCGGATTGAGGTGGAGCGCACACGCGACCGCCTCCGCGTCGACATCCACACCGCCCGCCCCGGCATCGTCATCGGCCGCCGCGGCGCCGAGGCCGACCGGCTGAAGAAGCACCTCGAGGAGCTGACCGGGCTGCAGAACCGGATTCAGCTCAACATCCAGGAGATCAAGCAGCCCGAGCTCGACGCTGCACTGATCGCCCAGGGCATCTGTGACCAGTTGGTGCGCCGGGTCGCCTTCCGCCGGGCCATGAAGCGCGCCATCCAGACGGTGCAGAAGGCCGGCGCGCAGGGCATCAAGGTGCAGTGCTCGGGTCGGCTCGGTGGTTCGGAAATGTCGCGCAAGGAGCAGTACCGCGAGGGTCGGGTCCCCCTGCACACGCTGCGCGCCGACATCGACTACGGCTTCCGCGAGGCACGCACCACGTCGGGCCGCGTCGGCGTGAAGGTGTGGATCTACAAGGGCGACATCCTTCCCTACAAGGTCTCCATCGAGGACAAGATCACCCGTGAGGCCGCCATGGCCGTCGGGGAGACGTCGGGTCAGGGTGGGCCGCGCCGGCTCATCACCGCCGGCGGCGGCCGTCGCCGCGCCGAGGGATTCCCCGCCGACGAAGACGGCGCAGTGGACGACCTGGTCGAGGAAGAACCCCTGCAGGAGTCGGTGGGCGAGACGGTGGCGCCTGCCCTGGAGGACGAGGCACCGGTCGCCGTCGAGGACGCCGAGACGGTCGTGGCGCCGGCTCCCGCCGTCGAGACCGAGACCGAAGCGGAGGAGGAGACCGAGACACCCCGGCCGACCTGCTGCCCTCGCCGACGGAGCCCGACGACCTGGATCGCCAGCTGACCCAGGACGAGGAGATGGAACGCCAGAACCGTCACCAGCATCACGAGACCCCGCACTTCCGTAAGGAGTCGGACTGACATGTTGATGCCGAAGAAGG
The DNA here is from genome assembly GCA_963731065.1 of uncultured Acidimicrobiaceae bacterium. Taxonomy (GTDB): domain Bacteria; phylum Actinomycetota; class Acidimicrobiia; order Acidimicrobiales; family RAAP-2; genus Bog-473. The sequence continues at coordinate 969 of CAVSUH010000013.1, read as the reverse complement.
TCAAGCACCGCAAGACGCAGCGGGGCCGGCTCTCGGGTCAGGCCAAGGGCGGCACGTCCGTGGCGTTCGGCGACTTCGGGATTCAGGCCCTGGAGCCGGGCTGGCTCACGGCACGCCAGATAGAGGCGGCACGTATCGCCATGACCCGTCACGTGAAGCGTGGCGGGAAGGTGTGGATCCGGGTCTTCCCGGACAAGCCCGTCACCCAGAAGCCGGCCGAGACCCGCATGGGCTCGGGCAAGGGCAACCCCGAGCTGTGGGTCGCCGTCGTGCACCCCGGCCGCGTGCTCTTCGAGTTGGCCGGCGTCGACGAGGAGTTGGCCCGCGCCGCCATGGAGCGGGCCATTCAGAAGCTGCCGTTCAAGGCCCGCTTCGTCGTGCGTCCCGGCACCCACGGCCACGCCGAGGTGGCGATCTGATGCCGACCGCTCACGACCTTTCCATGCTGGACGGCGACGAACTGTCCTCCCGCCTGGGCGAGTCGCGCCGCGAGCTCTTCAACCTGCGCTTCCAGCTCGCGACCGGCCAGCTCGACAACCCGTCGCGCATCAGCCAGGTCAAGCGCGAGGTCGCCCGCATGCTGACCGTCCTGCGGGCACGGGAGATCCTCGAGGCCGAAGGCGCCTACGTGGCGCCGACGGTGGCCGAGCACGAGGCCGCCCGGGCGAAGCTCGCGGCGGAGGACGCCGAGCGCGAGGAGAAGGCGGCGGCGCGCCAGGCGGCGGCCGAAGCCGAGGCGGCGGCGGAGGACGGCCTGCACGACCACGATCACGATCATGACGACCCGGACGACGACGAAGAGGATGAGGCCTGATGGCCGACGAGACCCCAGAGAACACAGAGGCCGTGGCCGCTGCCGAGGACGCCGCACAGGCCCTCGACGCGATCGAAGCCGAGGCAGCCACGGAGCTCCCGGTGGCCGATGATGCCGACGCCCAGGCCAAGGCAGCCGCGGCTGATGCCGAGCGG
>CAVSUH010000012.1:0-16777 GCA_963731065.1 uncultured Acidimicrobiaceae bacterium | reverse complement strand
CCCCGTTGCCGCCTCCTCCGATGGAGTCTGGCTGGCCCGGGCCCTCAACCGGCAGCTGGCGCCCCAGGTGGTGGTGCGCCGGGCCGAGGCCGTCGGGCCGGACTTCGACGCCCGTCGCCTGGCCACCTCGCGCAGCTACCGCTACCTGGTCTGGAACGCCCCGGCACCGGACCCGCTGCTGGCTCCCGTGGCCTGGCACGTGCGCGACCGCCTGGACCTCGGCTCCATGCGGACCGCCTCGGACGTCTTCTTAGGCACCCACGACTTCCGCTCCTTCTGCCGACGGCCGGTGGGGAGCGACGCCAGCCGGCCCCTGATCCGCCGGGTGACGACCGCCCGCTGGCACGTCGACGAAGGGCCCGAGGCCAGCGACGCCGACGGCGGGACTGGCGACACCCGACTGCTCCGCTTCGAGATCACGGCCGGCGCCTTCTGCCACCAGATGGTCCGCTCCCTGGTCGGGAGCCTGGTCGAGGTCGGCCGGGGGAAGGAGAACGCGGCCGGGCTCATGGAGCGGCTGCGGGCGGTGTCCCGCCACCGCATGCCCGATCCGGCCCCGGCGCTCGGCCTGTGCCTGGTCTCGGTGACCTATTGAGTCCCGGCCGCCGGCGCCCGGTCCGGCGGTCCGGGGCGGCGGCTTGCCCCCTCCTGCCTGGGGCCCTATCCTGGTACGTCGGCTCTCGGGACCCCCGGGACCGTTGAGCCCGCCCCAGGACGCAGGTCCGGAGGCAGTCTCGCCCACCACGCGGAAGCGAAAGATCGGTCTTGTGCGCACATTTTCACCGAAGGTCTCCGAGATCCAAAGGACGTGGTACGTCGTCGACGCCGACGGCCTCGTCCTCGGGCGCCTGGCCTCGTCGGTGGCCGCCATCCTGCGGGGCAAGCACCGTCCCTACTTCGCCCCCCACGTCGACACCGGCGACCACGTGATCGTCGTCAACGCGGACAAGGTGATCCTCACCTCGAACAAGGCCGACGACAAGCTGGCCTACCGCCACAGCGGCTACCCCGGTGGCCTGCGTTCCACCACCTACGCCGAGCTGCTGGCGGAGAAGCCCGCCGAGCTGATCCGGCGCTCGGTGCGCGGCATGCTGCCCAAGAACACCCTCGGCCGCCAGATGCTCGGCAAGCTGCAGGTCTACGCCGGTCCCGATCACCCGCACTCGGCCCAGAAGCCCGAGACACTCGAACTGCCCCAGGCCCGCCGCGCCGGCTGAGCCTGCGCAACCGGCCCAACGCATCAGGAAGGAACCACCCTCGCAATGCCAGTACCTCTGAGTCAGACCACCGGACGCCGCAAGCAGGCGGTGGCGCGCGTCCGCTTCCGCCCCGGCCAGGGCGCCATCACGGTCAACAAGCTCCCCATTGAGCGCTACTTCACCTCGGCCACGCACCGCATGCTGCGTGACCGAGCCGCTGCGGGTCACCAACCTGACCGAGGCCTACGACATCGACGCCACCATTGACGGGGGCGGGATCTCGGGGCAGGCCGGCGCCATGCGCCTCGGCATCGCGCGCAGCCTGATCGAGCTCGACCCCGAGCTCCGGGGCGCGCTCAAGCGCTCCGGCCTTCTCACCCGCGACGCCCGGGAGAAGGAATCCAAGAAGTACGGCCTGAAGAAGGCCCGCAAGGCGCCGCAGTACTCCAAGCGGTAGGCGTGGCGCCGACCCGCTTCGGCACCGACGGTGTGCGCGGGGTTGCCAACGAGGAGCTGACACCCGAGCTGGCCCTGGCCCTCGGGCGCGCCGCTGCCCGTGTGCTTCCCGCACCGACGTTCGTCGTCGGCCGCGACACGCGCCGTTCGGGGCCGCTCCTGCAAGCCGCCTTCTCCGCCGGCCTGGCCGCCGAGGGCGCCGACGTCGTCGACCTCGGCGTGCTGCCGACGCCCGGCGTCGCCGCCGTGGCCGAGTCGCGCAAGGCGCCCGGCGCCGTCATCTCGGCCTCGCACAACCCGTTCGGCGACAACGGGATCAAGCTGTTCAGCCTGCTGGGGACGAAGCTGCCGATGGAGGTCGAGGGTGAGATCGAGCGCGAGCTCGACTCCATCCTGGCCGACCCGGACCGCCCGCCCCGCCGCCCGACCGGCCACGGCGTGGGCCGCATCAGCGCGGACCCCGGGGCCGTGGAGCTCTACCAGTCGCACCTGGTGGCGACGCTCGAGGGGCGCCGGCTCGACGGGCTGCACATCGTCCTCGACTGCGCCAACGGGGCCGCCAGCGCGATCGCGCCGCGGGTGCTGGCCGAGCTCGGCGCGGAGGTCAGGGCGCTGCACGACGCGCCGGACGGGGCGAACATCAACGACAAGTGCGGCTCGACCGACCCGGGCGAGTTGGCGCGGGCGGTCGTCGCGCACCAGGCCGACCTCGGCCTGGCCTTCGACGGGGACGCCGACCGCGTCATCGCGGTCGACCACAACGGGACGGTGGTGGACGGCGACGTGCTGCTGGCGCTGTTCGCGTTCGACCTGGCCGATCGGGGACAGCTCATCGGCAACACGGTCGTGGTCACCGTCATGACCAACCTCGGCTTCCGCCTGGCCATGGAGGGCCGCGGCATCGAAGTGCGCGAGACCGACGTGGGGGACCGCCACGTGCTGGCCGCGCTCGACGCCGACGGGCTGAGCCTGGGCGGCGAGCAGTCGGGGCACATCATCTTCCGGGCACGCTCGACCACCGGCGACGGCATCCTGACGGGGATCGCGCTGGCCGACCTCATGCAGCGGGCCGGGCGATCCCTGGCCGACCTCTCGGCCGGGCTGGTCGAGCGGGTGCCGCAGCGCCTCGTCAACGTGCCCATCCCGCAACCCGAACGCCTGGCCGACAGCGCCGAGGTGTGGGAGGCCGTGGTGAAGGCGGAGGCCGAGCTCGGCCACGACGGGCGGGTCCTGCTGCGCCCGAGCGGCACCGAGCCACTGGTGCGTGTCATGGTCGAGGCGCGGGTGGAGGCCCAGGCCGACGCGGTCGCCGCCCAGCTCGCCGCCGTCGTCGAGGCCGCCCTGGGGCAGATCGAGCCACAGGCGCCCAGGTAGCCTGGGTCACTATGTGCGGCATCATCGGCGTGACGGGTGAGTCCGACGCCATTCCGCTGCTCCTCGGGGCCCTGCATCAGCTCGAGTACCGCGGCTACGACTCGGCCGGCGTCGCGATGGTGGTCGAGGGGGCCGACGGCTCCGCGTCGGTCTGGCGGGCCCGGGCGGCCGGCGGCACGGATTCGGTGGCCAAGCTCGGGGAGCTGACAGAGGACGCGCCCACCGGGCACGCCGCCGCCATCGGGCACACCCGCTGGGCCACCCACGGGAGCCCGACCGCGGAGAACGCCCACCCGCACATCGACTGCACCGGCCGGCTGGCCCTGGTCCACAACGGGATCATTGAGAATCACGCAGAGCTGCGGGCCGAGCTGGAGGCGGCCGGGCACGTGCTGGTCTCCGCCACCGACACCGAGGTGTTGGCCCACCTGATCGAACAGGAGATGGCCATCGGGGCGACCCTCGTCGAAGCCACCCGCACCGTGCTGCCGCGGCTGCGGGGCTCTTACACCATTGCGGTCGTCTCCGCCGACGAGCCCGACACCATTGTGGCGGCGCGGCGCAAGACGCCGCTCGTCCTCGGGCTGCACGACGGCGTGGCCTTGCTCGCCTCCGACATCCCGGCGCTCATCGGCCACACCCGCCAGGTCTTCACCCTGACGGACAACGAGGTGGCCGTCCTCACGCCGGGGGCGCTGGAGGTCACCACGCTCGAAGGCGCACCGGTGGAGCCCGAGGAACTGACCATCACCTGGGATGTGGAGGCGGCGCAGAAGGGCGGCTTCGAGGACTTCATGTCCAAGGAGATCAACGAACAGCCGCAGGCGGTGGCGGACACGCTGCTCGACCGCCGCGGGCCCGGCGGTGAGCTCATCCTCGACGAGATGCGGTTGAGCGCGGACGACCTGCGCGCCATCGACAAGGTGTTCATCGTCGCCTGCGGCTCGAGCTACCACGCCGCGCTCGTCGCCAAGTACGCCATTGAGCACTGGGTCAAGTTGCCGACCGAGGTCGACATCGCCAGCGAGTTCCGCTACCGCGACCCGGTCCTGAACGATCGCACGCTGTGCGTCGGGGTGTCGCAGTCGGGGGAGACGCTCGACACCTCCGAGGCCATGCACGAGGCGAAGCGCCTCGGCGCCAAGGTGCTGGTCGTGTCCAACGTCGTGGACTCGTCCATGGCGCGGGCGGCCGACGGCGTCCTCTACACGCGGGCCGGGCCCGAGATCGGTGTGGCCTCGACGAAGTGCCACCTGGCGCAGATCGTGGCGCTCGAGGTCCTGGGGCTCTACCTGGCCCAGGTCCTCGGCACCCGGCCGGCGTCGGAGATCAACGAGATCCTCAACGCCATGGAGGACCTGCCCCGCCTGGTCTCCGGGGCCCTGGAGCGGGCGGGTGACGTCGACGACGTGGCGGCCAAGCTGACCGACGCCCGCGACTTCTTCTTCCTCGGGCGCCACGTCGGATTCCCCGTCGCCCTGGAGGGAGCGCTCAAGCTGAAGGAGCTGGCCTACCTGCGCGCCGAGGGCTACCCGGCCGGCGAGCTCAAGCACGGGCCGATCGCGCTCATTGAGCCGGGGACCGTGGTCGTGGGGATAGCGACGCGCAACCCGCTGTGGGAGAAGATGCTGTCCAACATCTCGGAGGTGCGGAGCCGCGGGGCCACCATTGTGCTGCTGGCCGAGGACGGCGACGAGGAGTCGGCCGCCGTGGCCGATCACGTGCTGTGGGTCCCGGCGACGTCTCCCCTCCTGTCTCCCGTCGTGGGCGTCGTGCCGCTGCAGCAGCTGGCCTACCGCCTCGCCCGCCTGCACGGCCACGATCCGGACCGTCCCCGCAACCTGGCCAAGACGGTGACCGTCGAGTGATCGCCGGCGCTGCCGGTGCCATCGTCGGCGTGGGCGTCGACGCGGTCGACGTGGCGCGGTTCCGGCAGGTGCTCGACCGCCGCCCTCGCTTCGCACAACGGTGCTTCACCGAGTCCGAGCGCGCCGACGCAACCGGATCCGCCGACGTGGCGCAGAGCCTGGCGGCGCGCTTCGCCGCCAAGGAGGCCGTGATGAAGGCGCTCGGCACCGGCATCGGGGGCTTCGCGCTGACCGACGTGGAGGTGTGCCGGACGACGGGGAAGGGAGCGACCCGCAACGCCCCGTATCTCCTCTTGCACGGCACGGCGGCCGAGCTGGCGGGCGCCCGGGGCGCCGGGACCTTCCACCTGTCGCTCACCCACACCGACGGCGTCGCCATCGCCTTCGTCGTCGCGGAACAGGCTCCGTGCGCGCCGTCCTGACCCGCGACGAAATGCGGGCGGCCGACGCCGCCGCGCTCAGCACCGTCTCGCACGAGATCCTGGTCGGCCGCGCCGGCACGGCGGTGGGGCACGCCGCGCTCCGCCTGCTCGGCGGTGCCTACGGCCGGCGCGTCGTCGTCGTGGCGGGCAAGGGCAGCAACGGCGCCGACGGCCGGGTCGCCGCGTCCTTCCTGGCCTGGCGCGGCGCCCGGGTCCGGGTGCTCGACGCCGCCGACGTGGGGGGCGGGGACGCGCTCCCTCGGTGCGACCTCGTCATCGACGGTGCCTACGGCACCGGGTTCCGCGGCTCCTACGACGCGCCGGGGATCCCGGTGGGTGCCGCGGTGCTGGCCATCGACATCCCCTCGGGCGTCGACGCCGACAGCGGGGAGGCGCCTGGCGCCGCCGTGCGGGCCGACCGGACGGTGACGTTCGCCGCGCTCAAACCGGGGCTGCTCCAGGGGGACGGTGCCGTGTGCAGTGGCGCGGTCGAGGTGGCCGACATCGGGATCGGGTTCCCCACGCCGCAGGCGTTGCTGGTCGAGGACGCCGACGTGGCGTCGGTGCCGGCCCGGCCCCGTCAGGTCAACAAGTGGACGACCGCCGTCGGCGTGGCGGCCGGCTCCCCGGGCATGGAGGGCGCCGCCATCCTGTGCACCCGGGGCGCCATGGCGGCCGGCGCCGGCATGATCCGGCTGGGCTCGCCGGGAAATCCCAACGCGGCCTGGCCCACCGAGGCCGTGCGCATGCGGCTGCCCGCCGACGGGTGGGCCGACGCGTTCCTCGAGGCGACCGCCAAGTGCAAGGCGGTCGTGATCGGCCCGGGCCTCAGCGCGGGCGAGGCCACGGCCGAGGAGATCAGGGCGGTCATCGCCGCCGTGCCGGTCCCGATGGTGATCGACGCCGACGCACTCGGCGCGCTGGGTGGCGTGGCCGGGGCGCGGGCGCTCTTCGAGAAGCGCAGCGCCCCGAGCATCCTCACCCCCCACGACGGCGAGTACGCCCGCCTCAACGGTGCCGCGCCCGGGGACGATCGTCTGGCGGCGGCGCGGGCGCTCGCCCGGGCCACGGGTGCCGTCGTCCTGTTGAAGGGCTCGCTGACCGCGGTGGCGTCCCCCGACGCGGCCGCCCCTGACGTCCTCCTGGCGGCGGCCGGGGGGCCGGCACTGGCCACGGCGGGCACGGGCGACGTGCTCTCCGGCATCATCGGCGCCTTCCTGGCCCGCGGGCTCCCGCCGCTGGAGGCGGCCGCCCTGGCCGCCCACGTGCACGGGCGCGCTGCAGCGCTGGGCCCCGAGGAGGGTCTCGTCGCCGGCGACCTCCCCGAGCTCGTGGCGGAGCTGCTGTCCGAGCTGGGTCCCGAGGCGGCGTCGGATCAGGAGGGCGGCAGTGGCGGTGGCTGAGGGCGCCCCGGTGCGGCTGGTGGCGCCCGTCCCGGCGGAGGCGGACGAGGACGCTGCGGTGACCATGGCCCAGGGCCGCTCGCGCCCGGCGTGGGCCGAGATCGACCTGGCCGCCGTCGCGCACAACGCGGCGGTGCTGGCCCGCGTGGTCGCGCCGGCCGAGCTCTGTGCCGTCGTCAAGGCCCACGGCTACGGGCACGGCGGGCCGGCGGTGGCCCGGGCCGCGCTGGCCGGGGGCGCCGGTCGCCTCGCCGTGGCGCTGGTCGACGAAGGCGTCGAATTGCGCGAGCACGGCGTCACCGCGCCCGTGCTGCTGCTGAGCGAGTGCGATCCCGCGGCCGCCGCCACCGCGCTGTCCTACGGGCTGACGCCGACGCTGTACTCGCCCGAGGGGATCGCCGCCTTCAGCGCGGCGGCGGCCGCGGCCGGGCGTCCGGTGGCGGTGCACGTCAAGGTCGACACCGGTATGCACCGGGTGGGGGTGGCGCCCGGGGATCTGCGCGCCGTCGCGGCGGCCGTGGTGGCGGATCCGCTGCTGCAGCTCGAGAGCATCTGGACGCACCTGCCCGTGGCCGACGGCAACACGGCGGAGGACCGCGCCTACACGGTGGGCCAGCTCGACCTCTTCGACGGCCTCGTCGCCGACCTGGCCGCGGCCGGCATCCGCGTCCCGCTCCTACACGCCGCCAACACGGCGGGCGGCATCGCCTTTCCCCGCTCGCGTTACGACATGGTGCGCTGCGGGCTCGGGCTCTACGGCTACCTGCCGAGCCGGGCGGTGGCGGACGCCTTCGCCGTGCAGGCCGGCGGCGAGCAGCTGCACCCGGCCATGGCCCTCAAGGCGCGGGTGGTGGCGGTGCGCACCCTGGACGCGGGGGAGCGCCCCTCCTACGGCAGGCTGCGCCCTCTGCCGACGGGCTCGCTCGTGGCCACCGTCCCGATCGGCTACGCCGACGGGGTGCCGCGCTCCCTCTTCCAGGGCGGGCTTCGAGGTCCTCATCGGCGGCCGGCGCCGTCCCTTGGCCGGTGCGGTGACGATGGACCAGATCGTGGTCGACTGCGGCGAGGACGGCTCGGTCCGGCCGGGCGACGAGGTGGTGCTGCTCGGACGGCAGGGTGACGAGATCATCACCGCGGACGACTGGGCCGCCATGGTGGGGACGATCAGCTACGAGGTGGTGTGCGGCGTCGGGCCGCGCATGCCGCGCATCGTCATCAACCGCCCCGATGAGCCCGGTGCCTGACAGCGGCGCCAACGTCGACGCGCTGGAGCGGCTCCGCGTCACCGCATCCACCTGCACGCTCTGCGCCCTGGCGAAGGGGCGCACGCAGGTCGTCTTCGGCGTCGGCTCGCCCACGGCCGACCTGCTCTTCGTGGGCGAGGGGCCCGGCCGCGAGGAGGACCTCGCCGGCGAGCCCTTCGTCGGACGCTCGGGCAAGCTGCTCGACCGCCTGATGTGGGAAGAGGTCGGCCTGACCCGGGCCGAGTGCTACATCGCCAACGTCGTCAAGTGCCGGCCGCCGCAGAACCGCGACCCGGCGCCGAGGGAGATCGAGGCCTGCCGGCCGTATCTCGCCGAGCAGATCGAGCTCATCGAGTCCACGCGGTCATCGTCACGTTGGGGAACTTCGCCACCAAGCTCCTGCTCGAGACCACCAAGGGCATCCGGGAGTTGCGCGGGCAGGTGTTCGAGCGGGGACGGGCCAACCTCGTCCCGACGTACCACCCCGCCTACGTGTTGCGGGCGGGCGGTGAGGCCATGGCCGAAATGCGCGCCGACCTGGTGCGGGCGAAGCGCCTGATGGCGCCCGGTCGTCCGTGACGTGGCCGGTGCGCTGGACGAGCGAGTCGCCCGGCGCCACCAGGGAGTTGGCCGGGCGGGTGGCGGCGTTGTGCCGGCCCGGCGACGTCGTGCTGCTGGTCGGGGATCTCGGGGCGGGCAAGACCGTCTTCGCGCAGGGCTTCGCCGCGGGCCTCGGCGTGTCGGGCCCGGTGACCAGCCCGACGTTCGCGCTGGTGCGCCAGTACCGCTGCGGTGGGGACAGCCCCGTCGGGGTACTCATCCACGCCGACGTGTACCGCACCGGCTCGCTGGACGAGGTGATCGACCTGGCGCTGGCCGAGCTGGTCGAGGAGGACGCGGTCGCCCTCGTCGAGTGGGGCGAGCTGGCGGCGCCGGCCCTGGGTGACAGCGCGCTCGAGATCACACTGGTCGCGCCCGATCCTCTCGGGGCGCCCGAGCAGCGCGTCCTGACCCTCGTCGGCCGGGGCCGTTGGGCCGACCGATCGGACGCCCTCGCCGCGCTGCTCGACAGCGCGGAGGGCCGCATCTCGTGAGCGGGGCCGGAGACGACGCACCGTCCGCCATGGTGGCGATCGAGACGGCCACCGAGACGGTGGGGGTCGCCGTGCGCACGGCGGCCGGCGTGCAGGCCGAGCTGACGCTGACCGGCCGGCGGCGCCACGTCGAGACGCTCACGCCGGCGTTGGAGCACCTGCTCGCCCAGCTGCAGCTCGCCCCGTCCGACCTCGGCGTGGTGGGGGTCGACATCGGCCCCGGGCTCTTCACGGGCCTGCGCGTCGGTGTCGCCGCGGCCAAGGGACTGGCCCAGTCGCTGGGCATCGGGGTCGTCGGGGCGGCCAGCCTGGACATCCTGACGGCTGGTGCGGCTGCGGCCGGGCTGCGCGGCCTGGTCCTGGCCTGTGTCGACGCCCGGCGGGGCGAGGTGTTCGCCGCCGTGCACGAGGTGGACGTGGCCGGAGCCGTCCCGTCCGTGCGCCTGCCGACCGGCCTGTTCGCGCCCGAAGACCTCGTGATGGCGCTGGACGAGTTCGCCGGCGAGCCGCTCCACGCCGTGGGGGATGGCGCGCTGCGCTACGCCGACGTGCTGCGGGCCGTCCCGGGGACCGACCCGGACGCGCCGGCCCTCGCCTTCCCGCCTCCGTCAGCCCTGCTCGATCTGGTCCGGGCGCGGCTCGACGCGGGAGAACCGCCAGTCGGGCCCGCGGCGGTCGTTCCTCTCTACATGCGGGAGGCGGACGCGAAGAGCAACTTCGACCGGGCGGTACGGGCGTGAGCCAGGATGTCGGGGTGACGCTGCGCATCGAGAAGCTCAAGCGGCGGGACCTCCGCCAGCTGATGCGCATAGAGAGCAAGGTCTTCCCCGAGCCGTGGTCGGTCGCGGTGTTCAACTCCGAGCTCGCCCTGCGCAAGGGCCGGCTCTACCGCGCCGTGTGGGACGGCGAGGAGATGGCGGGCTACATCGGCTTCATGATGGTGGACGACGAGGCGCACATGACCACGATCGCCACGTCGCCGACCTTCCAGCGCAAAGGCTTGGCCACCACCATGATCGTGGACGGCATCCACACGCTGCGCGCCGGCGGCATCAAGCACATCTCGCTCGAGGTGGCCGCCAACAACGAACCGGCCCAGGCTCTGTACCGGCGCTTCGGGTTCGCCCCGGTCGCCGTGCGCAAGAACTACTACCCGGTGACGGGCCAGGACGCCCTCGTCATGTGGGTCTACGACATCGACTCGGAGGAGTACGCGCTGCGCCTCGAGGAGCTGGCCGCCACCGGGCAGGCCGGTGGAGGGAAGCCGCATCCACTGACGGCCGGCTGATCGGTCCGGACGGGTCCCACGTAGGGTGGGACTCGACCGGAACCGGGGGTCCCCCGAGGTCGGACAGACGAGAGGAGCCACCAGATGCCCATGGAGACGATCGCGCTCGGAACCCAAGGCCTGCTGGTCTCCCGGCAGGGACTCGGCTGCATGGGGATGTCCGACTTCTACGGGCCGACCGACGACGCCGAGTCCATCGCGACCATCCACCGGGCGCTCGAGCTCGGGGTCACCTTCTTCGACACCTCCGACATGTACGGGCCGCACACCAACGAGGTGCTCGTGGGCAAGGCGCTGGCCGGGCACCGCGACGAGGCGATCATCGCCACCAAGTTCGGCATCGTGCGCGACCCCGACAATCCGGCCAAGCGCGCCGTCAACGGGCGCCCCGAGTACGTGCGCCAGGCCTGCGACGGCTCCCTCCTCCGGCTGGGCGTCGACCACATCGACCTCTACTACCAGCACCGCGTGGATCCCGACACGCCGATCGAGGAGACGGTCGGGGCCATGGCCGAGCTGGTGACGGAGGGCAAGGTCCGCTTCCTCGGCCTGTCCGAAGCGGCGCCGGAAACGATCGGCCGGGCCCACGCCGTGCACCCGATCTCGGCGCTGCAGACCGAGTACTCGGTCTGGTCGCGTGACCCCGAGAAGGAGATCCTGCCCCTGCTGCCGCGAGCTCGGCATCGGGTTCGTCCCCTACAGCCCGCTTGGCCGTGGCTTCCTCACCGGCGCCCTGCGCTCCCTCGACGACCTGGACGAGAGCGATTTCCGCCGGTACCAGCCGCGCTTCCAGGGCGACAACCTGGCCGACAACGTCGCCATCGTGGAGGTCATCGACCAGCTCGCCTCGGCCAAGGGCTGCACGCCCGGGCAGATCGCGCTGGCCTTCGTGCACGCGGCGGGCCGCGACGTGGCACCGATCCCCGGCACCAAGCGCCGCACGTACCTGGAGGAGAACGTCGCCGCGCTCGACGTCGACCTCACCGAGGAGGACCTGGCCGTGCTCGACGCCGTCGCCCCCGCCAAGGGCGACCGCTACGCGGACATGTCGCCCGTCAACCGGTAGGGGATTTCGGGCCGACGGGCGCCGCCTTGCGTCAGCGGGCGAGCATGCGGCGCGCCCGCCCGAGGGCCCGTCGCGGCGTGGCCTGCGTCCCCGCCACGCGCCACCAGGCCCGCTCGAGCGACGTCCCCACCGTGGGATGGTGCGGCTTCCGGCAGACGTAGGCCAGCAGGTAGCAGTTCTCGATGTCGTCGAAGATGCCGCGCTTGGTGGCGAGCTCGGTGGGATCGAAGACGCCGCGGGCGACGGACTCGCCGCCGTAGTTGATCCCCATCGCCCGCTCGATGACGAAGCCCGTTGCCGCGCAGCATGGCCGCGAGCTCCCGGTGCGTGTACTCGTACTTGTGGTCGGGATCGATGAATGCGTCCTGCTGCAGCCGGGTCAGTTTGGCGTTCGGGGTGTCGAGGGCCAGGATGCCGCCCGGCCTGAGGACGCGGCGGGCCTCGGCCAGGACCTGTTCGGCCTCCGCCCGCGTGATGTGCTCGATGCTCTCCCCGCTGTAGACCATGTCGAACGACGCCGACGGGTAGCTGCTGAGGTCGACCATGGAGTGGTAGCGGTAGGAGACCTTCCCGCCGGCGACGTCGACGGTCGTCTGCGTCTGGCCGTCCTGGTACAGCTCGTGGCGGTCCTCGCTCGGGAGATCGACGATGACGATCTCCTGGAATTTGTAGGGATAGCCCATCAGCACGAGCGCGCCGTAGGGGACACCGAGCGCGACGCCGCCGATGTCGAGGATGCGGCGCGCCCGCGGCAGGCTGCGGATGAAGACGCCACGCCCGTAGTGCAACGAGGGACCGAACTCGGTCATGGGAGCGGAGTGGCTCCACTCCGCCGAGTGGATCAGCCATTCCATCAGCTGACGCGGGCTCTTCGTCCCGTTCTCGAGCTCGGCGACGAACGGGTCGTCCGGGGCGGGCTCGCGGCCGAAGAGGAGGTGGAAGAGCCCCCGGTGCAGCTCGCGGGCGGGGAGATCCTCGATGAGCCCGGTGTCGGGGAACGAGTCCGGGACCGACCCGGACTGCTATCTGCTCACCCGCTGCCGCAAACGGCCGGACCTGGACTCGGCCTGCATGCCGCCGACTGTAACCGGCCCTGCTCCGACCAGGCCTTTCCCCACGCCCGGGGCCTCCACCGTGCAGACGGACCGCCGTTGCGGGGCCTGGTGTGGTCGCCAGGCGCCCACACGCCCAGACGCAGATGTCTTCAGATCGTTTCGGCCCGCCGCAACGCGTCGTTCGCCGCGCAGAGCTCGGCCAGCGCGCCGCTGATGGTGCCGAGCGGGTCGGTGGCGGCGATCTCGGCCTGGAGGGCCTGCGCCCGCTCCCGGTAGGAGCCGTGGCTGAGCACCCGACGCACGGCGCGCGCCACCATGGCCGGCGAGGGCCGTCCCGTGTGCAGATTCACGCCGGTGCCCGACCACTGCACTCGGGCCGCCACCTCGGGTTTGTCCTCGCTGTCGCCCGCGACGACGAGCGGAACGCCGTTGGCCAGCGCCTGCTGCACGCCGCCGTAGCCTCCGTTGGTCACCATCACGTCGACGTGGGGGAGCAGGAGATCGTGCGGGACGAAGCGCTCCAGGCGCACGTTCGCCGGCAGGCCCCCCCGGAGCGGTTCGGGGTCGGGCCCGCCCGTGGTGGCGACGACGAGCACGTCATCGCGGGCCAGGGCCCGGGTCGTGACCAACAAGAGCCGGCCCAGGTCTGCGTTGTCCAGGGTGCCCTGGGTGACGTGGACGACCGGGCGACCGCTCCCGAGCTCGCCCCACCAGGGCGGTTCCTCGAAGGATTGCGCCGGCGGGGTCAGGATGGGCCCGACGAAGCGCACCGAGGGGGCGAGGTCCGAGCGCGGGTATTCGAAGCCGGCCACCGTCTCCTGCAAAAAGGCGTCGACCACCTTGGGTTGGAGGTCGATGAAGTAGCCGGAGAAGCCGGCCGAGCCGGCCTCGGCCAGTCGGCGGCGGGCGAAGCGCTGAATGTCCGCCAGCGCGAAGTGCTCGGTGGCCCAGTTCATGGTGGCGTTGCGTAGCCGGTGCAGCGGTCCGGACCCGGGCTGGAACGCCACCCCGAACGGGGCCGTGTCCCGGCTGTTGGACGCGTAGGGCATGACGCCGACGCAGGCCAGCGCCGGGCGGGCGGAGCGCGGTCCCAACGCCAGGGGGAGTGCGCCGAAGAACATGGTGTCGACCACGATGCAGTCGGCGGCGAAGCCCTCGAGGACGGCGCGCAGGTCGCGGTATTGCCCGGGGATCGGGCCGATGAAGATGCGGCGCAGGTCGTCCTTCACACCGCCGACGCCGCGCTTGGACGACGACTCACGCTCGGGGTTGGCCACCATGAGGTCGTGGGCGTCGTACTCCACCGCGAACGGCACGAAGCGGGCGCCCGTCGCCTCGACCCTGTCGCGGTAGTGCTCGGTCGTGAAGAACACGACGTCGTGCCCTTCCCCGATGAGCCGGCCGGCCAGCGCCAGCAGCGGCGCGGTGTGCCCCTGGGCCGGCGTGGTGCACAGGACGAAGCGCCGGGTCACGGGCACCGGATCACCACATCACCGCGTCACGACGGCGGCGCCCCAGGGCGGGAGCGTCAGCCCACCTTCGACGCTCGACCCCTCGAGCTCGTGCTCGGTGCTCACGGTGACCGTGCCGGTCACGCCGTCGAAGGTGGCCGGGTCGCCGCCCATGTTCAGCAACACCGTCGCACCCTCGCCCCGGGCGTAGGCCCAGGTGCCCTCGGGCGACGGCAGCGAGCGGTACGACCCGACGGCCAGGTCGTCGCTGGCGCGGCGGGCCGCGATGGTCCGCCGGCACAGCTCGAGCACCGAGTGCACGTCGCCCTGCTGATCGGCAACGTTGCACTGCGCCGGATCGGCCATCGGCAGCCAGGGGCGGACACCCGGCAGGGTGAAGCCGCCGCCGGGCTCCCCGTCCCACGGCATCGGTGTGCGCTCGGCGTCGCGGCCCTTGTAGACGGGCCAGAAGCGGACGCCCACGGCATCGAGCAGGTCCTCGCGCTGCACCGGACCGTCGACCAAGCCGATCTCGTCGCCTTGATAGAGGAAGGGCGTGCCGCGCAGGGTGAGGAGCAGGACCAGGGCGAGCTTGACCTTGGCCCGGTCGCCGCCCGCCCAGCGCGTGGCGAGGCGCGACACGTCGTGGTTCGATCCCGTCCAGATGGGCCAGGCACCCTCGGGGAGGATTGCCTCGGTGTCCTCTACCACCGAACGGAGCGCGTCGGCTTCCAGCGGCGCGTTGATGAAGACGAAGTTGAAGCCACCGTGCAGCTCGTCGTGCCCGTTGCCGTAGAACTGGGCGAGCACGGGCAGCCTCTCCACGTTGGTCTCGCCGATGAGCAGGCGTTCGGGCTCGTACGTGTCCGCGATGGCGCGCCAGCGCCGCAAGATGTCGTGCGCCTCGGGACGGTCGGTGTTGTAGACGGCGCGCTGGCCCATGAACTGCTGGTCGAGCGGATCGTCTTCGGTCGCGGGCGGGTTGTCGCGCAGCTGCTTGTCCTTGATCATCATGTTGCACACGTCGATCCGGAAACCCGCCACGCCGCGGTCCCACCAGAAGCGCACGATGTCGTCGAACTCGCGCCGCACGTCCTCGCTCCACCAGTTCAGGTCCGGCTGCGCCGCCTCGAAGTTGTGCAGGAAGTACTGGCCGCTGGCCTCGTCGAACTCCCAGGCCGGCCCGCCGAAGATGCTCGCCCAGTTGTTCGGCAGGCCACCGTCGGGCTTGGGATCGGCCCAGACGTAGTAGTCGCGGTAGGTCGAGTCCCGTCCGCTCAGCGCGTCGACGAACCAGGCGTGCTGGTCGCTGGTGTGGTTCGGCACCAGGTCCATCAGGATGCGGATGCCGCGGGCCGCCGCCTCGCGCACCAGCGTGTCGAGGTCGTCGAGGGTCCCGAAGGAGGGATCGATGTCGCGGTAGTCCGAGACGTCGTAGCCCCAGTCGCGGTTGGGCGAGCGGGTGACCGGTGACAGCCACACGGCCGTGATGCCGAGGCTCTCCAGGTGGCCGAGCTTCGCCACAATGCCCAAGAGGTCACCGACGCCGTCGCCGTTGGAGTCGGCGTAGGAGCGGGGGTAGATCTGGTAGAAGACGCCGCCGTGCCACCAGTGGTCGGGGTCATTCTTCGGGTTGGCTGGCGCCATGGGGCATCCCCTTCGGATCGTGGTGGTCGCCCGGGAGCGTATCGACACGAGCCGTCATGCTGCGGGCCCGCCCGGGCTGCACCCCGGGAGCCCCACGACCGTCGGGACTACCCGGCCCGCACCGTCGCCAGCAGCTCCTCCTCCAGGACGGCGGGGAAGGCCGCGCCGTTGCCGTTGAACGTGACCTGATGCAGCAGGGAGCCGGAGACGAAGTCGACCTGGGTGCTGGTGACCGTCAGCACGCGTCCGCCGCGGGCGATGGGGATGGTCACGGTGAAGCCGGCGAGCTTCTGTGCCGCCGCTCCGGCGGGCAGCCCGGCGAAGCTGACGACGCCGACGGTCGTGGTGCTCCCCGCCTCTTGCTGCATGCTCTTCTGCAGCGCGGGGCTGGCGACGCGGTTCATGCACGCGGTCGTGTTGCTGCCCGCCATCGCCGCGAACTCGGCCTGGGCCTCGGCGGCCGAGGGGTAGACCGAGACGCTGTCCTCGACGGCGTCGACCTTGTCGGCGCTGCTGAAGTCGGGGCTCTGGACCTTGGTCGGCGCGATCTTGGCGACCGGCGCCGGGATGCCGACGCACGAGGCCAGCTGCGGCGACCACGGCGTCACCCGGGTGGGCGCGGCGGCCGCGCCGCCCGACGACCATCCCGAGGGCAGCTCGGACAGCTGGAGGAGTGCCGCCGTCCCGCGTGCCGCCGTCTGGGGGTCGACCGCTGGCGCCTTGGGGGAGGATGAGGTCGCCGATCGGGTGGACGACCCCGAGTTCGACGCCCCCGACGTCGTCGCCGCCGGGTCGCGCCGGGCCTGGTTGGCGCCGCCGCCCGCAGCAGCGTCGGCAGCGCCGAACGCGCCATTGCCGGCGGTCATGCGGCCGACGAGCCCTCCGGCCAGCGCCGCTGCGAAGATACCCACGAACGTCCACCTGACGGCACGCCGCCAGTGCTCCATGCCTTGCTGGGCCATGTGCGCCCCCTCCTGCTCCATGAGCGCCACCGCCGGTCGCCCCCAAAGCGGGACGGCGGCGCGCTGCGCTCTCCCGTCAGGAGAACGTGGTCGGGGCCGGAACCACACGGCCGAATTCCACCTCCGAACCGGAGTTCGACCAGGGCGAGAGAGGCCTGCCGGCGACGGGGCCGACGGGGGTCGCAAGGCCCACGGCAGTGCCGGATCGAGCGCTCATCGGACGGAATTCGACCCCGCCGGCCAAGGAA
>CAVSUH010000011.1:0-75318 GCA_963731065.1 uncultured Acidimicrobiaceae bacterium | reverse complement strand
GGTCATCGGAACAACTCCCTTCTCGTCTCTGTGTCTCGTGTCGCATCAGCCACCCCGGGCGGCCAGGAGGGCCCGGGCCCGCTCGACCACGTGCTCGGCGGTGAAGCCGAACTTCTCCATGGCGACGTCGCCCGGGGCCGACGCGCCGTAGCGGTCGATCCCGATGGAGTCGTCGGCGTAGCGGTCCCAGCCGAAGGTGGCGCCCGCCTCGACGCTCAGCACCGGCACGCCGGACGGGAACACCGTGGCCCGGTAGTCCTCGGGCTGCCGCGCGAAGTGGTCCCAGGACGGGAAGGACACCACCTGGGCCTGCACGCCCGACTCGGCCAGGGTCACGGCCGCAGCGACGCAGAGCTGCACCTCGCTCCCGCTGCCAACCAGAACGATCCCGGGCGGCCCGTCGCTGTCGACCAGGACGTAGGCGCCCCTGTCCACACCGGCGGGGGCCCGTTCGGCGGTGGCGTCGAGCACGGGGACGTCCTGGCGGGTCAGCAGGAGCCCGACCGGTCCGTCGGCCTCGACGGCGATGCGCCAGGCCTGTGCCGTCTCGTTGGCATCGGCCGGGCGCACGAGGCTGAGCCCGGGCATGGCCCGCAAAGAGGCCAGATGCTCGATCGGCTGGTGCGTCGGCCCGTCCTGGCCCAGGCCGATGGAGTCGTGCGTCCACGAATAGATCACGTGGGTGCCCGTGAGGGAGGCGAGGCGGACGGACGGGCGCATGTAGTCGGAGAAGCAGAAGAACGTCCCGCCGAGCGGCAGCACGCCCCGGTGCTGCGCCATGCCGTTCATCGCCGCCGCCATGGCGTGCTCGCGGATCCCGTAGTGGACCTGGATCCCTTCGGGGGTCTGGCGTGACTGCATCTCGGCACCCTTGACCTTCACGCCGTTGTTGCCCGTGAGGTCGGCCGAGCCGGCCAGCAGGCCTGGCAGCTTGGCCGCGGTGGCGTCGATGCACTTGTTGATGGCGTGGCGGGTGGCCAGCTGGGTCCCGGCGTCGAAGCTCGGCAGGTCGTCGGCCCAGCCCGGCAACCCGTGCCCGGCCTGCGCGGCGTCCCAGGCGGCGCGGTCACCCTTCCAGGCGGCGAAGCGCTCGGTCCACTCCGCGTGCGCGCTCGGCGCCGCGGGCGATCTGTTGGCCGTAGAAGTCGCGCACCTCGTCGGGGACCCAGAAGGTCTGGTCGGTCGGCAGGCCGAGGAGCTTCTTGGTGACCTCGATCTCCTCGGCTCCGAACGGCGAGCCGTGCGCGGCCGCGGTGTCGGTCAGCTTCGGCGAGGGCCACCCGATGTGGCTGCGGAGCACCAGGAGGGTCGGCTTGGCGTCGGGGGTGTCCGCCGGCTCGTCGAGCACCTCGCGGATGGCGGCCTCGAGCGCGTCGACGTCGTTGGCAATTTCGCCGAGGTTGCGCACGCGCCAGCCGTAGGCCGCGAAGCGCTCGGGGACGTTGTCGTTGTAGGCCAGCTCGGTCGGGCCGTCGATGGTGATGTGGTTGTCGTCGTAGAACGCGAGGAGGCGCCCCAGGCCGAGGTGCCCCGCCAGCGATGCGGCCTCGTGCGAGATCCCCTCCATGAAGCAGCCGTCGCCGGCGATGACGTAGGTGCGGTGGTCGCAGACCTCGCTCCCGAAGGTGGTGCGCAGCCAGCGCTCGGCGAGCGCCATGCCCACCGCGTCGCCGACGCCCTGACCGAGCGGCCCGGTGGTGACGTCGATCCCGGCCGTGTGGCCGGCCTCCGGGTGCCCGGGCGTCCGGCTGCCCCACTCGCGGAACTGGCGCAGGTCCTCGAGCGAGAGGTCGTACCCGGTCAGGTGCAGCATGGAGTACTGCAGGATGCAGGCGTGCCCGTTGGAGAGGATGAAGCGGTCGTGGTCGGGCCACTCGGGCTCGCTCGGGTCGTAGTGCATGATCCGCGTCCAGAGGACGTGGGCCAGAGGGGCCAGGGCCATCGCGGTGCCCGAGTGCCCGGAGTCGGCCTGCTCGGGCGCGTCCATGGCGATGCCACGGATCACGTTGATGCCGAGCTCCACCAACCGGGGGTCCTGCACGACCGGTGTCGATGTCTGCAACGCCATGATCAGACCCTAACCCTCCCTCTCAGCCGGCCGGAAGGGGCCGTCACCTACTCTTCACGTTCATGGCTTCCCGCATGCAGGTGCCCCCAAACAGCGACTTGACCCTGGGCATGACGTGCGTCGACAAGACCATCCCGGGCCGGTGCATCTGGCGGATGCGGGCGGACGAGCGCTTCGCCAATCCGGCCGGGATCATGCAAGGGGGCTTCCTCGGCGCCTTCGCCGACTCCTCCATGGGCGCCGCCGCCGTCACCTACGCCGAGGGCCGTCGCGTCTTCTGCTCCAACGCCGAGATGAAGATCAGCTTCCTGGGCGCCGTCCCACCGGGCGCCGACCTCACCTGCACCGCCGAGGTGGTCTCCGGCGGGCGCCGGGTGGCCTTCGTGGAAGCCAGCGTCACCGCCGTTGTCGAGGGCCAGGAGGGGGAGCGGCTGGTGGCCCGGGCCACGTCCACCTATATCTACAAGGACCGCGACTGAGGCACCGGGTCGGGCCGGTGTTTGCATAGGACCCGCCCAGAGACCAGGATTGTGCGTCACATGGCACCATCGGCGGAAAACGGCAGTCACGGACTGCGCAACGCGGGAGACGACGCCTTCCAGCTCACGGTCGACTACCTCAAGCAGGAGGTGGTCGAGCCGCTGCGGGGTCTGGGCCGCTTCCTCTACATGGGGATCGCCGGCTCCTTCTTCTTGGCCTTCGGGCTCCTGCTGATTCTGCTGGGGGTGTTGCGCCTCCTGCAGACGGAGACCGGCACGGCCCTGGACGGGGACTGGTCGTGGGTGCCGTACGCGGTGGTGGTCGTGCTGGGCATCGCCGTGATCGGCGTGGCCGCACTGCGCATTCAGTCGGGGCCGGGACAGCGCAAGCTACCCGAGGTCATCGCCCGGCGCGAGTCGAGAGAGATCGAAGCACAGAAGGGAGCGAGCTGATGGCAGGCACGACCACGAAGGCGGGCAGCAACGGGCGCCTCATCACGCGGGAAGACCTGCAAGCCGCCTACTCACAGGTGATGGGCGAGGGCGAGGCCACGGCCCGCGCCGCCGCCCCCCGGGGCCTGGCCGTCGCCGGGGCCGTCGGCATTCTGCTCCTGACGCTGGCCTTCCTGGCCGGCCGCCGCCGCGGCCGGGCCAAGTCCGCCGTCGTCGAGATCCGGCGGCTCTGAGGTGGACCTGCTGCTGCGGCGTTTCCTGCGCGCCGGGATCCGACGCGGCGTGGGGGGGAACTGGTATTGGTTCCTCCTCGCCGGCGCCACCTTCTTCCTCCGCCGCACCCTGAACGACCGGTCCAGCCCGGTGTCGAGCGTGACCGTGAAGCCGGGTGAGCAGGTGCTCATCACGGTGCGCGATCGCAACGCTCCTCCCGCCACCGAAGCCTGAGGCCCGTGGCGGGCCCTCTCGCGGCGGGGGAGCGGGTGCTCCTCATCGACCCCAAGGACCGCCGCTACCTGCTCACGCTCGTCGCCGGCGCCACCTTCCACACCCATGCGGGCGTCCTGGCCCACGACGACATCATCGGCTCCCCGGAAGGCTGCCGTGTGACCGGCTCGACCGGGCGCAGCTTCCTGGTCCTGCGTCCCACCCTGAGCGACATCGTGCTCAAGATGCCCCGGGGGGCCCAGGTCATCTACCCGAAGGACCTCGGCGCCATCCTCATTGCGGCCGACATCGCTCCGGGCCAGCGCATCCTCGAGGCGGGCGTCGGCTCGGGCGCCCTCTCCATGACCGTCCTGCGGGCGGGCGCCTCAGTCGTCGGCTACGAGCTGCGGGAGGACTTCGCGGAGCGGGCCCAGGCCAACGTGGCGGCCACGCTGGGTCCCGACGCCCCCTACCGGATTGAGATCCGCGACGTCACCGAGGGCATCGACGAGACGGACCTCGACCGGATCCTGCTGGACATGCCCGAGCCCCACAAGGTGATCCCCGGGGCCTCGAAGGCCCTCCGCCCCGGTGGCATCCTGCTGGCCTACCTGCCGACCATCAACCAGACCGCGCTGCTGCGGCACGCGCTCGACGAGGACGACGTGCCCTTCGGGCTGGCCGAGACGCAGGAGGTCATGCGGCGTACCTGGCACGTCGAGGCCCGCTCGGTCCGCCCCGACCACCGCATGGTCGGGCACACCGGATTCCTCACCACGGCGCGCCGTCTCGACGGCTGACTCGTGGACGAGGACCTCGCCGCCTACATCGACGGCATTCGGGCAGAGCAGCGGCCGCTCTTCGACCGGCTCCACGCCATCGTCCTCGGCGAGCACCCCGACGCGCAGGTGGCGCTCTCCTACGGGATGGCCGGCTACCGGGTCGGCCGGCGGCGTCTCAACCTCGGCGTGTGGAAGCACGGCGTGTCCGTCTACGGCTGGCGCAACGACAGGGACGGTGGGTTCGTCGCGCGACACCCGCGGCTCTCGAGCGGGAAGGGGACGATCCGGATCAGCCCTCGGGATGCCGAAGAGATCTCCGACGACGAGCTGCGGGCGCTGCTGGGCGGGGCGCTGGACCCCTGACCTAGAGGGTCAGTCTCGCTCGATGAAGATGCACTCTCCGGGGCACTCCTCGGAGGCTTCGACCACGGCGTCCTCGAGGTCGGCGGGCACTGCCGCCATCCCGGCCGAGCCACCGGGCTCGTTCTTGACGTCGCCGTCTTCCTTCACATAGGCCAGGCCGTCATCGAGAAGGGTGAAGACGGCAGGCGCGATCTCCTCGCAGAGCCCGTCGCCCGTGCAGAGATCCTGGTCGATCCAGACCTTCATGTACCTGTCTCTCTCCCTTGTCGCAGCCGCTCTACGGCCCCGGGGACCGTAGTGAGGCGTCCCGCGACACGTCAATCTGGCCTCGCGGTTCCTCCCAGCGTACTCGTCCGGGCCTGCGGACCCCCGCACCCTGCACGTACGTTGCCGCCAAAGCGCGTGGGGTGCAGGGCTAGGGTGACTAGCGGTGACTGAAACTCCTGACGAAGCGGCTGCCCAGGCTGAGGCGCTACGCGCCGAGCTGGCAGATGCCGAGGATGAGATTCACGCGCTCCGCCGCCGGTTGCAGGAAAGCCCCGGCCGGGTGCAGGCCCTGGAGGAGCGCCTCCTCGAGTCCAAGGGCCAACTGGCGCAGGCCACCTCGCAGAACGAGAAGCTGACCTTCACCCTCCAACAGGCCAAGGAACAGCTGGCCGCCCTGCGCGAAGAGGTCGAGAAGCTCACACAGCCCCCGGCGGCCTACGGCACCTTCCTCGGCATCAACGAGGACGGCACGGTCGATGTGTTCTCGAGCGGCCGCAAAATGCGGGTCAGCCTCCACCCCGACATCGACCCCGGAGCGATTCGCAAGGGCAACGAGGTCGTCCTGAACGAGAGCCTCAACGTGGTGCTGGTCCGCGACGGGGAGTTCTCCGGCGAGGTGGTGACGCTGAAGGAGCAGCTCGAGGACAAGCGGCGCTGCGTGATCTTCGCCCGGGCCGACGAGGAGCGGGTGGCCGAGCTCTCCGAGGACATGCTGGGCGTGAAGCTGCGCGCCGGCGACTCCCTGCTGATGGACGTGCGCACCCAGCTGCTCATTGAGAAGCTGCCCAAGCTGGAGAGCGAGGCGCTCGTCCTCGAAGAGGTGCCCGACATCACCTACGCCGACGTGGGAGGCCTGGACGCCCAGATCGAGGCCATCACCGACGCCGTCGAACTGCCGTACATGCACCGCGACCTCTTCGCGGAGTACTCGCTCCCGGCCCCGAAGGGCATCCTCCTCTACGGCCCGCCCGGCTGCGGGAAGACGCTGATCGCCAAGGCCGTGGCCAACTCCCTGGCCAAGAAGGTGGCGTTGAAGACCGGCAACGACAACGTGCGGAGCTTCTTCCTCAACATCAAGGGGCCGGAGCTGCTCAACAAGTACGTGGGGGAGACGGAGCGGCAGATCCGCCAGGTCTTCCAGCGTGCCCGTGAGAAGGCGGACGAGGGCATGCCCGTCATCGTCTTCTTCGACGAGATGGAGTCGCTCTTCCGCACGCGGGGAACCGGCATCAGCTCCGACATGGAGTCGACCATCGTGCCCCAGCTGCTGGCCGAGATCGACGGGGTCGAATCGCTGCGTGACGTCATCGTCATCGGCGCGTCCAATCGGGAGGACCTGATCGACCCGGCCATCCTGCGGCCCGGCCGGCTCGACGTGAAGATCAAGATCGAGCGGCCCAACGAGGAGGCCGCCGGCCAGATCTTCAGCCGCTATCTCACCCCGGCCCTCCCGCTCGACGCCGAGGAGGTCAAGCGCCTGGGCGGCGGCGACCCGTCCAAGGCGGTCCAGGCCATGATCGAGCGGACGGTGGCCGAGATGTACCGCGAGGACGACGACAACCGCTTCCTCGAGGTCACCTACCAGAACGGCGACAAGGAGATCCTCTACTACCGCGACTTCGCGTCGGGCGCCATGATCGAGAACATCGTGCGCAGAGCCAAGAAGCTGGCCATCAAGCGGGTCATCGCCGGGGAGCCCGGCGGCATCCGGACCTCGGACATGCTCGAGTCGATCCGCCAGGAGTACAAGGAGAACGAGGACCTGCCCAACACCACCAACCCCGACGACTGGGCGCGTATCTCGGGCAAGAAGGGCGAGCGGATCGTCTATGTCCGGACGCTGCTCACCGAGGACCGTGAGGTGCACGGAGGCCGCTCGATCGAGCGGGTCGGTACCGGCCAGTACCTCTAGAAGTTAGGGTCGCACCGTGGCCATCACGAAGGTCTGCGGCATTGAGACCGAGTACGGCATCCATTCACCCGGTCCGGAGCAGAACCCCATTGCCGCATCGTCGGTGCTCGTCAACGCCTACGCGGCCGACGTAGAGCAGCAGATCGGCTGGGACTTCGAGGACGAGACCCCGGGAAACGACGCCCGTGGCTTCGCCCGGGAAGGTTCCCTCGCCCCGATGGTGGAGACGCACCTGGCCAACACGGTGCTCACCAACGGCGCCCGCTTCTACGTGGACCACGCCCATCCCGAATACTCGAGCCCCGAGTGCCTGACCCCGCTGGAGTGCCTGACCTACGACAAGGCCGGCGAGGAGGTGCTGCGCCGGTCGATGGTGGCGGCGGCGCTGCGCATCCCCGATCAGCCTGCACCGATCGTCTACAAGAACAACTCCGATGGCAAGGGCAACTCGTACGGCTGTCACGAGAACTACATGATGGACAGAGCCGTTCCGTTCGCCAAGGTGATCGACGGCGTCGTCCCGCACTTCGTGTCGCGCACGCTCTTCACCGGTTCGGGCAAGGTCGGCACCGAGACGCCCGCGCTCGATGCGGACACCGTGCAGTACCAGCTCTCCCAGCGCGCGGAGTTCTTCGAGGAGGTCGTGGGACTGGAGACCACGCTGAAGCGACCGATCGTCAACACGCGGGACGAGCCCCACGCCGACCCCAAGCGCTTCCGTCGCCTCCACGTGATAGTCGGCGACGCCAATCTCTCCGAGATCGCCACGTTCCTCAAAGTCGGCAGCACCGCCATCGTGCTGGCCATGGTCGAGGACGATGCCGGCCCGACCCGTGACCTCTCGCTCTCCGACCCCGTGCGCGCGCTCCACCAGGTCTCGGCCGACCTCACGTTGACGCGTCCCCTTTCCCTGACGGACGGGTCGACCGCCACCGCCCTCGAACTGCAGTGGGAGATCTTCGGCGCGGCCCGGAAGTACGCCGAGGAGTTCGGCCTCGCCGCCCTGGGCGACGACGGGGAGGTCGGGGCGCTGGTGATGGAGCACTGGGAGGCCGTCCTGTCCGGCCTGGAGTCGGACCCGTCCACCCTGGCCGACACCCTGGACTGGGTGGCCAAGCGCGAGCTCTTGTTGGCCTATCAGGACCGGCACACCTGTGGATGGAAGGACCCCCGGATCGCTGCACTGGCGTTGCAGTATCACGACCTGCGGCCGGACAAATCGGTGTTCCGGCGCCTGGACATGCGCACGCTCGTCACGCCGGCACAGGTCGCCCATGCGGTCAGCGAGCCCCCGACCGGGACGCGGGCCTGGTTCCGGGGCAAGTGCCTGGCCCGCTGGCCGGACGCGGTCGTCACCGCCAACTGGGATTCTCTCGTCTTCGACGTCGGCGCAGACCCGTTGCGGCGCGTCCCTATGATGGATCCCCTCAAGGGAACAGCCGAGCACACGGGCGCTCTCCTGGCACAGAGCACAGGACCGGCCGATCTGCTCACCAGGCTCAACTCATAGGCGAAGAACGCACGCACCACAGGACGGGGACACGCAACGATGGCAGAACAGGAACAGAAGAAGAAGGGCTCGGGTGCGCGGACCACCGAGACCGAGACAGAAGTCGAAGAGGCCGCTCCCGCCAGCTCCGAGCGGGGCGAGAAGATCAAGGCCGAGCTGGACGACCTGCTCGACGAGATCGACGAGGTGCTCGAGGACAACGCCGAGGAGTTCGTCCGCAACTACGTGCAAAAGGGTGGGCAATAACCCCCGGTGGCGCTTCCCCTGTTTCCCCCGGAGCGTGATCCGGGCCCGGACTTTGTCGGCCTCCTGCGCATGACGTCGGGCCAGCCCGACACGCCGCGCCCGCTCGACTCGTTGACGCCGGTCCAGGCGCCGCACGGCACCACCGTGGTGGCACTGCGCTACCTCGACGGTGTGGTGATGGCCGGCGACCGGCGCGCCACGGCAGGCAACATCATCGCCCACCACGCCATGCAGAAGGTCTTCCCGGCCGACCGCTTCTCCGCGGTGGCCATCGCGGGAACGGCCGGCATGGCCATCGAAATGGTCCGCCTCTTCCAGGTGCAGCTCGAGCACTACGAGAAGGTCGAGGGCGCCACCCTCTCGCTCGAGGGCAAAGCCAACCAGCTGGCCCAGATGGTGCGCCAGCACCTTCCCCTGGCCATGCAGGGCCTCGCCGTCGTGCCGCTCTTCGCCGGCTTCGACACGGCACGCGACCTGGGCCGCATCTTCAACTACGACGTGACGGGCGGCCATTACGAGGACACCGACTTCCAGGCCACAGGCTCGGGCGGACGCGACGCGCGCAGCACCATCAAGCTGGGCTGGCGCGAGGGCCTGGGGCGCGACGAGGCCGTCGATCTGGCCATTCAGTCCCTCTACGACGCTGCCGACGAGGACTCCGCCACCGGCGGCCCCGACCTGGTGCGTGGCATCTACCCGATCATCGCCGTGGTGGACGCCGCGGGGTACCGCGAAGTGCCCGAGGACGAGGTAGCCGAGCGCTTCGGCGCACTGATCGCCCGCAAGCAGGCGGAGCGTGCGTCATGAGCATGCCGTACTACGTGGCACCCGAGCAGGTCATGAAGGACCGGGCCGAATACGCCCAGAAGGGCATCGCCCGAGGCCGCTCCCTCGTCGCCACGACGTACGACGTGGGCATCGCCATCGTCGCCGAGAACCCGTCGCGCTCGTTGCACAAGATCAGCGAGATCTACGACCGGATCGCCTTTGGTGGCGTCGGTAAGTACAACGAGTACGACCAGCTCCGCGTGGCCGGTGTTCGCCATGCTGACACCAAGGGGTACGCGTACAGTCGCGAAGACGTCGACGCCCGTTCACTTGCCAACCTCTATGCGCAGTATCTCGGCAATGTCTTCACACACGAGATGAAGCCCCTCGAGGTGGAGATCCTGGTGGCCGAGCTGGGTGAGGACGAGAATCAGCTGTACCACATCGCCTACGAGGGCACGATCACCGATGAGGACCGTTTTGCCGTGCTGGGAGGCGACGCCGAGACCATCACCGAGCGCGTCGGTGCAGCGTGGCAGGCCGACTGGGACCTCCTGGCCGCCGTCAAGGCCGCCACGACCGCGTTGGCTGGCCCCGACCGGACCCTGGGGGCCGGGGACCTCGAAGTGGCCATCCTGAGCCGGGGCAATGGGCGCC
The DNA here is from genome assembly GCA_963731065.1 of uncultured Acidimicrobiaceae bacterium. GTDB lineage: Bacteria > Actinomycetota > Acidimicrobiia > Acidimicrobiales > RAAP-2 > Bog-473. Next base: position 65,387 of record CAVSUH010000011.1, on the reverse strand, counting down.
GCACCTTCCGCCGGATCGACGAAGAGGAGCTGGCACAACTGCTGGCATAGGCAGCTGTACGGTTGGCCTGGTGGACCGCCGCATCTTCGGCATCGAGAACGAGTACGGGGTGACCTTCACGCTGCGCGGGCAGCGTCGCCTCAGCCCCGACGAAGTGGCGCGCTATCTCTTCCGCCGGGTGGTCTCGTGGGGACGTTCGTCGAACGTGTTCCTGGAGAACGGCGCCCGCCTCTACCTCGACGTCGGCAGCCACCCCGAGTACGCCACGCCCGAGTGCGACAAGATCAGCGACGTCGTCGTGCACGACAAGGCGGGGGAGTGGATCCTCGCCCAGCTGGTCACCGGAGCACAGGCGCGGCTGCGGGAGGAGGGGATCCGTGGCGAGGTCTACCTCTTCAAGAACAACACGGACTCAGTGGGCAACTCCTACGGCTGCCACGAGAATTACCTGACCGAGCGAAACGACGAGTTCAACCGTTACACAGAGGTGCTCATCCCGTTCCTGGTCTCGCGCCAGATTTACGCCGGTGCGGGGAAGGTCCTGCAGACGGCGCGGGGCGCCGTCTTCTGCCTGAGCCAGCGCGCCGAGCACATCTGGGAGGGGGTCTCCTCGGCCACCACCCGCAGCCGGCCCATCATCAACACACGGGACGAGCCCCATGCAGACGCCGAACGGTTCCGCCGCCTGCACGTGATCGTCGGCGACTCCAACATGAGCGAGTACGCGACCTTCTTGAAGATCGGGACCACCTCCATCCTCCTGGCCATGCTGGAGGACTCCTCGACGGTGCTGCGGGACCTGACCCTGGAGAACCCCATCCGGGCCATCCGGGAGATCAGCCACGACATCACCTGCCAGCGCCGCGTGCGCCTGGCCAACGGCCGTGAGATGCGCGCGCTGGACATTCAGGCCGAATATCTGGAACGCGCGTTGAAGTTCCGGGACAGGCGCGGCCTCTCCCCCGAAGAGGACCGTGCGCTCGACATGTGGGAGCACTGCCTCAAGGGCCTGGAGGCGGACCCGACGTCCCTGTGGCGAGAATGCGACTGGGTGGCCAAGCATCGCCTGGTCGAGCAGATGCGGGCACGCCACGACGTGTCCCTGTCGCACCCCAAGGTGGCGATGATCGATCTGATGTACCACGATGTCGACCGGAGTCGCGGGTTGTTCTACAAGTTGCAGCAGCGCGACGAAATGGAGCGGACGTGCACGGACGACGCCATTACCGAGGCGATGACCAAGCCCCCCGAGACGACCCGGGCCAGGCTGCGGGGCGCCTTCGTGAAGCGGGCGAAGGAGCGCAGGCGGGACTTCACGGTCGACTGGGTCCACCTCAAGCTGAACGACCAGGCTCAACGCACAGTGCTCCTGAAAGACCCGTTCAAGTCACACGACGAACGGGTAGAGCGGCTCATACAGTCCTTGTAACGGCACCGTAGAGTGAAGGCACATGTTGAATCTCGACCCAGGCAAGCTGCTCGTGATCGGCGTGGTCGCCATCATCCTGCTGGGCCCTGACCGCCTGCCCCAGGTGGCCCGCCAGGTCGGAGGCGCCTGGCGTTCCTTCAACGAATTCCGGCACCGCATGGAGTCCGAGGTGCGCAACACCATGCCGGATCTGCCCCCGACCTCGGAGATCGCCCGCCTGGCCCGCTCGCCGTCGGCACTGCTCAACCACCTCTCCAACATGTCCACCGACGAGGCGCCGGACGGCTCGTTTCAACCACCGACTCCCGTGTCCGAGAACGGCACGGCCGGTGCTGCCGCGGCCGTCGCCGAGGTGACCCCTGGTGATGCGGGAACGGACGCGCAGGCCGACCCCGCAGCACAACCCGCGCCGGCGCCGGCGCCGCCGCCGGCGCCGAATCACGTCGAACGCCCGCAGCGGGCCCCCCAGCCGTCCGGCGTGGTCGTTCCCGGCGACCCGAACCTGAACTGAACGGCACAACCGTGGTCACGCTTCCCTTCACGGGCAAACGGAAGAGCCGTCCGTCCCCGGACGACATGACGTTGGGGGAGCACCTCGGCGAGCTGCGGCGGCGCGTCATCATCTGCGCCGTCGCCTTCGCGGTCGGGGCCACGATCGCCGTCATCGCGTACCAGCCCATCCTGAACTTCCTGCTGCATCCGCTCTGCAGCGTGGACGCCTCGAGCGCGCACCACACGGTGAAGGGGTCGCTCTCGGTGGCGTCGAACGGAAGCTGCAGCCTGTTCGTGACCTCGCCCCTCGACGGATTGTCTCTCCGCGTGAAGATCGCCCTCTTCGGTGGTCTCGTCCTGGCGTCGCCGGTCATCCTGTTCCAGATCTGGCGCTTCGTGACCCCCGGCCTCAAAGCGACCGAGCGACGCTACGCCATCCCGTTCGTGCTCAGTGCCTTCCTGCTCTTCCTCCTCGGGGCTGCGACCGCGTACATCACCCTCCCGCATGCACTGGGCTGGCTGAAGTCCGTGGGCGGCCCGAACCTGCAGACGATCTACGACCCGATCCCGTATCTCGGCCTGATCATCTTGATGATGACGATCTTCGGGTTGACCTTCGAGTTCCCGGTCGTCCTCGTCTCGCTCGAGCTGGCACGCGTCGTGACACCGGCGCGTCTGCTCCGCTCCTGGCGCTGGGCGGTCATCATCATTGTGGTGGTCGCCGCCGTCTTCACCCCGAGCTCGGACCCGTTCTCCATGTTCGCGCTCGCCCTCCCCCTCGTCGTCTTCTACTTCCTCTCCATCGGCATCGGGAAGCTGCTCGGACGTTGACCGCCTTCCCATGGCCCGTCCCGGAGACGGCCGGGGCGGCGGAATTCGAGGCCGACCTGCCCTTCGCCCTCGACGAATTTCAGCACGAGGCGTTCCATGCCTTGGACTCCGGGCACTCGGTGCTGGTGTCGGCCCCCACCGGATCTGGCAAGACGCTGGTGGCGGCCTATGCCGTCCACCGGGCGCTGTCGGCCCAAGGGAAGGCCTTCTACACCACGCCCCTCAAAGCACTGTCGAACCAGAAGTACTGGGAGCTCGTCGCGTCCTACGGAGAGGAGCATGTCGGCCTGCTCACGGGTGACACGACCTTGCGCCCCAGAGCGCCGGTCGTCGTCATGACCACCGAGGTGCTGCGCAACATGTTGCTGGCTGGTTCCGATCTCCTTGAGGGACTCCATACGGTGGTGCTCGACGAGGTCCACTTCATTCAGGACCCCTACCGGGGTGGGGTCTGGGAGGAGGTCCTCGTGCTCTGCCCGGCCGAGGTCCGCTTCGTCTGTCTGTCCGCCACCGTCAATAATGCCGACGAGCTCGGCGGCTGGTTGCGCTCGGTGCGAGGGGACACGTCAGTGATTGTGGAGCGGCAGCGCCCCATTGTGCTCCGGCACCATTTCGGCGTCTATCGACGGGAAGACGAAGAGACACTGCTCTGCCCCCTCCTGCACGACAACGGGCAGCCGGGCGGCGAGGGCCTCCGCATCGACCAGGCGGTGCGGAGGGCGTTGCAGGGAGGCCGGTCCGCCCACTGGCAGGGGAGGGGGAGAGGGCCGCGTCTCCCCTTCCGCGCGCCGCGGCGCACCGAGATGGTCGAGGAGCTCGGCCGCCGCGAGATGCTGCCAGCCATCGTCTTCATCTTCAGCCGCGCCGCCTGCGACGACGCGGTGCAACAGGTCGTACGCGACGGCGTCCGCCTCACCGACTCCGCCGAGCGCGCCGCCATCCGCCAGGTGGTCGAGCGGCGCGTGGAGCCACTCGACGACGACGACCTCCAAGTGCTCGGCTACGACGAGTGGCTCGAGGGCCTGGAGCGCGGCGTGGCCGCGCACCACGCGGGCCTGGTCCCGGTCTTTCGCGAAACGGTGGAGGAGTGCTTCGCCGCGGGATTGCTCAAGCTCGTCTTTGCCACCGAGACACTCTCCCTCGGCATCAACATGCCGGCCCGCTCGGTCGTCATCGAACGCTTCACCAAGTACGGCGGGGCCGGCCGGGCCACGCTGACCTCAGGGGAGTACCTGCAGCTCACGGGCCGGGCCGGGCGCAGAGGACTCGACGAAGAGGGCCATGCCGTCGTCGCCTGGTCCAACGAGATCACGTTCGCGGAGGCCGCCCGGGTGGCATCAGCCCCCCCGCCCAACCTGCGGTCGGCCTTCCGGCCCACCTACAACCTCGCGGTCAACCTTGTCTCCCGCTTCGACCGGGAGACGGCCGGTGCCGTCCTGCAGCGCTCCTTCGCCCAGTGGCAGGCCCGCACGCCCGATCTGCTCCTCCAGCAGCTGGAGCACCGGGTCGCCGTGCTGGAGCGGATGGGATACCTCGAGGGCTGGAGCGTGACGCCCTCGGGCCACCGGCTCTCCCGGATCTACCACGAAGCCGACCTCCTGATCGCCGAGGCACTCGGCGCCGACGTCCTGGCCGGGGCCGAGCCCGCCGTGCTCGCCGGCGTCCTCTCGGCCGTCGTCTTCGAGCCGCGCCGTGCCCGCCGGGTCCCGGGCCAACAGGGTCCCCGGCGGGAGAAGCAGCGCAAGCCGCTGCAGGACCGGCTCGGCGACAAACGCCGCGCCGAGTTGGCGTGGCGCTGCGACGCGCTCACCGTCCTGGCCGAACGCATCCGGATGATCGAGGAGATGCACCTCGTGCCCCGCACCCGCCAGCCGGCCCCGGGCCTGGCGACGGCGGTGGCCTCCTGGGCCCGGGGGGCCTCCTTCTCGACCGCCCTCGGCGTGGCCGCACGCGACGTCGGGGAGCTGGCGCCGGGAGACTTCGTCCGGACCATGAAATCGGTGGCCGATTTGGCCCAGCAGGTCTCCCACTCGGCGGTCGACACCGAGGTCGCGACCGCCGCCCGCGAGGCCGTGAATCTGGTCCTCAGAGGCGTCGTCGCCGGGGGCCTCCCGGGCGCCTGAACCCATCCGCCACCGTCGCGTCACCCTCGTTCTATGGTTACCCGGGCATGTTCCCGTACTCCGAAGAGCGGTTCACGGCCGCCGAGGAAGCCGTGCTCCGCCGCTATGTCACCAATCTCGACCAGCCGGTGTTTGCCCTGGTCAACCTGCCAGAGGTCGTCAAGGGAGCGCTGTTCGCACGCTACTCCCGTTCGCCCAAGAGCCTCCGTCGGCTCTTCCTCGACGAGTTCGTCGGGGAGCTCGATATCTCCGGGGATGCCAGCGTCGATGCGACCGTCGGACTGGCCCGGGCCGAGCAACTCTACGAGAAGGTCTTCGTCGAGTACGGCGACGATTCGGTGGCCCAACTCGGCGGCGTGCACCTCGCCTGCGAGCAGGCGTCCAACGTGCTGTCGAAGGTTCTCGAATGGGGGCGCCTCATGGCGTACCTCGAGCAGTCGACGCGCTACATCGCTTACAACCAGCGGCTCGACAACGGCCAGTACCGCTACTTCCGCCCCCCCGAGATCCTCGACTCGTCGCACGGGGCGCGCTTCGTCGGGGAGATGGACCGCGTCTTCGACACGTACGGCGCGCTCCTGCCCCGCATGCAGGCGTGGGTGGCCGAGCGCTTTCCGCAACAGGCCGGCGACAGCGACTTCGTCTACCGCCAGGCGACCCGCGCCAAGTCCCTCGACGCGTTGCGCGGCCTGCTGCCCGCGGCGTCCCTGTCGAACATCGGCATCTACGGGACCGGGCAGTCGTACGAGCAGTTGCTGCTGCGCATGCGCGCGCACCCGCTTCCCGAAGCGCGCCACTACGCGGACATGATGCTGTTGGAGTTGCGCAAGGTGATCCCGTCCTTCCTCCAGCGCGTCGACGTTCCCGCGCGCGGTGGTGAGTGGTCCGAATACCTGTCGTCGACGCAGGAACGCACGTCCCGCCTGGTGTCGCGCTTGTGGCCGGAGCTCGGTCCGCTCGATTCGCCCGGACGCGGCGACGGGGGTGAGCCGGAAGTCACGCCTGCTGGACTTCGACCCCGACGGAGAAGAGAAGGTCCTGGTCGCAGCCTGTTTCTCGCACCTGGGCTGCAGCGAAGCGAGAAGCGGCCCGCAGGATCCGCCTGCTGAGTCACGAAGACCGGGTGGCGTTGTTGGCGGCGTACGTGGGCGACCGACGCAACCGCCGGCACCGGCCCGGCCGTGCCTTCGAGCGGACCGACTACCGCTTCGAGCTCGTCACCGACTACGGCGCCTTCCGCGACTTGCAGCGCCACCGGATGCTGACCATGGAATGGCAGCGTCTCGGTATCTCACTGGGGTACGACATGCCCGAGCTGGTTGCCGATGCGGGGCTCGCCGACCGCTACGACGAGGCCATCGACCGGGCTGAGGAGCTCTACCGCTCGTTGGTGCCGGACTTCCCCGAGCAAGCGTCGTACGTCGTCGCGCTCGCACACCGCATCCGTTACGTCATGCAGTTCAACGCGCGCGAGGCCATGCACCTCATTGAGCTCCGGTCGGGAGCCCAAGGTCACCCCGCGTACCGGAGGGTCGCGCAGCAGATGCACAGGGCGATTGCCGAGGTCGCCGGCCACCGGGCCCTGGCCGAGGCCATGACCTTCGTGGACCACGGAGCCACCGACCTCGAGCGCCTCGAATCGGAGCGCCGGGCCGAGCGACGGCGCTCCGAAAAATCTGCAACGCATTGACCAGGAACTACCGTTGTTCTCCCTGGTGGGGGCACCCCTTTGGACCTTGACGACCCCACCCCCGATTTGCCTAATGTACGGCGCAGTCCCCGACGCCCCTGAGGACGCTGCGGATGCGCAAGGGCGCTAACGCACTGCTGCAGGTGGGGATGTGCTGTGAGAGGCGGTGGTTGGCCCTGGGGGTCGAGTAGAGAACGTGTCGCTAGCCTGGCCCACCCAGGCTGTGAGATGGCGCCAAAGATCCCAGGGCCCTCCCGCCCCTCCCTCCCGATTTCCCTTCCCCGACGCCGGCGGGGATTCTCCATTCATAGCGATTGAATGGTCTCTCGAACCGTCTATGCTCCCGCGGCACAATGCCCAGTAAGAAGAAGGCCAAGGCCGAAGAAGCGGTGGCAGAGGCCCCCGAAACAGAAGATGAGGAAGTCGCCGAGGACGAAGACCTCGACGTCGACATCGATGACGCGGATCTCGAAGTTGACGCTCTCGAGGACGACGATGACGACATCGCCGACGTGGTCGACGTCGACGAGGAGGACGACGCGGAGGTCGACGCGGTCGACGAGGTCGAAGAGATCCTGACACCGTCGCCCGCCGCAGTGGTCGAGAAATCCGGTGATGGCGACGAGGAGGAGGAAGAAGAGGAGCCCGACGACGAGGACGTCGAGGCCAGTCTGGACGTGATCCTCAAGGAGCGGCTGGTCGTCGAGGACGAACCCGAGGACGAAGAGGCGACCGATCAGGAGGACAAGACCGAGGGCAACGAGCGTGTCCTGCCCAAGCAGCCCGACGAGTTCGTCTGCCGTTCGTGCTTCCTGGTCAAACACCCGAGCCAGCTGGCAGACGCAAAGAAGATGCTCTGCCGGGACTGTGTCTGAAGACGGTGACCCCGATGGCGGGCAGTCGCACAAGAACCCGCTCCGCCGTGGCTTCGATGTCTGTGTCGCGACTCCGATCGGCGTCGCCGTGTCGGTAGTGGAGGAACTCCCCGAGCTGATCGCCGAAGGCCGCCGCCGGCTCGAACTCCAACTGGGCAACGCACTCTTCGTGGGGCGCTTCGTGGTCAACCAGAAGCAACGGGAACTCGCGGCGCGCCTGGACGGGCTGCTGGGCAACGGTGCGCAGCAGAAGGCGAACGACGCCGACGGCGTCGACGAGCCCGCGCCTGCGCCGCCCGGCGCGGAGCGGCCGGCTCCCGATCCGGCGGCCGCGGCCATCGTCGGCAATGCCCTGGCCGACTACGACACGCTGAGTGCCTCCCAGGTGGTCCGGAGGCTCGAGAGCCTGGGTCCCCAGGAGCTCGACGCCGTCCGGCGCTACGAGGCCTCCACCCGCAATCGTCGGACAATCCTCAACCGGGCCGGTCAGCTGCTCGACGAGCAGTCGAGCGGACCGCCCGCCGGGTAGCAGCGATGGAGTTGGCCCGACCAGCCCGGGCCGATGACCGACAAGCCTGTACCCGCCTGCTCTCCCAGGCTCTCGTGGCCGCCGAAGCCATGCGGGGAGGCGCTGCCCTGGTCGGTGACGCCACAACCGTCACCTTGCTGGACCGGTGGACGGAGCCCGGGGACACCGCCCGCCTGCTGGTGGGGGAGTACGAGGGGGTGGTGGTCGGCCTCCTGGCCGTCACGGCCTCCCCGGGGCCCCGAGGCCTCACGAACGGGCTGGTGGAGTGCTGCTACGTCGAGACGGGCGCCCGCGGCGTCGGGGTGGGTACGGCCCTCATGGACGCAGCGGTCGACTGGTGCACAAAGAGCGGATGTTCCAGCGTCGATGCCCTGGCGCTGCCGGGCGACCGGACCGCCAAGCAACGGCTGGAGGCGGCCGGATTCTCGGCCCGCCTCCTGACCCTCAGCCGCCGGTTGGACTGAAGCGACGCTCGGTGTTCACCCGCCGCGGCGGTGGCGGTGGGATGCGGAGCCCGAGCAGCTTGGCCAGAGCGGGAACCGCACCGGCGGCATTGCGGGCCGCCTGCTTTGCCACCTCGTCGGCGGGGATCCCCGTCGGCTTGACGGTGCGGCGCACCGGGGACGCGACGACCGCGTCGAGAAGGCGCATCCAGTCCTCGGGGGTCAGGTCGGCCGTCATGGCCTCCCCGGCGGCGGCGGCCAGCCGGACGGCCAGTTCCGCCGGGCAACGCGTGCCGGGCTCGGGGGGACGGATGGAGGCTTCGACCGCCTGCTGGATCCTTCCGTCGTTGAGCGCGTTCGTGATCCGGGCGAGCCACTCCTCCCGGAGAGCGGTCGTCCGCTGGTCCAGTGACTCCTGGAGCGCCTTGGCCATGGCGCGCCCCTCTTCGTCGAGGTTGACCGTGCGCGAGGCGGCGACAACGGCCCGGAGCTCCCGCAGCCGGTAGTCCTTCCCCGTCGTCTGCGCAATCGAGGCCCGGTCCTTCCAGTCGGCCAGGCGCACCACCGGCAGCAGCTCGTCGGCCATGGCGAGCAGCGCGTCGGCGGCGACCGGAGGCTTTCCCGCGGCCTTGTTGGAGGTGTTCTGCGCCTCTATCGCCTGCCGCACGGCCTGGAGGCCGCCGCGGAGGAGCTGTTCGGCCACAGGGATCTGTTCGGGGCGCAGGGCCGCGAGCATGGCGTTGCGGTGCACGGTGGACGTGGGAGCGACCGGACGCTCGCCGCGGGCGGGCCGCCCGTCACCCTCGCCGGGACGCCGTGCCCCGGGCCGACGCGGGCCGCCGGCACCGCGCGGCGGTCGATCGCCGCCGCGCTCCTCGCGTTGGCCCTCTCCGCCGGGACCCCGACGGTTTCCCCCGCCGCGGCGGTCACCACGGTCACCACGGTCGCCGTCATCGTCGCGATCACGGCGTCGCTTGTTGGAGCCGGGCGCCAGGATGACCGAGACGTCCGGCGCTCGCCTCGGCGTGCCCTTGACCTCAATGCGGCCTTCCGTCTTCTCAGGCGAGCGGGCCGGCTTCGCCGAGGTAAGCGACAGGATCTCGATGCCCTCCAGGCCGATTTCGACGTCGGCCCGCAACACCGCGCCGACCGCCTCTCCGGGCGGCACGAGAGCAGCCTCGACGGTGCCTTTGGGCTGGCGCGCGCCGGCGGCGCGCCAGGTCCACGACCCGTCACCCGACTGGCTCGTCAATTCGATGTCGATTCGGCGTGACATGCGGCGGACACGCTACCTCGCCTGGAGCCCCTGCCCGATGCCGGGCCGCGATCGGCATCCCGTAACATGGGCGCAGGACGTCCGCTGGACTGCGGGAGCCATCGGGGCGAGCCACCCCCACCGTGACGCGGTGCCGGTGCGCGACGCCCCCTTCAGGAGGATCCACATGAGTGAGGACACCGAGCAGCCAGGGCCGGAGCCCGCTGCCGGCACACCCCAAGACGCTGCCGTGCCGCCCATGACGCCGTCGTCGCCCCCGGTCGAGTCCGTGAGCTCCGACGAGACACCGGCGCCTAACGACGACGGGCAGCCGCCGCAGCCCTACGGAGGAGCAGGGGAGCCTGCGCCACCAACCGAGCAGACGGGGGGAACCTTCGACGCCCCGCCGCCAACTCCTCCCGTCTTCCCGGTGCCGAGCGCGTCGCCGGATGCCGGTTCGTCCTACCCTCCGCCGCCGCCCGGCTCGTGGGCGCCACCCACTGCTGCCGGCGACACCGGTCCCACGACCGCGGTGACACCGCTGGCCGTCCCGTTCTCGTATCCTCCCTCGGGCGACGCGACCTACCCCGGCTCCACCCCTCCGGGCTCAGGCCGCCGCACGCCGGGCAAGGTACGCGCCTGGCTGCCCGTGGTGATCGTGGCCGCGCTCGTCGGCGGCGGCATCGGGGCCGGTGTGACCGCCCTGGCGAACAACAACAATGGCGGCAACGGGTCCGGTGTCACCATCCACGAGAGCAGCGCCGCGCCCGGGGCCGCCGTCCTGAGCGGCAACGTCACCATCCCCGAGCTCGTGAGCAAGGTGATTCCCGCCGTGGTCTCCATCGACGTGAAGTCGAACGGGAACGAGGACGAGGGCACCGGCATGATCATCTCCTCGAGCGGTGAGGTGATCACGAACAACCACGTCATTGAGCTCTACAGCGAAGGTGGAAACACGGGTTCCATCACGGTCACCGAATACGGCCAGACCAAGGCGCTGCCCACGACCCTCGTCGGGTACGACCAGTCCAAGGACGTGGCGCTCCTCAAGATCACCAACGGGGCGAACCTCCCTACGATCACCTTCGGGAACTCGAGCAAGGCCGTGGTCGGCGACGCCGTGGTGGCCATCGGCAACGCGCTGGGGCTCGCCGCCGGCACCCCCACCGTGACCCAAGGCATCATCTCCGCCCTGGGGCGCTCGGTGACCGCCGGGGGACAGGGGACAGAAACCGAGACCCTCCAGAACATGATCCAGACCGACGCCGCCATCAATCCGGGGAACTCCGGAGGCCCCCTGATCGACACGTCGGGCCAGGTCATCGGCATGAACACGGCCGTCGCCGGCACGACGAGCGATGGGACGTCGTCGCAGAACATCGGCTTCGCCATTCCGGCCGCCTCGGTCGAGTCGCTCATCTCCCAGCTGGAGAAGGGTGGCCAGTCCGGGAACGGCGGCGGCTATCTGGGCGTCGACATCACGTCGCTCACGCCGGCGCTGCGCCAGCAGTACGGCTTCACACCCACCTCCGGGGCGGTGATCCTGAACGTGGTCTCGGGGTCCCCGGCGGACAAGGCCAGCCTGGTGGAGGGCGACGTCATCGTCGACATCGACGGCACCGCCATCACGTCCGCGGACGACCTGACGAAGGTCATCCAGGCCGACAAGGCGGGCCAATCCATCACCATCACCTACTACGTCGGTGACAGCAAACGGACGACGAAGGCCACCCTCGGGACCCAGGCCGAAGCGCAGCAGCAGGAGGGGAGCAGCGGGAACACCGGAGGCGGCACGACGAGTCCCTTCGGCGGGGGCGGGTTCCCCGGCTTCGGCAACTCCGGCGGTACCGGGGGGACGCCGTAACTAACTGACGGCAGCCGAAGGGATGTCGAAGTTCCGGTCCGGGTGGGCCGGCGGAACGTTCATGGAGCCGTTGGGCGTCCACCCGCTCGCCTCGATGTCCTCCAGGACATGGGCCATGTTGTACGTGTCCTCCTCATAGGAGAACTTCCCGTCGCCGGCGTAGATGAGGCGCGAGTAACCCGATTGCCGGTAGGGCGTCCCGTCCGGCCGGGTCCTCGGCATGATCTGCGTCCACTTGACCACGACGTCGTTCCCCTCGATCGCCGTGAACTCAATCGGGAACTTCCAGTCCTCCATGCCCAGCATGGAGTCCACCAGCCAGTGCGCGATGGCCTCGCGTCCCTCGATGCGCCCCCAGGCGCCGTCGATGTACACCGCGTCCTCGGTGTAGAAGTCGGCCAGCACGCCGAAGGCGTCGGGCTCGAGCCCCTCGTCGATACGCCGGCGCAGCTCGTGGTAGCGCTCCACGGTTGCTTGGACTTCATCACGCGGAAACGGCATCGTCCCTCCCTCTGTTAGGTCTCGACCGCACGGTAGGCGATCCGGCACAGGTCAAGCTCGGCCAGTGCGCTGGAGCGGTCGGCAAACCCCTTGACCTCGACCGACTTCTCGGGCTCGAGGTCCTTGTAGATGCTGAAGAAATGGGCGATCTCGTTGCGCAGGTGCTCCGGCACGTCACTGATGTCGTGGGCGTCGTCCCATTGGGGGTCGTGCTCGAGGACGCAGATCAGCTTGGCGTCCACGCCCTTCTCGTCGCTCATGGAGAACATGCCGAGGATGCGCGCCCGCACCACGCAACCCGGGAAGGTGGGATCGGCTACCAGGACCAGCGCGTCGAGCGGGTCGCCGTCGCCGGCCAGGGTGTCGGGGATGAACCCGTAGTCCGCCGGATAGGTGGTGGCGGTGAAGAGGCGGCGGTCCAACCGGATCACGTGCTGCTCGTGGTCGTACTCGTACTTGTTACGGCTCCCCGTGGGGATCTCGATCACCACGTCGATCGCGTCGTCGGGAGAAACGCTCACGAGGGGGACGGTGCCTCGCTGCGCTGGACAGGGTCGACCGGGCTCATGATGCCGACCCCGTTGCCGTCAGGATCGCTCACGACGGCGTAGCGAGCGCCCCAGAAGGCGTCGTACGGCTCCTGCTGCACGGGAACGCCGTCGGCGGCCAGAGCGGCCACCAGGGCGTCGACGTCCCCCCGGGTGTCCACCTTGAAGCCAAGGATGGCGCCGCTGCCGCCCGACCCACCCCGATTCCACTTGGCGGCGAACGTCACGCTGTCCAGATCCAGGTCGAGCGGAGTGGTATCGCCGTGCCGGACGGACACGTGGTGGCCATCCCAGACGGGGTCGGGCTCGTCGCCGAAATCAAGGCCGAGCCGGGCGTAGAAGGCGCGGCTCGCCGGGACGTCGTGTACGACGAGATTCACCTGGTCCAGGCGGATCGCTGCCACGTCGACCACCGTAGTGTCAGGCGCGGACTGATCGTGCTGCCGGGTGTGGTGCGGCCGGCCGTTCGGCTCAGCCGCCGAGACCCCCGCCGCCGGGCGCGACCTTTGAGACGCGGAAGGTCGCGCCGCCCGGGCCTCCGGCGCCACCGAAGCCGGCGCCGCCGAAGCCGCCGAAACCGCCGCCGCCGCCCAGGGCGTTGGTGAGGTCGGTGTTGGACGAGGGGACCGCCTCGGCGTAGTCGGCGAGCACAACGCTCTGTCCGTCGCTCAGCCCCGAAAGAACCTGGGTGTACGTGTCACCCACCATGCCGACCTTGATGACCTTCGTGGTCAACACTCCCTTGTCGATCTCGAGGACGTACGAGCGGGATCCCGTCGTCTCGACGGCCGAGGTGGGCACGGCCACCACGTTGGATACGGATCCGGTGTCGATCGAGACGTTGGCCGTCGAGCCGGTGAAGAGCGCCTCGCTGGAGGCCGGCAGCTCGACCACGACCGGGTAGCTGTACTCGCCGTCGCTCGATTGGACGGGGCCGACCTGGGACACGGTGCCGGTCACCGACCCCTCCGTCCCGTCCACCTGCACCGAGGAGCTCTGACCCACCTTGACCGAGGGGACCTGCGAGCTATCGAGGGTGCCCTGGACCTCGTAGGACTTGGTGCCGATGATGGTGATGATGTCGGTGCTGGAATCGGCGCTGACCGTGTCGCCCACCGCCATGTCCACCGAGACAACGGTGCCGGCGATCGGACTGTTCAACGTGGCCTCGTTGAGCGACTGCTCGGCATTGACGAGGTCGGCCTCGGCGGAATCGATGGACGCCTGATCGGAAGCGATCTGCTGGGGCGTGTCAGTGTCAGCTCCGGCGGAGCCCGAGCCGGTTCCGCCCGAGCCGGTACCGCCCGAGCCGGTGGCGCCCGAGCCGGTGGCGCCTGAGCCGGTGGCGCCCGAGCCGGTGGCGCCTGAGCCGGTGCCTGTGTTGCCCGTCGTCGTGGCGACCGCGGCGAGGGTGTGGCCGCCATGGGTCGGGCCTGTGCCCGAGTTCCCGGTCGTCGGCGTGGTCCCGGTCGTCGACGTGGTCCCGCTCGAGGACTCGGCATCGAGTGCCTGCCCGAGGGCGGTCTCGTCCTTCGACACGGTGGTCTGATCCTTTGACACCTGCTGCTCGTCTGAGGAGACCGTCTGGAGCGCCGCCTCACACGTGGCCTGTCCGGTCGTCGTGGAGGTGTTGGCGCTGGTGCAGTCACTCTGGGCCTGCGCCAGGTTGGCCGCCTCCTTATTCTGGTCGGTGGCCAAGGTCGATTCGTCGCTGGTCAGCGTGCTCTGGTCGGCGGTGACGGTGGCGCTCTGACCGCTCGTCGTCCCACGCGAGGGCGAGGGCGTCGTGGTGGTGGTTGTGGTGGTCGACGAAGGGGTCGAGGTCTGGGTCTTGGAAGCCGCCGCCGAGGAACTGCTGGTCTCGCTCTCCTCGTCCTCGACGAGCTTGGCCTCGTCCGCCGCCACCGTCGACTGGGCGGACGAAACGGACTCGCTCAGGGCGGTCGTGTCGAGCGTGCCCAGCGTCTGCCCAGCCGTGACGACCTGTCCCGGAGTCACGGTGATGGTGGCGACCTGACCGGCCACCTGGAACGACGACGTGGCGTCGTTGACCGGTTCGATGTCGCCGACGACGTCGAGCGTCGTCCCGATGTCGGCGCGGGTCACCGTCGCCATGCGGTACCCGGCGCTGCCGTTTCCGACCTCGGCCCAGGCGGCCACGCCGCCCCCGAGGATGACGACGGCAACGACCGCACCGACCAGGACGGCGCGCCGGTGCCCGGCGCGGCCCCAACCCGAGCGTGAACCCGACTTAGGCACCGGTCCCTCCACCACCGCCGAAGCCTCCGCCGCCACCACCGAAGCGCCCGAACCCGCCGCTGCAGGTCCCGCTCGTCGCGGTGATGCGCACGGTGCTCGCCGTGACCGAGCCGTTCGTCGCGGCCGGGCCGAAGGCGCTGACGCAGTCACCTACGGCGAGGTCGGTCGACGCGGCCGTCTGGGTGGCGCTGACCGTGGTAGAGCTCGCAGTGGTCACCTTGATCGTCTCGGTCTTGGTGCTGGGCTTGGTCGGCTTCTTGGTCTTCGACGAAGACTTGGTGAAGGCACCTGGGCTGATGCTGATGCCCGATACCGTGAGAGTGGAGCCGCTGACACCGGTCACCTTGCCCGAGGCAATGGCCAGGTTCGCGAAGGCCTTGCGGAAGTTGGAGGAACCGCCTCCGCTGAAGCTCGGACGCGTCCCACCTTCGGCACCGCCGCCACCGCCGAAGCCACCGCTGGTGCGGAAGCCACCGCCGCCACCCGGGAATGCTCCGGCGCCACCTGCGCCCGCCGCGCCGGAGCGGGTGGTGCACGATCCCGACGAACTGGCCGTGTTCACGGTGATGGTGCGCGCCGCGATCGTCGTCTTGGACTTCTTCGAGGGCGTCCCGCTCACCGTGACGCAGTCACCGCTGCCGATCGCGCTGACCGCCTCGGTCGCGGTCTTGGAGAACGTGGTGGTCGTGCTCCAGTTCACCGTCGTCTGCCCCGAGCTCGAATTCTGGACCTCCATGCTCGAGGCGCTGAGAGATGCCACGCTGCCCGTGGCCCCGGTGGGAGGGTTGGCCGGCGTGCTGGCCGCTCCCGCTGCAGAGGCCAGGGCGGTTGCGGCGAGCAGCGCCGTGGCGCCCGCGCCGCCGAGGCGCATGAAACGCCGTCGGCTGGTACTCCGGCTGGTCAGTGACTGCATCGTCCTACTTCCTCTTTCGGTTGCTTGTCTGTGATGTTGTGGTTCTGGGCACGGGATTACTCGCTGCGGAGGGCGTCGATGGGGGCGAGCGTCGCCGCCCGACTGGCGGGGTAGACCCCGAAGAGAACGCCGATGGCCAGCGCGATGGCCAGCGCCCCGACCGCCGCGGTCGGGCTGGAAGAAATGGGGTCTCCGATGAGCCCGGGCAGCCAGAGCACGCCGAGCAATCCGGCCAGCACTCCCAACAATCCGCCGATCAATCCGAGCACCGATGCCTCCACCAAGAACTGGCGGCGGATGACCCGGGGCGTGGCACCCAGCGCCTTGCGCAACCCGATCTCCCGGATGCGCTCGGTGACCGACACCAGCATGATGTTCATGACGCCGATGCCACCCACGATGAGGGAGATGGCGGCGATCCCACCCAGCAGGATGGTCAGGGTGTGGTCCACTGATGTATTGGCGGCGATGAGCGACGCCTGCGAGGTGATCGTGAAGTCCGCGTCGGCGGCGTCCGTGATGCCGTGCAGCTGCAGGAGGAGATGGTCGGCCTCCTGATAGGCCCCGGGCAGGTCGGCCGACGAACGGGCCTGCACGGCAATGGAGCTGACCGCGTTCCGCGAGGTGCCGCCGAAGATGCGCTCGGCACCCGTCGTGATGGGGATGATCGCCGTGTCGTCGGGGTCCGTGGTGCTCGACGACGACGTGGAAGACCCGGTCGACGTCAGCACGCCGACGACGGTGAGCGGTACGCCGTTCACGTCGACCGTCTGACCCACGGGGTCCCCACGGCTGAAGAGCTCGGAGGCCGTGGTCTCGCCCAGGACCACGACGGCATTCAGGTCCTTCACATCCTGATTGTCCAGAAAGCGGCCTTGGGCCACCGTGCGCCCTCGGACGGTGAGCCATGACGGCGTCGTGCCCTGCACGGTCGTCGTTGCCGTCTCGCTGCCCGCCGTCAGAACCTCGGAGGAAGAGGTGATGCCGGCGACCGCCTTGATGTCGGGGGCGTCGACTGGAGAGGCCAGCGCCGACACGTCCGCCGTGGTCAGCGTGGACGCCGACCCCAACGCCTCGCGAATGCCCGAGGTCGACGTCGTGCTACCGGGCGTGATGGTCAGGACGTTCGAGCCGAGTGAATTGATCTCGGAGGTGACCTGGCCCGAGGCACCTTCGCCGAGGCCCACGGCGATGATCACGCCGGCGATGCCGATCAGGATGCCGAGGACCGTGAGAAAGGAGCGCAGCCGATGGGTCCGCACCCCGTTGACGCCTGTGCGAATGGTCTCGAGCCAGTTCACCGGACACTCTCCAGGTACCGCTGGTCGTTGTCGGTCAGGAGGCCGTCACGAATGCCGACGACGCGACCGGCGGCCCCCGCCACCTCGACGTCGTGCGTGATGAGGACGAGCGTGCGGCCGGCATCGTGCAGCTCGCCCATCAATCGCAGCACGTCGGCCGCCGACTTCGAATCGAGATTGCCGGTGGGCTCGTCCGCCAGGATCAGGTCGGGCTCGGTGACCAAGGCGCGCGCCACGGCGACACGCTGTTGCTGGCCGCCGGAGAGCTCACCGGGGCGGTGGTTCACGCGACCGGCCAATCCGACGCGGCCCAGTGCCTCCATTGCCCGCTCCTTGCGGGCAGACCGCGGCACGCCGGCGTAGACCATCGGAAGCTCGACGTTCTGCCAGGCCGTCATGGACGCCAGCAGGTTGAACTGCTGGAAGACGAAGCCGATGCGCCGGTTGCGCACCTCGGCCAGTGCCGTCTCACTCATGTGGCTGACGTCCTCGCCCGCCAGGTGGTACCCACCGGAGCTCGGGACGTCGAGGCAGCCCAGGATGTGCATGAGGGTCGACTTGCCCGAGCCCGAGGGCCCGATGATGGCGACGTACTCGCCCTGTTCGATCGACAGGCTGACACCGCGGAGTGCGGCCACGCTGATGGTGCCGGTTCGGTAGACCTTGGTCACCCGCTCCAGCTCGATCACCGTGTCCCGGACGGGGGGAGTCCCCTGCGGGGGAGTGACGGTCATCCGCCGAACCCGCCGCCGCCGGTGGTGAAGCCGCCGCCGCCGAGCCCGCCGGCTCCGGCGCCACCGAACCCGCCCGCTGCCTCCGAACCGCCGCGTCGTCCCGGTGCCGCCACCCAAGATGCCGCCGGCCGCCGCCAGGCGCCTTGAATGTGATCTCGCGTCGAGCACCTTGTCCCCGCTGGTGACCCCGCTGGTGATCTGCGTCTCGCCGTTCTCTGCCGCGCCGACGGTCACGTTGGTGACGACGTGGCTCCCGTTGACCACCTTCGTGACGGTGGCCTGGCCGTTCGTGCCGTAGGAGATGGCACCCGTGGGAACCTCGGTGACGTCGTTGAGCTGCTTCACAATGATGCTGACGTCAGCCGTGGCGCCGGCGTAGAGGCCGGTCGGGTTGCCCGTCACGTCGATCACCACGGGGAAGGTGGTCACGTCGAGCTCTGCGCTCGCCGATGAGGCTGATCGATCCGACCGTGCCGTAGACGGGCGTGGTATCGCCGCTCGGGGTGACGTCGACCTGATCGCCGTCGGCGATCTCGCCGATTTCGGTGTCGTCGACCGTCGCGTTGACGATGTAGGAGTCCGTCCCGATCACCACGATCTGGCCGGACGACGAACCCGAGCCGCTGCCGCCGGAGGCCGCGCTGCTGGCAGCGCTCGACGCGGCGCTGCTGTCGTTGCCTGTACCGCCGGAGCCCGACCCGGTTCCGGTCACCTGCTCGCCGGTCGTCAGATCGACCGAGGCCACCGTGCCGGAGATCGTCGAGGTCAACGAGGCGTCGTTGAGGTTGGTCTGCGCCGTGGACAGCGAGGACTCGGCCGATGTGACCGATGCTTCGTCCGAATCGATGGTGCTGGTCGCGGCGCTCGACGACTCGTCGCTGTCAAGGCGATCCTCTGCCGCCGTGAGTTGGGCCTGGGCTGCGGTCACCTGCTCGGAGAGCGCAGTGGTGTCGACCGTCGCCAGCACCTGGCCGGCCGTGACCGTTTGGCCCGCCTTGACGTTCACACCGGTCACCGTGCCCGAGACGGCGAAGTTCAGAGCAGCCTGGCTGGCTGGCTCGAGCGTCCCGGAACTGGCCACCGTCTGCTGGATGGTGCCTGTCGTTGCTTTGACCGTGACCGTCGTCACCGTGAGCCCCGTCGCCGGGGTCGAGCTCGATGTCAGCCAGAGCGTCAGGCCGACGGCCCCGCCGATCAGGACGACCACCAGGCCGACGATGGGCCAACGGTACCGGCGCCACATCGAAGGCGGCTCGGCTCGCCAGGACGTTCTCGTCGTCGAGCGGCAATTCCTCTGTCAGATCCACTGGGTTCTCCGGCGCCTCGACCGATTCCGTTTTCGCCATAGGGCCAGTTCAGACTGGTCGATGTCACAGTCAGCAGAATTCCAGCTGTGAGCCCGCTTGGGGTTCTGGCTAAATGCTACCTAAATGCCCTGGTCAGAACCGTTCATGCCCATTCGGGACGCGAAGAATGTGCGCAGCCGGCGCCGAACCAACTCCACGACAGCGCCCACTTTCCAACCTGGTCGAGAGTCGGCTGCCCCCACGCCGGGACCGTACCCAGCACGGCATACTGCGAGCCCGTGGGGGAGGGGAGCTTGCGACAGGTCTGCAGGAGAACAGGCCGGTGAAGCAGATCCGGGTCCACGGTCCCAACGACGTTCGCCTGGACGACATCCCCTCGACGCCGCCCGGCCCGCGTGACGCCCTCGTCCGCATGGCGGCATGTGGGATCTGTGGCACCGATGTCTCCTTCGTGCACATGGGCGGCATCACCGGGCGACCCATGGCGTTGGGCCACGAGATGGCCGGCGTGGTGGAGTGGGCCGGCAGCGAAGTGCACGGTGTCGCACCCGGTGACCGGGTCATCGTCCATCCGGCCGACGAGGAACTGGGCCGGCTGGGCAGTGGCGCGGCCGAAGGCGGCCTCACGCCCCTCCTCCTCGTCCGCGAGGCGGCCAAGGGGCGACGGCTGTTCCCGGTACCCGACGAGATGGAGCTGCGTGTCGCCGCGCTGACCGAGCCTGCCGCCGTCGGCATGCAGGCGGTGAACCAAGGCGAGATCACGCCGGGGGACCGGGTGGCTGTGCTGGGTTGCGGCCCGATCGGGCTCCTCGCCATCGCCGCGCTGGCCGATAGGGGCATCCGCGACGTGGTGGCCGTCGATACGAGCCCGCGTCGGCTCGAGCTGGCCCAGCAGTTCGGGGCCGAGCACGTGGTGAATTCCCTCGAGGCCGACCTGTGGGAGCAGCTGCGCGCGCCTGCACGGCACCGTGCCGTTCATGTTCGGCCCGACGCCCGCCACCGACGTCTTCATCGAGGCGTCGGGATCGGACCGACTCCTCGGCGAAGTCATCGAACACGGCCGGTACGGCGGGCGCATGTCCCTCGTCGCGCTGCACTACGCACCCGTCCCGACGAACTTCGTCCAGGTGCTCATGAAGCAGTTCACCATCAGGGGCTCGTTCGAGTATCCGCCGAGGTTCGAGGACGCCATTGAGCTCCTGGCGCGGCACGATCTGTCGGATCTGATCACCCACAGCCTGCCGCTCGAGCAATTCGACGAGGGGTTGGCCCTCCTGGAGGGGTCGAAGGATTGTGGGAAGGTCATGATCACCTTCGGAGGCGACGAATGACCAACCAGCTTCGGTTCGACTTCGCCGGCACCTCGGTCCTGGTGACCGGGGGGACCAGCGGCATCGGGCACGCCATCGCCTCGGCTTTCTCGGGCTCCGGCGCTGACGTCACCGTCACCGGGACTCGTCCCGATGCAAGCCACTACGACGTCGACCTGTCCTCCTTCTCCTACCGGCCGCTCGAGATGCGCGACCACGGCGCCGTCGAGGGGCTCGTCGGGCAGTTCGACCGGCTCGACGTGCTCGTGAACAACGCCGGCGCGAACTTTCCCGACGGTCGGGACGAATGGGACCCCGACGGCTTTGCGGCCGCCCTCGATCTCAACGTGGAGGGGGCCATGCGGCTGACCATGGGGCTCAGGGCGGCGCTCGGCGCCAGCACGATGAAGGGGGGCGCCAGCGTCGTCAACCTCGTGTCAATGACGGCGTTCCGTTCGACCACCATCGTGCCCGGCTACGCCGCCGCCAAGGCAGCCCTGCTCACGCTGACCCGGAACCTGGCCGCCTACTGGGCCGAGGACGGCATCCGGGTGAACGCCGTGGCCCCAGGCCTGATCGACACCCCGATGACCGCACCGATGCAGGCCTTCCCGCAACTGCTGGAGGGCGAGCTTGCCCGTGCGATCCTGCGGCGCATGGGCACCCCCGCCGAGGTGGCGGCCGCCGTCCTCTTCCTCTCGAGCGAGCCGGCGGCCTTCATCACCGGGAGCACCCTGGCCGTCGACGGCGGCTACCTCGCCAATTTGAAGGAGCCGCAATGGGCGACGTGATCGCGATCGATGACCTGGGCGCCCCCGTGCTCAACGACGTCCAGCGCATGGCGATCGACTACGGGGAGTCCAAGACGACGGTGCTCACGGTCGACGCCGTGTGCGACGCCGCCCGGGCGCGCACCGGCCTGGTCGACTTCGGCGACGAAGACTTCGTCGTGCGCCTCGGGCTCCAACTGGCCGAGATGGACGCCGACGAAGAGCGCACCGGCATCGGGAGGCTGATGATGTTCGGCGACTGCGTGCGCGCCGCTTCCAACCGCCTCCTCATCCACGACCTGCTGACCCGCCATCCCGAGATCCTCGAGGTCCCGATCACCCGACCGGTCATTGTGGTCGGGCTGCCGCGTTCGGGCACCACCCACCTCGTCAATCTCCTGGCCGCCGACACGCGTTTCCGTTCGATGCCCCTCTGGGAGTCCTACGAGCCGGTCCCGAACCCGAAAGACCCGCCCGAGCTCGACGGGGCCGATCCGCGCTGGACCCGCTGCAACGGCATGTGGGGGGCCATGCAGGCCGCGGCGCCGCTCGTTGCCGTGATGCACCCGATGGAGCCGGACCACGTGCACGAGGAGATCGAACTGCAGATGCCGGACTTCTCGAGCTACACGCTCGAGTGGGTGGCCAGGGCCCCGCGATGGCGTGACCACTACCTCGCCCACGACCAGACTCCGCACTACGCCTACATGAAGTCGGTGCTCCAGATTCTGCAGTGGTGCAGTCCCAGGGAGCGCTGGGTCCTCAAGTCGCCCCAGCATCTGGAGCAACTCGGACCCCTCCTGCGCACCTTCCCCGACGCCACCGTCGTCGTGACCCACCGCGACCCGGTGGCCGTCGTCCAGTCCACCGTCACCATGGCCTGTTACGGCGCACGCACCGCCTACCGGACGACGCGGCCGGAGTGGTACCGCGACTATTGGACCGAGCGCATCGGCGTGTTGCTCGATGCGTCATTGCGCGATCGGCAGCTCCTGACGGAAGATCGCACCGTGGACGTCTTCTTCGACCAGTACATGGCGGACGAGTTCGGCACCGTCGAACGCGTCTACGACTGCGCCGGGATCGCACTCACCGACCAGGCCCGGTCCGAGATCTCGAGCTACAGGACGCCCATCCCCGTGGGGAGAGGGGAGGGTCGCCTACGACCTCCGTCGCCACTTCGGCGTCACGCCCGAGGAAGTCCGGGCGCGCTTCGGGGCCTACCTCAATGCGTTTCCCGTCCGGACAGAGGTCTGATGTCGATCGAAGACCAGGTGGACGAGCTCATCGGCACTCGGCCGGGACGCGAGCTCATGCAGCCCGTCTACGACGACCCGGCTCGACCCGTGGCCGAGGGCGTCTACCGCTCGGGCGGTTGCACCGCCGCCTACCTGTTGCTGACGGACGGCGGCCGCATCATCGTCAACACCGGCATGGGCTTCGAAGCGCCCCACCACAAGCGGGTCTTCGATGCCATCCGGCCGGGCCCGACCCACTACATCGTCACCACGCAGGCCCACGTCGACCACGTCGGCGGGGTGGACCTCTTCAGGGAGGACGACACCGCCTACGTGGCCCAGCAGAACAACCAGCTGTGCCAGGCCGACGACGCCCGCATCCGAGCCTTGCGCATGCGCACCGCCGGGATCTGGTTCGACACGCTGGGAACCGACGCGCGCCGCATCGCCACCGAAAACCCCGGCGTCTCGATGCGCCAGGCCGAACCGGTGCCCGACATCACCTTCGACCAGCTGCTCGAACTCGACGTCGACGGCCTGCGCCTGGAACTGCACGCAGCAGTGGGGGAGACGATCGACAGTGCGATCGTGTGGCTGCCCGAGCGCCGCACCGCGCTGATCAGCAATCTCTTCGGGCCCCTCTTCCCCCATTTCCCGAACCTCAACACCCTGCGGGGGGACCGGTACCGCTTCGTCGAGCCCTATCTGGAGAGCGTGCGGACCGTACGCGCCCTGCGGCCCGAGGTCCTCATCACCGGGAGGCACGACCCGATCGTCGGCGAAGACCTGATCGACGCCAGCCTGGCCCGGCTCTACGGCGCCGTCGACTACATCCACCAGAGGGCCCTCGAGGGGTTCAACGCCGGAATCGACGTGTCGACCCTGATGGAGCAGATCGAGCTGCCGCCCAACCTCCACGTCGGCCAGGGCTACGGCAAGGTCTCCTGGGCCATACGTACCCTCTGGGAGAGCTACGTCGGCTGGTTCAGGCTGCAGTCGAGCACCGAGCTCTACCCCGACAGCACCGGTCGCGCCCTGGCGGAGCTCACGGAGGCGGCCGGGACGGACGCCGTCCTGGACCGGGCCGAGGCCGCGTTGGCCCGAGGGGAAGCCCCCCTGGCCATCAAGTTGGGTGAGGCCGTCGTCGCGGCAGAACCCGACTCAGCTCGGGGCGTCGCCGTGGTGTGCGCCGCACACCGCTTCCTGCTCGAGCACGGCGGGGACATCAGCTTCTGGGAGAACGGTTGGCTGCGCGACCAACTCGCGCGTTGGGAGCCCTGACTGACCATGGACCATTACCACGTCGGCATCGTCGTGACGGATATCGATGCCGCCAGCACCAAGCTGAGCGAGCTCCTCGGCGTCACCTGGGGGCCGATCATGCACCTCGAGGCAGTGGAGTACCGGGACGAGAACGGCGACGACGTTGTTCTGCCGACCACCATGCGGTACTCCACGGGGACCCCGTGTCTGGAGCTCATCTTGGAGGTCCCCGGATCCGTCTGGGTCCGCAACGAGTCCAGCAACCTGCATCACATCGGATTCTGGAGCGACTCGTTGGGTGACCAGAGCGCCGCTTTCAGCGCCGCCGGATGTCCCCTGCAGCTGTGTGGCCGGGCCGGCGGCGCAGCACCGGCGTCGTTCGCCTATCACCGCGATCACGAGCTCGGGATACGCATGGAACTCGTCGACGCGTCCATGCGCGACGCAATGCAGTTCCTGTTCGAGCCTCCACCGTCAGGACACTGACGAGAGCGTCTTCCCGGGGTCGCAACCATTTCGGCCCAGACCCGGTTTCACAGGAACGGCGCAGCTGGCCCTGGCCTCACCCCGATGCCGACGGGAGATGCTGTCTCTACAGCTGAAGCGGCACCGGGAGCCCCCCTGCCCCCCCGGTCCCTCCCGGTGCCGCCCGGCTCCCCCGAGCGCATGCCGGCGACCTCACGAACGCCCAAGCGGCACTGCTCAGTCAGCTGCGGCTGACACTGGGGGAGGGCCGTCACGGCTGTCTCACCCGTGCCACGGGCCGTCACTTCCCTAAGGGACCGCGGACCGGCCGAGATCCACCTCCGGCGGCAGCTCTCATCGACCCCGCACAATCGTTTTTCGTACACTGCCGCCACATCCACCACCTCCAACGAACGCTTGGCGGGTGAGACAGCACCAGGAGGGCCACATGAGCGTCAAGACCGTCGTGGGAACCAGCGTCGCGTCGATCTGCGGAATTGCCTTGGCGGTAGCACCCTCCACCGGAGCGGGCGCCTCGACGGCGAGCAATCAGGCGGCGGCGACCAAGTCGGTCACTGCGGCGTTCACCACCCTGTTCAATGCCAAGGACAAGAACAAGGCCGCCAAGGAGGCCCTGTTGGAGGACTCCTCAAAGTACAAGGGGGCCTTCACGAAGCTCTTCGACAGCAAGGTTGCCAAGGCCAACCCGACCAGCGCCCAGGTGACGAACGTGACCTTCCCGACTTCTGCGGCCTGCGAGTCCGCCGTCTCCGTGTCGAAATGCGCGGCCGTGACCTACAACCTGGACTCGGCGAAGACCGGTTCGAGCCTGCTCTCGAACGTGTCGGGGTACGCCACCGACGTCAACGGTCACTGGCTCGTCTCGGACACGACGTTCTGCGCTCTGGCCAAGCTCGGCGGCGCTGCCTGCTGAGCGACCTCGTCGGGCGCATCCGACGGTCCTGAGGCGGCACGTCAGCGGCACCAGGATGCGCGGATCTCGGCGCACAGTGCGCCGTCACACGTCGCATTGCCCCTGCACAGAGCCCTGCACGACCAGTCGAAACGAACTGTCAGCCCACCCATCCGTGGCCTCGAGAGGGGCCGATCGGGGTCAGTCCCGCTGAGACCGGCGAGTCCCTGACCTGGCCTCCTGCTCCCACTCGTCCGCCGATAATGTTCATTATGTTAAGTCATAGATGAATTCGAGGAGGGCTCGAAAGGCCGTCCGGTTCCGGCACCGCTCCTCCGCAAAGGCCGTACACCGGCATCTGACGGAGGCCACCGGCGTCACGTGCCGGCGTTCTGAGCGGCGCTGAAGGTCAAAGATGTGCAGACACGTCAGACCGACATCAGTTCGGAACGACGGATGCCGATGCGTGACGCCAGAACGCCGACGAATCAGTGGCCGTCAGGGCCACCCGAGGACTTTGAACGGCTCCAGGGGCACTCGGTTGGTCCAGCGAAGGCGGTGACGACAACGGCCTTCGAGTGACCGATGGCGGCCCCCGGAGCTGTGCACGGTCCGTCGGGTGCACCATGTGATCCCGCCGTGTGGCGTGACGACCTCGCTTCCCGCTCAGACATGTTCAAAAAAGGTATTGCTTCAAGCTCTTGAATTGGCTAAAGTGACCGGCAGTAAGGCCCCTCGGTTAAAGGTTCAAAGTCCAGGCGGACGAGAAGGCAAAATACCAGCTGAAGGGGTTGTTTTAGAGGTCTAAATGTAGTACTGTCCCCGAAATGTCCGGGGACTTTTGCGCGGGCGCTTTTGCGCGTGTTTTGGCGGAGATTCGGCTGCGATGAGCGTGGCCACTCCCCCATCCGATCCTGAGGTGGCCGCCGAGCAGGCCGCCCTGGACCATGCGGTCGCTTCGTTGCGGACCATGCGGCAGCGCGCCGAGAAGCTGCTGCAGGATCTGATCGAAGCAGGGAACCCGGACCTGGACTACTTAGCCGCACTCTCGCGGAGGGTCTCGCTCCTGGCGGAAAGCCCACGACCCCTGCTCTTCGGGCGCATCGACGAAGAGGAGGGCCCGAGCTGGCGCATCGGCCGTCGCCACGTGGAGGACACGCGCTCGGATCCCGTGGTGATCGACTGGCGGGCCCCGGTCGCGGTCCCCTTCTATCGAGCAAGCGCCAAAGACGCCTTGGGGCTGACCCGACGTCGCCAGATCATGGTCGACCGCGGCTCCGTCCTGGCCGTGGCCGACGACCTCTTCGGCGGCGTCGGTAACGAGGCCGCCACGACCCGGTTGCGCGGCGGCGACGCCCTGCTGGCCGAGCTCGAGCGGGCTCGCACGGGCGAGATGCTCGACATCGTCGCCACGATTCAGGCCGAACAGGACGAAATCATCCGCGCCCCCCTGGACGGGCTCCTCACCGTGCAGGGAGGACCCGGCACGGGGAAGACCGCCGTCGGGCTGCACCGGGCGGCTTTCCTTCTCTACAACCACCCTGAACTCAGTCGTGACGGCGTCCTGGTGCTCGGACCCAGCCGGGCCTTCCTGCGCTACATCGCACAGGTCCTGCCCTCGCTCGGAGAAGAGGCCGTTGTCCAGACGACCATCGGCGACATCGCTCCGAAGGCAAAGGTGCGGGCCGAGGAGCCGATGGCGGTTCGTCAGATCAAGGGGGACGCCCGCATGGGCGAGCTGCTTCGTCGTGCCCTCGAAGGCAGGCGCCGGCCCCTCGAGGAAGATGTCAGCCTGCGCGTGCGCTTCGCTCGGGCGACCCTGGACCGGGAGCGGGTCAACGACCTCGTGGCCTCCATCGTCGCCCGGCCAAGTCCCTACAAGTCGGGTCGGCTGGCCCTGCGGTCGCGCTTGGTCAGCGAGGCACGGGCGGCGTTCCGCTCCTCCGGTCGGCTCGGTGCCGACGAGGCCTGGTTCGAGGGCGAACTCACGTCCTCCGAGGAGTTCGGCGCTCTGGTGGACAGGCTGTGGCCCTCGGTCTCCCCCACCACCTTGGTGCGTGACCTGCTCTCGTCCCGCGAACAGCTGGAGCGGTACGCCTCCGGCTTGTTGTCCCCGGGCGAGTGGCCGCTGCTTCTCCGGAGCCGTGGCTCGACCGTCAGCTCCACCGCGTGGAGCGCCGACGATCTGGCCCTGCTGGACGAGGCGGCGTTCCTCACAGGAGGCCGCACCCGTTCGTACGGGCACATCGTCGTGGACGAGGCCCAGGACCTGACCCCGATGCAGTTCCGCATGATCGCCCGGCGTGCCCCGACGGGCTCGGTCACCGTGCTCGGCGACCTGGCCCAGGCCACGGGGCCGTGGACATACGCGGACTGGGACGAGGTCCGCAGTCACCTGCCCGATACCGCCCCGTCCCATCACGACGAGCTGACGTTGGGCTACCGGGCACCGGGTCGCGTCTTGGACTTCGCCTCCCGCCTGCTTCCCGTGGCCGCTCCCGGAATCCAGCCCACCTCATCCATTCGGCCGGGCCGCACCGACCCCTCCATCCGACGCGTGCGCGAGAACGAGCTGGCGCCGGCGGCATTGGAGGAAGCCGCCACCCTGGCCGAGCACCATGCCCTGGTGGCAGTCGTCGTCCCCGAGGACCTCATGCCCGAGGTCGCCCGGCTGGCGCGCCGAAACGCCGGCATCGGGGTGCTCGAGCGCGACGCCATGACCCGGCCGGTCACCATCGTCCCCGCTCCGGCGGCCAAGGGCCTCGAGTTCGACGCCGTCGTCGTCGTCGAACCGGCGGCCATCGCAGGCGACGACCGTCGAGGGCTCCGGCTCCTGTACGTCGCCATGACCCGTCCGATCCAACACCTCAGCGTCGTCCACGCCCAGCCACTGCCCGCCGCTCTCCTCGGCTGAGCACAGCGCGGTCCCCTACGATCGAGCGCATGGCACTCGACGTCGACGGCAAGGTCGCCCTCATCACCGGGGGGAGCAACGGCATCGGTGAGGGCGTCGCCCGGCATCTGGCCGGGCGAGGAGCGCGCGTGGTGATCGCCGACATCGACGTGGCGCGGGGCAAGGCGGTGGCTGACGAGATCGACGGCCGGTTCATCCGGACCGATGTGACCGACCCGGCGGCAAGCACCGCCGCCGTCGCACTTGCCGTCGAGGCGTTCGGCGGCCTCCACATCGCCCACCTCAACGCCGGCACTACCTCCTGGTGCGGCATGGGTGACGATTTCGATCCGGAGGCCTACCGGCGTTCGATGGCCATCAACATCGACGGCGTGGTCTACGGGATTGCGGCCGCCCGGCGCGCCATCATCACGAGCGGCGGCGGGACGATCGTGGCCACCGCGTCCATGGCCGGCCTGGTCGTCGCTCCCTTCGACCCCATTTATGCGGCCAACAAGCACGCCGTCGTCGGCCTGGTCCGCTCGCTTGGCCAGTCCTACGAGGCCGACGGGATCCGCATCCATGCGTTGTGCCCCTCGTTCGCCTACACCAACATCATCAAGGGCTCAGAACAGACGCTCCTCGACATGGGGTTCCCGATCATCGACGTGGCCGACGTCGTGGCGGCCTTCCAGCGCATCCTCGATGCCGAGTCGACGGGCCAGTGCTGGTACGTCGTCGCGGGACGCGAGAGCGAGCCGTTCCAATTCCGTCGCGCTCCGGGCCCGCGCCTCGACTGAAAGGATGCCGATCCCCATCGGCGCGGGTGGATACGATTGGCGATCGACGACCGGGGATGGGTCCCCCCGGGGGGCAGCACCCCAAACCGCCTGCACCGACATGGCTGATGGCTCCTGAGCGGCGGCACGGGAGGCCCTGCCATGGACGATGATCAGCTGCCACAGGCCGACCGATCGGACGCACGCACCGGCGACGCCCTCGACCGACCATTCGTCCCGCGTCTCGGCCTGTCAGCCACAACGCTCCTGGCCGTCTTCGTCGGCGGTGCGCTCGGCACCGTGGCCCGCTATCTCCTCGATGCGCACAACCCGGTCCCACAGGGCAACTTCCCGTGGGTGACCCTGGTCATCAACCTCTCCGGCTCGCTCGCCATCGGTCTTCTGGTCCCTCTCACCGAGCACGTGTCGACCGGCGCCCCCTGGGCCCGTCCCCTCCTCGTCATCGGTTTCCTCGGGGGATGGACCACCTATTCCACGCTGGCGGTCGAGGCGGCGTTGCTCGTCAAGGACGGCGACATCGTGACCTTCGTGGCCTATGTCGCGGCAACCGTGATCGGGGGGCTGACGCTGGTGGTGGCCGGCACCGCGCTCGGCCGGCGGATGGTGCCGTCGTGAGCGCCTCCTCCCCCACTCTCGGCCTCGCCCTGGTGGTCGCGCTGGCCGGCGGGGCGGGCGCGGTGCTGCGCGCGTTGTTGATCCACCACGTCGGGGCGCGCCGATCCGATCCGCTCCCCCTGGGGACCATGCTGGTCAACGCGTCGGGATCGCTCCTTCTCGGGATCCTCACCGGGCTTTCGATCTACCACGGGCTCGGGTCCCACCTGCTGGCCGTCATCGGCGTCGGGCTCTGTGGCGGCTACACGACGTGGTCCACGGCGAGCTGGGAGACGGTGCACCTGGTGCACACCGGCCACCGCACCGAGGCGGTCATCTACACCGTGGGTGGGTTCGTGGTCTGCCTCGGTGCCGCCGCCATCGGCCTCGGGTTGATGGCGCTGGCCTAGGAGAGACTCACTCCTCGAAGGCCTCGGGCGGTGGGCAATTGCAGACGAGGTTGCGGTCGCCGTATGCCTGGTTGATCCGCGCCACCGGAGGCCAGTACTTGGCGGCCGTGTGCCCCGCCGGGTACACGGCGGTCTGGCGGTCGTACGCCCGCTCCCACGCCGACACCAGCGCAGCGGCCGTGTGCGGCGCCCCGCGCAGCGGGCTGTCCTCCACCGCCCAGCGACCCGAAGCCACTTCGTCGATCTCGCCCCTGATGGCGATCATGGCGTCGCAGAAACGGTCGAGCTCGGCGAGGTCCTCGCTCTCGGTCGGCTCCACCATGAGCGTCCCCGCCACCGGGAAGCTGACGGTGGGCGCGTGAAACCCGTAGTCGACGAGACGTTTGGCCACGTCGTCGACCGTGACGCCGGTCGCCTTGGTCAGCCCCCGCAGGTCGAGGATGCATTCGTGGGCGACCAGGGCGTGCTTCCCCGTGTAGAGGATCGGAAACGACGGCGCGAGGCGGGCCGCCACGTAGTTGGCCGCCAGGACGGCCGACTTGGTCGCGTGGGACAGGCCCTCGCCGGACAACATCCGGATGTAGGCCCAGCTGATGGACAGGATCCCGGCGCTCCCGAAGGGCGCCGCGCTGACCGGCCCGATCCCCTCACGCTGCGCCGGGCGCGGGTGCAGCGGATGCGACGGAAGGAACGGGACCAGATGCTCGGCGACCGCCACCGGCCCGACCCCAGGCCCGCCGCCGCCGTGCGGGATGCAGAAGGTCTTGTGCAGGTTCAGGTGCGAGACATCGCCGCCGAACTGCCCCGGCTCGGCCAGTCCGAGGAGCGCGTTCAGGTTGGCCCCGTCGATGTAGACCTGGCCACCGTGCGCGTGGACCAGCGCGCACATGTCGCTGATGCCTTCCTCGTACACCCCGTGCGTCGAGGGGTACGTCACCATGATGGCCGCCAGGCGCTCGCCGTGCTCCTCGCACTTGCGACGGAGGTCCTCGAGGTCCACGGTGCCGTCGTGGAGTGACGCCACCACGACGACGCGCATACCCGCCATCACGGCGGAGGCGGCATTGGTGCCGTGCGCGCTCGACGGGATGAGACACACGTTCCGCTCGTGCGCACCCTGCGACCGGTGGTAGGCCGCGATCGGCGAGGAGCCCGGCCAGCTCTCCTTGACTCCCTGCGTTGGGCTGGACTGACACCTTGGCGTAGCCCGTGACGCGGGCCAGCCATTCCTCCAGTTCGTCGATGAGCGACAGGTAGCCGGGCGTGCTCTCCAGCGGCGCAAACGGATGGATGTCGGCGAACCCGGGAAGGCCGACCGGTTCCATCTCCGTCGTCGCGTTCAACTTCATGGTGCAGGACCCCAGGGGGATCATGCCGCGGTCGAGCGCGAAGTCCTGATCCGAGAGGCGACGCAGATAGCGCAACATGGCCGTCTCGGAGTGGTGCTCCGAGAAGACCGGGTGGCCCAGAATCGGCCCGCGGCGCAGGAGCGCCTCGGGCAGGGCCCCGTCGCCGCTCGCTCCCCCATCGACGGCTCCGAAGGCCTCGAGCACAGCTGGCGACGTGGGCCGCTGTGGTCGTCTCGCCACACGAGATCCCGACGTGATCCTCGTCGACGAGGCGGAGGAGCACCCCACGCCCGCGGGCAGCATCGACGATCGCCGCCGCCCGGCCGCGCGCCTCGACGACCACGGTGTCGAAGAAGTGCTGGTGGACGAGGCTGAAGCCGGACTGCCGCAGCCCTGCCGCGACGTCGACGGTGCGGCGGTGGATACGGCGTGCGATGCCGCGCAGTCCCTCGGCGCCGTGGTACACGGCGTACATGGAGGCCACGACAGCCAGCAGCACCTGGGCGGTGCAGATGTTGGACGTCGCCTTCTCCCGGCGGATGTGTTGCTCCCGCGTCTGCAGGGCGAGGCGGTAGGCGGGCCGCTCCTCCGCGTCGATCGAGAGTCCGACCAGGCGCCCCGGCAGATCGCGCTCCAGCCCCGCCTTGACCGCCATGAAGGCCGCATGCGGACCGCCGTACCAGAGCGGGACCCCGAAGCGCTGCGAGGACCCGACGGCGACATCAGCTCCCCACTCCCCCGGCGGCTTGAGCAGCGTCAGCGCCAACAGGTCGGCGGCCACGGTGACCAGCGCGCCCTTGGCGTGCGCCTCCGCGGTCAGTGCCTCGAAATCACGAATGCGACCCCGAGCACCCCGGATATTGCTGCACAATGCCGAAGTAGTCGCCGGCGGGCGCACCGGCACCCAGGTCGACGACGTCGAGCGTGAGCCCCAGGGGCCCGAGCCGCGTCGCCAGCACAGCGATGGTCTGGGGAAGGCAGTCCGCATCGACGATCACCCGGTTCGACTCGCTGGTGGCGCGGTCGGCGCATCAGCGTGACGGCCTCGGCCACCGCAGTGCTCTCGTCGAGCAGCGACGCGTTCGCCGTGTCGAGGCCGGTCAGGTCGGTGACCATCGTCTGGAAGTTGAGGAGGGCCTCCAGCCGACCCTGGCTGATCTCCGGCTGGTACGGGGTGTACGCCGTGTACCAGGCCGGGCTTTCGAGGACGTTGCGCCGGATGACGCCCGGCGTGATCGTCCCGGAATAGCCGAGACCGATCATGGGCTCGGCGATCGTGTTCTGGTCGGCCAGGCGGCGCAGCTCGTCGAGCACCTGGTGCTCGGAGACGGCGGGAGGGAGGTCCAACGTGCCGAGACTGCGCACACTGCCCGGCACCGCGGCGTCGACGAGGGCGTCGAGCGTCTCGTACCCGAGGACCTTGAGCATCCCATCCTGCTCCTCGGCCGACGGGCCGACGTGGCGCCGCACGAAGTCCTCGAAGGGCTCGAGCACCTCGGATCGGTTGCCAACGTGCTGCGTCGGTCACGGGGATCTCCTCACGTGGTTCCGCGCGTTGCGCGGCACTGGTCGGACGTCCTCCCCGCTCTGTCACTGGACCTGAGAGCCTCACCGTGACCTGCACGGCTTCCACCTTCGGTGCGGACGTCGAGCGCCCGCTTTCCAGAGTTGCCTCGCCGGAGCGGTATGTCGGCCTGAGAGTTTCTCGGGGAGAGTTGCTCCTCCGGCGTCCCCCCGACTGCGTACAACGGGGACTCTGGCGCTCCGGTTCAAACGGCTATTCAGTTGTGCGAATCACTCTACCGGACCGGCCGCGGCCGCCCGGTTGCGGAGAGCGAGCTACTCGTTCTCCTCGTCTTCACGGACCGGCCACAGGGGTGGCCGCACCAGGCGGGCCGGGAGCTCCCGGCCGCGCTGGACGATGGTGATGGCGTCCCCGTCGAGCAGCCGGGCGTCGGCATCGACGAAGCCCAGCCCGATCCCCCGTTCCCGCATCGGCGAGAAGTTGCCACTGGTCAAGATACCGACCTGTTCGGCGCCCTCGCAGAGGAGCGAGCCGTCCCGCAGTGGTTGGCGCCCGTCAGCCACGAAGCCACGCAGCCGCCGGGCCGGCCCGTTCGCACGCTCCTCTTCGAGAGCGGCCCGCCCCGTGAAGTCACCCTTGTCCCAACCGATCACCCAACCCAGGCCGGCCTGCAGCGGTGTGATGCCGGGGCCGAGCTCGTGCCCGTGGAGAGGGAGTCCCGCTTCGAGACGAAGGGTGTCACGCGCCCCCAATCCCGCCGGGGCGATGCCCTGAGCCAGCACGGCTTGCCAGAAGTCGGTGGCCACTTCCGCCGGGACGGCGCATTCCACGCCCTCCTCCCCCGTGTAGCCCGTGCCGGCGACCAGGCAGGTGGCGCCGGCCCACTCGAAGCGCGTGACGGCGAAGCGATGGACGGTGGCGGCTTCCGATGACACCTGGGCCAGGCGAGATCGCGCCTCTGGACCCTGAATGGCGATCACAGCCCTCTCCCCGGTGACGTCGGTGCCACCTATGGCCGCGACGACATCGGTGGTGTTCGACGCGTTGGGCATCACGTCGAACCGCTCGTCGTCGACCCACCAGACGATGATGTCGTCGACCACGAACCCGTCGTCGTCGAGGAGATGCGTGTACTGGGCCCGGCCCGGATGGATCCGCGTCAGATCGTTGCTCAACGAGTGCTGCAGGTGCTCGAGGGCGTCGGCACCGCGGACACGTACCGAGCCGAGGTGGCTGACGTCGAAGGCCACCGTGGAGGTGCGACAGGCCCGGTGCTCGACCACCGTCCCGGATGGGTACGCCAACGGCATCTCCCACCCGCCGAACGGAACCATCTTGGCGCCCAGCTCGAGGTGCGACGCATACAACGGCGAGACCCGAAATGGGGCCGCACTACTGCCGTCGCCGTTCACCCGACCAGATTAGGCCGCTCCGGAGAGCAGGCCGTGTGACGCAATGAGCGACGCGAAGTCGCGCTGATAGACGATGGAGATGGGTACTTCGGGGTAGAGCTCACGCATGCGCCGCACCTTGCGGTTCTTGCGTGTGACGAGCCGTTGGTCGGCCGTGGTGAGCTCAATGAACACACCGAGGCGCGGCAGGTAGAAGTCGGGACGGAATCCTGCGGTGGGCGAGCCGCAGCTGTCCCAAGCCAGCGGGAACTCCACCGGCTCGTATTCCCACCGCTGCCCCGACAGGTCGAGGAGGGTGGCGAACAGGCGCTCGGACGGATGGGCGAAACGGACCTGCCCTGCGGGCACGCAAGCCGGATGGTGGATGCGCCCGACATGCGCTGGGTCCGTCGAGGTCACTCCCCTGAGGCCCGCGCGACCTGTACTCGGGTGCGACGCGTCGTGTCCGCTGCCGATCTCGGCGGCTGCGTCCAGACTCACGATGTCAGCGTCGAGCTCCTCGACCACGCCCGCCAGCGGCACGATGTTGAACACGCCTTGGCCGCCAGCGAGGAGATCCACGACCTCGCCGTTGGACCGGGCCAGTACGGAGCTGGTCCCCGTCAGCACGAGGTTGGCCGAGGCCAGGTCCGACCCGAGATCTTCGCGGAGGCACTCCACGGCACGGCGAGCAGACTGCAACGAGATCCCGGAGTCGAGCAGCTGCTTGATCACCTTGAGCTCGAGCACGTCCGAATACGCGTAGACGCTGTCGTGAACCACTGCCCTTGGCCGCCGCCAGCGACGGTTGGAGCAGGCCCGTTCGAGCCCAGTAATCGAGCTGCCGGTACGAGATCCCCACGAGCCCACACACCTGCGGCCCATGAAACCCCCCGACACGGGTTACGGCATCGTCGACCATCACACCTCCCTGCAATCCCACTTCTGCGCTTGCCACTCCGAGGCGACACTCTAGTGCACGCCGGACGACATGGCAGTAGTTACGAAGGCGTTATTCGGGGGGAATCCCCCCGTCGGCAGGCTCCCGTGGCCACACCACTACCTCTCCGAGCACCGAGAGCCCCACCCGGCGCCCAGGCTCGAACGGAGCCCCGCCACTGACCCGCACGACCAGGTCGGGCAGGGACCCGCCATCGGGACGGACCCGCACCACGGCATCGTGGCCGTAGTACTCGTAGGTCTGCACCGTGGCCACGATCCCGCCGTTCGGCGACTCGTCCAGCCGGATCTGCTCGGGCCGGACCAGGACCCGGGCCGGCCCTCCCGTCGCGGACCCCGTCCCTGCGGCCACGGAGAGGCGGCCCAACGCGGTGCTCGCCGTCCCGTCGTGGACATCGCCCTCCAGGACGTTCGACTCCCCCAGGAACTGCGCCAGCTCGACGTCGCCGGGCCGGCCGTACAGCGCCGTCGGGGTGTCCAGCTGCGCGATGACGCCATCGCGCAGGACCGCCACCTGATCGGCCATGGACAGTGCCTCGTCCTGATCGTGGGTCACCAGGATCGAGGTGGCGCCTGCCTGCCGCAGCACCGCCAGCACGTCGGCCCGGACGGAGGATCGCATGGCCGCGTCGAGCGACGCAAAGGGCTCGTCCAAGAGGACGAATTCGGGCCCGACGGCGAGAGCCCGCGCGAGCGCGACCCGCTGCTGCTGCCCGCCCGAGAGTTGATGCGGGTAGCGCCGGCGGTACCCGGACAACCCCACCAGCTCCAGGAGCCCGTCGACCCGGCCGCGACGGTCCGGTCCGCGGGGCAGGCCGAACGCGACGTTGCGCCCCACGCTCAGGTGCGGGAACAGCGCGCCCTCCTGGGGGACGTAGCCGATACGCCGGCGCTCACTCGGCACGAAACGGTGGCTCGCATCGTCGACGACATTCTCTCCGAGGCGGACCTCTCCGTCGTCAGGCCGTTCGAAGCCCGCCACAATCCGCAACAACGTCGTCTTGCCGCTGCCCGAAGAGCCGAGAATGGCCGTGAACGAACCGGCGGGAACGGCCAGTTCCACCCCGCGCAGGACCGGTTGAGGGCCGAATGCCTTGGAGACGCCCGCGATACGGAGGTCCTTCACGCGGGCACCATTGTGCTCGGCGCGTCAAGCGTGCTCTGCCCTGCGGCCGCCATGCGCGCGGGCCGGCGGTCGAACCAGCGACCGAGCACGTAGCCGGGAACGGCGGCAATGAGCACCATCACGCCCGCATAGGGCGCCGCTTGGCTGTACGACACGTTCGACTGGTAGGACCAGAACTGCGTGGCCAGCGTCTCCACGTTGGTCGGATGCAGGACGAGCGTCGCCGTGAGCTCGGTCGCGGTCTCAAGGAAGACGAGGGCGAAGGCCGCGAGGAGGCCGGGGGCCACCAAAGGCAGCGTCACTCGCCACAACACAGAGCGCCGGCTGACGCCCAGTGAGCCTCCGACTTCTTCGAGCCCGACCGGCGCACGCGCCACGGCGGCGCGCACCGACACCACCGCCAGGGGGAAGAACATGATGGCGTAGGCGACCACCAGCAGCGGGCTGGTTTGGTAGAAGCGACCCTGGAGCAGGTGCTCGGTCAGATAGGTCAGGCTCAGCGCGATGACCAACCCGGGTACCGCGAGAACGACCAAGTTGGATCGCTCGAGGCTGAGCACCTTGCGGCGCGGGAAACGCACCGACAAGAGGGCGATCGGCAGCGCCGCGAGCGTGGCGAGGACCCCGGCTGCCGCCGCGTAGCCGAAGGTGTTCAGCGTCGCATCGGGCAGGGAGGACGCCGCAGGCAGTGTGCTGCTCCCGCCCTCGATGATCAGGTACGCGATGGCCCCCACAGGGACGCCGAGTGCCAGCGCCACGAGGAGCCCGAGACCGGCGAACGCCACGGGTCCCAGCCGGCCGAGCGGGAGCGGCCGCTGTTGTCGTGCGGCTCCCGCACCCAACCGCGACGTCCGGCCGTGGCCCCGCACGGTGCCCTCGCTGGCGAGCAGCAACGCACCCAGGACGACGAGGATCAGCGAGAGCGCACAGGCGGCCGGCGTGTTGAACCCGACCTGGAACTCGTTGTAGATCTCGGTCGTGAGGGTCTGGTACCCCAGGATCTCGAAGGCACCGAACTCGGCCAGCACGACCAGGCCGACCAGGATCGCTCCCCCGAAGATGGCGAGCCGGGCCTGCCCGAGCGTGACGGTCCAGAACGTCCGCACCCGGCCGAGCCCGAGACTGCGCGCCACCTCCTCCTGCGCCGGATCCGCGGCCCGCAGGCTGGCGGCCACGGGAAGGAAGACCAACGGATAGACGGCCAGGGTCATGACCAGCACGGCGGCCCAGAATCCGCCGATGCCGGGAAAGATGGCCCTCCACCCGAAGCTCACCACGAAATCAGGGATGCCGAGCGGGATCACGACGAGGATGGCCAGGAGCCGACGACACGGGACGTCGGTCCGCTCCACGAACCAGGCGGCCAGCGTGCCGACAACCGCGCACAGCGCAGTCACCACCACCACGAGCGAGACGGTGTTCCAGATCAGGGTGGCCGTCAGGCTTCGAAACAGGAGCTGGTGCAACTGGGCCCACCCGACCTGTACGGCCTGGACGACCAAGAACACCAGCGGCACCAGCACCGCCACCGACACCAGGACGGCTGCGCCAGTAAGGATCGGGGGCAACCGCCGCTGCCCGCTGCGACGACCCCGACCAGCGACGTCCACGGTCACGGGAGCCGCGCCCCAGTCCCCACGTCCATCGCATCGCTTGGCCGCCTTCCGACTCACACCGTATGTTAGGCAAGCCTAACTTTAAGAAGGCTGGAGCGAGCGGGTCAAGCCAGGGCCGGCCTCAACACAGGGCGGTTCCACCCCCGGCCAGGTCGGCCCTGCCCTCCGAGGGGCTGGACGGCTCGGCGTGGAACCGAACGGGGATGCGCCCCGCCCGCCGGGCCTCGGCGCCGGCTTCCACGGCCAACCGCATGGCCCGCGCCATGGCCACGGGATCGTGAGCCCGGTTCACCGCCGTCGCCACGAGGACCCCGTCACAACCCAGCTCCATCGCCAGCGCCGCGTCCGACGCCGTGCCGATGCCCGCGTCCAGGATCACCGGGATCTCGACGGCTTCGCGGAGTAACGCGATGCTGTGCGGGTTGCGGATGCCCAGCCCGCTGCCGATGGGCGAGCCGAGCGGCATGACCGCGGCGCAGCCGACCTGTTGCAGACGGAAGGCCAGCACGGGGTCGTCGGTCGTATACGGCAGGACCACGAACCCGTCCTCGGCCAGCTGCTCGGCTGCGATGAGCAGTTCGAGCGCGTCGGGAAGCAAGGTGCGCTCGTCGCCAATCACCTCCAACTTGACCCAGTCGGTGCCGAAGGCCTCCCGCGCCAATTTGGCGGTGAGCACCGCCTCTGACGCCGTGGCGCAGCCGGCGGTGTTGGGCAGCACGCGCACACCCTGGTCGTGCAGGAGCGACAACAGCGACCCCCGGCCGGAGGCTTCGACGCGGCGGACGGCGACCGTGGCCATGGCGGTTCCCGAGGCGCGGAGCGCGGCGCCCAGCACCTCGAGGCTGGTCATGCCTCCGGTCCCGAGGATGAGACGCGAGCCCAGCACGTCACCGGCGATGGAGAGGCCGCTCTCGGGCGGGACCGGCGTCGCGGGACCGGCGTCGTTGCGGGTCACTGGACGACGATACCCCGGTGCCCGCCTATGGTGGCTCGGTGCCGGACCCGACACCGCCTACGGCCATGACCATCGCCGGCTCCGACTCGGGCGGGGGGGCGGGCGCACAGGCCGACCTCAAGACCTTCGCCGCCCTGCGCGTGCACGGCACCTGCGCCCTCACCGCGGTGACCGCACAGAACACGGCCGAGGTGCGCGGTGTCGTGGCTCTGGAGCCCACGTTCGTACGGCAACAGGTCGAGACCGTCCTCGACGACTTCTCGGTGGCCAGCGTGAAGACCGGAATGCTGGCCACGGCCGCCACCGTCGCCGCGGTGGCCGACCTGGCCCAACGCGGGCTGCTCCCGCGCCTGGTGGTCGACCCGGTCCTGGTCTCGTCGACCGGGCACCGCCTCCTCGAAGATGCCGGCGTCGCGGCCTACCTCCAGCAGCTCCTCCCCCATGCCTTGGTGGTCACACCGAATCTGCGTGAAGCCGCCGTGCTCGGCGACACGGACGTCGAGTCCCTCCGAGGACTCGAGGCGCGGGTCGCCGTGGCCGAGCGCATCCGGGCAACCGGCGCCCGCTACGTGGTGGTGAAGGGGGGCCACCTCACCGATTCGGCGGATGACGTCGTGGCCGGACCCGACGGGGTCCTCGTCCTACCCGGGGAACGGGTGGCCACCGGGAACGACCACGGCACCGGCTGCTCCCTGTCCGCCGCGATGACCGCCCTCCTGGCCAGGGACGCGACCGTGCCCGAGGCAATCACGCAGGCGAAGGACTTCGTGGCCCGGGCATTGTCCGGCGGCGCCGACTGGCGGCTCGGCTCCGGGCACGGCCCCCTCGACCATTTCGGGTGGTCGGCAGCGCCATAGGCTTGGTGTTGCATGACCCTGCACGAGACCGACACCGACGTCCGCGAGGACGGGAGCGAGGTCCCCGAGCCGCAGCGACCCCCGGATCCCGGTGGCATCTCCATGCGGCCGGCCATGATCGTCTTCGGCTTGGCCGCCCTGATCCTCGTGGTCTTCGTCACCATCGCCATCGTGACCTCACAGGCGCCGGCGCCGGTCAAGCATTCCGGTGCCGCCGTCGGGGTGCCCGGGGTCACCCTGCGAGCCGTGCCCGCGGCCGGGTTGCTGGCACCGATCGTCACTAACGCCGAACCACCCAACAACATCCTCAATGCCGTTTCCGTCCCTGTGGGATCGGTTCGGATCTCACACGAGAACAACACTGCGGGCGCGGGCCAGTACGACGAGCAGGTGACCTTCCGCTCCGACGACTCGCAGGCCGCGCTGCTGGCCTTCTTCGCCGCCGACATGAAGCTCCAGGGTTGGCAGGTCTCCGACCAGGGGGCGGCGAGGAACGACCCGGGCGCCCTCGAGGTCCTCGGCAAGCTCGCGGGCACCGACGGCTACTACTGGGACATGGGAGCCACCATCAACGCGACGACGTTCAGCCCAGGTGGCCCCGCCCGCGGCGTCACCCACTTCACGGTGCGGCTGTACCAGGAGGACGATACCGACTAGAGGCGCGGGTCGGCGCGGCCGCCCGTCAGGCGGTCAGTTGGAGCCGGTCCCGACCGCTGCGTCCGTCGTCACGGCGGGCAACACGTCGGAGGGTGGGGCCGGCTCGGCCAGCAGGTACGCCCAGACGAAGAAGTTGATCGGGTACAGCAGGTACCCCACCCGCGGATCAGGCGCGAGCAGGATCAGCGCGGACATCACGACGCCGGCGATCATGCAGACCTCGGCTGCAGTGCGTGGCGTGTGGCGGTAGAGGTGGCGCGCCAAGAGCACGGCCAGCACGAGCCCGACGGCGAGGGGCAAGGCGCGGCTCAGTGACGGGAACGCACTCACCAACACGTGTCCGGGCAACGCGCTCGCTGCCGTCGTCGGGATCTTGCTCAAACCGAGAGGGAAGAGGACGACATCGTCAATGAGGGCGAACGGCCCGCGCAAGGCGAACGGGAAGATCGTCGGAACGGCGACGAGGATCATGCCGCCGAGCATGGAGAGAGGACGGCGCTCACCGTTGCGCCCACGGGCCGCAAAGAGCGCCAACACAGCGAATGGCCATGCCGTGAACTTCATGGCCGAGGCAATGCCGAAGACGACGCCCGATGCGAAGGGTCTTTGCCGCTGCGCCAGCACAATGGCCAACAGCAGGAACGCGACGACAGGGATGTCATCGCCCCCTGTGGCCAGCGGCAACGAGGCGAGGGGAAGGATGATGAGCGCCTGGATGGCGCGGATCTTTCTTCGCCCGTCGACCCGACAGAGGTACAGCGCGACCGCGGCGACGGCGAGCGTCGTCAGGCAGAAGAAGATCCGCGCATCACTCAGCCCGTTGGTGGGCCAGATCTCGCTCGGAATGCCGGCAACAGCCATGAGCGGGAGGTAGGGCAGGAACCCCTCGAAGTCGGGCTGGCCGGGTGGGTGGTACTTGACCGGGTGGTGGAGGCGCACCGGTACGACATACGGATCCGTGCCGCGCACGAGGTCCTGCCCTCCGACCTCGACGGTGACGACCTCGGGCTGCTGGTGGGATCCGGCCACACCGTCGAACCGCCACAGGATCTCGAAGCCGAGCGGTATGGCCAGGGCACCGGCGAACACGCACACCGCCACCACAATCCGGGTCAGCCAGGCCCGGCCGTGTTGGCGCTTGGTCAGCGCACCCCCCGGCTGTCGTCGCCGGGCGCGGCGCACGGCCCCGGTGAGGACCCCCGAGGCGACGGCGCCGAAGACGAACGGGAGCAACGCCATGCGCCCCCACACCTGGTACAGCGCGTTGGTCGAGGTGTAGATGGTGAGCAGTGCAAAGAGCGCGCTGACCCCGTACAGCAGTGCGTCGCCCGCCTCGGGGGAGATCCGCTTGATGCGCCCCCAGACCCGCAACGACAGGTCGGTGAGTTGGGCGCTCGAGATCGGGATCGTCCTCGTGGGGTCAGTCGGCATGGCCTCGCAAAAGCCTCGCACATAGGAGGAGATCCGAAAGGGAAC
This sequence comes from uncultured Acidimicrobiaceae bacterium, assembly GCA_963731065.1. Taxonomy (GTDB): domain Bacteria; phylum Actinomycetota; class Acidimicrobiia; order Acidimicrobiales; family RAAP-2; genus Bog-473. The sequence goes on along the minus strand of CAVSUH010000011.1, from coordinate 23,725 downwards.
CCCCGGGTGATCCTAGAGGTGGAGTTGACGGAGGTAGAACGCCAATTCGGCCTCCAGGCACGCGGTCAGCGTGTCGGCCCGCCGGAAACCGTGGCCCTCCCCCTCGAAGAATTCCAGGTCGCAGTGGGTCCCGGCGGCATCGAGCGCGGTGCGCATGCCCTCCGCCTGTGCGGGCGGCACGACGGGGTCCTCGGTGCCCTGGAGCAGGAGCACCGAACCCTGCATGGATGCGGCGCGGTGGATGGGTGACCGGTCCTCGTAGAGCTGGCGCGACCCCGGCAGCGGCCCGATCAGCCGATCGGTGTAGTGGGCCTCGAAATCGTGCGTGGTCGCAACGAGCCCCAGCAGGTCGGTGACGCCGTACCACGAGACGCAGGCCGCGAACCCCTCCCCCGCCGCCAGTGCGTTGAGGGCCGTCATGCCGCCCGCGCTGCCGCCCCGGACGGCCATCCGCCGCGCGTCCACCACCCCCAGCGCGGCCAGGTGCAGGGCCGCGTCGAGGCAATCCTCGGAATCGGCGACGCCCCACTGGCCCCACAGAGCGCAGCGGTAGGCCCGCCCGTACCCCGAGCTGCCCGCATAGTCCACGCAGGCCACGGCAAAGCCCCGGGTGGTGAAGAACTGGAGGGTTGGATCGAAGCCCGCCTGGCAGGACGACGTCGGGCCCCCATGGCACCACGTCACCAGCGGGGGCGCGCTCCCCGCCGGACCTCTGGTCCCACGCAGCGTGGGACGGAACAGGGTGCCGTGCACGAGCCGCCCCGTCCGCCCGGTCAGGCTGAACGGCTCCCCCACGGCGACATCGCCACGGTCGAGGCTGAGGCCGGCCCGGCGGGCCGCAGCGGCAGTGCGCCCTCGTCCGGGGTCCAGACCCAGACGGTCGACGGCACATCGGGCGTGCTGCCGATCAGGGCCAGCCCCTCCCCGTGTGCGCAGAGCGCGGCGATGGAGACGCACGGCTGCACGAGCTCGTGCGGGGACGCCGCGCCTCCTGCGGTCTCCAGCCGGACGAGGCCATCCCGGCCCGACGCCGTCATCCGGGCCACGAACGTCCCGTCGGCCATCTCCGCCATGGTCTGCTGGCTCAACACCCAATCCGGACCGTGGAAGTCGGCCTCCCTGGTGGTCATCGGCGTGGACTCCGCGTCCACTCCCGGGAGGGCGCGCTGACGGTAGGGCTGCCACCAGCCGTGCCGATCCGAGACGAAGCGCAAAGTCCCGTCAGCGCTCCATGCCGGCTGGCCGACGGATTCGGCGACGCCACCGGCGACGTGCCGCGCCGGGCCAACCGCCTGCAGCATGTCGTGCCCGTGCCGGGTGCAGGCAATCCGGCCGAGAGGCAGGACCAACAGGGTCGAGGCGTCCCACGGCATGTCCGGATGGTCCCAGGCGACCAAGGCGAGGCGGTCGCCGGCCGGATGCGGCCGCGGCGTGCCGAAGAAGTCGTGCCCGTCGAGCAGCGTGGTCTCGCATGGCGCCCCGACGTGGGTCGACAGGGCGACCACGCTGCGCACCGGCCGGGCCGATCCTTCGCGGTGGACCTCTCGGACGGCCAAGACCCACTCGCCGTCCACCGTGGCGCTCAGTCCGCCGTGCCGATGCGTCTCTCCCTGCCGGAGGCGGTGCGCTCAATGCCACCGGCACGGCCCCGCCCGAGGTCGCACCGGCCCCCGCCCCGTCACAGAACCACACCCGTTGGTCCGCCTGGCCCACATAGGCGAAGGCACCGGAGGACCGTCCGGGCACGAGGCACAGGGCCCCCCCGCCGTACTCGTTGACCCGGCTGCGGATGCTCACGCCCTCGGGCGAATGGTCGGACACGCCCCGGGCATCGGCACGCACGGCCACCGTCCGCCCGGCCTCGGCCGGGCGGGACTCGAGCCAGTAGACGGCGTCGCCGTCCGAGCAGAGCTCCGACAGCGAGACCTTGGCCCGAGCCACGTCACCCGCCGCGAGCGGCGAGGCCCAACCCCCATAACCTGCGAGCGTGGTCACGGTGCGAACGTACCCGTTGCAACGGCAAGGACCAGAAGACGTCGGCACCGCCCTCTACAGTGAGCCCGTGCGCTTCGCGGCCTACCTGCTCTCCAAGGCGGGGGCGGTCATCCGGCCCGCCGTGGTCGAATTGTCCGACACCGACCTCCCCGAGGGCGATGTACTGGTGCGGGTTGAGTGGTCCGCCATCAACTTCAAGGACGCCATGGTCACCCGGCCCGGGAACCGTGTGGCGCGGGTGTTCCCGCTCGTCCCAGGGGTGGAGTTGACGGGCAGCGTCGAGGAGAGCACGAGTCCCGAGTTCACGCCCGGACAACGCGTCCTGGTCCAGGGCTACGACCTCGGCGTGGACCGGCACGGCGGGTTTGCGGCCTACGCGCGGGTACCGGCGGACTGGGTCGTCCCACTGCCCGACGCCCTCACCTGCCGCATCGCCGCCATCATCGGCCTGGCCGGCTGCACCGCGTTGCTGTCACTGCGCCGCCTCGTGCATCACGGCACGACGCCCGAGGACGGGCCCATCCTCGTGACCGGTGCATCCGGTGGTGTGGGCAGTGCCGCCGTGGCCTTGCTGGCTCATGCGGGCTTCGAGGTGGTGGCCTCCTCGGGCAAGACGACGGAGCACGAGTACCTCAAGGAGCTCGGGGCCAGCCGAGTTGTGGGACGTGAATTCAACGATGACGACGGCCGGACCCTCGGCCCACAGCTCTGGGCCGGCGTCGTGGACTGCGTCGGCGGGAGGGCGCTGGCCGAAGCGCTCCGCACCGTTCGGTATGGCGGCGCGGTGGCGGCCAGCGGGCTGACCGGTGGCAACGAGCTGACGACGACCGTCTACCCGTTCATCGTGCGCGGCGTCGCGCTGCTCGGAATCGACACCGTGGCCACTCCCATCGAAGAGCGACGCGCGCTCTGGGCCGAGATGGCTGATGCCTTCCCGCTGCAACTCTGCGAGGAGATGGTCAACGAGGAGATCGGGCTCGACGGGCTCACCGCTGCGTTGGACCGTGTGCTCGATGCCGCCGTGCGAGGCCGGATACTCGTCAGTCCGACGCTGCGCGCGTAGCTCGCCCCGGCGATCAGGAACCGGCGTAGACGGGTGAGACCTTGATGGTCCCGTTGTTGCAGGGCCCGATCGCCAACTGGAACGTCGGCGAAGCCGTGGTCGAGCCGGGCATGGTCACCGAGGCGGACTCAGAAGTCGGGCAGCTGGTCTCCGCGCCGACTGGCACGTCGGAGAACTGGTAGGCGAACTGCGCCGAGGACGACGGCGCCAGCGTCACGGAGGACGGAGGTGCATTCGCCGCGGTCGAGATCGAGACCGACAGCCCGTTGACCATCGTCACCGTGAGAAGCGCTCCGCTCCCGGAGAACAGTGCCACCGTGGGATAGCCGTTGGCCGTGCACGATGCCGTCCCCGTGTTGGTGATGGTGACCACGCCGGTGATCGTCCCCGCCGCTCCTTGGCCCTGGCCGGGAGAGGCGCTGACATGCGTGCAACCGGTCGAGGTCGCCGGCGTCGATGTCGTGGTGGAGGACGCGGTCGTCGTGGTGGTCGACGACGGTGTCGTGACCGTTGTCGCAGCGTGGGTCGTCGTCGTGACCTTCTTGGGTGTGCTCGGACTGCTGCTGCATGCCGCGAGCAGAACGGCGGCGCCCGCCACGAGTGCGAGCGCCCAGCGGCGTCGCGTCACCCTTCGAAATCCTCGGGGCGCACTGAATCGAGGAACTGCCGGAACTGGCCCACCAGTTCGTCGGGCGTGTCGTCCTCTTCTTCTTCGGCGTCGAGCGCCAGGATGATCCCCTCGGACTCCATGAGCTCGTCGGAGACGAAGAGAGGCGACTCGGTTCGTACGGCGACCGCCACTGCGTCCGACGGTCGGCTCGAGACGATCGTGCGCTCCTCGCCGCGCACCAGATGCATCTCGGCATAGTAGGTCGAGGCACGCAGCTCGGTGATGATCACCCGTTCGACGCTGATATCGAGCGCGCCCAACATGTCCTTCATCAGGTCGTGCGTCAGCGGGCGAGGCATGGTCACGCCCTGGAGGGCGTAGGCGATGGCCGTTGCCTCAGGGCTCCCGATGAAGATCGGCAGCGTGCGCCCTTCCCCCCGGTCTCCTGCAAAAGGAGCACCGGTGTATTCGATTGCAGGTCCACCCTGACGGCACGGAGGAGCACACGGACCATCACTGAAATGTAGCGCCCGATTCCGGGCCTCCGTCACCCCCCCAAATGGCGGCGGAGTGCCTGGCGCAACAGGGTGGTCCGCATGGATTGCCCGAGCGCAGCCAGCTGATCGGCTCCCTCGACCGCCCGCTGGCGTGATTCGGGGTTCCGCTGGCGCAAAAGAGGGATGATCACCTGCTCGATGAGGCCCAGCTCACGGTCGGCTGCGTTCCGGTAGAGGCGCAGGTGGCGCGGCTCGATCCCGAAGGCCCGGAACGCCACGGCCAGCTTCGCCACCGTGAGAGCGTCCTCGTCGTAGGTCTCGATGCCCGCCACCGTCACGGACTCCACCAGTCCGAATCCCTTGAGCCCTGCAACCTCGTCGGGCGAGAGCCCGCTGGCCGCGCACAGCTCGTCCGCCGACAGGCTCGCACCGGTCACCACCGCGGCAGCGGGACCCGGAGCGCTCGACGCGCTCGGCGCCGCGGCCTCGCCGCTGCTCCCCTCACCCTTGCGCGTGCTCGCGTCTTCCGGTGTCGGCACGGTCCGCGGCGTCACGACCGCGTCGGGCTGTCGCGGCAACGCCGTTCCGTTGCCGCGTCCCGCCGCTGCGGGCGATGGTGCCGATGGCGCTGCGGCGGGCCGGCCGCTGAGCGCCGTGGTGGCGTCGACACGTCGCTCGGCGGCGGTACGGCGCGGCGCGGCCGTCGCAAGGTCACGTGGCGCGACGGCTTCCGCCGCGGGACGTGTCGTGGCGTCCACTTCGGTGACCACCTGCAGTCCGGGTCGGGCCTGCTTCTCCTCGGGCAGCTTGGCGGCCCGGCGCGATGCGTCGGCGAGAATCCGCGCCATCGCCTCCTCGTCGGCCTTGGTCGGCTGCTCGTGGGCGTGGCCGGACGCTCCACCGGCGACCGCCACCGCATGGGCGGGTCGCGCCGCCTTGCCGTTCGGCTGCTCGGCTCCCACCTCGTCACCGAGGTCTCCGGCGTCGAGCCGGTCCCGGATGACCTTCAGGGGCAGGAAGTGCTCACGCTGCTGGCGCAAGACCCAGCGCAGGCGCTCCACGTCGTGATCGAAGAACTTGCGGTACCCCGAGGGCGAACGCTCGGGATTGACCAGACCCTGGCTCTCGAGGAACCGGATCTTCGAGATGGTGACGTCCGGGAACTCCTCCCGGAGAAGGGTCAGCACGTCGCCGATGGAGAGATAGGTACGGCTGGTCACTCGTTGCCAGCCACCAGGTAGACGAGCTTGAACTTTCCGATCTGCACTTCGTCGCCCGGAGCAAGCGGCACCTCGTCGATGCGCTCCCGGTTGACGTAAGTCCCGTTCAGAGAACCCACGTCGCGAACCGTGTAGCCCCCGTTCGTGGGAACGATCTCCACGTGACGGCGTGACACGGTGATGTCGTCCAGGAAGATGTCGCTCTCCGGATGCCGTCCGGCCTTCACGACGTCCTCGCCGAGGAGGTAGCGCGCGCCGATGTTGGGGCCGCGGGTGACAACAAGTACGCCTGCGCCATGCGGGATCTCGACAGAGGTGACATCGGGGTAGTCCTCCGAGGCCTCCCCCTCGTCGGCAGGGTGGAGCGTGATGGTGGCGTCATCGCCGTCCGCAAGCAGCGCGGCGCCGCACGAGGAGCAGAAGTTGACGCCTTCGGGATTCCGGTGCCCGCAGTTGTGACAGAACACGACGTCCACGGTACCCCACCCCACCAACAACTTCTCCTGTCCTCATCAGACCCCTGAATGCCAGGTCAGTCGGCAGTCAGGTCACCGTAGGCGACCGCGTCGAGGAGGCTGCCCAGCTCTGCACCTGCCGCGAGCTCCAGCTCGCACAGCCACCCGTCGCCGTAGGGATCCTGGTTGATCTTCTCCGGCCCCGCCGTGAGCGTGTCGTTCACCGCCGTGACAGTGCCGGCCACCGGCGCGTAGATCTCCGACACCGACTTCGTCGATTCGACCTCACCGAGCTGTCCGCCCACCTCGACCTCGCTCCCGACGACCGGTAGGTCCACGAACACGATGTCACCGAGCGCGTCCTGGGCGTAGTCCGTGATGCCCACTCGGACCCTGGTCCCCTCCAGGCGCACCCACTCGTGCTCCGGCGAATAGCGGAGGTCTTCGGGGATGTTCATGGGGGGCGACCATACCGGACCGCAGGGACGGGCCGCAGCCCTGACTTCAGGGCAACATCCGGGCGATCCTCTCGGCGTAAGTCGCCACCAACTTCTCGGACGACGCCGGGTCCGATCCTTCGGCCCAGACATGCGTGACCGGGTCCTCCGGGTCGGGCACCACGAGGGCCCATCCCTGGTCGGTGAGCACCTTGATGCCGTCCACCAGGACCAACTCGGCCCCCTCGTCGGTCAGCTGCTCCATGAGCGTGCGCATGATCAGGCCCTTTTGCTCCATTCGGGTCGCCACTGCGCTCTCCAAGATGGGCATTTCCGGCGTGGCGTCCACGATCTCGGCCAGGGAGGTCGCGCTCCCTTCCAGGAGCGACAGCAGCCGGACCAGGGCGGCAGCGGCGTCGAAGGCGGGCAGGAAGGCCGGGAAGACGTACCCTCCCCGCTGATCGGAGGCAAAGGACACGCCGCCCGATGCGGCGGCCTCCAGCAAGCCCGACGGCGACAACGGCGTCAGCATCAGCTCGATTCCGTTCTCACGGCAGCGACGAATGGTGCGATCGCTCGCTGTCACCGGGAGCGCCATCCGGCCGGTCTCCCCCGCCTCGGTCGACAACGCGATGAAGGCCATGATCGCCTCGTCATAAGACAGCACGCGTCCCGTGCCGTCGATCAGGGTCAGCCGTTCGCCTCCGGCGTCGATGATCGCGCCAAGGTCCGCTCCCGAGGTGCGGACCGCATCCGCCACCCTGGCTTCGCTCACGGCACGGTCGAGCGAGATCATGCCCGGCGTCTGCGCATACGGGTTGATGCTGAGGACGTCGGCGCCCACCTTCGAGAGCAGGTTCGGCATGACGAAGTTGGCCGCGCCGTAGGACAGGTCGAGGACCAGCTTCACCTGGCGCCCGGCCTCGCGCCGCAGCCCGAAGGCCTCGACGACGTCGGCCGTGTACAGCTCGATCGTGCGGGGCGAGAAGTCGATGTCCCCGATTTCGCCCGCGGTGACGCGCCGGAATTCCTCGCGGTGGTACATCCGCTCCACGCGGCGCTGATCGCTCTCCGAGAGATCGATGCCGCGTTCGTCGAAGAAGCGGATCACCACGGACTGCGGGTCGTCGGGGCTGAGGCGAACCGTCAGGCCGGCCCTGTTGCCACGCATGCGCACGTGGTGCCGGGTCACGGGCACCGTGGCCAGCTCCAGGTCGTTCACGTTGACCCCGACCGAGTTGCACCCAACCATGAGTGCGCGCTTGAGCACCCGGGCCACCCGGCTCGTGTCGCGCGACGCGGTGATGAACGTGCCCTTCTCGAACCCCGAGGCCCAGGCCTTGGCCAGCCGGACCGCGAGCTCCGGGCTGACGTCGACGTTGGCGATGCCCTGCACGCCCTCGGGGCCGAACAGGGTGCGCGACCCCCGGATTCCCACACAATGGAGGCATTCACCTGGGCGGCGGCCTCGACGACCTTGTAGGGATAGACCTTGACGTCGCTGCGCACCTCGGCGTGGGCGCCGACCAGACAGCCCTCGCCGACGACCGCACCGGGCTCGATCCGCGCCCCCACCCGGAGGTCGCACGACCGCCCCAGCACCGCTCCCTCCACCCGGGTCGCCGGTCCCAGATACGAGTTCTCGCCGATGACCGAACGCTGGAGCTCGGCCCGGGCCGCCACCTGGGTGTTGGCACCCACCGTGGTGTAGGCCCCGATCACCACGGCCTCGTCGATGGTGCAGTTCTCGCCGACGAAGGCCGGCGAGTCGATGCGGGTCGAGGGATCGATGGACGAGCCCTTGCCGATCCAGACGCCGGGGCGGAGCTCGAAGCCCGCCACGTCCACCTCGACCTTTCCGTCGAGGATGTCCTCGTGCGCCTTGAGATAGGCCGCGGTCGTGCCGACGTCCTCCCAGTAACCGTCGGCCACGTAGCCGTAGAGCGGTTGACCGGCAGCGAGCACGGTCGGGAAGACCTCGCCGGAGAAGTCGACCGACCGGCCGTCGGGGATGCTGTCGAAGATCTCTGGCTCGAGGACGTAGATGCCTGTGTTGATGGTGTCGCTGAACACCTGGCCCCAGCCGGGCTTCTCGAGGAACCGCTCGATCGTCCCGTCCTCACGTGTGATCACGATCCCGAACTCCAGGGGGTTCTCCACCGCACTCAGGGCGATGGTGGCCAGCGCCTCGTTCTTCTCGTGGAAGGCGATCACGGACGAGAGGTCGATGTCGGTCAGGACGTCACCGGAGATCACGAGAAATCGCTCGGTCAGCTGTTCGCGCGCGTTGCGGACCGATCCGGCAGTGCCGAGTGGCGACTCCTCGGTCGCGTACACCATGGAGACCCCGAGCTCGCTGCCGTCACCGAAATAGCTGCGGATGGCGTTGGGCAGGAAGGCGACCGTGACGACGATGTCGGTGATCCCATGGCGCCGCAACAGCGACACGATGTGCTCCATCATCGGACGGCCGACGAGGGGGAGCATCGGCTTGGGCAGATTGGAGGTCTGCGGGCGGAGCCGGGTGCCCTCACCACCCGCCATGATCACGGCCTTCATACGGTGCTCCGGCGCGCCGCCCGGCCCTCGCGCAGGGCACGCCGGGCCGGCGCGATGTAGCTCCCGGCCGCCCACCAGGCCAGCGCGAGCCCGATCAGGCCCGTCACCCAGGCGATGACCCGGATCGGCTCCTGCCAGGCGGCCGTCCCGTCACCGAGGAGAAAGGTTGGATAGGCGAACATCAGTCCGAATGTGCCCGCCTTGCCCACCCACAACACATCGATGCGCGCCGCTCCCATGGCGGCCAGCAGGAGCACCATGGCCGACACGAGGACCTCCCGCGCAATGGTGGCGATGCCGAACCAGAGCGGCACGGCGCCGTAGATCATGATGGAGATCACCGCCGTTCCGACCAGGATCCGGTCGGCGGTCGGGTCCAGCACCTTGCCGAACGTGGACACCTGGCCGTAACGCCGAGCCACGAAACCGTCGACCCAATCCGTCGCGCCGAGGAGGGCCAGCAGGATGGCGGCCGCCGTCTGCCGGTGCGCTCCGAAGAGCAACCACACGAAGAGCGGGATGCACAGCAGGCGCACCAGAGTGATGACGTTGGGAACGGTGAAGATCCGGTCCAAGCCGTCGTCGTCCACGCACCGAGTCTAGGGAGAACCCCGCGACAGCCCCGTCTGGCGTGTGCCAAAGTGGCCTGGTGCCCCGCTTCGAACCGTTCCAGGGCCTGCGCTATCGACCCGAGGTTGCACGGCTGGCCCAGGTCATCGCTCCGCCCTACGACGTGATCTCGGCGAGCGAGCGTGCGCATCTGGCCTCGCGGCACCGGGCCAATGCCGTGCTGGTCGAGCTCCCCGAAGCCGATCTCTCCGCTGGGCGCGATCGCTATGCCGTGGCCGCCGATCTGTTCGCCCGCTGGCAGGCCAAGGGGATCCTCCTCGCCGACCCGGGCCGCAGCCTCTACCCCTACCGGATGACCGATCCTTCGGGGCGCGCCACCACGGGTGTCATCGGGGCCCTGGGACTGGCCGACCCCGGTGAGGAGAGCGACATCCTGCCCCACGAGCAGACCCTCCCGAAACCCAAGAGCGACCGTCTGGACCTCCTCCGAGCCACGCGGGCGAACCTGTCCCCCATCTGGGGCCTCTCCATGGCGGCCGGGGTCACGGCCACGTTCGACCCGACGGACGACGACCCGGTGGCCGACGTCTACGACGACGACGGCGTCAGGCACCAGCTCTGGGTGCTGAGCGACGCCGATACCGTCGCCGCGGTGGGCGCGGCGGTCGCCACCGCGCCCGTGGTCCTCGCCGACGGGCATCACCGCTACGAGACCGCCCGGGCGTACCAGGCCGAGCGCCGCCAGGCCAACGGCGGTGCCCCCGGGTCGTACGACCTCGTCATGGCCCTGGTGGTGGAGCTGTCGGAGGACCAGCTGACCGTGGGCGCCATCCACCGCACCATCAGCGGGCTGCCGGATGATTTCGACCTCGTCGGTGCCCTGGCCCCGTGGTTCGACGTGGTGCGGGCCGGCGCGGCCGACGACCGGACGCTCGGCGCACTGGCGGGCTCCAGTTCCCTCACTCTCGTGACGGGCGGCCAGGCCTATCTCCTCCTGGCCCACGCCGAGGTCCAGGAACAGGAGGGCAACGACCTCGACTCGAATCTCATCGCCACCGTCCTCGCCACGCTCCCTCCCCACGAGGTCATGCACCGTCACAGCGTCGCCGAGGCCATGGAGGCGCTGCGGGACGGCGAGGGCCAGGCCGCCTTCCTCCTGCGCCCGGTGACGGTCAAGCAGATAGACGAGTGGGCGAACGAGCGGCGGCGCATGCCCCCCAAGACGACCTTCTTCAGCCCGAAGCCCCGGACCGGCATGGTGTTCCGGTCTCTCGATCTCCCCTGAGGTGACAACGTGCACGACTCGGTGACCGTCCATATGGCAGCGCCGCCCGAACGGGTCTGGGACCTCGTCAGCGATGTGACGAGGATCGGGAGCTACAGCCCCGAGACCTTCGAGGCCGAGTGGATCGAGGGCGCGACCGGGCCCGCCGTCGGCGCCCGCTTCCGGGGCCACGTCAAGCGCAACGGGATCGGGCCCATCTACTGGACGACCTGCACCGTGTCGGAGTGCGAGCCCGGCAGGACATTCGCCTTCGGGGTGGGGGCGGCAGGCAAGCAGCCGTTGAACGTATGGCGCTACGACATCGTCCCGGCCGGCGGCGGCAGCGACGTCACGGAATCCTTCACCCTGAGCCCCACCTTCGGCCTGCGGCTCTACTGGGCGGCGTGGGGGTGGTCCCGAGGCAAGGTGAATCGCCAGGGCATGCGCACCACTCTGGAGCGGATCCGGGACGAGGTGGAAGCCGCGCCGGCGGCGTAGGGCGTGGAGGACCGCCCGAGCACCCTGCTCCACCTGGAGCTCGGAGACGCCTCGCTGCAGCAGTGCGCGACGAGGGCGGGTGACGTGGCGCAGCGCAAGGGCGTTGCACGGGTGACCTGGTGGGAGAACTGCGCCTTCGGGCGCACCGATCTCCCCATGCGCATCCCTGACGGCCGGACACTCCTCGTCGTCGAGGCAGACGAGGGCTTCGTGGCCCCGACTCCCCCGCCCGAGGTCTCGCAGTCCCACACCTTCCGTCGGCACCCCCGCCCCAGCCAGGGCATCCTGACCGGCAGCCCGACACTGGGGCTGATGATCGTCTGGATCAGCCCCCGGACCCCGGAGCTGGCGCCCTGCCTGCGCGACTGGGGCGACTTCGTCCACATCCGCCACATCGCCGCCGCGGCCATCCCGGGTTTCACGCAGATCTCGGTCTACGAGAACGCCGCCGGGAGCGACCCGCTGTTCATGCACTTCTACGAGTTCGACAACGCCGAGGCCGAGGCCACCTTCGACACCATGATCGCCCACGTGGCGCCCCGGCTGGGAGGCACCGACAGCCCGGCCTATGCCGAGTGGGCCGACTGGCGTCCGCCCGGCGGGCGGCTCTTCTACTGCAATACGTTCACCCGTCTGGGCGAGGTGGTCTGCTCCGAGTAGGTGTCCACAACCGCTGCCGCGGAGGACGGTCCCCCCTAGTCGACCGTCCAGCTCGAGCCGGAACGCAGCAGCGCCGCCACGTCGCCCAGCCCGCGCTTGCCCTGCGCCTCCGTGATCTGCTCGGCCATCTGCGTCCCGTACTCGGGGCGCTCGACGGCCCGGAAGACGCCGATCGGGGTCGGCTCGTAGGGACCGCGGGCGAGGCGGGACAGCGCGAAGGCGAGGCCGGGGTCGTCCCGCTTCTCGTCGTGGACGAGCAGGGCGTCGAGCCCCACTTCGGCCACGGAGACGATCTCGAGGCTGCCGTCGGCGCGCTGGATCACGCCGCGCTCCTCGCCCTCCGCCCCGAACACGATCGGCTGGCCGTGCTGCAGCGGGATCAGCATGTTCGCCCGGACGTCACGGCTGGTGATCTTCTCGAAGGCGCCGTCGTTGAAGACGTTGCAGTTCTGCAGCACCTCCACGAAGGCCGCACCCTTGTGCTCGTGCGCCCGCCGGAAGGTCTCCTGCATGTGGGCCCGGTCCATGTCGTGGGTCCGGGCGACGAAGGTGGCCTCGGCACCGAGCGCCAGTGACACCGGGTTGAACGGCGTGTCGACGGACCCGAAGGGGGTCGACTTGGTGACCTTGGCCACCTCCGACGTGGGTGAGTACTGGCCCTTGGTCAGCCCGTAGATCTGGTTGTTGAACATCAAGATGTTCAGGCGGACGTTGCGGCGCAGCGCATGGATGAGGTGGTTGCCCCCGATGGAGAGCGAGTCGCCGTCGCCGGAGATGACCCACACGTCCAGGTCGGGCCGCGTCGTCGCCAGCCCCGTGGCGATGGCCGGCGCCCGCCCGTGAATGGAGTGCATGCCGTAGGTGTTCATGTAGTACGGGAACCGGGCGGCACAGCCGATGCCCGAGAGGAACACCGTGTTCTCCCGGCGCACGCCGAGGTCGGGCATGAGCATCTGGACGGCGGCCAGGATGGAGTAGTCGCCGCAACCCGGGCACCAGCGGACCTCCTGGTCGCTGGTCCAGTCCTTGCGGGCGGTGACGGGCACTGCGGTTGCCGTGGCGGTGGCGCCGTTGGACTCGCTCATGACTTCCCTCCGAGCAGCGCCGTGATGGCCGCCTCGATCTCTCCGACACGGAACGGCACACCCTGCATTTTGGACATGGTCTGGGCGTCGACCAGGTACTCGGCCCGCAGGATGCGGCTCAGCTGCCCGAGGTTCACCTCGGGGACGAGCACCTGCGTGTAGCGGTGCAGCACCTCGCCCAGGTTGGCGGGCAACGGATAGAGGTGGCGCAGGTGCACGTGGGCCGCCTTCATGCCGCGGGCCCGGATGCGCTTGACGCCCGCGGCGACGGCGGCGTACGTGGAGCCCCAGCTCACGAGGAGCAGCTGCGCATCCCCGGTCTCGTCGTTGACCTCGACCGGGGGGATGTCGGAGGCGATGCCGGCGATCTTGTCGCGACGGAGGTGCACCATGCGCTCGTGGTTGACCCCCTCGTAGGAGACGTTCCCCGTGCCGTCCGCCTTCTCGAGGCCGCCGATGCGGTGCTCCAGCCCCGGCAGGCCGGGCGGCGCCCAGGGGCGGGCCAGGGTCTCGGGGTCGCGCACGTAGGGCCAGAACGTCTCGGTGCCGTCGTCGTCCACGTGGTTGGGCTTGGTGGCGAAGGCCGGGCTCAATGGGCGCGAACGAGTCGAGGTCGGGCAGGCGCCAGGGCTCGGCGCCGTTGGCCAGGTAGCCGTCCGAGAGCACGATCACGGGCGTGCGGTACTTGACCGCCAGCCGGACCGCCTCGATGGCCACGGCAAAGCAGTCGCTGGGCGTCTGGGGCGCCAGGATCGGGAGCGGCGCCTCCCCGTGGCGGCCGTACATGGCGTGGAGCAGGTCGGCCTGCTCGGTCTTCGTGGGGAGCCCGGTGGACGGCCCGCCCCGCTGGACGTCGACGATGACGAGCGGCAGCTCGAGGTTGATGGCCAGGCCGATCGTCTCGGACTTGAGATCCAGGCCCGGGCCGCTCGTCGTGGTCACCCCGAGTGCGCCGCCGAAGGAGGCGCCCAGGGCGGCGCCGATGCCGGCGATCTCGTCCTCGGCCTGGAAGGTACGGACGCCGAACTCCTTGCGCCGGCTCAGCTCGTGCAGGATGTCGGACGCGGGCGTGATCGGGTAGCTGCCCAGGAACAGGGGCACGCCGGCGAGGCGGGAGGCGGCGATCAGGCCCCAGGCCAGCGCCTGGTTCCCGGTGACCTGGACGTACTCGCCCTTCTCGAAGGTGGCGGGGCGGACCTCGTAGTTGGACTCGAAGAGCTCCGCCGTCTCGCCGAAGTCGTAGCCGGCGCGGAAGGCCCGCGTGTTGGCGTCGACCACCAGGGGCTTGCCGCCGAACCGCTCGGCGATCCACTCGACGGTCGGCTCGATCGGGCGGGTGTACAGCCAGCTGATGAGGCCCAGGGCGAAGAAGTTCTTGGAGCGCTCGGCGTCACGGGGCTTGACCCCGGCCTCCTTGCAGACCTCCTGGGTGATGGAGGTCATCGGGACCTCGTAGACCGTGTAGGCGGCCAGGGAACCGTTGGTCAGGGGGTTCTCGGCGTAGCCGGCCTTGGCCAGGTCGCGCTCCTCGAAGGAGTCGCTGTTGACGATGAGGACCGTCCCCTTGGCCATCAGCTCGATGTTGGCCTTGAGGGCCGCCGGGTTCATGGCCACCAGCACGTTGGGCGAGTCGCCCGGCGTCAGGATGTCGTGGTCCGAGATGTGCACCTGGAAGGCGGAGACCCCGTTGACGGTGCCGGCCGGGGCACGGATCTCGGCCGGGAAGTCCGGGAAGGTGGACAGGTCGTTGCCCATCAGGGCGCTGCTCGTGGTGAAGCGGTCCCCCGTGAGCTGCATCCCGTCACCGGAGTCGCCGGCGAAGCGGACGATGACCTGGTCCAATACCTCTGTGTCGTGATGCGTTCCCGATGCCACGGGCTGCCTCGTCTCATGTCGTGGACGTCGAGAGTTTTGGCTCACTCCAGCGGGCCAGCGCACCCTGCCGCGACCGCGCGCGGCACCCTGCGTCCGAATTGCTCGTTGGCCACCAATCCTAACCCCGGGCCACGGGGGGCCAACTTCATCCAGGCTTCATCTGTGCGCCGGGGCCCAAGGCATCCGGGCCTTGTCCTCGGGCAGGGCCGGGGGCGGCACCGGGAGGCGGCCCCCGCCAGGGGGTCAGGCGACGGTGACCTCTTTGTTCAGGTACACGTCCTGAATGGTGTGGATGAGGGAGGCGCCCTCGGCCATCGGCCGCTGGAAGGCCTTGCGGCCGACGATGAGGCCCATGCCGCCGGCGCGCTTGTTGATCACCGCGGTGCGGACGGCCTGGGCCAGGTCGCTGTCACCCTTGGACTCGCCGCCGGAGTTGATCAGCCCGATGCGGCCGGCGTAGCAGTTGACGACCTGCCAGCGGGTGAGGTCGATCGGGTTGTCGGTGGTCAGCTCGTCGTAGACGAGGGGGTCCGTGCGGCCGAAGCCGACGGCCGTGTAGCCGCCGTTGTTCTCCGGCTGCTTCTGCTTGATGATGTCGGCCTCGATCGTCACGCCCAGGTGGTTGGCCTGGCCGGTGAGGTCGGCCGAGACCTCGTAGTTGACGCCGTCCTTGGTGAAGGCCGAGTTGCGCAGGTAGCACCACAGCACGGTGAACATCCCGAGCTGGTGGGCCTCGGCGAAAGCATCGGACACCTGCTGCAGCTCGCGGTCCATGTCGTCGGAGCCGAAGTAGATGGTGGCGCCGACGCCGACGGCCCCGAGGTCGAAGGCCTGGCTCACGGAGCCGAACATGATCTGGTCGTAGGTGTTGGGCACGTGCAGGAACTCGTTGTGGTTCAGCTTCACGATGAAGGGGATCCGGTGCACGTACTTGCGCGAGGCCAGGCCCGAGCGTGCCCAGCGTGGTGGCGACGGCGTTGCACTCGCCGGCGAGCGCCAGCTCAATGATGTTCAGCGGGTCGAAGTACGCCGGGTTCTTCGAGAAGCTGGCGGCCGCCGAGTGCTCGATGCCCTGGTCCACCGGGAGGATGGAGACGTAGCCGGTGCCGCCGAGCCGGCCGTGGTTGAACAGCGTGCCCAGGTTGCGCAACACGGTGGGATTGCGGTCGCTGTCGGTGAACACCTCACTGAGGTAGTTCGGGCCGGGGAGGGTCAGGTGCTCGGCGGGGAACGCCTTGGCCGTGTGGCCGAGGAGGGCGTCCGCGTCGTCGCCGAGAAGCGCCTGGAGGTCGGTGCTCGAAGTGCTCGTGCTCATGCGGGTCATGCTACCGGAGGGTCCCGAGGGGTCCCGGGGCCGGCGGGTACAGCAGGAGCCGCCGCGGCGGGCCATGGCGCGGACCTCATGGGGTCTCGGCGCGCCCGCCCGTCACCGGGATGACACCTGCGCGACGCAGGGAATTCACTGCGAATTCCGCCTCCCCTGACGCATCGCCGCCGCGTCCGACCCGTACGCTGGCCCCAGTCCCGAGTGCGTGTGAGGCGACGTTTGAGCGAGCGGAGGCCATGAACGTTCTGGAGTCCCGGGCGGGCAGGCCGTTGCGCCTGCGCCCGTGGGTGCTCCTGCTCGGCGCGGCGAGCGTCGTCGCCGTCGTGGTGCTGCTGACGACCGGCTCGTCGACGCCGAAGCACCCGGGTGCGGCGAACGCGGGATCGAGCGCGGGCCGGTCCAAGACGGGCTCGGGCTCCGGTGGGTCGGCTGGCCTCGTCCTCCTTCCACCTGGCGTCGACGAGCCCGCAACCGGGCGAACAGAACGTGGCGCCGAACGCCACCATCTCGCTGACGTTCTCGGCCCCCGTGTCACTGCACGAGGGCGCGCCGACGCTCACCCCCGACATCGCCGGCAAATGGGTGCAGACGAACGCCACCACGCTGGCCTACGCCCTCGACTCCCCCCTCATCCCCTCCTCCCAGGTGGTCGTGACCATCCCCGGCGGCTCGCACGGGGTGCGCTCCACGCAGCGGCGCCACGCTCGAGGCCTCGCACACCGTCGACTTCGACGTGGCGGCCGGCGACACCCTCCGGCTGCAGCAGCTGCTGGCCCAGCTCAATTACCTCCCGGTCGGCTTCTCCCCCAGCGGCCCCGCCCCGGCACGGGCCGACCTGGCCGAGGACCAGCCCGGCACCTTCTCCTGGCGCTGGCCCGGCCTGCCCACCGCGCTCACCTCGCAATGGACCCAGGGCACCCCGAACCAGATCACCAAGGCCGCGGTCGAGGCCTTCGAGACCCAGAACAACATCGGGGTGGACGGGATCGCCGGGACCGACCGTCTGGACGAACCTCATCAACGACGTCATCAACGACAAGCCCGACGCCACGCCCTACGTCTACGTCCTGGTGAACAAGGTGATCCCGCAGAACCTCACCCTCTGGAACAACGGGGTGGCCCAGTACGTGGGGATCCCGATCAACAGCGGAGCGCCCGGCGCCGACACGACGGACGGCACCTACGCCGTGTTCGAGCACGTGCGCTACTCGGACATGAAGGGGACCAACGTCGACGGCTCCACCTACAACGACCCCAACGTGCCCTACGCCAGCTACTTCAACGGCGGCGACGCGCTGCACGGCTTCATCCGGGCCTCCTACGGCTCCCCGCAGAGCAACGGCTGCGTCGAGATGAGCTATGCCGACGCCGCGTTGGTCTGGCCGCTCACGCCGATCGGGACCCTGGTGACCGTGGAGGGGCCCAACTTCGGGACGGCGCCGCCGCCCACGACGACCACGACCACTGCTCCCGCGCCGACGACCACGACCGCTCCGGCACCTGCGGTGACCACGACGACGGCGGCACCGCTCCCCACCGTCGGCCCGCCACCACGGCGGCGCCATGAGCGGTCCGGGGCGTCAGCCCTTGGCGGTGGGTGGGCCCGTCTTGGTCGAGGTGGACGCCTTCGGGCGGCGCCGCTGCGGCCGGCGCTCCGGGCCCAGGCCCCGGAGGCGCTCCGCCACGTCGTAGGCCTCGGGGTCGGCGCGGAACACCCGCTCGAAGTACTCGCGCGCCTTGGGCACGTCGCCCGCCCGCTCGTACAGGTCGGCCAGCAGGTACCACTGGCGCACGTGGCGCTCGGAGGGGTTGCGCAGTGCCTTCGACGCCCCCGCGGTGGACAGCATGGCGATGGCCCCGTTGAGGTCGCCCGAGTCGGCCAGGGACGCGGCGGCCACGATGCGCCCCTCGGCGAGCACGTCGGGATCGGGTGAGCTCTGCCGGAGCTCGGCCCACAGGGCGGCCACCTTCTTCGGCTTGTGCAGCGCCCGCTGGCAGTCCATCAGGATCGGCAGGTGCTCCGCCGAGTCGCTCAGCCGGCCGAACGCCTCGAGGTGGCCGGCCGCCGAACGCCAGCGCCCGCAGCGGTAGGCGGCGAGGCCGGCCAGCTCACGCACGCCGGCGACCCCGGGCGCCTCGTCGACCACGGGCTTGATGGCCCGCAGCGCATCTTGGAAGCGGCCCCGCTCGTAGGCGCCGTAGGCCGACTCGGCCCGGTCGACCAGGTGCTCCCGGTGGCGGGCGGTGGCGACGTCGGCCGCATTGCGGATGTCGGTTGCGATCTCGAGGGGCAGTGCGTGCTTCGCCGACAGCCCGGCGATCGCCTTGACGGCGTCGAACTCGACGACGTCATCGGCTGCGGGTGCTGCTGCGGCGGCGGCGCGGCGCCCTCGGCCCTTCGCCGGTGGCGCGTCGACGTCCGCCCACTCGCGGGCCCCGTCGTCCCGTGTCCACTTCTCCACGGGCTTGCGCTTCGGCGCGCTGCGGCGCCGCTCGCGCTCCCGCTCGTCCGAGTCGTCCCTGCTGCGCTCCTCGCCGTCACGCTGGCTGACCTGGTGGGCGCCCCGGCGGGCGACGTTGCCCCATCCGGCGGCCTTGCGCGGCAGGGGCGGCCGCTCGTCGCTCTGCCTGGTCGGCCGGTCCGTCCCGGGCCTGCCTCGTGCGCCGGCGTCGCGGGAGGTGCTCGTCCTGCGTGGTGGGCCCGACCCGGCGGCGCCTGATCGTGAGGACGCTGCGCGTGGGGCGGCCGTCCTGGGGGCGCCGGTGCGGGCCGGTCCCGACCTGGGTCCGTCCGTGCGCGCACCGGCCGTGCGCGGGCGACCGGTCTGGCCGGCGCTCTTGCCGGAGCCCCGCGCCGGCGCCGCTCCTCCACTTCGTGCGCTGCTGGTGCCGGTCCTGGCGCTGCCAGCGGAGCTCGGCCTGCCTGTCCCGCTCCGTCCTGCGGCGCCCCTGGTGCCGCCGCTCTTGGCCGGTCGCCGGTCGCCGCCGCCGGTCGCTCCGGACTGGCCCCGGCGTGCTGCTCCCCCACCTGAGCTGCTGCGGGAGGACGGACGTCCGCCGGCGGAACCCTTGCCCTGGCCGCCGCCACCCGAGCGCGCCGGACGCCCTGAGCCGCCGGACCGCGCCGATGGGGCGCGGCGATTCGGCTGGGAGGAATTCGGGGGCATCCGGTGATTCTAGGTGTCCAGGTTGAAGGCACCCCGGTCGCCGGTGCGCGCAGCACAGCCCGGAGCCTTCACGGCGTGGCAACTTCGGGCTCGGGCCGGACGTCGCGCCGGAGCTCGTCAGCCGCCACCAGCGCGGCCACCACGAGGCCCATCAGCAACGTCGACACCCCCACTCCGAGCTCGCCGGCGAAACCGCCGATGAACAGGATCGCGACGGAGGCAGCGCCCACCACGGGCAGGCGGCCGGCCCAATGCGGTCCGAGGCGACCCTGCAGCACCCCGGTCACGACGAGATACGCAGCGACCGGCACGGCTACGGCCAGCCCCGCCGTGGTCGCCGCCGTCGACGAAGGCGAGCCGTGCGCGGCCGCCGCCGCCAGCTGCAACCCAGCGCCGAGCGCACCCAGGGATCCGAGGACGAAGTAGTGGCCGTAGCCCCAAATGAAGGCAAGCTGCCGGGACAGACGCAGGCCCTCCTCGGCCGGGTTCTCGAAGTACCACCACCAGATGGCGAAGACGAGGAGGACGGCGCCGGCGACGACCGCCACGCAGCCCGGCCGAGATGCCATGCGACTGGCTCGCACTGTGCAGCGCCACCGTCACCGCGGCGATGCACTCCCCCAGCACGATCAGCGTGAACAGCCCGTAGCGCTCGGCGATGTGCCCGGGGTGCCACGGCGTGCCGCCACCGGGAGCCGCCCGCTCCGCGTAGGAGGGCACGAGCATCTCGCCGACGCCGAGGATGTAGAAGACCCACAGCCCCGCCGGTTGCGGCAGGAACAGCCGCACCACCCAGCCGACCTGCAGGATGCTGATGCAGGCCGCGTACCGCAAGGCGGCCGGCCGCGCGGCGGGGTCACCGGCGGCGGCCCTGAGCCACTGGGCCACCATGGCGATGCGCATGACCACGTAGCCGATCGTCATCACGGTGAAGTTGCCTTTGGTGAAGGCGCTCTCGACGCCTGCGGCCAGGATCAGCACCCCGATGATCTGCACGAAGGTGAGGAGGCGGTAGGGGACGTCGTCGACGTCGTAGGCCGAAGCGAACCAGGTGAAGTTGACCCAGGCCCACCAGATGGCAAAGAACACCAGCAGGTAGCTCACGATCGCGGTGTGGAAGTGGCCGGCCCCCAAGGCGGCGTTGAGCTGGTCGGCCGCCTGGGACACCGCCACCACGAAGGACAGGTCGAAGAGGAGCTCGAGCGGCGTCGAGGCGCGGTGCTTCTCGTCAATGTCCCGAGGTCGCATCGGAAGCACCCGCAGCCGCCGGCTCGTCACAGAGCCCCGAGGACGGTCTGCGCTCCCCTCGGCGGCCGGCATGGGCCGCAGTATCGCAGCGGACCCGGCGGTGTTCGGTGACCGGCGTCGGGTCTGACGGCCTGACAACTCGGCCAACTCGGCCCAGAACGTACGAAACCCCCTCGAGCCGAAGCTCAGAGGGGGTTTCGTGAGAAATCCCGGCGGCGACCTACTCTCCCAGGGGGCCTCCCCCCAAGTACCATCGGCGCGGGCGGGCTTAACTGCCGTGTTCGGAATGGGAACGGGTGTTTCCCCGCCGCCATGGCCACCGGAAATCTTGCACTCAGCGGGGCACGTCCACCCGTCAACTCATTGACGGACAGGGCCACGCTTGAGGCTGCGTTTCCGCAGCCCCTGAGCGTTCCAAAGCGAGCACGAGCAGAGTAGGTCTCCAAGCCCTCGGCCGATTAGTACCGGTCGGCTGAATGCATTGCTGCACTTACACCTCCGGCCTATCAACGTGGTCGTCTAGCCACGGGCCTTACCAGGTTAACCCTGTGGGAGATTTCATCTCGAAACGGGCTTCGCACTTAGATGCTTTCAGCGCTTATCCCACCCGTAGGTCGCAAACCAGCCGTGCCCTTGGCAGGACAACTGGCACACGAGAGCTACGTCCGTCCCGGTCCTCTCGTACTAGGGACAGCCTTTCTCAAATCTCCTACGGCTGCATCGGATAGGGACCGACATTCTTGTTACCACCGACCGAATCGGTCGAGGGCCAGGACATTTCTGCCTGGCTCTGCATGTCGCCATGCAGATCGGACCATATCTTCACCTTCAGTTCAGCGAAGGTGCTTGGCATATGGTCTCTGAGGATTCTGGAGTCTGAGCCCGGTGAAGTCGTCTGTATCGACCACCACCGTTCATCTGAAGGGCTGTGGCGGCAAGCCGCTCGAAGCCCTTCTCTGCAAGATGCTCACCTCTCTGCCATCGCTCTCACGATGGTCGCGAAGGTGTCGAACTCATCTTGCTTACAGCTCAGTAACGGATTTCGTTCGAAGAAGGGAATCACTCTCTCGAGGAGATCCTGCCGTCGTCGAACGACCAACACGTACGTGTGATCATTCGATCCACGGTGGTTCTCCCGTAGCAACCCACAACCCAGAATCTCCCGGGCCAGGTCCAAGACCTTGACTCGAGCGACGTCTTGGCTAATTCGAAACTCCGGCACGAGTTGCCATCCGCCTCTCGTGCAGGGGTTCCTTTGGATCGCCACGTGAAAACATCCTTCTCCGTCTACAAATCCGGCTATATACGACTCCAGTCTTTCCTGCTGATTGACCGCACCTGACACATTTTCACTGCTCTCACGTCCATGCCCGCATCGTACTTAGCGGGTGTCTCACGACCTTTCGAGAGCGAGTAGCGCAGGATACATACGGTGTTTCCAGCATATAGCCAAGTTTATAGACAGCGCGGTTATCCACTGTCTCACGACGTTCTAAACCCAGCTCGCGTACCGCTTTAATGGGCGAACAGCCCAACCCTTGGGACCGGCTTCAGCCCCAGGATGCGACGAGCCGACATCGAGGTGCCAAACCTTCCCGTCGATATGGACTCTTGGGGAAGATGAGCCTGTTATCCCCGGCGTACCTTTTATCCGTTGAGCAACGGCGCTTCCATAAGCAACCGCTGGATCACTATGCCCTGCTTTCGCACCTGCTCGACTTGTAGGTCTCGCAGTCAAGCTCCCTTTTGCCATTGCACTCGACAGCTGATTGCCAACCAGCCTGAGGGAACCTTTGGGCGCCTCCGTTACATTTTAGGAGGCGACCGCCCCAGTCAAACTACCCACCTGACGCTGTTCCTGATCCGGATCACGGACCGAAGTTAGAGTCCCGGCACTAAAAGGGTGGTATTTCAAGGTTGACTCCACACTGGCTAGCGCCAATGCTTCAAAGTCTCCCACCTATCCTACACAAATAGTACCAAAACTCAACATCAAGCTATAGTAAAGGTCCACGGGGTCTTTCCGTCCTGATGCAGCTAACGAGCATCTTTACTCGTACTTCAATTTCGCCGGGTCTGTGGTTGAGACAGTAGGAAAGTCGTTACGCCATTCGTGCAGGTCGGAACTTACCCGACAAGGAATTTCGCTTGTTCTGTTACAACCAAATCACTCGCAGCTATTTCGAGCTATTGGCGGCTCGGTCGTTTCCGCCGATCTCCCTATGTCGCCGTAGGGACCGGACCATATCTTCATCCCACAGGGATTACCTATATGACCTGTGAGGTGGTCGGCGTTTGGTCTCTGAGGATTCTCAGGACTTCGGATGGAGATCCATCCAACGCCAGAGTCTTTCCTGCTGATTGTCCGCACCGGACGGATTGTCACTACCCACACACACCTAAAGAACGGTTGTGACTGGATGAGTACCGTCGGATACTCGGAGTTTCCAGCATATGGCCGACTACTCACCGCATCGTTGCCGACACGGAGGGCAGCACCCATCGCACTCTATGGGGAATTCTACCTTAGGCACATTTGTTACTACTCAAAGATGGTGCTCAACTTTCTCGCCATTCACCTTGTGAGCGGCTAGGTCATTTCTGCCTAGCTCCTCATGTCGCCATGAGGGTCGGACTGTATCTTCGTCACCTGCCGGCTTTCGCCGGTGAGAGGTGCCCCGCGTGCAGTCTCTGAGGATCCTGCAAGAACCTGCTCCAATGTCCGGGCTCGCTGCTTGCCATTGGCATTCATGCCATAGGCAAGGCGAACCAGACGCTCGAACCCACTGGCGTCAGATGTTCCTTTCGGCGCATCGATCGAACGATGTCGGAGAAGCTTCAAAATCCTGCGCTTGACCACCGGGGGATGTTGCTCGAAGAACGGCAGCACCGCTCGCCTCCAGTCGACTCAGCCGTCGACAGCAAACGTCCAAACGCTGCTGTTCGGACCCTTCGGGCGAACCCGCCCGCAGCCGAAAACTGGGAATCATGGCCTCGAGAACATCTCGATGGTCTTGGTGTTGGTAGATGTGGAAGACCGGTTGGAGCTGCCACCCTCTATGCCGTCGCATCATCGAAGAACGATGCACTGACACGGAGAAGCAACCTTCGCCGTCCACAAACCCAACGATCCAGTTGGGATCGAGCACGAAGCAAGGACTGGCAGTTTCCTGCTGATTGTCCGCACCGGACGGA
>CAVSUH010000010.1:0-55431 GCA_963731065.1 uncultured Acidimicrobiaceae bacterium | reverse complement strand
GGCTCGGTGGTGCCCGAGCTCGACGCCGAGCTGCACGGTGCCAAGGCCGGCGCGATCCTCGCCTTCGACGCAGCCAACCCCAACGAGCCCGAGGAGAACGTCGCTTTCCGGGTGCTCGTCAAGGAGGTCAAGGTCAAGAAGCTGCCCGAGGCCACCGACGAGTGGGCCTCCGAGAGCTCCGAGTTCGCCACCGTGGCCGAGTTGCGCGCGGACATCGCCGACACGGATCGGTCGCGTCAAGCTCATGCAGAGTCAGATGGCGCTGCGCCAGAAGAGCATCGAAGCCCTCTCCGAGCTGGTCACCGACGACGTCGTGCCAGAGGTCCTGGTCGACGCCGAGGTCAACGAGCGGCTGCACGACCTGCAGCACCGGCTGGAGGCCCAGAAGCTGGGATTGGCCGAGTACTTCCAGGCCACCGGCACGCACGCCCGACGAGCTGCCTGGGCGCGGTCCGTGTGGACGCCCTGGGGGCCGTGAAGGCTGACCTGGCGCTGAGGGCCCTGGTCGAGGCCGAGGAGTTGACGCTCAGTGACGAGGAGCTCCTTGCCGAGATAGTCACCATGGCGGAGCGGATGGGGACCACCCCGGTCGAGTTGCGCCGCCAACTCGACACGGCCGGCCGGACCGGCGCGGTACGCTCGGAGCTGCGTAAGGGCAAGGCGCTGGAGTGGCTGCTGGACCACGTGGAACTCGTCGACGAAGAGGGCAACCCGATGTCACGGGACGACCTCAAGGTGGACGCCTCGGGAGAGGGCGAAGTCGAGCAGAACGAGGAGAGCGAGTGAAGATGCAGAGTACGGGGGACCCGATGAAGGCCTACAACTATCTGGTCCCGACGGTCATCGAGTCGTCCAACCGGGGCGAGCGGGCCTATGACCTGTACTCGCGGTTGCTCCGTGAGCGCATCATCTTTCTGGGCACTCCCGTCGACGACGCGGTGGCCAACCTGGTCTGCGCGCAGATGCTGTTCTTGGAGTCCGAGGAGCCGGACAAGGACATCCACCTCTACATCAACTCGCCCGGCGGCGAGATCACGGCGCTGTTCGCCATCTACGACACGCTGAAGTTCATCAAGGCCGACGTCTCCACCTTCTGCTTCGGCCAGGCCGCGTCGGCGGCCGCGGTGCTGCTGGCCGCCGGGGCCAAGGGCAAGCGCTTCGCCCTGCCGCATGCCCGCGTGCTGCTGCACCAGCCGTGGGGCGGCGTGGAGGGCCAGGCGAGCGACATCGAGCTGCAGGCGAAGGAGATCCTGCGCATGCGGGACCTGCTCTCGGGGATGTTGGCCGAGGACACCGGGCAGACCCAGGAGAAGGTGGCCCAGGACACCGATCGCGACTTCATCATGACGGCGGAGGAAGCGGTGACGTACGGCGTGATCGACGAAGTCATCACAGCGCGGACGGTGGCGCCACTCGAAGCCATCGGCGCCGCGTAGGACGAACTGGCACGGACGGGAGAGGCGATCTGGTGGCGAAGTTCGGAGAGGGCGGGGATCTCGTCAAGTGCAGTTTCTGCGGCAAGACGCAGAAACAGGTCAAGAAGCTGATCGCCGGTCCGGGTGTCTACATCTGCGACGAGTGCATCGACCTGTGCAACGACATCATCGCCGAGGAGCGTGACGAGTCCACGGAGCTGAGCTTCGAGGACCTGCCCAAGCCCCGCGAGATCTTCGACTTCCTCAACGACTACGTCGTCGGGCAGGAGTACGCCAAGAAGATCCTGTCGGTCGCCGTCTACAACCACTACAAGCGCGTGCAGGCCGGCCCGGCCACCGCCGAGGACGGCGTCGAGCTGGCCAAGTCGAACATCCTCCTTCTCGGCCCGACCGGGTGTGGCAAGACCCTGCTGGCCCAGACGCTGGCCCGCATGCTCAACGTCCCCTTCGCCATCGCGGATGCCACTGCGCTGACCGAGGCCGGCTACGTCGGCGAGGACGTGGAGAACATCCTCCTGAAGCTGATTCAGGCCGCCGACTACGACGTGAAGCGGGCCGAGACCGGCATCATCTACATCGACGAGATCGACAAGATCGCCCGCAAGAGCGAGAACCCCTCGATCACCCGTGACGTGTCGGGCGAGGGCGTACAGCAGGCGCTGCTGAAGATCCTGGAAGGCACCACGGCCTCCGTGCCCCCGCAGGGCGGGCGCAAGCACCCCCACCAGGAGTTCATCCAGATCGACACGACCAACATCCTGTTCATCTGCGGCGGCGCGTTCGCCGGGCTCGACAAGGTGATCGAGTCGCCGCATCGGCAAGCGCGGCATCGGCTTCCGCGCCGAGGTGCACCGCAAGGACCGGGACGACGGCGAGATCCTTCGCCACGTGCTGCCCGAGGACCTCATCAAGTTCGGCCTCATTCCCGAGTTCATCGGGCGCCTGCCGGTCGTCAGTGCCGTGTCGCCGCTGTTCAAGGACGCGCTGGTGCAGATCCTCGTCGAGCCGAAGAACGCGTTGACGCGGCAGTACGAGCGGGTGTTCGCGCTCGACAACGTGGAGCTCGAGTTCACGCCCGACGCGCTCGAGGCCGTCGCCGAGCAGGCGCTGCTGCGGGGCACGGGTGCCCGTGGACTGCGCGCCATCCTCGAAGAGGTCCTGCTGGACGTGATGTACGACCTGCCGAGCCGCGACGACGTGGGCAAGTGCGTGGTCGACCGCTCCGTGGTGCTCGACCGTGTGGCTCCGACGCTGGTGCCGCTCGGAGGCGCGCCGGTCAAGTCGACCCGTTCGCGCCGCGCCGCGTCCTGACCGACACCGGAGCCGTCCCCGTGGACGTGCCGGTGGCGCCGCCCTTTGACGGCGCTGGCGGACGCATTGGCGTGGCTCGACAGCCACGTCGACTTCGAGTCGAACATGCCCCGCCGCCGCGCCGTGCCGACCCTCGACCGCATGCAGGCCCTCACCGCGCTGCTCGGTGAGCCGCAGGAATCCATCCCGTCCATCCACGTCACCGGGACGAACGGCAAGGGGTCGACGACGGCCATGGCCACGTCGCTGCTCCTGGCCAAGGGCCTGACCGTCGGCACCTACACGAGCCCGAACCTGCACGCCGTGGCCGAGCGGCTGGCCCACAACGGGGAGCCGATCGACGACGCGTCCCTGACCGACGTCCTCACCGAGTTGGCCCTGCTCGAGCCGCTGCTGCCCGAGCGCCCGACCCGCTTTGAGCTGCTCACGGCGGCCGCCCTCTCCTGGTTCTCCACCGAGGCCGTCGACGCCATGGTGGTCGAGGTGGGCCTCGGCGGGACGTGGGACGGCACCAACGTCGTGCACGGTGACGTGGCGGTGCTGACCAACGTCAGCTTCGACCACACCGACGTCCTGGGGCCCACGCTCGAGGGGATCGCGACCGACAAGGCCGGCATCATCGAGCCTGGGAGCAGGGTCGTGGTGGGGGAGATGGCCCCGGAGCTGGCCGACATCGTCACGGGCCGGGCGCGCGAAGTCGGGGCGGCGTCGGTGTGGCTGGCCGGGCGTGATTTCGGCTGCGAGTCCAACCAGGTGGCGGTCGGCGGGCGGGTGGTGACGCTGTGGACCCCGGGCGGCCGCTACGAGGACGTGCTCGTCCCGCTGCACGGTGCCCACCAGGGCGTCAATGCCTCGGTCGCGTTGGCGGCGGTCGAGGCCTTCTTCGGCGATCCGCTCGATGTCCGAAGTGGTGGAGGAAGGGCTGGCCGCCGTGCGCGTGCCGGGTCGCCTCGAGGTGTTCGGCCGGCGCCCCCTGCTGCTCGTCGACGGCGCGCACAACGCCGCGGGCATGGCGGCCTTGGCTGCCGCGCTCGACAGAGGAGTTCGCCGTCGACGGCGCGTCCGTCGCCGTGGTCGGGATGCTGTCGGGCCGCGACCCTTCGGCCATGCTCGCGCCGTTGGCGTCGGTCGGCGTCGACGCCATCGTCGCCTGCGAGCCGGACTCACCGCGTGCCATGCCGGTCGCCGCTGTCTCGGAGGCCGGCCGCGGCCCTCGGGCTGACCGTCTACGAGGAGCCGAACGTCAGCGACGCGCTGCGGGTCGCACGTGGCATGGTCGATGCCGACGGGCTGGTGGTGGTGGCCGGGTCGCTCTACGTCGTGGGAACCGCCCGCGCCGACGCCCTGGCCGCGTCCGTCCCGTGGGAGGAAGCCGGCCGCTGACGGCGGTCAGATCGGTCCCCGGGGTTGTGTAGTGTCCACCCCTCGTGGACCGCACCCTTGTCATTGTGAAGCCCGACGGCGTCGAGCGGGGCCTGGCCGGCGAAGTGCTCAGCCGTCTGGAGCGGAAGAAGCTGCGCCTGGTGGCCGCCGAGCTCCGCACCATCAGCAAGGAGACCGCCGAGACCCACTACGCCGAGCACGCCGAGCGGCCGTTCTTCGGCGACGTGGTCGCCTTCATCACCCGTTCGCCTGCGCTCATCTTGGTCGTCGAGGGCCCGAAGGACACCTACGCCGTGGTGCGCCTGATGATGGGCACCACGAACCCGGCCGAAGCGGCTCCGGGCACGATTCGCGGCGACTACGGGATCGAGACGACCGAGAACCTCGTTCACGGTTCCGACTCGCACGAGTCGGCGGCCCGGGAAATCGCGCTGTTCTTCCCCGGACCTGGCGACGGCATAACGCCCGGACACCTCGCCGGCTGGCCAACGCCGGTGTAATTGCAGGCCGGATGCGCGTTTTCCTGCGTCCGCCTTGTGGACCCTCTCGCAGTCCCATAGCCTGTGGTCGCACCATTACGGGTTCCGGCTCTCGCCGGCACCCATCGGGAATTTCTCGGGAGAGCTCCAACTATGGCCGAAAATCGCCTTTCCCTCCTTGGTCGAGACATGGCTGTCGACCTCGGAACCGCGAACACGCTGGTGTACGTCCGCGGCCGTGGCATCGTCCTCAACGAGCCGTCCGTCGTCGCCGTCGACATCAAGGACGGACGGCCGCTGGCCGTGGGGGCCGAGGCGAAGCGGATGATCGGGCGTACGCCGTCGAACATCCAGGCCATCCGGCCGCTCAAGGACGGCGTCATCGCCGACTTCGAGATCTGCGAGAAGATGCTGCGTTACTTCATCCACCGGGTGCACCAGCGCCGCTTCGCCAAGCCGCGCATGGTGATCTGCGTGCCGTCGGGCATCACCGGGGTGGAGCGCCGCGCCGTGATGGAGGCGGCCGAGTACGCCGGTGCGCGCCGCGCCTACATCATTGAAGAGCCGATGGCGGCGGCCATCGGGGCGGGCCTCCCGGTGCACGAGCCGACCGGCAACATGGTGGTCGACATCGGCGGCGGGACGACGGAGGTCGCCGTCATCTCCCTCGGCGGCATCGTCACCAGCCAGTCGGTGCGCATCGGTGGCGACGAGCTCGACGAGGCGATCGTCTCCTTCGTGAAGAAGGAGTTCAGCCTGGCGCTCGGTGAGCGCACCGCGGAAGAGATCAAGATCACACTCGGTTCGGCCTATCCGCTGGAGCAAGAGCTGCACGCGGAGATCCGTGGCCGCGACCTCGTGAGCGGGCTGCCCGAAGACGATCGTCGTCTCCACCGAGGAGATCCGCCGGGCCATCGAGGAGCCGGTGTCCGCCATCATCGACGCCGTCAAGGTCACCTTGGACAGGACGCCTCCGGAACTGGCGGCGGACATCATGGAGCAGGGGATCGTGCTGACTGGTGGGGGTGCGCTCCTGCACGGGCTCGAGTCCCGCCTGCAGCATGAGACCGGGATGCCGATCGTCGTGGCCAGGGATCCCGCTGAACTGCGTCGCCATCGGCAGTGGCCAGTGCCTGGAGGAGTTCGAAGCGCTGAAGCGGGTGTTGATCACCACTTCCACTCGCTGATCGATCGACCGGTTTCTCCTGGGTGCCTCGGTCCCGGCGGTCCCGTCGCACCCTGACGGTCATCATTCTCGTCGTCCTCTCGCTGTCCCTGATCTCGCTCGACCAGAACACGCGGACCCACAGCCTGACGTCCGGCGTGAAGTCGGTCGCCAACGACGTGTACGCGCCCTTGCGGCAAGGCGTGCTGGACGTCATCAGCCCGATCGGGAACTTCTTCGCCGGCGCCTTCAACTACGGGTCTGTCCAGGCCCAGAACGAGCGGCTGGAGCGCACGATCGGCGAGCTGCGAGCAGCGCAACTGGAGCAGGGCTTCGAGCAGAACCAGTTGCGCGAGATCACCGCTCTGCAGAACCTCCCCTTCTTGCAGTCGCTGCCGACGGTCACCGCGCAGACCCAGGACGAATACTCGTCCAACTTCACCGCGACGATCACGCTGGACAAGGGCCGCGCCGACGGCGTCGACGTCGGCTATCCGGTCGTCGGTGCCGGGGGCCTGGTGGGCAAGGTGATCCAGTCGTTCCACCACACGTCCGTCGTTCAGCTGGTCACCGACGGGCAGTCGAAGGTCGACGTGACGTTCGGGAACCAGCTTCTGGGGATCGTCGACGGCCAGGGTCCCTCGAGCTCCATGACGGCGGACCTGGTGGCGCCGCACACCCCGCTGCACAAGGGCCAGCACATGTTCACGAGCAGCCTCAATGCGGCGTCCTTCCCGCCGGGCATCCCCGTGGCCACCGTGCGGACGTTCCACACCTCGGCCGGGGCCAGCCAGGAGACGATTGAGGTCGACCCGGCGGCCAACCTGAGCCAGTTGGCCTACGTCGACGTCGTGCAGTGGGTGCCCTCCACGTGACCGGGCGCTCCATGCTCCGCGTGGCGCTGGTGATCTTCATTGTGCTGATGGTCCAGCAGACGGTGATCGTGGCCCTGCGCATCGACGGGGCCCACCCCGATCTGCTCTGGCTGCTGCCCATCACGGCCGCTCTGCTCGACGGCCCTGAAACGGGCGCCATTGTCGGGTTCTGGGCCGGGCTGGCCTTCGACCTGGTGCTCCCGACGCCGTTCGGGCTGTCTGCCCTGGTGGGATGCCTGCTCGGCTATGCCGTCGGGTCCCTGACCACGGCGGCGGACCCCCGTGCCACCTGGCTCAAGCCGGTGGCCGCGGTCGCGGGCAGCATCGCAGCGGACATGCTGTTCGCCGTGCTCGGAGCGATTCTCGGACAGGGCCAGATGGTGCAGGTCGACTTCCTCGCGCTGTTCCTGGTGGTCGGCATCTCGAGCGTGGTGCTGGTGCTCCCGGTCAACCGCCTGATGCGGTGGGCCCTGGCCGGAGAGAGCCATCGCCGTTCGCTGGTCTCCGCCCAGGCCGACAGCAGGATCTGGTGAAGCGGACCCTCCGCCATCCGATCCGCGGCGACCGGCTCCACCCCAAGCCGTCCACGCGACCAGCGAAGCAGCGCCTCGTGGCGGGGCAACACCCGCGGGCCGCGCATGCGGCCACGCAAGAGCGTCAACGTCGCTTCCATCGTCGGCTCACCCGAAGAGGAGGAGGCCCGGCCCAATCTCCGCTTGCGGATCGTCGGGATTGTCGTGCTGCTCCTCTTCGGAGTGCTCGTCTTCCGGCTCTGGACGCTGCAGGTGGTCGAGGGGAAGAGCTACGCGGCCGCTGTGACGCGCAACCAGGTACGCGTCGTCAGCGTGGCCGCGCCCCGGGGCGAGATCGTCGACCGCAACGGCACCGTGCTCGTGCAGCAACACCCCGCAGGAGGAGATCCTGTTGTCGCGGGCCGAGGCGATGCAGAACCCGGCCATCGTCGGCATGGTCGCGGCGCTGGTCGGCCAGACGCCGAAACAGGTGCAGGCGTCCATCAACAACAACCAGTACAGCCCGTACGAGCCGGTGCCCGTCGCGGTCGGCGTGTCCCAGGACACCGTCCAGTTCCTCGAGACGAACCAATCGGAGTACCCCGGCGTCACTGTCCAGACCGTCGCGCAGCGCACCTACCCCCAGGGCGGGACCACTGCGCACGCATGTCATCGGCTACGTGGGTGACATCACGAGCACCTACCTCGCCGCGCACCCCAACGACGGCTACACCCAGGGCAGCCAAATCGGCGTCTCGGGGATCGAGGCCCAGTACGAGCAGTACCTGAAGGGCGTGCCGGGTCGCCAGGCCCTGTCGGTCGACGCCAGCGGCAACGTCGTGGGCACCTTGAGCTCCACGGCGCCGCAGATCGGGGACACGGTCGTGCTCAACATCGACAACGGGCTCCAGCAGGCGGTGCAGAACGACCTGCAGGCGCAGATCCTGGCTGACCGCAAGACGCCCGACCAGGTCGACGGCGGGCGGCTCCCTTCGGCGCCCAACGGCGCGGCCATCGTGATGAACCCCGCAGAACGGCCAGGTCCTCGCCATGGCCTCCTATCCCGACCTATGACCTGAACGAGTGGGTCGGCGGGATCTCGTCGGCCAACTTCACCGCGCTGCAGCAGAGCGGTGCCGAGAACAACGAGGCCATCGAGGGTCAGTACACGCCGGGCTCGACCTTCAAGCTCATCACGGCCACCGCCGCGCTCCAGGACGGGCTGATCTCTCCGACCACGCCGTACGACGACACGGGGACCTTCAAGATCCAGGGCTGCCCCGCACTCGGCGTCAACAACGACACCGGGTGCACGCTGCACGACGACCCGGGCGACAGCGGGGGCGAGTACGACGTCACCGGGGCGCTGACGGTGTCGAGCGACTCGTTCTTCTACAACCTGGGCGAGATGTTCTGGGAGCAGCAGTCGAAGTTCGGGACGACGCCGATTCAGAACGAGGCGACCGCGTACGGCGAGGGGACGATCACCGGCATCGACCTCCCGGGCGAGGCCCAGGGGCGGGTCGACAGCTACCTGACCCGGGCCAAGCTCCACGCCGAGGCGCCCAAGGCCTTCCCCTACACCGCCTCCTGGTTCACCGGCGACAACATCGAGATGGCATTCGGCCAGGGCGAGACGGTGCTGACGCCGATTGAGCAGGCCGTGTCCTACTCGACCTTCGCCAACGGTGGCACCCGCTACGCCCCGCAGGTCGCCTCCGAGATCGTCGATCCGACGCACCGGCAAGGTCGTCAAGAAGCTCGATCCGCAGGTGACCGGGCACGTCACCATTTCGCCGGCCAACTACAGCGCCATGCTCCAGGGCTTCGAGGGCGTGATCTCGAACCGGACCGGGACGGCGTACTCGGATTTCCAGGGCTTCCCGGCCTCGTGGAACCTCGCGGGCAAGACGGGAACCGCGTCGAACGAGGCCGGGGAGGAGCCGAACAGCTGGTTCGTGGCCTTCGGGCCCAACCCCAACCCCCAGTACGTCGTCCTCGCCGTCATCGACCAGGGCGGCTACGGCGCCGACGCCGCGGCCCCGCTGGTCCGCAACATCTTCAACTACATCCTCACCAACCCCGAGACCTCGACGGTCAAGACGCCGACTCCGTCCAGCCCAGGCGAGCATGACGGCGCCGGCGCCCAACCCGCCCGCAGGAACACCGACCACGACCACGACGACCGCCCCCGCGGCCGGCGGTGCCGGCACGACGACCTCCACCACGACGGGCGGAGGCTGAGCGTCCCGTAGGGTTGTTGCGAATGGAGACCCTCTGGCCGCAGATCGAGCGCATCCTGCCCACGGTGTCCAAGCCCGCCCGGTACATCGGTGGCGAGCAGGGGTCGGTGTACCCCGACCACGCACCGGCGCCGTCGCGTGGTTGCTGCTCTACCCGGACACCTACGAGATCGGGTTGCCCAACCAAGGGCTGCAGATCCTCTACGAGATCCTCAACGAGCGTCCCGACGCGCTGGCCGAGCGCGCCTATGCCCCCTGGGTCGACATGGAAGCGGCCATGCGGGCGGCAGCGGTCCCGCTCTTCAGCGTCGAACAGCACCTTCCCGCCGCCGCCTTCGACGTGTTGGCGTTCAACCTCTCGGCCGAGCTCGTCTACACCAACCTGTTGAACATGATCGATCTGGCCGGCCTTCCTCTGCACGCGGCGGACCGCGGCGGTGCCGATGCGCTCGTCGTCGCGGGCGGCCACTGCGTCTACAACCCCGAGCCACTGGCGGACTTCGTCGACATCTTCGTCCTCGGCGACGGTGAGGAGGTGGTGGGCGAGATCAATGAGGTCATGGCGACCTGGTTGGATGCGTCTCCGCCCGCAGAGCGGGACCGCACGGCTCTCCTGCACGCGTTGGCGGGGCTGGAGGGGGTGTACGTGCCCGCGCTCTACCGCGCGTCGTACGAGGACGGGCGTCTGATCTCGACGCTGCCCATCGCGGCCGGACGTGCCCGCCGAAGTGGCCAAGCGGACGATCAGCGATCTGGCCGACTGGCCCTACCCGTCCCGGCCGCTCGTCCCGCTGACCGAGGTGGTCCATGACCGCCTGAACGTCGAGGTGTTCCGCGGGCTGCACACGGGGCTGCCGCTTCTGCCAGGCCGGCATGATCACGCGGCCCGTGCGCGAGCGCCCGGCCGCCCAGGTGCGCGACATGGTGCAACGAGGCCTGGAGTGGAGCGGCCACGACGAGGTGGCCCTGACGTCGCTGTCGTCGGCGGACTTCTCGGGCATTGAGGACACGGTGCGCGACATCGTCGATGACCCCGATCACGGCGGGTCGGGTCTCGGTGAGCCTCCCGTCACTGCGGGTCGACGCCTTCACCGTGGGGACGGCTGCCGAGATCCAGAAGGTGCGCCGCACCGGGCTCACCTTCGCGCCCGAGGGCGGCACCTGGCGGATGCGCACGGTGATCAACAAGCTGATCACCGAAGAGGACCTGTACAGCGCCGTCGACGCCGCCTTCAGCCAGGGCTGGCGGCGGGTCAAGCTCTACTTCCTGATCGGTCTGCCCACCGAGCTCGACGAAGATGTGCTCGGCATCGCCGCGCTCGGTGCCCGCTGTGTCGAGATCGGCCGGAAGTATCCAGAAGGGGGTGACGGTGATCGCCTCCGTCGGCGGTTTCGTGCCGAAGCCGCATACGCCGTTCCAGTGGTTCGGCCAGGACACGGTGGCCGAGCTCGAGCGCAAGGTGGCCCTGCTACGCGACGAGGCCCGGCGCACCCGCGGCCTCACGATCCGCTGGCACGAGCCGGCAGCCTCGGTGGCAGAGGGGTTGGCGAGCCGGGGTGACCGGCGTATGGGTGCCGTGATCGAGCGGGTCTGGCGGGCCGGCGGCACCTTCCAGGAGTGGTCCGAACGCTTCGACCTGTCCCTGTGGGAGGCCGCTCTGGCCGCAGAGGGCCTCAGCGTCGATGAGGTGTGCCACCGGGACCGCGACGCCGACGAGGCCCTCCCCTGGGACCACATCTCGGCGGGCCTGCACCGTGACTTCCTCTGGGGCGACTGGCAGGACGCGCTGGCCAGCGTGGCCGTCGAGGACTGCCGCTGGACCCCGTGCTACGACTGCGGGGCCTGCACCGGCTTCGGGCTCGAGCACGTGGTGGCGTCGCCGGTCCCTCCCGCCGGTGGCAGCCAGGGCACGGGCCAGGACCTCAGCGTCGGGGACCGGATCCCGGTCCGCCTGGTCAGCCGTGTCCCCTGAGGGTCAGCGCCGCCTCCGCCTGCGTTTCGCCAAGACGGGGAAGGTCCGGTTCACGAGCCACCGGGACGTCGCCCGCATGTGGGAGCGGGCGTTGCGCCGCAGCCGGCTGCCTTTGGCGTACTCGCAGGGATTCGTGCCCGCACCCGCTCGTCAGCTTCGGCCTGGCCCTGCCCACGGGGTGCGAGTCGCTCGGCGAGTACCTCGACCTGCGCCTCGAACCGGCCGGACCAGGTGAGACGCCCATTGCCGAGCTACCGGCCGCTCTGAGCGTGCTGCTGCCCGAGGGGATCGCCGTCCAGGCCGCGGCCTTGATCGGAGAAGCGGAGGGTTCGCTTCAGCAGGAGGTAGCATCGTGCGATTGGGAGCTGGAGGTGCTCGGAGTGCGGGATGAGGAGCTGCAGGAGCGGGTGGAAAAGATGCTCGCTGCTCCCATGCTCACTGTCAGGCGGGAGCGGAAGGGTCGTCAAACCGAGGACGACATCCGCCCGGCCATCCGGACACTGTCCTTGACCAGCCCCAATGGTCATCTCCGGGCGGAATTGGCCACGCATCCGCGTGGTGTCCGTCCAGGCGACCTGGTAGCGGCCCTGGGCACCCCCGCGGTGCCCGGATGGGCCTGTCGAACGCATCAATGGATCGAACGCGATGGCGCTCGGTTCGAGCCGCTCAATGTGAGCGAGCCCGGGACCGATGGCGACGCGACACAGCACGCGAGGAGGGCTTTCCCTCATGTCCGAGACGGAAATCAGCCAGAGCCCGGAGGGTCACCCTCCGGAGCAACCGGGGGCAGCGGCAGCACTAGCCCACCCGACGGGCCGCGAGCCGCACCCAGACCGAAGCCAAAGATCGGGGACACCAGGCCGGCACCGCCGTCGCTGCGCCCCCACCGCCCAAGGCGGCGGCCCAGGTGGTGCCGCTCAAGCGGCCCGAGGCGGCCGCGCCCAGGGAGAACCGGTCCGATCTGGACGAGCCCGATGCGCCTCTCGGCGACGACGAGGGCGACGGCGACGGCAGGCGTTCCCGCAGCCGGCGTCGCTCCGGCCGGGACCGTTCCGGCCGGGACCGCAAGTCGAAGCAGGTAGGCCGCTACCTGGTCTGCGTCCACGTCCAGCCGGACATGACGCAGATCGCCATGCTCGAGGGGCGCTCCCTGGTGGAGCATTACGTCTCCCGGTCGGCCGACGACACCAACCAGATCGACGGCAACGTCTACCGGGGCCGGGTCCAGAACGTCCTGCCCGGCATGGAAGCCGCCTTCATCGACATCGGCATCCCCAAGAACGCCGTCCTGTACCGCGGCGACGTGCGCTACGACCGCGAGGACATCGAGGGCGGAGCCTCCCAGCAGCCGCGGATCGAGGACGTCCTCAAGGCCGGCCAGACGATCCTGTGCCAGGTCACGAAGAACCCGATCGGGGCCAAGGGCGCCCGCCTGACCCAGGAGGTCTCGCTGCCTGGGCGCTTCGCCGTGCTGGTGCCCGAATTCGAGCGCCTTCGGCATCTCCAAGCGCCTCGGCGACAACGAGCGGCGTCGGCTGCGTCGCATCATCGACGAGGTGAAGCCCGCCGGGCACGGCATGATCGTCCGCACGGCGGCTGAGGGCGTCTCGGCCGAGGAACTCCAACGTGACGTCACCACCCTGCTTGAGCAGTGGAACATCATTGAGGCCGAGGCCAAGCGGTCCGACGCCCCGGGCCTGCTCTACCGGGAGCCCGAGCTGTCCGTCCGGATCCTGCGCGAGGAGCTCAACCCGGAATACCGGGGTGTCGTGATCGACGATCTGGCCCTCTTCGAGCAGGTGCGGGACTACGTGCGGGCCGTGAGCCCGGAGCTCTCCGACCGGGTCGAGTACTACGACCCCGAGGTCGAGGGCCTGCCCATCTTCGAGCGATACCACGTGCACGAGCAGCTGCACAAGGCCCTCGACCGCAAGGTGTGGCTTCCTTCGGGTGGTTCGCTGATCATTGAGCGCACCGAGGCGCTGACCGTGATCGACGTCAACACGGGGAAGAACGTCGGGAAGACCAATCTGGAGGAGACGGTCTACCGGAACAACCTCGAGGCCGCCGAAGAGGTGGCTCGCCAGCTTCGTCTGCGGGACATCGGCGGCATCATCGTCATCGATTTCATCGACATGGAGATCCGGGAGAACCGGGACAAGGTGGCTGCCGCGCTGCGCAACGCCCTGGCGCGGGACAAGACCCGGACTCAGGTCTTCGACATCTCCGAGTTGGGCCTGGTGGAGATGACCCGGAAGAGGGTCTCCGAGGGCCTGCTCGAGACCCTGTCGACCGAATGCGCCATCTGCGGGGGCCGGGGCGTAACCCTGGACGACTCGGTCCTGCGCTAGGATCTCGCTCTTATGTATGCCGTCATCAGGTCCGGAGGAAAGCAGGAGCGTGTGGCCGAAGGCCAGCGCGTCCGCGTGGAGCTGCTTGGTCAGCCCGTCGGCGCGGAGGTGTCGCTCGAGCCCGTCCTCGTAGTCGACGGGTCCACTGTGCTGGCCACGCCTGAGCAGCTGGCGGGTGCATCGGTGACGGCCAAGGTCGTGGGCGAGGAAAAGGGTCCGAAGATCAACGCCATGACCTACAAGAACAAGTCCAACCAGCGGCGTCGGTGGGGCCACCGCCAGCACTACGCCACGCTGGAGATCACCGCCATCACGGCGGCCGGCTGAGATTCGGGAGTTCGAGACATGTCAAAGACCAAGGGCGGCGGGTCCACCCGGAACGGACGCGATTCCAACGCACAGCGCCTCGGGGTGAAGTGTTTCGACGGCACGGCGGTCACCGCTGGTTCGATCATCGTGCGTCAGCGGGGGACCAAGGTCTATCCCGGCTCGAACGTCGGGCGCGGGGGCGATGACACGCTCTTCGCCACCGCCGACGGAGTCGTGAAGTTCGGCGAACGCCGCGGGCGCAAGCAGGTCAGCGTCCTGACGGCCTAGACCCGTCCGGCGCGCCGCATCGTCAGGGGTTCAAGCTCCTCGGTCCCGGCATTCAACCCAGCGCGTCGAGCATGTCCGCAACGTCCTCCTTGCGGTAGCCGTGGAAGCGGGCGAACTCGAGCACGTCGCGCAGCCGCTCACGCACTGCGCTCTCACTTGCTGAGGCTGAGCCCGAGACGCTCACGCCTCGTCCGCGCCGGAATTCCAGCAGTCCCTCATCGCGGAGGATGCGCAGGGCGCGCAGCACCGTGTTCGTGTTGACGTCCAACACCGCGGCCAGGTCCTTGGCCGGCGGCAGGCGGTCGCCCGGATGCGCCTCGCCGTCGGCAATGGCGCGCCGAATCTCCGCCGCCACTTGATCGTGGAGGGCCACGCCCTCCGCGCGGTCGACCTTGACATGCAACATAGTGCTATGCATAGTAGCACCATGAAGGCGACACTCACAGAAACCGGACCAGACGCGGCACGGGTCGAGGACGCGGCGACGGAGCCGGCACCGGCCGAGCTGCTGATCCCCGAGGCGCGCCAACGCCAGAGGTCGCGCTATCGGCGTCGGGCCGCACTGGGCGTCATCGCCGGCGTGGTCGTGGTGATGCTCCTCGTTGCCGGGCTGTCCGTTCTCGGGACGCATGGGCCTTCGGCGTTGCCGAGCACTCCCGGCGCGCCGGCAGCCGCAGGCGCAGGGCCCGTGCTCGTCCGGCCCGTGTTGTGCTTCACCCATCCCGCCGGTGCCGGAGCACGACCCTCCGCATTGCCCAGCGCGTGCCCGTGGCCCTATGCGGCGACGGCCGCCGCCGTGCAGCCTTCGCCGGATGCGAACGGGTCGTTCAAAATCAGGATTGTGCCCGACAACCCTGCGCTGAGCCGCGTTGCCACGTCGGCGGGCGATGCAGCGTCCCGGGTCGTGCTGCTCCCCTTCGCCGTTCCGAACAGAGGCCGATTGCTGCTCGGGCCCGCTGTTCTCCGGCTCTCCGCTTCCATGGTCAGCGCAATGCAGCTGGTGCCCGGGACGACGTCTGATGCATGGACGGTGCGCATGGACCTCTCGTCGGGCGCCGCTGCTCGGCTGGACAGTGTCGCGCAACGCTATTTCCATACCTACCTCGCCATCGACGTCGGCGGGAAGGTGGTAGGCGACCCGCTGGTGGAGCCGACGCAGGTGCGGTTCAGCTCGCTCAATGGGCAGTTCGATCTGGTCGGCGGCACCACCGGCGGGCTGAATGGTCCACTGGCGCGGGAACTGGCGAAGGCGCTGGGTCGCTGAGAACCGGCCCGGCCGCCGGCCTGCTCAGCCGATGCCGCGCTGGTGCAGCTCGATCGTGTTGCCCGATGGGTCAGCAGTGAACGCCTGTTGGCGTCCCGTCGTCCCGACTGCCATCGGATCGGTCACCTCGAGGCCCCGTGCCCGAAGTTCGGTGACCGCGGCGCCCAAGTCCTCAAAGGCGAGAGCGAAATGCTGCCCGACCGCGTTCGGCACCGCGGCCTCGATCAGATGCACCTGCTGCCCGTTGGCGGTGTCCAGCCACGCCCCCGGAAAGCCGAAGTCGGGGCGGGTGAGGTTCTGCACCAGCCCGATCTTCTCCGTGTAGAAAACGATCGCACCGGGAACGTCGGCGACATTGATTGCGACGTGGTCGACGCCGGTCGGTGCCACAGGGTCGCTCATGCTGGCGAGCCTACGACGTGACGGACGATAGAGGCCACGGCGGGCACGGCGGCGGCCCCCACCTCGGCGATTGCCCCCAACTCGATGGTCGCGTCCGCCGCCGCGGCCGGGTTGGTGATCAGCGCCAAGCCCAGCACTTCCGCCCCGGCCTGGCGGGCGGCGATGGTCTCGAGCGCCATCGACATGCCCACGACGTCGGCGCCGACTGTGCGGAGCATGCGGATCTCGGCCGGCGTCTCGAACTGCGGCCCCGGAAGCTGGGCGTAGACGCCGGGACGGGCGGCCAGCACAGAGGCGGCCGGTTCCGCCGTCCCCAGGGCAAGGGCGCGTAGGCGCGGGGAATAGGCGTCGGCCATGTCGACGAAGTCGGGGCCGATCAGAGGGCTGCGCCCCGTGAGGTTCAGATGGTCTTCGACCACCATGAGGGATCCGGTGCCGAGGTCGTCCCGGATGCCTCCGGCGGCCGCGGTGAGGATCACGGTGCGGCATCCGGCGGCGATACCTGTGCGAAGGGGGTGGACCACCTCGACGGGCGTCAGCCCCTCGTACAGGTGGCACCGCCCACCCAGGACGAGGACCCGAACTCCGTCATGGTCGAACGACCAGGCGTGGGCGCGATGCCCTCCTGCCGTATAGGGCGGGAAGAAGGGCAGTGTGTCGAGCGGCACGGACGCCTCGCCTGCGCCCAGGTCCTCGGCGGCCCCGGAAAGGCCGCTCCCGAGAAGAACGAGCACGTCGTGGTGGTCGATCCCCAGGCGTCGGGCCAGTTCCCGGGCGCTGTGCGCCGCCCGGTCGGCGGCGGCCTCCATTCTGCTGATCGTAGAGGGTCAATCGCCGGCCGGCGCATAACATCAGCCGGACATGCGCTCCTCACCCGCTGCCCCCACCCAGCATCCCCTGGCACCCCTCACTGGGGACGAGATCACCGCGGCCCGCGAGATCGTCTTCGCCAGCGGCCGGGCCGAAGTGCCTGACGAGGTCCTGCGCTTCGCCTACATCGGCCTGTGCGAGCCGCCCAAGGACGTGGTGCGTGCCGTGGACGTGGGCGAGGACGCCGTCGTTGACCGCCGCCTCCGCATGGTGATTCTGGAGGGGCCCGAGGCCGACGTGGTGGAAGCCATCGTGTCGGTGACCCGGGGGGAGATCGACCGCTGGGAGATCGTGCGCGATGTCCGCCCGCCGCTCCAGATGGAAGAGTCCATCATGGTCCTGGCGGCCCTGTACGACCATCCCGAGTGGAATGCCGCCCTGGACCGTCGCGGCGTGGTCGACCGTTCGCTCGTCCAGATCGACCCCTGGCCGGCCGGCACCTTCGGGCTCGGTCACGAGGAGGGCCGGCGCATCACCCGCTGCCTGGCTTACCTGCGTGAGAGCAAGGATGACAACGGCTACGCCCGCCCGCTCGAGGGTCTGATCGCCTTCGTCGACATGGGCCGGGGCGAGGTGCTCGAAGTGTTGGACACAGGGGTGGTGCCGCTGCCCTCCGAGCACGGGAGCTATTACCCTGAACACAACGGCCCGCTGCGGACAGACCTCAAACCGCTGGAGATCACCCAGCCCGAGGGCCCGAGCTTCGAGGTGGACGGCAACCTCGTGCGGTGGCAGAAGTGGTCACTGCGGATCGGCATGGATCCTCTGGAAGGCCTCGTGCTGTGGACGGTCGGGTACGAGGATGGCGGGCGGATCCGGCCCATCGTCTACCGGGCCTCGGTCAGCGAGATGGTCGTGCCCTACGGGCACCCCGGTCCCATGCATGCATGGAAGAGCGCCTTCGACGCCGGCGAATGGGGCCTGGGACGCATGGCGAATTCCCTGACGCTCGGCTGCGACTGCCTCGGCGAGATCCGCTACTTCGACGACGTCTTTGCCGACGAGCGCGGCAAGCCGCACACGCGGGCCAACGCCATCTGCATGCACGAGGAGGACTACGGCATCCTCTGGAAGCACGTCGACATGGTCTCCGGGCGCAGCGAAGTACGGCGGTCGCGTCGACTGGTCGTGAGCTCCATCGCGACGGTCGGCAATTACGAGTACGGCTTCTACTGGTACTTCTACCTCGACGGCACCATG
Organism: uncultured Acidimicrobiaceae bacterium; assembly: GCA_963731065.1. Taxonomy (GTDB): domain Bacteria; phylum Actinomycetota; class Acidimicrobiia; order Acidimicrobiales; family RAAP-2; genus Bog-473. The sequence continues at coordinate 37,370 of CAVSUH010000010.1, read as the reverse complement.
CAGCTCGAAGTGAAGCTGACAGGGATCATGTCCACCATGGCCGTGGCCGACGGCGACCCTGGAGACCACGCACGGATGATTGCCCCGGGTCTGGCTGCGCCTTACCACCAGCACCTGTTCAACGTCCGGCTCGATATGCAGGTCGACGGCCCCGACAACGAGGTGTACGAGGTCGATGCGGTGCCCACCGGCTCCCCGGGAAGCCCCGAGAATCCGTGGGGGAACGCGTTCGGCACGACGGCGACGCTTTTGGAGAGTGAGTTGGAGGCGCGCCGTGAGGTCGACGCGTCCCGCAGCCGCACCTGGCGCATTGCCAACCCGTCCCGGCGGAACAGGGTGGGACAGCCGACTGCCTACAAGCTGCTGCCGGGCGCCACGCCGACGCTGCTGGCCGACCCCACCTCGAGTGTCGGGCGCCGCGCCGCGTTCGCATCGCACAACCTGTGGGTCACGCCGTTCGATCCCGAGGAGCGCCGGGCTGCAGGCGACTACCCCAACCAGCACCACGGCCACGCCGGCTTGCCGACCTGGACGGCGGAGGATCGTCCCATCGTCGACACCGACATCGTGCTGTGGCACTCCTTCGGGGTCACCCACATCCCGCGGCCCGAAGACTGGCCGGTCATGCCCGTCGAGTACACCGGCTTCACGCTCCTGCCCTTCGGCTTCTTCGACCGCAACCCCGCCCTCGACGTGCCGCCCTCGTCGCAGCCATTGCCATGACTGAGCACAGCGGCGCCGCCCGTCAGCCCCAGGAATACCACCCGCCAGTCGAGGAGTACCTCGAGACCATGCTGTCGCTCTCGGAGGAGGGCGTGCCGGTGATTCAGGCCCGCATCGCGGAGCGGCTGGGTCGGTCCGCCCCGTCGGTCTCCGAGATGCTGGACCGCTTGCGCGAGGACGGGTACGTGACCCGGGATGGCCGCCGGCTCTCGCTGACCGAGAGTGGGCAGGCACTGGCGGAGAAGGTCGTGCGCAAGCACCGCCTGGCCGAGCGTCTCCTCGTCGATGTCATCGGGCTGGAATGGCACAAGGTGCATCGCGAGGCGGGCCGCTGGGAGCACGTGATCTCCGACGATGTCGAAGCCCGACTGGTGGAACTGCTGGGCGACCCGGCCACCTGCCCCCACGGCAATCCGATCCCGGGTTCGCGCTCGCCGGCGCCGTCCACCCCGGTGCGGCCGTTGGCCGAGGTGGACGTCGGCGAGCGGGTGCGGCTCTTCCGCATCAGCGAAGAGGTCGAATTGAATCTCGGCTCATTGACCCTGCTCGACGAGGGCGGCTTCATCCCGGGCGTCGTGGCCGAGGTGGGCCAGCGTGATCCCGAAGGCAACGTGGAGGTAACGGTGGAGGGCGGTGGCGAGGCCATTCAAGTCTCGCGTGATCTCTCCGATCGGTTGTACGTCGGCGCGCCATGACCGCTGCGGCTCGAGGCCGACGCCGTGTTCACCGTTGACAGCGATGACACGATTCTGGCGCCAGGCGCCGTCGAGATCGACGACGGACTGATCTCATGGGTCGGTGATCCCTGGCAGGTTCCGCCCGCGTCCGCGACCGAGGTCCGCCGGCTCGGCGGATTGCTGATGCCGGGTCTGGTCAACTGTCATGGACACTCGCCTATGACGCTCCTGCGGAGCGCGGGCGACGGACTCCCGCTCGACCGCTGGTTGCATGAGTCCGTCTGGCCGCGCGAGGCGCGGCTGGAAGATGAGGACGTGTACTGGGGCATGGCGCTCGGGGCCGTCGAACTTCTCTGTAATGGGGTGACCACGACGTGCGAGCAGTACCGGCATCCGGCAGCCGTGGTGGACGCCGTCCTCCATGCCGGCATCCGCACCGTGTACACGCCCGCCATCTTCGACGTGCCCGACGCCGGCCCGGGAAGCACCTGGGAAGCACTGTTGGCCGGCGCCTGCGCCGTGGCCGATGCCACAGCAGGGAACGACCTTCTGTCGATGGGCTTCGGGCCGCACGCGGCCTACACCGTCCCCCCGGAAGGGCTGCGGGCCATCGCGGCCGAGGCGCAGGCGCGCGATGCGCTGCTGCAGATCCACCTGTCCGAGACCGCAGCCGAATGCCAGGTGGTGCAGGAACGCTACGGCATGAGCGCACCGGCCCTGCTGGCCTCCGAGGGGGTCCTCGAGGGCCGGGTGTTGGCGGCCCACGCGGTGTGGCTCGACGAGGCGGATCTGTCGTTGCTGGCCGAGCACGATGTGGCCGTGGCGCACTGCCCGGGCTCCAACGGGAAGCTGGGCTCGGGTATCGCCCCGTTGCGAGCGCTGCTCGACCGAGGGATCCGGGTCGGCCTGGGCACCGACGGCCCGGCCTCCAACGACGACCTCCATTTGTGGGACGAAATGCGGCTGGCCCCGCTGCTCGCTCGGGCCATCGCCTGCGATCCGGACGTTCTGAGCACGGCGGCAGCACTCCGCTTGGCCACCCGCGGCGGCGGAGAGGCGCTGGGTCTCGCTGTGGGCGCGCTGGAGGTCGGAAGGCCGGCGGACCTCATCAGATTGCGTACCGACGACGCCCGCTTCGTCCCGGCGTTGAGCGATGCCGAGCTCCTGGGCCACCTGGTGTGGGCAGGCGCGGGCTATCTGGTGACCGACGTCTGGGTCGGTGGCGCGCAGGTCGTCGAAGAAGGACAGTGCACCACCGTCGACGGTGACCGGGCGCGGGCCGAGGTCGGTCAGCGCGCCCGCCGGCTTCTCGCGTCGTAAGACGACTTCGCCGCGAGGGAACGCGTGGCTTTGTAGGGCGGACGCCTTTGCCGCGGCGACGAGACGAGAGATGCCCGTTGCACGTCGTGACTGTGCCGTGATTGGCACTCTCTGTCGTTTCGCAAGACATGGCCATTGCGTTGAACGATGTGCAGAAGTTGTTCTGTTTCGCGTGTCTTCTTGGCATGTGTCGGGAAGGTGCAGGGCTTCTGGCGAAACCGAGCGGGGTGGGCAATGGGCACGATGATCCGACCGATGATTCAGGTGAACGAGCGGAGGCAGCCGTGCAGCGGTTCGAGCATCGAGGATCACCCCAGGCGTGATCGCCTTGCCGCGCAACGTCGACGCGGGCTCTTGCTCATTGCGGTCTCGTGTCTGATCGCGGCTGGCGCTGAGCCTCGCGCTGTTCAAGTCTGCTTCGGCTGCAATTTTCGGTGGCCAAACCAGCAGCGGGTCCTCGAGCCAGTCCCACTCGTCCACCCAAGGACTCGGCTACTGGCTGGTGGCCTCCGACGGCGGCATCTTCAGTGAGGGCGGAGCGCCCTTCAGCGGTTCGACCGGCGGCATGGAGCTCAACAAGCCCATCGTGGGCATGGCGGCCACGCCCGACGGCAAGGGCTACTGGCTCGTGGCCTCCGACGGCGGAATCTTCAACTACGGCGACGCCACCTTCGAAGGGTCTGCCGGCAACCTGCCGCTCAACAAGCCCATCGTGGGCATGGCGGCCACTCCGGACGGCAAGGGCTACTGGCTCGTCGCCTCCGACGGGGGCATCTTCAACTACGGCGACGCGCAGTTCTACGGCTCGGCCGGCAATCATGCCGCTCAACAAGCCCATCGTGGGCATGGCAGCCACCCCGGACGGCAAGGGCTACTGGCTGGTGGCCTCCGACGGCGGCATCTTCAACTACGGAGACGCGCAGTTCTACGGCTCGACCGGCGGTATGACACTCAACAAGCCCATCGTGGGCATGGCGGCCACCCCAGACGGCAAGGGCTACTGGCTCGTCGCCTCCGACGGCGGCATCTTCAACTACGGCGACGCTGCCTTCTACGGCTCGACCGGCGGTATGCCACTCAACAAGCCCATCGTGGGCATGGCGGCCACTCCGGACGGCAAGGGCTACTGGCTCGTCGCCTCCGACGGCGGGCATCTTCAACTACGGCGACGCCGCCTTCTACGGCTCCACCGGCGGCACCCCGATCAACAAGCCCATCGTCGGCATGGCACTGAGTGGGATGTCCGGCCCCGCCAGCAAGTTGGTCTTTTCCACCCAGCCGGGCGGAGCCAGCGGGGGAACCGCGTTCTCCACCCAGCCGGTTGTCACCGTCTGAGGATGCAGCGGGCGATCCCGTCACGACGGACAACTCGACGGTCACCATCGGGATCGCTCCCGGCACCCCAACCAGTGGCGGCCCGGGAGTGCTCTCGACGTGCACTTCCACTGGTGAGAACAACGGGGTCTTCACGTTCGGTGGCTGCGCGATCAACAGCGCTGGGACCGGCTACAAGCTCATAGCGACCGACGGGCAACTGGCCAGCGCCACCAGCGCGCCCTTCGACGTCGGTACCGGCCCGGCGACTCATATCGCCTTCACTACCGAGCCTGACAACGCCATTGGAGGCAGCGCCTTTGTCACCCAGCCCAGGCTGACGATCGAGGACGCCGGCGGCAACACGGTCACGACCGACACGCACGGCATCGCGTTGGCGATCAACTCAGGGCCGGGCGGCACCCTCTCAGGCTGTTCGGCAACCAACACAGGCGGAGTGGTCAGCTTCAGCGGTTGTTCCATCGACATGGGAGGGACATATACCCTTCGTGCCACCGATGCCGGTGACGGCTTCACCACGACGAGCAGCTCCTTCGACGTTGGCACCGGTGTGCCGAGCCAGCTCGTATTCACCACGGAGCCCGCCGGCGCCAGCGGCGGCACTGCCTTCACCACGCAACCGATCGTCACGGTCGAAGATGCCGGCGGCAACACGGTCACCAGCGACACACACGCGATCACTTTGGCGCGCACCGCCGGCTCGGGGACGCTGTCAGACTGCACGTCGACGACCACCGCCGGAGTGGCCGCCTTCAGTGGCTGCACGATCAACACCGCCGGGACCGGCGACATCCTCACCGCCACCGACGCGGGGGACACCTTGAGCGCCCCGAGTTCGGCGTGTGACGTCACCGTCGGCCCTCCTGCGCAGCTGGCGTTCACGACCGAGCCAGCGGGCGCCACGGGTGGCACCGCCTTCACGACCCAGCCGACCGTCACCATCGAAGACGCCGGCGGCAACACCGTCACAACGGACACCAACTCCATCAGCTTGGCTCGAACCGCGGGCACAGGGACGCTCTCCGGCTGCACATCGACGACCACGGGCGGAGTGGCGGCCTTCAGCGGCTGCGCCATTAACACCGCCGGGACTGGCGACATCCTCACGGCGAGCGATACCGGTGACACGTTGAGCGGCCCGAGTGCTGCGTTCGACGTCACCGTCGGAGCGGCGTCCCAGGTGGTCTTCACGACCGAGCCCTCACCCACGGCAACCGGCGGCACCGCCTTCACCACCCAGCCCACGGTGACGGTCGAAGACGCCGGAGGCAACACGGTCACCGCCGACAGCTCGACGGTCACATTGACCGCCAACGGCGGCGCCGGGGTGGTCTCGGGTTGCTCGCAGACGGAGACCGTCGGTGTGGTTGCCTTCAGCGGCTGCTCCATCAATACCGATGGCACCTATACGCTCACCGCCGCCGACGGCGCCCTCACAACGGCCACCTCGGACTCGATCCTGGTCGGAACCGGCGCGCCGGCCCAGCTCGCGTTCACCACCGAGCCCGCTGGCGCGGCGGGCGGCACTGCCTTCACCACCCAGCCCGTGGTGACGGTCGAGGACGCTGGGGGGAACACCGTCACCGATGACGCCACGGTCCCGACCTTGACGCTGACCACAGGCCCGGGCACCCTTTCAGGATGCACGGCGTCGACCGCTGCCGGGGTGACCACCTTCAGTGGCTGCACGATCGACACCGCCAACAGTGGCGACGTCCTCACCGCCACCGACACGGCTGACGAGCCTCACGACTACGAGCTCGGCGTTCGACGTCACCGTTGGCGCGCCGGCCCAGCTGGTCTTCACCATCCAACCGGGTGATGCGAGCGCAGGTAGTCCCTTCGGCACCCAGCCCACCGTCACCATCGAAGACGCCGGCGGCAATACGGTCACCACCGACATCAAGCACCATCACCTTGGCGATCGGCTACGGGTCTGGGCACCCTCTCGGGCTGCACTTCGACGACCACGGCCGGAGTAGCCGCCTTCAGCGGATGTTCCATCGACACGGCCGGCGAGCACATTCTCCGTGCCAACGATGTGACCGACGGCGTCAGAGCAATCTCAGCGACGAGTTTGACGTGACGGGTCCTAGGGCGGCCACGGGTGCGGCGAGGAGCACCGAAGTGAGAGAGCCACTGGGCTGCGCCGCCGCCTTTCTCGATTGCGCCCGGAGGACGGTTCTGGCCCCGTAAGCTGGTACTTCATGCCCGGCTTCGTCGACCAGGCCCAACTGCACGCGCGCGCTGGTGATGGGGGAGCCGGGGCGGTGTCGTGGCGCAGGGAGGCCCATGTGGACCGCGGTGGCCCGGATGGGGGCGACGGCGGTCACGGTGGGGACGTATGGCTCGTCGCCTCGGTGAACGAGGCGTCGCTGCTGGGCTTCCGCGATCACCCGTTTCGACGTGCCACCGACGGCGTGCACGGCTCGGGCTCCAAGAAGCACGGCGCCCGGGGCAAGGACCTGGTGGTGCCCGTACCGGTCGGCACGGTCGTGCGAGAGCGCACCGGCGCCGTCGTCTGCGACCTCGACGTGGAGGGCGCGCGGTTCATGGTGGCCGAAGGCGGCCAGGGCGGTCGGGGGAACGCACGCTTCCTCTCGAACCGCCGCCGCGCTCCCGCCTTCGCCGAGCAGGCCGAGAAGGGCCAGGAGTTCTGGCTGGACATGGAGCTCAAGCTCATGGCCGACGTGGCGCTGGTCGGCTTCCCCAACGCCGGCAAGTCGACGCTCATCTCGGCAGTGTCGGCAGCCAAACCGAAGATCGCCGACTATCCCTTCACGACTCTGGAGCCGCACCTCGGCGTCGTCCGGGTCGGCGGCGTGCGCGACGGGACGGAGTTCGTCATGGCCGACATCCCAGGCCTGGTGGAGGGAGCGGCGGAGGGCAAGGGCCTGGGACACCAGTTCCTGCGCCACATCGAGCGGGCCCGCGTGCTGGTGGTCCTCCTCGATCTCGAGGCGCCCGCCGTCGGTGGCATGGCGCCGTCCGAGCAGCTGCGCATCTTGCTCTCGGAGCTCGGTTCCTACCGGCCCGAGCTCCTCGATCGCCCACGAGTCGTGGTGGGGAGCAAGGTCGACGTCGGAACCGACGAAGCAGGCGTGTGCGACATGGTGCTCTCGGTTGCCGCCGGCACGGGTGTGCGGCCGCTGGTCGACCGGCTCGCACCGCTGGTCCAAGAGGTACGGGCCGAGGCGGCCGTGGCGTCTTCGAGCGAGATCGTGGTGCACCGGCCGGTCCCCGAGGGTGTCGCCGTGCATCGTGCAGGGGCGGGTGAGTGGGTGGTCCAGGGGCGTGCCGCGGAGCGGGCCGTGGCGCTGTCCGACCTCAACGACGAAGGGGCCCAGGCGGAGGTGGTGCGCCGGTTGCGACGCCTCGGAGTCGACCGTGCCCTGGCGCGCGCGGGTGCCCACGACGGCGACGAGATCACGGTCGGCGCCATGACGTTCACCTGGGGAGCGGACCAGTGATCGCCGTCGTGAAGGTCGGCTCGTCCTCGGTCACCAGTGAGACGGTCAGCCGGTTGTGCGGGGAGCTGGCCGCTGCACGCGCCGACGGGCACACCGTCGTCGTGGTCTCGTCCGGCGCCATCGCCGTCGGGTGGGACACGCTCGATCGTGGCAAACAGAGGCCTTCGGACCCCGCCGTGTTGCAGGCCGTGTCGGCGGTGGGCCAGCACCGACTGATGCGGATGTGGCAGGACGGCTTCGAGCCCCACGGCGTGCTGGCCGGCCAGGTGCTGCTGGCACCGCTCGACTTCGTCCACCGCACGCAGTACCTGCACGCGCGAGGGACGCTGCGTCACCTGGCTGCGCTGGGCGTCGTCCCGGTGGTCAACGAGAACGACGCCGTGGCGGACGAGGAGATCCGCTTCGGTGACAACGACCGGCTGGCCGCGCTGGTGGCGCACCTGGTCGGCGCGCAGCTTCTCGTTTTGCTAACCGACACGCCTGGGCTACTCACTGCGGACCCGCGCCGGGATACAGAGGCGTCGCTCATCGAAGAGGTGGTGGAGATCGATCTGCAACTCGAGCGCCTGGCGGGTGGCTCCGGAAGCTCTGTCGGCAGCGGCGGCATGGCGTCGAAACTGGCCGCGGCGAAGATCGCTACCTGGTCGGGTGTGCGGACGGTGATCGCCGATGCCGCCCGCCCGGGCGTGGTGGCGGCGGCCCTGGCCGACGAACCCGGTGTCGGGACGGTGTTCCGGGCCCGGGAGAGCCGGCTGTCGGCCCGCAAGCTGTGGATCGCCTTCGCGCTTGGGTCGAGCGGCCGCATCACCGTCGACGACGGCGCACGGTCGGCGCTGACCGGTCGCGGGCGGTCACTGCTGGCAGCTGGTGTCACCGGGGCGACCGGCGCCTTCCGGCCGGACGACGCCGTGGAGATCTCCGGCCCTGATGGCGAGGTCTTCGCCAAGGGCCTGGTCCGGGTGCACGCGGAGCGGGCTCCCGAGTGGATGGGCCGGCGCAGCCAGGTCGTCGTCCATCGGGACGACCTGGTCCTTGTAACCTGAACGGATGACCTCGCCCGCGTTGGAGCAGCTCGCGGGCCGCGTCCGGTCGGCCGCTCGGGTCGTGGCGAGGGCCCCGAGCTCGGTCCGCGACGATGCGCTGCGGTTGGCCGCTGACCTGCTCGAGGAGGAGTCGGCATCCCTGGTCGAGGCCAACCGAGCCGATCTGGAGCGGGCCGAGGCAGCCGGCATCGTCGAGGCGGCCCGGGACCGGCTGCGCCTGACCGAGGACCGCGTGCGGGGCATGGCGGAGGGCCTCCGCAAGGTCGCGGCCCTGCCGGACCCGGTGGGCGAGGTGACCGAGGGCTGGGTGCGGCCCAACGGATTGCGGGTCTCCCGGGTGCGGGTCCCCCTGGGTGTGGTGGGCGTCATCTACGAGAATCGGCCCAACGTCACGAGCGACGCCGCCGGGCTCTGCCTGAAGGCGGGCAACGCCGCCTTCCTCCGGGGGTCATCTTCGGCCATCGACTCCAACCGGGCGGTCGTGGCGTTACTGCGCCGGGCGGCGGTGAAGGCCGGTCTGCCCGAAGACGCGGTCGCCCTGGTGGAGGACACCTCGCACGAGACGGCCACGGCATTCATGCGGCTGCGCGGCTACATCGACTGCCTCATCCCGCGCGGCGGGCAGGCACTGATCGCCTCACTGATCGAGCACGCCACCGTGCCCTACGTGCTGGACGGGGACGGGAACTGCCACATCTACATCGACGGCGCCGCCGACCTCGCCATGGCGCACGAGCTGGCGATCAACGCCAAGACTCACCGTTTCGGGGTTTGCAACGCGGTCGAGACGATCCTGGTGCACTCGGGCGTGGCGGCCGACTTCCTGCCCCGGCTGGCGGGCTCGCTCGAAGCGGCCGGTGTCGAGATCAGGGCTGACGAGCGGGTGCGGGCTCACGTACCCGCTGCCGTGCCGGCCCTGGAGGGCGACTTCGAGACCGAGTTCCTGGGACCGGTAGTGGCGATCGGCATGGTCGACGACGTGGGGGAGGCGATCGAGCACATTGCGCGGTACAGCTCGGGCCATTCCGAGGCGATCGTCACCTCCGATGTCGCAGTGGCCGACCGCTTCGTGGCCGAGGTGGACGGTGCCGCCGTGCTGGTGAACGCGTCGACCCGGTTCGTCGATGGCGAGGAATTGGGGCTCGGGGCGGAGGTGGGCATCTCCACCCAGAAGCTGCATGCCCGTGGACCGATGGGAGTGAAGGAGCTGACGACGTTGAAGTGGATCGTGCGCGGTGACGGGCAGGTACGCCGGTGAGTAACGGGAACGCTGCATTGGGCCTGCCGGAAGGTGGTCCCCCCCGGTTCGGGTCCTTGGACGACGTGCGGGGCGGCCTCGCCGAGGTCGGCTACCTGGCCGACGAGTCGATCAGCGGCGTCGTGTTCTTGGCCGACCGGCTGGCCAAGCCGGTGCTGGTCGAGGGCCCGGCCGGAACCGGCAAGACGCAGCTGGCCAAGTCGGTGGCGGAGCTCACCGGAGCCCGGCTCATCCGCCTGCAGTGTTACGAGGGCCTCGACGAGTCCAAAGCGCTCTACGAGTGGAACTATCGCAAGCAACTGCTGCGGATTCAGGCTGGCGAGCACGGCAAGAACGAGGAAGAGGGCCCGAGCTGGTCCGAGCTGGAGGAGGACATCTTCTCCGAGGACTTCTTGTTGACGCGGCCGCTCCTCGAGGCGATCCGCGCCACCGAGCCCGTCGTGCTCCTCGTCGACGAGGTCGACCGCGTCGAGCTCGAGACGGAGGCGCTGCTTCTCGAGATCCTGTCGGAGTACCAGGTGTCGATCCCCGAGCTCGGCACGGTGCGGGCGACGCAGCTGCCCATGGTGTTCCTCACGTCCAACAACACCCGCGAGCTCTCCGAGGCGCTCAAGCGCCGCTGCCTCTACCTGCACATCGACTACCCCGACCTCGAGCGCGAGCGCGAGATCGTGCGGACGAAGGTACCGGGCATCACCGAGGAGCTGGCCGACCAGGTAGCGCGCATCGTGCGCTCGCTGCGCACGCTCGAGCTACGCAAGGCGCCTTCGGTCTCCGAGACGATCGACTGGGCCCGCACGCTCGTGCTGCTCGGTGTGGAGACGATCGACGCGGCCGGGGCCAAGGACACCCTGCACATCCTCTTGAAGTATCAAGCCGACATCGAGCGGGCCTCCAAGGAACTGCTGTCGGCCTCGCCGGGCTGAGTCCGTGCTCGACCTCCTCTCCGGCTTCGTCACCGAGCTACGCCGCTCCGGCCTGCCCGTCTCGTTGACGGAGCATCTCGACGCCGCCGAGGCGGTCAAGCACATCCCGCTCGAGGACCGCGAGGCGCTGAAGTACGCGCTGGCCGCCACGCTGGTGAAGTCGTCCTCGCACTGGCGGGCCTTCGAGACGGCGTTCGAGGTGTACTTCGCGGTGCGGACCGGTGGGCGCGGGGGCGCCGAGGGCGAGGACGAGGGGCTCGAGGGGGAGGAGTCGGAGGGCGAGCAGCCCTCCGGGCAGGGCGGCGCGCAGGGGCAGCGGCGCTCGTGGCAGAGCGGCGGGGGAGGGGAGGGCATGACGCCCGAGGAGCTTGCCGAGATGCTCTTCAAGTCACTGCTCTCGGCCGACGCCGGGCTCATGAACATGGTGGCCCGCAATGCGGTGGACCGCTACGCCGGCATGGAGCCCGGGCGCCCGGTGGGCGGCACGTACTACCTGTACCGCACGTTGCGGAACCTCGATCTCGATGCGGTGCTGGAGCGCCTGATGGCGCAGGCCCAGGCCGGTGCGGCCGGTGGCTCGCTGACCGACCTGGAGGAGCGCCTGGCGGCCGACGAGTTCAAGGCGCGCCTCGACAAGTTCCGCCGCTCCGTCGAGACGGAGATCCGCCGGCGCCTGGTCGAGGACCGCGGGGCGGAGGCCCTGGCCCGCTCCGTGCGCAAGCCGCTGCCCGAGGACATCGACGTCATGCACGCCACCCGCGAGGAGCTGGCGACGCTGCACCGGGTGCTCCAGCCGTTGTCGCGCAAGTTGGCCGTCCGGCTGGCCCGCAAGCGCCGCCACGGCCGCAAGGGCCCGCTCGACTTCCGGGCCACGGTGCGGCGCTCCCTGTCGACCGGTGGCGTGCCGATTGAGCCACGCTTCCGGCACCCGCGGCCGGCCAAGCCCGAGATCTTCGTGATCGCCGACATCTCGGGGTCGGTGGCGAGCTTCGCCCGCTTCACGCTGCACCTCGTCTATGCCATCTCCTCGCAGTTCTCGAAGGTGCGCAGCTTCGTCTTCGTGGACGGGATCGACGAGGTGACCCGGTTCTTCGAGGGCGTGGTCGATCCGGCCGAGGCCGTGGCCCGGATCAACCTGGAGGCGGATGTCATCTGGGTGGACGGGCATTCCGACTACGGGCACGCGTTGAGCGAGTTCCATCGGCGCTGGGGCGACCAGGTGACCTCGCGCTCGAGCGTCATCATCCTGGGCGACGCGCGCAACAACTACCACGCTTCGCAATCCTGGGTCGTCGAGGAACTGCAGGCGCGGGCGCGCCGGGTGTACTGGCTCAACCCCGAGCCGCGTGACTACTGGGGGTCGGGCGACTCCATTGTGGGGGAGTACGCGGCCCATTGCGACGACGTGGTGGAATGCCGCACGCTGCGCCAGCTGGAGCACTTCGTCGGAAATCTGGCGTGAGCGAGGGCACGGTCGAAGGAGTGGGCGCCGAGGCGGGAGTGCTGCGGATCTTCCCCGCGGAAGAGGGCGCGACGCGGATTGTGCTGGTGCGCCACGGCGAGGCGGAGTGCAACCTGAACCGGATCATCGGGGGACCGAAGGGGTGCACGGGACTGACCCCTCTGGGGCGGATCCAGGTGGCCGCGCTGGCCGACCGGCTCTACGAGAGCGGTGAGCTGCGCCAGGCGACGGCCCTGTACTCCTCTGTGCTGCCCCGGGCCACCGAGACGGCCAACCGTCTCCGGCCCGTGGTGGGGTCCGGACCAGAAGCGCTCGGCGCCGTGCGGGAGCGCTGTGACCTGTGCGAACTCCATCCCGGCGACGCCGACGGTATGGAGTGGTCTGAGATGGTCGAGACCTTCTCGGTGCCCGACTGGGACAAGGACCCCACGGTGCCCATCGCACCGGGCGGCGAGAGCTGGTCCGAATTCGTGGCCCGGGCCTCGGGCGCCGTGCGGGACGTGGTGCGACAGCACCCGGGTGAGCTGGTGGTGGCCGCCGTCCACGCCGGGGTGATCGAAGCCACCATGATCGCCTTTCTCGGCGTGTCGCCCGAGGTCTACCGGCGGGGCTGGGTGCGCATCGGCCATGCCTCCATGACCGAATGGGAGTGGGTCCCGTCGATGGACCGGTTCGTCCTGTTGCGTTTCAACGACTCGTGTGGGGTGCCCCGGAGGGCCGAGGGAGGGTCAGACGCCGCCGAGGTGGGCGCGGCGGGCGAGGGTCTCGGGCGCACAGGCAAGCCAGGCATCCTCGATCGCCTCACGCAGGGGCTTCTTGGTGGCCGCCCGTAGCTGCACCAGGACAGCGGCGTAGCCGTCGAAGTGCGGGATGGTGAAGAACCCCTTGGCGTTGGTGGCGAGGAGGGCATCCTTGTCGGCCAGGTCGACGGTGCGGAGGGCGAGGATCGGACCGGTCGGCGGGGGTGTGTCACCGAAGCGCTTCAGGTCGGCCTTCGAGAACGGGCGCTCCCAGGCGAAGGCCTTGCCGGCAACGAACCACGTGCGGTTGCCGTGCCGTGCCGCCTCGGTCACCTCGGGGAGCGCGGCCATCATCCGCTCGACGTCTTCGAGAGCCGCCACGGGGGCACGCTACCGCTACCGTTCTGGGTCATGACCTCATCCGCTCGGTGTCGTCCGAGCCCTCGGGTTACGGCAGCACGGGGACCGGGTGGGCGACCGATCCTGAGTACGGCCTTACCGGCATTGTGTTCTCGACGAGGGCGATGACCTCGCCGGAGTCGCCCGCACACGTGGTGGATTTCTGGGATACCGCCTACGGAGCGCTGGCCCCCTGATTCAGGACGGGTTCGATCGACCCCGAGTACGCTGATTCTTCCGACGAGAAGGGGACGACGCGATGTACAAGACACTGGTGGTCGGCACAGACGGCTCTCCCACGGCGGACGAGGCAGTTCAGGCTGCCGCGGATCTCGCTCGCTCGCTGGGCGCAGCGCTGCACATCGTCACTGCCTTCCGCACCCCGCGCCCCGGCATGGGTGCTGCGTCGGGCGTGGCCATGGTCGACAGCGGCGTCGGCCAGGCGCTCGCCGAGGAGGCCGCCCTGGCCGTGGGTGAGGCCGCCATCGAGAAGTTCGGCGAGGGCCTCGTGGCGGAGGCGCACGGGCGGCAGGGCAATCCCGACGATGTGATCCTCGCCACGGCGGTCGAGGTGGGTGCGGACCTGATCGTCGTCGGGAGCAAGGGGATGCAGCGGCGCTATCTCGGTAGTGTGCCGAATTCGGTCGCACACGGCGCCCACTGCGCCGTGCTGGTGGTCAAGACCGCCTGAATCCTCCCTGGGGGCGTGCGGTGGGTGAATGCCTGTCCGTGACGGCGGCGCGCTGGAGGGGATCGCCATGCTCGTGGTCCTGATCACGGGACTGCAGGGCTCAGGGAAGTCGACCATGGCCGAGGTGGCGGGTCGTGCCCTCGGGGCACCCGTGCTTGGTCACGACTGGGCCATGAGCGGCCTGCGGCCCTTTGCCGAGATGCAGGACGCACTCGACAGCATGGGCCCCCGGGGGCACCGAGGCGTCGGCTGGTCCCTGCTCTGGGCGCTGGCGCGCTCCCAACTCCGTCTCGGCTCCTCGGTCGTGCTCGACGGCGTGGCCCGTGGCCCCGAGGTGGAGGAGACCCGCCGGGTGGCGGCCGAGGAGGGCGCGGGATCGCTCGTCGTCATGACCTCGTGCCGCGATGCCGGGCTCCACCGTGCGCGTGTCGAGGGCCGGCAGCGGCAGATCCCGAATTGGTACGAGCTGGACTGGGACCACGTCGAGCGGGCGCGGGCGGCGTGGGCGCCTCCCGAGGGGCTCGATCTCGTCCTCGATGCCGGTGTGCCGGCCGAGGAGAACGCCGAGCGATTGCGTCTGCTGCTCGCGACGCGGTCCTGAGGTCTCCGTCAGCGCAGAGCGATGAGTCCGGCCGGCGTGGTCGTGAAGCCGCAGGCGTCGAGATAGAAGCCGCACAGTTCCCTCCTCGAAGTCGACGTGGAGCCACTCGCAGCCGGCGGCGCGGCTCTCCCGTTCGGCCACATCGAGCAGGCCGCGGCCGACGCCCGCGTGCTGCCGGTCGCGCCGCGACGACGGTGTCGATGACGAAGGCGTGCACCCCGCCGTCCCAGGCCACGTTGACGAACCCGATCAGACGTGTGCCCTCGAAGGCGCAGACCCAGCCCAGGCTGTGACGCTCGACCTGGCTCTGCCAGTCGGTGTCGAGCACGGTGTGCGTGAAGCCCTCGGCGTGCAGGGTGTTGAGGTCTTCGTTGGCGAACGCCGCTCGCCACTCGTAGCGCACCGACGGCGGGTCGCTAGCAGGCGTAGTCGTCGTCGTACTGCGTGCTGTTGTACTGCACGATCTGCGGCGGGCCGGGCAACGGCGCGCCCTTGGCTACCCAGTTCGAATAGTCCGCACAAGATCCGGGGCCGCTCGGCGACGACAGGTAGTCGGCCATCCAGTACGGCACGTCGGGCTGGTAGTCGCCGACGATGTTGTTCCAAACGCCGGGGCTGGCATAGATCCCGACGTCGGCGATGCCCTCGGTCTCGTGCAGTGCGTTGAGGGCCCCTTGCACGAACTGAGCGTTCTCGCTCAGATTGCCGGACCAGTTGGCGATCCGCCGTCTCGACGTCGAGCCACCAGGGCGTGGCGCTGGAGCCGGCCCCGGCGTTGAAGGCATCGTTGTAGGCGTGGGTGCCGGCCTGATAGCCGGCATTGCACGACGTGTCGCCGTTGCATCCCGGCTCATTCGTGGCCGACGTGCCGTAGGTCAGGTACGTGTACAAGTTGAGGCCGCTGCCCGCCCAGGCCAGCTCCGCGGCCAGGCACGGATTGGTGTTCCCCGACGAGCTCCCGTCCACCTGCACGATGCCGATCTGATGGTCGCCCGCCGGCAAGCTGCCGCACTGGTATTTGCTGATGTCGTAGCCGTACGACCCGGAGGGGTACGTCCCGCCGACGAAGGCACCGGTGGTGCCGGGCGCCTCCGCCATGCCCACGATCGGCCTGAAGAGGGGTGAGGGCGCGGAGCCGTAGTAGTCGGCGGATCCGAAATTCGACACCAATCCCACGGAGTCGGTGAACCAGTAGCCGTTGCCTGTCGGCGTGGCCGCCGCGGCCACAATCGGGTTCTTGAGGGGTAGGCCTCCCAGCGATCCGTAGAAGGGTGCCGTGCCGAAGCTGAAGATGCCCCCGTCGGAGGCGACGAGGAAGTAGCCGGCGCCGGCCGGGCCGGTGATCATGCCGATGATCGGCTTGTTGAGCACGAGGCTGCCCGTGCTGCCGTGGAAGCTCGCATCGCCGTAGCTGAAGATGCCGCCGTCGGCGGCCACGAGCCAGTAGCCCTTGCCGCTCGGGGTAGCGGCCATCCCGACCACGGGTCTGGTTGAGGTGGATGCTGCCCGGTGCTGCCGTAGAAGGTGGCATCGCCGTAGCTGAAGATGCCGCCGTCGGAGGCGACGAGCCAGTAACCGCCGCCGCCCGGCACGACCGCCATGCCGACCACGGGCTCGTTGAGGTGGATGCTGCCGGTGCTGCCGTAGAAGACGGCATCGCCGTAGCTGAAGACGCCGCCGTCGGAGGCCACCTCGTAGTACCCGCCGCCGTCGGAGGTCGCCGCTATCCCGACCACGGGCTTGTTGAGCACCGTGCCGCCGGTCGACCCGTAGTACTGGGCGCCGCCGAAGCTGAAGATGCCGCCATCGGAGGCGGCCAGCCAGTAGGCGGGCGTGGGAGCGTTGGCCGCGGCGGCCGGCTGGGTCGGCGCGGCTGACGGTGACCGCCACGGCGACCAGGGCCAGCAACGGCAAGGCCGTCACGAGCAGGGCGAGGGCGAGGCGGCGGATCAAGTTCTGAGGAATTCCGCCACGCGGAAGGCCAGGTCGAGCGACTGGCGGGCGTTCAGCCTGGGGTCGCACGTCGTCGTGTAGCGGGCATCGAGGTCCACCTCGAAGATCTCCTCGGCTCCACCGAGGCACTCGGTCACGTCGTCCCCGGTCAGCTCGATGTGCAGCCCGCCGGGCCAGGTCCCTTCGTCACGGTGGACGTCGAAGAAGGAGCGCAGCTCGGAGAGGATGTCGTCGAAGCGCCTGGTCTTGCGGCCGCCCTCGCTGGTGAAGGTGTTCCCGTGCATGGGGTCGCAGGCCCACACGACGGCGTGGCCCTCGGCCTCGACCGCCCGCACGATGCCCGGGAGCAGTTCGGTGATCCGGTCGGACCCCAGGCGGGTGATGAGCGTCAGCCGGCCCGGCACGCGCTCGGGGTTGAGGCGCTCGCACAGTGCCACCACCTCTTCGGGAGAGCAGCCAGGCCCGACCTTCACGCCCACCGGGTTGTTGATGCCCGCCACGAATTCGACATGGGCCCCGTCGAGCTGACGGGTGCGGTCGCCGACCCAGACCATGTGGGCCGAGCAGTCGTACCAATCGCCGGTGAGGGAGTCCACGCGGGTGAGGCATTCTTCGTAGGGCAGGATCAGCGCCTCGTGGCTCGTGAAGAAGTCGACCTGGTGCAGGCCCTTCTCGGCGCCGAGGTCGATGCCGCATGCCGCCATGAAGCGCAGGGCGCGGTCGATCTCCGAGGCGATGCGCTCGTAGCGCTGGCCCTCGCCGGACGACGCGACGAACTGCTGGTTCCACAGGTGCACCTGTGAGAGGTCGGCGAACCCGCCCTTGGTGAACGCCCGCAGCAGGTTCAGCGTCGACGCCGACTGCTGGTAGGCGGCCACCAGGCGCTCGGGGTCAGGCGTGCGCGCCTCGGCCTCGAAGGCCTCGTCGTTGACCATGTGGCCACGGAAGGACGCCAGCTCCACGTCGCCGATCTGCTCGGTGTTCGCCGAGCGGGGCTTGGCGAACTGTCCCGCGATGCGCCCCACCTTCACCACCGGCACGCCGGCCGCGTAGGTGAGCGCCACCGCCATCTGCAGAATGATCTTG
This sequence comes from uncultured Acidimicrobiaceae bacterium, assembly GCA_963731065.1. Taxonomy (GTDB): domain Bacteria; phylum Actinomycetota; class Acidimicrobiia; order Acidimicrobiales; family RAAP-2; genus Bog-473. Next base: position 19,686 of record CAVSUH010000010.1, on the reverse strand, counting down.
AGCTTGTCCCGGATGGAGTCCGCGCTGAACTCGGCGAAGGACTCCGCGCAGTCTCCTGCCTGCAGGAGGAAGGCCTCGCCCTTGGCCACCTGGCCCAGTTGGTCGGTCAGGTAGCGCGCCTCACCGGCGAACACGAGCGGTGGCACCGTCGCCAGCCGGGCCTCGGCCCTCTTGAGCGCGTCCGCGTCGGGCCATTCCGGTTGCTGCGCCGCAGGGAACTTGCGCCAGGACGCGGGGCTCCACGGGGAGGTCGCAGCGGGGCTCGTCACCGCTACAGGTTAACGCCGTAGGATCGCCCGTCATGGCCAGCTTCCGTTTTGCCCTCCAGGCGTCCGGCGCCGCATCCCCCGCTGCGTGGCGCGATCTGGCGCGGAAGGCGGAGGACCTGGGCTACTCGACGCTCTACGTGCCGGACCACCTCGACGACCAGTGGGCCCCCATGGTGGCGGTCACGGTGGCGGCGGAGGCCACGACGACGCTGCGGGTGGGCACGCTCGTCCTCGACAACGACTTCCGCCATCCGGTCCTCGTGGCCAAGGAGGCGGCGACCCTCGACATCGTGACCGGCGGCCGCTTCGAGTTCGGCCTCGGCGCCGGCTGGATGACCACCGACTACGAGCAGTCGGGCATCCCGATGGACAAGCCCTCGGTGCGCGTGTCCCGCCTGGCCGAGAGCCTCGCCATCATCCGCGCCATGTGGCGCGACGGGAGCGCCACCTTCGCCGGCGAGCACTACCGGGTCACCGAGCCACCGGGCACGCCGGTCCCGACGACACCGGGCGGTCCGCCGCTGGTGATCGGCGGCGGGAGCCGGCGCGTTCTCGCGTTGGCCGGGGAGTTCGCCGACATCGTGAGCATCGTGCCGAGCCTCAACGCCGGCCACATCGGCGCCGAGGTGGCGGCCGAGTCCGTCGTCGAGAAGTACGCCGACCGGGTGCGCTGGGCCCGGGAGGCGGCGGGGGAGCGCGCCGGCGATCTCGAGCTGCAGTGCTGGACGGTCGCCGTGCAGGTTGTCCCGAACGCGGACGAGGTGATCGCCTCGCTCGCGCCGCTCTTCGACCTGACGCCCGAGCAACTCCGCTCTGCGCCGCTCGCGCTCATCGGCACGGTCGAGGAGATCACGGAGCTCGCTGCGCGCCCGCCGCGAGGAGCTCGGCTTCAGTTACATCGTCGTGCACGAGGCGGAGATGGACGCGCTGGCGCCGGTGATCGCCGAACTTGCCGGCACCTGAGCCTCCGGCCCCGACCCGCATCGGGATCTTCGGCGGCACCTTCGACCCGCCGCACGCCGGGCACGTCGCCGCGGCGCGCGCCGTCACCGCGCAACTCGCCCTCGATCGGCTGCTGCTCGTCGTGGCCAACGATCCCTGGCAGAAGTCGGGACAGCGGGTGGTCTCGCCGGCGGCGGACCGCTTCGCGCTGGTCGAAGCCCTGGCGCCGGAGATCCCGGGGGCCGAGGCGAGCCGGCTCGAGATCGACCGGGGCGGCCCCAGCTACTCGGTCGACACCGCCGAGGAGATCCTGGCGGAAGCGGGCGGCCAACCCGTGGAGCTCTACCTGGTGGTGGGGGCCGACCTGGTCCCCGAGCTCGGCACCTGGCATCGCGCCGAGGACCTCCGGCGCCTGGTCACCCTGGCCATCGTGTCCCGGCCGACCGACCCGGCACCGGACGTTCCCCCAGGTTGGCGGGCCGAGTGGGTGGACGGGCCGCAGGTGCCCGTCTCCAGCTCCGAGGTCCGCGACCTGCTGGCGGAGGGCCGGCCGGTCGAGGGCCTGGTCCCCGAAGCCGTCATCCGTTGCATCCGCCGCCGCGCTCTGTACGCTGTGTCCTGAATGAGCGCCATGCCGGCCGGGTGGACGGAGCTGTCGGAAAGCCCCCGTGTGAACGCGCTGCCCGTCCGAGTCCAGCGCCGGACGGACCGCCGCGCCGAGCTCAAGGTGGCGCGCCGCTCCCGCCGGCGCTGGGCCATCGCCGCCGGCGCCATCCTCGTCGGCACGTTCGGCTTCACCGTCGGGATCTTGGAGTTGCTGCATTGACCCCAGGGGTGGACGTGCACGTACAGCTCCCGCCGGCCGTGGCCACCGCCGCTGAGTCGGCGGACGCCAAGCTCGGGCGTGACACGGTGGTGCTGGCAATGGCCGAGCTCTTCGGGGTGGTCGACGCCTTCGTCATCACCAGCGCGCAGAACACGCGTCACGTGCGCACGCTCGTCGAGGAGATCGAGCGCGGGGTGAAGGAGTCGCACGGCATCACGCCCGTCCGCGTCGAGGGGCTGCAGGACGCCACCTGGGTGCTGATGGACTACGGCGACTTCATCGCCCACGTCTTCTTGCAGGAGACGCGCGAGTACTACGACCTCGAGCACCTGTGGTCGGGCGCGCCGCGCGTGGCGTGGCGCCGCGACGTCGAGGACGCCGGCTGAGCTGAGTCCGAGGCTGAGTCGGGTCGGGCTGCGGCCCGCAGGGACGCCCTCGCTACAGGAAGTCGAGGATGTAGACCGGGCCGTTCACCTGTGACCGCCCGTTGGCGATCGGGACGCTGGTGCGCTCGCCCTCGACCTCGAAGACGACGCCGGTGCCGCTCCCCGTCTGCGAGGTGACGGTGGCGACGATCTGCCCCACAGCCAGCTCAATGCTGTTCCCGGTGATCGCGTCGAAGGCGGCGTTCATGTTCACGGTGACGATGCCCGCCGAGGTCGTCGCCGAGATCACGGCCACGTTGCTCGGGATGGCGGTGGTGAGGCCCTGACTGGTCGTCTCGGTCCTGGTGGGTCCGGCCAGCATGGAGGTGATGACCGCGGTCAACGGCGCCGGCGCGGCCACGACCCGCGCCGCCGCCGTCAGCTGGCTGCTCGAGTTGAGGAAGAACACCTTGACCGGCACGAGGGACGAGGGCTTCGGCTGGGTGGTCGTGGTCGTGGGCAGGTGCGGATCGAGCAGGTCGAACGGCACCTTCGACGGCGCCATGGCGCTGGGTGCGCTCTGCGTGGGGATGGCGCAGCCGGCGGCGAGGATTGCCACACCCACCAACAGGACACCGAGTGCGGCGGCGCGCCGGCGCCTCATTCCTCACCGTCCGCATGGTCCTCGTCGGGCAGGACCGGCAGGGTGAGGACGAAGCGGGCGCCGCCCGCCGGCGAGGACTCCACGCGGACGTCGCCGCGCATCACGTGCATGTGCTCGGCGACGAGCGCCAGCCCCAGCCCCGTCCCCGTCCCCGTGCCGCGCCGGCCCGACGCCGAGCCCCGGTAGAAGCGCTCGAACACCTTCGTGCGCTCGAGAGGGTCGATGCCCGGGCCCTCGTCGTCGACGATGACCTCGACCTGGTCGCCGTGGCGGTTGCCGTTGCTGTTGTTGGTGCCGGCGGCGGGCCGGACCTGAATGCCGGTCACGCCGCCGCCATAGTGGTCTGCGTTCTCCATGAGGTTCACCATGACGCGTTCGAAGCGGCGCTTGTCGACGCCGACGAGCCAGGTGCGCACGGCGGGATCGACCTCGACTTCGGGCGGTCCCCCTTGCCCCCGGGCCGAGACCATGTGCCCGAACCCCGTCTCGACCGAGCGCCGCACCAGCTCGGCGACATGCACCTCCTCGAGGAAGATGTCGACCGAGCCGGCCTCGGCCCGCGACATCTCGAGCAGGTCGCCGACCATGCGCTGAAAGCGCCGCAGGTCGTCGCTCAGCAGCTGCAGGGCCCGCTGGGAGCGGGGGGCAGCTCGTCCCGGTCGGCCTCGAGCACCTCCATGGCGGCGGCCAGGGTCGTGAGGGGCGAGCGCAGCTCGTGGCTCACGTCGGAGTTGAAGCGCGCCTCGCGCTCGATCCGCTCCTGGAGCTGGTCGACCATGGCGTTGAACGAGAGGGTGAAGCCTTCGAGGTCGGGGTCCGCCGCCTCGACGTCGAGCCGCGTGTTCGAGGTCGCCCGCGGCGATGGCGCCGGCGGCGCGGGACACGACGGCCAGCGGCCGCAGCGAGCGGGTGCTGGCGAAGCGGCCGAGCGCGACGCCGAACATGGTGGTGATGCCCCCGGCCACGAAGAGGGCGAGCGCGAGCACGCGCAGCGTGTGGTCGAGGTCGGACAGGTCGAACACGTCGAAGTAGTAGGCGTGGACGGAGGGGATCGGGACCCCGATCACGATCTCGGCCGTTCCCTGCGGGGTGCGGTAGGTCTGCGTGGCCGCCGTGCCGCTCAGGACGACCTTGCGCAGCTCGTGGGGGATGGAGGCGGCGGTCACGGTCAGGGACGAGTCGTAGGTCTTGGAGCGGTGGAAGAGCACCGAGTGCGCGTCGGTCCCCGCGTCGATGTTGGAGAGGAGCACCACGTACCCGGTGGTGCCGGTCTCCAGCGAGGTGCGCACGAGGTTGGCGTTGGTGAAGGCCTGGTGCTGGTCCGCCGACTCCCGCCCCGCCAGCAGGAAGTGGCGCACGGTGAAGTAGGAGAGCCCACCCATCAGGATGGAGAGGATCAGCGCCCCGAGCCCGAAGACGGCCGTGATGCGGGCGCCGATGCCCAGCTCCACGTCAGGGCACCAGCTTGTAGCCCATGCCCCTCACGGTGAGTATGTGCTGGGGCACCGCGGGATCCACCTCGACCTTGGTGCGCAAGCGACGGATGTGCACGTCGACCAGGCGCCCGTCGCCGAAGTAGTCGTAGCCCCAGACCCGGTCGAGCAGCTGCTCGCGGCTGAGCACCTTGTTGGGGCTGGCCGCCAGCTCGCACAGCAGGCGGAACTCGGTCCGGGTGCAGTGCACCTCGTCCCCGTTGAGGCGCCGCAGCACCCCCTGCTCGGGCAGCAGTTGCAGGTCGCCGAAGGTGAGGGCGCCCGGCTCCTCCTCCGCCGGCCGGGCCCGGCGCAACAGGGCGCGGATGCGGGCGGCCAGCTCCTTGGCCACGAACGGCTTGGTGACGTAGTCGTCGGCCCCCGCCTCCAGGCCGGCCACGACGTCGTGGGTGTCCGAGCGCGCCGTCACGATGATGATCGGCACCGCGCTGCTCCGCCGCAGGGCGCGGCAGCACTCGAACCCGTCCATGCCGGGCAGCATGAGGTCGATCAGCGCGACGTCGGGCGGCGCCTCGGCGAACATGTCGAGGCCCTCCTCACCGCTGGCGGCGTCCCTTACCTCGTAGCCCTCGCCCTCCAGGGCGAGCCGCATGGAGGACCTGATGCGCTCATCGTCCTCGACGACCAGAATGCGCCCGCTCATCTGCCTCCAGCTCAGCTGATCCAGATCTGGGTCGGCCAAATGGAGCCACCGATCATGCCGAAGGCCGCCTGGCCCTGCGGCGTGGTCGGGTTGTTGAAGTTCTGCACCGTGGGGTCGCCGATGACGGCCCAGACGGCCCGGTCGGTCCACAGGTAGGGGAGGTCGAGGGCCAGGCGCTTGTTCACCGTCTTGTAGGCGGCTCTCGCGCACCTCCTTGTCCGTGCTGGCCCGACCCTGTAGGAGCGCCGTCTCGATCTGCGGGTCGGCGTTGCGGGCCATGTTGATGGAGAGGGAGCCCGAGCTGACCGTGGTGGTGCTCCAGAAGATGTAGTTGAGGTCGGGGTCGACCGCGCCGAACTGCCGCCAGCCCAGGGCCTGGTACTTGCCGGCCAGCGCGTTGTTGATGGTGTCGTTCTGCTGCACGATGTTGGTCTTGACCTGGAAGCCCACCTGCTGCCAGGCCTGCTCCAGGTACTCGGCCGCCCGGATGGCCGCCGGTGAGTTGGTCGAGCCGTAGGAGAAGGAGATCGGCCCGCCGTTCGTCTTGGCGGCCGCCTTGACCAGCTTGGCGGCCTGGCTCGGGTTGTAGGCCGGGTACTGGGTCGTCGAGTAGTAGGGCGACCCGGGGACGAAGAGGCCGTTGCTCACCGGGAGGACGCCCTCGTCGATCACCTTGGCGTACTGCTGCCGGTTGATGGCCATGGCGGCGGCCCGGCGGACGTTGGCGTCGTTGAACGGCTTGGCCAGGCAGTTGAGCTGCACGCAGTTCATGTCCGGCTCCCCGGCCACGTGCGTGCTGTCGTCGATGTAGGAGTAGCTCTTGTTGCCCCGGAACTGGGTGATGATCTGCGGCGTGTCGGTGATCATAAGGTCGATGGTGCCCGACTTGAGCGCCTCGGCCCGGGCCGACTCGTCGGGGATCGGCTTGAAGGTGATCTGGGACGAGGTAGGGCATGCCCTTGCGCCAGTAGTTGGGGTTGGCCGTGGCCGTGAAATGGTCGTTGGGGATCCACTCCTTGAAGACGAAGGGGCCGGTGCCCACCGGGTGCGTCGTCCCGTTGGGGTTGGCCAGCATGGAGGGCGCCGCGATGTAGGCGATCTGGCCGCCGATGCCGCCGGCCAGGTAGTAGGGGAACGGGACCCACGGGGACTTGAAGGTGATCGTCACCGCCAGCGGGGCGACCTGGGTGATGGAGACCAGGGTCGGGCCGAGGACGATGCCGGTGAGCAGCGACTTGGCCTGGGCCTGGAAGTTGGTGAGCAGGGCGGCGCCGTTGCACGGCGTGCCGTCGTGGAAGACGAGGTTGGGCCGCAGCGTGACGGTCCACGAGGTGTAGGCGGCGTTGGGCACGACGGACGCGGCCAGGTAGGGCGCCCAATCCCCGTTGGCCAGAATGATGGTCAGCGGGTCGAAGACGGTGCGGGCGTACATGACGCCCGACCTCGTCGAAGCGGGCGGTGGTCGGGTCGAAGCCCGACTCCTCGGCGTCCACCCCGAAGACCAGCGAGCCGCCGTGCTTGGCGGTCTTGGTGCTGACCCCGTTGCGGCCCGGACCGTTGGTCGTGGCGCCTGCGATGTCGTCGAAGCCCAGGCCGAGCGCGCCCGCCCCCGCCACGCCCGCGGCAGCCGCCGCACCGCCCAACAGCACCTGGCGGCGATCAAATCTCGAGACCATCGGTCCTCCATTTCACCGAACCCCACGGACCCCCCGAAGGTTCCCGGGCGACGTTAGTGCCCAGGAACCCCTGCGTGGGGGCGGTACGGTTGCCTCCGTGTCGGCCGACTGGGATCTGCCGGGGTTTTCCGCCTGGCTGGGCGGCCGCGCCGCGGCGACCCGGACGGCGTACGTCAGCGACCTCACCGCCTTCGCCGACTGGATGTCGCCGCAGCGACGTCCACGGCCCCGAGGGCGTCGACCGCTTGCATCTGCGGCGGTACCTCGCCTCCCTCGGGACGCGGAAGCTGGCCCGCGCCACCATCGCCCGCAAGGCGGCCGCGCTGCGCTGCTACTTCTCCTGGCAGGTGCGGCAGGGTCACCTCGGCTCCGACCCGGCCCGCTCGTTGCGCGCCCCGTCCGGTGGGCGGCCGCCTGCCCCGCGTGCTCTCGAGCGGCGAGGTGACGTCGCTGCTGGACGTGCCGACCGGGAAGCCCGGTGGACCGGCGCGACCTGGCCGTCCTCGAGCTGCTCTACGCCGCCGGGCTGCGCGTCTCGGAGCTCTGCGGCCTCGACCGCAGCGACATCGACCTGCGCGGCCGGACCGTCACGGTGCTGGGCAAGGGCGGCAAGCAGCGGCGGGTGCCCGATGCACGATGCCGCCGTCGCCGCGCTGCGGGCCTGGTTCGAGGACGGGCGCGACGCCATGGAGGGCCCGCCGGAGGCGGCCTTCGTGAACCGCCGGGGGGCCCGGCTCGGGCCGCGGGACGTGCGGCGCATCCTCGACCGCCGTTCCGCCTCGCCGACCCACCCGCACGCCCTGCGCCACACCTATGCCACCCACCTCCTCGACGGCGGGGCCGACCTGCGGGTCGTCCAGGAGCTCCTCGGGCACGCCAGCCTGGCCACCACGCAGGTGTACACCCACGTCAGCAAGGAGCGTCTGCGCGCCGTCTACGGCGAGACCCACCCCCGGGCCTGATTTCCCCGAGCCGAAGGCCCGCTGAGCGGCTAACATGGTCCGGCCCACCAGAGGGTGGGCGGCAGCACCGACCAACATCACCTGCGCGCATTCCACGGTCGTCGCCATCGGGCGGCGCTGCGCCAGGGGAGCAACCGACTGGAGGAATCACATTTATGGCCGTCGTTTCCATGCGACAGCTTCTGGAAGCCGGGGTCCATTTCGGCCACCAGACGCGCCGATGGAACCCGAAGATGAAGCGCTTCATTCTTGGTGAGCGCAACGGGATCTATCTCATCGACCTGCGCAAGACGCTGACCGGCGTCGAGTCCGCCTACTCCTTCGTGCGGGACCTCGTCGCCGACGGCGGCACCATTCTGTTCGTGGGGACGAAGAAGCAGACCCAGGGCCCGGTGGCCGAGTACGCCGAGGCCTGCAACATGCCTTTCGTCAACCAGCGCTGGCTGGGCGGCATGCTGACCAACTTCGCCACGGTCTCGGGCCGGGTCAAGCGCATGCAGGAGCTGCGGACCATGCAGGCCGCCGGCGACTTCGAGGGCATGCCCAAGCGGGAGGCGCTGCAGCACACCCGCGAGCTCGAGAAGCTGAGCCGCAACCTCGGCGGCATCGCCAACCTGGAGCGGCTCCCCAACGCGGTGTTCGTCATCGACACCAAGAAGGAGCACATCGCCGTCACCGAGGCCCGCAAGCTCGGCCTCCCCGTGGTGGCGGTCGTGGACACCAACTGCGACCCCGACGTGATCGACTACGTGATCCCCGGCAACGACGACGCCATCCGCTCGGGCTCGCTCATGTGCCGGGTCATCGCCGACGCCGTCGTGGAAGGACGCTTCATCGCCGAGCACCGCCGCAAGATGGCGCCCCCGGCCCCCGAGGACAGCGGCCCGTCGTCGGCGCCGCGCCCGCGCCGGGCCGCCCAGGCCGCCGCTGCGCCGCGGCTGCCGCCGCCCCGGCCCCGCCCGCCGCAGCTGCCGCCGCCGCTCCAGCCGCCCGGCCCGCCGCCCCCGAGCCCGGCCGAGGTGGCCTGACCGTGGCCAGCTACACCGCCAAGGACGTGTCGACGCTGCGCCAGATGACCGGCGCCGGCATCCTCGACTGCCGCAACGCGCTCGAGGAGACGGGCGGCGACATCGAGGAGGCCGCCAAGTTGCTCCGTGAGAGGGGCCTCGCCGGCGCCGCCAAGCGCAGCGACCGTGAGGCCTCCGAGGGCGCGGTCGCCGTGGCCCGCTCCGGTGACGCCGCCGCCGTCGTCGAGCTGCGCTGCGAGACGGACTTCGTGGCCAAGGCCGACGAGTTCGTGCAAGCTGACCGACGAGCTCGCCGCGCTGGTGGCCGCCAAGGGCGAGGACGCCGCGTCCGAGCTCGACGACGCCATCGACGGCCTGCGCTCGACGCTCAAGGAGAACATCTCCGTCGGGCGGGTCCGCCGCCTCGTGGCCGAGCCCGGCCAGATCCTCGACACCTACCTGCACCTGCAGGCGGGACGCGGCGTCAACGCCGTCGCCGTGGTGATCGAGGGCGGCACCGACGAGCTGGCCCACGACATCGCCGTGCACATCGCCTTCACGAAGCCGACGTACCTGAGCCGCGACGAGGTCCCCGAGGCCGACGTGGCGGCCGAGCGGGAGACGCTGACCACGATCTCGCGCAACGAGGGCAAGCCCGAGGCCGCCATGGACAAGATCGTCGAGGGCCGCATGACCGGCTGGTTCAAGGAGCGGGTGCTGCTCGACCAGGCCTACGTGCGGGACGAGAAGCAGACGATCGCGGGCATGCTCGGCTCGGCCCGCATCGTGTCGTTCGCGCAGGTCGTCATCGGCGCCTGAGCGCTGCTGACCGTGGGAGAACCGCGTCGGATCGTGCTCAAGATGTCGGGGGAGGCGCTCGGCCTCCGCCGCGTCGGACGAGACCATCGATGCCGCCACCGTCGAGCGCATGGCCAAGGAGATGGTCAGTGCCATGGACGGCGGCGGGCTGGAGCTGGCGGTCGTGGTCGGCGGCGGCAACATCTGGCGGGGCACGACGGGGGAGAGCGGCGGCATGGACCGCGCCACCTCCGACACCATGGGCATGCTCGGGACGGTGATCAACGCGCTCGCGCTGCAAGATGCGCTCGAGCAGCAGGACCAGCCGACCCGGGTGCTGAGCGCCCTCTCCATGGCCGAGGTGGCCGAGCCCTACATCCGGCGCCGGGCCATCCGGCACCTCGAGAAGGGCCGCATCGTCGTCTTCGCCGCCGGCATGGGGAACCCGTTCTTCACCACCGACACCCCGGCGGCGCTCCGGGCGGCCGAAATCGGCGCCGAGCTGCTCTGCAAGGGCACCCACTCGGGCGTGGACGGCGTCTACAGCGCCGACCCCAAGCTCGATCCGACGGCCACCCGCTACGACGAGATCTCCTTCATGGAGGTCATCAACCGGGACCTGCGGGTGATGGACCTCACCGCCATCACCTTCTGCAAGGACAACAACCTGCCCATCCGGGTCTTCGACCTCATGATCCCGGGCAACATCCCTCGTGCGCTCAGCGGTGAAGAGATCGGTACTCTGGTCCGCTGATGGACGATGATCTCGCCGCCCTGGTCAAGGACGACACCAGGGACAAGATGGTCAAGGCCATCGATCACGTCCGCCACGAAATGAGCAACGTGCGCACCGGCCGCGCCTCCTCGGCGCTCCTCGAGCCGCTGATGGTCGACTACTACGGGACGCCCACCCCGCTGCGCCAGCTGGCCGGCTTCAGCGTGCCCGACGCCATGCTCCTGGTGATCTCCCCCTACGACAAAGGCTCGCTTGGCGCGATCGAAAAGGCCATCATGGGTTCGGACCTGGGAATCAATCCCACCAATGACGGCACCGTGATCCGACTGGCCTTTCCACCGTTGACAGAGGAGCGGCGTAAGGAGCTGGTGAAGGTCGTCCGGCACAAGGCCGAGGAGGGGAAAGTGGCTGTGCGCAACCTGCGGAGGGCGGGGCGACACGAGCTCGAGGCGTTGCAGAAGGACGGGGATCTCTCCACCGACGAGCTCGAGCGCGTCGAGAAGGACCTCGAGAAGATCACGCAGGACCAAGTGGCGGCCATCGATCAGCTGCTTGCCCACAAAGAGCAAGAGTTGCTGCAGGTCTGAGGAGCCAGCCATGCCCGACGACACAGACGATTTCGAAGACTTCACCATCGGCTTTGCACGCCCGCAACGAGGGAGCCGGCCTCGACGATGCCGCCGGACCCGACGCGGAGGGGATCGACGAGGACCCGCCGAGCTACCACTCCGGGCGCGTGCGCATCATCGGCGCCGAGCCCGCGGGCGACACCGTCCGCGAGGTGACGGGGCCCGTCGTCGACGAGCACCCCGAGCATGCCGCACTGGAACGACGCGCCGACCGGGCAGGTCCCGGCCATCCTCGACACGAGCAACGGCGAGGAGTCGGCGGTGGCGCCGCCCATGTGGCGCGAGGAGGAGACCGACTGGGAGGCCCAGGAAGAGGCCTTCGAGCCGTCCATGCTCTCCGACGACCTGCCGGCCGTGGGCGCGCTGCTCGGCGAGCAGCGCGACGACCTCAACGACGTGGAGCGCCGGCCCTGGCACTTCGAGTCCGACGACACGCTCGTGATCCCGCCCGAGCCCGGCTTCGGAGCCGAGCCGGGATTCGGCGCCGAGCCCGAGCCCGTCCCCGTGCGCGACCTCGAGGTCGACATCGAGGTCGAGGTCGAGCCGGTCCGCCAGCCCGAGCACGTCATGCTGCAGGAGCCCGACTACGAGCCGGAATACGAATCGGAGAACGGCGGCCGGCGGGCTGCGGTCCCCGTCAACGCAGCGGCCGCCGCGGCCGCGGCGTCGCGCCTGTCGCCGCCCCGGGCGCCCGAGCCCAAGACACGCGCCACCCGCACGCAGCCGGAGCAACGGCAACGTGGCCCGCACCGGCAACGTGAACACGGCGGGGACGGCCGGCCGCGACATGCGGGTCGCCATCGGCTCGGGCATCCTGCTCGGCGCCGTCGCGCTGGCCTGCTTCGCCGCCGGCACGGTGGCCAGCATGGTCATCGTCTGCATCGTCGTCCTGCTGGCGACGGCCGAGGCCTACGCCGCCTTCCGGCGGGCCCAGTACCACCCCGCCACGCTGCTGGGGCTGGTGGCCGTCCTGTCCCTCATGGTCGAGACCTACAACAAGGGCGTGGCGGCCCTGCCGCTCGTCCTCGTGCTGCTCGTCGCCGGCTCCTTCATCTGGTACCTGGCCCGGGTCGAGCCCGCGGCGGAACCGGTGTCCGGCATCTCCTCGACCGTGTTCGTCTTCGTCTGGGTGGGCGCCTTCGGGTCCTTCGCCGCGCTGCTGCTCAATCCCAACCTGTTCCCCGACCGCCACGGGATCGCCTTCGTCCTGGCCGCCGTCATCGTCACGGTGGCCGACGACGTGGGCTCGCTGCTGATCGGTGCGGCCATGGGGCGTCATCAGCTCGCCCCCTCCGTCAGCCCCAACAAGAGCTGGGAGGGGCTGATCGGCGGCGCCGTGGTGGCCATCATCGTCTCGGTCGTCGTCGTCCACTTCATCCACCCCTGGACGTTGAGCAAGGCCGCGCTCTACGGCGTGGTGGTGGCGATCGTGGCCCCGCTGGGCGACCTCAGCCAGTCGATGATCAAGCGGCACCTGGGGCTCAAGGACATGGGACGGCTGCTGCCCGGCCACGGCGGCATCCTCGACCGGGTCGACGGGCTGCTCTTCGTCATGCCCGCCACGTACTTCGTGGTCAAGGCGATGCACCTCGGGTGAGCTGACCCTCGTGCGCACGGTCAGCCTGATGGGCTCCACCGGGTCCGTCGGTACCCAGGCGCTCGACGTCATCCGCACGGAGCCCGCGCGCTTCCGCGTGCACGCGCTGGCGGCCCAGCGCTCCGTCGAGGAGCTCCTGGCCCAGGCGGCGGCCTTCGGGCCCGAGCTGGTCGTGATCGGCGACCCCGGCCCGCTACGGCGAGGTGCGCGACGGCGTCCCGCCCGGGACCGAGGTCATGGTGGGGGAGGAGGGCATGGTCGCCGCCGCCCGAGCGCCGACGTCGTGCTCAACGCGGTCGTGGGCTTCGCCGGCCTCCCGGTCACGATGGCCGCGCTCGAGTCCGGCAAGCGGCTGGCGCTCGCCAACAAGGAGTCGCTCATCGCCGGCGCGCCCGTCGTGCAGAAGGCCCGCCGCACCCCCGGGGCCGAGATCGTCCCGGTGGACTCCGAGCACTGTGCCGTGCACCAGTGCCTCGCTGCGGTCCACGCCGCCACCGACGTGGCCCGGCTGCTCCTCACGGCGTCGGGCGGCCCCTTCCGGGGCTGGACGGCCGAGCGCCTGCGCACCGTCACCGTGGCCGAGGCGCTCGCCCACCCGACCTGGTCGATGGGACCCAAGATCACCATCGACTCGTCCACCCTCATGAACAAGGGGCTCGAGGTCATTGAGGCGCACGAGCTCTTCGGCATCGGCTACGACCGGATCGACATCGTCGTGCACCCGCAGTCGATCGTGCACTCCATGGTCGAGCTGCGGGACGGGTCGACGCTGGCGCAGCTGTCGAACCCCGACATGCGCCTGCCCATCGGGTACGCCCTCGGCTGGCCCGACCGTGTGGCGACGCCCTTCGGGGCCCTCGACTGGTCCGGCGCCCAGAACCTGACCTTCGAGCCGCCCGACCGCGCCGTCTTCGGCTGCATCGACCTGGCCTACGAGGCCGGCCGGCGCGGCGGCTCCGCCCCGGCCTGGCTCAGCGCGGCCAACGAGGTGGCCGTCGAGGCCTTCCTGGGCAATGCGTTGCCATGGGGCGGCATCGCGGACGTGGTGGCCGAGACGATGGCGGCGTGGGTGGACGACCAGGTGGACGAGGTCGACGCGGTGCTGGCGGCCGATGCCGAGGCCAGGGCCCGGGCCCGCCTGGCCCTGGACCGACGCCTGGCCCTGGGTGGCGGCCGGTAGCGTTAGGGCTGCCATGACGCTCACCGAGAAGGCAGAGCGCCGCCGGCGCAAGCGCCTCCCGGGCCGGAACCGGCACCGGACGACAACAATCCGACGCGGGTGCTCCAGCTCCTGGTCGCGCTGGTCCTGATCACCGCCGTCTTCATCGCCCTCGGCTGGGGCTACCTGCTGCTGTTCATCGCCATCCTGTTCGCCATCGTCATGCTGCACGAGTTCGGGCACTTCATCACGGCCAAGCGGGCCGGCATGAAGGTGACGGAGTACTTCGTCGGCTTCGGCCCCCGGCTGTGGTCGGTCCGGCGCGGCGAGACCGAGTACGGCGTGAAGGCCATTCCCGCCGGCGGGTACGTGCGCATCGTCGGGTTCACCTCCACCGAGGAGGTCTCGGAGGAGGACGAGCCCCGGGCCTACCGCCAGCAGCCCTTCCACCAGCGCATCATCGTGGCGTCGGCCGGCTCGGCCATGCACTTCCTCATCGCCCTCGTGCTGGCCCTCATCCTGGTCTTCACCTTCGGGAAGACGACGAACAACTACAACGTGGCCTCCCTCGAGCACTGGCCGGGGCGGACGACGCCGGCGGCCCTCGCCGGCCTGCGGGTCGGCGACACGATCGTCTCGGTCGACGGCAAGCGCTTCACCAACCCCAACTCCATGGCCGACGCCATCAAGGATTCGGTCGGCACGCCGCTCACCCTCGGGGTCGAGCGCGACGGCAAGCTCATCCACCTGACGGCCACGCCCGAGAACGGCAAGGGCATCAAGGTGGACGGCGAGAAGCTGGACAACCGCGGCTACCTCGGCGTCGACATCGACACCGCCACCGCGTCGATCAGCGCCGTCGACGCCCCCTACGCCGCGGTGGACACCATGTGGCAGCTCACCGACGTCGAGGCGCGCGGCATCGGGTCGCTCTTCTCGCCGTCCGGGCTGTCAGGCTTGTGGCACCAGCTGAGCAGCCCCAAGTACGCCCAGTCCGTCGCCAACAACCCCAACCTGTCCCCGCGGGCGTCCTCCATCGTGGGCATCGCCAACATCGGGGCGCAGGCGGAGCAGGCGGGCCTGGCCTCGGTCCTGCTGCTGCTCATCGCCATCAACATCGTGTTCGGGATCCTGAACATGCTGCCGATGATCCCGCTCGACGGCGGGCACGTCGCCGTGGCGGCCTACGAGTGGGTCCGCACCAAGACAGGGCCAGGCGTACTACCGGGCCGACATCACCAAGCTGTTCCCGGTGGCGGCGGTCTTCATCGCGATCCTGGCCCTCATCTCCCTGTCCGCCCTCTACCTCGACATCACGCATCCGCTCCACCTGACGCACTGACCGCCGTGGACCTCGCCTCCTCGCTCCTGTCCCCGCGCCGCCCCACCCGCCGCATCACGCTCGGCGGCGTGCCCATCGGCGACGGTGCGCCGGTCTCGGTGCAGTCGATGACGACGACCAAGACGGCGGACGTCGACGGCACGCTGGCCCAGATCTACGCGCTGGCGGCGGCCGGCGCCGACATCGTGCGCTGCACCTGCAACGAGGAGGCGGCGGCCGAGGGCCTGGCGCACATCGTCCCGCGCTCCCCGGTGCCGATCGTGGCCGACATCCACTTCCACCACGAGATGGCCCTGGCCGCGCTCGAGGCCGGCGTGCAGGGCCTGCGCCTGAACCCGGGCAACCTGCGCAAGGAGGCCGAGATCAAGCAGGTGGCCGCCGAGGCGCGTGACCGCGGCGTGCCCATCCGCATCGGGGTCAACGCCGGGTCGCTGCACCCCGACCTCTACAAGAAGTACGGCGGGGCCACCCCCGAGGCGCTGGTGGAGTCGGCCCGCAACGAGCTCGCCTTCTTCGAGGAGGTCGACTTCACCGACGTGAAGATCTCCGTGAAGGCGTCCTCGGTGGCGCTGATGATCGCGGCCTACCGGCTGGCGTCGGAGACCTTCGACCACCCGCTGCACCTCGGCGTGACCGAGGCGGGCCCGCCCCCGGCCGGCCTGGTCAAGGGCACCGCCGGCATCGGCGCGCTGCTGGCCGAGGGCATCGGCGACACCATCCGCTTCTCGCTGACCGCCGACCCCGTCGAGGAGGCCCGGGCCGGGCGCCAGCTCCTCGAGTCGCTCGGGCTGCGGGAGCGCAAGGGCCTCGACCTCATCGCCTGCCCGTCGTGCGGCCGGGCCCAGGTCGACGTCATCGCCGTGGCCAAGGAGGCCCAGGAGGCGCTCGAGAAGCTGAACCTGCCCATCCAGGTGGCGGTGATGGGGTGCGTCGTCAACGGTCCGGGCGAGGCGCGCGAGGCCGACATCGGCATCGCGGCCGGCAAGCAGAAGGGCCACCTGTTCATCCGCGGCAAGATCATCCGCGTCGTCCCCGAGGCGGACATGGTGCAGGCACTGGTCGACGAGGCCGAGCGTCTCGTGAGCGAGGGTGTCGAGGCGCGCCTCGCCGCAGGCCGACGAGAGCGCGGAGGCCGAGGCGGAGGCCGACCGGCGCGCCCTGCTCGACTCGACGGGCGCCGATCCCAACCACTCCGCGGCCAAGATCGAGATCATCCGCCGTCACAGCGAGGGCGACACCGACCACTAGCCTGCGCACCCATGGCCAAGGGTGCGATCGTCACGCGCGAGGAGGACTTCCCGCGCTGGTACCAAGAGGTGATCGCCGGCGCCGAGATGGCGGACAACGGCCCCGCCCGCGGCACCATGGTCATCCGGCCCTGGGGCTACGGCATCTGGGAGCTCATGCAGGCCGAGCTCGACCGGCGCATCAAGGAGGCCGGCGCCGAGAACGCGTACTTCCCGCTCTTCATCCCCGAGTCCTTCCTGAAGCTCGAGGCCGAGCACGTCGAGGGCTTCGCCCCCGAGCTGGCCGTCGTCACGCACGGCGGCGGCAAGGAGCTCGAGGAGCCTCTCGTCGTGCGCCCCACCAGCGAGACGGTGATCAACCACTTCTTCTCCAAGTGGGTGCAGAGCCACCGCGACCTCCCGCTGCTCATCAACCAGTGGGCCAACGTCGTGCGCTGGGAGCTGCGGCCGCGCCTCTTCCTGCGCACCACCGAGTTCCTGTGGCAGGAGGGGCACACGGCGCACGCCACCGAGGACGAGGCGCAGGCCTACGCGTTGCGCATCCTCAACGACGTGTACCGCGCGACGATGGTCGACGTGCTGAGCATGCCGGTGCTGACGGGCCACAAGACGGCGCGCGAGCGCTTCGCCGGCGCCACGCGCACGTGGACGACGCGAGGGGATGATGGGCGACGGCAAGGCCCTGCAGATGGGGACCAGCCACGAGCTGGGGCAGAACTTCGCCCGGCCCTTCGACATCACCTACGCCACCACCGAGGGCACGAACGAGTACGTGTGGCAGACCTCGTGGGGCGTCTCGACCCGCCTCATCGGCGCCCTCGTCATGGGCCACGGCGACGACTTCGGGCTGCGCCTGCCCCCCGCCCTGGCACCGACCCAGGTGGTGGTCCTGGTGGTCAAGGACAGCCCCGAGGTGGGGGCGGCGGCCGAGGCGCTGGTCGCCGAGCTCACGGCCGCCGGGCACCGGGTCCGCCTCGATGCCCGCACCGACACCAGCTTCGGCCGGCGCAGCGTGGCCTGGGAGCTCAAGGGCGTCCCGGTGCGGGTCGAGGTCGGCCCCCGGGACCTGGCCGAGGGCAACGTGACCGTCGTCACCCGCCACACCCGCGAGAAGCAGAACGTCTCCGTGGGCTGCCGTCGCGGACACGGTCACCGCCATCCTGCGCGCCGTCGGGCCCGACCTCCTGGCGGAGGCCACGGCGGCCCGCGACGCCAGGACGGTGGATGCCGCGTCGCTCGAGGAGGCCATCGAGGCGGCCTCCGTCGGCTTCGCCCGGGTCCGTCTCGGGGCGCTCGGGCCCGACGGCGAGGACCGCCTGGCCCAGCAGGCGCTGTCCATCCGGTGCCTGCAACGCCCGGATGGCGCGCTGGCCCAGCCTGGGGACGCCGAGGACGATCTCGTGGCCGTCGTGGCCCGGTCCTATTAGCCCGGAAATTGCTATAATCCCTTTTGCTGTCCATTTTTGAAGATCAGTACCTCGTTGAAGCGTGGGCTGCGGCCCACGCTTTCGCTTTGCGGGGCCAGACCAGGACGATTACCAGGACCAAGACCAGGAGAGGAGGTGAGCGGCGATGAGCACCAGTACGGACACGTTGACGAATGCGCTGTCGCCGATCCTCCAGGCCCGTGGGCTCGATCTGGTCGACGTGGAGGTGCACGGGGCCCAGTTGACGGTCTTCGTGGATCGCGAGGGAGGCATCAACCTCGACGAGCTGGGTGAGGCCACCCGGGAGGTCTCGGCCGCGCTCGACGACATCGACCCCTTCCCGGGCCGCTACACCCTGTCGGTTTCGAGCCCTGGCCTGGAGCGACGGCTGCGCACGCCGGCGCATTTCGCCCGGGCCGTGGGGGAGAAGATCACCGTCCGGGTCGACGGCGGGACGGCGGACGTCAAGCGCGTGACCGGGACGCTGCAGAGCGCGGACGAGTCGGGCTGCGTCCTGACCGGTCCCGAGGTGCCGGACGGGGAATTGCGCATCGCCTACGACCAGATCGAGCGGGCGCGCACAGTTTTTGAGTGGGGGCCGGAGCCCCGGAAATCGAAGAGCGAGAAGAACGAGAAGAGCGAGAGGGTGAAGCGGCAATGAGCAAGACCAATTTCGAGTTCCTGGACGCGCTGGGTCAGATCGCCGCGCGACAAGGGGATCTCGGTCGAGACGCTGCTCGACGCCCTGGCCAACGCGCTGGTGGCGGCCTACAAGCGCCGCCCCGACGCCGCGGAGGAGGCCGTCGTCACCATCGACCCCGACTCGGGTGAGATCCGCGTCTACGGGCAGGAGCTCAACGAGGAGGGTGAGGTCGTCCGCGAGTGGGACGACACGCCGGACGACTTCGGGCGCATTGCCGCCCAGACGGCCAAGCAGGTGATTCTGCAGCGCATCCGCGAGGTCGAGCGCGACATGAAATACGAGGAGTACGCCGGCCGCGAGGGCGACATCGTCACCGGGATCGTGCAGCAGACCGACAACCGCTACACCTTGCTCGACCTGGGCAAGGTCGAGGCCCTGCTGCCCCAGGCCGAGCAGGTCTCCTACGAGCGCTACGAGCACGGGGCGCGGCTCAAGGCGTACATCGTCGAGGTCCGCAAGACCACCAAGGGCCCGCAGATCGTGGTGAGCCGCACGCACCCGGGCCTGATCAAGCGGCTCTTCGAGCTCGAGGTGCCCGAAATCGGCTCCGGCGTGGTCGAGATCAAGGCGGCCGCCCGCGAGCCGGGCCACCGCACCAAGATCGCCGTGTGGTCGAACGACCCCAACGTCGACCCGGTCGGCGCCTGCGTGGGCGCCCGCGGCTCGCGGGTGCGCATGGTCACCAACGAGTTGCGCGGCGAGCGCGTCGACGTCGTCCCCTTCTCGGACGACCCCGTCGAGCTCATTCAGAACGCGCTGGCCCCGGCGCGGGTCCGCGAGGTGCGCCTCGACGAGGAGACCGGCACCGCCACCGTCATCGTGAGCGACTTCCAGCTCTCCCTCGCCATCGGCAAGGAGGGGCAGAACGCCCGCCTGGCGGCGCGGCTCACCGGTTGGCGCATCGACATCAAGAGCGAGACCCAGCTGGCCGAGGAAGAGGCGGGCTACGGCGAGCAGGACTGGGCCGAGGGCGAGTGGGTCGAGGACGAGAAGGGCGAGCTGGTCTGGAAGCCCGCCGAGGGCGGCGAGGCCATGTCGGCCGAGGAGTGGACCCACCAGGCGGAGGACCCGGCCGAGGAGGTCGTCGTGGTGACCGAATCTGACGACGGGAGTGTCACCGTCGAGGATGTCACCGTGACCGAGACCCCCGACGGGGACGTCATCGTCGATGACCTCGTGGTGACCGAATCCGCCGATGGCG
>CAVSUH010000009.1:0-425347 GCA_963731065.1 uncultured Acidimicrobiaceae bacterium | reverse complement strand
CACAACACGTGATCAGGAAGGGACGTAATGGACGCTGACGACCTCATCATGGTCAGTGTGGACGACCATCTGGTCGAACCACCGAATCTCTTCGAGGGCCGGCTGCCTGCGAAGTTTCGAGAGCAGGCCCCCAGCGTGAAACGGCTGCCTGACGGCAGCGACGTCTGGGTGTTCAACGGGCAGACGATTCCCAACATCGGCTTGAACGCAGTGGCGGGCCGGCCTCGAGAGGAATACGGCATTGAACCGACGGCGTTCGAAGAGATGCGGCCGGGTTGCTTCGACGTCCATGAGCGCATCAAGGACATGAACGCTGGTGGCGTCCTCGGCTCAATGAACTTTCCGTCCTTTCCCGGCTTCAGTGCCCGCCTCTTCGCCGCTTGTCGTGACAAGGAGCTCGCTCTCGCCGTCCTACGCGCCTACAACGACTGGCACATCGACGAGTGGTGCGGTTCCTACCCCGGCCGATTCATCCCAATGGCGCTGCCCATACTCTGGGATCCCGAACTCTGCGCCGAAGAAGTACGCCGCGTCGCCGCGAAGGGCTGCCACTCGTTGACCTTCACCGAGAATCCCGCCGCGCTCACATACCCAAGCTTTCATGATCCTTCGTGGGACCCGCTCTGGACGGCGTTGTGTGACGAGCAGGTTGTCTTGTCCATCCACCTCGGCTCGTCGGGCCAACTCGCCTTAACCGCTCCAGACGCCCCGGTTGACGTGATGATCACCCTCCAGCCCATGAACATCTGCAGCGCTGCCTCCGACCTGCTGTGGTCGCGTGTGATCAAGACCTTCCCGGACATTCGTATCGCCCTCTCCGAGGGAGGCACGGGATGGATTCCGTACTTCCTGGACCGGGTCGACCGGACATATGAGATGCACCGCAAGTGGACGGGCCAGGACTTCGGCGCCAAGTTGCCCAGCGAAGTGTTCCGAGAGCACTTCCTGACCTGTTTCATCTCCGATCCGATTGGGATTCAGCTCCGACATCAGATCGGGATCGACAACATCGCCTGGGAGTGCGATTACCCCCACTCTGACTCGTCATGGCCACACGCCCCAGAAGAACTCGCTGATGCTGCGACCGGGGTACCGGATGATGAAATGGAGAAGATCACCTGGGGGAATGCATGTCGCTGGTACTCCTTTGACCCCCTGGCCCATCGGCCCCGGGAACGGTGCACGGTGAGCGCATTACGCTCTGAGGCGATCGGACACGACGTGTCCATCCGCTCGTACGATCAGGGTCGCTTCGAGCGCACCGGTGCAGGTGTGGACTTGGCCACCATCGCGGCCAAGGCGACCGCCTAGCCCTTCACACTCGCGGCGCCTCCAGCGGGAGGTCGAGGCCGAGCAACTCGATCGCATTCCCCCGGGCCAAGCGATTCACGATTTCGGGCGGTTGATCACCGAACTGTTCAGCCGCCGCCTCGACCGAGTGCGGCCAGGTCCCATCTTGGTGGGGATAGTCGGTCTCGAAGACCACATTGCGCGGACCAACTCGCTCGAGGAGCGCCATCCCGACTGGATCCTTGAAGAAACAGCTCCAGATCTGTCGGTAGTAGTACGTCGAGGGTGGTTCGGGGCAATACAGCTGCGAGTTGCTCCAGCCTCGGTGGGTCAACCACACGTCGTCGGCCCGCTCGAGCAGGTAGGGGATCCAGCCGATCTGGCATTCAGCGAAGAGCAGCTTGAGGTGCGGAAAGCGTTCCAGGACGCCGGAGAACATGAAATCGGACATCCCACCGATGCTGTTCCCGAAGAGGATGGTCGCCGGCACAGCGTCCGGCGCATCGGGCGAGGTCTGTGGCGTCTTGGTGCCCGAGCCGACGTGCATGGAGACGACAGTCCCGGTCTCCTGGCAGAGCCGGAACAGTGGATCCCAGTAGCCCGAGTAAATGCTCGGGAGCCCCAGGAAGGTCGGGAGCTCGCTGAAGGCCAAAGCCCGCACACCCCGGGCCGCGTTACGCGCCACCTCGGCCACCGCGAGATCAACGTCCCAAAGCGGGATAAGGCACAGGGGTAAGAGTCGGCCCTCGCTCGGACCGCACCACTCCTCCACCATCCAGTCGTTGTATGCCTCGACGCACAACAGCGCCAGTGCCCGGTCCTTTCCCCACAGGAATTGCTGACCGCAGAATCTGGGGTAATTGGGGAAGCAGAGCTGGGCCTGTACTCCGTTGAGAGTCATGTCCTCCAACCGCGCCGCGGGCTGCCAACAGCCCGGTCGCATCTCGTCATAGGTGACTCCCCTCAGCACCACCTCTTCAGCCGGAAAACCGGCTGCGGCGATGGTGCGCTTGACCGAGGCCCGATGATCCTCGTAGCACCACCAGGCAACCGGCGGGCCGTCTGTGCCGGGGGCTTCAACATAGGACGCCCCTTCCAGCTTTGGCACTCCCCCGGGCATGTACTCGATATGGGGCCCTGCTTCGCGCAAATGGCTCGGGAGGCGGCTGGACCACACGTCCGGCGGCTCGACGACATGCGCATCAAGGTCCACGATCCAGGGGATCTTGTCGATGCCTCGTTCTAGGATGACCGTCACCAAGGTATATTATATCCAATCAGCGCGGCTCAGTCTGGCCGCTGCAGTGCGCCAAGGCAGGCTGGCACCAGAGGGATGCATGATCGAGACACAAGTACACGAGGCAACCGAGAGATGAGCTCACTCCGCGATCAGCCCGACGACCTGCGTTGGGACCCATTCGACGAATCGCTCAAAGACAATCCACATCCGGTGTGGAAACGGCTCCGTGACGAGGCGCCGGTGTACTACAACGATGAATACGACTTTTGGGCCTTGAGTCGCTTCGAGGACATCGACAGAGCCCACCGGGATCCCCAGCGCTACAGCTCCGCACACTCGACCGTCTTGGAGAGCATGACTGAGGAGGCTCAGACCGAGGGCATGATGATCTTCCTCGACCCCCCGGAGCACACAGCTCTGCGTCGTCTGGTTTCGAAGGCGTTCACGCCTCGTCGGGTGGCGGAGCTCGAGGACGAGATCCGAACCCTCTGCGCGAGCCTTCTCGATGCCCAGCAAGGTCAGAACAGCTTCGACTACGTGCAGGATTTCGGAGCTCGGCTACCCGCCACGGTCATTGCCATGCTGCTCGGGGTACCAGCTTCCGACCGGGAGGATGTCCGCCACCACATCGACGGTCTGTTCCACCTCGAGCCCGGAGTTGGCATGGCCAACGAGATGTCCATGCGGTCAGGCTTGTGGCTCTTCGAATACCTCGGCGAGCTGATCAAGGAACGCGGAGAACGGCCGCAGGACGACATGCTCACCGACCTGGTCCAAGCGGAGATCCCCGGCAATGACGGCGCCCCGCGGTACCTCACCCCACAAGAATGCACGGAGTTCGGAATCCTTCTTGTCAGCGCTGGCACGGAAACTGTTGCTCGCCTACTGGGGTGGGCCGGCCTCATTCTGGCCGACCATCCTGACCAGCTGGCCGCGCTGGTACAGGATCCATCACTCATACCCAACGCCATCGAAGAGCTCCTTCGCTACGAGTCGCCGTCGCCTGTGCAGGGTCGGTGGCTGACCCAAGAGGTCGAACTCCACGGACAGCTCATCCCCGCCGAATCAAAGGTGCTCTTGCTGACCGGCTCTGCGGGTCGTGACGAACGCGTGTACCCCGAACCGGACGATTTCGATATTCGCCGCAACTTCCGATTGCACGTTGCATTCGGTTACGGCATCCACTTCTGCCTGGGTGCGGCACTCGCCCGGATGGAGGGCAAAATCGCACTTGAAGAGACGGTCAAGCGATACAAGACGTGGACCGTGGACAAGGAGCGCTCTGTCCCCCTCCACACCAGTACCGTGCGCGGCTATCAGCAACTGCCCATTCGCGTCTAGCCCAGCAGTACCCACGTAGTGTCCTCCAGGGCTGATCGCATCTGGGACTGTTGAAACGAGCTGGAGCCGCCGCGTCTGCGTTCTGCCGGATCACCGTTCTTCCACTTCCCTCGATCCCCGCTGGTCCCGTCGCCGTGATCCGCCATAGAATCTAATTTCGATACCTTTTCTCTAGCCTCGCTGGCTGGTTTTCCTCAAGGGCTAGACTTTGCTTCTAGTGATTACCCTCAGTTTCAATCACGAGCCGCTCTTTCGCCCCATCGGCGTGGTGAACGTCCCAGGGCGAGGCTGAGGTGGCCGAACCGGTATCGCCGAGTCGGCTGACCGAAGACCAGCGCGCACGCCGTCAGCGCATCATTGACGCCGGTCTCGTGCTGCTGGAGCGCAACGAGTATGAACGCATTCAAATCAAAGACGTGGCCGAAGAAGCCGGCGTTGCGCTTGGCACTCTCTATCACTACTTCTCGTCGAAAGAACATCTCTTCGCGGAGGTACTCGTCAAGTGGGCAGCCACACTACGTTCCAGCCTTGCTCGTCATCCCCCACAAGGACTGACGCCACGCGAGAAGCTCACCGAGGCGCTTCATCGTTCGGTTCGCGCGTTTCAGCATCAGCCTCAGCTGGCACGTCTCATCGCTGCACTCGAGTTGTCGTCGGACCCCTTCGCCACAGAGATCCTCGAGCGCATGGACCAGACCACATCGAGCGTGTATATGGAATTGCTCGACGGTGTGGAGCCACGTCGGGCCCGCATCATCGTTCGGACCGTCGATGCTGTTCTCGACAGCCAGTTGCGCGCTTGGTCCGCTGGCCGCCTGCCCATCACCGGCGTCTATGACTCTCTCAGCGAGAGTATCGACCTCATATTCGAGGGACACCACGAACCGGGACGCTGATCATCGTGAAGGCCGCCCGAGGTCTTCAGCCTCGGCGGCGATGGAGCTGGATGATGGAGTCGACGCTGCCACCGACATTCTGGGAGCTCGTCGTCCGAGCGGCCAAGGAGAACCCGGACGCCCCTGTGGTATCCGACGACCACGGCCGATCGTTCAGCCGAATCCAGCTCCGCGACGCGGCGGACGCTGCTGCCGCTGCGCTGTCGGGTCGCGGTGTCACGACCAACACCGTCGTTTCCTGGCAGTTACCAACAACCATCGAAGCGGTGGTGCTCCTGGTTGCATTGGCACGGATCGGCGCCGTCCAGAACCCATTGATCCCCATTCTGCGTGAGCGAGAGGTGTCGTTCATCACCCAACAGGTCGGGACAGAGCTGCTCATTGTTCCGAAGGAATGGCGCGGCTTCGCACATGGTGCGATGGCGCAGGCGCTCGCCCCCTCCGGTGGCTTTGACGTGATGGAAATCGATCTGGACGAGATAGGCGTTCAAGGTTCACAACACGGGCTCAGCCTTCCAACGAGCAGACCCGAACGACTCCCTGAGCTCCCCAGCCCCATCGATCGACGGTCCCCGATGGATCTACTACTCGTCAGGCACCACCGCCGACCCCAAGGGCGCCCGCCATACGGATGCCAGCATCATGTCCTCGTCCAACGCTTTGCTCGACCTCATGGGATTCCGTGAACACGACGTCTATCCGATCCCTTGGCCAATCACGCATATCGGGGGGGCGTCGGTCCTGGCTTCCAGCATTCGCGGCGGAGTCCACCTCGTGCTTTTCGAGACCTTCGACCCTGCGGACAACCCCTCGGCGCATGGCCCTCTACAAGCCCACCGCGCTGGGAACAGCTGTCCCATTTTTCCGGGCGTACCTAGACGCCGCAGACTCGAACAACGATGCAGCGCTCTTTCCCGCCCTGCGGTTTGGGACTTTCGGCGGCGCCCCCGTTCCCACCGAGATCCACCACGAAATGCGGGCGACGTTCGGCGTACCGCTCATTGGCAGCTGGGGGCTCACCGAGTTCCCCAATGCCACGTCTGCGGCACCCGAGTGACTCGGAGGAGATCCTCACAACCTCGGTCGGACGGCCGGCGTCGGGTGTCTCCGTGCGCGCCGTCGACATCCGAGGGGCACGTCTGTCCGCGCGGGAATGGAAGGTGAGCTTCTCCTTCGAGGTCCACAATGCTTCTCCGGCTACGTCGATCCGGCGCTGGATGACGCTTCGTTCGATGCCGACGGATGGTTCCACACCGGCGACCTTGGCACGATCGATGCTGCCGGAAATGTCCGCATCACGGGCCGCCTCAAGGACATCATTATCCGCAATGCAGAGAATATTTCCGTCGTCGAGGTCGAGGAAATGCTTTACCGTCATCCCGCTGTCGCCGATGCGGCCGTACTCGGACTACCGGACGAACGCACGGGAGAACGGGTCGTCGCTGTTGTGGTGCTGCAGGACGGGATGCCAAGTGGAGCTGAACGATATCCGCGAGCACTGCCGCCATGAGGGTCTCGCCGTCCAGAAGTGCCCCGAGCAGCTGGAAGTCGTCGATGCGCTCCCCAGGAATGCAATGGGCAAGGTACTCAAACAGGACCTGCGCTCGCGTCTCATATAGCTGCGTGCAACGGCGCCGCGGACAGCACGCATCGCTGACACAGCACAATCCCTTAGCGCAACTTCCACTCTCCTCGCTTCTGTTGCGAGAATCGCTCTTGGCCCTCTTGCAGCGCCCGGGCGCTCGTGCCGAGCTGAAGGAAGACATTTCCGAGGCTCAAGAGCTTGCTCCCGCGAAAGACCGCGGGCCGCCCACAGAGTCCGCAGCGTTGCCTGCACGCTCGTCGGCGGCTGCGAGGCGATGACCTCGGCGAGTGCTCGGCTGGACTCGAGGAGCTGCTCCGCGGAGACAACATCGCACACCAGTCCTGTCTCACGGGCAGTCCGTGCCGACATCCGCTCATCAACCCCCACCAGGCTCATCCGCACCAGGTCCCCGAACGCCATCCTGTTGGTCAGCAGGATTGGCTCATAGACAGCCGTCATCGTGAAGCTCACGTGCGGATCAAAGAACGTGGCGCTCTCTGCCGCGACGATGATGTCGCTCTCGCCGAGGAGATAGAACCCTCCGCCACACGCCATGCCGTTCACGGCGGCAATGACGGGCTTCCACAACCCCTGGCTCTTCGGGCCGATCTTTTGGCCGGGATCGTCGTAGGTGAAGGGATCGAATTCCTCGTCGACCGGGAATATCGCCACGATCGATGCCCGTGCAAAACGCTCGATCTCCGGCGCCGGTCAATACGACGACCCTCACCGCATCGTCGAGTCGAATGTGGCGCCAGAGCGCAGCGAGTTCATCTTGCATGCGCTCGTTGAACGCATTGTGCACCTCAGGACGATTCAGTGTCACCTGCGCGACGTAGTCACGAACGTCATATGTGATCGTCGTCAGACCATCCGGTATGACCACGGCTGCTCATCGGCCGAACATATCAAATGCCGCAACGGGCCGCCCTGCGGATCTGTCCCTTTCGTCGTGTGACGCGTCGCTAGCGATCCGGCACGCGTCATCGACAACGAGAGCAGGAAATCACCGACTTCACAGTCCGCGGCCCGCCACGGCGCACCTACGTTAATATAATATACAAATCCCCACTATCGGCCATCGACTGTCCGGATCGGGCTCCATGCGACGTTCCACGAAAGAGGTATTTCGAGTGATGGACTGGTTGCCTTACGCCCTACGCGATGTTTCCGACGAGATGGTCGCGGTCGGTCCACAGTTCGGTCCAGGACTCTCATGAACTCAGAAGAGCGAACGAACGCCCAATCGACTCGTGCGGAGTGCCGTGGTGCGGCGAGGAGAATGATGCCGGAGGTATCGACGTCGAGTCGGCTCTTCCGCCTTGATGGGCGGGTGGCGCTGGTCACTGGAGGTACTCGTGGGATCGGCCGCGCCATCGCCGAGGGATTCGGGCAGGCCGGGGCTCGCGTGGTCGTCGCGAGTCGAAAGCCCGACGCGTGTGCCGAAACGGAGGAGGCATTGCGTTCGTTGGGCATCGACGCCGCTGGCATCGCCTGCCATATGGGCTCGTTGAGTGATGTCCGTGCCCTTGTTGCCGCCACCGTGGAACGCTTCGGTGCCATCGATGTCGTGGTCAACAACGCCGCGAATGCCCTTGCCGAGCCCATCGGCAGCTTCACCGAGGCGGGAGTCACCAAATCGATGGACGTCAATGTAAAGGGCCCGCTCTTTCTCATCCAAGAATCGCTCCCCTACCTGCGCGTCTCGGATCATGCGTCGGTGATCAACATGGTTTCGGCGGGAGCCTGGCTCTTCTCGGCCACGGTCGCCCACTACGCCGCCGCCAAGGCCGCCATGGTCTCGTATACCAAGGCGCTGGCCGCTGGCCTGGCCGCCGAAGGCATTCGGGTCAACGCCCTCGCTCCAGGATCCGTCGACACCGACATGACACGCGCCACCGGACCAGCAGCCACCGCCGGCATGGCCCGTGCGTGCCTGCTCCGACGGGTGGCGAACGCCAACGAGATGGTGGGGCCGGCA
Organism: uncultured Acidimicrobiaceae bacterium; assembly: GCA_963731065.1. Classification (GTDB taxonomy): domain Bacteria; phylum Actinomycetota; class Acidimicrobiia; order Acidimicrobiales; family RAAP-2; genus Bog-473. The sequence continues at coordinate 417,014 of CAVSUH010000009.1, read as the reverse complement.
CTCTTCCTCGCCTCTGATGCGTCGAGCTACGTGACCGGCACCGTGATCCACGCCGATGGTGGTCTCGTCACCCGCTAACGGAGCCAGCACGACACGCCAGGTGACCTGATCATCGGTTTAACTGCGACCAGCGCGGGCGGACCCAGAGCCAACGCCCCTTGGCTTTCTGGAGAGCTCTCCTCTATCTGCCCTCATGACTTCGCACGAAAACATGACCCGATGGGGTCGTCTGCCGAGCGGAGGCCATGGACCGCTTAGTCCCTCACCCGGTGCGGTGGACGAACACCAAAGATATCGTCGCAGTTCGCTTCGGTCATGGCTGCCAAGGGCAGCTCGAAGATCCAGCTCGTCCGCCAAGGCCAGAGCCGCCTGCAAGTCCTTGCGCGCAAGACCAGCTGCCGCCTGCATGGCCCCGACCAACCCTTCGTCGTCCGCATCGGTGAAGGGCGCCACCGTTTGGCGGAACATGAGCGTTGTCGGGCCGCCGGACTGGGCATCGCTGGCCCTGACGACCAGTGCCAGCTTGGCGAGTTCAATGCCGGCGGCCTCCGCCAGAACCTGTCCCTCGTAGGCGGCCAGCCACCCTCCGTACTGCACCAGGTTGCGAGCAAGCTTGGCCGCCAACCCGGTACCGAACGGCCCCATGGTCACGGTGAGCGAGCCAATGGCCTCGAATAGCGGAGCAAGAGCGCCGATCACTTCAGGGTCGCCTCCGCACATGCAGACCAGGTTGCCCGAGGCCGCCGCGGTCGGCCCCCCGCTGACGCCGCAGTCGACTATGGGCACTCCGCGCCCCGCCGCGTCGGCACCGATAGCAGCCACGCATTCGGTCGTGATCGTGCTGACCACGACGACAGTGGTGTTGGGAACGCAGGCGGCCAGCACGTTCTCGGACCCCAACAGCACGGCGCGGACCTGCTCGTCGTTGACTACGGCCACCACGACAACGTCGGACTGGCGCGCGAGTTCAGACGGGGAAGCGGCCACCGTGGCATAGTCGGCGTGGCGGAGAGTCGCTTCGGAGCTCACGTCATACACAACCAACGGCAACGCAGCCGCATGGACGTTGGTAGCGATGCCGCCGCCGATCGTGCCGAGTCCGATTACCCCGATAACCGGACCACCCTGTGCGTGCCGTTCTGCGAGCAAGAGAGTCCCTCTCTAATTGAGCGTCGTTCCGCCATGCGCAATGTAACTCGGCGCTGAGGAGCGGTGTCGAACCCATGTCCCCATTCAAGAGTCGTCCCCACGAGGCAAACTGGTTGGGGTCGCCATGGTCGTCGAGGGAGTCTTCGAATATGCGGTGTGGCTCTCAGACGAAGTCTGACCCACCGTCGACGTTCACATCGGCACCGGTCATGTAGCTGTTGATTCGGGAACCGAGGAACGCAATGACAGGCCCGATCTCCGCCGGATCGCCGGCCCGACCCAGATGCGCAGGGTGGCCGAAATCCTCCGCGATGACACGCATCGCGTCCGTAAGGCTGGCGCTATCTACCCCCCGCTCTGGGGGGAGGGACCGCAGGTATCCCTGCATCCCCTCCGAGAGGAAGGACCCGGGCGAGACGGTGTTCACGAGGATGCCTTCGGAGGCCAGCGACTGCGACAGATTCTTCGTGAGGCTGCTCAAGGCCGCCTTGGCTGCCGTGTACGCCACGAGGTCCGGGCTCTGCCGCTTTGTGGAGTGGGCCGAGACATTGACGACCCTGGCGAACGACCCGCGGCGGAGCAACGGCAGGGAGCGGCGAACGGTGCGAACCGCGCTCAGCACTCCGATGTCGAAGGTGGCTCGCCACTCGTCGTCATCGAGCTGGTCGAAGGGACCGATTCCGACTTCGACCGGTCCAGCAGCGTTGACGAGGACCTCCAGGGCCCCCCACCGCTCGCCCAGAAGGTCGATGGCCGAATCGACCTCGCTCAGGTTCGTCAGGTCGGCCGTCAACGCCACGCTCTCAGGGCTGCCGACGGACCGGAGGTGGGCGACTGTCCCATCGAGCGCCTGGCTGGCTCGGGCGAGCACCGCCACGCGGGCGCCTTCCCGGGCAAACGTCTCGGCGGCGGCGCGGCCCATGCCGCGTGAGCCACCCACCACAAGCACACGTGCGTCAGCGAGTCCCAGATCCACTCCACTCCTCCTTTTGGCTGGGCCACCGGCTCGAAAGTATGGGAAATCGAGAGTCCCGCGGACTCCGGGGCAAAGAACGAATCCTGCGACCCTACGTCAACTCGAATGAGCGCACCGGGTCACGCGGGGACTCCGGACAGTGCCACGAGAATCCCGACGGCCCCTGCAAGAAGCAGCCCGCTCACAACACCCCGGCGCGCAGCAAAGAGCCACACAACTGCACCTGCAAGCACCGGTATCTGCCAAAGGTGTTGGAACGTCAAGCCGAGCGGAATCGCCGACCCTGCGATGGCTCCGATAACTGCTGGTCCCGCTCCCGTCAGAAACGATTCGACTGAGTTGTTGGCCCGGATCCGGTCGAAGTGCGGAGCGCCGACGAGCACGAAGACGAACGAAGGGGCAAAGACAATCAGGGCCGCCAGGAGACCCCCTCCCAAACCTCCGGCCGCGTACCCGACGACAGCCATCGTCTGGACCACCGGGCCCGGGGTGATCTGGCCGAGCGCCACGGCGTTGAGGAACTGCGCGCCCGTCATCCAGTGGTAGGTCACAACCACGTCGTGCTGCATCAGCGGAACGATCACGAACCCGCCGCCGTAAGAGAGTGCGCCGACCTTGAAGGCGACCCAGACCAGCGCCCCGAGTCCACCGACGGCCCGTCCCATGGAGGATCAGAGCGGGGAGGAATGCTCGGGCCGACCCTGACCACGGTCGCCCCTGCTGGCGGATGACGATCTCTGTGAGACCACAGGCGAGAATGACGAGAACCAGGTAGGCGCCGACGGTGGCGGCGGCGGCTCCCCCAACGAGGGCGTAGAGGGCCCAGCGAACCTGGCGAGTATTTCCGCTCCCCAGGCGATCACGACTGGCCGGGACCAATCTCCACGCTGCGCTCAGGGCCACTGCCGGCACAGCGGCCCCTGCTCCTGCCGCCGCGCCGAGAATCCAGTCGGGTGGGTGGCTGGCCAAGAAGACCGCCGACAAGGCGAGGATGAGCACGAGCCCGGGGAGGATGAAGCACACCCCTCCGAGGAGGGCTCCAGCGGACCTGCGCAGCCGCCAGGCGCAGAAGATCGCCAACTGCGTCGAGGCGGGACCCGGCAGGAGGTTCGTCGTCGCGATGGCGTCCTCGAACTCTTTGGCCGCCATCCATTGCCGTTCTTCCACACAAAGGCGCCGGAGCAGGGCAATGTGGGTCGGGGGCCCTCCGAACCCGATGCAGCCGAGGCGAAGCCATTCACGAGCGATCGTGCGCAACGCAATCTGTTCGGGTGGCCCGGCTACCTCTCCACCGAAGTTGCTTGTCACGGCGCCCCATCCGCCAGCACTTCGTCAGCCAGCTCCCTCAACATGCCTTTCGTCGATTCCAGTTGGCGCCGACCCTTTGCCGTTGCCAGGTAAACCCGCCGAGCCCGTCCTCCGACCACCTGTCGCGACGATCTGATGAGACCATCCGCCTCCATCTTGTGGAGGATGGGGTACAGCGTCCCCGGGCTTATTCGGTAGCCATGACGGGCTAATTCCTGGGCCATCCACGCCCCATGCACCTGGCCGTGGACAGCGTGGTGCAGGACATGCAGTCGTACCGCGCCTCTGAGGAATTCGCGCACCAGCTCAGGGTAGCTAAATATCGAGTTTCGATATCAACTTCCAACGACGAAGTCCGGCGACATGTCTGACCGACACGCCTCATGCGCGTGACTTGCTCGATGAAATTTCTGTCTGCGTTCCCACGGTCGGGCGCTCCGCCGCGACTCCCGCGAGGGGCTCAGGGCAGGATCCCGGTTCCTCGCGGAACACGGGGAGCGCTCTGACGGCCCTCGGCGAGGGACAGCCCAGCTGAGCAAGGCGTTGCGGAGGTCGCGGGGATCGATCACGGCGTCGTAGGCGAGCCGGCCGCCCGCACGGATCGACGCCTCGGCTTGCTGGGCAGCTAATCGTGCGCGCTCGTCCGGGTCATCGACAGCACTGGCCTCCGAGAGCGCGGGAAGCGCTCCGAGGGTGATCGACGGGAAGGCCAGGGTTATCGTCTGGCCGTCGAACGGGTTCATGGCCATGACCGAGGAGCCGAACCCGAATGCCTTGCGCAGGGTCACGTGGAGCTTCGGCACCGTGAGGCGGTGTTGCATGGCGAACATGCGCGCCGAGTGACGCAGGATCCCCTGTCGCTCCGCGAGCGTTCCCGCCAGCACCCCAGGGTTGTCGGCCAAGAAGACGCAGGGGAGCCCGAAGGCCCCGATGACGTCGAGGAAGTGCGCGACCTTGTCGGCGCGCGGCGCTGTCGATGGTCCCCGCCATCACGCTGGGGTCGTTCGCAACGATGGCCACGCTCTGGCCGCCCAGGCGGGCCAGGGCGGTCACAATGGATCGACCGAAGGTGGGCTGAATCTCGAGAAGTGACCCTTCGTCAACCAGGGCTTGGAGCAGGGGCCCGATCGGATAGGGCTGGCGGGGATTTGGTGGAATCAGGTCAAGGATGTCCTCCAATCGCCGCTGGCCGGAATGGGGTCCCGGCCGGAACGGCGGTCGATCCCAGGCGTTGAGGGGGAAATAGTCGAGGTACCGCCGGGCCAGGTCGATCGCCTCGACGTCGTCGGCCACGACGTTCTGGACGACCCCGGCCGCCTCGACCGCCACTTGCGGCCCGCCGAGCGCCTCTTTGGTGACGTCCTCTCCGGTCGCCGACTTCACCAGCGGAGGGCCGGCGGCGAAAATCGACGCCGATTCCGTCATGACGGCGAAATCACACAGAGGGGCGGTAAGTGCCCCGTGCCCGGCCGACGCACCGAGGACGAGACACACCATCGGCACGGTGCCCGAAAGTTCGGCCAGACCCATGAGGTCACCGGGGCGGCGCCCGCCGGCGGCGTCGGTCACGCGGTGCCCAGCGCCTTCCAACATCATCACCAGGGGCACCCGCTCCTGAAGGGCCAGCTGGCAGAGCCGGTAGCGCTTGTCCGCGGCACCGCTCCCGATCGATCCACCGAGCACTGTCACGTCCTCGGCCCCGGCCAACGCAGGCCGGCCGTTGATGAGCCCGGAGCCGGCCACGAGAGCATCGCCCGGGACGGGTGGTTCCTCGGTCGTGCCCACGAGCTGGCCGATCTCGAAGAACGTAACCGGGATCGAAGAGCCCGGCCACTCGTTCGCGGGCGTTCAGCCGGCCGCGGTCCCTCTGACGGGTCAGCCGGGCCTCGCCCCCCATGGCTCGGGCCTCGGCTTTCCGACGCTCGATCTCCTCGAGAGCCGGACCCCATCCTTTGCGATCGTCCCCCACTGCCAGCTCAGATCCGTCCCGCCTGCAGCTTCAAGGCATCCACCGATCCGCCGCCGTCAACGGCGATCACCTGACCCGAAATGAAGCGTGCCATCGGACTGCAGAGAAAGAGGGCGAGGTACGCGATGTCGGACCCGTGACCCTGTAGGCCAAGGGGATTCTTGGGTCGATCGTCACCGCCGGTCACGGCTTCGGCGAAGCGCCGTACCCCCTCGGTGCCTCCGATCGTCCCGGGCGCGATCGCGTTGACCCGGATTCCGTAGGGGCCCCACTCGACGGCGCAGGTGCGCGTCAGCGAGTCGACCCCAGCCTTCGCCGCCGCGACGTGAGACTGGAACACCACGCCCCTCTGTTCGAACGGGGCAGTGATGTTGACGATGCTGCCGCCGTGCTCGGCCAGCCATGCGTCGAATGCGCAGCGGGTCACGTTGTAGGTGCCGAGGAGATCGATGTCCACCACCGCCTTGAACCCGTTGGGCGAGATCTTCGACATCGGGGCAGGGAAGTTCCCCGCCGCGTCATTGATGACGATGTCCAGCCTTCCCCGCTCACTCACGACGGCATCGACGACACCCTGTACGGCCTCAGCATCGCGGACGTCGCAGACCCCGAATGCGGCATCCACACCTTCGGCCCGGAGCTCGTCCACCGCCGCCTCGAGATTCTCCTGTTTCCGGCTGGCCAGCGTCACGCGGGCGCCGTGGGCTCCGAGCACTCGGCAGATCTCTTTTCCGATGCCGGTCGCACCGCCCGTCACCAGAGCCACCTGTCCCTCCAACACGTCAGGGGCGAAAAGGCTCGGTTCCATGCGCAACGATTATGGCTCAGCTCGGAAGGAGTACTCCCGGGAGCCAGGCGCGGTACGCTCACCGGCCGGTCGGAGGGAGTTCGGTGAGCGCTGAGGAACCCGGGGCCGATGGCCCGACGATGGGGCGGGGGAAGCGCCTGCGCCGCGCCATGCAGCCGTACCGGACGCCACTATGGCTCCTGGCGCTCGCCATCGTCTTCGGCGTCCTGGCCTATCTCATCTACCCCACCGATGCGCCCGCCGCTCCCGAGAACGCAGTGCAAGGGGTGGCCGTCGTCGCCGACTTCACCCCGAGCGCTATCGCAGTGAGCCAGACACCCGACGCCGCAGTGAACGGCTTCAAGCTCCAGATCATCCTGCACGCCGAGCGACGCGTGTCGCACACCGGGTCCGTGTACATCGCGCTGCTGGCGACGGCGTGGGGACAGTCCGGCTGTCCGGCCCCGGCAGTCCACTGCCCTCCCAATAGCTCCGGCGTCAAGAACGCTCAGTACCACCTGCCCGCGCGGTGGTACGACGCCGGGAAATCGGAGCCAGCGGCGTACCGCTACGAGCTGCGACAGACCATCACGGTGTCCGACGTGGGGACCAACGTGAGCGTCAACGCGGAGTACGTCGGCGTCCTCACGCCACCGATCGCGTTCCAGCTCGCACCAGTGCCGCCCCAGATCCTCCCTTCCTACCCCTACGTAAAGGTGCTCGGCGTCTACGCGGAGCAGGTACCCAATGGCAACGCCTACACGTGGACCATTGGAGCGACTCCCGTCTATGTGAACGGGTTCGACCGGTGGACGGGCACGACGGCGGGAACGCTGCAGGAAGCCGCGAGCTCGACGCTCGAGAGCGGCACCAATCTCACCGTGCAAGCGCGGAACGGGAACTATCAATTCCTCGCCGGCATCGTGGTCGGCATCGCCGGTGGCGCGCTGGTCGGAGCGCTCCAAGAGTTCCTTGCGAGCAGGCGAAAGACAGAGCAGGCCGCGAGCGCAGAATCCGATTAGGGGTCAGCCGTCAGGACGTCTGGGGCCGGGAGCGACGCTTGCCCAGGGCCCACGCGAGTTCAAGCAACACGACCCCGATGGCGATGAGCGCGGCACCGGCCAGGGTCAAGGGCCACGGGTCGAACCCGGTAAAGGGCAGCGAGCCATCTGGCCCCACGAGGGGCGCCGTCGTAGAGGTGGTCGTAGAGGTGGTCGTCGATAGGTGCACACCACTGCAACTGTCCCCGACCTCATTACTGTTGGTCCCGTCAGGGCAGGTGGTCCCGCTCCACGTGACGCCGTCGAGATTGGCACCGCTGAGGACGGCCTTGGTCAGGTTGGCCCCGCTCAGGTTGGCCCCGCTCAGGTTGGCGTCGTTCAGTTTGGCGTCCGTGAGAACGGCATAGGAGAGGTCGGCGTGACTCAAGGGTGCCTTCTGCAGGCTCGCCCCGACGCACACGGTGTGGAGCGCGGCTGTGGGGTGCGTGATCACGGTGCACGTGCCGATGGTCCGCGAATTACTGTTGTGCGTTTTCGACGCGGCCGAAGCGCTGGTGGCGCCGAGCGTCAGCACAAGAACCGCTGTGGCAACTACGAGCGACAGGCGCTGCAGATGGTGGATGAAACCCATGTTGCCATCCTGCCATGACCCTGCCGAGTTTGCTCAGAACCAAGAATTGGTGAGCTCGCGCAGCAATCTTTGCACTCGAGCGTCGATTTCCTCAATGATCGGCCGCACTCCCTCTACCGCGAGTCTCGCCGGGTCCTCGAGGTCCCAATCCACGTAGCGTTTGCCTCGCTAGACAGGGCATGCGTCTCCGCACCCCACAGTGATGATCACGTCGGACTCCAGGGCGTCAGCCTCGGTCAGGACCTTCGGGAGCTCACGGCTGGGATCGAGACCGCGCTCCTGAAGCAATGCAACGACCGCAGGGTTGAGATCACTGGCCGGGTCCGCTCCCGCCGAACGGACATCGACCTGCCCCGCGGCGTAGTGATCGAGGAGCACCTTGGCCGCGAGGCTCCTTCCTGCGTTGTGGGTACAGACGAACAGTTACCCTCCCGGACCTTGGCGGGCTCGATCGAGAGAAGGCTCGAGTAGAAAGCGATCGAGGACGCAAGGTCGCTGACGTTGATGGCCAGTTGCACCCGGACAGGATCCGGCTCCTCTAGATTGATGGATATCGATATGACACGATAGAGTTCATATCGATATCTGTCAATGGGAGATTTGAGTGCCGACCAAGACCATTCAGCTGGCCGCAACGGAGTCCGAGACGTTGTGCTGCACGCCCCTTACCGAGACGCCCCTTTCGGAGACAGACGCAGTGAAGCTCGCCAAGGTCATGGCGGCACTCAGTGATCCTGTCCGACTGCGTTTACTGTCGCTGGTGGCATCCGAGGGCGAGGTCTGTAGTTGCAATCTCGAGGTGCCGCTCGACAAGAGCCAACCGACGATCTCGCACCGCACGCGGATCCTGTCCGATGCCGGCCTGATCGCTGGCGAGAAGCGCGGGAAGTGGACGTGGTGGAAAACGGTCCCTGACCAACTGGACGCTGTCCGGAGGGCGCTCGGAGGTCGCGAAAGCAGCTCGACGAAGTCCGTCTGAATCGAAGACGCCGCGGCAGCCGATGCCACAGGGGGTTCATCGCGGCGACGGGGGCCGCGCCGGTGCCGTCCCAGGAGAAGAAGGCCAGCCCCTCGCGCTACTCGTGGGTGCCGGAAGACCCACCGGCTACCCAGCCGCAACGTACGGGCACGCCTTTTGGTCAAGGACGGACGTTGAAACGCCGATTTCACTCCGTGGTGCGGCATATGGATGACAGAGAAATCGCAGCCCCCGGCGCCCGCTGGAGGCACCGTGACCTGGGACTTCTTCTCCCTGCATGCGCCGTGGTCCTGCTCGGCGCATGCCTCACACTTTTCACCTGGCGCAGCGGGCAGGTCCGGCCGCTGATGGAGAACCCGCTGGTCGGTGCCCTCGAGATCGTGCTGGCGCTCGGGTGCCTGGCTCGGACCCTGAGCGATCGGCCGGGACGCCTCGTGTCCCTGGCCCTCGGCGCCGGCCTGTTCGCCTTCGCCGTGGGCAACATCGGAGTGCGTCCAGGGTCGGCGGCTTGGGCATCGTCGGTCGCTGCCGGCATCTCGCTGCTTTTCTACCCCCTGGCCTTCCTGGCACTGGTCTTGTTCGTGCGCACCGAGTCGGATCGGACCACTCCCACCGTGCGGCTCGATGCCGTGATGGCCAGCCTGGGGGCGGCGGCCATCGGTACGGCGTTGGCGCTGCATACCATCCTGGCTGCCGACAGCGGGACACCCGTTGCGGTCGCGGTGAACCTGACGCGTCCGATCGGGGACGTGATCTTGGTGGCGCTGGCTCTCGGGGTGGTTGTGCTGGTGCCCCGGAATCCAGCGCGCACCCTGCTCTTCGCCGCCGGATGTATTTTCCTGGCCGTCGGTGACGTCGTGTCCCTCCACCAGGCTTCTGGCCCGGACCGGGTCGGTGCACCCCCCGATCTGCTGTGGCTCGCAGCGGTGGCCGCCATGTTCGCCTCGGTGTGGCTGCACCCGCAGGCAAGCCAACGGTCGCCGCTCGCAGAGAAGGCCCCTCGCGTTGTCGTCCTGGTTGTCGTCTTGACGGCGTGCCCCCTCATCCTCGTCCTCGGCAATGCGCATGGTGTCAGCACGGTTGCCCTCGGACTGGCCGGCGCGACGCTCACGGTGGCAGCGGCCCGCATGGCCCTGTCGTTGCACGAGCAGCGGGCGCTGAATGATTCGCACCAACACCAGGCACTGACCGACGAGCTCACCGGACTCGGAAATCGTCGCTACCTCCTGGACGAGCTCGAGCAAGCACTGACCGCGCTGCCCCACGGCGCCGCGCCCGGACGCGGCTTGGCCCTGTTGCTGATCGATCTGGACCACTTCAAGGAGATCAACGACTCTTTCGGGCACCAGATCGGGGACGCTCTGTTACGCCAGATAGGCCCCCGCATCCGTCAGGTCGTCCGACGCAATGACCTGGTGGCACGCCTGGGCGGGGACGAGTTCGCAGTGCTCCTCTATGGAGCGGATGCCTACAAGGCCAGCGCTGTGGCGCAGCGCATTGCGACCCTGCTCGAAGAGCCGATCGACCTCAGCACCGCCAGTCTGCACGTCGGCGCCAGTATCGGCGTCGCACTGGCGCCCGATCACGCGCTCACGGCCGCCGATCTGATCCACTGCGCCGACATCGCGATGTATCGGGCGAAGAGCGAACGGGGGTCCTTCGACGTCTACGAGGCCGCTCTCGACGACGAGGCCGACCGTTTCGCTCTCATCGAGGACCTTCGTGGAGCCATGGAGCAGGGATCCCTGGCGCTGCACTACCAGCCCGAGATCGATCTTCGCACAGGTGAGGTGGTGACTGTCGAAGCGCTCTTGCGTTGGCCCCACCCGACCCTCGGCCTGATCCCTCCCGAGCATCTGTTGGCGTTGGCCGAGGAAAGCGGGCTCATCCACTCACTGGCTTCGTGGGTCTTCGAACAAGCGATCGCTGACTGCGCCCGCTGGTGGCACGAAGGACACCGTGCTGCGGTCGCCGTCAACCTTCTGGCCACCGACCTCTTGGACTCGTCTCTCCCGCGGCGGGTCGGCGAGCTGCTGACGCAGTCGGGACTGCCGTCCCACGCCCTGGTTCTAGAGATCACCGAGGGCATGGTCGTCGCCGATCTGACCCGGTCCAAGCGAGTCATTCAGAGCCTCACCGACTCGGGAATTCTGGTTTCGATCGACGACTTCGGCACGGGGTTCTCCTCGCTCTCGCATCTGGACGACCTCGCGGTGGGTGAACTCAAACTCGACCGGACTTTCACGTCGCGGCTTCAAGTCGGGGAGAAGGGTGGCCGGGACGAGGACATTGTTCGATCAATCATCAACCTCGGCCACGCGCTCGGACTGCGCGTCGTTGCCGAGGGAATCGAGCGTCCCGAATTCGTCGAGGTCCTGGCGGCGCTCGGCTGCGACGCGGGACAGGGCTATGCGATTCAGACGCCCTGTCCCCCGGCTGAGATCAATTTCGCCGGGCTGCAACCTTCGAACGAGATCGTCATGACCCGGTTGCTGACCAACGCCAAGGCCATCTCCACCCGCCCTCGCGGCGAATCGGACCGGCGCTAGTCCAAGTCCCCGTACGCGATCTGGTCGGCCACGCCATTCGGGTCACAGATCACGCGGCGTTGCGGCCGGCAGTGATCGCCCAAGACCCGGCGTCGAGGCGATGACGAAGAATCCACCGCCCCGAGGGAGAACAGCAGATCTCTCAGGGCAGCCCTGGGGCCACTCAGGAGCACACTTGTGCGGGCAAACGGCGACTCTCGCTACATTGAGGTCGTCCACAACGACGAGAGGATCCCAGTGTCGTCAACGCCAGAGCCCAAGCACATCGCCGGCCATCATCGAGACACCCTGCTGCAGATCTTTCAGCACCCGACGAGCCACAACGTCGAATGGCACGACGTGATCTCGTTGTTGGAGACCGTCGGATCTGTCGAGCAGCGGCACGACGACATGTTCGTGTTCCGCATCGGCGAAGAGAGGGAGGTGCTCAGGCGTCCGAAGGAGAAGGATATGGACACCCAACAACTCGTCGACTTGCGACGAATGCTGACGAGCGCCGGCTATGACGCTGTGGTCGCGGACCTCGAAGCCAAGGGGAAAGAAGACTGAGATGGCCGACGACCTGGAGCAGGTTCGTGGCAAGAACGTCGTCGCTGTCATCGACTTTCACGAGACCATCATCTACCTGACTGACGCTGCTCCCGGCCAACGGCCTGAGCGTCTCGCTGCCTCGGATCCACGCGGACGCTTTCACCAAGTCCACCACCACGCCGGAAATCCCTCGGGAACGTACGAAGACGACAGCTCGGCCTATTGGCAGGAGCTGACCGATGCCTTGTCACCCGCGGGGGCAATTCTCCTCTTGGGACACGGCAGCGGGAAAGCGAACGCGACACATCACTGGGTTGCGTACGTCGAAAAGCACCGCAAGGACGTGGCGGCCAAGGTGGTGGCCGACGTGCGGGTCGACATCGATCACCTGGAAAAGGAGCAAGTGCTCGGGCTGGCGCAGTACTACTTCGCCGGGCCATCCGCCTGAGCCTTCCCGAGGGAAGCAGGCCGATGAACACAGACGGACGGGAATTCGCTCGGTTCTTGGAGCAATCCCGGATCGATCTCGGAGCGCCCGGATCAGTCCTCATGGCGGGACTTACGTGTAGGATACAGAGAATTAACCGCGCTCCCCACACCCGATCGGCCTAGGGGCACGAGAGAACCATGGTGTTCATCTGCGCCCTGGGCGCCGCGATAGCCAATGCGCTCACCAGCGTGTTCCAGCGCATCGGCGTAGAGGATGCACCCGCCGATTCCACACTGACGCTCGGCCTCATGACGCATGCACTACGGCGTGGCGTCTGGCTGTTCGGGTTCTTCCTGATGATCTTGTCGTTCCTGCTCCAAGCTGTCGCGCTGCACTTCGGGCAGCTCTCCGAGGTCCAGCCTGTCCTCACCCTCGAACTGCTGTTCCTGGTGTTCGTCTTGGCCGTTTGGTTTCGCTTCAAGGTGGGTTCACGTGAATACCTCGGGGCACTCGCCGCTGGTGCCGGGCTCGCGGGTTTCCTCGTCTTCGCCGATCCTCGTGCGGGGAGCGCACCCCCCGCAGCGTGGGAGTGGGCCATCGCCGCCGCTGCGTGCGGCGGCGCGATGGCGATTGCCGTCGCCCTGGCGCTGCGAGGACCCCGCTGGTGGCGAGCGGCGCTCTTCGGCACGGCCAGCGGCATCGGTTTCGCCTTTACTGCGGCCCTCATCAAGGCCGTCGGCGACTACTTCGCCCAAGACTGGGTCTCCATCTTCAAACACCCGCAGACCTACGGACTGGCGGTCTTTGGGCTGGCATCGGTGTTCTTGGCCCAGAACGCCTACCACGCCGGCCCCATCGTTGCGTCCCAGTCGACCATCGTTCTCGTCGACCCGCTGGTCAGCATCATCGTCGGGGTCACGCTGCTCGGAGACAATCTGCGGACCAGCGGTGCCTTTGGACCGCTCGAGGCCATCTCCCTCCTGGTGCTGTTCGCGGGTGCCTTCTCGCTCGTCCAATCCCCACTGGTCAGAGGGATCAAGGGCGTTGACACCGCGGACACGGAGCTCTTGGGCGGACGCCGGCACCATGACCCCGCCCCCCATCCACTGTCGCCTCCATCGCTCGGGCACTCGTGACGTTCCCCAACCCGCCGACCTCCGAACGTGGGGAGTGAATATGAGCGTCTCTCGAACTGTCCAGCCGGTTGATGAAGGAGTCGATACGGCCGGTGACTTGGACGTCGTCGAAATCGAGCTCCTGAAGCTCGTCCGGCACCTGGAGACCTTCGGTCGCAAGAGCTCCCTCTATCAGGAGGTCGATCGGGCCGGCTACCTGGCGTTGCGCACGTTGGACGGGCTCGGACCGAGCTGCATCAACAACCTCGCCCAGGAGCTGCACCTCGACTCCTCCACCGTCACCCGGCAGGTGGGCGTCCTCGAGTCCAGCGGCCTCGTGACCCGGCACGTCGACCCCAACGACGGGCGGTCCTGGCTGATCGGGCTGACGTCACGGGGTCGCAAGGCAATGCGCACCGTCGAGCGCGGGCGGCAGCACGCGATCGACTCGATGCTGCGCGGGTGGCCCGCCGGAGAGGTGCACCATCTCGCTCGAATGATCACCAAGCTCAACCTGGCGCTTTTCGACAGCATGACCGGGCAGCCAACCCCCGGCGTCTGAGCCACTCGACCTTCTCGGGCACACCCGCCCGTCGTCGGGGATCCCGGCGGGCCGGCGCCGCTCGGAGGTGGGTGTGGCTATTCCAACGGCCGGGTCCCGATGCCCGATGGCTCCCGTCCCGCCAGCACCCATCCGATGAGAGTGGCGGCGATCGGCATGGCGATCACGATGAGGAACAGATTGCTCCAGGGGACGTGATTGATGATGTCCGACACGCCGCCCTCCAGCGCGTTCGAGCGGAACCACCCGAAGAGGCCGATGTACGCCGCAACGGTACCGAGCACCGCACCCAGGAAGGCCAGGCCTCCCGCGGTGACGGCGGTCAGACTGCGCCGGGTGCGCGAGCTCGCGCCGGTAGCGGTCAGCGTGCGCAGCTCGCTGGCTGTCTCGCTCCGGATGAGCCCCACGCTCATGGCGAGGACCCCGAGCGCGAGGGCGATGCCGAAGACGGTGGCCCAGTTGACGATCTCGGCCGATGTGGGAGCGTCGTTCTTGGATTCGATGCTGAGATCGCCGGAGGCGGCCAGCGAGTTGGCGGTCCTCAGCTGGGCCGCTGTGATGGAGCTGTGGGCCACGACCATCCAGCCCCCGAGGCTGTTCTGGCTGGTGAGGTGCAGCCGCTGCAGAACGCTCTCGGTGATCACCGTGTTGGGTGACGACGTGCCGATGGGCAGCCGGCTCTCCTCCTGGACCACAGGGTGGGCGAGGCACTGGTTCGGCGTGCACTGGTTGTAGTTGTTGCCGCCGGCGCCCAGGCCCTGGAAGCCGTCGCCTCCCTTGCCGCCGCCGCCGAAGGTCAGCTGCACGCCCGAGCCCGCCAGTCCTGGCCGCGAACTGAGGATGTCGACGTTGGACGGGATCGAGGAGGGGTTGATGCCGTACGCCCGCAGGAGGGCGGGGGTGGCCACGTAGATCGGACCGTTCCACTGCCGGCCGTTTGCACTGGGGTTCTGCAGCCCCACGGCCGGGTTGTCGAGCTCGACCATCTCCGTCGCGCCCACAGCCGAGGCGATGGCGTGCGCGGTCGCCACCTGCGCCGAGAGGCTCGGGGGTGTCGGTGCCGTCTCGGTCTGCGGCCCGGTCTGCGGCCCGTTCGGCCCGGGCGAAACGAGCTGGCTCCCGGCCGGCGGAGGGGTGTACACGTTGAGCGTGTTCGCCGTCATGTTCTGTCCGACATAGTCGAAGACGTTGGCGTAGCGGGCGACGGCGACGGCGCAGATGATGACCGCGATCATGATGCCGAGACTGATGGCGGAGAGGGCCGAGCCCGAGCGGGCTCGGTATCGCGCCATGTCGCGCAGGGGTAGGCGGATGGCGATGGGCGCTTTGCCTCCGATCCGGGCCAACAGGGCGAGGAAGAACGGCGAGACGAGGATGATCCCCACGATCAATGCGATGAGCCCCGGGACGAGCCAGATCACGCCGCCGCCGTTCCCCGACGCGCCCGAGACAGAGAACAGGAGGAACCCGATGACCAGCGCGATCACGCCGGGCACCAGCGAGCGGTGGATCTGGCGTGGCGGGGCGGGACGCCCGGCCAGCGCGCTGACGACCGGCACGCGAGTGATGGCCCGCGCCGGGTAGCTGGCAGCGAAGAAGGTCGCGATGACCGCGAGCACCATGGCCGGCACGATCACGTTCCAGGGCAGCGCGAACGTGCCGATGACGTGGTGTGCGCTCTGCTCGTTGTGCGGTCGGTAGACCAACCAGAGGACCAGACCGAGCACGAAGCCCAAGACTGCGCCCACCACGCCCACAATGACGCCGTTGACCTCCAGGACGAGCCGGACGTTGCGGTCCGTCGCCCCCATCGACTCGAGCATCCCGAGGGAGCGCATGCGCCGCTGGGCGAGCACGGTGAAGCCACCGATCGACACCAGGGCGATCAGGAGCATCCCGACGGTCGCCAGCGCCAGCACGATCGTCGACGGGTTGATGCCGTTGGTGTTGGTCGCTCCCGGCGTGCTGACGTCGCTGGGCAGATTCTTGCCCGCGGATGGCGACGCGTCGAAGAGGACGCTGACCTGGCTCGGGTGAGCCAACTGCCCGGGCGGGACCAGTGCGAACTCGTCCAGGAGGCTCTGGGGGTTCTGCACAATGCCGACGACGGTCTTGCCGCCCTGGGGCCACGGGTCGCCCACCGCGACGTTGAGCTCGGACGCCAGCCCCGGGGTGACGGCGATCTGATCGGACCCGGTCGGGTAGCTCCCCGAGAGCAGCTGCAGCATCGGACCGCCGTAGGGCCCGTGAGGGTCCTGGGACCGGAGCTGATACGTCTGGTCGGAGCCGGGTACGTCGAACGTCTCGTTCTCAATGACCTGGACCCATCCGAAGCGCTGCTCGAGCGTCGCGATCTGCGCCTGCACGTGCGAGAGCGTGACCGACGGTGCCTTGCTCGTTTGCGCGGACAGGTTGAACGTCGCCAGATCGTGGGCCGTGCCGAAGCCGGCGTTGGCGGGTGGCGGCGTGTTGACCGCGACCGCCGCACCGACGACGACCGCCGCCACCGCCACGACGATGAGGAGCAGGATGAGCAGCTGTTGGCGCCACTCGCGCCGGAACAGGCGCCAGGCCCACCGGACCATGGCCTGGCGGGCCGGGACGCCGCCGCTGCTCGGTGCCGGGACCGATCCGGTGGCCGGCCGCTCCAGGAGGTCGACGCTCACTGGTTCCGGACGTCGGCGAGGAACGTTTCGGGGCTCTCGACCGGCAGCGTCTGGTCGACAATGCGGCCGTCGCGCAGGAAGATCACGCGGTCGGCCCACGAGGCAAGTTGCGCATCGTGGGTCACCACCACGGCGGCAAGCCCGCGGTGGCAGGCCGCGAGAATCAGACGCATCACGCTCTCTGCGTTCGTCGAGTCAAGCGCTCCCGAGGGCTCGTCGGCCAGGAGGAGCTGGCGCCCGCCGACCACGGCCCGGGCGATGGCCACCCGCTGGCGCTCGCCACCGGACAGCTGGTCCGGGTAGTGCGACGCCCGATCCTGCAGCCCGAAGTTTTCGAGCGACTCGAGCGCCGTCGCTTGGGCCTTGCGGGCCGCCACGCCGTCCAGCTCGAGTGGCAGGGAGACGTTCTCGAGCGCGCTCAGCCCGGCCAACAGGTTGTAGTCCTGGAAGACGTACCCGATGGACCGTCGGCGCAGCTGCGCCTTCCCGTTGCGCGACAGCGAGGACAGGGAGCGTCCGCCGATGTACACCTCACCGCTGGTGGGATCCTCCAGGCTGCCGGCGATGGTCAGCAGCGTGCTCTTGCCCGACCCGCTGGAGCCCATGACTGCCACCAGAGACCCGGCCTCGACGGAGAGGTCGATGCGCTGCAACGCACGGACCTCCGTAGGCCCCTCTCCGTAGACCTTGGAGATATCGCGTAGTTCGAGGTAGCTCATTCGGGGGCTCCCACTCTGCGCCGGGCCTTGGGGAGGGGGAACGACTGGGGTTCCGGCACATCGACACCCGCAGCCGCTTTCTTCAGACGGCCATCGGCCGTGTCGAGCCATCGGATCAGTGAGTCCAGTCGGAACAGCTCCGCGTCGACCACGAGCGCGAAGTTGAGGTCCAGGCGCGACTCGTCCTCCTTGAGGCGCGTCCACTGCTGCATCAGCTCGACCAGGTAGCGCCGGTGGACCTGGACCACCTCGTGCACGTCGACGCCGGGCAGGCCCAAGGCGACCAGGACCTTGATCACGAGCTCGTCGCGGGGCGGCGAGGAGAAGTCGGGCGGGGTGCGCAGCCACTGCGCCAGTTCGTCCGCACCCTCCTGGGTGATGTGGAAGCCCTTCTGGGGACCGTCCTCGTCGGAGTCGTCTGATTCGACCAGGCCGTCACGCTCCAGACGCTGCAGGGTCGTGTACACCTGCCCGACGTTCAGCGGCCAGACCTCACCGGTCCGGTACTCGAATTCCTGCCGGAGTTGCAGCCCGTACTTCGGACCCTCGCTCAGAAGGGCCAACAGGGCGTGGCGGACGCTCATGAGCGTTCTTTTCGAAGTAGCATACTGAGTATTCTACTCAAAAGTGGCCGTCCGTCAAGCAACTTCATAAGTCCCATCAGTCCAGTCACGGCGAGCGTTGGGCGTAGCCCTGTCTGTCAGGCTGACGTGAGACACCTGCAGTAGCCCACCATCCCACCAGGGCGAGTCAGGAACACGTAGACCAAATGACCATGACATCAGCACCTGTGACGACACGCGCCCAGAATGGGACCGTGCCCGAGGACAATCCGGCGGCCAGACCCAAGCGGCGCCAGTTCAGCGCCGACTACAAGCTGGCCATCTTGGAGGAGTACGAACGAATCACCGAGGACGGGGGTAAGGGCGCACTGTTGCGCCGAGAGGGCCTGTACTCGAGCCACATCGTCGAGTGGCAGCGGGCCCGCGACGTCGGTGCCCTGACGGGACTGGCTCCCAAGCACCGCAAGAAGCGCTCGGCGGCCGAGCGCGAGCTCGAAGTGCTGCGTCGGCGCAACGCCAAGCTCGAAGACCAGCTGGCCCGGCACCGCGTCGCCCTCGAGGCCCAGGGAAAAGCATCGGAGCTCTTGGCGCAGCTGCTGGCGCAGAGCACTCCGGAGACCGAGCAGCAGTCCGAGGAAGGGCCGACGCGGTGATCGACGAGTGCTTCAGCGTGGTCGAGCCGCTCCTCGGCACCAAGACCGCCTGTGCCGCGGTCGGACGCTCCCGGGCCAGCCATTACCGCCGAGCCAGACCCGGGCCGCGTCACCGAGCACAAGCCCCGGCCCGCCCCGCCGAACAAGCTGAGCGACGAAGAGGTCGACGCCGTGCTCGAGGTGCTGCGCTCGGCGCGCTTCGCCGACTGCTCGCCCGCCCAGGTCTACTTCACCCTCCTCGACGAGGGCGTCTATCTGGCCTCCGAGTCGAGCTACTACCGGATCCTGCGGTCCCAGGGCGAGGTGCGCGAGCGCCGCCGCCAGGCGACGCACCCGGCCAAGGTCAAACCCGAGCTCGTCGCCGATCGGCCGCTGGTCGTGTGGTCATGGGACATCACCAAGCTCAAGGGACCGAAACGCGGCGAGTACTACGACCTCTACGTCGTGCTCGACATCTTCAGCCGCTACGTCGTGGCGTGGTGTGTGGCGCCCACTGAGTCAGGCGAGCTGGCCAAAGAGCTCATCGCCGACGCCGTAGCGCGCCACCAGGTCGCCGCCGGACCAGCTCACCATCCACGCCGATCGCGGCAGCTCCATGACGTCGAACCCGGTGGCCGAGCTGCTCAGCTTCTTGGGCATCAAGCGCTGCCACAGCCGACCCGCACGTGAGCAACGACAACCCGTACAGCGAGGCGCAGTTCAAGACCCTCAAGTACTGCCCGGCCTTCCCCGAGCGCTTCGGCTGCATCCAAGACGCCCGGGCCTTCTGCGAGGCGTTCTTCGCCTACTACAACCACGAGCACCGCCACTCGGGCATCGGCTACCACACGCCGGCCTCGGTGCACTACGGCACCGCGGAGGAGGTTCGCTCCCAGCGGGCCGAGACCCTCGATGCCGCCTACGCGGCGAACCCGGTCCGGTTCCGCCACCGCCAACCCGAGCCACCGAAGCTCCCGACCATCGCCTGGATCAACGAGCCCGTCACCGAAGAGGAGGTCTTCAGAAGGCGTCGTAAGAAGGTGTCTCAAATCGCTTGACAGGTTCCGTAGTTCCACGGTGCGCCGACGTCCTCAGCCGTGCGGTCGACACGAAGGTGCCAGATCTCGTCTTCGAGGGGCTGGAGGCAGATGAGACAATCGGCATGTTCACTCTGAACTGTCGACGGCTGAACCCCAGATGACAAACCTGGTTGGCCGTCTTGGTCCTCGTCGGCTCGCCCGTCGTCCTGGCGGTGGGACTGCACCCGCAGAAGGGGTGACAGCGTAGATTCCGGGTCCCCTGCCTTCTCTGCAGGGCCCGGCTACGTCGAAGGTGCGGTCCATGCAGATTGCGATAGCGACGCAGCGCTAGGCATCCCGCGTCTTCATTCGCCACGCTCCGATAGCGGTCCAGAAGATCAGCCAACCCACGATCACCAACGACGACACCAAGGTCGACTCGGGGATCAACGGGTTGAAGTTCCCGCCACCTGACCCACCGCCGCTGAAGGGCGTGGGCAAGCCCCCCGGCTCGATATGCGCCATGGCCACACCCACGATGCCCCGCTGGACATTGAGCATGTACGTGATGATGTGGCGGCTGAAGAGCGGCGTCATGATCAGCTCGAGAATGATGAGCAGAATGATGGGAACGGTCCGTTGCCCCATCAACGAGGCCAGCCCGAGGCCGACGATGAAGCCGATGGTCGCCTCGAGCGCGATCCACAACCCGACGTCGACCATCAGCGTGGTCGAGGGCGACAGGAAGTTGGAGCTGTAGTCGGCGTAATCCTGGTTGGCCACGGTGATCGCGAACGCCCGGATCTGGGCTGGTGATTCGGCCGCGGGCACGGTGAATGTCCCGCCGCCCTTGGTCTGAATGACAGTCCCCGGTGGCGGCCCGATCGATTGGCCGCCGCAGGTCACGTTCGGCGGCGGTTGTTCGTTCTGACCCGGGCCTCCGAAGTTGAAGTTGCAGATGACCTGGTCGGCGTGGTCCGCCGCCCACGTGTCCAACGCCGGCTTCGAGAGCCCGGCGGGAACGTTGACGCCGTCGTAACTGAGTTGCGTCGGCGCGGCGAACACGCACACTGCGCAGACGATGGTGTAGCCGACCGCCACGATGGCGATGACGATGGCCAGCCCGGCGGGGATCCGGGCGAAGTACAGCGCCAGCCGGGACCGGCCGGTGATCACCAGGTGGCGGAACATCCCCTCGGTGAGGTCGATCGATCCCGCCGTGCTCCCGACGACGGCCGCCACGACGAACCCGAAGACGTACATGAAGCCGGCCACGAGCGTCGTGAAGATGCTGTAGCCCCCGGCCGGCCCGAAGGACTTGGGATCGACCGCGTGCGAGATGAGGCGCACGGAGAGGAAGACGACGGGGATGCCGATGTTGACGGCGATCAACGCGATCATCAGACCTCGCCGCCGGCGCAGCTCCATGCACCGCGTCGTGATCATGCCCCACGTCGGGATCCACGAGCCGCGGTGATCGCCCCGCCCACCCGCCGGAATCATGGCGGGGGCCGGACCCGGTGCGGGTGCGCCTACGTCGGCGATCGTCGTCATTGATCCTCCCCCAGCCGGCTGGTGACCTCGAGGAACCACGACTCGAGCGACGCCTGAATGTGCTGCAACCGGTACACCGAAATGCCACCTTCCACGAGGACCCGGTTCACCTCGGCCACGACGTCGCGTGCGGTCCCCTCGGGCAGCGTGACGCCCAGACCCTCCGGTTCGACCGCGATGTGGACGGCGCCAAGCTTCGTCGCGTCGAGCAGGCCGCGGGCCCTCTCGGGTTCCGAGCACTCGACTTGGAGCTCGAACGACGAGCCGGCCAGCAGCTGAGCGATGGGGCCTTGGCGGATGACCTTGCCCCGATCCACGATGGCGACCGCATCGCACGTGCGCTCGACCTCGTCGAGGAGGTGCGAGGACAACACGACGGTGCGTCCCTCGGCGACGAGCGACTTGATCATGTCGCGCATGTCGAGCATGCCGCCGGGGTCGAGGCCGTTCATGGGCTCGTCGAGGATGAGGAGCTGGGGGTCACCAAGCAGGCAGGCCGCGACACCCAGACGCTGGCGCATGCCCATGGAGTACTTCGACACCTTGTCGTCAGCCCGGTGCAGGATGCCGACACGCTCGAGCGCCGGAGCGATGCGAGTCTTGGCCGCCGGCTCACGCGCCGCGGCCAGGATCTGCAGGTTCTGCCTGCCGGTCAGGTGTCCGTGGAAGCGGGGCTCGTCGACGATGGCCCCCACCCGGGCCAGCGCCTTGTCGCGATGCCGAGGGACGGCATGGCCGAGGAGCGACATCGTGCCGGCGTCGGCGTGGGTCAGACCGAGGAGGACCCGGATCAAGGTCGTCTTCCCGGCCCCGTTGGGCCCGAGATACCCGAAGGCGCAGCCTCGAGGGACCAGGAGTTCCACGCCGTCGACCGCGACGTTGTCCCCGAACCGCTTGGTCAGGCCGTGCGTCTCGACCGCCCACGTGCCGGCCCCATCGGTGGCACCCGCGACCGGGGACTCGTCCAAGGTGACGGTGGTCATGCGGCTTCCCTATACCCGGTATGCGCCATATATACCGAGTATGCACAATGCGACGAGACAATGCCAGCCGGCCAGCCCCCGCTCGTGGCGGGTGCTAGCCCCACCCACACATTTCGGACGGCTCGAGTCGGCGTCATGACCCACATCCGGTAACCCTGGGTGACAGCACGGCGGCCATTGGCGGCTCCTCTTTCTCATCGTCTGGTTATCGTCACATCGGCGGCACCGCCCGACAATCCTGCATGACCCTGATTCAGATCCGGGATGTCCCTGATTGTGACCGGGCCTGATTACAGGAACGTCGGCAGTCCCATGTTTCGGTCTGGCTCCGGCGGCCTGGCAGTCGACCACGGCCTCCAGAACCACAACGTGAGTGCGAACCCGAGAACGCCGGCGATCAGAAGCATCCAGCCCACAAGGTCGACCCCGACCCCCGGTCCTGAGAAGAATCGGTGCGGGCTCACGAAGATCGTGGGAACCTGCCGAGGGAACGGACGTCGCACTGCAATCGCCGATGCGGACATCGACCCGACGGCGCGGCCCGCAAGGAGCAGCAGCCCCACTGCCGCGACCGCTGCGCAGACCAGCGCGCTCGCAACCAGCGTCAAAGTCCTGGTTGACAGTTGAACCGTGGAGGCCAGTCGGGGACGGACATTCACCACTCCCCTCGCCAGAGCCCATGAGGCCGCAAAAGACTTCGCGTCGAAGTATCCGTTCCCGAGCACCACCTCGGGCGAAGCACCGTCCGCGTGGGCTTCAGCCAGGTCAGCTTCGAGGTCCGCCGCCATCTCATTGGCCGCGGCCTCGGGAACACCCAGCCTGCTCCACTCTCGTCGGCACGCTTTGACGAATTGGCTCACGAACTCACCTCCACACTCGCCAGGCCCAACACCGCGTCAACCGCATCGCGCGTCGTCTGCCACTCGCTGATCCCCGATGCCAGGGCTCGCTGTCCTTGGCGAGACAATCGGTAATACTTGCGGGGCGGACCTCCGTTACTGGCCGCCCGATGGGTATCGACCAACCCGTCCCGCTCGAGGCGCCCGAGCAATGGGTAAATCGAACCTTCGCCGACAATTGAGAGTCCCCGTGCTCCCAGACGCTTCGTCATTTCGTAGCCGTACGCGGGTCCCTCGCCCATGACCGCCAGAAGGCACAGGTCGAGGACCCCGCGCAACAGCTGGGTTCGGCGACCCCCGCTCTCTACCATGCGAGACATGCTAGCGGATGGCTAGCTTGCGATGCAAGACACTGGGGCACCACCGCGGACACATTCTCCGAACTGCGTTGGAACCTGGACTTCCAAGTCCGTCACCCGCGGGGCCTCCAGACGTTCGGAACAGAGCCACCCGCGGCGGATACCCTGACGACGGGGGATTTTCTCTGGTGAGAGGGGACTCTCGGACGAGGGAGGAAGCACCATGACCACCGACCACGTCGCACAGCCGTGGGCCCTTCGGTCCACTCTGGTCGCGGTAGCCGACCTCGATCGATCAATCGGGTTCTACGGGGAGCTCGGTCCTTTTGGAGTGGTCGCTCGCGAGGATGCCATCGCCGTCCTTGGTGACCCATCTCCGGGATCCCTCACGCTTGTCTTGCGTGAAACGCGGGGCCTGCATCAGGTGCGCCATGGGCAACAATCTCTGGGCCTCCGGTCGATGACCTTCAACGTCGGATCGCCCGGCGAACTCGATCGGATCGAGTCATTCTTGCGAAACCGCGACCTCTTCACCGATCGCCGGCAGATCGCCGACGGTGCGTCGGACCTCTTGCGCGGGCGCGATCCGGACAACTTGCCCCTCGTGTTCGTCTTCTATGCAAAAGACACGATCGGATCCGAGTACTACGAATCGGTTATCAGCCTGTTCTATTCGATGGACGCCTGACCAAACCATCGAAGCGTGCCGTACTCGTGGCTCCCACGCCCTTGCAGAACGGGGTCCTCAAACCGCTCCGGTTCGGGTCGACAGCGGGTTGAGGCAAGAGCGCCCGAAGCCCGGGGAGGGCCGACCACCGCCCGCGTCGTGGACGATCTCCCCGTGGATGGACAACCGGACATCGGGTAAGATTCCCCGCTGAAGGGGAGTAGCCCCCAATCGGTGATCGACATGCTGGCTCCGTGAGGAGCCCGGTTGCCGGACCTGACCGCAGGTGGGCGAGACCTTCGTTTCTGCCATGTCGCCGTGGTCGGGACGAAGGAAACCCCTTTTACCCGGCGGGAAAGGTCACAGTGAACTTCGCCGTCGTCATCGCCGTCTTCCCGATCATCTTCCTCGGGGAGCTACCGGACAAGACCATGTTCGCCTCTCTGGTCCTGTCGACTCGAGGCAAGCCCTTCTCGGTCTGGCTGGGGGCTGCGGGCGCCTTCATGGTCCACGTGGCGATCGCCGTGACCATCGGCGTGGCCCTGTTCCGCATCCTGCCGCACCGGGCCGTCGATGCCGTCGTGGCTGCCATGTTCCTGGTGGGAGCAGCTCTGGCTCTCCGAGAAGCGACCCAGGACCATGAGGAAGAGATCGTCGAGCGCGAGGTGGCCACAAAGCGGCGGGTCGTGACCACCGCGTTCGTCGTCATTTTCCTGGCCGAGTGGGGCGACCTGACGCAGATCCTGACGGCCAATCTCGCGGCGCACTACCACGCGCCGCTCTCGGTAGCGGTGGGAGCAGTCCTGGCTCTGTGGGCTGTCGCCGCCCTGGCGGTCGTGGGCGGTCAAAGTCTCTTGCGGTTCATCAACATCCGGACCCTGCGCATCGCGACTGCCGTCATTTTGGTCGGTCTCGCGGGATTCGCCGCCTGGGAGGCCTTCCGCTGACGCAGGCATCACGGCGATGGTCTTCCCGCCTTCACCGGGACGGGGCAGAGCCACGATCTCCGGCCCTACTCCTCCCTGGGCACATCGAACCTGTCGTAGTAGAACGCGAACTGCTCTCGTATGGCCCTCGGATCGAGCCCGAATGTCTCGCTCCTGTAGGTGTGCGGTCCGGAGCGGTCCTTCGAGCTCTCGGCCCAGAAATCCTGCATGCGTCGCCTGGCATCTGCACTGAGCTCGTCGCCGAGTTCCGCGTAGAGCTGTTCCACCGCGGCCATCGGATCGTGCTGCACCGCCTGGAACGACACATCGAAGAAACGATCCTCGTTCCCGTTATCCCGAAATTCCATCAGGCGCTGCAGCGAGTAGCACCAAAGCGCCGCGTTGTGGGTACCGATGGCCACCGGATCAGGGTGCTCGGTCAAGACGTTCGACAGTGCTTCGAATAGGGCGCACACCGAGGGCAGAACTTTCCCGACGTCACGGTGCGTCATCACGAACCGTGCGTCGGGATAGATCCGGTCCAGTGCGGCGATCGAGTGCATATGCGCCGGCGTCTTGAGCCACCATCGCTCCGGCGGGCAGCGCCACTGCAGCAGCTGCAGCACGCGTCGGTGATAGCGATAGGCGGGCTCCATGTCGCATGCAAGGAGCCACGAGCTGTAGGTCGGGATGCGGGCCATGCCCTCGAAGAGCTGCGATCTGAAGTCGAGCGCCATGAGGAGTAGGCATTCCTGCGGGCCGGTCGCGGAGGTCGGCAACATGCCGAAGAAGCCCGGGAACATCTCGTTCGTCATGTCGATACCCGCCTGCGTCTGGGCGATCCGCGGGTCGGTGTACTCGGTCGCAGTCTCCGGCGGGGGGCACGGCGCGCCGGCCTCCCAGGTGCGCAACGACCGCCTGGCGGTGTCGCTGGCCAGCAGGAAGCTCAGGGCGGTCGAGCCGGTGCGGGGAAGTCCGAGCCCGAACAGTGGAGCCACGATCTCCTGCTCGGCGATCTCGGGGTGGCGCCCGTGCCACTGCTCCACTTCGAGCCGGTTCACCAGAAGGCCCACGATCTGGTCGATCATCACGCTCTCGCCCAATTCGTTGAGCGCCGATTCTGCCGTCAGTGAGCCCACCAGAACCTCGAGGCCCTCCTCCCACGTCTCTTCACCGAAGTCGTCCGAGCCCGCCCGCGCCATTGCGGTCTCGACCAGTTGCTCGACGTGTATGCCCATGGCCCCCGGTCCCCCGCCCGGGCTGCGCCGGGTCGTCCGCCACACCCTATGGGATCACGCCTGTCGATTCCGGATCGGATCCGCCGTGCCACCGACCGCGTCACGTCGTCTCGTGCCGCTCCGCCGCCGCGCCAGCGTCAGCTTGAAATCCGGCCGTCACGTACTGCTCGGGCCGCCGTTTTCCCTCGAGCGCGATGGAGGACAGCACCTTCCTGTCCGCCGCCGTCAGCGGAGGCTGCACCAGGCCCCTCGGCCAGAGGTGCCGCGCTCGGACGACGTTGAGCTCGGAGGCGTAGAGGGTGACCTGGGCGGCCAGGTACAGGAAGGCGAGGAGCCCGAGGACGAGCGCAAACGTGCCGTACTCCTTGCTCGTGTTGCGCAACGAATGCTCCACGAGGACTCCGCCGAGGTACTGCAGAATCGTCCACCCGGCCGCACCGACGAATGCACCCGGCAGCAATTCGCCCCAGGGGATCTGCTTCGGCGTGAGCAACCGGAAGGAGACGACGAACAGGCCGACGTTCACCACCAGCGATGCGACTACCGCTCCGAAGACCGCTAGGCCGCCGTGGTGCCCGATCGTCACCAGGCCCGCCATCGCGGTGCTGACCAAGAGGAAGACTCCGAGGAGGACGATCATGGAGGCCGTCCTCCCGAGCCGGGCCCCGAAGCTCGGGCGGCTCACGCCCGGGATGTTCCAGACCTCGGCCTGCGCGTACTGCGCGGTCTGGATCGCGCCTTGAGAACCCCAGAGCACGACGAGGATGCCCACCACAAGACCCAGGACGCTGCGGTCGTGCAGACCGTGAATGTTGGTGCTGAGTTTCGTCCCGACCACTGGAAACTGGGAGAAGGCAGAGTTCTCGACGCGTCCGACGAAGGAGTGCTCGGAAGCACCGAAGAAGCCGAGGATCGTGACCAGCAGCAACAGAAGCGGGAACAGGGAGAGGAACCCGTAGAAGGTCATCAGGGCGGCCAACGATCCGCCCCGGTCATCACCGAACTTCTTCCAGACGCCGACGAGGAAGGCTAGGGGCCGGACACCCTGTTGCGCCCGGTCCAACCTGCGGACCAGTTCGCTCAGCGACGTTCATCTCGACCCTGTGCGCAGTGGGCGCTCCGCGGGCGTTTCTGCGACGTCAGCCGCATTGCCTCCTCCACCCCTCCCCCTCTGAGTCCCATTGGGTATTCATACCCCGTGTTGCACGGGCGGACACGGGGTAATGGGTACGGTGGTAGCCGGTGACGCCAAGGGCCACGGGTCGGAGCGATGCGGGGAAGCTCGATACCTACCGCACCAAGCGCGATGCCAAGAAGACACCGGAACCGATGGGTCGCCGTGCGCCCACGAAGTCGTCGGGCCAGCGCTTCGTGATCCAGGAGCACCATGCCCGGAGTCTCCACTGGGATCTCCGGCTCGAACGCGACGGCGTCTTCGTCTCGTGGGCCCTCCCCAAGGGTCTCCCCGAGACGCCCGAGAAGAACCACCTCGCCGTGCACACGGAGGACCATCCCCTGGAGTATGGGACCTTCGAGGGCGAGATCCCCCATGGCGAGTACGGGGGCGGCCGGGTGACGATCTGGGACACCGGCTCCTACGACGTGGAGAAGTGGTCGGACTCCGAAGTGAAGTTCGTGCTCCACGGGAAGAAGAGCACGGGGAGCTTCGTGCTCTTCCAGACCAAAGGAAGCGACTGGATGATCCACCTCCACGGCGCGTCCACCCGGGCGGATCCCCTTCCGAGCTCCATTCAGCCGATGCTGGCCGTCGCCGGAAAGCTGCCGGCCGACGACGAGAACTGGGCCTTCGAAATCAAATGGGACGGCGTCCGGACGATCCTCTTCGTCGAAGGCGGGCGCGTGCGGGCGCAGAGCCGGAACGATCTCGATGTGACCGTGTCGTTTCCCGAGCTGGCCGACATCGGAGATTTCCTAGGGATGACCACGTGCATCATCGACGGCGAGATCGTCGCCCTGGGCGAGGACGGCCGGCCGAGCTTCTCCAGGCTGCAGCGGCGCATGCACGTGTCGAACCAGCGGGAAGCGAGACGAAGGTCGCTCTCGGACCCGGTCACCTTCGTGGCGTTCGATCTTCTGTACATCGACGGGCATTCGCTGGTAGGTGCAGAGTACGACGAGCGACGAGAGCGGCTGGAGTCACTGCACCTCTCGGGGGAGACCTTCACGACGACGGACTCGTTCCGTGACGTCTCGGGTCAGGACATCCTGAATGCGACGCTCCAGAACGGCCTGGAAGGCGTCGTCGCCAAACGACGCGCCTCGCCCTATCGGCCGGGTCGCCGCCACCCTGACTGGACCAAGGTCAAGAACTTCCGGACCCAGGAGGTGGTGGTCGGCGCTTGGACGGACGGCCACGGTGAGCGCCAGGACAGTCTCGGCGCACTGCTCCTCGGGATCCCCGACGGCGGGGGGCTGCGCTACGTGGGCAAAGTCGGGACGGGCTTCAGCGCCGCCATGCGCAGCGACCTGCTCCACGACCTCAAGGCCCTGACGACGCCGGACAACCCGTTCGTCTCCCCGCTTCCGTCCGCTGATGCGGGAAAGGCGCACTATCGTGCGGCCGGAACTGGTGGGAGAGGTCGAGTTCAGCGAGTGGACGGCGGCGGGCAGGCTGCGCCAACCCACCTGGCGCGGCCTGCGCCCCGACAAGCCGCCGGGTGAGGTCGTGGTCGAGTGATGGCCGCGTCCACACGGACCGTCATCGATGGCCGCGAACTCTCCGTCTCCAACCTCGAGAAAGTGCTCTTCCCCCACAGCGGTTTCACCAAGGGTCAACTCATCGATTACTACGTGCGCGTCGCTCCGGAGATCCTCCCGCACATTCGGGAGAGGCCGCTGACGATGAAGCGGTTCCCCGACGGGGTCGAGAGCAAGTTCTTCTTCGAGAAGCACATCCCGTCCCACGCACCAGACTGGGTGCACACGGTGGATGTCCCCGCCAACGACGGCCAGGACGTCATCCCCTACGCCATGGTGAATGACGTGCCGACCTTGGCCTGGGCCGCAAACCTCGGGACGATTGAGCTCCACGTGCCTCTCTGGCATGTCGGGCGACACCGCAAACTCCCGGCGCGGCCCGACTTCATGGTGTTCGACCTCGATCCCGGCGAGGGAACCTCCATCGTCGAGTGTTGTCAGGTGGCCGGCTACGTCATGGACGAGTTGGCAGAGCAGGGAACAGAAACGTTCGCCAAGACCAGCGGATCAAAAGGCCTACAGCTGTACACCGCGGTCGGGCCGAGGGCGACCTGGGACAGCACGAGAGACCGGAGCCATGAGATCGCCCGGAAGTTGGAAGCCGATCACGGGAACCTGGTGGTCTCCAACATGCGTCGGTCTTTACGTCCGGGCCGCGTCCTCATCGACTGGAGTCAGAACCACCCGGCGAAGACGACGGTCGCCGTCTACTCGGTGCGGGCGATGTCCACGCCAACCGTGTCCACGCCTGTCACCGCGACCGAAGTGCGGCGCTGCGCCGCAAAGAACGATCCGACGCTTCTTCGTTTCGAGACCGATGACGTCCTGCGCCGGCTCGACAAGGACGGTGACCTCTTCGCACCTCTCGGTTTGGACTGAACCCAATAGAGGGGCCCGTTTCTGTCGATCTCTGTCATCGTCAGAGAAATCCACACAAGCGGGGGAAAGGCTGTGGAGGACAGCAGTCTGATGCGCCGATCCGCATGCAGAAACGGGTCAACGCAACGATCAAGGAGCGCAGAAGCGCGAAATGCCGCACAATTCGTTTCCCGGGGGGTCGAGTTCGCCCCCCGTTCGAACCGATTCATGCGCGCACATACCGCATTGAGGCGACCGTTCATCGAGACCCGACTCATCGAGACGACTCATCGAGACCCGCCCCACCTGCCGGCCTCGAGCGCGCGCGGCCAACTCTCTAGGTCGAGACGCCGACACCGAACCCGGCTGAAGTTCCCTCGGGTGCGAGTCCCGAGGACCCCCCTCGACCGGACGCCCTGTGCGCCGGCCCCCTGGCCAGGTTGGGCGCTTGTCACCCCCATGATTCCCGTTCACGGGGATTGGCAAACCCCTGACGACCGAATCTGACGATCAGTCTCGTGCGCCGGCGCGCAGGCGGACCAGGACCTCGTCGACGACCTCCGAAGTAGAGGCCTCCCCACCCAGATCGAAGGTCCGGACCCCATCCGCCGCCGCGCCGAGCGTGGCCAGGCGAATACGTACGGCGGCCTCGGCCACCGCGGCATCGCCGTGTGCCGCGTGATCGAGCACGGCGGCGCAGGCCAGCAGCATGGCCATCGGATTGGCGACGTTCTTGCCCATGAGGGAGGGCGCCGTCCCGTGGGGCGCCTCGGCCATGGCCACGACCGGGCGCAGCTCGTCGTCGAGTGCCAGAAGGACGGACTCGGCGCCGGCGATGGAGCCGAAAAGGGCCAAAACGAGATCGGACAGGCAGTCCCCGTCTCGATTCAAGGCCGGGACCACGAGGGGGTTGGCGTTCGACTCGGTGATCAATCCCGCATAGGCGGCGTCGATCAGCGTCGGGCGATAGGTCACGGCGGGATAGCGCGCCGCAGCGGCATCCATCTCCTCCTTCAGCATTCCCTCGTAGACCGTGGAGACGGTCCACTTCGGACCTCCGTACACGCAGGCGTCCACCTGCGCAGCCGTCACGAACGAGAACTCCGCAACGGAGCGGCAGATCGAACGGTCTATCCGTTCGGTCCGCCACGCCTGCTCGGTCACGCTGCCCGCATCGCCCGTCCGGTGCTCCTCCGCACCGTACGCGTCGCCCACGGCCATCCGAACCACCACGATCGGATGGACCACGGACGCCGGCGGGGCCACCCCGGGGATCCGCCGGCCCGTCCGCACGATGACCGAGCCGTTCACGCCTTCGCGCAGGATTCGATTCGGACTGCCGACGTCACCGGTCGTCTCGGGCGTGATGGTGGCGGCCTTGAGCCCGAGACCCGTTTGCCGCATGGCGGCGGCGGCCTCGCGGACGACCTCGTTGGCGGTGGCGCGACGATTGCCGAGGGACAGGTCGAACCGCACCAGGTCGACATCGAACCCGAGGACTCCGGGGTCGAGCACCCGCAGGGCCTCGTCGAGCAATTCCTGGCCGGTCTCGTCGCCGTCGCACACGACGATCTGGCGGCTCGCTGACACGAGGTTCACAGTCGCGCGAAACGCCGGCGGGTGCCAAAGCGCTCCCGGGGCGACCTCAGATCCACGCGCTCCGCGTAGGGGGCATGCCGCTCCGGCCCTCCGGACCCGGGACCACGCCCAGGACCTGGTGGATGGAGATCCCGCCGTCTTCGAACCCGTTGGCCGAGGCCGCCATGTACAGCAGCCAGACGCGGGCCCGTCGCACCCCGACTTCAGCCACGGCCGCATCCCAGTGCTGCTGGAGGTTCGCGACCCAGGCCCTCAGGGTCTTGGCGTAGTGCTCGCGAAGAGATTCGACGTCGCGTACCTCGAAGCCCGCCTCCTCCATGGACAAGACGACCTGGCCGACGTCGATGAGCTCGCCATCGGGGAACACGTAGCGGCCGATGAAGGACCGTGGCCCGATGCGCGAGCCACCCACGCTCGAGATGGCGTGGTTGAGCAGCCGGCCCTCTGGCCCGAGAAGCCTGCGCATGGTGGCGAAGTACTCCGCACTCTTCGAGGAGCCCACATGCTCGAACATGCCGACAGATGCGATGCCGTCGAACGGGCCGTCCCGCAGATCCCGGTAGTCCTGCAGTCGGATCTCGACCTGCTTCTCCAATCCGGCTGCAGCGATCCGATCGCGGCCCCACCGGGCCTGAGCCGGGCTGAGCGTGACGCCCACGACCCGGGCGCCGTAGTGGCGGGCCGCATGGATGGCGAAGCCGCCCCAGCCGCAACCGACGTCGAGGATGCGCTGACCCGTCCCCCCGGCCAACCCGAGTTTGTGGCAGACGAGGTCGTGCTTCGATTCCTGTGCGGCCTCCAAGGTCTCGACCCCCGGTGCAAACCGGGCGCACGAATAGGTCATCGCGGGCCCGAGCACCATGGCGTAGAAGTCGTTGCTCACGTCGTAGTGGTGTTGCACCGCCTGCGCGTCGCGACTCCGCGAATGCAGCCGGCCCCGCGGTGCCGCCTCCTCCGGTGGCGGGGGGAGTGGCCGGCCGATGACCCGGAGACGACGCGCCGCCTGCAGCGCCTGCCAGGGCACCCGAGAGCCGACATGAACGCGGTCCGGGCTGGCGGCGTGCAGCGTCGCGAGCATTTCGAAGATGTCGCCGTCGAAGGCCAGGTCACCCATCACGAAGGAACGGGCCAGCCCCAGCTCGCCGGGCGACCAGAGCAGCCGCTGCACGGCGTCGGGTGAGCGCACCTGCAGCGTGTCGCCGTGCGCCGGCCCGAGAGAGGTACCGTCCCAGAACTCGAACCGCACCGGCGGCGGGCCACCGAAGAAGTGGGCCAGGAGCGGGGCCACCGCCGCCGCCGCTCCACCACCGGCAACCGGCTCGTGGGTTGTGGACTGCTGCTGCGGCCGCAATGGGCGCGGCCTGGAAAGAAGGTCCGATCGCATCACTGTCTCCTGATCAACGGCTCTTGAATTGTAGACCGTGAATGGAAGACTTCGTTCGGGGAAAGGTACGCGTCAGAGGATCGGATGTCAGACGAACGTACGGCCGAACCGGCCCCAGGAACCCCGGGCCAGCGTGCCCTCGGGGCCATGGAGAGCGCGGTTCGCCGCGCCCGTGAGCGGGCAGGCGCCCCTCCCCTGCCCGCTCCCCCGCCAACCCCGGCCCGGGCTGTGACAAAGCGTTTCGACGCCGCTCCCGCCCGAGAGGAGAGGCGGCCGCCGGTTCCGCCCGAGCGGAGGCGACCACCCGCTCCGTCCGGTGCAACGCCACCACCGGCCCGCCCCGACCGCTGGTTGATCGGGACCGTCGCCGTGGTCGCTGTCCTCGTCGGGGCGGCCGCCATCGCGTTGATTGTCTCGTTGAGCAGCAGTCCGGCTCCGTCGTCCTCGACAGCCGCCACTTCGATCCGGACGACCACTGGGCCGTCCCGCTCACCGTCGACACACCCTCGGAGCGGTGCTGCGCCCTCAACAACCCCCACGACCTCCACCCCGACGACCTCCACGTCGACCACCGTGGCCGTCGCTCCAGCCGGCCCGCCCGTGATCTCCTCATTGAGTCCCGCGAGCGGCTCAGCCGGCCAGAGCGTGACGGTTTCCGGCGCCAACTTCTTGAGCACCAGCGGTCAGATCGTGGCGACCTTCAACGGCCAGGTGGCGCCGACCAGTTGCCCCGCTCAGAACACCTGCACGGTCACTGTGCCGCCGTCGAGCACGCCGTCGGCTCAGGTGGTGATCACCACGGCGGGCGGCGCGTCCAATGCGCAGACCTTCACTTACGAATGAGCGCGCCCGAGTAGTTCGGTCACCTCGTCATCGGTTGTCGGCGAGAAGTCGCCGTAGAACTCGCCCACAGCGGTGAACGGATCTGGGCGCGCGACGCACAGCACGTCGTCGCAGACGTCCTGGAGCGCTGCCACGGTCGCTTTCGGCGCGACAGGGACAGCAAGGACTATCCGCGACGCGCCGAGCGCGCGGGCGACCCGGCAGGCGGCGCGTGCAGTCGAGCCGGTGGCGATCCCGTCGTCCACTATGACGGCGCAGCGACCCTGCAGGTCGAGCCGGGTGCGGCCCTCCCGATATCGTTGAGCCCGCCGATTGAGCTCGCTCACGCTCCCGCTGCTCAATCGCCTCGAGGTCGACCGCGCCGACGCCGCTCGACCCGACGATCTCCTCGTTCTCCACTCGTACCCCGTCCTCGCCGATGGCCCCCATCGCGCAGCTCGGGCTGGAACGGGACACCGAGCTTTCGCACGACGATGACGTCGAGGGGCGCGCCCAGAGCCACGCTCACCTCGGCGGCGACGGGGACGCCCCCGCGGGGCAGTCCGAGGACGACGGTCCGGCCTCCTCCGAGACCGGCGGCCCGGACGACCAGGGCCAGGTGGCGACCAGCGTCCACACGATCGCGGAACATCGTCATCACCTCCTCGACACGTGCAGTCTTCCCCCTTCCCCTCGGCACCACCAGATTCCGGCCAGCCGCGGTCTCTGCCTGTGGCGACAAGTGCCAGGATGGACCCCGCGGGTCCTTCGCCCCGCTGCGAAGGGAGGAGAGGAGCGCAGATGGGAGAGCCCGAACGCCTGAACAACCATCAGCGGGACACATTGGCGCAGATCTTCAATCACCCGCTGAGCCACAACATCGAGTGGCACTCGGTCCTGTCGCTCCTGGACTCGGTGGCCACCGTCCAGGAGACACACAAGGGTCACGTCGTAGCGAGTATCGGGGAGGTCACCCAGACGTTCGACCCGCAACGCCACAAGGACATCGACGCCGATCAGTTGACGAATCTCCGCCGTCTCCTCCGCAAAGCGGGATATGGGCCCGGAGAAGGTCCGGCGTAAGCAGGACAGGGAAGACTGCCGAGCATGAGGGTTTCGGAGTGACGCGGCCCGTCCTCGCAGCCGATGTCGGCGGGACGCAGATCCGCGCGCGCTCTGGTAGACGACAAGGGCCGGGTTCTGCTGCGTCGATCGGTCCCCACCCCCGCAGAAGCCGACGTTCCCGCATCGTTGACCGACCTCATCGCTTCCGTGGCGGCGGAGCGTGACCACGGTGCGGCCTCGCACGCCGTCGTGGGGCTCCCCGGGGCGGTCGACTACGACGCGGGTCGCCTCTTGTGGGCGCCCCACCTTCCAGCGCAGTGGCCCGACCTGCTGTCCACCGACGGCTTGACCGAGCATCTCGGTCTCCCGGTCAGCATCGCCAACGACGCCGACCTGGCGGCGGTCGGCGAGGCGTGGTTCGGTGCCGGCGCGGCGAGTCACGCGGTCGCTTTTCTGACCATTTCGACCGGCATCGGCGCAGGGGTGGTCCACGGTGGGCGCCTGCTGCGCGGCCCCCGTTCACTGGCCGAGGTCGGCCACGTCGTCATCGACTGGCGCGCCTGGGTTGACGGCGCGCCGTCCACGCTCGAGGAACTGGGATCGGGAAGCGGCGTCGCCCGGCTCGCGCTGGAAGCGGGACTGGGGGCCCTCGGAGCCCGGGAGGTCCAAGCGTGCGCGGCGGAGGGAGAGACGCGGGCGGTCGCGATCTGGCAACAGGCCATTGCGGCCTGCGCCGCCGGTGTGTCGAATCTCGTCATGTCCTTCTATCCGAGCACCGTCGTCATCGGCGGTGGTCTGGGCCGGCAGGACGAATTCTTCGGACCGCTCCGCGAGATGGTGCTGCAGCGACCGGGTCACCACCCCGCCGACCTCACGATCGTCCGCTCCACGCTCGGCGACGATGCGGGGCTGTCCGGCGCCGCCGCATGGCTGGGAGCGACCTCCGCGCACTGACCGAGCCGCCCACCGCCCCCGAACGACCGTTCACAGGAAATGCCCAGCATTGGCCGCAAGACCTCGGTATGGTTCTTGAACTTGAAACAAAACTGCAATACAACCCGTCACACACGGGTAGAACGCAGGAAGCAGGGGGCTCGCTCAAAGGGGGCGATCCAGGACAAAAGGAGACAATGTGCGTTTCAGCAGGGCAGGCATCCTCGGGGGGCTCTCCCTCGTGTTGTCGGCGACGCTGGTCAGTGTTGGGGGCGGAGGGGCTTCGGCCTCTGTTCGCGTAAGCGGACCCTCCGGTATTTCGACCAGTTCGTTCACCAACAACTTCAGCGTCATGAAGGAGTTCAAATCTCTGGCTGCGGCCGGAAAGGGCAAGGTTGCGGCGATCCTGCCCGACACGGTCAGTTCGACTCGTTATGTCGAGTTCGACCAGCCGGACATCACCAAGGCGCTCCAGACAGCCGGACTGAGCTCGTCCCAGTACGTGGTGCAGAACGCGCTGGGCAGCGACGCCACTCAGCTGACGGACGCGCAGACGGACATCTCGAACGGAGCGACGGTGCTCCTGGTCGACCCGCTGGACTCCGGGGTGGGAGCGCAGATCGAGAGCTACGCCAAGGCCCGCGGCGTCAAGGTGATCGACTACGACCGGCTCACCCTCGGTGGCAGCCGCGCCTACTACGTCAGCTTCAACAACGTGAAGGTCGGCCAGCTCATCGGCCAGGGCCTCGTGAGCTGCGTGGCGGCCTGGCACATCAAGAAGCCACAGGTCGTCGTCATGCACGGCGCGGTGACGGACAACAACGCGACCCTGTTCGCCCAGGGCTACGACGCCGTGATCAACCCGTTCTTCAAGTCGGGGAAGTGGACCGCTGTGGCCCACACCGCCGGCACGTGGGACCCGCCGACGGCGGAGACCGAGTTCCAGGCCGTCTTCACGGCGCACCCCAACGTCAACTCGGCACTTATTCCGAATGACGAGACGGGCGCGCCGATCATCACGTACCTGCAGTCGCTGCACGTGAAGCCCAAGACCTTCCCGACCACGGGACAGGACGCCACGTTGACCGGTCTCGACAACGTGCTCGCCGGCTACCAGTGCGGCACCGTGTACAAGCCGATCTACCTGGAGGCTGCAGTCTGCGGTGGCGCTGGCCCTCTACCTGCGGGCCGGCGCCAAGCCGCCGGCCGCGCTGGTGAACGGCAAGACCCAGGACACGACGGCCAGCGTCAGCGTGCCCGTCGGTGCTCCTGCAGCCCGAGTGGGTGACGACGAAGAACATGAACGCCACGGTGATCAAGGACAACTTCGTGCCGGCATCGCAGCTTTGCGCCGGCTCGTACGCGGCCGATTGCAAGGCGGCGGGCATCTCCGGGTAACAGACGGCAGACCGGCACGCCGGTCTGGGTAATGTCCATCGAAACGAAGTAACTTCCAGGCCGACCCCCGGTCCCGGTGACGGGGCGGGGGTCGGCCGCTGGAAGCATGCAGAGACTCGAGCTGTCGTCGCGATGGGGGCCCACTACATGACCGAGGATGCACCGCTCCTGGAGCTCCGGGGAGTGAGCAAGGTCGTTCGGGGCGGTGCAGGCCCTCAACAAGGTCGACCTCTCCGTTCCGGCGGGCAAGATCACGGCGCTGGTCGGCGACAACGGCGCCGGCAAGTCGGTGACGATCAAGACCATCTCCGGGCTGTGGCAGCCGACGGAGGGCCAGATCCTCTGGGAGGGCAAGCCGGCCCACATCCACAGCCCGAACGATGCCGAGGCGCTCGGGATCACGACGATCTACCAGGACCTCGCGCTGTGCGACAACCTGGACATCGTCCAGAACCTGTTCCTCGGGCACGAGAAGCTGCGGCACCGGCTCCTCGACGAGACCGCCATGGAGATCGAGGCGCGCGAGGTGCTGGCCGACCTCCACGTCACGACCGTGCCGCTCCATCCGCCAGCCGGTGGCGTCGCTCTCCGGCGGGCAGCGCCAGTCCGTCGCCGTCGCCAAGGCGGTCCTGTCGGCCGCCAAGCTCGTCATCATGGACGAGCCCACGGCCGCCCTCGGGGTGGCCCAGACCGAACAGGTGCTCGAGCTCATCAAACGGCTGGCCAGCCAGGGCACGGCGGTCATGGTGGTCTCCCACAACCTGGTCGACGTCTTCGCCGTGGCCGAGCAGATCTCGGTCCTCTACCTGGGCCGGCTGGTGGCGCAGGGACCGGCATCCGACTTCGACACGCAGATGGTGGTCGAGTACCAGACGACGGGTCAGTCGACGCGGCCGAACGCGCCAGGGGTGGAGGAACATGACTGACACGACCGACGAACCGGTCGCACCAGACGAAGGGCCCGGAGGCCGCCCGCCGGATGGCTCGGGCACCAGCCTTGGCGCCCGAGGCGCTCGTCGCGCTGGCGCCCGAGGTCCTGGCCGATTCCCTGGGCGACTACCTGCGCGCCTGGTGGAAGCGCATCCGCGGCGGTGAGAGCGGCGCACTCCCGATCATCGCCGGCCTGATCGTCATCTGCATCTTCTTCGATGTGCAGTCCAGCGCGTTCTTGACGGCGACGAACATCGTCAACCTGTTCGTGCAGGCGACGTTCATCATCCTCCTCGGCATGGGCGAGCTGTACGCCCTGATCCTCAGCGAGGTCGACCTCTCCGTCGCCTTCGTCGGCGCCGTGGGCGCCGCCATCGCCTTGGCTCTGATCAGCTCACCGGCCAACTGGCCCTGGTGGGCCGGCCTGATCGTCGGCCTGGCCGCCTGCGCCGTCATCGGCGCCTTCCAGGGCGCAATCATCACCAGGCTGAAGATCCCCTCTTTCGTGGTGACGCTGGCCGGATTGCTCGGCTGGCAGGGCGTCCTGATCTACGTCTTCGACGTCGACAAGGGCGCGGTCGGCGGCGTGATCAGTCTCCCGAACGGCGTGATCGACGACCTGGTCAGTGGCAGCATGACCCCGGTCGCAGGCTGGATCGTGCTTGTCGTCGGCATCGGTCTCTACGCCCTGGCGACCATCCTCACGACCGGGCGGCGGCGATCGCAAGGCCTGAGCGCGCCGCCGCTGGGCATCACGCTGGCGACCATCGGCGCCGTCGCCGTCGCCGGCATCGTGCTCGTGTGGATCTGCAACCTGAACCGAGGTGTGCTCACCCCGGTGCAGGGCGTGCCCTGGGTCATCCCATTGCTCGTCGTCCTTCTCATCGCCCAGTCGTTCCAGCTGACCCGGACCCGGCTTGGGGCGCTACATCTACGCCATCGGCGCCAGCCCCGAGGCGGCCCGTCGCGCCGGCATCCACGTGGCCCGGGTGCGGACGACCGCCTTCGCTCTCTGCAGCTTCACGTCCGGACTGGCCGTCGTGGTCTACGCCTCACGCCTGGGCTCACTCTCCGTCGGGTTCGACGGCGGCACGTACGTCCTCTACGCGATCGCCGCGGCCGTCATTGGGGGCGCCAGCCTGTTCGGCGGATACGGCAAGCCCATTCACCCGCTCCTGGGCGGTCTCGTCATCGCCACCCTCACCAACGGACTGGCCCTGCTCAACATCAGCACCGCCGGAACCGACATCGCCACCGCTGCCGTCCTGCTCGTCGCCGTGGCCGTCGACGCCACTCTGCGTCGGAGGGGAAGGCCGTCCTGAGGCCCGAGGCCTGACTCCGAAAAGCCGCAGCCGGCGCGCCCGCTCCGGGCGAACGGGTCCCGGCGCTGTGACGGCCGTCATCCTCTTTCTGACTCTTGCTTGGGGCGGATCGGCCTACGGCTCGACAACGCACCCCAGCGTCGCTCCCGTCCTGGACCCTTTACCACGGCGACCCCGCGGGCAGCGGCGTTGCGGCGTCGGTCACCTCCGTCGACGTCTCGTCACCGGCCTGGACGTCAACCAATCTCGACGGCCAGCTCTACGGTGAACCGCTTGTCTCGGACGAACGGGTCTACGTGGCGACCGAGAACGACACGGTGTACGCCCTCTCGACAACCACCGGCGCCGTGCTGTGGTCGACTCACCTGGGTACGCCCGTGCCGTCGGGGTCCCTTCCCTGCGGTGACATCTCGCCCACGGTCGGCATCACCGGTACGCCCGTCATTGATCAGGCGCGCGCAGAACTGTTCGTGGTGGCAGACGAACTGGTCAATGGCAGGCCAGCGCACCAGCTGGTCGGGCTGAGCACGGCCACCGGAAAGACCGAGTTGAACCAGAATGTGGATCCGGCGGGCTCCACTACAGCCGCACTTCTCCAGCGCACCGGTCTCACGCTCGATGCCGGGCATGTCGTCTTCGGATACGGCGGGAACTTCGGGGACTGCTCGACCTACCACGGTTGGGTCATGTCGGTCCCTGAGGCCGGCGGCGTGCCCGCCGCGTTCGAGGTCGACTCGGCTACCGGCGACACACAGGGCGCCGTGTGGATGGGCGGGGCCGCCCCCGTGGTCGATGCCGATGGCAACATCTGGGTCACCGCGGGCAATGGCTCGGTCACGTCGTCGAGCCAGGCCTACGACGACAGCGACTCGGTGCTCGAACTCTCGCCGTCCCTCACGCTGAAGCAGTACTTCGCTCCGTCGTCGTGGCCGTCCGACAACGCCCGCGATCTCGACTTTTCGACCGGCGTGGCGCTGCTCTCCGACGGTCAGGTCGTCGCCGCCTCCAAGTCGCGCTCTGTCTTCCTGCTGAACGGGTCGAGCCTGGGCGGTATCGGCGGCCAACAGGCGCAACTCGATGATGCCTGCAGCACCGTCATCGACGGAGGCCTCGCTGTCGAGGGCTCGACCGTCTACCTGCCCTGCCTGAGCGGTCCCATCGCCGTGCAGACGACGGGCTCCCCCGCTGGCCTCCATCTGCTCTGGAGTTCGTCGGTCGGCGGCGGGCCGCCCATCGTGGCGGGTGGACTCGTCTGGACCATCGGCTCCAACGGTGTCCTCTACGGCCTCAACCCGGCTTCCGGCGCACTCCAGGATCAAGCGACCGTCGGTGCTCCGGCGAACCACTTCCCAACACCCTCCGTGGGCGCTGGTCTCCTGCTGGCACCTTCGTCGAACCGCGTCGTGGCCTTTCGGGCCACCTCGTCGGGTCCCGCAACCGCTGGCACAACGACGACGACGCACATCAGGACCTTCCACAACGATGCCATCGACGACGGCGCCGGCGGAGCAGCCAGGTGGAACAAGCCCATGGGTCATCGCGGCCGCCGCCGTCGGCGGCATCGCCGTCCTCGCTGTGGTGACCTGGCTCATCCGGCGGCGGCGAGGCCGGGAAGGCGGCCCCTGACGTGCTCAGCGAGCGGACAACAGGATCTCGAGGACCGTGCCCACGCCGGCCACGACCAGCGAGATGGACACGATGACGGCCATCACCTGTATCAGCGGCCGGTGGATCGGCTCCCAGTCGCCGACGTCGGCGAACTGGTCGAGCACGGTGCCGTCGGCGTCGGCCCACGCCGCTTCCTCGGGAGGCCGATCGTCGAGCGGTCGCGGCTCTCGCGTCGCGACGTAGCCGAGGAACGGACCCAGGCCCTCGGGAAAGTGGGGCTGGGGCGGCACGGGGACATGGCCCTGCATGGAGAACCAGGTTAGCCCTGCGTATGACGTCACGACGGGCCGACGGTCTACCCTCTCGACCCATGGACGAGCCTCAGCAGATCGGCTTCACCGCAGCCGAGTCGACGCCCCGCTTCCCCCACGAGCCGAAGCCCCCGCAGGGCGCTCCCAACGTGATTGCCATCGTGCTGGACGACACCGGCTTCGGCCACCTGGGCGCCTTCGGCTCGGACATCGGAACCCCGCATCTCGACGACTTGGCGGCCGCTGGAGCACCGTTCAACCGCTTCCACGTGACCTCCCTGTGCTCCCCGACCAGGGCGTCGTTCTTCACCGGGCGCAACCACCACGCGGTCGGGATGGGCTTCCTGGCCGACATCCCGCTTGCCTTCCCGGGCTACGACGCCCGCCTCCCCAAGACCGCCGCCACGCTCCCCCGCCTCCTGCGCGACGCCGGCTACTCGACGATGGCCGTGGGCAAGTGGCACCTGACACCCCGTTGGCAGCGCTCGGCCGCCGGGCCCTTCGGCACCTGGCCGCTCGGCCTCGGCTTCGAGCGCTACTACGGGTTCCTGCAGGGGGACACCAACAACTGGGCCCCGAACCTCGTGTGCGACAACCACTACATCGAGGCCCCTCGCCGGCCCGAGGAGGGCTACCACCTGAGCGAGGACCTGGCCGATCAGGCGGTCCGCATGGTGCAGGACCAGCAGCAGGGGGCGCCCGGAAAGCCCTTCTTCTTGTACTTCGCCCTCGGCGCCATGCATGCCCCGCACCACGTCGCGCCCGAGTGGGTCGACCCGTACCGGGGCGTGTTCGACAAGGGATGGGACGTCTGGCGCACCGAGCTGTTCGACCGCCAGCGCGCCGCGGGTGTGGTGCCCGAGGGCACCGTGCTGACCGAGCGACCCCAGTGGGTGCAGGCCTGGGCCGACCTCTCGGGCGAGGAGCGGCGCATGCTGGCGCGCCAGC
Source organism: uncultured Acidimicrobiaceae bacterium (assembly GCA_963731065.1). Taxonomy (GTDB): domain Bacteria; phylum Actinomycetota; class Acidimicrobiia; order Acidimicrobiales; family RAAP-2; genus Bog-473. Next base: position 374,966 of record CAVSUH010000009.1, on the reverse strand, counting down.
AGGAGGTCTTCGCCGGCTTCCTGACCCACACCGACGCCCAGATCGGCCGCGTCCTCTCGTCGCTCGAGAGCCTCGGGGCGCTGGACAACACGCTGGTCATGGTCTTCTCCGACAACGGCGCCAGCGCGGAGGGGGGCCAGGCCGGCAGCTTCAACGAGCACCGCTTCACCGCGCACATCCGGGAGTCCATGGACGAGAACCTGGCCCACTACGACGACTGGGGCGGCTTCACGACCTACAACCACTACTCCTGGGCGTGGGCCTGGGCGGGCAACACGCCGCACAAGCTCTGGAAGCGCTACACCTGGTTGGGTGGGACCAGGACGCCCCTCATTGTGCACTGGCCCGGGCGGATCGCCGGGCCCGGCACCGTGCGCACCCAGTTCGCCCATGTGATCGACCTCATGCCCACGATCATGGGCGCCGCCGGCCTCGACATCCCACAGGAGGTCGACGGCGTGGCCCAGCAGCCCGTGGACGGGGTGAGCCTCCTGTCCGCACTGGAGGACCCGGGCACCCCCGAGCTGCACCCCACGCAGTACTTCGAGATGATGGGCTCGCGCTCCATCTACCACGAGGGTTGGAAGGCGACGACGAACCACATCAGCTCCGGCATCCTCGACGAGGAGGAGCTCGCCGTGGGCAGCCGCAACTTCGACGAGGACCGCTGGGAGCTGTTCGACCTCTCGGCGGACTTCTCCGAGGCGACCGACCGCGCCGACGACGAGCCGGAACGGCTGCAGCGGCTGCGCGACCTGTGGGACGCCGAGGCAGAACGCAACAACGTCCTGCCCATCTCCGACGGTCTGGTCGACCGCTTCGGCGGGTTCATCCCCTCCGCCTGGCCGGCCGGCACCGCGCGCACGTTCCTGCCCGGGGGTGGTCCTGTGGCCGACGAATCCGTCCCGATGCTGTGGGGAGGATTCGACATCACGGCCGAGATCGACACCGACCGTGAGGGGGCCGACGGTGTCGTCTTCGCCCTCGGCGACTGGTTCGGGGGCTACGCCCTCTACCTGGTCGGTGGACGGGCCCACTTCAGCTTCGCCCGGGCGGCCGACACGCTCGAGCTGGCGATGCCGTCGGTCCTCGGGTCCGGCCGGCACGACATCACGGTCTCCTACGCGGTCGGCGAGGGCGACGCGGCGGGTCGCATGATCCTGTCGGTCGACGGGCTGGCGGTGGACGAGACGGCAGTCGAGGGCATGCTGCCGCTGGCGGTCCAGCACGGCGGGGCGGGGCTGCGGCTCGGGTGGGACGGCGGCTTCCCCGTCTCATCGCGCTACGCGCCGCCCGCTCCCCTCGACGGGACGGTGCACGGGGTGCGGGTGGACACGCCCGGCTCGCTGCGGCCCGACCGGAGCGACGAGGTGCGTGCCGCACTGCACGCCGACTGAACGCGGGAGGCGTGCCGCCTCTTTGGTGCCCCTCAGTCCTCGTGGGGCAGCCCCGCCAGCTCGCTCAGCTCCCCGAGGCTGCACGACCCGGGGGCCGCACCTTCGGCGGCGGCCCGGGAGGCCAAGCGCTGCAGCAACGCGTTCACCGGCGTGGGCACGCCGTGCAGGGCGCCCTCGAGCGCGATCTCCCCGTTGAGGAAATCGGCCTCGATCGACCCCGCACCGCGGGCCAGGCTCTGCCAGCTGGAACCCCCCTGCCACTCCCCCGACGAGGTGGCGGCGATCTGAATGAAGTCACCACGCCGCTCGCGGTCCTCCTCGGAGCTCGCAACGTCGATGCCCGCCGCGGCCAGCGCCTCCTTGCCCTCGCGCTGCGCCTCACGCGCCAGGGCGCTGAACCGGCCCTCGGGCCCGGCCAGTGCTTCCACCGCGTTGGCCAGGTTCATGAGGAGCTTGCGGTACTTCCAGCGCATGATGTCGGTCCGGGCCACCGACTGGAAGGGCGTGCTCGCGATGGCGTCGGCGATGGCCCGCCCGCGGTCGTCCATGCCGGAAGGGAAGCGTCCGATATCGAGCAGCCCCGACACCGGCGCCGAGTGCAGCTGCACGACACCTGGCCGCAGCTGCGAGGCGGGGCACATGACGCAGATGCCGTAGGTGTTCGTGAAGTGGCGCAGGACGCGGCGCTCGTTCTCCACCCCGTTCTGCAGGCAGACCACCGGCGAGGCGGGCGGCGCCACGACGAGCTGCTCGAGCGCGTGGTCGGTGCTCTGGCCCTTGACGGCGAGCAGCACGACCGGGTCGCCGTCCGCGTCGCCCTCCCACGACACCTGTGCCGGCTCGGCGACGACGGGAATGGGCAGGGTGACGGTCTCGTCGGGCGCTTCGAGCACGAGACCTGACTGCAGGGCGCGGCCGTGCTCGCCTCGTGCAACGAGGGTGACGTCAAAACCGCTCTGGAATAGGCGGGCACCGACCGACCCGCCGATGGCACCCGCACCTATGACGACGAAGCGCATGAAGGCCACTGTAAGACGTGCCAAGCTTTCGTCGTGGCGTCGTTGAACCCGGTGGAGCGCGCGGCAGCGCTGGGCGGCTCCGTCGCCGCCGTCCCACTACGCCTCGTCGGCGGCCTCGCCGCGCCGGCTCGCGGCGACATGGCGCGCAACGTGCGGCGCGCCATCGGCATCAGGGATGACCCGGCTCCGATCGCCTTCGACCCCGGCGAGGCCTACCTCCCACCCGGCTGCGTGGCCCGCAGGGTCCACGCCGATCTGCCCAGCATGCTGATCGGAGGCGTCAGCGCGCTGCTGCTCCAGACCCTGCACCCGCTCGCCATGGCCGGGGTGGCGGAGCACTCCAGCTACCAGGAGGACCCTCTGGGCCGGCTGCGCCGGACCGCGTCCTTCGTCGGCACGACGACCTTCGGCACGGTGGCCGACGCGGAGGCAGCCATCGCCCAGGTCCAGCGGGTGCACCGCCGCGTCAAAGGGATCGCCCCCGACGGGAGGCCGTACTCGGCCGACGATCCCGAGCTCGTCACCTTCATCCATGTCGCCGAGGTCGCCAGCTTCCTCGCCTCGTCGCAGCGCTACGGCAGCCGGCCGCTGACCCCGGAGGAGTGTGACGAGTACTACGAGCAGGTGGCGCCGGTGGCGCTGGCCCTCGGCGCGACCTGGGCCCCGCGCTCCGCGGCCGAGGTGGAGAGCTACCTGCTGCGCATACGGCCCGACCTCTACGCCGGACCGCAGGCCAGAGCCGCCCGGGACTGGCTGCTGCGCGGCGTGGCGCGGCGGCCGAGCGATCGGGCCGTCTACTCCCTCGTCGTGGCGGCTGCCGTCGGCGTCCTGCCCGGCTGGGCCCGCCGGGAGCTCGGGCTCTCCATCGCCCGCCCGCTCGACCTGCTCGTCGACACCACGGCGGTCACGCCCCTGGCGCGCGGGCTGGCCACGGCCCTGCGCTGGGTCGTCACGCCGCCCGGGTAGGCGGCTCAGGTGGCGAGCGAGAGCCCGCCGTCGACCACCACGACCTGGCCGGTGACATAGGCGGCACGGGCGAGCGACAGAATCACCTCTGCGACGTCTTCGGGTTGGCCGGACCGCTTGAGGGGGGTCACCTGGGTGACGACCTCGCGCACGACGTCCCAGTCCGCCGTCCACGGCGTGTCGACCAGGCCGGGCGCCACGGCGTTGACCCGCACTTCGGGCCCGACCACCTTGGCCAGCAACAGCGTCATGTGATTGAGGGCCGCCTTGCTGGCGGCGTAGGGAATGGAGGAGCCGGTCGGCCGCACGCCCGCCACCGAGGCCACGTTGACCACCGACCCGTGGGCCGTCGCGGAGGGCCGGCATGGCGGCCACCGTCATCGCCCACGTCCCGAAGACGTTGACCTCGAAGATGCGCCGCCACACGTCGACGGAGGCCGCCGCGAGGTCGTGGTGCGGAATCACGGCGGTGGTCCCGGCATTGTTCACGAGCGTGTCGAGCCGGCCCCACCGCTCCAGCGCGGCGGCCACCAGAAGGTCGGGGACGTCCGGCTCGGTGATGTCGCCCTGGACGTAGTGCGCGTCGGGCAGCGACGCGGCGACCGCCTCGCCGTCGGCGACCGAGCGCGCCGAGTTGACGAGGACGGAGGCTCCCTCGGCCGCGAAGGCGCGCGCCGCGGCGGCGCCGATGCCGCTCGAGGAGCCCGTGACGGCGACGACCTGCCCCTGGAGGGACCCGCCGCTCACCATGGTGCGGTCATTGCGGCTCGATGCCCCACCGGGCCGTCCACTCCTGCCCCGGCTGGAGCGCGATCACGTCGTCGCCGGTGCGGAACGCGTTGGGGGGGCAGGTCATCGGCTCCATGGCGACGGCGTGCCGGCGCCGCTGCACCTCGCCCAGCGTGTCGCCCGTGTACACCATGAGGTAGGGAAAGGCGGAGTCCACCCACAGCGCGGCCCCGCCGACGCCACCCGGCACGTCGAGCGACGCCCGGGCCAGGCCGTCCGCATCGCGCTCCAACGTCGTGTACGCCGTGTCGAGGACCACCGGTCCCACGAAGCGCGCCGTGGTGAAGTCCCGCTCCGTGCCCTCGACCGGCGTGCACGCTCCCTCGGGAGCCCCCGCTCGTCCGTGTCGAGGGTGTGGCGCGCCGGCACGTGCAGGATCGCGCCGTCGACCGTCCCTGTTCCGGCGGCCAGGTACGGGTGGAAGCCGATGCCGAAGGGGATCGGGCCCTCCTCCAGCGATTGCGCCCGCGTGGTGACGGTGAGGCCTTCGCGGCCCACGTGGTACTCCAGCTCCAGGAGGAGGGAGAACGGGTAGCCGGGCGAGGGATGGAGCTGCAGGCGGAGGGAGAGCTGGTTCTGGTGCCGCGTCTGGAGCGTCCAGGGCATCCAGCGCACGAGGCCGTGGATGGCGTTGTGGCGCTCCGGCTCGTCCAGCGCGGCCTGGGCGCGCACCCCGTTGTACTCGTAACGGCCGTCGGCCAGGCGATTGGGCCAGGGGGCGAGCACCTGACCCCGGCCCGAGTGGGACCACTCGTCGGCACCGAAGCCCTCGAGGACCGTGGTCGGGCCGACGTTGTAGGCCCGCAGGGTGGCGCCAACCTCGCAGACGATGACCTCCTGGCGGCCGTGCCCGATGCGCCACTGCTGCCCGGTGGGCGAGGCGATGGAGATCCTGGGCGACGGGGGCGGCATTGCGAGTGAATTGAAGCAGACCAGGGCCGCGGCGTGGGTGAGGGGTCCCGGGGCAGCCCGGGGGTGACCTCCCGGTGACACGGAGCCGAACGGAGGATGGACCGGCCCCGGGATCCGCGACGACGGGCGGTAGGGTGAGCGAACCGTGAGGATTCTCGTCACCAACGACGACGGAGTGAGCGCCCCCGGACTGGCGGCGCTCACGCGGGCGCTGGCGGCCTGGACCGACCGGGCGGGCGGCGACCCGGCTCACGAGATCATCGTGGTGGCGCCCAGCTCCAACTACAGCGGCGCCGGTGCCGCCGTCGGCTCGGTCACCGATTCCACGACCATCCCCTACCAGCGGGCCTACGTCGAGGGTGCGGAGTCGGTGGAGGCCTACGGGCTCGACGCCTCCCCCGCCCTCTCGGTCATCGCCGGCGCCCTCGGAGCGGTCGGGCCCAAGCCCGACCTCGTGCTCTCCGGCATCAACCACGGCGTCAACGTCGGCCGCTCCGTGCTCCACTCCGGGACGGTCGGCGCGGCGCTGACCGCCAGCCAGCTCGGGATCAGCGCGCTCGCCGTCTCGCTGCGCGTGGGCGACGACGCCCGACCCGTGGGAGTCGGCGGCCGACCTGGCGGTCGCGCTCATCCCGCTGCTCGTGGCGGCGCCGGCGCGCACCGTCCTCAACCTGAACGTGCCCCACCTCCCCCTGGCGGAGATCCGGGGCCTGCGCTGGGCCCGGGTGAGCGGCGCCGGCCTCATCAAGGCGGCGCGCGGCGGAGGCAGGTGGGAGGCACCCAACGAGGAGGAGATCGAGGGGCCGGCGGCGGCCGAGGCGGCGCGTTCGATCATGGAGGGCGAGCCGGACGAGAAGGGCGAGATCGTGCTGACCGTCGGATCGCCCTTCCCCCACTCGGGCGACCTCGGGCTGGCCGATTCCGCGGCCGAGGACGCCACGCTGGTCGCCCAGGGCTACGCCGCCCTCACCGCGCTGCGCGGTCCACGGGCCGAGGAGGACGAGGAGCTGCTGGGGAACCTCGACGCCGGGCTCGGCACGGCGCTGGCGGGCTTCGACTTCATGGCCTGACGGAATCGCCTTCGTCAAGACACCGAGCCAAGGCGTCTTTTTCGAATCGCGGTGCCATCGGTCCGATGAGGGACCGTTCTGTCTCCGATGGCCGAGAACAACCTTGACCTTGCCGGTGGCGCCGGCGGCGGCGCTGCCTTCGTGAGTACCGCTGCGGCCGAGACGAACGAAGCGTTGGCGGCAGGCATGAGGGACGATTGGCGCCAGATCGCCGCGGCCCAGGCGAGGTTCATCGTCCGTCTGGCTGAGTCCAACAAGCGCGAGATGTTCCGTGAAGATGGTGCCACCTCGCCTGAGGCCTGGGTGGCAGAGTGCTTCGGAGCCTCGGTGCCGACGGCACGTTCGCTCTCCTACGTCGCAGAGAAGGCCCCGGAGCTGCCTCACCTGGTGGAGTCCTTGCGTGCAGGCGACATCTCCTTTGACAAGGTGCGGGCCGTCGTCGACGTGGCGACCCCCGAGACCGACCGAGAGCTCAGCGGCCAGGCCAAAGAATGCAGTGTCCGCGAGCTGGTCGAGGTCGCCCGGGACGCCGCTGCCCGGGCCAGATCTGTTTCAGCTTCCCGTTCACGTTCCGAGCACGACAGCCGCTACCTGCGCTTCAACGACGGGCACCGCACCATGTCGCTCCAGTTGCCCACGAGGAGTACGCCCGGACCAAGGCTTGTGTTGACTCTTGGGCCGCCGCCATGCCCTCTGATGAGGAGACGCCCTTGGACCAGCGCCGCTCTGACGGGTTCATGGGGATTGTGGACGCGGCGACTCCGGCGCCGGCGGCCGAGCCGGCGGGGCCGGCGTGGCCTCGTCGGATCCGGCCACGGCGCCCAACCCGTACTTCGTGGTGGCCCACGTCCCTCTCGAGGCCCTGGTGGAAGAGTCGGGTCGAGACGAGTGAGCTTGGCCGGAGAGCTCGAGCATCACGGTCTGATCGACGTCGAGACGGTGCAGCGGATCGCCTGTGACGCCACCGTGGTCGTGGCTGTTGACGATGAGGCGGGCCACACCATGTACGAAGGTCGGGCCCGGCGCTTCCCGTCAGGTGCCCAGCGACGAGAGATCATCCGCCGGGACCGCCACTGCCGGTTCCCGGGCTGTACCAACGTGACCTTCACCAACGTGCACCACATCGTCCCGTGGAATACCCGGAGGTGGTACCGACCTGCCCAACCTGGTGCTGTTGTGCCGCCACCACCACGGGGTGGTGCACCGAAAAGGATGGTCCCTGGCCGGCGACGCCAATCAGGAGCTCAGCATCAAGACCCCCACCGGCCGCGTCATGGTCTCGCGCCCTTCGCCGCTTTGGACCAGGGTGACCGCCGGTCGGCAATCCGCAGTGTTGGGGTAGGCAAACTGCCTCTCAGGCTCTTATTTGTCTGGCTGGCCGGGCCCCGGTCGGTCGGGAGTATGGCTGGTCTCCAGATTGGCAGCTCGTTCGTCCTCAGTCGTCCTCCCCCGGTGGCCGCCGGCGCTTCTTGATGGCGGAGCGGCGCCGCTTGGCGTCGACCCGGCGCACCTGCGAGCCCTTGGTCGGCTTGGTCGGGGCGCGGGCGGGCTGGACCCGGAGGCCGGCGCTCAGCTTCGTGGCCAGGCGCTGCAGGGCGAGCTCGCGGTTGCGCGCCTGGGAGCGCGACTCCGACGAGCTCGGCCCGCACGACCGGGCCCAGGTGCTCGAGGAGGCGGGACCGCTGGCGCGGGCCGAGCGTCTGGGAGGCGGCGACGTCGAACTGCACCTCCACCCGGCTGAGGGTGCGGTTGGCGTGCTGTCCCCCGGGCCCGCCCGACGTCGTCGCCCGCCAGGTGATCTCGGACAGGGGGAGGTCCAGTCCCCGCTGCACGTGCAGGGTCGTCGTCTCCGGCCACCCGACGAGCGTACGAGCGACCCGGGTACGCTCCGCAGCCATGGACTACCGACACCTTGGACGCTCGGGCATGCTCGTCTCCGCCCTCTCGTACGGCAACTGGATCACCCATGGCAGCCAGATCGAGGAGGATGCGGCGGCGGCGTGCGTGCGTGCGGCGCTCGATGCCGGCATCACCACCTTCGACACGGCCGACGTCTACGCCATCGGCGCGGCGGAATCGGTGCTGGGCCGGGCGCTCAAGCACGTGCGGCGCGAGTCCGTCGAGATCTTCACCAAGGTCTACTGGCCGACCGGCCCCAATCCCAACGACCGCGGGCTGTCGCGCAAGCACATCATCGAATCGCTCCACTCGTCGCTCGAGCGGCTGCAGACCGATCACGTCGACCTCCTGCAGGCGCACCGCTACGACTACGCGGCTCCCCTGGAGGAGACTCTGCGGGCCTTCGACGACCTGGTGCGCCAGGGCAAGGTCCACTACATCGGCGTCTCCGAATGGACGGCCGAGCAGATTCAGGACGCGCTGCGCCTGGCCGACGAAATGGGCTTCGACCGCATTGTGTCCAACCAGCCGCAGTACTCGCTGATCTGGCGGGTGATCGAGGCCGAGGTGGTCCCGCTGTCGCAGAAGGAGGGCGTGGGCCAGATCGTCTGGTCCCCCCTCGCCCAGGGCATCCTCACCGGCAAGTACCTGCCCGGCCAGTCCGGGCCGCCGGCAGGGTCGCGGGCGACGGGCCCCGAGGGCGGCGAGATGAGTTGGCTGCTGCGCGACGAGGTGCTCGAGCCCGTACAGGCCTACGCCGAGCTGTGCCGCGAGGCGGGCTACAGCCCGGCGTCGGTCGCCCTGGCGTGGGTGCTGCGCAACGAGAACGTGAGCAGCGCCATCGTCGGCGCCAGCCGGCCCGAGCAGATCGCCGAGAACGTCAAGGCGCTCGACGTCGTGCTGGAGCCCGACTTCGTCGAGGCGATTGAAAAGGTGCTCGAGCCGACGACGCTGTTCGACCCCGGCTTCACGCTGAGCCCGATTACTCGCCCCTGAGGCGGGACCTGGTTCAGAGGGGCGCGTCCGAAGCGGGACCTGAACGAGCGCACCTCCCACGTGGTGTGCGTGCGGTGCTCCTCGAAGACCCGGGTATAGCCCGTGTGTGCGATGCGCCAGCCCTCGTCCGTCAGGCGGTAGCGGTCGGCGTAGAAGGCGGTCCCGGCGATCTCGAGATCGGCTGCCGGCACGATGACGCGGTCCTGCAGGTACCAGGTCCCCTCCGCCGTGGTCTCCGAGGTGAAGGTGATCTCGGGGTGATGGCCATGATGCTCGGTCACCATGCCGGTGTCGCCCAGGACCGCGCTGAGCCAGGTGACGATGGCGTCCCGGCCCTCCAGCACGGTCTTGCCGTCCTCGTAGGACGAGGTGACGTCCTCGGTCAACAACGCCCCGAGGTCGTCGAACTGCTTCAGGTCGAGCGTCCGGAAGTAGGCGTACTTCAACCGGCGTATGGCCTCGAGCTCGGCCGCGGTGTCCACGGGTGCACCCCTTTCGATCTGGCCCGGGCAGGCCGAGGCCAGGGTACTTTCCCGGGAGTTGGCGGGCGGGCCGATTCGGGACCAGCATTCCGGGCGTGCCCGGGGTGAGGAAACGCCAGCGCATCGCCGTCTACGGGGTCTGCCGCGACGGCGACGGGAGGATCCTCCTGGCCCGGGCCTCGCCCGCCATCACGTTGCAGGGGCGCTGGTTCCTGCCGGGGGGCGGCGTCGACCACGGTGAGAGCCCGCCGGACACGCTGCGGAGGGAGATGCACGAGGAGTCGGGGCTGACCGTCACCGTGGGCCCGCTGCTCGACGTGCTCTCGGACGTGCGGACGATCCCCGACGGCACCAGCCTGCACACCGTGCGCATCATCTACGGGTGGCGTCCTGGTCGGGCACGCTCCGGCCCGAGGTCAACGGCACGACCGACGCCGTCGGCTGGTTCACGCCCGAGGAGGTCGCGGGCATGCCACTGGCCCACTACGTCCAGATCGTCGTGGACCGGCTCCTGTGACGCCAACGGGGACGGAAACGAAGACGTCGACCGGCATCGACCCCCGGCTGCACCACGTGGTCATCATCGGCTGCGGCTTCGGCGGGCTCTTCGCCGCCCGCGCCCTCAAGCGGGCCAAGGTGCGGATCACCCTCATCGACCGGACCAACCACCATCTCTTCCAACCCCTGCTGTACCAGGTGGCCACGGGGATCCTCTCGGAGGGTCAGATCGCGCCCGCCATCCGCGACGTCCTGCGGAACTATCCGGACCTGCGCACGATCCTGGGCGAGGTGGAGCACGTCGACGTCGAGGCCCGCCAGGTCCACGTCGACGAGTTCGGCAAACCGCTCACCATCGGCTACGACAGCCTCATCGTCGCCGGCGGCGCGTCGAGCTCGTACTTCGGTCACGACGAGTTCCAAGCCTTCTCGTGCGGCATGAAGTCGCTGGACGACGCCCTGGCCCTGCGGGGCGACATCTTCGGCTCCTTCGAGCTGGCCGAGGCCGAGACCGACCCCGAGAAGCGCCGTCGTCTCATGACGTTCGTCGTGGTCGGGGGCGGACCGACCGGCGTGGAGATGGCTCGGGCCAGCTCCGCGAGCTCTCCCGTCGGGCCCTCCGGCGCAACTACCGCCTGATCGACCCGGTCGACACCCGCGTCGTGCTGGTGGAGGGCGCTGGACCGGCTCGTCGGGTCCATGGGGACGCTACCTGTCGCGGATGACGCAGCGGGACCTCGCCCGCATGGGCGTCGAGATCCACCTCGGGCGACATGGTGACGGACATGGACGACGACGGCGTCGAGATCACCAAGCAGGACGGCAGCACGGAGCGGATACCGGCCGCCACCAAGGTCTGGGCGGCCGGGATGCGGGCCGCGAGCCTGGGGCCCGTCCTGGCCGGCGCCGCCGGGGGCGGAGACTGGACAAGGCCGGCCGGGTCAAGGTCAATCCCGACTGCTCGGTACCCACCCATCCCGAGGTGTTCGTCGTGGGCGACCTGATGGCTCTCGGCGACCTGCCGGGCGTGGCCGAGGTGGCCATGCAGTCGGGTGCCCATGCCGCCCACTCCATCGTGCGGCGCCTCGACGGCAAGCCGACCAAGGACGTTCCGCTACCGCGACCTCGGGACGCTCGCCGTGATCTCGCGCTTCACCGCCGTGGCCAAGCTCGGCCCGGTCAAGGTGGGCGGCTTCATCGGCTGGCTGGTGTGGCTCGTCGTGCACATCACCTTCCTCACCGGCTTCAAGAACCGGTTCGGCGCGCTGGCCCGCTGGGCGGTGAGCTTCGTCGGGCACGGCCGCTACGAGCGGGCGCTGACCGGGCGCTGGGTGGCCCGGACCAGGCGACCCACCGAACCTGCCTAAGGTTCGCGCCCGGAACCGACGACGACCAGGGGGGTCGACCCATGCCGATCAACGTGACGCCCATCGCAGGGCTCGAGCGACCACATCAACGACATCCGCCTGCGCACGGCGCGCATCGTCAACGAGAAGATCCTGCCCAACGAGGCCGTGCTGTGGCATGCCCGCGGCGCGCGAGGCCAGCGAGGCCGAGCGGGCCGAGGCCAAGGCGCTGCGGCACGAGATCCAGGACAAGGTGAAGGCCGAGGGGCTGTGGGCGCCCCACCTCCCGCCCGAGTACGGCGGCATGGGCATCGACTTCATGGCGCACGCCTACATGAACGAGATCCTCGCCTACGCCGTCGGCGCGGCGTCGCTCTTCGGCGTCGTGGCACCCAACTCGGGCAACCAGACCATCCTGGTCAAGTACGGCACCGAGGAGCAGAAGCAGAAGTGGCTCCTCCCCCTCGTCGAGGGGACCATGCAGTCGGGCTTCTCCATGACCGAGCCCGAGAACGCCGGCTCGGACCCGCGCTCCATCCAGACCACCGCCGTCCGCGAGGGCGACGAGTGGGTCATCAACGGGCACAAGTGGTTCACCTCCAACGGCCTGGCGGCCGACTTCTTCATCGTGATGTGCCGGGCCAAGGAGTCCAAGGACGACGAGGGCCCGGGGCGGATGGTCCAGATCATCGTGCCGACCTCGACCCCCGGCGTCATCATCGTGCGCGGCATCGGCATCTGGGGCAGCGCGAAGTCGGACCACTGCGAGGTCCGCTACGACCAGGTCCGGGTCCCGGACGAGAACCTGCTGGGCCAGGTCGGCGACGGGCACCGGGCGGCCCAGGACCGGCTCGGCGCGGGCCGCATCTTCCACTGCATGAACTCGGTCGGCCAGATGTGGCGCGCCTTCGACCTGATGGTCGAGCGCCTGCTGACCCGCGAGGTGCACGGCGGGCTGCTCAAGGACAAGCAGTTCATGCAGGGCTTCGTGGCCGACAGCTACATGGACCTGCAGGCCGCCCGGCTGATGACGATCCACGCCGCCGAGAAGGTGGACAAGGGCGACCCGCAGGCCCGCACCGAGATCAGCGCCATCAAGGTCTTCGTGCCGGCGGCCTACAGCCGGGTCGTCGACCGGGCCATTCAGGTCTGGGGGGCGGCCGGCGTGACGAGCGACCTGCCGCTGGCCCAGATGTACCTCGGGGCGCGCACGCTGCGCCTGGCCGACGGTCCCGACGAGGTGCACCGCATCCTCATCGCCAAGAACGTCCTGCACCACTACGAGAAGGGCGAGAGCTGGGACTTCGCCGGGTGACGGCCGCGCTGTGACGTGGCAGCCCGGCCCGGCGGTCTCCGTCTTCGCCGCCGGACTCTTCGAGGACTCCGTGGCCGTCGTCACCGGCGGCGGCAGCGGGCTCGGGCGCGAGGTGGCCCACGCGTTCGCCCGGCTGGGCGGGCACGCCGTCGTCGCCGGCCGGACCGCCGCCCGGCTCGACGAGGTGGCCGCCTCCATCGGGCGCGCCGGCGGGAGCTGCCTGGCCGTCCCGACCAACATCCGCGAACCGGCACAGGTGGACGCGCTGCGCGACATCGTCTACGAGCGGTTCGGGCGGGTCGACTTCCTGGTCAACAACGCCGGCGGGCAGTTCCCGGGCCTGCCCAGCACCATCTCGGACAACGGCTGGCGCGCCGTCGTCGACCTCAACCTCAACGGCACCTGGAACGTGACCAGCCGCTTCATGGGCCCGATGGCCGAGGCCGGCTCGGGGGCCATCGTCAACGTGGTGCACACGTTCTCGCTTCGAGCGCGGCGCGCCGATGTTCGTCCACTCGGGCGCGGCCCGCGCCGGCGTCGTCAACATGGTCAAGACGCTGGCGCCCTACCTGATGCGACGCGGCGTGACCATCAACGCCTTCGCGCCCGGCGTCTTCTCCACCCCGGGCATGATCGAGTCCGAGCTGGCGACGGTCGGCCGCACCGAGGCCGGCTTCACCGACGAGCTGGTGGCCGAGGGCACGACCATCCGCCTGGGCACCGTGGACGAAATGGCGGCCATGATCCTCTACCTGTGCTCCCCCGCCGCCCGCTACGTCTGCGGCGCCACCATCGTCGCCGACGGCGCGTCCATGCAGACCAACTGGGTCAACTTCTTTCCGGAGGAGGCGATGTAGCCGGCGCCGGCCCGTGCTCCATGGTGGCCGGGGTGGTGCGGGCCAGCACGGCGGCGGCGGCGCACATGGCAGCGAAGGAGAGGACGCCGACGGTCAGCCGGAACGGGTTCTCGGTGAACACCTCGGCGAAGATCCAGACGCTGAGCACAATGCTCACGATCGGGTCGACGATCACGATGAACGGTTGCGAGACGCTGAGCGGCCCGACGTGCAGTGCGGTCTGGTTCAGCAGTTCAGCCAGGATGCTGACGACGATCAGCGCGTAGACCGGCCAGTGGGTGAACATCCCGAAGAGGCCGAACTGGGTGAGGGTGTCGGTCATCGCCTTGATGAACGTGGCCACCAGCGCCCAGAGGATCGCCGTGGCCGCGCCCAGCGCCGCCGCCCGGCGCACCGGTGAGCCGGTGCGCCCGACCAGGGCCAGGATGGTCGCGGCCCCGCCCGCCGCGATGGTGGCGCCGATCCAGGCGGAGCTGGTCGGCGCCGCGTTCCCCCGGTGGGCTCGGACACGGCCACGAAGAGCGCCAGGGACCCGCACGTGATGGCCGCGGCCCACCAGGTGACGGTGCGTATCTGCTGGTGGATCCAGAGCCGGCGCAGCACGAGGGCGAAGACCAGCTCGGTGACCAGCAGGGGCTGCACCACCGACATCTGCCCGTTGTGCAGGGCGAGCGCCTGGAAGAGGAACGAGCCGCCGAGCGCCACCCAGCCGAACAACCACAGCGGGTTCGAGGCCAGGTAGCGGACGAAGCGCCAGCCCTTGCTGTGCCCAGGGTCGCTGATGCTCGCGACGTGCTGGGTGATCATGTTCAGCGCGTTGCAGAACGCCGCGCCCAGCGCAAAGAGGATCGTGATCACGCGTTCGCCACGGGAGCCGGTTCAGCCGGGCCGTGCCCACCCGGCCGAGTTCGTCTGTCGGGACGGGCGCTCAGCCCGGCGGCTGGACCTGGTACTCGTCCTTCCACCAGCGCGCCGTGCGCACCTCCTCGGGGTCGGTGCGCGAGCGCGGGGTCCTGGCCGAGGTCCTCCGGGGTGGGCCCGATGCGGTCGGCGATCGGGCGCAGGGCGTCGAGGTCGAAGTCGTAGCAGCGGGCGGCCGTCTCGCCCAGCAGCTTGCGGGCGTCCTCCACCGGGATGCCGCCGAAGTCGCCGCGCAGGCGTTCCTGGGTGTGCGGCCACGTGCCCTCCGGGTGCGGGTAGTCGGTCCCCCACATGACGACGTCGCAGCCGAGGATGTGGCGGCGGCGGATCTCCTCCTTCGACATGGTGGAGGCGCCGATGAAGATGTTCTCCCCGAAATAGTCCGAGGGCAGCTTGGAGATCTTCCCCTTCAACAGGGCGGCCATCTTCTTGGTGGTGTGGCCGCCGCCCATGTACTGGTCCCACTTCCACATCATGTCGGCCGCCCAGTAGGCCGCCGCCTCGGTGACGACGTACTTCAGGCGCGGGAAGCGCTCGAAGGCGCCGGAGAAGAGGAGGTGCCACATCGGCCGGGCCGCCCACCACACCACCTCGGCGAGGTAGATCCCGACGTTGTCGTTGTACTCCTCCTGGGGCGCCTCACCCGAGTGGGTGTGCACCGGGAAGCCGACCTCCTGGCAGGCCGCCCACACCGGGTCGTAGTCCGGGTGGTTGTAGGGCAGCAGGTCGTGCCACATGGTCGGGACCATGATCCCGCGGATGCCGGGCTGCTCGGCCAGCCATTCGATCTCGGCGACCGAGCGCTCGACGCTGTGGGTGATCGGCACCAGCGCGATGCCACCGTGACGCTCGGGGCTGCGGCTGCACATCTCGGCCAGGAAGCGGTTGTGGGCCCGCGCGCCGGCGAAGGCCAGCTCGGGGTCGGCGATGGCGCCCGCCGAGAGGCCGGCCCCGAAGGGCGGCGAGGCCATGCCGGTGATGGCGTCGGCGTCGGCGAACATGACCTCCGCCGTCACGCCGTCGGCGTCGAGCTCCTTGTCGCGCTGGTCGATGTCCCAGGCGCCGCGCAACCCTTCCTCGTTGTCCGTCTCCCAGCCCATGATGTAGTCGTAATTCATCTTGAGCAGCTCGTCGCGGTTGGCGTGGCGCTCGGCCAGGTACTCGTCGAACTGCGGGTGGTAGGCCGCGTCGAGGTAGGGCCGGTAGCCCTCGGCGGGCAGGCCGGCGTGGGCGTCGGCGGAGATGATCAGGTAGCGGTCCTCGCTCATCGCTTCGCCCCGAGCACCGAGAGGTCGTCGTAGCGCTGGTGGATGAAGGGCTCGACCCCGGCCCGGGGCACCGGCCCGATGACGCGGCCCACCTGGGTGGAGGCCCGCTCCGTCCAGTTGAGGTCCACCATGCGGCGCACCACGAGGTCCGCGATGGGATCGAGCGGTGCCTCCTTGAGGATGAGCTCGCCCTCAATCGACTCGTGCAGCCTCGTCCGCTCCGTCTTCTCGCCGTAGACGAGCAGGGGGTCCTGGTCGAGCACGCCGGCCTCCTCGCAGGACGGCGACAGCTTCAACCAGAAGTCGGTCTTCTCCATCTCGTAGTTGTCGCGGGTCCCCGTCACCGTGCCCGTGATCTCGCAGATCACCGAGCCCATGCGCGCGATGTGGGCCGACACGTGGGCGCCGTCACGGGTGACCTCGACCTCGGCCAGCTTCTTGGGCTCACCGTTGATCTCCCGGCCGCCGATGAGCGACTGCTCCGTGGTCATCGGCATCAGGATCGGGTACTCCCCCAGCCGGTCCCCGTGACGCGCCTGCACGCCGATCCACCCGGCGCCGAAGATCGGCAGGCCCGGCATCTCGACCCTGGTGATGGTGATGCGCACCAGCGGCTCGGGGCCCGGTTCGAGCGGCGGCGGGAGTATGGCCGCGATGATCTCGGGGTCCGTCTCGTAAATGGCGGTGACCGCCTCGGACCAGATGTCGGCCTTCTTGGCCTCGATCTCGTGGTTCACTTGCGCGGCTCGGGCGCCGTAGCGGACCGTCGTCATGTGCCCTCCCTCTCTGCTCACCAGGCACGCAGGATCTGCGTGGGGTCGAACGCGTTGCAGGTCGTCGTGGTCGGCCAGTTCTCGGGCGCCAGCGGCCGGGCGACCTCCGCCACCTGCGGGCCGACGCGGTCGCCGATCGGCCGCAGCCGGTCGAGGTCGAACCCGTAGAAGGACGCCGCCGTCGACTCCACCATGGCCCGCACCTCGGGCTCGGCGTAGTCGGCGAACGCCACCCGGAGCGCCTCGGTCGTGTACGGGTAGCTGCCCTCGGAGTGCGGGTAGTCCGCCCCCCACATGACGTGGTCGATCCCGAGGTCGCGGCACAGGGGCGCCTCGCTCGGGCGCAGGAAGCTGGCCCCGATCCAGAAGTTGCGGGCGAAGTACTCGGTCGGGCGTCATCGTCATTTTCGCCGCGCCGGCACCGAAGAACTTCGCCTCGGCCGCATTGGCCATGGTCATGCGGCCGTAGAACCAGTCCAGGGTCTCGAGGCCCCGGGGCAGCCAGGCCACGCCCTGCTCGGTGACCACGAAGCGCAGCGTCGGGTGGCGCTCGAGCACGCCGGAGAAGATCAGGTGCCAGACCGAACGGTGGCTGAACCAGGGGATCTCAATGAGCATCATGGACCGCGCCGCCTCGTGCTCGCCGTAGTCGGGCAGCGCGGTGCCGCCGTGGATGTTGATGGGCACGTCGAGATCGGCGCAGACCTGCCAGAGCGGCTCGTAGTGGTCCTCCCACAGCGGAGGCAGGGGGGAGTTCGGCGGGATGGAGGGCAGCAGAATGCCGCCGAAGGGGTCGAAGGTGGACGCGGCCCAGCGCACCTCCTCGACCGCGTCGGCCATGTCGTTGGCGAAGACCTGGATGATGCCCGCCCGCCGGCCCGGCGTGGCGGCGCAGAAGTCGGCGAGCCAGCGGTTGTGGGCCTGGACGCCGGCCCAGCGCCGCTCGTAGTCCTCGGGCGTCGGGGGCAGCGCGACCAGGTTCCCCTCGCTGAAGAAGGGGGGAACGGTGTTGGGGAAGAGCACCTCCGCCGCGATGCCGTCCGACTCGGTCTCGGCCAGGCGCCGCGCGCTGTCCCAGTTGCGGTAGGCGATCGGCGCGAGCAGGTCGGCGAACGGGTTGACGTACTCGGCCGCCCAGGCGTCGAACTCCTCGTGCCAGCGGCTGGCCAGATAGGGCCGGTAGTCCTGAATGTCGCCGCCGGCATGGCCGTCGGCCGAGACGACCGTGTAGCGTGCGCCGCCCGGGGCGGTCGCCGTCATCAGGTCAGCGCCGCCGGGGGAAGCTGCCCGGCGCCGATGGCGTCGGCGCGGCGGTGCAGCATGGACGCCGCCTCGTCGAGCCCGTACCCGATGATGAAGTCGCCCCGCTTCACGCCCTGCACGCAGAAGCGGCCGAGCTCGCGCAGGTCCATGACGTTCACCGGGCGACCCGCCGCCTCGAGCTGCTCCTTGAACTCCTCGAAGGTCGTGCCGGGCGCCGGGGGCCGGGGGCGTTCCCGCTGCAGGGCGTCGGGGCGGTTGCGCTGGGCGGTCCACAGCCCCGTGTCGAGCAGGCCACCCGAGGGATAGAACACGGCGGCCCGCAGCTCGGTGCCGGCGGCGATCAGCTGGTGGGCCAAGCGCCTCGGTGAGGCACGAGATGGCCGCCTTGCTGGAGGCGTAGACCGACGCGTAGGGCACCGGCGCGATGCCACCGTCCATGCTCGACGTGTTGATCACCACGCCCGGCTCCCCCGACGCGATCATGCGGGGCACGAACGACAGCATGCCGTTGGCCACGCCGAAGACGTTGACCGAGAAGCACCAGGCCCAGTCGTTGGGCTCCTGCTCCCAGGGCCGCCCTCCGCCGCCCGAGGTCACCCCGGCGTTGTTGAAGAGGAGGTGGCAGGCGCCCTCCGTGGCGAAGACGTCCGCCGCCAGCGCCTCGACCGAGGCGGCCGACGAGACGTCGGTGACGACCCCACGGACACGGCCGGTGTCGGCCAGCTCCTTCACCGCCGCCTCGAGCACCGGCTCCTCGACGTCGGCGATGACGACCCGTGCCCCCTCCTCCAGCAGCGACTCGGTGATGCCGCGGCCGATGCCCGCTGCTCCCCCGGTGACGACGGCAACCTTGCCGTTCAGATCATCCAACGCGTGCCCCCAGTTTTCTGACGCCCCGTCAGCTTTCCACCCTAACGCCCTCCGGGCGCCGGTTCAGGCCGAGCCGGCAAAAACGGACCAGCTCAATTCCGTGTGCAAACGGAGGGGGTGCAGTAGCGTCGAAACACTGGTTTCGAGAGTAGGAGGTGGCGGCCGTGCAGCAGCGATCGAAATGGGTGGGGATCTGCAGCGGGGTGCTCGGACTGACGCTGGCCCTGGCGCCGCTGACGGCGGCCTCGGCGAAGACCCACAAGCCGAAGCACCATTCCACCAAGGGATCGAATCCCAAGGCTGCGATGTGCACGGACGTCAAGAACGAAGAGACCGGCTCCAGCTCCATCGGCTCCTCCCTTGAGAAGGCCATCGCCGTCGGGCAACTTCGCTTCGGCGAAGCAGGCGATGCTCAACGCCTACAACGCCGACCTCGCCAACGTGAACAAGGCACTGGGCGTACTCAAGACGGCGCCGCCCAACGTGCAGGCCGCCTTCAAGAACCTTCTCTCGTTCGAGACGACATTCCGCAACGACATTCAGAACGCAGTCGAGCGAGCAGGCTCTCATCGCGTCCTTCGCCACCCTCGGCAAGGACACGCAGTCTCGTCACCGACGGCACGACCATCGCCAACTGGTACACGTCGGTCTGCGGCGGCACCCTGGTCACGACGACCACGGCGGGAAGCCTTCCGTTCTAACTCGGACACCGCGCCGGTGCCCGAGACACCTCCACAGCTCAGCGTGCCGCGGCCCGACGAGGTCGCGCCCGCTCGGCGAGATGGCCATGGCGCGGGCCTGGCTCCAGCACCTGCGCGACAGCGCCATCTTCAAGGTCGAGGGCCTCGACGCCACCCAGCTGCGCTGGCGGCCCTCGCCGACGGCCAACTCACTGGGGGTCATTGTGGTCCACCTCGGCTATTCCGAACGGCTCTGGCTGCGAGCCATCGGCTCCGGGGAGCAGATGGACATGGCATGGCGATCCCGGATGTTCGAGCTCCCTGAGGGCTGGGGCGCCGAGGAGGCCGTCGCCTTCTACCGCCAGGAAAGCGCCCGGGCCGACGCCGTCCTCGATCAGACCGCCTCGCTCGACCCGCCCTCCCGGGGCGACTTCCGCCCGACCACCTTCCGCTGGGCCGTGTTCCACCTCATCGAGGAGACGGCACGCCACGTGGGGCACATGGACATCACCCGCGAGCTGCTCGACGGGCGCGTGGGACGCTGAGCCCGTCGTGCCGGGTGCAGGCACCACCTCGCCCCTCCCGCGTGCGATCCTGGTGCCTGCAGCAGGCGGTACCGTGCCTGGGGGAGGCCCGCGTCCCGCCAGGCGTGCCGAGGCCGCATAATTGGCGCAGTTCAAGTTCGGGGCGGAGGAGGTCGAAAGACGGCCATGGACGTGCAAGCCGACGAAGCAGGGATCCGGCCTGACCCGTCCGCCACGGCCATCGTCGAGCAGCCGGTCACGGACAGCCAGGGGCGCCTGTTCAACGTCGGCTACCCGACCTACGCCGACACGGACAAGATCCCTGCGTACAGCGGTGGCGGCCGGGCCCGGCCGGGCGCGGCCCGGTGGCTCCGGGTCCTGGTGGTCGTCGTCGCTCTGGTGGTGGTCGCGGCGGGAGCGACGCTCGGCCTCGTGAAGGCCGGCGTCATCGACAAGACCGGGACGGGGAGGCCCAAGGCGACCCCGGCGGCACAGCACCACGAACAGAGCGCAGCGTCGAAGGTGCCTCTGGTGACCCAGGTCTCGAACGGCGCCGGCACGGCCACCTACCGCGTCGACATCGCCGCCTACGCCGTGACCGTGGCCACGACGACGGGACGTTCCTGGGTGAGCATCGGCGCGGCCGGCAAGCCGCCGACCTTCGAGGGGATCCTGAACCCCGCCAGTTCACAGAAGGAGCTCCTTCTGGGCCCCTCCCAGGTGGACGTCGGCGCCGGCGGCACCAAGGTGATCGTGACCTCAGGCGCACGGACCTTCACGCTGACGCCCCCGTCGGCCCCGTTCAGCTACCAGTTCCTGATCAAGTCCTGACCGGCCACCCGGCCGAGTCCGCGGCGAGGGCGGACTGCTCTCGAGTTCCCGCCTGTCCGCACCACGCAACTGACGCCCAAATCGCCCCGCCAACCCCGGGCGCATCGCTTTAGGAAAGCCGGGGGCGCGTCGATTCCCGACGGTGCCCTCCGAGGAATCGCCCCGCGCCGTCCCAACCCGCCAGTCGCGACGGCGCGCCCGCGGCATTTTCGTCACGTCCGTGGCCCGAGTGAGCCTGGGCGCGCTGACGGTCCTCGCCCTCGGGCTGGGCGCCGCATCGGCGGCTGGCGCCAGCACGGCGGCCCCGAGTGGCGACGGCAGTCATTCCTCGACGGGCATCCCGTCGGACAACTTCTGGCTGGCCGATGCGCAGGGCGCGGTGTGGAACTTCGGCGATGCCGGCGCCCTTGGTTCGGCCGCGAGCCTGCCGCTCAACCACCCGATCGTCACCATCACGGCCACCAAGGACAACAAGGGCTACTGGCTCGTTGCCTCCGACGGCGGTGTCTTCTCCTACGGTGACGCCTCCTTCTACGGCTCGACCGGCGCCATCGCGCTCAACAAGCCGATCGTGGGGATGGCGGCGACCCCCGACGGCAAGGGCTACTGGCTGGTGGCCTCCGACGGCGGCATCTTCAACTTCGGCGATGCGACCTTCTTCGGCTCGACCGGATCGATCGCGCTCAACGAGCCCATCGTCGCCATGGCCCCCACGCCCGACGGCAAGGGCTACTGGCTGGTGGCCTCCGACGGCGGCATCTTCAACTTCGGCGACGCCTCCTTCTACGGCTCCACCGGGTCCATCCACCTTGACCAGCCCATCGTGGGCATGGCGGCGCCCACCGACGGCAAGGGCTACTGGCTGGTGGCCGCCGACGGCGGGATCTTCAACTTCGGCGACGCCGCCTTCGACGGCTCGGCCGCCGGTGGGCCCGCGCTCGACCCGGCGGAGCGGGTGGTCGCCAGTCCCTCCGGGCAGGGCTACTGGGTCGAGGACCAGAACGGCACGGCCTATGCCTTCGGCGATGCCAAGGCGTCCCCGCCGATGGAGGCCCTGATGTTCGCGCCCGTCACGGCCGGGGACCGGGCCGTCCTCTTCGCCTTCGCTCAGCTCGGCAAGCCCTACATCTGGGGCGGCAACGGACCAGTTGGCTACGACTGCTCCGGGCTGGCGCTGGCCTCGTGGGAGAGCGGCGACGGCATCGGCTTCGCACGCGTCTCGGACAACCAGTACGAGACGGCGGGCCAGCCGGTCGCGCTGAGCTCGCTGTCGGCCGGAGACCTCGTGTTCTGGGGCACCAGCCAGACCGACTGGACCAGCGTGTACCACACCGCCATCTACGTCGGCGGCGACCAAATCGTCGAAGCGACGGGCGACCAGGTGCAGCTGAACTCACTCGGCCAATGGGGCTCGGGCGATCTCATGCCCAACGGGCGCCGCCCGTAAGCGCACCCCGCGCCGGGCGACGACCGAGACCACCGGCACTAGCCTACGGTCGCACGATGACGCCCACACGAGACAACGCGCTGGACCACGTCGTGCTCGTGCTGTTCGAGAACCGGTCGTTCGACAACCTGCTGGGACGCCTCTACGCGCCGGGGGACGTCGAGGCGTTCGAAGGGGTGATCGGCAAGGACCTCAGCAACCCGATCCCGGCCTGGGCCGAGCACGGAGCGGAGGGCGGGGTCGTCCCGTACGGAGTCTCCGCCAGCATGGACGCGCCTGACCCCGACCCGGGTGAGGAGTTCCAGCACACCAACACACAGCTCTTCAACGTGCTCGACGAGGCCAATCGCTTCAAGGACGCCACCGACATGGTGGCACCGCACAATGCACCGCCGGCCGGCACCGAGTCGACGATGGAGGGCTTCGTCACCGACTACATCAGCTTCCTCACGTTCGAGCTCGGGCGGCAACCGACGTACGAGGAATACAGCCAGATCATGACGGGCTATACGCCTGAGCAGGTCCCCGTGATCAGCGCGCTCGCCCGGGGCTTCGGGGTCTTCGACCACTGGTTCAGCGAGGTCCCGTCGCAGACCCTGGCCAACCGGTCCTTCTGGACGGCGGCGACGTCATCGGGTTTCGTGGTCAACCGGCCGGTCACCAACTTCATGCGCCACAACACGGCGGAGACGATCTTCAATCGCTTGGAGCGCTGCGGGAAGACCTGGAAGGTCTATGTGCTCGAGCCCGACCCCATCTCCTTCACCGGGTTCATCCACATGGCCCGCCTACGGGAGCGCTTCGCCACGAACTTCGTCCCGTTCGCCCAGTTCGAGGCCGACGCCGCCGCCGGCACGCTGCCCGACTTCAGCTTGATTGAGCCCAACCTCCTGGCCGGTCACGGCGACTACCACCCCGCCTTCGGCCGTGCGCTGATCGCGGGCGTCGACGTGGAGATCGACTCACCCTCATCCGTCCTCGCCGGTGAGGCGTTCCTGAGCCGGATTTACGGCGCCGTCCGATCGGCCGCGTCGGAAGAGGGATCGAATGCCTTCAACACGTTGCTCTTCGTGGGCTTCGACGAGCCCGGTGGCACGTATGACCATGTCCCTCCGGGACCGGTACCGCCCCCGGACCTCGACGAACCGCCACAGTTCGGGTTCGCCTTCGATCGCTCGGGCTACCGGGTGCCGGCGGTGATCGTCTCGCCATGGGTGCCCTCGGGCTCCGTCTTCACCGACGAGTACCGCCACACCTCGTTGATGGCGACGCTCCGCGCGGCGTGGAAGCTGGGCGAGCCGTTCACGGCCCGCGAGGCGGCCGCACGGACCTTCGGGCATCTCCTCAGCCTCGAGACCCCGCGACCGCCGGAGACCTGGCCCGACGTCGAGCCCCTCCCGGTGCCTCCCTTCCAGGCGGAGCAGGTGAGCAGCCTGCGCGCGCTCGGGACCCTCGGCCACCACATGTGCCATGGGCTCTACGAACATTGTCGCCACGACGACAGCCTCCCCGACCCCCCGGCCTCCGATCCCAAGATGTCGCCCGCGCTGGCCATCGACTTCGCCGTGCATCTCGGGGCCCGGCTCTTCCCGCGGCTCGTGCCACGCCCCCCAGCTCACTTGACCGCCCGCCGGCCCTGAACGACGAAGCGGGATCAGGGTGTGACCATAGAGAAGTGAGGGTCGAAGGCTTCTCTCACCGAGGGCCAAGGTGGCGAACACGCCGACGCCAGACTGTTCCATCGGACGGGAGGCGGGTCGGACTCGGTCAGGAATCCAGTGCGCCTGCGGGCGCATCGCCGCCAGCAGGCTGTGACAGACCCGGGCCTACTTCGGCTGGCCGGAGCCTCGTCTCACCGAGGACTGGGCTTCGGACGACCTCGCGCTCCGGTGGTGAAGTACTCGCCACCGGAGCGCGACAGTCATCAGGATTTTGGCACCAGGTTCTTCGGAGGCACCGATGTCGGCCCGGTGTACTTCTTGATCGGGCCTGCATCCGGGGCTCGTGGTCTCCACTGGGCCCACCGCGACTCCGCCGATCCAGCTGCCCGTGGGCGTCACGGCCGGCGGGGCCGTGCTCTCGAGCTTGACGACTTCTTCACCCTCGAACCCGAAGTGCGACGAGCTCGAGTAGGAGAGAGGCACGAAGCCGGGCGTCACGAAGCTCTTGCCGTTGTTTTCAATGGCGCTGATCAAGCCCTGACGCGTGAGGTTCTTCCCTGCCTTCTCCAACGCCTGGACGAACGTGTAGGCCAGTGCCACCCCGTACTGGGTGTTCCCGTCCAGCCCGTACTTGGCGTACACGGCGGGTGCGTACTGCTCGAGAATCTTCTTCTCGGTCTGCACCCAGGGGTTGGAGGTATCGGACTCAGGGGCGAAGTAGGCGGTCGTGATAACCCCGTTCAGCAGTCCGGCCGCAGCCGTGGCCTGAGCCGCCGTCCCGCCACCCTTCTGGGTGAAGGAGGACAGCAGCGGGCCGACCGTCGGAGCGTCTGCGCCGACGCTGTCGACCACGTACTGGGGGGAGTAGCCGATGGACACCGCGGGCAGCATCGCCAGGGCGGTGGCGGCCGGGATGGTCGCCAGCACCACGACCTGGGCGCCCGCCGCCTTCAGAGCCGCCATCTGGTTCGAGAGCGGGCCCGCCAGGGTCGCCGCGTCGTAGGTCTGTCGGGAGACCACCGAGGACGACGGGATCTCCATGTCGAGGCCCTTGACCACGTCCTGTCCGAACTCGTCGTCCTGGGAGAGATAGCCGATCTTCTTCCCGGCGAAGTTGGCCTTGATGTACGCGCCGAGGATCTTCCCGTCGACGGTGTACGGCGGCTGCCAGCCGAAGCTCTGAGGGAACTTGGGATTGCTCCAGCAGTTGCATCCGGACTCGATGAAGAGCTGCGGAACCTTCTGCGCGTTCAGAAAGCCCTGCACGGCTGACTGGGTCGGCGTCCCGAGAGAACCCACGTCGGCGAAGATGTTGTCCTGCAGCACCAACTGGCGGGTCAGGGTCGCCGTGTTCGACGGGTTGTAGCCGTCGTCGAGGTACTTGTAGTGGATCTTGCGCCCGAAGACGCCGCCGTGCGCGTTGACATAGTCGAACACGGCGGTCATGGCCGGGGCGATCTCGTCGTAGCCCGGCGCGGCCGGACCGGTGAGGGGAACCGTGGCGCCGATGGAGATCGACGACGACGTCACCCCGGGCGTGCTCTCCGCGCCCGCCGTGGCCGGCAACAGAGTCACCCCCAGCATCAGACCCAGGACCCCGGCCACCAGGGATCGAGCCCATATGGAACTCCCCATCGGCCTGTCTCACTCTTCGTGGCATTGTTCCTCCTTCTGCTTTATGTGGCGTTGCTTAGTCGACCGTCGAAACCGGGACGGGCGCCGGCGCGCTCCGCCCGCCAGCGCCGGGGTGCGGCCTGTGCCCCCATACCCAACGCAGGCCGCCCTGTATCCCGTTGGGCGCCGCGATCATCGCCACGATCAGCACGACGCCGAAGATGATCGTGGCCAGGTAGGCACTCGCCCCGTTGCCCAGGCTGAAGTCCGAGGACAACGAGGTGGACCAACTCGGGAGATACACCAGGAGGATGCCGCCCCAGACCATGCCGATCAGCGTCCCCGTTCCGCCGAGCACCATGGCCGCCAGCAATTGGATCGAGAGCGTCAATGGGAACTCACCGGTGTTCACGACGCCGGTCGACAAGGCGAGGAGCGCCCCGCCGAGCCCGGCACATCCGGCGCTGATGGCAAAGGCCATCACCTTGGTGCGCGCCACATGGATCCCCGCCAGCGAAGCCGCGATCTCGTCGTCGCGCACAGCCCTGAAGGCGCGGCCGTAGCGGCTCCACAACAAGTTGGCCACCAGGACCATCACGAGCAGGGCTCCGACGATCTGTATCTGCGCCAGCCACTCCTCGGCGGTCAATGATCCCGGCGCAGTCGGCACGGTGGTTGTCAGACCCTGGTCGCCACCGAACGTGGCGGGCCACTTGTCGGCGATGGACGGCACCGCCAGAGCGAAGAGGAGCGTCATACCCGCCAGGTACGGACCCTTCAGGCGGGTGGCCGGCAAACCGATGACGAGGCCGGCAGCGGCGGCGACTCCGGCCGCGGCGGCCAACTCGAGGATGAAATTGCTCCCGGTGTGGTTCATGAGCAGCGCCATCGTGTAGGCGCCCACGGCCATGAACGCACCGTGGCCGAGCGAGATCTGGCCGTTGGTGCCGGTGAGCAGGCTCAGCCCGACCAGCGCCACGACGTAGGCGGCGATCTCCCCCACCTGGTAGTCGTTGTAGGAGCTGAGCCTTGCGACGACGACGTAGAGGACACCTGCCGCGACCAGCGCGCAGAGGAGATGGCGCACCAGGGGCTGACGAGGCACGTGCAACGCCTGGGGAATCGCCGTGCGTTCACCTCAGACCTGCCTGGCCGGCGGACGGGCGAAGATGCCTTCGGGGCGGGCCATCAGGGCGACCATGAGGAGCGCGAGGGCGCCGAGTGGTTCGAGGCCTGAGCCGAGGTACCCGCCGACGTACGAGATGGCCAGGCCCGTGATGAGCCCGCCGACGAGGGCACCCACCGGGCTCTCGAGGCCGCCGATCACGGCCGCCGTGAAGCCGTAGACGAGGATGAGGTCCATGTAATAGGGGCCGAACGAGCTCGTGGGCGCGACGAGGAGGCCGGCCAGTGACCCCGCGATGCCGGCCAGCCCCCACCCGAGAGTGAGCAGGAGGCCCACCCGGACCCCGAGGAGCCGGGCGATCTCGCGTGAGAAGGCCGTCGCGCGCATGCGCAGCCCGAGAGCGGTGTAGCGGAACAGCACGAGGGTGCCCGCCATCAGCGCGAGAACCGCTATGAGGATGAACACGTCGAAGTGCGAGAAGGCGATGATCGTGGAGCCGACCTTGAGGCCGCTCTGCGAAAAGGCAGCCGGGAACCCGCGGCTGGCGTTGCCGTAGATCGCTCCGGCCAGACCCTCGAAGACGACGAGCAGCCCGATGGTGACGATGACGGGGTTCAGCTCCGAGCTTCCGTGCAGGGGGCGGATGAGGATGCGCTCGCACGCCGCCCCGATCGCGAAGCCGATGACCAGCACGAGGACGAAGGCCCACCAGTACCCCACGCCCCGCGACAGCAGGCTGAAGGCGATGAACGTCGTCAACATGCCGGCCGCACCCTGCGCGAAGTTGATGATCCTCGTGGCCCGGTAGATGAGGACCAGCGCCAGGGCGAGGGTGGCATAGATCATCCCGCTGGCGATGCCGTCGAGGGTGTAGTCGAAGAAGAGGCTCACGGCATCAGAACCCGAGGTAGTGGTGACGCAGGGCGTCGTCGGCGGCGACGGTGGCGGCGTCGTTGGAGACGACGACCTGGCCGAGGTTGAGGATGACGGCATGGTGCGAGACCGACAGGGCACTGCGCGGCGTTCTGCTCGACCAGGACCACGGTGAGGTCCGTCCCTTCGGTCTGATCTCGTATCAACGCCATCAACTGCGCGGTCACCAGCGGGGCCAGCCCCAGGCTCGGTTCGTCGAGAAGGAGAAGCCGCGGCCGCGAGATGAGGGCCCGGCCGAGAACGAGCATCTGTCGCTCGCCGCCCGAAAGCGTGGAGGCGTGTCGCTTGCGGAAGTCCCGCAGGCGCGGGAAGAGGTCGAGGGTCTCCGTAATGGCCGCCGGGCGCTGGTGTTTGCGCAGGCACCACAGCGTCGCCAGGCGCAGGTTCTCCTCGACCGTCAGCTCCTCGATGACCCCGCGGCCTTCGGGCACATGGGAGACGCCCATGCGGGCGATGGTCTCCACGCTGTGCCCGAGCAGCGGGTCCCCGTCGAAGCGCACCGAGCCGTCGCGGGGCTTCACCAGGCCCGAGATCGTGCGCAGAAGCGTGGTCTTGCCCGCACCGTTCGCCCCGAGAACGGCGGTGACCGCCCCTGGTTCGGCGTCGAAGGAGACCGAGCGGAGCGCCTGTACCGCACCGAAGGAGACGCTGAGGTCCCGAACCTCAAGCACCGCGCTCCTCCGGGTGGCCGGCCGGGCCGCCGTCGTGCACCTCGTCCCCGAGGTAGGCGCTCACCACCGCGGGGTCGTCGCGGATGGCGTCAGGTGAGCCGCTGGCGATGACCTCTCCGAAGTTGAGGACGACGATTCGGTCGCAGACCGACATGACCAGGTCCATGTGGTGCTCGACGAGGAGTACGGACATGCGCTCGGTCAGGCCGCGGATCCTCGAGCCCAGCGCGTCCATCTCGCTCTCGGACAGACCGCTGGCGGGCTCGTCGAGCAACAGGAGGCGTGGCTCTGCCATGAGGGCACGGGCCAGTGCGGTGCGCTTCTGTATCGCGTAGGGCAACGCGGAAGGGAGTCGCCGGGCGTGATCGGCCGCCCCGAGCTCGTCGAGGACCTCCATCGCCCGGGCCGCCACCCGGCGCTCCTCCCGGCTCGACCGCCACAGGCCGAGGAACGATGATGCCAGGTCACTACGGAGCCTCGGCTCGGCGCCGAGCATCACGTTCTCGTGCACCGTCAGCCCGGCGCACAGCCCGATGCCCTGGAGGGTGCGGGCGATCCCGAGCTTCGCCAGGTCGTGGGGATGGTGCCGGCGCAAGTCCCTGCCGCCGTAGCTGATCCTGCCCGAGCTCGGGTGAACGAACCCACAGATCACGTTGAACAGGGTCGTCTTGCCCGCGCCGTTCGGTCCGATGACGCCGACGATCTCGCCGTCGCCGACCGACATCGACACGTCGTCGAGGGCCAGCAGGCCGCCGAAGCCGACGCTGATCTCGTCGACCGAGAGGAGGGGCGCGTCGGCCTCCTGAGGATCCCCGTGTTCTGCTGGCGTCGTCGAGGCCTCGAGGATCGGGCCCACCGGAGGTGCCTACCGGGGGCGGGAGGCGGAGTGAAGACCGGCGCTGGGCGCGCCCCCGAGCAGTCATGCTTTACCAGCCCCCCGGCATCGCCTCTGATGTTACAACCTTCGACATGTGATTGCCCGGTTGTCGTAACGAAGAGTCAATGGCACCGGACACATGAGGACGCGATGCCCTTTCAGGTGACCAGTTCGGAGCGGAGACGACGAGAGGCGCTACGCCGAGGGCCGGGCGCGGACCGTGTCGCGGATCAGCATGAACCGTATCGACCACAAGCCGGGTCGCGGGTCGGGAAGCTCCTGCCGGGCCCTGAAGACCCCGGCCAATGTGACGGCGGCAGCGACGAGCCAGATCAGCACCCCCGCACCCAGGACCCACGGCGTGGATCCCGACGACATCACGATGATGCCGGCGATCGCGACGGCCAGTCCGAGGTATCCGACGCGGAGACCCCAGACCGCCATCCTCCAGTGCCTGTTGTGCAGAAGCTCAGCCGGCTCTTCCATGGGACGCAGTATGCCGGACGTTCCGGGATCCGCTGGTGCTTACGTCTGAATTCGCGTGGAATGTTCGTGGGAATTCGAACGACTGTCCCTTTCACTGCGCGAACCACAAGATGTCGTATGGAGTGCGGAGATGAGATCTCGACCCCCTCGCACCGAACCGGCGACGAACTGGGATATTTAGCCCCCCCTGTTGGAGTCGTCGTCAGTGCTTGCGCGCAGCTACCAGTAGTTGCCCGGGCCGATCCTCTATCGCCGATGGCCGCAGACCGACATTCGTCAATTGATCGAGAAAGTCGACATTCGTGAACCGATCTGGAGGGTGCACGAAGAGATGGCGAGACAGCCAGTCGTGGTTGGCAACGTCATGATCCTGCGAGAATAATCGCCCCTCGACCTTTAGAACTCTGGCGATCTCTTGCATTCCTGCTCTCCAGTCCGGCACATGATGCAGCACCGCGAAGTTGAACACCGCATCAAACGTCTCTTTCTCGAATGGGAGATTCGTGACGTCACCTTCTACAACAGTCGCTCGATTGCCATACTCGGCGAGTCGGTCACTAGCTCGGTGGACCATCTTCGGATCTAGGTCGATCGCAGTAACGAGGCTCGCACCGAAATCCTCGATCTCTCCGGCAACACATTCGCCCGGTCCACAGCCAATATCGAGGACCTCGAGTCCCTCGGTACGTCCGCCCAGTGCGATGAGCTTCGGGATAACGCTCCTTCGTAGTCGCTTGGTTCGCAATCCACTGTTGATGTAAATGGACTCTGCCCAATTCATCCGCACGCACGGAACTCTATGACTTCCGTGTGCCTCGGGACCCGGCGTACCGGATCAGGCCGACTGAGTGTTGCGAAGGGTCACTCCGAATCGGAATCTTCATATTCTGAAGAATCTCGTCTAGATCCTCGTCACGGTGCTGACTTCTTCGTGCACCTCGTCACGGTGCTGATCTCCGTGCGCCTCCCCGGTACTTCGGCAAGGGTCTGACTAGTCCACGGACCCATCGTCCCGCAATACAGGCACGACCACCGACACTGATTTCCCGCTTCGCCTCCCACCTGGATATTCACCTTTTTGCCCATATCTGAGCGTCTCTATCTCCACCGGTCGAGTCAGTCTGCGGACAGCTGCGAACTGAATTCAGAGGCGTCGAAGTAGTCACGCCAGGCTGTGATCTCCCCGTTGTAGACCTCAAACACTCCTGCGATCCGCAGGCCAGCCGTCTTCTCGCCACACTTCACGTAGTCGACTCTTTCGGTCATCACAAGATGAGTATCAGTCGTTTCGATTGATCCTACGAACACACGCCGAAAGAGTCGCGGGCTCTTCGGCCGTGACTTCCTTGCGACAACCCTGTCCCGCCGAATTGGGGGGTGGTCGTCGTTTCCCGATGCTCGGTGTTATTGGTGCCCACCCCCGAGTGGAAGCGGCGGGCGGACGCGGGCCCACACGTTTTCGCCGAGGCGCCAGATGGCCCGGGACGTCACCCCGAGAAGTGCGGGAGAGTCACCCAGGACAGCCGGCCCGGGTCGTGGTACACGGCCTGCTCTGCGGTCCGCAGGGTGGTGGCGGTAGCAGGCGGGTCCCCGGTGCCGAGATTGCGGGCGTAGACGGGGTGGGCGCCACTGGAGACCAGGACCCGCAGGTGGTGACCGGTGGCGAAGGTGTGACCGACGGGCCACAGGGCCACCGCCGCCGTGAACGTCCCGTCCGGGTTCCGGTGGACGGACGCAGGGTCGAAGCGCTGCAGTCCGTCACACACGTTGAGGGACCGGCCGTCGGGCGACACGTCGCAGACCCGGACGAAGAAGTCCATATGGTCCAGGCTCGAGCCCACGTGCAGCTCCGCCTCGACAGGACCCACGAGTTCGAGCGGCTTGCCCAGCTCGTCGGAGGTGTAGACGAGGACGTCAGGGCGGGCCTCGAGAGGTCGGTTGTCCACGGTGCCCCCAGTGAGCATGCCGATGCCGCCCACCGACGGCGTCGCATCGGCGGGATCGTAGCGATAACGGTCGGGCTCGGACGGGGCCTCCGGTGGCATGGGCGCGAGACGACCCCCGGCATGGAGATACCAGCGCGTCGGCTCTGAGGGAGGGGGCCAATCCGGCAGGTCGCGCCAGCGTCCGCCTTCGCCCTGCACGTGGACCTTTACCGGGGTGGGGTCGAGCAGTCCCTCCCAGCCCAGCAACCAGGTGTCGAACCAGTCCAGGGGCGCGTCGGTCATGCCGCCCTCTCCGCCCCCGCCCAGATGTCCGCCGGCACCAATGCGCAGATGCACAGGGGCGGGCGAGGAGCGCAGGACGGCGTAGTCCTGCACCACGCCGGGCAACGGGTAATCGTGCCAGCCGTCAACGAGCAGGGTCGGCACCGTCCAGTCCGCCAGCAGGGGTCGAAAGTTCACCCGGTCCCAAAAGGCATCCCCAGCACCGCCGTGGGCGAGCTGGTCCTGATAGAGCTGCAAGTCGACACCGGTGAGCCGGTGGATCACCTCACCGAGAGGTAGGTGGTCGAAGCCCGCCTTCAGGTCGGCCATGCGCCGCTCAATGCCCTCGGGGGAGATGTCGGTGTTGGGGACGCCGTCGGCCTCCTTGTTGAATTGGGTGGCGCCCACGTCCCAGGGGACGATCACTTCGAGTGCCAGCGAGCCTCCCGGGTACCACGAGTAGTCCCGCACCGAAGTCGACAGAGCAACGGCCATGGCCTTGAGGTACGGCGGCTTGGTGGAGGCCAGCGCCCACTGGGTGAAGCCCATGTAGCTCGCACCGAATGTGCCCATGCGGCCGTCGAACCAAGGCTGGGAGGCGATCCAGTCCGCCGTGTCTCTCCCGTCCGGCGCTTCGGCGAAGTAGCTGTGCGTGCCACCCGACCCGTCCGTGCCCCGGCACGCCTGCAGGACGTAGCGGTAGCCGCGGGCAGCGAACTCCGGACCCATGGCTGAGGCGAAGTTGGCCCTGCCGTACGGTGTGCGCTCCAAGATGGTGGGAGCACCGTGGATGCCCACGGGGTGGTAGACGTCGGTCAGTAGCGCCGTCCCGTCAGACACGGTGACTTTGACGTCCCGCTCGACCTCGACTTCGTTGGTGCGCTCCCGCATGCCGGCTCCCCTTACGCCCGGACTTCCGACAGTAACCCCCTTCACACGGTCGACCAACCGGCCCTAAGTTCGCAGCTCACTCTGACGGGGTTCGATACCCCGTGACGTCAACGCCCGCGCCGACGGCTGGTAGCTGGCACGCTCATGTCACCAAACGCGAATTCTCACTACGAGCACCCACTCGTCGACCCGCAGCTGCCGCACACGTAGCAAGACCCCGCCCGCTGCATGGTGTTGCCGCAGCTGTAGCAGAGCGGGGCATCGAGCTGCTCGGCCCGGGCCAGCGCCTGTGACGCCGGCTCGGCTGCGGTGCGACCCGTCCGTTGCTCAGGCCGTCGTCGACCAGGCCGACCGACGGGGTCGCCATCTCCTCCACGCCGGGCAGCGTCGGCTGCGTGCGCTCCTGGGTGGAGAGGATGCCGAGGTCGGCCCGCTCCTCGACCGACAGGAAGTCCAGCGCCATCCGGCGGAAGATGTAGTCGACGAGGCTCGTGGCGATGCGCAGCTCGGGGTCGTCGGTGATGCCGGCCGGCTCGAACTTCATGTTGGCGAACTTGCGCACGAAGGTGGCCAGCGGCACGCCGTGCTGCAGCCCGAGGCTGATCGAGATGGAGAAGGCGTCCATGATCCCGGCCAGGGTCGAGCCCTGCTTGGAGACCTTGATGAACACCTCGCCCGGACGGCCGTCCTCGTACTCGCCGACCGTGACGTAGCCCTCGCAGTCGGCCACCCGGAACGAGAACGTCTTCGAGTTGCGCTTGCGGGGCAGGCGCTCGCGCACCGCGCCCACCACCACCGACCCCGTCGTCCGCTGCTGCTCGTGCGCCAGCGCCGCCTCGAGCTCGGCGATGCGCGCCGTGACCGCACGGTCGCGCGCCTCGGCGTCCGAGCCGGCCGGCGCCGTGTCGCCGCCCGCAGCCAGTGCGGCGGGCTCCTTCTTGGTCGTCGACAGTGGCTGCGCCACCTTGCAGTTGTCCCGGTAGATGGCCACGGCCTTGATGCCGAGACGCCAGGCGTCGATGTGGAGCTGCTCCACGTCCTCGACCGTCACGTCCTCGGGCATGTTCACCGTCTTGGAGATGGCCCCGCTGATGAAGGGCTGCACCGCCCCCATCATGCGGATGTGGCCCGAGTAGTGGATGGTGTTGTCGCCCATGGAGCAGGCGAACACCGGCAGGTGCTCCGGCGCGATGTGCGGCGCGCCGAGGATCGACATGTTCTCGTTGATGTAGGCGACGATGTCCTCGGCCTGCTCGACCCCGTAGCCCAGCTTGGCCAGCGCCCGTGGAATCGTCTGGTTGACGATCGACATGGTGCCGCCGCCCACCAGCTTCTTGGTCTTGACCAGACCGAGGTCGGGCTCGACGCCGGTGGTGTCGCAGTCCATCAGCAGGCCGATGGTCCCCGTCGGGGCCAGCACCGACGCCTGCGAGTTGCGCACGCCGTAGGCCTCGGCCAGGTCGACCGCACGGTCCCAGGACTCCTGGGCGGCGGAGAGCAGCTCGGGGGGCACGACGTCCTCGTCGATGCGGGCCGCCTCGGCCTGGTGCATGCGCAGGACGTTGAGCATCGGCTCGGCGTTCTCGTGGAACCCGGCGAAGGGCCCCATGCGGGCCGCCGTGCGGGCCGACGTGGCGTAGGCGTGCCCCGTCAGCAGTGCCGTGATGGCGGCCGCCCAGGCCCGTCCGGCGTCGGAGTCGTAGGGCAGGCCCTGCGCCATGAGCAGCGCGCCCAGGTTGGCGTAGCCGATGCCGAGCTGGCGGAAGGCGCGCGTCGTCTCGCCGATCTTCTCGGTCGGGTAGTCGGCGTTGCCGACGATGATCTCCTGCCCGGTGAACATGACCGACACACGCCGCCTTGAAGCCATCCACGTCGAACTCGTCGTTCTCGTCGAGGAAGGTCAGCAGGTTCATGGAGGCCAGATTGCAGGCCGAGTTGTCGAGGTGCACGTACTCGCTGCACGGGTTGCTTCCGTTGATGCGGCCCGTCAGCGGGGCGGTGTGCCAGCGGTTGATGGTGGTGTCGTACTGCAGGCCCGGGTCGGCGCACTCCCAGGCCGAGTGGGCGATCTGGCGGAACAGGTCGCGGGCGGGCACGGTCCGGATGACCGAGCCGTCCGTGCGCGCCCGTCAGCTCCCAGTCGCGCCCGTCGATCACGGCCTCCATGAACTCGTCGGTCACCCGCACCGAGTTGTTGGCGTTCTGGTACTGCGTCGAGTGGCTGTCGGCACCGTCGAGGTCCATGTCGAACCCGGCGTCACGCAGCACGCGGGCCTTGCGCTCCTCGATCGCCTTGCACCAGATGAAGTCCTCCACGTCGGGGTGGTCGACGTCGAGGATGACCATCTTGGCGGCGCGACGCGTCTTGCCACCCGACTTGATCGTGCCGGCCGAGGCGTCGGCGCCTCGCATGAAGCTGACCGGGCCCGATGCCGTCCCGCCGCCCTTCAGCAGCTCGTGCGACGAGCGGATCCGCGACAGGTTGACGCCGGCACCCGAGCCACCCTTGAAGATGATGCCCTCCTCGGTGTACCAGTTGAGGATCGAGTCCATCTTGTCCTCGACCGACAGGATGAAGCACGCTGACCCCTGCTGCGGCACGCCCTGCACGCCGATGTTGAACCACACCGGCGAGTTGAACGCGGCCTTCTGGTGGATGATGAGGTACTTGAGCTCGTGGTTGAAGACGAGGGCCTCATCGTCGTCGACGAAGTAGCCGTCCTTGATCCCCCACGCCGTCAGCGTGTCGGCCACCCGGTCGGCCACCTGGCGCAGCGACCACTCGCGCTCATCGGTGCCGAGGGTCCCCCGGAAGTACTTCTGCGCCAAGATGTTGGTGGCGTTCACGCTCCAGGACTCGGGCACCTCGACGCCGAGCTGCTCGAAAGCCACGGTGCCGTCCCGGTAGTTCGTGATGCGGGCGTCGCGCCGCTCCCAGGCCACCTCGTCGTAGGGGTGCACGCCTTCGGTGGTGAAGTGCCGGCGGATGCCGATCTCGGATCGCTGGGGGGCGATGGCCATGGTGTGGGGGTCCTCCTGTGCTGGTGTCGTCTGGGGGTGTTGTTGCTTGCCTGCTGCCTGTGGGTGCTGCTTCCTGCCTGTCCTCGCCGTCGCCCCACCCCCAGTCCAGCGGAGCGGTGTTCGCACGGCGTTTCTCGGTATCCAGCGCCCTGGAGGGGTCAAAAGTCGCCTCACCACAATATGTAGTGGTTGGCCCCTCCCCGAGACACGAGATGCTGTGTCATTACACCACTGTAGTTACGTCCTTGTCAACCACTCCCGTGCACCATTCCTGCTGGTCACAGGCCGCTCGCGATTGTTTGCGCGCGAACCCCGCCCGTGGGGTCCAAAAGGGCGCCGAAAACCCGCGGATTACCCCCCACGGATTAGCGTCAGCACCTCATGGCCAGGGTCGTCGTCGCCATCGATGCGGGCACGACGGGGGTGCGCGCCCTCGCCGTCGACGGGCAGGCCCGGGTCGCCGACGTGGCCTACCGGGAGCTGCGCCAGCACTTCCCCCGCCCCGGTTGGGTCGAGCACGACCCCACCGAGATCTGGGACGCCGTCTTGGACACCCTGACCCAGGTCGGCACGCCGCCTGGCCGGGCGGGGCGACACCGTCGCCGCCATCGGCATCACCAACCAGCGCGAGACGCTCGTGGCCTTCGACCGCTCGACGGGACAGCCGCTGTCACCGCGCCATCGTGTGGCAGGACCGGCGCAGCGCGCCCATCTGCGCCGAGCTCACCGAGGCGGGGCATCTGCCCTTCGTGCGCGCCACCACCGGCCTCGTCCTCGACCCCTACTTCAGCGCCACCAAGGCGGCCTGGCTGCTCCGCCACGGCGACCTCGCACTGGCCGCCGACGACCCGAACCTCTCCTTCTGCACCGTCGACAGCTGGGTGCTGTGGAACCTGACCGGCGGGGCGCACGGCGGCACCTACGCCACCGACCCTTCCAACGCCAGCCGCACCCTCCTGCTGAATACGGCCACGCTCTCCTGGTCCCCCGAGCTCTGCGCCCTCTTCGGTGTGCCCCCGCACACCCTCCCCGAGGTGCGGCCTTCGGCGGGTCGCTTCGGCGCCGCCGCGCTGGGCGACCTCGGCCCCGCGTCGGCCGTCCTCGACGGCGTCCCGGTCTCGGGCGTACTCGGCGACCAGCAGGCTGCGCTGTTCGGGCAGGCCTGCTTCGAGCCGGGCATGGTGAAGGTCACCTACGGCACCGGCAGCTTCGCGCTGGCCAACGCGGGACCCGACCGCCCGCCGGCGCCCGATGGGCTCACCGTCAGCTGCGCGTGGGATCTCGGCGAGCACGCCGCCGACGAGCGCGGCCGCGTCGCCTACGCGCTCGAGGGGTCGACCTTCGTCTCGGGCGCGGCCATCCAGTGGCTGCGCGACGGGCTCGGCATCATCTCGGCCGCCGCCGAGGTCGGTCCGCTCGCAGCGTCGGTGCCCGACAGCGGCGGCGTCACCTTCGTCCCCGCGCTGACCGGTCTGGGCAGCCCGTGGTGGGATCCCCGCGCCCGCGGCATCGTGACCGGCCTCACGCGTGGCGTCGGTCGCGCCCACCTCGCCCGCGCCTGCGTGGAAGCCATGGCGTTCCAGGTGCGCGACATGACCGATGCCATGGCCGCCGCGTCGGCCCACCCGCTCTCCGCGCTGCGGGCGGACGGGGGCGCCGCCGCCATGGACCTCCTCCTCGAGTTGCAAGCCGAGCAGAGCCGCATGCCGGTGGCGCGCCCGGCCTCACTCGAGTCGACCGCGCTCGGCGCCGCCACCGTGGCCGGCCTGGCCGAGGGGGTCTGGTCGTCGCTGGCAGAGCTCGCCGGGCTCTGGCGCGCCGAGAGCGTGTTCGAACCGCAGCTGCCCGCCGAGCTGACCGACGCCCTGCACGACGTCTGGCGCCGGGCGGTCGAGAAATCCAAGGGCTGGGCCAAGCCAGAGCCCCTCTAGACGGCTCGTGGCCAGCAGAAATGTAGCGCTGGAGAAATAAAGCAAGGAAATCCTTGTTATATTCACCCGTAGAGCGGACCAGCCGCTCGGAAGGGTGGGCAGCCATGAGCGTGGCAATCGTGACAGGAGCATCCCGGGGCCTCGGGGAGGCGCTGGCGACGGGGCTGGCCCGGGCCGGCTGGTCGCTCGTGGTGGACGGTCGTGACCAGGTCACGCTGGACGCCGCGTCGGACCGCATCCGTACGGCGGCGCAGGACGGCGCGCGGGTCATCGCAGTCGTCGGCGACATCACGGACGAGGACCACCGTCACACCCTGACGGCTGCCGCCTTCGAACTGGGCGGCCTCGACCTCGTGGTCAACAACGCGGGGACGCTCGGCACGTCGCCGCTCCCCTCTCTCGCCGACTACCCGCTCGACGATCTGCGCATCGCCTTCGAGGTCAACGTCGTCGCCCCGCTCGCGTTGTTGCAGGATGCGCTGCCGCTGCTCCTCGACGCGCCACAGCCCGCGCGTCATCAACGTGACCTCGGACGCCGCGGTGGAGGCCTACGAGGGCTGGGGTGGCTACGGTGCCGGCAAGGCGGCGCTCGAGCATCTCGGTGCCGTCCTCGCCGCAGAGTTCCCGAGCCTGACCGTGTGGTCGGTCGATCCCGGTGATCTGCGCACGGTGATGCACCAGGCCGCCTTCCCCGGCGAGGACATCTCGGACCGGCCGGAGCCGAGCAGCGCGGTGCCGGGCTTCCTCGAGCTCATCGGCAGTGACCGACCCAGTGGCCGCTACCGCGTCGCCGAGCTCATCTCCACGGGGGCCGTCGCATGAGTGCGCTGACGCTGCCGAGCCTGGAGCATCCGGCGCCGGCCCGCCTGCCCGAGCTGCACCCGCTGTCGTTCTCGCTCCCGCCCGAGCTCGAGGCGCCGTCGCCGCCCGAGTACCGCGGCATGACCCGCGACGCCGTGCGGATGCTGGTCGCGACCAAGTCCGACGGGGCGCTGGTGCACTCGACCTTCTCCGAGCTCCCCCGCTTCCTCGACGAAGGCGATCTGGTCGTGATCAACACGTCGGGAACCCTCGCCGCCGAGGTCGACGGCACGGCGCCGGACGGGTCGACGGTGCAGATCCATCTCTCGACGCAGCTACCGGCCGGACTGTGGACCGTCGAGGTCCGACGCGACGGGGAGGCCGACCTCGGCGCTGCGCCGGGTGACAGCATCGAGCTGCCCGCGGGGGGCCGGGTCGCCCTGCTCGCGCCGTACTCGCCCGGCCCCGGCGGACTCGGCGTGCGGCTCTGGGTCTCCAGCATCGAGACACCCGAGCGCCTCCACAGCTACCTGGCCCGTCACGGCCGTCCCATCCGCTACGGCTACGTCCGGGGCAGCTACCCGATCAGCGCCTACCAGAACGTCTACGCCACGGATCCGGGCTCGGCCGAGATGCCCAGTGCCGGGAGGCCCTTCACGCCGGAGGTGCTCACGCGCCTGGTGGCGAAGGGGATCGGCGTCGCCCCTCTGCTCCTCCATACCGGCGTCGCCTCCCTGGAGGCCAGCGAACCGCCCTACGCCGAGTACTTCCGGGTCTCGCTGCCCACCGCCCATCGCATCAACGACGTCCGGCGCTCCGGTGGGCGCGTCATCGCCATCGGCACGACCGTGGTGCGCGCGCTCGAGTCCGTGGTCGACGATCATGGCCACGTGCACCCGAGCGAAGGCTGGACCGAGACCGTCGTGTCGCCCGAGCACCCCGTGCGCTCCATCGACGGATTCCTCACGGGCTGGCACGAGCCCGAGGCCTCACACCTCGCCATGCTCGAGGCCATTGCGGGCCGGCCGCTGCTCGAGTCCTCCTACGCCGCCGCGCTGGAGGAGGGGTACCTGTGGCACGAGTTCGGCGACGTCCATCTGATCCTGCCGTGAAGCTCGAGCCCGCCGTCGCATCGCCGCCCACCGAGGGAAGCGGGCCCGAGTCGCCCCTGCAGCAGCTGCCGACCACGCGGCGCGCCATCCTGAACCTGTTGAAGCGCCAGGGTCCCCTGGACGCCAGCGCCGTGGCGGACGCGCTCGCCCTCACCCCCGCCGCCATCCGCCTGCAGCTGAGCCATCTCGAAGACGACGGGCTCCTCACCCATCGTGACGAGGTCGCCGAGGGGGCGCGGCGCGGCCGGCCCCGCCACGTGTACGAGCTGACGTCGGCGGCCGAGGCGCTGTATCCCAAGCGCTACGGCGACCTCACGACCGAGCTCCTGGGCTATCTGGGCGGGCCCGGGGCCACCCAGGTCGACGAGCTCTTCGAGCAACGCCGGCAACGGCGCGTCGCCGGCGCGCTGCCGAAGACGGCACACCTTCCCTTCGACGAGCAGGTCGCCGCGCTGACCGCCATCCTCGACGAGGACGGCTATCTGGCCGAGGCGGAGCGGCTGCCTGACGGCAGCTGGCGCATCACCGAGCACAACTGCGCCATCCTCACCGTCGCCCACGGGTTCTCACAAGCCTGCACGAGCGAGCTCGCCTTCATCCGCGACGCGCTTCCCGGGGCGTCGGTCCGCCGGGTGGCCCACCTCATGGACGGCGCGCACGTGTGCGCCTACGTCGTCAGCCCGCCGGCGTCGTCGAGTCTGCCGACCTGATCTCAAGGACGGAGACCCCGTCCACCTCGTGGATCTCGCTCTGCAGCAACTCCACGAGATGCTGCCCGCCGATCTCCACCACGAACTCGTCGACGGCATGACCGCTCGTCGCGCTCCAAGATGTTGATCGCCACAATGTCGCCCCCGACTGCCCCGATCCTGCTGGCCACCAGGCCCAGCGCCCCGGGCCGGTCCGGCAGCGCGATGCGCACGACGTAGCCAGCCATGGACCCAACGTTAGGCGGTCAATGTGAACTGCCTGTTTCAAATGGATAACGAATCCCCTGTGCGCCCGCTCAGGGCACCGCTCAGGCTGCCTGCTCAGACGCCCTGCTGGCCCGGCTCGGCACGTACTCGTCGACGTACTGGCGATCGGAGAGGCGGGCGATCTCGTGCATGAGCCGATCGGTGAAAGACCGGCACTCGGTGTGGTCGTGGTTCGCCAACGGATCGTCGGGGTTCTCCGGTGGGTCCATCTGCATCGGCGCCCCGAAGCGGATGGTCACGGTCTTGAACGGGCGCATGAACTTCGAGTTCACCGGCTGCACCTCGACCGTGCCGACGACGCCCACTGGAATGACCGGTACGCCACACTCACGCGACAGCCTGGTCACGCCGGTCCTCCCCTTGTGCACGTAGGGGTCGAGGGTCCGGGTGCCCTCCGGATACAGGCCGAGGATCTGCCCCTTCCCCAGGACGTCGTTACGTGCCGTGTCGAGCGCTCGCTCGGACACGCTCCCGCCGCCCCGCCGAATGGGGATCTGCCCGGCCGCATGGAAGAACCACGCCGTCTTCCATGCAGTCGAAGTACTCCGCCTTCGCCAGGAACGTCACCTTGCGCCGGACCACCAGGGGGATGAAGAAGGAGTCGCAGAACGACTGGTGGTTGGCCGCCAGCACGGCGGGTCCGTGCTTGGGGATGTTCTCCCGGCCCTCCACCTTCACCCGCCACAGGACGTAGAAGATCGGGGTCAGGATTGCCTTGAGCACCCAGTACGTCACAGAGCAAAGGTACCCCCGCCGGGCGGCCCCCGCACCGGGCACCGGCTGTGCTGAACTGCAGGCCCGGATCCCGCCCGGGCATGGAGGTGTGCAGCATGACGACTGAAACCCTGACTGCGGAGCCGTTCGTCTCCGGCCTCTTCTTCGGCGAATGCCCGCGCTGGCACGACGGCCGCCTCTGGTACTCGGACTTCTTCGACCACGCCGTCCTGTCGGTCTCGCCCGACGGCGAGCGCCGGGTCGAGGTGGACTTCGACGGCGAGCCGGCGGGCCTGGGCTGGCTCCCCGACGGACGCCTGCTCATCAACTCGCGCCTCGACCGCGTCATCTACCGCCGCGAGCCGGACGGGACGCTCGTCGAGCACGGCGACCTGAAGCCCTTCGCCACCTGGCACGCCAACGACATGGTGGTGGCGTCGAACGGACAGGCCTACGCCGGCAACTTCGGCTTCGACCTCGACGGCCTCTCCGACGGGGTGGTGGACGCGAGCGCCATCCGCGCCACGTCGCTGATCCGCGTCGACCCCGACGGCACGAGCAGCGAGGCTGCCGGTGAGATCCAATTCCCGAACGGCACCGTCATCACCGACGACGACGCCACGCTCATCATCGCCGAGAGCTTCGGCGGCCGCCTGACCGCGTTCGACCGGGCCCCCGACGGCGCGTTGAGCAATCGGCGTGTGTGGGCGGCGTTGGCGGGAATCGCCCCCGACGGCATCTGCCTCTGCGCCGACGGGTCGGTCTGGGTGGCCAACGCGCTGGCCGCGGAGTGCGTGCGCGTGGCCGAGGGCGGCGAGGTCCTGGAACGCGTGGCCACGTCACGGAATTGCTACGCGTGCATGCTGGGCG
Organism: uncultured Acidimicrobiaceae bacterium; assembly: GCA_963731065.1. Classification (GTDB taxonomy): domain Bacteria; phylum Actinomycetota; class Acidimicrobiia; order Acidimicrobiales; family RAAP-2; genus Bog-473. The sequence goes on along the minus strand of CAVSUH010000009.1, from coordinate 332,951 downwards.
ACGAGGACCGGCGCACGCTCTATCTGATCAACGCGGTGGACAGCAACGCGTCCGTGGCGCGGGCGAACCGCAACGGTGCGATCGAGAAGGTACGGACGACAGTGCCGGGCGCCGGCCTCCCGTGATGCTGGTTGGACGCCGTCCACGCCGTGGCGGCGACGACGCGCGGCCGGCGCGGCGGCGCCCGGCCCGCTGGCGCGTCACGGTTCCGATATGGGTCGCAGGAGCGGTGGTCGCGGCTTCGGCCGCTCTCATCGGCCTCTGGTCCGGACCGCCGGCTGGCGCGACAGCGGCGCCGCCCTACCTCCTCGCCCTGGGCGGCTCGGCCTCGGTCGGCTTCCAGCCCACGCTGGCCCATCCACGCGGGCAGCCCACGAGCGCGGGCTACGCCGAGGACCTCGTGCCGCTGGAGCAGCGGCGCTGGCCGGGTCTGACCGTCATGCACCTGGGCTGTCCGGGCGCCACCACCACGACCATGCTCGAGGGCGGGGGGAAGTGCCCCTACACCGAGGGGAGCCAGCTGCAGGCGGCCGAAGCCTTCCTGCGGACGCATCCCACGACGGCACTCGTGACCATCGACCTCGGCTTCAACGACCTGCTCTCCTGCCTGCGGCACGAGGTCGATGACCCGCCCTGCGTGGACGAGGCGCTCGCCACCGTGCACGACCAGCTCATCCAAATTCTGGCGGGCATCAAGGCCGCCGCACCCACCGACACCCTCATCGTCGGCGTGGGCCACTACGACCCGTATCTCGGGGACTATCTCCGGAGTCTCCACGGCGAGGCCTTCGCCGCTGAGAGCCTCGGAGTGATGGAGCGGCTGGACGCCACCTTGCGCGCGGACTACACCGCGGCCGGGGTGCCCATGGCCGATGTGGCGTCAGCCTTCGACCTCGCGGACCGTGACCAGGTGAAGTGGTCCGGCCTGCCCAACGTGCCGACGGACGTGGCTCGCACGTGCGAGCTGACGTTCATGTGCGACGGACCGCCGCTCGGGCACAACCTCCACCCCGACGATGCCGGCTACCGGGCGATTGCCTCCGCCATCGTCGCAGCGGTCGCCGGCTCACCCGACACCACAGCCGCCGGCACCTGATCGGGGTCGGCCCCCTCCGCCCCGCCGACCACACGGAGGGCGGGCGGGTCCACCGTCGCCGCGCCGCTCTGAGACCACGGGACCCGGGTGCGGCCGGTCAGGGGCTTGGCCAACGGCGTGCGGGCCAGCAACTCGGTCAGGGCGATGCAGGACACGAACACGACCGCCACCGTGATGACCGTGACCAGCGGCCAGGGCAGGTAGTGGTTGAGGTGCTGCCAACCGAGCCAGCTCAAAATCGTGATGAGGAGCACCTGGGCCAGGTAGATCCCGTAGGAGTTGTCCGAGCCCGAATGCACGAGGGCCCTGGTCCTCCGCGAGCGGCGACGATGCACCAGCGCCACGCCGATCAGGTAGATGCAGGCGATAGCCCCGATGTTGAACGGGATCACGATCGGCTGGAAGGGATCGGCGCTCGAGCCGAGCCACGACAGCACGTGGTCCGCCGCCAGGTAGTACCAGACCTCGGCCGCGACGGCCGCCGCCAGCGTGCCCGCCACAATGAGCCACACGTGCGCACAGAGCCAGTCGTGGAACTCGTCGAGGTGCACGGCGACGACCATGCCGGCCACCAGATAGAACTGGTACGAGGTCACCTCGCGCGTGGCCCAGTAGCCCTGCATCCACGCCGGCACCAGGCCCCAGTGCATGGTGGACACGAGCGCGAGCTGCACCAGGCCGCTCACCAGCAGAACGAGACCGTGATGCCCGGCGGTCTTGCGGAGCAGCACGAGGAGCAACGGGAAGAGCGCGTAGAACTCGAGCAGGACCAGCAGGTAATAGAGCTGGTAGTACCCGGTGCCGAACAGGTAGAGCAGATGGATGGTGTCCGCCCTTGGTGTCCCGTGCTCGCCGGGCAGGCCGACCAGGAAGTAGATGACGGTCCAGCACAGGTACGGCACGGCCACCAGCGCGAAGCGCCGGCGCCAGAAGGTGCGGTGGTCGATGCCCGGCAGGTCCCGGACGCTATAGGCGAGCATGCACGCCGAGACGAAGAGGAACGCCTCCCGGGTCACGTGCAGCAACTGCAGCGACGCGCCGACAGTCAGTCCCGCCGCGACCGGAGCGAAGAACAGCAGTGTGTGGGTCGACACCACGCCCGCCTGCTTCACCGGCCGCATGGCGTCGATGTGATCGAGCCGCTTGCGCGTGCCCCGCACGGGTTGCGCCGGCGAGAGCGGGGACTCGACGGTCGTCACCGCAGGTCGAACGTGAACAGGACGGGTGCCTCGGGGCTGTCCAGCAGGCGCCGCTTGACCTTGCCCGTGGGCCCAGCCGGCATCTTCTCGACCACATAGAGTGCCACCGGTCGCTTGGCGCGCACGAGGTCGCGCTCCAGGGTCTTCTTGATCCGGTCGGCTACGTGGCGCGCGTCGAGGCGGGACGCAGCGTGGTCGCCTCCCTCATCACCGGCGACGGGACGCAGGGCGACGTAGGCAACGGGCACCTGCCCGAGCTCGGGGTCGTCCTCTCCCACGACGGCCACCGAGGCGATCATGGGGTCGGCGCTGATGGCCTCCTCCACCTCGCGGGGGAGCACCTTCTCCCCGCCCCGGTTGATGACGTCATCGGTGCGGGCATCGAGATAGAGGAATCCGTCGGCGTCCCGGTGGCCGAGATCACCGGTCCGCATCCACCCGTCGGGGCTGAAGCGATCCTGATGCGTGCCTCCGACGTAGCCCTGCACCACCGACGCGCCACGAATCTCGACATGGCCGATGTGGAATTCCGGCGCCTCCAGCCGGCTGCCCACCGGGTCGCTCTGACGGACGATCCGCAGTTCGACCCCGACCGGCAACCCCACCGAACCCGGTCGGCGTGGGAGAGACAGCGGATGCGCCGTGATCTGACTGGCCGCCTCGGTCATCCCGTAGGTCTCAATGACCGGGATCCCCGTGCTGGCTTCGAAACCGTCGGCCAGCGCCACGGGCAACGGCGCCGACGCCGACCGGATGAACCGGATGGAGCTGGGCACGGTCTCGTCCGGACCCAGCGTGCGCAGACGCGAGACGATGGCGGGCACCGCGTTGATCCAGGTGATCGACCGTTGGCTCATGAGGTCCCAGAAGCCGCTGCGGTGGAAGCGGTCGTCGAGGACCAGGCTGGAACCGGCGACCAACGCCGACAGCACACCCACCACCTCGGCGTTGATGTGGAACAGCGGGAGCGGGTTGAAGCCGCGGTCGTCGGGGCCGAGCTCAAGGTGCGACGCCACGCCGGCCGCCGTGTGGAGCAGCTTGTCCTGGCCCAGCCGGACGACCTTGGGCGGTCCGGTCGTGCCCGACGAGGAGAGCACGACGCCGCCGGCGCCGGCTCGCTGCGGCGCCGTCGCCCCCGGCCGCGTCGACGTGTCCGTCCTCGAGGTGATCAATGTGGTCCAGCTCCACCCACGTCGTGTCGATGCCGGCAGGGGCGGGCCCGTCGGCCAGCACCAAGTCGACGCCGGTGCGCGCCAAGGCGGCTGCCAGGCCGCCCTCGCCGGTCACCGGCATGGACGGGTCGAGCGGTGCGACCCAGAATCCAGCGCTCACTGCACCCAGGAAGGCGTCGGCGAAGGCCACCGGGTCGCTGATGGCGAGCCCGATGGTCGTGAGGCCACGGGCGCGGATCCCTCCGAGGAGGCCCCGCCACCGGTCCATGTGCTCTTCCAGCCGGCGGAAGGTCAGCGGTCCGCCGGCTCGAGCATGCTTGAGGTAGGTCCGATCGCCCAGCAACACCGAGCGGGAGCGAATGACATCGCAGAGTGCGACGTCCGGCTCAGGCGCCGGCGCAGCGGCGGCCAGAGGCATCCTCGTGGCGACGGCCTGCATCAGTACATCATCCGGGGATCGCTGTAGTGCTTGAACTCCACCAGGTTGTCGGACGGGTCACGCAGCACGAACGTCCGGTGCACCTCAACGAGCCCGTCAAACCGCGTGCGCACGTCGGCAAAGAACTCGATCTTGCGCTGCACGCACAACTGGTACAGCGCGTCGAAGTCACGGCCCTCCCGAAAGGTCACACCGAAGTGTCTCGGGTACAGGCTGAGCTCGGAAGCAGGCGGGCGCGGCTCGTCCGACAGATGACAGACCAGCTGATCGCCGAAGAAGTCGAGCGTGATGCGGTCGGCATACCGCCGCGCCAGCTTGCACCCGAGTGCGCCGACGTAGAACGCCTCCGCCTCGCCCAGGTCGTCGACGGGGATCGCCAGGTGGAAGACGTCGCGGCCCTCTCTCACGACACCACGCTTTCGAAGCACTCCAGTGTGTCGGCCCGCAGGCCGAGGCGGATCGTCTCGAGCCCGAGCAGCGCGGTGGACGGGATGTTCCCGAGGTTCACGTCGGAGCCGATCCGCCGCACGAAATAGCACTGGAGCTGGGTCGACGGCGCCTCGAAGAGCAGCTGCGAAGGGTTGACGTCGCTGTCCAGGATCTCCTCAATGAGGCCGAAGCGGAGCTCGCCGTTGGGGCGGCAGATGCCGGAGCTGCCGCTCTCGCGGGACTCCAGGGTCACCAGGAACGCCCCGGCCTCGAGATCCTCGTGGATGCACTCGATCCAGCGGTCCGGTGCCAGGAGCTCGGAGCGCTCCGAGTCCTTGAAGCCGACCTCGGAGACCACCTTGAAATCGCCCGCCAGCTTCCTGACGTAGCCGGCCTTCTCAATGTGGGGGAGGTCGATGGTGCCGTTCGAGACCTCAACGTACTGGCACCCGTAGCTCAGGCAGAGGTCGCGAAAATCGTCGAACCGGTCCTGCAGCACGAATTTCTCGAACAGGGTGCCTCCGAAGTAGAAGTCCACGCCGACGTCGCGGAGCACGTCGATCTTGCGCTGCAGATCCGTCGTCACGATCGCCGTGCCCCAGCCGAACTTCACGAAATCGAGGAACTCGGCGCCGCTCTCCACCACGTCCTGGAACTGGCGCGTCGGCAACCCGCCGTCGACCATCATCGTCAGGCCATCCGCTCTCGGCTTGCTGGTCCTCTGGGGAAGTTGCAACATCGTTGGTCGCATCACTCGCTCCTTGCTCTCTCTTCTCGACTGCGTTACTGCGCGATCGCAATCGACGGATGGGGCCGGCTGAGACCCCAGACACTTGCGTTGGGGACCGAGCCCCAGGCCATGGCGGAGGCAGGAATGCCGTTGCAGTAGGCCTGGGCGACCCGGATCACTCCTCCGTGCGTGACCACGAGCACATCGCCCTCCGGTGCGCGCATCCCCAATTCGTCGATGAACGTCGCGACACGCCCGTACAGCTCGGTCAGGGACTCCCCTTCCGCCGGTCGGGCGTCTGCATCGACGACCCGATCGATCTCGATCCCCGATGTTGCCGAGGGCAATTCGCCGTGCGGGCGACCCTGGGCCTGGCCGAAGTCCCGCTCGCGCAACGCGGGGTCGCTCCGGGGCGTGATCCGCAGAGCCCGCCCGACGATCTCCGCCGTCTCCCGAGCCCGCTGCAGGTCGCTCGTGTGGATGGCGGTGATGCTGGCACCGACGAGACGCCCGGCGATGTTCGCTGCCTCATTGCGGCCCTTGCGAGTCAGCACCGGTCCATCCGCCTGCCCCTGCACGACCCCGGATGCATTCCACGTGCTCTCTCCGTGGCGGACGAACCACAACGTCTGCTTCCTGTCTCGAATACTCACCTCTTCCCACAATGCCGGAGTCGGCTGAGCCTGTACTGGGAACAAGCCAAGAAGTTCATGAGGGATCTATAAGGAAAGAATGATCATTTCCTGGGTTAATGCTGAGTTTTCGACTGATCTCTCGGGCCTCAACGCGCGATGCGGTCAGACGCGCACTGGCGTGCGCGCGGGTGTGACGACAACGTGGTCGTCGGCATCGACCGATCGATCCGTCGCGAGCGCCTCCGGGCCCAGGCGGGAGCGTTGCTCGGCGCGCACCGGGCCCGTCAGTACCCAGCGCAGAGGCGTGCGCAGCATGAGAGCGGTGAAGACCGCGGCACTGCCGATGGTGAGCACGAAGGTGACCGCGACGGTCCCGGCCCAACCGAGGTGTGGCGTGATGCCCGCGTCGCCGAGCCACGTCCGCACGAGGTTGATGAAGAGCACGTGGCTCAGGAAGATCCCACCGGTCAGTCCGGCGAGGTATTCCGCTGTGAGGAACCTGGGCACGCGTCCGGGGCGGCGCGCACTGCGCCGCCACCACATCCAGGCGCCGCACTCGAGAGCCGCCACCGCCGCGGTGAACCAGAGGAAGGCCACCGGCTGGTAGAGATCCGAGGCGCGGCCCGTGGGCGACCCCGTCCAGACCGCGATCAGGTACCACATGGTGGCGATCACGCCCATGAGGACCGCGCCGGCGATCACCTGGCGATACCAGCGCTCCACGAAGCACCGCACCTGGTCAAAGTGCAGGGCCACGAGAATTCCCGCCACGAACTGCTCCTGGTACGTGATGGGGTTGCGCGCCCAGGGCCACTTGCTGGCGATGTCGAGCGTCCACTGGCCCACCACGCCGAACGAGGACGTGTAGTGGAGGTCAGCCGCCAGCAGCAGGGCGAACAGAAGGCTCCCCACCATGATGGCGCCGTGGTGGGAGGAGGCCCGGATCACCCGCAGCACCGCCGGGAAGACGGCGTACAGCAGCAGCAGGACGACCACGAAGTAGAGCTGGTAGTAGCCGTACAGGGTGTAATTCCACAGCAGCGACCACGCGTGGTCCCACGAGTTGCCCGTGATCATCGTGAAGACCCAGTAGATGAGTGTCCACACCAGGAAGGGAACGCCGATCTGCACGTACCGGCGGCGCCAGAACCCCTGTGTCGAGCGGGGCCGGGTGATCTGGGAGTAGGTCAACAGGAACGCAGCGAGGAAGAAGAAGGCCGTCCGGCTGAAGTGCAGGAGCATGACGAAGGCCCATGCCGTCGTGTTGCCGGCCTGGACGTTCCACAGCAACGAGTGCTGGAGCACGACCGCACAACAGGCAATGACCCGGAACGAATCGAACTGGCTGATGTAGCTGCCGCGCGCAACAACCGTCTGGTCCGGGCGCGCCATGGTGCGAATCTTCCCGCACCTTCCTCAAACCAACCTGTGCGCGCGCCGGGAAAGCGCGCCCGTTTATCCCAGCTTGGTCAGGGCGCCGCGCAGGTTGCGCACGGCCTGGCCGATGCGCTGCTCGTTCTCGATGAGCGCGAAACGGATGTGGCCATCGCCGCCGGGACCGAACCCGACGCCGGGTGAGGTGGCGACGCCCGCCTCGCTCACCAGGTACTTGGAGAACTCCAACGAGCCCATCTCGCTGTAGGGCTCGGGGATCGGCGCCCAGACGAACATCGTCCCCTTCGGGGGCACGAGGTTCCAGCCGATCTTCTTGAGCCCGTCGCACAGGGCGTCACGGCGTGACCGGTAGATCTCGTTGATCTCCTTGGGATACTCCGGCGCCTCGTTCATGGCCACGATGGCCGCGATCTGAATGGGCTGGAAGGTCCCGTAGTCGAGATACGTCTTGAGCTTGGTCAGCGCCTGCACGATCTCCTGGTTGCCGACGACGAAGCCGACGCGCCAGCCGGCCATGGAGAACGACTTGGTCAAGGTGTAGATCTCCACCGCGACGTCGGTGGCACCCGGCACCTGGAGGATCGACGGCGGCTCGTAGCCGTCGTAGCCGAGGTCCGCGTAGGCGAAGTCGTGCACCAGGACCACCTCGTGCTCGCGGGCGAAGGCCACGAGGCGCTCCATGAAGGACAAGTCGACGCAGGCGGTCGTCGGATTGTGCGGGAAGGAGAGGACGATGACCCGCGGCTTGGGCCACGATTCCTCCCAGGCGTGCATCAGGCCGTCGAAGAACGCCTCGCCCGGGTCGGGCCCGTCGACGGAGTCCACGTCGGGTCCCTGGAGCGGGACCTGGCGCACGTCGGCCCCGGCGAACAGGGGGCCCCATATGTGGATCGGGTACGACGGCGACGGCACCAGCGCCGTGTCTCCCGGGGCCACCAGCACCCACATCAGGTGCGAGAAGCCCTCCTTGGCCCCGATGGTGGTGACCACCTGGGTCTCGGGGTCGAGTGTCACGTCGAACTTGCGCTGGTAGAGGTCGGTAATGGCGCTGCGCAGTTTCGGGATGCCGCGCGAGGCGGAGTAACGGTGGTTGCGCGGGTTCCGGGCGGCCTCGGCCAGCTTCGCCACCGCCACGTCGGGCGACGGCAGGTCCGGATTCCCGAACCCGAGGTCGATGACGTCGCGTCCGCTCCGCCGCGAGGCTGCCTTGAGGTCGTTGATGGTGGCGAAGACGTACGGCGGCAACCCGTTGATGCGGCGGAACTCCATCGTGGAAGTCTACGACCCGGGTCGCGCGCGGCTGGACCCAGGGCTCAGCCGGGATGGCGCCCCGCTGCGGCCAGCTCCTCGACGTCGACCGGCCAGCCGAAGACGGCCCACGTGGCGCCCGCCGCGTCCAACGCGCGCACCCTCGCCCCGACCGGTGCCGAGGCCGAGGGCGGTGGCCCGGCCCAGGTGACCTCCACGGCGTCGGGCCCGGCCGTCCGCTGGGCCACGAGTGCCGGCTCGGCGTCCCACACGGTCAGCGCGGCGCCGGCGGCCCGGGCCTCCTCGGTCCGCCCGGCCACTCCCCCGGCCACCCACACCGAGAGTCCCGCCCGGGCCAACTGGCGCCCCAGCTCGACCATCGCCGCCCGGCGCGCTGCCGCCGGTGGGAAGGGGATGCCGTAGGCGCGGTTCTCCGCCTCGCTCAGCTTGTCGCCCGTGCCGAGCCCGGCGATGACCCGCCCCGGGGCCAGCCCCTCGAGCGCGACGAACTGCGCGGCGAGCACCGCGTTGGGGACCAGCCCCACCCGGGCCACGAGAGTGCCGAGATAGGGCCCCTCCCCGGGGCCGCCGGACCGGCCGAGCATCGTCGCCAACGCACCGAGGATGGGAAACGGCGCCAGCGCCGGCCGCTCGGGTTGGCCGAGGGGCCAGATGTGGTCGTAACAGAAGACGCCGTCCACCCCCGCCCCGACCGCCTCGGTGGCGGCGGCGAAGGCTTCGTCGGGCGTGTCACGGAATGTGGGGAGCACGATCCCGGTCCGCATCAGCCCAAGCCGCCCTCGCGTACCGCCAGAGCGCCACCGACCGCACCGGCCCGTTCCCCGAACGCGGCGGCCGCGATCAGGATGCCCGGGCGGCGGTCACCGCCCTCGACGAGCTCGGCAAAGGTCGTGCGGGCGGACTCGATCAAGAGGTCGCCGGCCTGGATCACCCCCCCGCCGAGCACGAAGCACCCCGGGTCGAGGATCGCGGCCAGGTTGGCCAGGCCGAAACCGATCCACCACCCGACCTCGCGGATGACCTGCTGCGCCGCCGGGTCGCCGGACGCCGCGGCGGCGGAGATGTCCTCGCCCCGCACGCTCTCGGGGTCGCCCCCGGCGTTCCGGACCACCTCGCCCAACCGCCCCGCCAGGGCGGCCTCCCGGGCCAGCACGCCGAGCCCGGCGCCCGAAGCGAAGCGCTCCCAGCAGCCGCGCCGACCGCACGGGCACGGGGGGCCGTTCGGGTCCACCACCATGTGGCCGATCTCGCCGGCGAACCCCGCCGACCCGACCTGCACGCGCCCGTCGATCATGAGGCCGCCGCCGATGCCGGTCCCCAGCGTGACCATGACGACATCGTCGTAGCCCCGGGCCGCACCCAGCCGCTGCTCGGCCAGCACGGCAAAGTTGGCGTCGTTCTCTATCAAGCAGAGTCCGGCCCGGCAACTGCTCGCCCATCAGCTCGTTCCAGTCGACTCCCTCGGCCTGCGGGAGGTTGGGGGCGAAGGACAGCCTGCCCTCGTCGTCCACCATGCCGGGCGCTCCGACACCGACGGGCACACCGACGGGCACACCCACAGGTACGCCGGGCGTCGGCGCCATGGAGGCGAGGGCGCGGTCGAGGCCGGCCACCACCTCGGCCACCGCCGCGGCGACGTGGCTGCCCACGATGTTGCGGGTCCCCTTCGGCGTGGCGACCCGCGCCTCGGCCACGATGGCGTCGGAACGGTCCAGGGCGACGCCGAGGACCTTCGTCCCGCCGATATCGATGCCGTAGGTGACGCCGGCGGCCGCCTGGCCCCCGTCGGGAGTCACGAGTCCGACTCGACCCGCGCCTTCAGCTCTCGCATGGCGGTGGCCATGATGCGGCTCGTGGCCCGCATCTTGATGAAGCCCGGAATGGGCACCCGCAGCTCGGCCTCGAGGTGATAGGTCACGTCGGTGCCTCCAGCCTCGCCCGCATCGAAGATGTAGCTCCCGTCGAGCTTGGTGGTGATGTCGCCCTGCGTGAGCTTCCAGGCCAGGACACGCGGCGCCTCGGCGTAGTCGTAGGCGAGCGTGTAGCTCGTGCTGCGCCCGAAGGCGGCGGCGCGAAAGGTGACCAGCAGCGGACGGCCGAGATCGTCGCGCTCCTTGACCTCCACCTCCTTGATGTCGGCGGCCCATTCCGGGTAGTGCTCTAGGTCGGCCGCGACTGTAAAGCAGCGCTCGGGTGGCGCCGCTATGGAGATCTTCTCTGTGGCTTGGTCGGCCACTCCGGTGCTTCCTTCCTGTTGATGCTGCCAGCGTGGCGGTGCGTCAGATTGCCACTCCGGCCAGGGTGTCGGCCAGCCTAGAAGCGAGAACGTCGTTGTCGAAGGACCTCTGCACCCTAGATCGGGCCGCCCGCCCCATTCTGCGACGCCGGTTGGGGTCGGCCAGGAGGCTCCGCAGGGCCTCGGCCACGGCACCGGGATCGCCCGGGTCCCCGACCACCAGGCCCGTCTCCCCGTGGAGCACGGCCTCGGATGCGCCACCGCTGTCCCCGGCCACCTGGGGCACGCCGGCCGCGGCGGCCTCGAGAAAGACAATCCCGAAGCCTTCCTGTTCCAGGCCCAGCCAGCGGTTGCGGCACGCCATCACGAACACGTCGGACGCGCCCAGCAGAGCGGCGCGGTCCTCCTGGCTCACTCGCCCCAGGACGTCGACCGTCACGGGGCTCTGGCGGGCCAGGCGCCGCAGGCGGTCCAGCTCCCGTCCGTCGCCCGCGATGGCGACCACCAGGTCCGGGTACGAGGGGGCGAGGCGGTTGGCCGCCTCGATCAGCACGTCCATGCCCTTGCGCGGGACCAGGCGGCTGACGCTTGAAAGCAACGGCCCCTGCACGGGCAGCCCAAGGCGGGCCCGCGCCGCCCGCCGCTCGGCCGCCTTGAGCGGCACGATGGCGCCGGCGTCGACGCCGGGCGGGATCTCGACCAGCGACGCCGTGAGGTCCGGCGCGACGCGGCGGGCCTCGGCCGCCGGGTAGCTCCCCGCCGACACAACGAGCCGCGCCCCGCGCAACACCCGGGCGAGCGCGGCCCGCGAGCCGGGCAGGCGGCCGGGCACCGTCACCTCGGCGCCGTGCAAGATCACGCCGTAGGGGACGTCGAGGTGGGTCCCGAGGAGGCCGAGCGGGAGCGCAGGATCGAGCAGGACCAGGTCGATCTCGTGCTCTTTGACCGCGGCACGCACGGCAGCGAGCGCGTCAGGCGTGGGGAAGAAGAGGATCTTGCCGGGCACGCGCACGATGCGGATGCCCCGCTCGGCCTGCGCGGTATCGAAGGCGGCGGCCCCGTGGTCGGAGAAGGCGGTGAGGACCACGAACGAGGACGGGTCGAGCCGGCTCCACAGGTCCCAGAGGTAGTTCTGGATGCCGCCGACCTTGGGCGGGAAGTCGTTGGTGACGAGCAGGTGGCGCTTCACGGCGCATCGCCAGCGCCGGCGTCGGCGTCGACGTCGACGCGGTGGAGTTCAGCCGGCGCGGGAGCGGAAGCGCAGCGTCGGGACCAGCCCGGCGCGCTCGAGCATGCGCATGGCCCGCGCCTCGTCGGCGTCGATGACCACGGCGTCCTCGGGCTCCCGCTCGAGGAGGAAGCTGACGACGCAGTCGTCGCAGGCGTCGGTGTGGCGCAGCGTGCAGCAGTCGCAGTCGATCGTGAGATCGCCCGCGGCATCGAGCTCGATGGGCTTGCTGTCCGGCAGCGCCAGCGTCGTCGGCTCACCGTGGAGCCCGATGACGTCGGAGAACTCGATGACCTTGGCGGTGTCCCTGGAAGTCGGCATGTCGATGACCCTCTCTGTTGGGGCCAAGCATGGCGAAGGGGTGTGACACCGGGTGGCATCGGCTAGCCGGTGTGCAGGGCTTTCAGTGCGGTCTGCAGCGTCTGCTCCAGGCCCCAGGCCACGCTCTCGGTGCGCACGCTGTCGGCGGCGACGACGGTCAGGAACGGCGGGCCGCCCACCCGGTAGTCCCGGAAGGCCGCCGAGCTCATGACGAGGTCGATCCCGTCGACGAGGGGGGCGTCGCCGGCGAGGGCCGTGATGGCCTCGGGGCTCTCCTCCGCCGGGCCGCGCGTGACCACGACGAGGCGGGCGGCGCCGGCCAGGCCAGCCTGCAGTGCGCGCAGGCCCTCCCAGAGGTCCCGGCAGCCGAGGCAGGCCGCCGAGAGGAAGAGGAGCAGCGCCGGCGCGGCGGCCGCCGCCACATCGATCCGGCAGGGCGTGGCGCCGTCGGACGCGAGGCCGACGATGTCGTGCGGCGTGGTGGTGGGCCGGCCGGTGTGGGTGGGTATGGGCTTGAGCCGGCGCAGGATGTCAGCCGGCGGCTCGCTCACGAAACCTTCGACGTCTCGCCGGGCTCCTCGAGCTCGTCGCGCGGTGAGCTCGACCACGCTGCGGCCGTGACCGCACCAGCGGCACACCACCTCATCCACATTGCGGATGAGCACCTCCTCGTCCTCGACCACGAGGTCGCCGCCCACGCTGTAGTGGTGGAAGGCCTTGGTCTTCTGCGAGATGGTGACGTCGAAGCGGGTGAGGTTGCCGCAGCCGTCACAGCGGTATCGAGGGGCGCTCACCGGCTCCACGGTAGTCCGCGTGCTGGAGCGGCCTCACCGGCCGCAGGCGCTGCCGATGACCTCGCCGATGTGCACTCCTGGGGGGCGGCGATTAAATGCGGTTGAGGAGCTCGCTCTTCTTGGCGGCGAACTCCTCCTCGGAGAGGATGCCGCGCTGGCGCAGGTCGTCGAGCTCAATGAGCCGGTCCCGTATCTCGAAGCGGGCGGCGCCCGGCGCGGCCGTGGCGGCAGGCGCTGGGTCGGGGACGCTCCGCGGCGGCGTCTGGGGCGGGGTGCTCCCGCCCACACCGAAGGGGGGCGTGTCGTGCGCGTCGACGTCGTTGTCGTCGTCGTACCCGCCGTCGCCGTAGCCCCGGTGCTCGTCGCTGCGGTCGGCGTACGGCGCTCCGTGGCGGTCCCGCGGCTGCATCGACGCCGGGATCGCCTCGCGGCGCCCACCCCCCACGATCTCGTTGATCTGCGAGTTGAGGACGCGCTGCACGACGGCGGGCTTGCGCATGTACTCCAGGGTGAGCGTGTCGTCCTCGCCCTGCACGTCGATCAGCAATGACCCCGTCCCGAGGACCCTTTCGACCAGGGTCTGACGGATGTTGACCTCGGTGATGCGTTGCAGCCGCAACTGCACCGTGTCGCGCCCGAGGATGCCCTGTCGCACGAGGACGCGGGTGGAGGTCAGCGCCACCACGTAGGAGCGCCAACGGACGAACCGGCCGAGCAGCCACAGGCCGGGGATGAGGGCGACGATGAGGATGGGGTAGTTCAACGCGCTCGGCGCGTTGCGCCAGAGGACCACCAGGACGATGAGGGCGGCCCACACGCCGATGGAGGTGAACAGGGGGCCGAAGAGGAAGATCCAGTGCGGGCGCAACTCGGCCAGCAGCTCCTCGTCGTCGTTGAGGAACTTCCGAGGCAGGGCCACCGTTCCAGCGTACCGGTGGGCAACGACCGCCCTGGGGCATCGCCGGCGGCGCGCCATAAGGTTGCGCCATGCCCTATGCCGAGGTGGAGCCCGACGAGATCAAAGCACGCATCGCACGCGGCGAGGACGTCTTCCTCCTCGACGTGCGCGAGCCGGACGAGGTCGAGGCCTGGGCCTACCCCATCGGCGTGAACATCCCGCTCGGGCAGCTGCGCGACCGCCTCGACGAGGTCCCACGGGACGTGACCGTCGTGGTGGCCTGCCACGTGGGGGGACGCTCCGCCACGGCGGCGCAGGCCCTCAGCGAGGCCGGGTGGACGGCGGAGAACCTGACGGGTGGCGCGGTGGCGTGGGCGGCCGGGCAGCCTGACGCGTAGGGCCTCTCCGGCCGACTGCTAGCTCGGCATCTCGATGCTGACGGGCACGAAGTTCGAGAACGACCCCATGTAGTTGGGGCCCGACATGGTCACGGCGCCGACGAGGTAGAGGCCTGGCCCCAATTCGTCGTTGCTGAGCGCGCAGGTCCCAGTCCCGTTAGCGGTGGACACGGTGACCTGGCACAGATTCAGCAGGCCCCAATCGCCGTAGATCCCCACGGTCTGGTCCACCGCCGGCGAGACGGTCAGCGTGAACACCATGGAGGACTCGTCGCCGACCGTCGCCGAGCTCTCGTTCGACGCCAGCGTGGTGGTGGTCATGCTGCCGGGAGGCGGGCCGCTGGACTCGGGCTGCGGTGTCGTGGTGGTGGTCGTGGTCGGCACGGTCGTCAGCGTCGTCGTGGTCGGCGGTGCCGTGGTTGTCGTCGTGGGCGGCGGTGCCGTGGTTGTCGTCGTGGGCGGCGGTGCCGTGGTCGTTGTCGTCGCAGCCGGTGCCGGTGCCGTGGTCGTCGTGGTCGGAGCCGGCGCCGGGGTGGTCGGCGACGAGCCGGTGGAGCTGCTCGCGACACCGCCCGGACCGAAGTCCTTGATCAGCGCGTTGTACGAGTTCGGGTTCTCCGAGGAAGTCAGCGCCGAGGACTGGAAATCGAAGTAGGTGGCCTCGGCGACGTGATTCGTGACGAGCCACTGCGCCATGTCGTCGATGAAGGTCGGGTCGTCGCCTCCGGACACCTGCGTGTTGTTGTCGGTATAGGTCTGCCCGGCGTTGCCCGGGCCATTGCCGAGCCCCCACTCCCCGAGGGCCACCGGCTTGCCCTCTTGCGCGGCGAACGAGGTGAGCCAGTTGAGGCCGTAGGACTGGGTCTCGAGGTCGGAGAACTCTGTTGCTGCCCCGGGGTAGGTGCCCCAGGACTGGTCGTAGACGTCCTCGGCCACGTAGTCGACGTAGGCGTTGCCCGGATAGAAGTTGGCGAGGTCGCCGACGCTGGACCCGATGTTGGGACACCACTCGAATTCGAAGTCGGCACCGGGGACGGACCGCATGGTGTTGACGATCTGCTGCCAGAAGGCCACGAACACGGACGCGTTCGAGGCGTCGGCGTACCAGGCGGTCCAGCTACCGTTGAACTCCCAACCGATGCGCAGAATCGAACTCGCCTCGTTGTTGGCGATGAGTCCCTGGGCGATCGTCTCGAAGTACGAGTTGTAGTCTCCCTCCGCACCATCGGCCAGCGTGGCCCCGGAGTTCGGGAGCATGGGGATGGAGAACGTCATGGTGCGGCCCGAAGAGCTCCACGCCGCGGCTTCGTTGGCCGCGCCCGACTCCATGTCCGACCAGGACGTGCCATCGAGGTAGTCCATCGCGTACGAAGGCTGCCGGCCGATGGCGTCGCCGAGCGAGCCCACGCCGCTGTTGTTCTCGTAGCCGAGGTAGATGCCGAGTGGAGGCGCGGCTCGACGCTCCCGACGCAACCCCGAAGGCGGCGAAGCCGGCGGCGAAGAGGCCGAGGCCGAGCGCCGGTGCGAGAAGGAAGGCCAGCAGGCGCCGGCGTCCACCATGGATCTGCCGGAGGCGGCGTCCCGAATGAGAGCGTGCACGCTCCGGTTGCGGGCTTTGCTGGGCGTCCGTGTTCATGATGTTCCTCCCCCTATGGACTCGCAACGTTTATTCCCAACTTCCTACAGATGAACACGGGATGCACAATTGTCTTGCGGGACATTTCTGCAATCGGGACGCAACAAAATGGTCACCCGGGGCGGCATCCATCGGGCCTGGTGACACGCTGGTTCGGCGGCGCCGGTGGGGATCTCGGTCAGATCGGTGGGCACCGGAAGCCGCGATCTCCCTGCTGGTGTGGCCCCGTGAGCGACCCACTCGTACAAGGCGCCAGACGATCCCAACGACAGGACACGCCACCGTCGGCTGCCGCGAGTCAATCAGGGCCGCCGCCTGTCGTAGGGCTGGTGGGGATCGAACCCACGACCCAGGGATTATGAGTCCCCTGCTCTGACCACTGAGCTACAGCCCCAGGGGGGTTCTAGCCCAGGTTGGGCAAGAGGGCCGACATTTAACGCTGCAGCAACCTCCACGCCGATCCGGGACGACAACATGCGTTGATGGATCGCGTGGAGCCCGAGAGCATGCAGGGCCATGTGATCGTCTGCGGCCTCCAGGGCGTCGGGCTGCGGGCCGTCGAGCAGTTCTCGCTCAGCGGCACCCCGGTCGTCGTGATCGACGACGACGCCGATCCCCGTCGCTGGCGGACCCTCGGCGACTGGGGTGTCCCCCACGTCCGGCGCCATGCCCACCGGGGCGAAGGATTCGAAGAGGCCGGCCTGGCGCGGGCGGCGGCCGTGGTCTGCGTGGAGGTCGACGAGATCCACACGCTCGAGACCGCACTGCGGATCAAGGAGATCCGCCCGGACCTGCCCCTCGTGGTCCAACTCGCCAACCCTTCAGTGGCCGGCGCGCTGCAACGGGTCTCGGGCCCTGGCAGCGTGCTGGACGTGGCGTCGTTGGCCGCGCCGTCCTTCGTCGAGGCCTGCCTGCTCCGGCCGTCGCACGCCATTGAGCTGGCGGGGATCGACTTCGCGGTGGTGCAGCTGACCGTCGACTCGAGAGAGAACATGCACGACACCTTCCGCGCCCACTTCGGGCACCTCGCCCCCGTGGCGATCATGCCCTCGGGCGACGAGGCGATGGAGATGTGCCCCGGCCGCGATCACCCGCTCCGCATCGGGGACCGCGTGGCCGTCCTCGGCACGGTGGACGAGCTGCAGCGCATGGGGATCTCCACGGCCCGGCCTGCCCGCGGCCCGAGACGGTCCGTGGGATGGGCCCGCCGCATCCGTCTGCAGATCGGCATTGCACTCGAGGAGGGCAACCGGGCCCTCGCCGTCGTGGCCACCGCGCTGCTCGCGCTCATTGTGGTGGCGACCGATCGTGCTCCACTACACCTTCCGCCCCGACGGGGCCCACTCCCACCTCGGCTTCCTCTCCTCCCTGTACTTCACCGTGGAGACCGTGGCGACCGTCGGCTACGGGGACTACAGCTTCTCCCACCAGAGCCCGTGGCTCATCGTCTGCGCGATCGTCCTGATCCTCTCGGGCGTCGCGCTCGTGTCGACCGCGTTCGCGCTCTTCACCAACATCCTGGTGAGCCGCCGCATCGAGCGGTCACTCGGCCGGCGCCAGGTGCCCGGGATGGTGGACCACGTGATCGTCATCGGTCTCGGCGCGGTGGGCATCAGCGTCGTGCGTCGCCTCGTGGCCGAGGGCGAGTCCGTCGTCGTCATCGAACGCGACGCCGACAACCGGTACCTGGCGCAGGCCCGCGCGCTCGGCGTGCCCGTCGTCATCGCGGACGCCACGCAGTCCCAGACGCACCGCATGGTCAACATCGCGGACGCCAAGGCGGTCGCCGTGCTGACCAGCGCCGACCTGACCAACATCGAGACCGGGCTCTCCGTGCGCGAGTCATTGGGCGAGCGCTGGGACGACGTGCCCGTCGTGCTGCGCGTCTTCGACCGCGAGCTGGCGCAGATGATGGAGCGGAGCTTCGGCTTCCAGCACGTCCGTTCCACCTCGGCCCTCGCCGCGCCCTGGTTCGTGGGCGCCGCCCTCGGGCTCGACGTCCTCAGCACGTTCTACGTCGACCAACAGCCGTTCCTGGTGGCCGGGCTCACCGTCGCCCCGAACGGCGGCCTGCAGGGGCTCTCCATGCAGGATCTTTCGTCGAGGACCCGGGTCATCGCCCTCAGCCGCGCCGCCGACGGCGTGCTGGAGCACCCGCCCCGTCGAGGCACCGTCTTCGCCGCAGGCGACACCGCGTTCCTGCTCGGCCCGTACGAGGAACTCCTCCGGGTCCTGCAACGCGATCAGACACCGGTCTGAGGACTCGGCATCATGGTGCGCCGTGACCATGGTCGAGGAGGAGACGCCCGGATCCTCCGCGCCGGCGCCCCAGGCCGCCGGCGGCCGCCCCTGAACGCAGGTCCGCCGCCTGGTTCGGCCCCTGGGTCCTGGTCGCCCTGTCGATGGCCTGGGGCCTGTGGGAGCTCCGGCCCGAGCTGCGCGCCGTGCCGTACCTCGACGACAGCTCCCTGCACGAGCAGATGGTGCGCGCCGCCGCCGCCCGCATCAGCCAGGGCCACCTGCCGCTGACGAGCTGGTTCCCGTATCTCGGGCTCGGCTCCCCCCAGTTCCTCCACTACCAGAGCCTGCCGTCCATGATCTCGGGACTCATCGGCACGGTGGTGAACCCCGACACGGTGTTCCGCTGGTCCCTCTATCTGCTCCTGGCCCTCTGGCCGATCACCGTCTACTGGAGCGGCCGGCTCTTCGGGCTGAGCCGCTGGACCGCCGCGTCGGCGGCCGCGGTGGCGCCGTTCCTCGCCTCGGCCGCCGGCATCGGGTACGAGACCAAGGCCTACGTCTGGGTGGGCTACGGCGTGTGGACCCAGCTGTGGGCCTCGTGGACGCTCCCGCTGGCGTGGGGCTTCACCTACCGGGCGCTGTCGTCGCTGCGCGGGGCGTTCTGGGCCGTCCTCTTCATCATGCTGACGGTCGCGCTGCACTACGAGACCGGGTACCTCGCCTTCGTGCCGCTCGTCGTGTGGCCCTTCATCGCCCCCTCGGACCTGTGGCGGCGGATCGGCCGCGCGGTGGCGCTCGGGGCGGCGGCCGCGCTGGCGTCGGCCTGGGTCATCGTCCCCCTGCTCCAGCAGTCCCACTGGGCGGCGCGCAACCAGGTGCTGGAGGGCACCGGGCTCGAGAACGGCTACGGCGCACGGCAGATGCTCACGTGGCTGATCACCGGCAACCTCTACGACAACAACCACTCGCCACCCTGGCTGCCCGTCATCACGATCCTCGTGGCCGTCGGGATCGGAGTCTGCCTGGCGCGCTGGCGTTCCTCCCTGGCCGGCCGCGCCCTCGTGCTGATCTGGGTCGTCACGCTCGTCATGTCGTTCGGGCGGACGACCTTCGGTTCGCTCTACGACATCGTTCCGGGCAGCAGCGACATCTTCATCCGGCGCTTCGAAATGGGCCCGCAGCTGGCGGGCATCCTGCTGGCCGGCGTCGGCCTCGTCTTCCTCGGCCAGCTGCTCCTGCGGGGCGTGTTGGCGCTGTTCCCCGAGGACCGCCGCGGCTGGGCGGCGCAGCCGGCCGGGCGGGGCATTGTCGCCGGCCTGTGCATCGTGGCGCTGATCCTGGTGCTGGCGCCCGCCTGGAGCAGCATGGACACCTACGACGCGCCACAACGCGACCAACATCGGCCTCCAGGCCGAGGGCGACGCGGCGCAGGGCCCCCAGATCGACCGATTGCTGGACTACGTGCACGCCCATCCCAAGGGGCGCGTCGTACGCCGGCGCGCCGACCAACTGGGGCCAGGACTTCTTGGTGGGGGCGGTCCCGGTGTTCAAGTACCTCGAGAGCAAGGACATCGACGAGGTGGGCTACACGCTGCGCACGGCGTCGCTCATGACGGATCCCGAGTACTACTTCGACGAGAGCAACCCGGGCGACTACCCGCTCTTCGGCATCGGCTACATCATCACTCCCCGCCGACATGACGGCACCGGTCGAAGCGGACAAGGTCGGCTGTTCGGGGGACTACTGCCTGTGGGCGCTCCCCGACGCCGGCTACATCCACGTCTACGACACGACGGGCGAGCTCACGGCCACCCGGGCCGACGTCGGGACCCAGAGCGAGCCCCTGCTGGGCTCCCCGCTGCTCAACGAGCAACGCGACCTGACGGTGGCCTTCAACGGGGTGACCGCAGCCACCCCGACCGCCACGGACGCCGTCGACGCTCCAGGGCACGCCCGGGCCGCGTCGTGGCGGAGCACGCCGACCTGCCGAACGGCACCGCCAGCGCCGTGGTGCACACGACGCGCCGGGCGACGGTGGTCCTCAGCGCCTCCTACGACCCCGGCTGGCAGGCCACGGTGAACGGCCGGCCGGCTCCGACCGTCATGGTGGCGCCCGCGCTGGTCGGGGTGGTGGTGGGACCGGGGGTGCACACGGTGACGTTCAGCTACGCCGGCTACGGGTCGTACACGGCGCTGTTCGTCCTGGCCCTCGTCGTCCTCGCCGGGCTGGCCCTGGCGCCGTTCGCCTGGCGCCGGATGCGGCGATTTACGGGCGCCCACGCCGCGGGGACAATGGGGGGCCATGACGACCCTCCCCGACCCTGAGCCCACAGCGGCCGACCTCCACCACCGACCCGGCCGATGTGGTCGTGCGCTTCCTGCGCGCCCTCGACCGAGTTCGACGTCGACACCGCGCTCGACCTCGTCGCCGACGACCTCGTCTACGCCAATGTGTCCCTGCCCACCATTTACGGGCGGGAGCGGCTGGAGCGGATCGCCCGCCCCTGGCTCCGGCCCGGGCGGCTGGGCTTCAACGTCCACTTCAACCACGTGGCGACCGACGGGGACGTGGTGATCACCGACCGCATCGACGAGCTCAACTGGGGGCGCTTCGCCTCGCGGTTCTGGGTCTACGGCCGCTTCGTCGTCGGCGACGACGGGAAGATCGCCGTCTGGCGCGACTCGTTCGACTGGCTCGACGTGACGATCGGCAACCTGCGCGGCCTCGCCGGCCTGGTGTCCCCGGGACTCAACCGGCGCATGCCGACCGACTGAGCCCGGCCGACTGAATTAAGGCCGAATGCACGAGGGGTGGCACCGGCCTCGCAGCCGATACCACCCCTCCGTGTCCTACTGCAGATACCCCTCGACGGTGCTGGCCGGGCGCTCCGACGCGGCGTCGGGGTCCTGCCCGGCGTTGCGCTTGGCCCGGCGCTGGCGCAGCGTGTCCCACAGCTGGTCGAGCGTCACCTCGAGGTCACGCTTGCGCTCGAGCTCGTTCTCGCTGAGCCCCTCGCCGACGTGCGCCTCCTCGAGCTGCTGCTCTTCGGCGGCCAGCTGGTTGATGCGGTCCACGATGTCCTTGTCGTCCATGGTCGCCAGTCTGCCCGGCCTCAGGCCGCAGCGCCCAACGAGGACTCCCCGGAGCCGTCCGACGCCTCCGCGCCCGCCCCGGACAGAGCCGGGGTGAGCACGTCGGCGATGGTGGCCGCCAGGTGGAACGTCATGACGTCACGCACCTCCTCGGGGACATCCTCGAGGTCGTTGCCGTTGCGCTCGCGGCAGGATGACCTCGGTCAGCCCGGCCCGGTGCGCAGCCAGCACCTTCTGCTTGACGCCACCGATCGGGCAGCACCCGGCCCTGCAGGGTGACCTCACCGGTCATCCCGACCACCGAGCGCACCGGCACGCCGCGCAGGAGGCTGACCAGCGCGGTCGTCATGGTGACGCCAGCCGAGGGACCGTCCTTGGGGACGGCGCCGGCCGGCACGTGCACGTGGAACCGCTTGCCGCTGAAGACCGTCGGGTCGATCCCGAGCTCCTCGGCGTGCGAGCGCACGTAGGAGAGCGCTATCTCGGCCGACTCCTTCATGACGTCGCCGAGCTGGCCCGTGAGGGTGAGCCCCTCGGGCCCGTCGGAGACACTGGCCTCGACGAAGAGGACGTCGCCGCCCGCTCCCGTCACGGCCAGGCCGGTGACCACACCGGGCACGCTGGTCCGATCGGCCGCCTCGAAGAAGAAGTGCGGCCGGCCGAGCCAGCCCCGCACGTCGTCCGCTTCGACGACCACGGGGGCCTCGCGCTCGCCCGAGGCGAGCTTGGTCGCGACCTTGCGCAGCATCTTGCCGAGCTCGCGTTCGAGGTTCCGCACACCCGCCTCACGGGTGTAGTCGGCCACCACGGCACGCAACGCGTCGTCAGTGATCTGGACCTCGTCCTCGCGCAGCGCCGCCCGCGTGAGCTGGCGGCCCACGAGGTGGTGCTTGGCGATGGAGACCTTCTCGGACTCGGTGTAGCCGTCAATGCGGATGATCTCCATCCGGTCGAGCAGTGGCCCGGGGATGGTGTCGATCACGTTGGCGGTCGCGATGAACAGCACCCGCGAGAGGTCGAGGTCGACCTCCAGGTAGTGGTCACGGAACGTGTGGTTCTGCGCCGGGTCGAGCACCTCGAGCAACGCCGAGGACGGGTCGCCCCGGTAGTCGGCGCCGATCTTGTCGACCTCGTCGAGCACGATGACGGGGTTCATCGTCCCGGCCTCGCGCAGCGCGCGCACCAGGCGGCCCGGCTGGGCCCCCACGTAGGTGCGGCGGTGGCCGCGGATCTCGGCCTCGTCGCGCACCCCGCCGAGCGAGACGCGGACGAACTTGCGGCCCGATGGCGTTGGCCACCGACTCGCCGAGCGAGGTCTTGCCGACGCCCGGAGGCCCGACCAGGGCCAGGATCGCCCCCGAGCCGCGCCCGTCCACCGGCGCCAGGCCGCGCTCGGCCTGCAGCTTGCGCACAGCGAGGTGCTCGAGGATGCGCTCCTTGACGTCCTCCAGACCGTCGTGGTCGGCCTCCAGGACGCGCGAGGCCTCGGGGATGTCGAGCCGGTCCTCGGACTCGGTGCCCCAGGGGATCTCGAGCACGGTGTCGAGCCAGGTACGGATCCAGCCCGTCTCCGGGCTCTGGTCGCTGGTGCGCTCGAGCTTGTCGACCTCGCGCTCGACCGCCTTGCGGACGTGCTCGGGCAAGTCACGCGCCTCGAGCTTCGCCCGGTAGTCGTCGGGGTCCTCGTCGTCGCTGTCGCCACTGAGGCCGTTGAGCTCCTTGCGGATGGCATCGAGCTGGCGGCGCAACAGGAACTCACGCTGCGTCTTCTCCATGCCCTCTTCGACGTCGGTCTTGATCTTCTCGCGCAACGTCACGTCGGCCAGCGTGTCGCGGGCCCACCCGAGGACGAGGCGGAGCCGCGCTTCGACGTCGCGCGTCTCGAGCACCTCCACCTTCTGTGTGAGGGAGAGATCGGGTGAGTACCCGGCCATGTCGGCCAGGCGGCTGGGATCGTGGATCTCGCGCAGCTGCGCCGCGATGCGGCCGGCGCCCCGGCTGTGCAAGATGTTCTCGAGCACGGCGCGGTATTCCCGGGCCAGCTCGCTGGCGGCCGGGGAGGCCTCGGGCTCGTCGAGGGGCTCGGCCTCCACCCAGAGGGCGTCGCCGGTGCCGGGGACGCCGGTGCCGATGACGGCACGACGGTCACCCCGGATGGCCACGGCGGCCAGGCCGCCGGGCAGCTCGCCCTCCTCCATGACCTCGGCGATCACGCCGACGGCGGCGAAGCGGCCTTCGATGTGGGGCACCAGCAGCAGGCGCCCTCCGGCTGAGCGGGCGGAATCGACCGCAGCGCGGGCCTCATCGGACTCCAGCGCCATGGTGAACACCATCCCTGGCAGCACGACCCCGGAGGTGAGCGGCAACAATGGGAGTGTCACATTCTCGTTCGTCATCAGGCTGTCCTTTTGTAATGCCGTAATGGCAATTCGTCTGACTGGTCAACCATTTGCGGGGGAAGGTCATTCCCGAGCCTGCCCGGCCCCTGGTGAACGGGCTGTAATTTTGTAATGGTGACTGTCCAGTTTACGGGGAACAGGGCCGCGTCAGGCCGAGTCCAGCCCCTGGTGGGAGGTCCGGTAGGGCGGCGGGGCGGCCCCCCGGAGGCGTACGCTGAGGCTGTGAGCGGCACCGAGATACTCCCCAGCCCGGGCCCCGCCAGTGGGACGACCCTGGCCCCGGCCCGACCCGACCCCGACCTCGAGGACGGCGATCACGACCGGATGGCCCACATCGTCCTGGAGGGCTTCACCCCCAACAAGGGCAGGAAGAAGGGAGAGTTCGTCTCCGCCGGTCCGAGCGTGGTCGAGGGCATCGTCAACGGGACCGCCGTGCGGGCCCTGTGCGGCAAGGAATGGGTGCCGGGACGGGACCCGAAGCGCTACGGCCTGTGCCCCACCTGCAAGGAGATCGCCGAGTCGAAGGGGTGGAAGATCCCGGCCGGCTGAGGCCGCACGCTGGACTTCATGCCATCGCCGGCGCGGTTGGTTACCGTGCGGTAGCGCGATGCTCCGTTGCCGAAGACGGGCCGCCCGAAGGCGAAGGGAGCACGTTGGCACAGGTCAGCTTCGACGGGGTCACCAAGAAGTTCGGTGACACCACCGCGGTCGACGACCTGACCCTGCACGTCGCCGACGGCGAGCTGCTCGTGCTCCTGGGCTCGTCGGGCTGCGGCAAGACCACTGCGCTGCGCATGGTGGCCGGGCTCGAGGAAGTCACCAGTGGGACCGTCTCCATCGGTGACCGCGTCGTCAACGACATCGACCCCAAGGACCGCGACGTCGCCATGGTCTTCCAGAGCTACGCGCTCGTACCCCCACCTGACGGTGGCCAAGAACATCGAGTTCCCGCTGCGCCAACGGGGGGTGGACAAGGAGGAGCGGGCGACCAAGGTCAAGCGGGCCGCCGAGACCCTCGGGCTCGCCACGCTGCTCGACCGCAAGCCCGGACAGCTCTCGGGCGGCCAGCGCCAACGGGTGGCGCTGGCCCGGGCCATCGTGCGCGAGCCCCTGGTCTTCCTCATGGACGAGCCGCTGTCCAACCTCGACGCCGCGCTGCGTGCCCAGACCCGGGCCGACATCGTGGAGCTGCAGGCGCGGCTGGCGACCACCACGCTCTACGTCACCCACGACCAGGTGGAAGCCATGACGATGGGGCACCGCATCGCCGTCATGAGCGAGGGGAAGCTGCAGCAGGTGGCGGCACCCGAGGCCCTCTACGCCCATCCGGACAACACCTTCGTCGCCCGCTTCCTCGGCAGCCCCGGCATGAACCTCATGGAGGGGATGCTCGTCGAGAGCGGCGCGCCCGCCGGTGCCGAGCAGAACGGGCGCGGCGCGCTGAGCGTCGCCTTCGCGGGGGCCTCGGTGCCGCTGCCCCCAGCGGTGGCGGATGCCGTCCGCGGCGCGGGGCCCGAGGTCGTCCTCGGCCTGCGGCCCGAAGCGCTGCACCTGAGCGAGCGCGGTGCCATCGGCGCCACCGTGGTCATCGTCGAGCTGCTCGGCGCCGAGACGCACGTCATCTGCCACACCGAGACGGGCGCGACCGTCATCGTGCGCCAGAGCGCCTCGGCGGCGAAGCCGAAGATCGGCGAGGCCGTGCGCATCGCCGTCGATCCAGATCCCGCCTCGTTCCACCTCTTCGACGCCGCCGCCGGGACCCGGCTGGGAGCGGTGGCGTGACGGCGGTCGCCACCGCGCCCGTCCCGGCCGGCGACGGCGAGGCGACGGGCTTTCCGGGCGGGCCAGCGGCGAGCATCCGGTCGCGTCGGCGCAAGGAGGCCCTGCTGGCCTACCTGCTGCTCCTGCCCGCGCTCGTGCTGTTCGGCGTCTTCTCCTTCTATCCCTTCCTGCGCAACTTCAAATTGATGCTCTACGAGACGCCGCCGGTGCCCGGCCTGCCGTCGCGCTACGTGGGACTGCACCAGATCGTCCCCACCATCACCTCGACCCAGTTCACCCAGAGCCTCGTCACCACCCTGCTCCTGGTCGTCCTGGTGGTGCCGATCAGCCTCCTCGCCGGGCTGGGCCTGGCCGTGGCGGCGCACCGCAAGCTCAAGGGCATGGCCGCCTACCGGGTCATCTTCTCCTCCACCGTGGTGAGCTCGGTGGCGGTGGCCTCGGTCGTGTTCGGGACCCTGCTCAACCCCGTGGTCGGCCTGTTGCCCTGGCTCGGCATCAACCCGAGCCCGCCGGCGCTCGAGAGCTCGACCTGGGCCCTGCCGGCCGTGGCCCTGATCACCATCTGGCAGTTCCTCGGCTTGTCGTTCATCATCATGTCGGCCGGGCTGCAGTCGGTGCCCGACGAGTTGCTGGAGGCGGCGCGCATCGACGGTGCCGGTTCGTGGACGCGCTTCTGGCGCATGACGGTGCCGCTCCTCTCCCCCACCATCTTCTTCGCGGGCGTGGTGAGCACGATCTACGCCTTCCAGGCCTTCGGCGCCATCGACATCCTCATCGGCAACCAGAACGCGGTGCGCCTGCACACCAACGTGCTGATCTACAACATCATCAACACGCTGCAGATCGAGAACAACGCCGGGGCCGCCGCCATCATGGCGACCGTCCTCTTTCTCATTCTGCTGGTGCTCACCATCCTGCAGCTCCGCCTCCTGGAACGGCGGGTGAACTATGCCAATCGCTGACGGGCCAATTGACGGGCCCGACGTGGCGGACACGAGGGCGGAGCGCGCGCCCCACAGGCCGCGGCGCCGGCTGCGCACCATCGGCACCTACACCCTGCTGACGGCCGGCGCCGTCGTCATCCTGTTCCCGATCTACGTGACGATCGTCAACTCGCTCCTGCCCCCGAGCGACCTGGTCCACCAGCCACCGCCCCTCTTCCCGACCAACCCCCAGTGGCACGACTACAGCGCGGCGTGGAACGCCGGACAGATGTCCAAGTACGTGGCGACGTCGGCGATCATGACGGCGATCATCGTGGTGGGCCAGCTCGTGACGTCGGTGCTGGCCGCCTACGCCTTCGCGTTCCTGCGCTTCCCCTTCAAGCGGACGCTGTTCGTGCTCTGCCTGACCACGCTGATGATCCCGTTCGAGGTGACCTTCATCACCAACCTGGACACCATCACCTCGCTGCACTGGTTCAACTCCTACGCCGGGCTCTCGGTCCCGTTCCTCGCCACCGGATTCGGCATCTTCCTGTTGCGCCAGGCCTTCCTGCAGATCCCGCGCGACCTGCAGGAGGCGGCGCAGCTCGACGGCTACGGGCACCTGCGTTTCATGACCCGGGTGGCCGTCCCGCTGGCCCGGCCCTCGCTTGCCGCGCTGGCGGTCTTCTCCTTCCTGGGCGCCTGGAACCAGTACCTGTGGCCCCTGGTGTCGACCGGCGGGTCCACACCGCTCTACACGGTGCAGATCGGCCTCAAGGAGCTCCTCGGCACCGAGGTGTCGCAAATCCCCGTGTCGCTCGCCGGCGCCGTCATCGCCTTCGTCCCGCTGGCGATCCTCCTCCTGATCTTCCAGAAGCAGCTCGTGCGGAGCTTGACCGGCGGCGCCGTCAAGTAGTCCGGGCGCACGCGACCCGAGCGGTCCAGGGTGCTAGGCAGTACGCATGCGGACCCTTCGCCTTTCCCGCTTCGCTGCCGCCGCGCTCTTCGTCACCGCGCTCTCGGGCACTGCGGCCTCCTCGGCCATCGGCGGCAGTACCCCGGCCGGGGCGGCCAGCCTCCCCGCGTGCAACCTCAAGGCGCTGTCCACCCATACCGGCGTGGTCGACATCACGTTCTGGGAGTCGGCCTCGACCGCCAACCTGCCCACGTTGCAGGCGATCACCAGCGCCTTCAACTCTTCGCAGACCAAGGTGCACGTCACGCTGGTCACCCAGGACGGCTACGACGACACCTGGCAGAAGTATCTGGCCGGCCTCTCCAACGGGCAACTGCCCGACGCGGTGCAGCTCGAGGATCAAGACACCCAGGAGGCCGTCGACACCGGTTCCTTCCTGCCGGTGCAGTCCTGCATGAACGCGGCGAAGTACTCCACGAGCGATTACCTGGCGCGGCCCCTCGCCTACTGGAAGGTGAACGGAGTGCAGTGGGCCCTTCCCTTCGCCGTGTCGGCACCGATCGTCTTCTACAACGAGAACGCCTTCACGAAGGCCGGCCTCAACCCGGCCGACCCCCCGAGCACGCTGCCCCAGATGCTCGCCGATGCCAAGGCCCTGAAGGCCTCCGGCAGCGGCATGGCGCTCGTGCTCGACCCGTGGCACCTCGAGACGTGGCTCGCCACGGCGAACAAGCCCTTCGTCAACAACAACAACGGCCGCAGCGGGCGCGCCACGAAGGCGGTCTTCGACGCCAAGACGGCGGTGTCCATCTTCACGCAGCTGAGCTCGCTCGTGACCTCGGGCGACGCCACGACCAACCCGTCGACGGGGCCGGACGCGTACGACAACCTGCTCGGCATAGGGAGCGGCAAGTACGGCATGACCATTGAGACATCGGCCGCGCTCGGCGCGGTGACCCAGCTCCTCGGTGGCGGCAAGTACGCCAACGTGAAGCTCGGCGTCGGCGCCTTCCCCGTCTATAGCGCGTCGACACAGGGCGGGATCGAGCCGGGAGGCTCCGGCGTCTACATCTCGAAGAAGGTGCCCGCCCTCGACCAGGCGGCGTCGTGGGAGTACCTCTCGTACCTCATGAACACCCAGAGCCAGGCCACCTGGGCCGCCGGGACGGGCTACATCCCCGTCCGCAAGTCCTCCGCGCAGACGGCGACCGTGCAGCACCTCTGGGCCACCGACCCCGGCTACAAGGTCGCCTACAACGAGGTCAGCGGCGGCGTGAACACGCCGGCCACCACCGGCTCGATCATCGGCCCCTACGCGGACGTGCGCACCGACGTGCTCAACGCCGAGATCTCCATGTACACCCAGGGCGTGAAGCCCGCCGCCGCGATCAAGGCAGCGGAGCAGAGCGTGAACAGCACGATCTCGGGCTACAACAGCCGGCTGGGGTCGTAGTGGCGATTGAGGTGGCCCACACGTACGAGCGGATCAGTCCCAAGGCCTACGAGCACCCGGCCGACAAGGCGGCCACCTCCGCGCTGCACTCGGTGCCGCTGCTCGACACCGTGGTCAAGCGCCTGACGGACCTGGGCCACGAGCGGCGCCTGCGCCAGATCGTCATGGGCAACGCCATCCGCCTCGGGCCCGAGCAGGTGCCCGCCGTCTGGGGCACCTACGTGCGCTGCTGCAGCGTCCTCGATCTCGATGTGGTGCCGGACCTCTACGTCGTCAACGACCCGCAGATCAACGCCATGACCATCGGGGCCAAGACGCCCATCGTCATTGTGAACTCGTCCATGCTGCGCTCCTTCGACACCAAGGAGGTCGAGACGGTCCTCGGGCACGAGGCGGCGCACGTGCTGTCCGAGCACTACACCTACACGACCGCGCTCGTGCTGCTCAGCCAGTTCCTTCTCGGCGCGCTGCCGCGCTCGCTCCTCCTCGGCCTCCCCGTGCGGGCCATGTACCTGGCGCTGCTGGAGTGGTCGCGGGCCGCCGAGCTCTCGGCCGACCGCGCCGCCGCCCTGGTCATGGCCGACCCGCTCCAACCCTGCCGCGTCTTGATGGAGCTGGCCGGCGGTTCCGTGCCGGGCATGAACTTCGAGGCGTTCCTGAAGCAGGCGAACGACTACGACGGCGAGGACGACCTCTTCTCGCGCCACACCCGCTTCTGGTCCGAGCTGAACCTCACCCACCCGGTCGCCGTCCGACGCGTCAAGGAGCTGACGGAGTGGGTGCAGACCGGTGCCTATGACCGCATCCGCGACGGCGACTACCCGCGCCGGGGCGAGGAGCCCCCGCCCTCGAAGGAGTTCGAGGATGCGGTGGCGCACTACCGCGAGCGCTTCGCGCGGATCCTGGACCGGACGGCCGGCGGAGTGCAGGAGGTCGGCCGGCGCCTCGGCAGCTGGCTCGAGCGCTTCCAGAACTCCACGGCGGGCGACGACGAGGACGACGACCTCGAGTAGGCCCCGCACCCGGGCACCAGGCACGAACCGGGCCCTGGGCGGCCGATCTCCTTCCCGCCACATCGGCGCGTTGGCCCCGTTCCTCAATAGGGCCGAAAGTCACAACAGCGCCCCGGCGATCGAATAACCGCAGTTCAGCCAGGGACTTCGGTATTCTCGTCAGCCGAGCGGTGCGCTCCGGGTGGGAGTCGAGCACGGCCGAAGGGAACGAGCCGCATGGTGGTTCAGGGAACAGAGACGGTCGGCCTGACCGCCTACCGGATGCTGTTCGCGCACAGCTCCGAGGGCGTGCTCTTCTGCACCGAGGACGGTCGGATCACGGCGGCCAACCCGGCCGCCTGCGCCATGCTCGACATGAGCGCCGAGGCGATCTGCGCGCTGGGGCGCGACGGCCTGGTCGACCAGGAGGACCCGCGCTGGGACATCGCGGTGGCCGAGCGGGAGCGGACGGGATCGGCCGTCGGTGTGGCGCGCCTGCGCCGGGGCGACGGCCGCTTCGTGGAGATAGAGATGACCGCGCTGCAATTCCGCGACGAGGGCGGCGCGACGCAGACGTGCTGCATCCTGCACGACCTGACGGGGCGCATGGCCATTGAGCGCGAGCTGGAGGAGCTCAGCGCGCGCCTGCTGCAGCTGTCGCGGGGCGACGAGCTCACCGGGTTCCAGAACCGGCGCGGGCTCATCGCGACGGGCACCCAGCTGTTGCAGTTCGCCGACCGCCAGAGCGCGCCGGTGCATGCGCTCTTCGTCGATGTGGGCAACGTGCAGCAACTGAACGAGCACCTCGGTCACCAGGCCGGTGACGCCGCGCTCCAGGCGGTGGCACGCGCCCTGTCTGTGACGTTCCGCAAGAACGACGTCATGGCCCGCATCGGCGGCACGCAGTTCCTGGTGCTGACCCTCCACCTGGAGGAGTCCGAGTGCCCCACCGTGACCGGCCGTATCCGGGAGCACCTCGGCGCGCCGGCCACGCGCGAGTTCGTCGGCGCCCCGGTGGAGGTCTGCTGCGGCTGGACCACGCGCCAGAGCGGCGAGTCCACCTCGCTGGAGGACCTGGTGGCCCGATCCGACTGGGCCATGCTGGA
This sequence comes from uncultured Acidimicrobiaceae bacterium, assembly GCA_963731065.1. GTDB lineage: Bacteria > Actinomycetota > Acidimicrobiia > Acidimicrobiales > RAAP-2 > Bog-473. Next base: position 302,167 of record CAVSUH010000009.1, on the reverse strand, counting down.
GTCCCGGGAAGGCCGCCAGGTCACGTTCGGGCGCTAGGCCCTCGGTGCTGCGCACCGGTCGCTCGAATCGGAAAGTCGAAGTAGGAGTTCGGATAGGGCTCGTCTCGCAGCGAGTAGTGCCACCACTCACACTCGTACGAGTTGAAGCCGCAGCCCTCCATGATGGAACGCAGGTGGGCACGGTTCCTCGCTTCGACCGGCGTGACTCCACGTGCCCCATGATGCGAGATCGGATCCATCAGGTCATGGCCACCCCCCATTGGGGCAAGTTCACCAGTCGCCAGGTGAAAGAGAGTCAGGTCGACGGTGCTGCCCCGACTGTGGCCCGACTGGGGGGCGACATATCCCTTCTCGAACAGCTCAGGTCTCTCGATATTCGGATAGTGACGCTGCTTCTTCAGGCCATCTTCCGCCCGCTTCGACCAGCGCAGAAAGCACTCCACGGCGCGCTGAGGGCGATAGCCGTCCCAGAGAAGCAGCCCGAAGCCATCGGAGGCGGCGGCGGCCTGCGCCCCCTGTAGGGCTGCGCACAGAGCCATCGTCCCGACGATGCGATTGGCCAGATAGCCGTCGACAGGCTTCCCGGTGAAGTTGTCCCAGGTGGCGTACTTGGCATCCCAACGTATTCTCGGCACACACTCGTCCACGAAGACAAAATCGAGGTTCATCGTCCGCTTCCTGCCAAAGCCAGCGACACGAGCCGGTCGATCACCTCGGAGAGCGGCAGACCCGCTGCCATCATCATCCTCGGATAGCGGCTGTACGAGGTCAGGCCGGGCAGGGTGTTGACCTCGTTCAGGAGTACCGACCCATCCTCCTTGAGGAACATGTCCACCCGGGCCAGTCCCCTGCACCCCAAGGCTTGATACAGCGTCTTCGCCGTCTCCACGACCAGCGAGCCGGCCTCGGCTGCGATGTCGGCGGGAACAACGAAGGTTGCGTTTTCAGAACCCGCTTCAGGTTCCCGCTCCTGATGGATCCTGAAGAAGCCATGAGAAAGCGCAACGCGGTCGATCGCGCCCACGGTCAGCTCCGTGTCGTTCCCGTAGATCGCGCAGCCGACCTCCATGCCGACGACGGCCTCTTCGATCAACACCTTCGAGTCGTACCGCCTTGCGATCTCCACCGCCGCCAGGAGTTCTTCTTCTCGGGATACCTTGCTGACGCCGAAAGACGACCCCGAACGGGCCGGCTTGACGAAGACGGGATACCGGAGGCATTCGCGATCAATCTCCTCGTTGGCCGTGACGGCCCAGAACGTCGGCGTCGCGATCCCGGCGCTTCTCGCCACGACGTACGCCAGGGACTTGTCCATGCACACAGCGGAACTCTGGACATCGCAGCCCACGTAGGGGATCCCGGAAAGCTCTAACAAACCCTGTATCGCCCCGTCCTCGCCACGTGGGCCATGCAGGATCGGAAAGGCCACGTCCACACGGACCGTCTCGTAGCGTTCCTGCTCCAGGACAAGCACACCGTGCACGCCTCTGTCGGGTGACAGCATCGCGGAGCGGCCCGCGTCACTCTCCCAATCTGCGTGAGGGCCCGCACAGAGCTTCCAGGCACCATTGTGCGTAATCCCGATGTAGCACGGCTCGTACTTTCCGAGATCGAGGTGTCGTGCCACTTCCTGGGCCGACTTGACCGAGACGGGATGCTCTTCGGAGCAGCCTCCGAAGATGACGGCGAGCTTCAATCGTTCCACTGGGCTCGCCTCTCGAAACGAAGACAATTGGCGAGCGTGTTCTCGACGATGTCGCGCAGAGCGTGATCCGTGTAGTAGGCGGTGTGGGGTGTGATCACCACATTCGGCTGTTCTTGTAACTGCAACAGCAGCTGATTCTCGACGGACCCTCTCCTGTGGTCGGAGTAGAACACTCCTTCCTCATCTTCGACGACGTCCAGCGCCGCGCCGCCGAGACGGCCGCTCTCCAACGCGGCCAGGAGAGCCTCGGTATCGAGCAGAGCCCCGCGCGCCGTATTGACGATGACGGCGCCGTGGCGCATGTGCGCGATCCGTCGACGCTCGAGAAGATGATGGGTGTCCGCGGTCAACGGAGTGTGGAGCGTCACCACATCGCTCTCCTGCAGCAGCACATCGAGCGTCACATACTCGGCAGAGGTCGTGCGACGACGGTCAAAGGCCAGGACGCGGCAGCCGAACCCGCGCAGCCTGTCCATCACGGCCACACCGATGCGTCCTGTCCCGACGACGCCGACGGTCATGTCGCGGAGCTCTTTTCCGGGCTGGTCGTTCAGCCGGTAATCGTGCACCTGGGCACGACCGATGGTGGATTTGGCTTCCCGCAGCACCATCAGCATCAACAGCATCGTGTAGTCGGCCACACTGTCGGGCGAGTAGGTGACGCTCTCGACGGCGATGCCCGCACGTGCAGCGCTCTTCATGTCGATGTGGTCGTAGCCGACGCTTCTCGTGGAGACGTACTGCACGCCCGCTCGGCCGAGCGAGAGAAGAATGGGCTCCGGAAGGCGGCTCTTATGGCCGATACTGACGCAACGATTTCCAACGGCCAGCTCTATGTTCGCTTCAGATACCGCCGCATCCGTGAGAGTTGGCGTCGCGCCGTAGCGAGGCGCCATCTGTCGGAACAACACGGCCTCGTCCGGCCCGCATCCGTACATAGTGATGCCGAAGCCCGGGACGGTGGGCTCCGGCGATCGGGAAGCCCGGGCTGTCGGCGTGGACCAGGTCACAGCCGCTACTCAAGCCGGTGCGACGTTGCCAGCATGTATCCGGTTTTGGATACGCCGGCGATATGGCCCGTCGCATAGGGTGACGCGAATGTGCGTGTTCTGATCGTCGAGGACGAGCCCTACTTGGCCGAAGCAATCCGCGACGGCTTACGCCTCGAAGCGATCGCTGCCGACATCGCCGGCGACGGCGACACCGCCCTGGAACGATTGAGGATCAACGCCTATGACATCGCCGTTCTCGATCGCGACATCCCGGGCACCTCAGGCGACGAGATCGCCCGACGCATTGTCGCCTCCGGCAGCGGTATGCCGATTCTCATGCTCACCGCCGCCGACAGGCTCGACGACAAGACCTCCGGATTCGAGCTGGGCGCCGACGACTACCTGACGAAGCCGTTCGAGTTCCAGGAGCTCGTGCTCCGCCTGAGAGCACTCGACCGCAGGCGCGCCAACAACCGGCCACCGGTGTGGCAGATCGCGGGCATCCGTCTGGATCCTTTCCGCAGGGAGGTGTACCGCAACGACCGCTACGTTGCGCTCACCCGGAAGCAGTTCGCTGTCCTCGAGGTGCTCGTTGCCGCCGAAGGTGGTGTCGTCAGCGCCGAAGAGTTGCTGGAACGGGCGTGGGACGAGCACGCCGACCCGTTCACCAACGCCGTGCGTATCACCGTCTCCGCACTGCGCAAGCGCCTCGGGGAACCCTCGATCATCGCCACGGTGGCCGGCGTCGGGTACCGCATCGACACGCACCCAGACGACGCTCGCGAGGGAACAGATGGCGGATAGAGCCCCCGGCATGAGCGTCCGGCTCAAACTGACGCTCAGCTACGCCGCCTTCGTCGTGCTCGCGGGCGCGCTGCTCCTCGGTGTGGTGTGGGTGTTCCTCCTGCGCTACGTGCCGAGAGGCGGGACCGTCATTGTGCATCAGGCGCATGTCCTCGTGTCGCCCGGCCGCGGAGCGCTCCTACGCGATTTTGCTCCCGCCGCAGCCATCTCGGGGGTGTTCCTGTTGGTGTTCGGCCTCCTTGGAGGGTGGTTCCTCGCCGGCCGGATGCTTGCTCCCTTGGGTCGGATCACCGACGCCACCCGCATCGCCGCCGGCGGGTCGTTGTCCCACCGCATTCGGCTGCCGGGCCGCAGCGATGAGTTTCGAGAGCTCGCCGACGCCTTCGACACCATGCTGGCGCAGCTCGAAGCGCAGGTGGCCGAACAGCAGAGGTTCGCGGCCAACGCATCCCACGAGCTGCGCACCCCGCTGGCGATCGCGCAGACCCTGCTCGATGTCGCACGCAACGATCCGGATCGTGACAGCGACGAGCTCATTGCGCGTCTCTACGCGGTCAACGCCCGGGCGATAAACGTCACGGAGTCGCTCCTCCTGCTCAGCCAGGCTGGCCGGCGCTCCTTCACCCCAGAGCGCTTGGACTTGTCCCTCATCGCCGAAGAGGCCGCCGAGACGCTCCTCGCTTTCGCAGAACACCGCGGCGTCACCATCGAAACCTCCGGCGACAGCACACCCTGTCTCGGATCGCACGCGCTGCTGCTGCAGATGACGACGAACCTCCTCCACAACGCGATCGTCCACAACCTGCCGCACCGGGGCAGCGTGTGGCTCACCACGAACGCCGAGGCAGACACCGTGGTGCTGACGGTGGAGAACACCGGCGAGGAACTCACCCCACGGCTCGTTTCCACACTTGCCGAACCGTTCCAGCGCGGCACCGAACGCATACGCAGCGACCACGCGGGCGTCGGCCTCGGACTGGCCATCGTCACGACCATCGCCAACGCGCACGACGGGACCGTTGCCCTCACCCCACGGGCAACCGGGGGGCTCTGCGTCACGGTGCGTCTGCCCTCCCCCACAGCCCGCTCTGGAGCCTGACGGTCAGATCTTCGCCCTCAGTAAAAGGCCCGGGCGCCTCAATCAGGCCTTCACCTGCGCCTTTGCTTTTGCCTATTCATGACTAATTTGATTTGACTTAGTGATTCGAGGCATTAAAGTGCGCCGATGCACAAAGATCTGTCCCACCCTGCCGCGGCCGCTGGCGCACCGGCTCCGCGTCACCGGGTCGCCCGCAGCGCCGGTATCGCTGCCCTGGCCCTCTGCGGCCTGGCCTTCACCGCCATCCCTGCCACCGCCGCTACGGGCGGCTCCGCCAACCTGGTCGCCTACTCGACGCCCAAGCCCGCCTACACCGCCCTGGCCGCCGCCTTCGCCAAGACGAAGGCGGGGTCCGGCGTCACCATCTCCTCCTCCTTCGGGCCCTCGGGCACCCAGGCCACCTCCGTGGTCGACGGCCTGCCGGCCGACATCGTGAACTTCTCCCTGACGCCCGACATGACCAAGGTCGTCAAGGCCGGCCTGGTGTCGAGCTCGTGGGACCGCAACGCGACCAAGGGCATGGTGACGAACTCCGTCGTCTCGTTCATCGTGCGCCCGGGGAATCCCAAGCACATCACCACCTGGGCCGACCTCATTAAGCCGGGCGTCGGGGTCATCACGCCCAACGTCTTCAGCTCGGGCAGCGCCAAGTGGAACCTCATGGCGGCCTACGGCGCCCAGATCTCCCTGGGCAAGTCCCCCGCCCAGGCGCAGGCCTACCTCGGGAAGCTGCTCAAGAACGCGGTGGCCCAGCCGTCGAGCGCCAGTGCCGCGCTGCAGACCTTCCTCTCCGGACAAGGTGATGTCCTCCTCGACTACGAGGACGACGGCCTCTACGCCAAGAGCCAGGGCGAGCCCGTCTCCGTCATCACCCCGCCGCAGACGATCCTCATTCAGAACCCGATCGCGCTGACCAAGACGGCCAGCCCTGCCGCCAAGGCGTTCTACACCTACCTCCTCTCCACCGCCGGCCAGACCGTGTGGGGCAAGCAGGGTTACCGTCCCGTGCTCCCGGCGGTGGCGGCCAAGTTCAACTTCCCCAAGCCAAAGACGCTCTTCACCATCAACACACTCGGGGGCTGGACGCTCGTCAACACGAAGTTCTTCGACCCGCAGACCGGCATTGTGGCCAAGCTCGAGCAGTCGCTCGGCGTCTCCACCGCCAGCTCGTAGTCGCCGATGGACGGCGCCGGCGGTCCCGACGTGGGGATCCCGGTGAGTGACGGCGCGCCCGTCGCGCACCGGGGCAGATCGACGCCACCACCCGTCTTCCGCGCCTTCGGCCGGGTCGCCGGGCGAGCTGGCGGCCCCGCTCTTGCCGTCACCTACCTGTCGCTCCTGGTGCTGTTGCCGGTGGCCGCACTGATCACCAACGCGTTCAGCGGCGGCTGGTCCGAGTTCTGGGCCGCCGTGACCCAGCCCGAGGCGGTCGCCGCGCTGGAGCTGACGCTCGCCATCTCCGCCATCGTGGCGGTGGTCAATTCCATCGCCGGCCTGGCCATCGCCTTCGTGCTCGTGCGCGACGACTTCCGCGGCAAGGGGCTGCTCGGCGCCCTCATCGACCTGCCCTTCGCGCTGCCGACCATCGTCGCCGGCCTCACGCTGCTCGCGCTCTACGGCGTCAACAGCCCCTTCCACGTGGACTTGGCCGGCACCCGCCTCGGCATCGCCGCCGCGTTGCTCTTCGTCACCCTGCCCTTCTGCGTGCGCAGCGTCCAACCGGTGCTGGCCGAGCTCGATGCGGAGGTCGAGGAGGCCGCCGCCTCCCTCGGTGCCACCCAGCGCCAGGTCCTCCGCCGCGTGATCCTGCCGAGCATCCTCCCGGCCGTGCTGGCCGGCGCCGGGCTGGCCTTCGCCCGGGCCCTGGGCGAGTACGGGTCGGTCATCCTCATTTCGGGCAACCTCCCGTTCAAGACCGAGGTCGCCTCCTCGTGGATCTTCGGCCTGGTGCAGAGCGACGACAACCCGGCGGCCAGCTCCGTCTCCATCCTCCTCGTGACCATCGCGCTGCTCGTGCTCCTCGGCATCGGCTGGGCCCGCCGGCGCTTCGACCTCTCGGAGTCGGTGTGAAGGGGTTCCGCTGGCGCCTGCCGCTGCGCTACGCCGTGCTCGTCTACCTCGCCCTGCTCGTCGTCCTGCCCGTCGGCACCGTGTTCTACCGCGCCTTTCAGCACGGCCTCGGCACGGCGTGGGATGCCCTCACCACGCCGGACGCACTGCACGCGCTCTGGCTCACGCTGCTCGTGGTCGCCATCGCCGTCCCGCTCAACACCATCTTCGGCGTCGGGGTCTCGCTCATTCTGGCCCGCCACCGCTTCCCCGGGGCCTGGTTGCTCGATGCGCTGGTCGACGTCCCGCTCGCGATCTCGCCCGTCATCATCGGCCTCGGGCTCATCCTCGTCTACGGCCACACCGGCTGGTTCGGCAACTGGCTGGCCGCGCGCGGCATCACCGTGATCTTCTCCGTGCCGGGCATCATCATGGCCTCGGCGGCGGTGTCGCTGCCCTACGTCGTGCGCTCCGTCCTGCCCGTGCTCCTGGAGGTCGGGACCGAGCAGGAACAGGCGGCGCGCACCCTCGGCGCCCGGCCCTTCACCGTGTTCCGTCGCATCACGCTGCCGAACATCCGGCGCGGCCTCGCCTACGGCGTCACCCTCACCACGGCCCGTGTGCTGGGCGAATTCGGCGCCGTCGCCCTGGTCTCGGGCGCCATCGCCGGCAAGACCGAGACGCTCACCCTCTTCATCGCCGACAGCTTCAACAGCCTCCAACCCGAGAGTGGCTACGTGGGCGCGGTCACCTTGTGCCTGGCCGCCCTCATCGTCCTTACACTGCTCACCGTGACCGACCGCAACCGGGACGCCTGGCACGGGAGGGCGCCGGCGTGAGCATCCAGGTGGAGGCGATCTCGAAGAAGTTCGGCGACGCCGTGGCCCTCGACGACGTGTCGCTCGAGGTCGCCACCGGCTCGCTCACCGCGCTCCTCGGCCCGAGCGGTGGCGGCAAGTCCACCCTGCTGCGCATCATCGCCGGTCTGGACGCGCCGGACACCGGGACCGTCCTCATTGAGGGCGAGGACCTCACCACCACGCCGGCGCGCAGCCGCGGCGTCGGCTTCTGCTTCCAGCACTACGCGCCGTTCCGGCACCTGAGTGTGCGGCGCAACGTGGCCTTCGGGCTCGAGATCCGCCGCCGCCCCAAGGCCGAGATCGCGGCGCGGGTGGACGAGCTGCTCGAGCTCGTCGGCCTGGCGCACCTCGGCGACCGCTACCCGTCGCAGCTCTCGGGCGGCCAGCGCCAGCGCATGGCGCTGGCCCGGGCGCTCGCCATCGAGCCCAAGGTGCTGCTCCTCGACGAGCCCTTCGGCGCGCTCGACGCCCAGGTGCGCACCCAGCTGCGCCAGTGGCTGCGCGACCTGCACGACACCCTCCAGGTCACGACGGTGCTCGTGACCCACGACCAGGAGGAGGCCATGGAAGTGGCGGACCGGCTGGCCATCATCAACCACGGGCGCCTGGAGCAGGTGGGCACGCCGGCGGACATGTACGACCACCCGGCCAACGAGTTCGTCCTCACCTTCCTGGGCCCGGCGACCCGGCTCGGCGGCCAGTGGGTGCGCCCGCACGACCTCGTGGTGCACCCGCTCGAGGACGGCAAGCCGCGCCCCAGCGCCGTGGAGGGCACGGTGGCGCGGATCACCCACCTCGGCTTCGAGGTCAAGGTGGACGTGGATCTCGCCGGCGGCGAGTCCTGCTGGGTCCAGCTCAGCCGCGGCAGCGCCTCCGAGCTCGGCCTGCAGGCGGGGCAGCGGGTCTGGGTGGCGCGGTCGGAGGCCGCGGACGCGCCGGAGCACCGCCACCCCATTCTCAGCGCCTGAGCACAGCCAGCGCCGCGAGGGCCCTGTCCGCCCTCACCCGGCGGACGGTCGCGACCCGGCCTGCTGCACCGGCGGGCTCTGGAGCGCGCCGGGGAAGGCCGGCAGGGGCAGGGTCGACTGCTGCGTCTGGTAGGCCAGCTGCGCCGCGGTGGCCGACGGCGCGGCGGCCGCGATGGACGGCGCCGGCGCCGGCGCCTGCTGGAAGGCGGTGGTGAAGTCGCCGAACGTGCTGCGCCGCCAGGCGCTGATGTTGGGCTCGGTGATGCCCGTCACCTGCTCGAGGAAGCGCAACACCGACGTGTGGTCGAGCGCATCGGAGCAGACGTAGCCGCCGACGGTCCAGGGCGAGATCACGATGGCGGGCACCCGGAAGCCCGAACCGAGGTTCAGCCCGCCGCCGGGCGTGCCGCCGGGTGAGTTCAGGGTCGTGAACTCGTCCGCCGTGCCCTTCGGCGGTGTGATCGGCGGCACGTGGTCGAAGAACCCGTCGTTCTCGTCGTAGTTCAAAATGAACACGGTCGAGTTCCACAGGTCCTCGTTGGCGGCGAGCGCCTCGAGCTTCGAGGCGACGAACTGCGCGCCGGCGGCCGGGAGGTACGACGGGTGCTCCGAGGCGACGCTGGTCGGGAAGAGCCAGCTCACCGTCGGCAGCGTGCCGTTGGCGCAGTCCTCCTCGAAGGCCATGGTGGGATCGCTGGCGGGGGCGCCGCTGAAGAGCGTGCTGACGCCGAACGCGCTCTGGTACAGGCTCGACGACGGCGGGGCGTCGATGAACTGGCGGAAGAACTCGAGCACGTTGGTGCCGTAGTTGTCCGCCTGCTGGTAGCACTTCCACGAGACGCCGGCGTTCTGCAGCAGCTCGGCGTAGGTGGTCCAGCTGTAGGTGCCGTTCGGCGCGTTGTTGTCGAGCGCGGGGCCGCCGGCCAGGCCGTCGGGGTCGACCGTCCCGGTCATCCACATGTAGCGGTTGGGATGGGTCGGCCCCAGGATGGAGCAGAAGTAGTTGTCGCAGATGGTGAACGCTTCGGCCAGCGCGTACTGGAACGGGATGTCGTTGCTGGTGTAGTAGCCCATGGTGAACGGGCCGCTGGTGTCGCTGTCCGCCGCGATGTGCGAGCGCAGCCAGCCGTCCATCTCGCCGTTGGACCACGAGGCGTGCTGTATCTGCCAGGCGTGGCTCAGCGACGGCACCGCCTGCGCCGCCGAGTTCGAGGTGTCGAGGTGGTACGGCAGCAGGTAGGCGTCGGGGTTGTCCGGGTCGGGCTGGGCGAAGACGGAGCGCCCGTTGGCCAGCCGCAGGGCCTTCGGGTCGCCGAAGCCGCGCACGCCCGAGAGCGTGCCGAAGTAGTGGTCGAAGCTGCGGTTCTCCTGCATCAACAAGACGACGTGCTTCACCTGGCTGAGGTCGAAGCTGGTCGGGTTGGCGCCGGCGATCGCCTTGCGGAGGCTCGAGGGCAGGTAGGCCGCCAGGGCGGCACCGGCAGCCATCCCGGCCCCTCCCTTCAGGAGCTGGCGGCGGGAGAACGGGGTGGACAGGAAGCTGTGGAGTCATTGGTCATGGGAGTGCTCCTTCGTGAGAGTGCGAACAGTGCGACGGTGGGGACGGTGGCGCCGCGGCGCCGCTCAGTGATGGACGTGGTGGGGCGGCGTGGGCGGGGCCGGTGCGACGGGGCCACCGGCCGTGGTCGTCGCGACCGGGAAGCCGGTGACGACGCGCAGCTTGTTGTTGGACGTGTCGGCGATGTAGAGGTCGCCGGTGCTGGCGTCCACCGACACGCCGAAGGGCGTGTTCAGCTCCGCCGCGGCGGCCGGGCCGCCGTTGCCACTGCTCCCCTTCTTCCCGGTGCTGTTGACGACGGTCGAGATGATCCCGGCCGGCGTCACCTCCCGGATGGCGTTGTTGAAGGTGTCGGCGATGAAGAGGTCACCGGCCTGGTCGACGGCGATCCCCTGCGGGCTGTTCAGGCGGGCCTGGGTGGCGGGCCCGCCGTCGCCGCTGAAGCCGCCGAGCCCGCCGGAGGACTCGTCGGCCGCCACGTCACCGGCCACGGTCGTGATGACGCCGTTGGTGGAGACCCGGCGGATGACGTTGTTGCCCGAGTCGGCGATGTAGAGGTTGCCGAGGGCATCGAGCGCCAGCCCGGTGGGCGAGGACAGCTCGGCCCGCACGGCGGGACCGCCATCGCCGCGGTAGCCGGGGTTCCCGTCGCCGGCGTAGGTCGAGATGAAGCCCCGCGGGGTGACCTCGCGCACCACGTTGTTGTACGTGTCGGCGATGAAGACGTCGCCCTTGGCGTTGACCGCCACGCCCTGGGGGCTGTCGAGCTCGGCGTGGCCGGCCGGGCCGTCGGCCCGGTCACCCTCCGTGCCGTTGCCGGCGACGAGGTGGATGATGCCGTCGGGCGTGATCTCGCGCACGACGTTGTCCTCCGTGTCGGCGATGAAGAGGTCACCCGCCTTGTCGCGCGCCAGGGCGGTCGGCTGATCGAGCGTGGCCGCGGTGGCGGGGCCGCCGTCCCCGCTCTCCCCCGTTGCCTCGTAGGACCCGGCGATCGTCGTGGTCGCGATGCCGTCGATGCTCGCCACGACGTTGTCGGCCGTGTTCGAGACGTCGACGACGCCGTCGGCCGCGACCACACCTTGCGGATTGTCGAGCGAGTCTTCCGGCGGCGGTGTGAAGGTCACCGCCGCGATAGTGAGCGGCGTGGCGGCGGAGGCCGTGAGGACACTCGACGTGGCAGTCGACACGACGGTTCCGCACACCGCGCAGGCGACGACGGCCAAGCGGATTCGGCTGATGGGCATGGGTGGGCACCTTTCGGTTGTCGTCGGATGTTGAAAGCGACGACGCGTGAGTTACCCAGGGTCGGTGACGGCACTTCGGACGAAGCGTGAGGCCGAGATGAAATGAATGCGAACGATCAGCGCGCGCCCCGGATGCGTGGCGCTCAGCGGTGCGGGCCGGCGCGACGCGGGCCGGGATGACGGCCGGCGTCCGTTGTGCGTCCGTTGTCAGGCCAGGGCCGCGGGGGCCATCCGTTCGCTCCGGCGGAGGCCCGCGACGGCCGTGGCCCGCCCTGTCATAACTCCTGCCGCGTCATAACCCCTGCCGCCGCAGTTACTTCCCGGTCGGAATTCCGACACCGAGCCGAGGCAGCCGGTCGTCCCTGGTCAAACCACACGGATGTAACTCGAACCGTTTGACCCCAAACGAGCGTTCTGACCCCCTGAAAGGGTTCGCCGCAGGAAAATTTTTGTGGAAGATTTGTCAGGTCCGCCCGCCGCCGGAGCCGCCAATTCGTTCCTAAATCTGCCCCTCTGCCGCAACCCCGCGCGCTAATTCACCTGGTGACAGCACTACGGATGGTTGCAGGTTGGTTGCAAGTTGGGGGAAACTTGTGCATGGGAGGGGAGGGCACCGGTAGCACGGTATGTCGCCCTCCACTCCCTCCATGTACCGCGTGCGAAGGAGGTGGCCGATGACCTGTGAACGCAACTGGGGCTAGCCCATACGTAGCAAGGCGCATCGCGCCGTCCCGACGATGGTACGGAGTGCTGCACTTGTGATTTCGACACGGCGGGCCGTCGCCTTTAGCGAATTAGATTTACGCTGAGGCGGCACCCGCCGTTGTCGCGCCAGAAAACCAGAGGGGACCAAGCCGGCATCCATGCGAGGGTCTGACAATTTGTGGGACCCCGGCCGGCGGTGGCATCAGTGAGCACCCGATCTCGGGCCAGGCACCGCATCCGGAGGAAGCCGCTCGGGCGTCCCTTCTTGCGGCTGTGGGCGGGGTTCACCCTGGCCAGCGGGGGCGATGGACTGATGTTGGGGGCGATACCCCTGATGGCCGTCGTGGTCGATCCCAGCCCGCTGGCCGTTTCCGCTGTCGTGGCGGCGAACAGCTTGCCCTGGCTCCTTTTGGCGTTACCGGCGGGTGCCTTCGCGGACCGGTTCGAACGCGGCCCACTCATGGCCATCTCGAATGGCGTCCGTGCACTCGCCATCGCGATCGGCGGCGTTCCTCATCCTGAGCGATCGCATGACGCTGGCGATCCTGATCGTGATCGTGCTGATCAACGCCGGCGGGCGAGCCATGTACTACTCCGCGGCACAGGCGATCGTGCCCGAGCTGGTGGAGTCGAACGCGCTCGAGCATGCCAACGGCGTGCTCAGCGGTACCGAGGCGGGCGCCGAAGACCTCGCCGGACCCGTGGTCGGCACGTGGCTCTTCGCCGTCAGCAAGGCGATCCCCTTTTTCGCCGATGCCGTTGTCACGCTCTTGTCCTGCATACCCCTCGTCGGCTTCCGCTCGAAAGCGCCGCGACCCGAAGGGGCTTCGACGTCCGCCTGGGAGGGTGCCCGTCTCCTCTTCGCCGACCGCCGGCTGCGGCTCCTGCTCATCATGGTGGGCTCACTGGCCGGCCTCCAGGGGATGGAGGCCGGCATCTTGGTGCTGCTCACGACCAAAGTGTGGGGTGTCGGAGAAGGTGCCTACGGGGTCTTCCTGGCCGCCGGTGCCGCTGGGACCCTGGTCGGGAGCCTGGGGGCGAACCGGATGGTCCGCCGAATCGGAAATGGCCAAACCCTGATCGGCGCCGCGCTCGTCTCCGGCGTGGGCTACCTGGTCATGGCAGCGGCCAATGGCTGGGAGCTGGCCGGGCCCGCCTTCGCCGTGGTCGGCCTGGCGATTGGAGCGGGGTCTGTCGTGGCCATCTCGCTGCGCCAGCGGCTCACCCCTCCCGATCTCATGGGACGGGTCGGCGGCGCGTGGCGCGGACTGGTGTGGGGCGCCGCCCCCGTCGGTGCGCTGGCGGCCGGAGGCCTGGCCGCCATCTGGGGCCTCCGGTTGCCCTTGGTGCTGGCCGGGGTGCTGCAGTGCGCGGTGGGGCTACTCCTGGCCCGCCCGCTCCTGCGTAGCCTCCGCCTGGGCAGCGACCAGAGCCGCATAGCCAGCCGGCGGGAGACCCGGGTGATCAACGCTGCGCACAACGGACACCCTCGATGCCGCAACGAGGTCAAGGCCGCGTCCCGCACACACTGCGTCGCCGGCACGCACGACGAATTCCGTCGTGCCTCCCAAAAAGCCCCAGTTCAGGGCCGCCTGTTCCTGTTCGTGGGCGTAGGGGCCCAGCGGCAGGAGGAACGGATTCGCGGCAGGCACCGTGCAATCTCAAGTCTTCAACAGATCCGCCGATATTTGAACCGTGTTCGCGGATGGCGCCAAAGCCATCACCTCGTGCGCAAAGTCGGTGGACTCCATGGATACGACGAATGTTCTCGAAGACGGGTCCGTCAAGCCTGAGTCGCTGCCGGTCGTTCCCGTTGCGGGGGATGTTCCCGTTGCTGGCGAGAAGGACAACATCCGTGAACGGCCTCTCTGGCACACCACCGCCGCGATCTACGCCCTTTCCCTCACCCTTGCCCTGGGCGCAACGGCGATCTGCCTGAAGGGCCCGCTGCAGGGCCTCGGGCCCGTTCGGGAGGTACTCCCCGAGGGTGCGATGTTCAGCATCATCTGTGTGCTGTGGGCGGTCGCCAACTGGGCGCCGGTGTCGTTGCACTATCGCGGCAACACCACGCTGGTTCCGCTGGAGGATGCGCCACTTCTCATCGGGTTGGCTTTCTTGAGCCCCGACCTGCTCGTCCTCGCCGCCGCCGCCGGTGCACTCTTCGTCTTCGCCGTCGTGCGCAGGCAGGCAGCGATGAAAGTGACGTTCAACGTGGCCGCCACTGGGTTGCGCATCGCGGTCGCCGCCGTTGTCTTCCGCGAGGTCCTGGGACCCCACAGTCCGGTCAGCCTCGTCGGCTGGACCGCGGCCGTGGCGGCCATGATCGCCTACCAGATCGTGGCGGTTGTGACCATGCGGGTCGTCACGCTGCTGGCGGGCCAGGCCGCACCGAAGGGGAAGCGGCTCACCCATCTGGCCATCCACGCCATGCTGATCGCAGCGAGCATGTGCCTCGCCTTGGCGTTCCTCGACGCGGCGTGGTTCGACCCATGGGCGACGCTGCCCCTCCTCCTGGTCGCCGCCCTGATCATCGTGGCCTACCGGGGGTACAACCGCCTCTCTCTCCGCTTCTCAGCCCTGGAGCACCTCTACGACTTCAGCCGGACGATGGGGACGGCGAGTCTCGAACCCTCGTCCATGAGCGTGGACGTCCTGAAGAAGGTCTGCACCGTCATGCGGACCCGTCGAGCCGAGCTGATCCTGGCCGAGCCGTCGGGCATCCCGCGGCGGATCACCTTCGACGACCGCGGGGCGTCCGGCATCGAATCGATCGCCCTCGACGAGGCATCGTTCGTGACCGAGGCCATCGCCTCAGGCAAGGCGTCGCTCCACACGGCCATCGCACAAGGCGAAGCCGTCAGCACGGATCCCATCGTCGGCGAGTATCGAGAGGCCCTCGTGGCGCCCCTGATGAACCGGCACACCACGATCGGCGCCATCGTCGCCATCGATCGCGACGAGGAGCTGGACAGCTTCGACGACGACGACCTCCGCCTGTTCGAGACGCTGGTCGCCCACGCCAGCACCAGCCTCGAGCGGGCCCGGCTCGTCGAGGAGCTGCGTTACGAAGTCGACAGCAAGTCCCACCAGGCCACCCACGACATGCTGACGGGCCTGCCCAACCGGATGTTGTTCCTGACCCGCGCCGCTGCCGCCGTGAGCGAGAGCAGCGGGGTGGCGATCGTGCTGTTCGACATCGACCGCTTCAAGGACGTCAACGACACGCTGGGTCACGCCATCGGCGACCGCCTCCTCTGCGAGATCGCCGAGCGCCTGCTTCGGGCCGTGTCCGGCCGGGCCACCGTGGCCCGGCTCGGCGGCGACGAGTTCGCCCTGGTTGTGTCCGACGTGACCGATCCCGAGCGCGCGATCGAGATCGTCCACGAGCTCAACGTGGAGATGCAGCGTCCGATCAAGATGGACGGCCTCACGCTCGCCATCACCGCCAGCGCTGGCATCGCCATGGCACCCGAGCACGGCGAGGACGCGTCCCTGCTGCTGCAGCGGGCGGACATCGCCATGTACCTGGCCAAGGAGCGCCGCAGCACGGTGGAGGTCTACTCGGTCGAGCACGACCAGAGCATGCAGCGCCTGCTCATGCTCGGCGGCCTCCTGACGCACGCACTCGAAACCGGGACCGAGCTCAGCCTCATGTACCAGCCGATCGGGGACGTCCGGTCCCGGGATATCGCCTACGTCGAGGCGCTCTGCCGCTGGAACCACCCGGTGCAGGGATTCATCCCACCGGAGGAATTCATCGGGATCGCCGAGCAGATGGGCCTGATCCCCCAGATCACCGACTTCGTCCTGAACGAGGGCTGCGCCCAGCTGGCCCGCTGGCGCGACGCGGGCATCACCATCGGCCTGGCGGTGAACGTGTCCGGGCGGGAGTTCGCCGACATCAACCTGGTCGACCGGGTGGAGACGTGCCTCCGCCAGTACGACATCCCGGCCCACCTCCTCACGCTGGAGGTGACCGAGACCGAGATCATGGCGGACCTCGGCGCGGCGACCAAGGTGCTCTACGAGCTGTCCGCCCGGGGGATCAAGCTCGGCATCGACGACTACGGCACCGGGTACTCCTCGCTGCAGTACCTGCACAAGCTCCCGGTGAACGAGCTGAAGATCGACCGCTCCTTCGTGACCAACCTGCCCAACGAGGCGAGCAACCGCATCATTGTGCGCTCCTCCATTCAGATGGCGCACTCGCTCGGCCTCTACGTGATTGCCGAAGGGGCGGAGGACGAGCTGACCTGCGCCATGCTGGCCGAAGCCGACTGCGACTTCATTCAGGGCTACTACCTGTCCAAGCCGCAGAAGGCCGAGGACCTCCAGGAGTGGATTCTCGGGGGCGCCAAGCTCGAGTTCGCACCGGTCACCCAGATCCCGGGCTCCGAGGGTGCGGCGCTCATGCTCATGTCGAAGTCGGGCTGACGATCACCAACTGAGCGAGCCGGTACTCTCGCCACGCAGCCGGACGACTACAGACCGCCCCAGTTCGTCACCTGGACCGGAGCCACGATCGGTGAGCCGACGTCAAGTTGTATCTGGTAGTGGCTCCCGAGCGGAAGGCTGCGGGGATTGCCCTCGTAGAGGCGTGGCGCCTGACCCGGGGCGGTGAAGAACACGGTGACCTTGCCCGTTGCCGGTCCGACCCGCGTGGTGCTGAGCGGAATGCCCCATTCGTCGAAGAACTGGCCGAGAGTGAACGACTCGCTGCTGCTGGGCGACTCGACGTGGATGATCCCGTCCTCGGCGTGGGTGTGCAGCCAGTAGAAGCAACTCCCGGTCTCGACAAAATCTCCATGCTTGGTGCTCGCTGCTTGGAAGCCGGGAATCCCGATCCCATAGGGAATCACTCGAGCCTGCCCGTGCACGAAGATGGTGAGGTGCGTGTGGACGTGCGACACCAGCTGCTCCCCGGAATTGCATTGGATACCGTCGACGGTTGCCCCTGTGGCGGCATTGTGCCTCGTCGCCAGCGCCGGCCCGTTCGGGATCGGCACGGTCTCGGGCCCCGGCGTGCCCGCAGGGGGCTGGACGAGCCGCATTGAGGAGGGGATCGCCACGGTCGTCACATTGACCCCGAGGGCATGACCACACGCAGAGGCAATGGCTGCCGTCGCGTTCACGAGCTGTTTTTCGGTGACGGACGACCCCTTCGCAAGTGCAGTGAGCTCCGTACCGTCTTGGGTGACAGCTCTCGATGACCCAGATTTTCCTGCCACTTCCCCCAGGTTGCCCACGTCCTTGAATATCTGACTGCCGGGCGCACTCGCGAGGTCTCCGCTCAAGGTGTCGAATGATGCGCATACTGCCGACTCCGCCGACGAATGGATCGCCGCGCCGGAAGGGGTCGCTTCTGCAAAAGATGCAAGTCCGGCCGTACTGGCGAGAGTGGCGATTGCGATCCATGCCCGTCCGCTCATAAGGCGCCGATCCTTCGTTCGACCAACGTCCCGAGACGGTGGCGGCATCATGATCCTCCTGTGGGTATGGGTCTTGGTCATAGCGGAATCCCTGAGTGCCTTCTGCCAGGCAAGGCGGGCCGCCATGCTACGTCAGGCGCGACCAACTTCTGGCGGCCAGCCGTGGCTTCAGCGAATTACCGACCAGCCCGACGGTTAGCAAGATGGTGTTGCGAAATCGATGGGCACTGCCGGTCAAGTTGTGCGCGGGAGTGTTACCTGCGGGGGGTCTGTAGAGGTGGTGGATCCCGTTGTCGATGTTGTGGAGGGCACCGTCGTGGATGGCAAGACGAAGACTGGGGGCATCGAAATGGAGGCGGTTGCAAGTGTCGTATTGGGCTGATTGCTCACGTCCGTGGCCAATGCCCTGAAGGGCCCGCTGTGTAGTGCCGGTACGAACTTCAGATCGACTTCGGTGGTTCCATTCTGACCGACCGTGCCAGTGGCAGAGGCCAGCGTTGAGGTCCCGCCGGGGGTCGGGTCCGTTCCGGCCGACGCAGGCCCCGTAACCACGAGTTCGATGGTTGTTCCGGGTTGAGCGCGAGCGACCGACAGGTCGGCGCTGACTACGGGCGAGGTTCCCGAGCCATCCCAGCCGGTGGTGAGGGTCGCAGTCGGAACCACCGGATCGCTTTCGATCTCAAAGCTGGTGATCACTGCAAGAACAATTGCCCCCAGCAGGCATGCGAACGCGGCGATCGTGAAAAGTCCCCGTCGGTAGAGCAAGTGCTTGAAGTACCGATCGACCTGCTGGGCCTTGTTGGGATCAATCGTGCCGAACCGAGGAAGAAGAGCGACAATCCCAAAACTCACGGCCAAGCCGGAGAGGGCGATGGTCCAGACGATGAGAGATGCGTGACGAGTCGGTATCGTTGACAGACCGGCGATAGCACCGAAGCCGCCCAGAAATGTGGCGACCAGTGCGATGGTCTGCACTGCCCATTTGGCACTGTCATTGGCCCGAACCAGTGACTGGTCAGGCGTCAGCTGCTTGGCCAACGTCAGCGCTTGGTCGTAGTCGCTGATCACGGGCCGTCCGACAATGCTCTGGTTGCCAGAGCCCGTCGGTGGCGGTGTGGTGCTCATAGTGCCTGTCCGATTTCCAGCTCGCTAGAAATGGTCGTCGTCAAGAAGTTCATCGTCACCCGTGATCTTGATCGTCTCGCTTCCTCGGTCCGAGCCCCTTTCGTTCTCAGGTAAGGCGTTGCTGTCGAAGACGTTCGAGGTGCCACACTGCGGGCAAACGATAAGCACCGGGGGACCAGCCACAGGAACGGCGAGCGGCGCCACAGGAACGGCGAGCGGCGGCCCGGGAAGAGCGTACGGCTCCTCAAGAACAGCGAGCGGCTCCTCCCGAGCCATCGTGATCGCGAAGACTGGCCCGGGCGACGGCCCGGCGACGCGGGCCTGAGGGAACAGTGCGGTGAGGTCCGCCTTGTCGTTGCGACAAATCAACTTGATCGCCATCGATTTAGATCCCCGTGCAGTTCAAATCGGCCACAATGGCTACATCCGCGAAAGCCCTCGACCACCTTTCACGTTGCACCATCGGACATCCACCGCCTCTTCGCTCGGCGGCTCCCAGGGGAGCTCGGCGCTGAGTCTCGACTGAATCTTGCTGATCGTCACGCAAGATGTCAATTGATTGGTTGACGGTGTTGCCTGCTCCAGGCTGTGTTCGATTGCCTTTTTTGTATCGCGCTTTGCTGGTGCCTGGCGTGCTCCCTACTGCCAGCGCTCAAGGAAGACCCCGATGCGCTTCGTCGGGCCAGTGAGCGATACTCCCTCTTCCGCGGTGCAATGGGTGGGCGACTGTGCCCGAGCAACTTCTGGGTCATTCGGGACGCCGCCCGACGACGGGCTGGCTGATCTGGGTGCGCTTCCACTGCGTGGTCGGCGTAGCTCCTAAGTTGGAGCCCCTAAGGGTGATTCGACCGCGCCGAGGACCTATTCAGGTTCCACGGCCCTGGACCTGGGGGCTCGAAGTGTTGCGCTCCCCCCCCTGGCCATTTGGCAGGCGTTCATGACGTTGGCCATCTTGTGGACCCAGCGCGCTGGTGTGCCGTGTCGGGGAAGACCTCGGAGAGGGCGCCCCGAAGCCGAGGGCCCCGTCGCCGACGGCGAGCATCGGAGCGGTCATGCCCCGGCGCTTGAGTCCGCGCAGCACGTCGGCCCACGATTCGGTGGACTCGCGATGCCCTCTGAGATCGAGACCAGCTCCTTGGTGCCGTCGGTGCGCACACCCACGATGACCAGGCACACAGGCGGGCCTCCTCGAGGCGAACATTGAAGTGGATGCCGTCCGCGTACACATAGACGTAGTCGACGTCTTTGAGCGAGCGGTGGGCGAACTGGTCGCGTTCGCGCTGCCAGTCGGTGGTGAGGCGGGTGATCACCGAGGCCGAGAGCCCCGCGGCGGAGCCGAAGAACTCCTCGAGCGCGGACGAAGTCTCCCAGCTCATCCTCGTCTGGCGCCGTCTCGTTGGACATTTGTGGCCTACCCTGGATCGGTATCGAACACAGTGCGCCTCTGCGCGTTGCAATCGTCTTGGGTTGCAAATGATTCGTCAAGACCGAGACCGCATGACGCGAGGCCGCCCTGAACTAAGTGACCTACGCCTTACGAAGTGGCGCCGAGGAGAACCTCACTCCCGCACTGGGACGGTGGACCTGGGTCAGGTCGTCGCTGCACCTAAGTGTTGTATTCCCACGATGGGCCCGTTGAGCTTTTCTCCCGGGATGGCGGTGTAGATGCAGCCCAAGAATGGGGCGTCGCCGTAGTTGAAGAGTCCGCCGTCCGCTCCGACCAGCCAATAGCCGTTGCCCGAGTGGGTCACCGCGATACCGACGATGGGCGCCACCAGGCTTTGGCCCGGCTTGAGGGAGCCAGGCACCGAGCCGAAGAAGCCCTGGGTCCCGTAGTTGAAGATCCCGCCGTCGGTTGCGGCGAGCACGTAGCCCTGGCCGCTTGCGGCCGCGGCGATGGCCACGATCGGCTTGTTGAGGTGTACCCCGCCAAGGCCGCCCTCGTAGAGGGCATCCCCTTCGGCGTAGACGTCACCGAGCTGGTCGGTTAGCCAGGCGCCCTGTCCGTCGGTCGTCGAGGCCATACCCACGATGTGAGCGCCCGGTGGCAGTTGCACCGCCGGCAACGAAGGCGCGCTACCGAAGTGGTAGATCGTCCCGTTCTGGGCAACCAGCCAGTAGCCGTTTTCTGCTGGCGGCGCCGCGATGGCCGCGATCGGCGACGGAACAGCCTGGCCTCCTAGCGAACCGTAGAAGTTGGCCCCGCCGAGTGCGAAGACCCCGCCGTCCGCGCCAGCCATCAGGTAGCCGTCATAGCCGGGCGAGTTGGCGATGCCGATGATCGGGGCATTCAGGTGGGTGTTGGCCAGCGAGCCGTCGAAGTTGAGCCCGAAGTCGAAGATCCCGCCCTCGTTGGCCACCATGCGATAGCCGTTGGGGTTCGGTCCGCTGGAGACGAACGGCCCCACCGTCAGCGTCTCGGCCGGGTCCCCGCACGCGGTGGTGACAGCAGCGTTGTTGGAGTCGCCGCTGTAGAGCGCCACCCAGCTGTACGTGCCCTCCAGCGTCGGCGTGAACGACGGCGACTGGTAGTGCCCGTCTCCCGACACGGTCTGCAGCGGCGAGGTGTACACCGGAGTGGCCGTGCACGAGGCGTCTCCGGGCCCGAAAAGCTTGAACACGAGCGATCCGCTCGGACTGGTTCCTCCGGCAAGGGTTGCCGTGTCGAATGTAGGCGTCGACAATCCGATTTCGGATGCCGACACCGCCGTGGTCACAGTCGCCGACGACGAGCTTGGCGGTCCGGCGATCGCGACACCCTCGGGCTCATCGAAAGTGGTGGCCGAGCCCTTGAGGTTGGCGATCGGCGTGGACGCCCCGTTTGCGTTGGCTGCGAACACCGGGACCTGGGCGCCCTCCCAGTCCGTGACGTACATGTTCCCGCTGGCGTCCAACCCGAGGTCGTCGAGGTAGCTGAACCCGGTGGTCGTGATGCTCTGAGCGGGCGCCACGTTGCCCTGGGCGCCGGGGTTGAAGACTTGAAGAGAGTTGTTGGCGTAGTCGGACACGTACAGCTTGCCGTCGAATCCAACGATCACGTCGTCAGGCCCATCCAAGTCCGTGAGGCCTCCTGAGATCGTGTACTCGGGGACAACATTTCCGTTGGCACTAGGGGCGAAGACGGCGATGGAGTTGTCATTCGTATTGGCGGCGTAGAGGTTGCCCGCCGCGTCGACCCCGACGCCGTCGATACCGTCACCAAACCCGGTGTTCGAGCCGCTAATCGTCCGGATCGGCGCTACGTTTCCCGAAGCACCGGGTGCGAACACGCTAACGACAGGCGCCCCGTCATCGGCGATGTACAACGTCCCGTCGGGTGCCAACGACATATCGTCAGGGCTGGTGCCGTTCAAGCCGGTGTTGGATCCGCTGATCGTGTTGATGGGTGCGACGTTGCCTGATGCTCCGGGGGCATATTCGGTGACGGAATCGCCGTCGTAGTTCGCGACGTAGATGTAGCCCGCGGAGGTCACCTTGACATCGCCGGGAGCGTCCAGACCGGTGTTGGAGCCTGCGATGACCCGCTCGGGAGCAACGTCCCCGGTTGAACCGGGAGCGAAGACGTCGATGGCATTCGCCTCGAAGTCCGCGACGTAAATGGTTCCTTCCGGATCCGGTCCCGCGGCCTGGGCAACGGGGGTGCCCAACAGCGGCAACACCCCGGCCGCGAGAAGGAGGGACGCTCCCCCACCTAGTGCCAGCTGCGAAAGTCTCCCCATTCCACCAGCCTCCTGTGCTCGCCAGGCCCGATCCGGTACCGAAACCAAAACGGCACGCGCAGCACACGACGAGAAAACTCTCGCTGAGCTCTCGTCGAGCAAGCACGCACGCCAGGTGCTCGGACCATAAGAACCTCAGGGCCCGCTGTCAAGGGGCGTTGCAACGATCACAGGCAGGTAGACGGATTTTCCCACCCCTAGGCGCAGAGGTTCCCCTGGGGTAGGCAGCATCAATGGACGGCCACCCAAGCCTTCTGCCTCCCGTCGAGACGGGCCGCCTAATGAACCGGCGGTACTCCGAACGGGATGTATCTGACGTCTGATCGGCCTAGGCGCAATCCAGTCAAAAACCGAAGCCCCCCTCATCTTCTAGCTCGGGCTGAAACTCGTGGTACAGCTCGCAGCTCCGACACTTGCGTCCACTCTCACGTTGTATCTGATGCTGGCACCCGAGACATTGAAATCAATCGTCGCACTGCCGCCGGAGTTCGTGGCACCAGAGTCAGTGCTCGTCGTCGGGTAGCACTTGGTCAAGGTCACTGAGCATTGGGCCGGTTTGACGTGATTGTTGCGGTCTCTCATATCCGTCTAGGGGCGAGTAGTTCGACAAACCCGCCGAACACGAGGGCGATGCGACGCCTCCCCCGCTGAGGGTATGTGCGGGTACGGCGCCAGCGTTGGCGGAGGGGCAAAGACAGGTGTTCCGTAAAACCCTGAAATCCCGAAGGTGAAGACTCGTGAGAAACCTCAAGTGCCCACGAAGTGCTCATCCGCGCTCTGCTCTTGCATCTTCTCTTGAGACCAAGGGTGCCTATCGGCGAAAACGAAGAGAACTGCTCCGGGGGTGAGACTCGAACTCACAACCTAGGCGGTGACACTCAAATACGCGCGATTGAGCACCGACTCGACGCCACCCGCCCCCGTCGAACCTTGGTGATGATCTGCTTGGCGGTCTTGGTCCAGATGAACGGGACTGGGTCCTCGTTGTGGTGGGCGATGTAGTCTACCATGAAGAACCGACCGCAGTGGGCGTGGGCGTCCTCGAAGGAGCCGAAGCTCTTGGGGAAGTCCGGTCGGTACTTGAGGGTCCGGAAGTGGCTTTCTGAGTACGGATTGTCGTTGCTCGTATGGGGGCGGCTGTGTGATTTGGTGACGCCGAGGTCGGCCAGGAGGTGGGCCACCGGCTGGGCGATCATCGCTGATCCGCGGTCCGAGTGGATCGTGAGCTCGCCGGTTCGGATGCCCTGCTTGTCGATGGTCTCGGCCATGAGGGCCTCGGCCAGGCTCTGCCCGTTCGGCTCGAGCCAGCATCCACCCGGGCACGTAGCGGCTGTAGATGTCGATGATCGAATAGAGGTAGTAGTAGGTCCACTTGACCGGGCCGTGCAGCTTGGTGATGTCCCAGCTGTAGACCTCATTGGGCTTCGTCGCTACCAGCTCGTGCTTCACCCGGGCCGGGTGGGTGGCATGGCGTCGCCGGTCACCCACCTCGTCGTGCTCGCGTAGCACCCGGTACATCGTGGAGACCGATCCCAGGTAGACGCCCTCGTCGAGGAGCTTGGCGTAGACGGTGGCCGGCGCCTCGTCTCGTGTGGTCTTCCACCGTTGAGGACGCGGCGGATCTCCTTGCGCTCCACCTCTGAGAGGCCCGGGGCTGGGGGGTGGCCACCCGCTCGGGCTTCGTCTGGTGCCGGGCTCTTTCGGTGCCGGCGGTAGTGACGGGCCCGGCTCTCACCCGAGCGCCGCACAGCGGCGCGCACCCCGACCGTCGGCGTCAGTTCACAGATGGCCTCGTCGATCACTTCGTCTCGCCTCGCTCGTCCTGCTCGCTGTCGGTGGCGAACTGCTCCAACAGCGCCGAGAGTTTTCCCTGGACTTCGATGACCTTCCTGGCCTTGTCCAGTTCGCCGTCTGAGCCGCTCCTTGTCCTTCTTCAGCGTGGTCGATCTCCTTGTCCCGGGGGTCGGCGACCCGGCGTCCGGCCGGTCGGGCCAGGGCCTCTTCGGCGCCACGGTCACCTTTTCATCGAATGAGAGCACGATGGCGCCGTCGGGCGGGTTCATGTACAGGCCGACGACGTCGATCAACTTGTCCTCGAAGTCCGGGTCGTTCGAGACCTTCGGCGCCCCGGGACGAAGATTCGGACCACGAGCATCTCTAATAATCCCAGCTAGGAAGCGATGTTCGCTGTCCGCTAGCGACCGCAAATCGCCCCTATTTTCCGTTGCTCCGCGCATGCAGCGCGCACGAAGGTTGAGCATACCCAAGCAGTCTGGATTTGAGTCCGTCGCTCTACTCATAGCTCGTTGAACAGACGACCGTCGATCGGGACCGGCCGGCCTCGGCCCGGCGGTCGGTGTCGCCGGCACCGGGGCAATCGCGGCGACGTCCTGGTCCATCACAACCTCCGGGACGGGTATTCGGCTCGTAGTGCGGGCGCGACAACGCCGGCAGAGGGAAAGAAGACGGCCAAAAAGGCGATCAGCAGGAGCTCGGTCACACGAGCGAACCTAGGTCCTTCGGTTGATTTTGGAAGGTTCGTGACACCCTCACGGATGACCACCTTCAGCTCGCCAGGTCCTCGTATCGGCAGTTGTGAAACATTCGTCTTGACGGGGACTTGACGAGGCTTCAACATGCAAAAGGGGTGAGGCTCCGATCCAAGGAGGGGTCACCATGCGAAGGCGCATCGTTATGATCGGTGCTGCATTGACAGCACTCGCGGCACTCATCATCGCTCCAACCATCGCCACCGGCACCATCCCAAACAACGGCGTGATCAATGCGTGCTACGTGAAAAGCGGCGGCGTCTTGCACGTGATCGATGCGTCGGTGAGAAACTGCTCCAAGAACGAGACGGCTCTGTCCTGGAACGTCACCGGTCCAGCGGGATCTCAGGGCGCGACCGGGCCGACAGGACCCCAGGGCACGACTGGGCCTCAGGGCCCCCAGGGCGCTACAGGACCTCAGGGCCCGGCGGGTCCAGCCGGCACGACCACCCTTTACGACGCCAACGCTCCAGGCGGACAAGGCCTGTCCGGACAGACTCCTTTGGCACGCTTCTTCCTTCCTGCCGGCTCGTATCTCGTGCAGGCCACCGGCTACGTGAACGACGTGAGCAATGACGCTGGCGAGGTGTGCGATCTCATCGACGGCAATACGACTTTCCAGAGCACCGAGGTCGACACCTTCGGCATCCTTGGCAGTATCTCTATCTCGAAGCGTTACTCGAGCGCCCCGTTCAGTCTGTCGGCGCCTTTGACCCTGACTAGTCTCACTTCCGTGGAGGTCGACTGCTCGACGGATGACGACCCCAACGGCGCCGCGGACAACGTGAACCTCAGTGCCCTCCCTGTCGGCACCATCATCCCGTGAGCGGCACTAGACAAGGGATTCCCCAATGACTTAGATTTCCGATTACCTCGATCGGGGGATTGAAGCTCGGCTTCTGCCACCCGATCAGGTCACGTCTGACGCGCCACCTGCGTCAGATGAGGGTCAATCGTCATCCTCTTCGGAGAGAAGGGCCATGGCATGATCGATTGCCTCGCACAGACGAACAAGTTCCTTGTGGGTAAATGGATCGGGCCGCCTGCCGTCGCGGATGCCCTCGGCAATGACCAGTAGCGACTCCAACTCGTTTGCATACACTTCGTCGACCATGCAGTGATGCTACGGGTAGGCGTTGCGCTACCAGCACGCCAGCGAGAACCGGGACAAACCATCGCAAATGCGATGGCTGCCCTTTGGATATTCCCTGTTCAGACGTGCTGTGCGATATCCCACGATGACCGCTCACGACCCCTGTTTTCCGCTCACTCGCGCACGAATCGCGCACGACACTTCAGTGAGCTCGATGAGTCGGAATGACTCGTTCAGATACGCCCTTAGAAGGACGCGGCCACACCGGCGATCGGCGCGTTGAGCAGCTGGCCGCCCATCGACCCTTCGAAGGTGGCGTCGCCGAAGCTGAAGATCCCGCCGTCGCTGGCCGCCTCCCAGTAGCCACGCCCGTCGGCGGTGCTGGCCATGCCGACGATCGGCTTGTTGAGCAGCTGGCCGCCCATCGACCCTTCGAAGGTGGCGTCGCCGAAGCTGAAGATCCCGCCGTCGCTGGCCACCTCCCAGTAGCCGCCGCCTGGCGTGGCAGCTAGGCCAACGATCGGCGCGTTAAGCGGTTTGCCACCCATGGAACCGTAGAACTGCGCGTCGCCGTAGCTGAAGATCCCGCCGTCGCTCGCCACCTCCCAGTAGCCCCGGCCATCGGGTGTGACTGTCATCGCTACGATCGGCTTGTTGAGTGGCTGGCCACCCCTCGACCCGTAGAAGATGGCGTCACCAAAGCTGAAAATCCCGCCGTCGCTGGCCACCTCCCAGTAGCCACCGCCGTCGGCGGTGCCGGCAATGCCGACGATGGGCTTGTTGAGCGGCTGGCCACTCATCGACCCGTAGAAAGCCGCGTCGCCGAAGTTGAAGATCCCCCCGTCACTCGCCACCTCCCAATAACCGTTCCCGTCGGCGTTGCTGGCGATACCGACGATCGGCTTGTTGAGTGGCTGGCCGCCCATCGACCCGTAGAAGGTGGCGTTACCGAAGTTGAAGACCCCACCATCGCTCGCCACCTCCCAATAGCCGAACGCACTCCAGCGTTCAGTCAACGTCTGCAATGTTCCCCCGCTACCGCTCGCTACCGAGCCGACTGCCCAGCAGGTCGAGATCGACGGACACACAACACCACCAAGGCTTGTCTGGAACGAGCTGGGTGCGGTCGCGACCACTGACCATCCACTCCCGTCCCAGTGCTCGGACAGGGCGTGTCCGACCACGCTGGCATCAACGTATGTGCCCACGGCCCAACAGTCGTCAGAGCCGACACACGACACGTCCACGAGATAGTTGTTCTGTGTCGAACTGGGATCTCCCGTCGTGACGATGGACCAAGCCGTGCCATTCCACTGCTCGGCCAGCGTCTGCTGGACCCCACTTACTCCACTGTCAGCAAAGCCCACGGCCCAACAGTCCGAGATGGCGATGCATGTCACACCCGACAATCCATTCTGCTCAGACGGGCTCGAGTCTGCTGTATCGACGATGGACCATGCCACTCCGTTCCATTGTTCTGCCAACGTCTGTTCGGTCCCACCGATCGCACCGTCGCCCACCGCCCAACAATCCGATGCGCTCACACAGGCTACGGCTCCCAGTTCATTCTCTTGGGAGGGGCTGGTGTCAGGAGTGTTCACGACCAACCACGCCGTTCCGTTCCAGTGTTCGGCCAGAGTCTGTCCCCCGGCGTGCCCGACCGTCCAACAGTCCGAGGTGGTCACACAATCCACGCCACCGAGGATGCTTACCGAGCTCGCATTCGGCGTAGTGACGATGGACCACGCACTTCCGTTCCAATGTTCGGCCAAAGTCTGGTCGGTGGTACTCGTGCCGTTCCCCAACCCCGTCGCCCAGCAATCCACACTGCTGACACAGTCGACACCGCTGAGCACGTTCAAAGTCGACGAGCTCGGATTCGGGGTTTGAACGATGGACCACGCGCTTCCGTTCCAGTGCTCGGCCAGCGTCGTCGAATTGTAGGACCCGATTCCAACCGACCCGACCGCCCAACAGTCCGAGGCAGTCACGCAGGAGACACGGTCAAGGCTGTTGAGCTGTGACGGGTTGGCATTGGCTGAGGGGATGATGGACCAGCCACTGCCGGCGGCGCTTGCCGGGGCAGCGATCAGCAGGACAACGCTGACAACGAGACCAGCTGCTACGGCAAGCGCCCATAGAAGGCGGCGGTCCAGTCCAACGGACACTGTGTGCGGCACTGCAGGCCTCCTCGCTGGCCTGGGTACCCGATAGGCGCCTCGTTGACCAACCAATCCGGAATAGTTTGCAAGAAATTGGGCGGGTTCGTCGAACGTTAAAGGCCTCTGAACGGGGAAAGCTCCGGGGGAGAGACTCGAACTCTCAACCTAGCGGTTAACAGCCGCTTGCTCTGCCATTGAGCTACCCCGGAATGGGTCGAGAAATCAGACCCCGAACGATATCAGCGACCCGCACTTCCATCGTTCAGGCTGCGTCCCGAAATTCAGGCGCGATCAGGACTCTTCGAGGTAGTCCCTGCAGGAGGTGGGCGGCATCGGGCCGGCGCAGCTTGGCCAGCGTCTTGGATTCGATCTGGCGTACCCGCTCCCGCGTGACGCCGAACTCCCGGCCGACCTCTTCGAGAGTGCGGATCTTCCCGTCGTCGAGACCGAAGCGCAGACGGACCACGTCCTGCTCTCGCTCGGACAGGTGTCCGAGCGCCTCTCGCACCGCAGCGTCCAAAAGCGAACGCGTTGCCGCGTCGTCGGGGACCACCGCTCCCCTGTCCTCAATGAGGTCCGAGAGATTGAAGTCATCCTCGTCGCCGACGGGCTGCTCGAGCGAGACGGTGTCCTGGTTGATGCGCAGGATCTCTCGCACGCGCTCCATCGGCAGCTCGACTCGCTGGGCCACTTCATCGATCGTCGGCTCACGGCCGAGTTCCTGCAGCAGCTGGCGTTGCGCCCACACCACCTTGTTGATCGTCTCGACCATGTGCACCGGGATCCGGATGGTGCGCGCCTGGTCCGCGATCGCCCGCGTGATGGCCTGGCGGATCCACCACGTGGCGTAGGTGGAGAACTTGAAGCCCTTCGTGTGGTCGAACTTGTCGACCGCCCGCATGAGCCCGAGGTTGCCCTCCTGAATCAGATCGAGGAACGCCAAGCCTCGGTTGCGGTATCGCTTGGCGATGGAGACGACCAGGCGCAGGTTGGCCTCAATGAGCTCGTCCTTGGCCTTCAGGCCGTTGCGCATAAGCCGCTTGTTCCGGGACAGGCCCCCGGCGTCCAGCAGGTCCTCGGGAGGTCCTTCACCAGCCAGGGCGAGCTCGTTGGCGGCCAGCCGGGC
Organism: uncultured Acidimicrobiaceae bacterium; assembly: GCA_963731065.1. Taxonomy (GTDB): domain Bacteria; phylum Actinomycetota; class Acidimicrobiia; order Acidimicrobiales; family RAAP-2; genus Bog-473. The sequence continues at coordinate 272,977 of CAVSUH010000009.1, read as the reverse complement.
TGCGGCGGCGTTGCCCTCCTCAATGGTCTTGGCGATCTCGACCTCGAGCTCGGCGTTGAGCAGCGGAACCCGGCCAATCTCCTTGAGATACGTGTGGACCGGGTCCTCGGAACTGCCGCCCGAATCACTGCTGGAGGTGGATCGCTTCCCGTTGCCGTTCCCGTTTCCGTTGGAGCTCGTCTCGCGACGGGCATCGGCGCGGAGAGCCCCGTTGGACTTCGGAACGGCCCGCGTCTCATTCGGCGGCGCACCTCAACGCCGAGGTCTTCTTCTTCATCGGCGACGAGGGCGACGCCCTCGGCCGTGACGCGATCGATCAGTGTCGTCAGGACTTCGGGAGTGAGTTCGACGGCGTGCAGTGCTTCGATCAGTTCGGCCTGTGTGAGCTGACCCTTGGCGCGTCCGGTCGCGAGGGCCGCTTCGAAGTCGACCTGGGACACGCCGACCGGAAGCGCGACATGTGCGATCGGCGCCAGCGTGTCGGAAGGCGCGCTCGATGCGTCGACGTCTTCTTCGTCGACTGCAACCGCAGACTCTTCGCTCACCCTCGTCCTGCCAACGTCGTCACTCCTCGGGTTGCCTCTGAACCAACCACGCTACCAATCGGTCGGCAGCGTCGCGACCTGAGCCGGATTCCCCGAGTTCGTCCAGCCAGAGCCCCACTTGGGCGGACTCCGCCGCCTGGGCCTGCCAGGAGTCGTCGCTCACCCGCGACTCGACCGTGATATCTGCGAGCGCGCGCTTTGCCGCGTCGCGGAGCATCACGACGACGACGGAGTCGACCGGATCGCCCAGCTCAGGGTCACCTGCCATCGGCTCTTCGACTATGACGCGTCGCAACAGGCTTGCCACCTCCGGTGACGCGGTCTCTACTGCTTCGTGCACGCTGTCGTTCTCCAAGAACGCGACAAATGCCTGGCGTTGCACGCGATCGGTAAACAGGACAGCGTGCACACGGTCAACTACATCTTCGGGTCGGTGGACGGCCAACTTGAGTGCCTCGAGCCCAGGCCCAGGTCGGAGCGCTGTCCTCACCGCCGAACCGTTCCCCCCACCGGGAGGCGCCATCAGGTCGCCGTCGTCCTCGGGATAGTCACGGAGCGGGGGCTCGTCCTGCGATCCCCGGCTGCGCCGGGCCGGCTTCTCGGCGGGAGGGTTGGCCCGCAGGTGCTCCAGGCGCTCCCGGAGCTTGAGCGGGTCGACGCGGCACCGGTCGGCGAGCTGCATGACGTACTGGTCCCGGACCAGGTCGTCGGGGTGCTCGGCCACCGCCGTCAGCGCCGCATCGGCCGCCCGGGCCCTGCCCTCGGCCGTCGGTGAGATCGCCGGCCTGCAGCATCCGGTCCACCCGGAACTGCAGGAAGGGCCGGGCCTCCTTGATGGCCCGGGCCAGGGCCGTCGGGTCGGTCCGGGCCAGCTCGCCGGGGTCGCTGCCGCCCGGGAGGTCGGCCACCACCACGTCGACCTCGTGCTTGCGCTCCCACTCGTAGACCCGGGAGGTGGCGCTCTGGCCGGCGGCGTCGGCGTCGTAGGCCAGCACGATCCGCTTGGCGAAGTTCCGCAGCAGGGTGAAGTGCTCCTCGGCCAGCGCGGTGCCACAGGTGGCGACGGCCCAGGGCACGCCGGCCTGGAAGGAGCCGATGACATCGGTGTAGCCCTCGCACACGACGACCTCGCCCTGCGCGATGACGCCCTTCTTGGCCCAGTTGAGCGCGTAGAGGGTCCGGCGCTTCGAGTAGATCGGCGACTCCTGCGAGTTCTTGTACTTGGGCTCGGGCCGGTCGGACGGCGCCTGGCCCGGACGCGTCGGCAGGATGCGCCCACCGAGCGCGACCGGTCGCCCCGAGGGGTCGCAGATCGGGAAGAGCACGCGGGCGCGGAAGAAGTCCTGCACGCGGCCGCGCCGGTTGACGAAGCCGAGCCCGGAATCCGACAGGACGTTCTCGGGGAGCTTCAGCGACGTGGCCATGGCGTCCCAGTCGTCGGGCGCCCAACCCAGGCGGAACTGGCGCACGATGTCGCCGTCGTAGCCGCGTGAGCGGAGGTAGTCGCGGGCGGGGCCGGCGTCGGGCGAGCGCAACAGGCGCTCGTGGTACCACTCGACGGCGCGCTCCATCGCGTCGAGCAGCTCGGATCGGCGCTTGTGATCGCGCCCCATCTCCTGGTCCTCGTGCAGCGTGATGCCGGCGCGGTCGGCGAGGAAGCGGACCGCGTCGACGAAATCGAGGTGGTCCATGGCCCGCACGAAGGTGATGGCGTCGCCGGACTCCTGGCAGCCGAAGCAGTAGTAGAAGCCCTCCTCGGCGTTGACGCTGAACGAGGGCGTCTTCTCGGTGTGGAAGGGGCACAGCCCGCTCCAGCGCCGGCCGACCTTCTTCAGCGCCGCGTGCTCGCTGATGAGCTGCACGATGTCGGTGGCCGCCCGGACCTGGGCCACTTCCTCGTCCGGTATCCCCACGACCTTGACGGTACCGCGTCGCTGTCGCCGATCCGGTCCTGGCGCCGTTCGGTTCTGGCCTAGCGTTCGCCCGATGGCAGTCACGATCTACGGGGTCTGCGCCCTGACCTTCATGATGGGGATGTACGCCCTGGAGGGGCGGGGCCGGGTCTTCGTCCTGGCCTTCGCCCTCGGCTGTGCCCTGTCCAGCTCCTACGGCTTCCTGTCGGGGGCCTGGCCCTTCGGCGTGGTCGAGGGCATCTGGACCCTCATCGCCCTGCGGCGCTACCTGGTCGCCGGGCGCTCGGGGGAGGCCACCTCGTAGCGGGCCTGCGCCCGCGGCGGGGCTACTCCTTCTCGGCCAGGACGGCCTGCGCGGCGGCCAGGCGGGCCACCGGGACCCGGAAGGGCGAGCAGCTCACGTAGTCGAGCCCGGCGTCGTAGAAGAGGCCGATCGACTGGGGGTCTCCCCCGTGCTCGCCGCAGACCCCGACCTTGAGGCCCGGCTTCGTGGAGCGTCCCCGCTCGGTGCCCAGGCGGACCAGCTCGCCGACGCCGTCGAAGTCGACCACCTCGAAGGGGTTGCGCGGCAGGAGGCCGAGCTCCAGGTAGGCGTCCATCATGCGGCCCTCGACGTCGTCACGTGAGAAGCCGAAGGTCATCTGCGTCAGGTCGTTGGTCCCGAAGGAGAAGAAGTCGGCCACCTCGGCGATCTCGGCGGCCCGCAGGGCGGCCCGGGGCGTCTCGATCATCGTGCCGATGGTCACCTCGAGCTTGCCCCGCTTGGCCGTGGCGGCCTTGGCGCCCTTCGAGGCGCGTGGCGCCGGCTCCTTGTTGACGTCGGCCACGGCGTCCTCGACCCAGCCCCGGGCGAGCGCCAGCTCCTCCCGGGTCACCGTCAACGGGATCATGATCTCGACGATGGGATGCCCGCCGTCGGCCACCCGCTGGCGGGCGGCCTCCATGAGCGCGCGCACCTGCATGGCGTAGAGCCCGGGCTTGATCACGCCCGAGCCGCACGCCACGCGTCCCCAGCATGGGGTTGGCCTCCTTCCACGAGAGCGCCGCCTCGTAAAGGCGGCTTTCCTCGGGGTTCAGGCCGACGGTGGCCTGCTTGTGGGCCAGCTCCTCGGTGGAGGGCAGGAACTCGTGCAACGGCGGGTCGAGGAGGCGCACCGTCACCGGCAGCCCGTCCATGGCGGCAAGGATGGCGATGAAGTCCTCGCGCTGGACGACGCGCAGCTCTTCGAGCGCGTCGGCCTCCTCCGCCGGCGTCTGGGCCAGGATCATGCGGCGCACCACGGGCAGGCGGTCCTCGCCGAGGAACATGTGCTCCGTGCGGCACAGGCCGATCCCCTCCGCGCCGAGGTGGCGCGCGTTGGCGGCGTCGTCACCGGTGTCGGCGTTGGCCCGGACGGCCAGGTGACCCTTGCGGATGGCGTCGGCCCAGGAAAGGACGGTGTCGAAGGCGGCCGGCGGCTTGGCCGCCGTGAGCGGCACCTCGCCGGCCACGACGATGCCCGCTCCCCCGTCGAGGGAGACCCAGTCCCCCTCGTAGAGCGTGACGCCGTTGGCCGTCACCTGGCGGTCGCCGAGGCGCAGGACCTCCGCGCCCACGACGGCGGGCTTGCCCCAGCCGCGGGCGACGACGGCGGCGTGGCTGACCAGCCCGCCCCGGGCGGTGAGGATCCCCTCGGCGGCGAGCATGCCGTGCACGTCCTCGGGCGAGGTCTCGTTGCGCACCAGCACGACGGCCTCGCCGCGCTCGGCTGCCGCCGCGGCGTCGTTGGCCGTGAAGTAGATGCGGCCCACGGCGGCGCCGGGGCTCGCCCCGAGGCCCTTGGCCCAGGTGGCGTAGCCGGAGCTGGCGAACTGCGGGTGCAGGACGGAGTCGAGGTGGTCCTCGGTGATGCGCGACACGGCCTCTTCCTTGGAGATCCCGAGGTCGCTCGGGCGCACCATGTCCACCGCCATCTTCAGCGCGGCGGCCCCGGTGCGCTTGCCCACCCGGGTCTGCAGCATCCACAGCTTGCCCTGGTCGATGGTGAACTCGGTGTCGCACATGTCCTGGTAGTGCGCCTCGAGCCGGCCGAAGATCTTGAGCAGCTCGGTGTGCACCTTGGGGAACTTGCTTCTTCAGCTCGGCGATGGGCTCGGTGTTGCGGATGCCGGCCACGACGTCCTCACCCTGGGCGTTGACCAGGAAGTCGCCGTAGGCGCCCTTGGCGCCGGTGGCGGGGTCGCGGGTGAAGCCGACGCCGGTGCCCGAGTTGTCGTCGCGGTTGCCGAAGACCATGGCCTGCACGTTGACGGCGGTACCGAGGTCGTGGGCGATGTGCTCCCGGTCGCGGTAGGCGATGGCCCGGGGGCCGTTCCAGCTGCGGAACACGGCCTCGATGGCGCCGCGCAGCTGCTCCGTCGGCTTCTGCGGGAAGGGCTTGCCGGTGTGGCGCTCGACGATCTGCTGGTACGAGTCGACGAGATAGCGCAGCAGCTCGGTCGGCACCTTGGCGTCCGAGGTGGTCCCGGCCAGTTCCTTGGCGGCGTCGAAGAGCGAGTCGAACTCCTCGCCGGGCAGCTCCAGGACGATGCGGGCGTACATGGCGATGAAGCGGCGGTAGGAGTCGAAGGCGAAGCGCTCGTCGCCGGTCTGCTTGGCCAGGCCCTCCACGGACTCGTCGTTGAGGCCGAGGTTGAGGACAGTGTCCATCATGCCGGGCATGGAGAACTTGGCGCCCGAGCGCACGGACACCAGCAACGGGTCGCTGGCGTCGCCGATCGACTTGCCCATGGCCTTCTCGAGCCGGGCGCGGGCGCCCGCCACCTCGGCGTCGAGCTCCTTGGGCCAGCCGCCGGCCATGTAGGCGCGGCAGGCGTCGGTCGAAATGGTGAAGCCGGGTGGCACCGGGAGCTTCAGTACCGACGTCATCTCGGCCAGGTTGGCGCCCTTGCCACCGAGGAGGTCCTTGAGCTCCATGGGCGGACGGGCGTGCGTGTGGTCGAAGTCGAAGACGAACGGCATCGGGCCTCCTTGCCCTGGACGGGCGAGCCGCGTGGCGAGCGCGGTCACTCGAAATGGTGCCCTTCCCAACCTGGGACGGGCCACGTCAGCCTACTTTCCCTCCGGCACTCCTCCGGATCGGTTCAGCGCGCCGTGCCACCGCCCGGATCGTCGTGCGAGGACGCGGCGTCCCCCTTGAAGGCACCGCTGACCTGGCGCTCGAAGACCTCCTTGGCCTGGCGCATGAAGTCGCGCACGACGGCCAGCTCGTCGGCCTTGAAGCGCTGGGCCACCTGGCGCATCTCCTCGGCGACCGGCTGCTGCAGGCACTGCAGGCGCTCCTGGGCCGCCGGGACGATCTCGACCCAGACGCGACGCCGGTCCTCGGTGTCGCGCCGGCGGGTCACCATGCCCGCCTCCTCCAGGCGGTCGAGGATGAAGGTCACGGCGCCGGTGGTCAGTCCGCTCTCCTCGGCCAGGCGGCCGGCGGTCAGTGGGCCGAGGCGGCCGATCAGCTCCAGGCAACGCATGTCGGTCCGGCTCAGCTTGAGCTTCTTGGCCAGATCCTCGTTGAACTCGCTGGCGGCACCGAGGTACCCCATGATCTCGGCGCGCAGCTGCTGGGCCAGCTCCGAACGCGACCATTGTCTTGACACGTAAATAACTTTATCACTAAGTTTCTTTGGTAATGGCTAATTCTTCGGTCCCCTCCCTGGCGGTGGAAGCCCACGATCTCGTGAAGGTCTTTCCCCGCGGCAACGTGCGGGCGCTCGACGGGGTCTCCCTCGAGGTCGAGGCCGGCACCGTCCTCGGCCTGCTCGGACCCAACGGCGCGGGCAAGACCACCGCGGTGCGCATCCTCTCCACCATCCTCGGCCCCGACTCGGGCCACGCCACCGTGCTCGGCCACGACGTGGTGACCGAGGCCGAGGCCGTGCGCCGCATCATCGGGCTGGCCGGCCAGTACGCCGCGGTCGACGAGAACCTCACGGGCCGCGAGAACATCCACATGGTGGCCCGGCTCTCCCACCTGAGCCGTGCGGTGGCGGCGCGCCGGGCCAACGAGCTGCTCGAGGAATTCGGGTTGGCCAACGCCGGCGACCGCGTGCTCAAGACCTATTCGGGCGGCATGCGCCGACGGCTGGACCTGGCCGCCGCGCTGGTGGCGAACCCACCCGTCCTGTTCCTCGACGAACCGACCACCGGCCTGGACCCGCAGAGCCGCCAGGGCCTGTGGGCAGCCATCGAAGAGCTGGTGCGCGAGGGCACGACGGTGCTGTTGACGACCCAGTACCTCGAGGAGGCCGACCGGCTGGCCCGCGACATCGTGGTGATCGACCACGGACACGTCATCGCCGAGGGAACACCGGCACAGCTCAAGGCCGACCTCGGGACCTCGGTCGTCTCGGTGACGCTGGGCGAGCACGAGGCCGTGGCGCGGGCCGTCGAACTCCTGACGCCCCTGTCCGAGAAGCCACCTCTGGTCGAGAACCTCGTGGTCGAGCTGACGGTCAAGGACGGCCCCAAAGCCGGCGCCGACGTGCTCCGGACGCTGGATGCGGCGCGAGATCGCCATCGCCGGCCTGGCGCTGCGCGAGCCCAGCCTCGACGACGTGTTCCTGAGCCTCACCGGTCACAAGACGGCCATCGACGAGGGCGAGGACGAAGCGGGGTCGCGAAGCCGAAGCGGGGCTTCGGCCGGGGACGCAAGAGCAACGTGACGCGACGGGAAGGATGCCGCATGACGACCGACGCTCACTGCACCGACTGCTGGTGGACCAACCAGAGCCAGGGCAGCCGCCTGTGCGTGGGCCGTGGCGGACATCGTCACGATGGCGAAGCGCAACATCCTCGCCGTCCTGCGCACGCCCGAGGCGCTGTTCTTCACCACGCTGCAGCCGATCATGTTCGTGCTGCTCTTCACCTACGTCTTCGGCGGGGCCATCCATGTCCCCGGCGGCCACTACATCTACTTCCTGATGCCCGGCGTGTTCGTGCAGACGGTCATCTTCGGCGCCATGAGCTCGGCGGCCGGGCTGGCCGAGGACCTGCACAAGGGCATCATCGAGCGCTTCCGCGCCCTGCCGATGAGCCGCTCTGCCGTGCTGGCCGGCCGCACCACGTCCGACCTGGTGCGCAACGTCTTCGTGATGATCCTGATCACGCTCGTCGGCTTCGCTGTGGGCTTCCGCATCGGGACCAACTTCGGCCTGTTCCTCTGCGGGGCGCTGGTGATCCTCTTCTTCGCCTACGCGTTGAGTTGGGGCTTCGCCTACATCGGCCTCTCGGCGCCCAACGCGGAGACGGCCCAGGTCATGGTCTTCCCACTCATCTTCCCGCTGCTCTTCGCCTCGTCGGCCTTCGTGCCCGGTGGCCTCCATGCCGGGCTGGCTGCAGGTCTTCGCCGAGCACCAGCCGGTCACCCAGGTCGTGGACGCCGGCGCGCTCGCTGATGGTCGGCGGCCCGCTGCACGACTCGGGCGCGGTGTGGTCGGCCTTGCTGTGGTCCGCCGGGCTGCTGGTAGTCCTGGCACCGATCGCGGTGCGCAAGTACCGCAAGGTGGCCTGAGGCCGCTTACTCCTCGCCGGTGCGCCGGCGCAGCTCGCCGAGCAGCTCGGCGATAGGCACCCGTACCTGGTCGGTGGTGTCGCGGTCGCGCACGGTGACGGCGTTGTCCTCCAGCGAGTCGAAGTCGACGGTGACGCACCACGGGGTGCCCACCTCGTCCTGGCGCCGGTAGCGCTTGCCGATGCCCTGGGTCACGTCGTAGTCGCACATGAAGTGCGGCTGCAGGGTCTTGAGCACCTGGCGGGCGAGCGGCTCGAGGGTGTCCTTCTTCGACAGCGGCAGCACGGCCACCTGGTAGGGCGCCAGGCGCCAGTGCAGGCGCAGCACGGTGCGCGCCTCTCCCCCGACCTCGTCCTCGTCGTAGGCGGCGAGGAGGAAGGCCATCATCGTCCGCGTGGCCCCGGCGGCCGGCTCGATCACGTACGGCGTGTAGCGCTCGTTGGTCTGGGGGTCGAAGTAGTCCAGCTTCACGCCCGAGGCGGCGGCGTGGGCCGAGAGGTCGAAGTCGCCCCGGTTGGCGATGCCCTCGAGCTCGTCCCAGCCCCAGGGGAAGAGGAACTCCACGTCCGCCGTGCCGCGCGAGTAGTGCGACAGCTCGCTCTGCTCGTGGTGGCGCAGGTGCAGCTTGTCGGCCGGGATGCCAAGCCCGAGGTACCAGTTCATGCGCTCTTCGAGCCAGTACTCGAACCACTTCTGGGCGTCGGCGGGCGGGACGAAGTACTCCATCTCCATCTGCTCGAACTCGCGGGTGCGGAAGACGAAGTTCTGCGGTGTGATCTCGTTGCGGAAGGACTTGCCGACCTGCGCGATGCCGAAGGGCGGCTTCTTGCGCGTCGTCCCGAGCACGTTGGCGAAGTTGGTGAACATGCCCTGGGCCGTCTCGGGGCGCAGGTAGGCCACGTGGCCCTCGTCCTCGACGGGACCGGCGTGGGTCTTGAACATGAGGTTGAAGGCCCGGGCCTCGGTGAGGTCCTTGGAGCCGCAGTTGGGGCAGACGCCGTCGATCTTGTCCTCGCGCCAGCGCTCGTGGCAGTTCTTGCAGTCGACGAGGGGGTCGGTGAAGGTGGCGAGGTGGCCCGAGGCGGCCCAGACGGCGGGCGGGCCGAGGATGGCGGCATCGAGGCCGACCACGTCGTCGCGTTCTTGGACCATGGCGCGCCACCAGGCGTTCTTGACGTTGCGCAGCATGTTGACCCCGAGCGGGCCGTAGTCGTAGGTGGAACGGAAGCCGCCGTAGATCTCGGCCGAGGGGAAGATGAAGCCGCGGTGGCGGCAGAGCCGCACCACCTTCTCCATCAGGTCGTCGGTGGCAGCCTCGGGCGCCTCGGTCTCTGTCATCGGTGCAGGATACCGGAGCGGATTCTGGCGCTGACCTCGTTGGCCAGCAGCCGGCCCCGCAGTGTCAGCACGGCCCGGCCGTCGATCCGCTCGACGAGGCCCGCCAGCTCCTCGGGGCGCTCCAGGCTCTCCCAGGGGACGCCGCGCGGCGTGCGCAGCGCGAGCGTGAGCGCCTCGAACTCCCGCTGCTCGACCGTCAGCTCCTCGCGGGCGGCCTCGGGCGAGCGCCCCGCGGCGATGGCGTCGATGTAGCGGTCGGGGGTGCGCACGTTCCACCAGCGCGTGCCGGCGCGGTGCGAGTGCGCCGCCGAGCCGATGCCGACGTAGTCGCCCTGCTCCCAGTAGAGGTGGTTGTGGCGGCACTCGTGGCCGGGCCGGGCCCAGTTGGAGATCTCCTCCCAGTGGTAGCCGGCGGCGGTGAGGACGGCCTCGGCGTGCTCGTAGCGCCGGGCCTCGGCGTCGTCGTCGGGATGGCGCGCCGCGTCGGCGGCCAGCGGGGTGCCGGGCTCGACCGTGAGGCCGTAGGCGCTGAGGTGCGGCGGCGGGTGGTCCAGCGCGAGGACGTGCTCGAGCGTGGCGGCCCAGTCGCCGTCGCTCTCCGTGGCGGCGCCGAAGATCAGATCGAGGTTCCAGGTGGTGAAGCCGGCGTCGTGCACCGCGGCGGCGATCGTCTCGGCGGCGTGGGGCACGTTGCGCCGGCCCAGCCCGGCCAGCACGTGGGCCTGGGTGGACTGCAGCCCGAAGGAGACGCGCGTCACGCCGGCGCGCCGGTAGGTCCCGAGGTGGGCCTCGTCGGCGTCCTCGGGATTGCACTCGACGGTGACCTCGGCGCCGGGCGCTCGCGGGATGGCGTCGAGGATGCGGCTCAGGGTGTCGGGGTGGAGGCGGGAGGGGGTGCCCCCTCCGAAGAAGATCGACGTCGGCAGCGCGAGGTCACCTGCCCCGAAGGCGCGCTGCACCTCGAGGACGCAGGCGTCGGCGTAGCGCTCCATGAGGTGGTCGCGGTCGGTGTAGGTGGCGAAGGCGCAGTAGTCGCAGCGCTCCCGGCAGAACGGGACATGGACGTAGACGCCGAAGGGGGTCAAAGGCCGGCGGTCGAGCGCACCGAGCGGATGCGCCGGTCGAGGTGCGCCTCCATCGCCTCCGTCGCCAGCTCGGCCACCTCGTCGGCGGACGGGGGCGGCGGCCCCGCCAGCACCGCGCCCAGCTCCCCGCCGAGGATGCGGCGCAGCAGCACCAGCGCGCCCGGGCTCATGTGGCGCCCGCTGCGATGGGCCCGGCACAGCGTGCCCCCCGCCACGAGGTCGAAGGCCACCAGCTCCACCACGCCGTCGGGCTCGCCGCATTGGGCACACTCACTGAGGACGGGGCCGGCACCTTCGAGGACGAGCGCCTTCAAGAAGAACGACGGCGCGACGAGCGTCGGGTCGGTGTCGGTGTTGGCCAGGGCGGTGAGGGCGCCGACGAGCATGGAGTAGAGCTGGGGGTCGGGGTGGCGCTCCTGGGCCATCTGGTCGGTGACTTCCAAGAGCGCGATGCCCCGCGGCATGCGCTCGAGGTCCTCCCGTGATCGGTCGGAAGGCGTGCACGACCTCCACCTGGTTCACGATGTCGAGGTCGCTCCTCCCCTGCCACAGCAGGAGGTCGACCTGGGTCAGCGGCTCGAGGCGGCCGCCGAACTTGGAGGTGGTCTTGCGGATGCCCTTGGCCACCGCCCTGACTTTGCCGTGGCGCTCGGTGAGGAACACGATGATCTTGTCGGCCTCGCCGAGGCGGTAGGTGCGCAGGACGACGCCCTTGTCGCGGAAGAGGCTCACGTGGTGGCGTTCTCGGGGTTGGCGGCGGTGGTGGTGTCGGTCGCATCGGTGCGGTGGGCGGGGTCGAGCGGGCAGTAGCGCTCACCGCGGCGCTCGGCCTCGGCCACGGCCCGGCGGGCCTCGGCGGCCAGGTCGGCGGCCCGGTCGTGCGCCTCCTGGGCGGGCCGGACGCGGTCGACGGCCTTCTTCCCGTGCGAGTGGCGGCCGTAGAGGGCGTTCCCGCCGCCCACCAGCACCGCGATGGCGAGGAAGGCGACGATGGCCGCGCCGGCGCCGGCCTGCCCCTCGGCGATCACCACGACGGCGAAGGCGGTGAGCAGGAGGATCGCCGACGGCGATGGCGATCCGGCTGAAGATCTTCACCCCTCCATTCTCGCAGCCGGGCCGGGGTGGGCGGGTCGGGGCCGTGCGTGGTGCGTGGTGCGGCTCCGGGAACCGGGCCCGGCGGTGGAGCGGAGCCAGCCGCCCCCTAGGTCAGGGGTTGACGGCGCCGAAGCGGCGCACCCGGCGCTGGTAGTCGATGACCGCCTCGTAGAGGTGGCGGCGGCGCATGTCGGGCCAGAGGGTCTCGGGGAAGACCAGCTCGCTGTAGGCGATCTCCCACAGCAGGAAATTCGAGATCCGCGTCTCGCCCGACGTCCTGATCACGAGGTCGGGATCGGGCATGTCGGGGAAGTACAGGTGGCGGCGGATCGCCTTCTCGTCGACCTTGTTGGCGGGGGTGCCCTCGTCGACCAGGGCGCGCACGGCGTCGACGATCTCGGCCCGGCCGCCGTAGTTGAACGCCATCGTCATCACCATGCGCCGGTTGTGCTTCGTGAGCTCGATCGACTCGTCCATGCGCTTGAGCACCCGCCGGGGCACCCGCCAGTCGCGCCGGCCGGCGAAGCGGATCTGCACGCCCTTCTCGTTGAGCTCGTCGGCGCGGCGCATGAGCAGCGACTGGTTGAAGTTCATGAGGTAGCGCACCTCGTCGGGCGGGCGGCGCCAGTTCTCGGTGGAGAACGCGTAGAGGGTGATCCACTTGATGCCGATCTCGAGGGCGCCGTTCACCACATCGAGCAGGGCGGTCTCCCCCGCGCCGTGCCCCTCGGTCCGCGGCAGCCCCCGGGCATTGGCCCAGCGGCCGTTGCCGTCCATGACGCAGGCGACGTGGACGGGCACGCGGGAGCAGGTCCAGTTCCGGTGGGACCGGATCGGGCGTGGCCGGGTCGGTGTCGTTCGTCGGTCCTGGCCCTGGTGCTGGCCCTGGTCCCGTCCCCGGACACCCCCCGGGTCGCGGACGGCGGAGGTCACCGGATGAACCTACCGCGGCCCGCCCCTCCCGGATTTCTGGCACGGGGGGTGCATCCGTGTTGAAGTGGTGGCACCCCCGGCCAGGCGGTGCGGGTGGAGGACCAAGGAGGGAACCATGTCCGAGCCAGGAGCTGCACCTCGCCCCGACACCAGCGACATGTACGCGGTGCACGGGGTCTTCCGTGACACCCTCGGTGCCGCACCGACGCTGGTCGGGGGCATCGCCCCCGGCGACGCGGAGCGGGTGGCGCTGATCGCCAACTACTACGAGAACATCCTCTCCTTCCTGGAAGCCCACCACGACGGCGAGGAGCTCCTCGTCTTCCCGCTCCTGCGGGAGCGCTGTGACGGCGCCGGCGAGCTGATCGACCACATGGACGAGCAGCACCACGAGGCGCTCGCACTGCTGCAGGAGGCCAAGGCCGCGTTGGCCGCCTGGCCCAGCGGCGACGCCGCGGCGCAGCAGGCGGCCCAGGAGCGGCTGGACGCGCTGGGCTCGCACCTGGGTGAGCATCTGTCCGAGGAGGAGCAGAAGGTGCTGCCGCTGGCGGGCGAGTACCTCTCCATGGAGGAGTGGGGCGCCCTGCCGGGCCACGGCATGGCCAACTTCCACGGCGACAAGATCTGGCTGATCCTCGGCCTCATCCGGGAGCGCATGACCGACGAGCAGCGGGCGATGATGACGCGAGCACATGCCGCCGCCGGCGCTCGAGATGTGGAACGGGTTCGGCGAGCAGGCCTTCAAGGACTACTCCACGGTGGTGGAGGTGGAGGTCGTCAACCACGCCTGAGCCGGTTGCCGCGGAGCCGTGGCCGTCCTGACCAGGACCGGGACCGAGGGCGCGACAGCACCGCTGTAGCGTCATCTCCGATGACGGACGAGGACCTCGAGTACTTCGCCGAGCCCGACGGCCTCGACGACCTCGACGTCTTCGGCTCGTCAGGCGGATCCGAAGCCGAGGCCCGGCAGGCCGGCGACGACGGCGTGCAGGGGCTCGACAAGATCACGGCCCAGATGTCCGGTGGCGAGCACCGGCCCGAGCAACAAGAGATGTGCCGCGCCGTGGCCGAGGCGATGGCCACCGGCACCCACCTCGTCGTGCAGGCCGGGACCGGGACCGGCAAGTCGCTGGCCTACCTCGTGCCCGCCGCGCTGAGCGGCAAGAAGGTCGTGGTGGCCACGGCGACCAAGGCATTGCAGGACCAGCTGGCGGAGAAGGACCTGCCCCAGGTCGAAGCGGGCCTCGGGCTGCCGGCCCCGCTGGACTTCGCCGTGCTGAAGGGGCGCAGCAACTACGTCTGCCGACAGCGGGTGGCCGAGGTGGGCTCGGGTGGGATCCAGGCGGAGCTCGGCGACCAGGGGGCCGGACGGGCCGACGAGCCCACGGTCGCCGAGGAAAGCGAGGAGCGAGCGACGGGCTCCGGTGCGTCCGGTGCGCCACCCGAAGGCATCGTCGAGGAAGTCCGCCAGCTGGTGGCGTGGTCGCAGAAGTCGCAGAGCGGCGACCGGGCCGACCTCAGCTTCGAGCCTTCGGATCGGGCCTGGAACATGGTCAGCGTCGGCCCACGGGAGTGTCCCGGCGCCTACAACTGCCCGTCGGGCGGGCGCTGCTTCGCCGAGGCGGCGCCGCGAACGGGCGTCGGTCGCCGATGTCGTCGTGGTCAACACGCACCTCTACGGGGCGCACCTCGCCAGCGGCGGCGTGGTGTTGCCCGAACACGACGTGGTCATCTTCGACGAGGCCCACGAGCTCGAGGAGGTCATGACGTCGAGCCTCGGGGTGGAGGTGACCCCGGGCCGGTTCCGTTCGCTCGTGACCTCTGCCCGTGCGCTGGTCGAGGCACGCGATGCCGACCTGCTCGACTCCCTGGCCTCGGTCGGCGACCAGCTCGGCGCGCTGCTGGGCGACCGGGTCGGGACACGCGTGCTGCACGACGAGGCCCGCCCGCCCGTGGACGACCGCGAGCTGGCCGAGCTGCTCACCCGCGGCGCCGAGGTCAGCCGGCGCGTCACCGACGCGCTGCGCCGCAGCGGGGCCCAGCGTTCGTTCCTCGCCGAGGACGAGGGGTCCAAGGCCGACCCCGACCGCGCCAGCCGCAAGACGCGCACCCTGCAGGCCGCCGTGCACCTGGCGGAGGACCTGCACCGATTCGAGACGCGCGGCGACGGCGAGGTGGCCTGGGTCGACGGCACCCGGCGCAACGTGCGGCTCCGCCTCTCCCCCATCGACGTCGGCCCCGTGCTCTCCGCCATGCTCTGGGGCGAGGTCACGTCGGTGCTCACCAGCGCCACCATCCCACCGCGCATTGTGGAGCGGGTCGGGCTCCAGACGTTCCCGACCGAGGAGCTCAACGTGGGAAGCCCGTTCGACTACCGCTCCCACGCGCTGCTCTACGTCGCCCGCCATCTGCCCGACCGTCGCGCCGCCGGGGCGGAGGAAGCCCTGCACGAGGAGCTGTCCCAGCTGCTCGAGGCCGCAGGCGGGCGCACCCTGGCGCTCTTCACGAGCAAGCGGGCGACCGAGGCGGCGGCGGCAGCGCTCGCACCCGAGCTCCCCTACACCCTGCTCCTGCAGGGCGATCTCCCCAAGAACCTGTTGCTCGAGACGTTCGCCTCCGACGAGACCTCCTGCCTGTTCGCCACCATGGGCTTCTGGCAGGGCGTGGACATTCCCGGCCGGGCGCTGTCGCTGGTGACGATCGACAAGCTCCCGTTTCCCCGTCCGGACGACCCGCTGCTGCAGGCTCGTCGGGACCGGGCCGGCGGAGGCGCCTTCTCGTTGGTCGACCTGCCGCGGGCGGCCACGCTGCTGGCGCAGGGCTCGGGTCGCCTCATCCGCAACGCAGACGACCGTGGCGTGGTGGCCGTGCTCGACCCTCGGCTGGCGACAGCCTCGTACCGCGGCGTCCTGCTGGCGACGTTGCCGCCCATGCGGCGCTCGGTGGACATCCACGAGGTGGAGTCGTTCCTGCGGCGGGCGCTGGAGGAGGACGAGGTCGCGTAGGTGCGGTGCGTGCCGGGCGTGGGCGTCAGTAGCCGAGGCGGTTGAGCATCTCGTCCCGGTTCTGCCAATGGCGCTCGACCTTCACGTGGAGGTCGAGGTAGGTCCCCTCCGGCAGTTCCTCGCGCACGGCGATCCCGACGGCCTTGAGGACCTCGCCCCCCTTGCCGATGACGATGGCCTTCTGCGAGTCGCGCTCGACGATGATTTCGACGCGGATGTGCGGCCACTCCCACTCGGTCACCCGGCAGGTGATGGCGTGCGGGAGCTCGTCCCGGGTCTTGGCCAGCAGCTGCTCGCGCACGAGCTCGGCCACCCAGAGCGCCTCGGGCGTGTCGGTGATGACGTCGTCGGGGAAGAACGGCGGGCCCTCGGGCAGCCGGGCGATCAGGTAGGCCGTCAAGCCGTCCACGCCCTTCCCCGTGCGGGCCGAGACGGGGAAGTACTCGACGTCGGCCAGCTCGTCGGGAGCGGTGAGCGCGTCGACGGCCGCCTTGGCCTGGATGAGGCGCTCCATCACCTGGGCGTTGTTGGCCTTGTCGGCCTTGTTCACGACGACGATCAGGCCGGGGGGCGACGTCGCGGCGTCGTCGTGGCCGGGTCCTCGTCGTTGGGTCCGGGGTCGTCGTCGACGTGTCGGCCGGCGCGACGCGGCGGCGGCGGCGGTGACGCGCTGCACCTGGCGCACCGAGCGCTCCAGCACGGTCCTGTCCCCCGGGCCGATGGCCGCCGTCCCGTCGACGATCACCATGATCACGTCGACGTCGTTCAGCGCGTCGGTCGCCGTCTCGTTCAAGCCGCGAGCCGAGCGTGCTGCGGGGCCGGTGGATGCCCGGCGTGTCGACGAAGACCACCTGGGCGTCAGCGGCCGGATCGTGCAGGACGCCGAGGATGCGATGCCGCGTCGTGTTCGGGCGCGAAGAGGTGATCGCCACCTTGGTCCCGACCATGGCGTTCACCAGGGTGGACTTGCCGACGTTGGGGCGGCCGACCACGGCCACGAAACCTGAGCGCACGTCTTCAGCTCTCGTTGTGTGACACGTTGCCTGCGGTGGCGTTCCGGCCGTCTTCGTCGGCCTCGGTCGCTGCGCCGGTCGCCTCGATCCGGACGCGGCCGATGCGCCGACCACGGACGTCCAGCGCGGTCAGGCGGAAGCCGTCGACCTCGACCGAGTCCCCCGGATCGGGCACCCGCCCGGCCAGGTCCAACATGAGCCCGCCCACGGTGTCCCACGGGCCCTGCGGCAATTCGGCGCCCAGTAGCTCGTCGGCGTCGTCCACCGAGTAGGCCGCGCTCACCAGGATCGAGCCGTCCTCGAGGCGCTCCACCGTCGGCTCCTCCACGTCGAACTCGTCGACGATGTCACCCACCAGCTCCTCGAGGAGGTCCTCCAGCGTGATCAGCCCGGCGGTGCCGCCGTACTCGTCGACGACGATCGCCATGTGGAACTTCTCCTCCTGCATCTCGCGGAGGAGGTCCGAGACTTCCTTGGACTCGGGGATGAACTTGGCCGGCCGCATGCTGTCGCGCACCGGCTGATCGGCCTTGCCCACCCGCTCGGCGCGCACCAGGTCCTTGGCGTAGGCGATGCCGATGATGTCGTCGATCCCGTCCGCCTCCACGGGTATGCGGCTGTAGCCCGCGCCGAGCGCCGCCTCGAGCGCGTCCCGCACGGTGACGTCGCTCTCGACCGTGACCATGTCGGGACGCGGCGTCATCACCTCACGCGTCACCGTGTCGCCGAAGTCGATGATGGAGTGGATGAAGGTCCGCTCGTCGTGCTCGATCACCTTCTCCTCGTGCGCCACGTCGGCCATCGCCTTGAGCTCGGAGTCGGTGATGTAGGAGCGCGGCAGGCCCTCCTCGTCGTCGCTGGCACCGATGATGAGGTTGGCCAGGCCGATCAGGACGGTCGAGAGCCAGCGGATGGGCGGGAAGCGGATCAGCGTGCTGACGAAGGGCGCACTCAGCAGGGCGGCCCGGTCGGCATGCTGCACCGCCCAGTTCTTCGGGCACGGCCTCGAAGAAGACGAAGATCACCACGATTTCGAACACGATGCCGAGCAGCACGCCGAGGCCGCCGAAGAGCGTGCTCGGCCACAATGCCGACCAGGGTGGCGGAGACCAGCTGGCAGATCAGCACCAGCAGGAGGATGGGGTTGAGGAAGTTGGCCGGGTTCTCGACCAGCCGGGCCAGCTGGCGGGCCCCGCGCTTCTTCTCGTCGACCAGCGACTTGGCCTTGATCCGGTTCATCCGGACGAGGCTGGTCTCGGCCATGGCCAGGACGCCCGAGGCGGCCAGCAGCGATCGCGATGATGACGACGAGGATGGCGTCCTCGGCGTGGAAGCCCGCTGCCCCCAGCAGGATGAGCACGCTCAGGCCCCGTGGCTGACGCGGTAGAAGCGCGTGAGCAATTGCTGCTCGATCGCCTCCATCCGTTCGGCCTCCGCCTCGTTCTCGTGGTCCATGCCCAGGAGGTGCAACAGCCCGTGGACGACGAGCAGCGCCACCTCGTCCTCGAAGGACACCTCGTGCTCGACGGCGTTGCGTGCGGCCACCGCCGGGCAGATCACGACGTCGCCGAGCAACATGAGGGCACCCTGCTCGGGCGAGGAGCCCGGGCCGCTGCCCCCGAAGTCCGGCGAGCGACCGGTGGGCCCGGGATCGTCCTCGATGGGGAACGACAGCACGTCGGTCGGACCGGTCTTGCCCAGGAACTGCTCGTTCAGGGCGGCGATGGACTCCTCGTCGACGAAGAGGAGCGAGACCTCGGTCTCGCCCTTCATGCCGCGCGCCACGAGGACCTTGCGAGCCAGGTCCGCCCAGAGCGCGACGTCGATCGGATGATCTTGCTGCTCGTCGGCGGCAAAGACGTCGATCGTCACTGGGTGGAACCCGCCCGCCCTTCTGCCACCTCGTAGGCATCGACGATGTCGGCCACGATTTTGTGGCGGACGACGTCCCGGCGGCTCAGGTGGACGAACGTGATGTCGTCGATCCCGCCGAGCACCGGCTCCAGGCCGATCAGTCCCGAGCGGCCCCCGGGCACGTCGATCTGGGTCACGTCGCCCGTCACCACGCACTTGGAGCCGAACCCGATCCGGGTCAGGAACATCTTCATCTGCTCGGGCGTCGTGTTCTGCGCCTCGTCCAGAATGATGAACGAGCTGTTGAGCGTCCGTCCTCGCATGAAGGCGAGCGGTGCCACCTCGATGGTCCCGCGGTCCAGCAGCCGCTGTGCGCCCTCCGGCTCGAGCAGGTCGTAGAGCGCGTCGTAGAGCGGGCGGAGGTACGGGTCGACCTTGGCCATCAGGTCGCCCGGCAGGAAGCCGAGCCGCTCGCCTGCCTCGACGGCGGGCCGGGTCAAGATGATGCGCGTCACCTGCCGGGACTGCAGCGCGTGCACCGCCTGGGCCACCGCCAGATACGACTTGCCCGTTCCCGCCGGCCCGATGCCGAACGTGATGATGCTCTGGGAGATGGCGTCGACGTAGCGCTTCTGCCCGGCGGTGTTGGGTCGCACCGTCTTGCCGCCGGCGGCCCGCACCACTTCGGAGCGCAGAACGTCGCTCGGGCGGATGTCCTCGCGCACCATGTCGATGGCGCGGAGCACCGTCGAGGGGTCGAGACTCCGGCCGGCCTGCACCATGAGGATGAGCTCCTCGAACAACTGCACCACCAGCTCGGCGTGCGGGCCCTCGACGGAGATGCGGTCGCCCTGCACCACGATCTGGTCGTCGGGGAAGGCCTGCTCAATCTGACGGAGGTGCTCGTCACGCGTCCCGAGCAGGCCCGGCCATGAGGTGGTTGCCGGGGACGAAGCATTCGGCGCGCAGGGCCGTGGTCATGGTGCGGTCACTCGATGCCAAGGTGTCCTTTCAGTGGTTCGCCTCCGAGAACGTGGAGGTGGAGGTGCGGGATCGACATCAGCGCGTCGGGCCCGATATTGAAGACGAGGCGGTAGCCCCGATCCGGTGTCGCCAGTCCGGCCGCGTCGGCGACGGCCCGGGCGGCCAGCAGCATTTCGGCCAGGACCGGCCCGTCCTCGGCGGTGACCGTCGAAGCGTCGACGATGTGGCGACGGGGCACGACGAGCACGTGGAGCGGAGCGGCCGGGGTGATGTCCTTGAAGGCCACCGTGTTCGGGGTCTCGTACACCGTCTCGGACGGCACCTCACCCGCCACGATCTTGCAGAACAGGCAGTCGGCGGCGTCGGTCATGCCCGGGGGTCGCCGTGCCTCTGCGCCAGCCTGATCACTGCTCCGAACTTACCGGTCCCCGGGTCCCGCCCGTGACCATGGGCGTTCCGTCATTGCGGCGGCCTCCGCCGCGGCCACGGTTCCCGTCCGGAGCGAGGCCAGGAGGGCGCCGGCGGTGACGGCGGCCGTCTCGGCCCGCAGGACGCTCAACCCGAACCCCACCGTGGGCAGGCCCGACGCGAGCTCGTCCGTGCTCCACCCGCCCTCGGGCCCGACGGCCACGACGTGCTGGGCCAGCGTGGGCCGGTCCCCGCTCAGTTGCGCCAGGACGACCTCGCCGGGCCCGCCCAGAGCCTGCAGGTCGGCGAACGCCACGCGTGTCGGAGACCTCGGGCAGCCAGACGCGGCGGCACTGGGCGGCGGCTTCGCGCGCCACCCGGCGCAGTTTCTCGACGCTGGCCTGCCCGCGGGCGCCCGTCCAGCGGACGACGCTGCGCTCGCTCCGCAGTGGCACGATCCGGTCGATGCCCAGCTCGGTCAGCTTCTGGACCACCCATTCGGGGCGTTCCCCCTTGACCGGCGCGAAGGCCACGGTCAGCGCGGGCTCGGCGCGTGCCTCGGACTGCACGGCGCCGTCGCCACCGATGCCGGTCCCGTTCGTGACCGGCTCGAGGGTCGGCCGTGCCGCGCCACATGGCGCGCGCCCAGCGGCCTCGCCCGTCGGCGGCAATGACCTCTTCGCCGTCGCGCAGCCGCAGCACCCGGCCCAGGTGGTGCGACGTCGTCGTCGGAGAGCAGCGGCCGGCCGGGGTCGTCCACGAAGACCTGGCTGGCCGCCGCGGCCCGCACGGCGACGGCGGCGGCGGCGATGGCGGCGCTAGCCAAAGGCGGAGCGCAGGCGCGAGAACACGCCCTCGCCGCCCCCTGCACCGGGAGCGGAGACCTCCTCGCCGCGTGCGGCGGCGAACTGCCGGAGCAGCTCGTCCTGCTCGGGAGTGAGGTCGGTCGGCGTCGCCACCAGCACGTGCACGTAGAAGTCACCGCGTCCGCGGCCCCGCAGGTGGGGCACGCCGAGACTGCGGATCCGCTCGATGTGCCCGTGCTGCGTGCCCGGCCCGATCGTCAGGTGCTGCGGGCCGTCCAGCGTCTCGACGTCGGTCTCGGTCCCCGAGCGCGGCCTGGGCCACGCTGATGGTCAGCGTGGTGTGGAGGTTGTCGGCCTGGCGCTCGAAGCGCGGGTCGGGATTGATCACGAGGTGCACGAAGAGCGAGCCGTTCGGGCCGCCGCGCTGGCCGGCCGCGCCGCGGTCCGGCGAGCCGCAGGGTCGACCCTTCCTCCACGCCGGCGGGCACCTCGACGGTGAAGGTGCTCTCCTCCATGCGGCGCCCCTCGCCGCGGCAGTCGCGCGCAGGGGTTGGGGATCATCTCGCCGGTCCCGCTGCAGCGCGAGCAGGCGACGCTGGTCACCACCTGCCCGAGCAGCGATTGGCGCACCCGGCGCAGCTCCCCGGTGCCCTGGCAGTCGATGCAGGTGACGGGCTCGGTGCCGGCCGCCGTGCCCCTGCCTTCGCAGGTGGCGCAGGTGGCGGGCAGGCGGACCGCTGATCTCCTTGCGGCTGCCGAACACGGCCTCGGCGAACTCGAGCTCGAGACGCACCTCGGCGTCGGCGCCCACCTGGGGGCCGCGCCGGCGGGTGCCGGCCCCGCCCATTTGGCCGAAGAACGCCTCGAAGATGTCGCCGAGGCCGCCTTCGAAGCCGAAGCCCCCGCCTCCGCCCGGCTGCGCAGCCGAAGACGCCCTCGGGACCGAAGCGGTCGTAGCGGGCCCGGCGCTCGGGGTCGCG
The DNA here is from genome assembly GCA_963731065.1 of uncultured Acidimicrobiaceae bacterium. Taxonomy (GTDB): domain Bacteria; phylum Actinomycetota; class Acidimicrobiia; order Acidimicrobiales; family RAAP-2; genus Bog-473. Next base: position 251,469 of record CAVSUH010000009.1, on the reverse strand, counting down.
CAGGACCTCGTAGGCCACGCGTGACCTGCTTGAAGCGAGCCTCGGCCTCGGGGTCGCCGTGGTTGGTGTCGGGGTGCAGTTCGCGGGCGCGGGCGCGGTAGGCCCGCTTGATCTCGTCGTCGCTGGCGTCGGGGCCGACGCCGAGCAGCGCGTAGAGGTCGCCCAGCCCGTCAGTGACGGCCATCGTGCCCCCCGCTGATCCGTTGCCCGAGGCGCTCGCCCACGACGTGGGCCGCGGCCATGGCGCGGGCGTAGTCCATGCGCGTCGGGCCGAGCAGCCCCACGGCGCCGAGGTCCTGCCCGTCGATGGAGACCGGCGCCACGACGACGGCGCACGACGAGAGCGGCTCGAAGCCGTGCTCGGTGCCGATGGCCACCGAGAGCCCGCGGTCGAGGACGTCGCGCAACAGGGTGACGACGACCAGCTGCTGTTCGAGGATGGCCAGGACGGAGCGCACCGTCTCCACGGCGTCGAACGACTCGGCCAGGCGGGCCGGGCCGCCGACGAACACCTGGTCGGCCTCCATGGCGCCCTCGAGGGAGTCGAAGGCCATGTGCGCCGCGGTCGACGAGCTGGTCGACGTCGGCGGATCCGCTCGCCGGGACGGCCCAGGGCTGGGCGAGCGTGCGCCCGACCAGGTGGGAGGCGAGCAGGGTGCCGGCGCGGGCGAGCGTGTCGTCGGAGGTCTCGGCCTGCAGGTCGATGGTCCGCTTCTCCACGGCGCCGTCGGAGAGCACCACCACCAGCAGCGCGTGCAACGGCGAGAGGCCGACGAGCTGGACGGACCGGATGGTGGCGGTGTCGTGCGAGGGACCGACGACGACGGCGGCGTAGGAGGTCAGCTCGGAGAGCAGGCCCGAGGCGCGCTCGAGCACCGTCTCCATCTCACCGTGGACCTGCTCGAAGAACTGCGAGACCTGCTTGCGCTGGGCTGGGCCCGAGGACGCCGGGCCCGGTCAGGTGGTCGACGAAGAAGCGATAGCCCTTGTCGGTCGGGATGCGGCCGGCGCTGGTGTGGGGCTGGACCAGGTAGCCCTCCCGCTCGAGCGCCACCATTTCCGAGCGGACCGTGGCGGAGGACACCTGCACCCCGGGAGAACTGGCGACGTGGGAGGAGCCGACGGGCTCGGCGGTCCCGATGTACTCGGTGACCACCGCCTCCAGAATGGCCGCCCGGCGGGCGTTGAGGGCGCGCTCGTCGTCGGCAACGTCGGTGAGCGGGGTGGAGTCAGTGGGCGGAGTCATGGGGTGCCTGGCACTCAAGTCTACCGAGTGCCAGGGCCGTAGCCGTGGCCGGCAGCCGGGGTTCCAGGCACCGAGGCGGCCAGCAGCCCGCCGGCTCTCAGTCGTCACCCAGGCGCAACGCCGAGACGAAGGCCTCCTGGGGCACCTCCACCCGGCCGATGTTCTTCATCTTCTTCTTGCCCTCTTTCTGCTTCTCGAGCAGCTTGCGCTTGCGGGTGATGTCACCGCCGTAGCACTTGGCCAGCACGTCCTTGCGCTTGGCCTTGACCGTCTCGCGGGCCACGATGCGCCCGCCGATGGCGGCCTGGATCGGGACGTCGAACATCTGGCGCGGAATGAGCTCCCGCAGCTTCTCGGCCATCTTGCGCCCGTAGGTGTCGGCCGTGGCCCGGTGCACGATGGTCGAGAAGGCGTCGACCGGCGCATGGTTGATGAGGATGTCGACCCGCACCAGGTTGCCCGTGGCGTAGTCCTCGGGCTCGTAGTCCAGGCTGGCGTAGCCCTTGGTCCGGCTCTTCAGCTGGTCGAAGAAGTCGATGACGACCTCGGCCAGGGGAAGGGTGTAGACGAGCTCGACCCGCTCGGGCGAGAGGTACTCCATGCGGGTCATCTCGCCCCGCCTGCTCTGGCACAGCTCCATGACGGTGCCCGTGTACTCGGTGGGCGTGATGATGGTGGCCGACAGCATGGGCTCGTCGATGTGGTCGATGCGGCTGGCGTCGGGCAGCTCGGTCGGGTTGTCGACGTCGAGCTCCGTCCCGTCGGTGAGGAAGGCCCGGTACTCCACGCTCGGGGCGGTGGCGATGAGGGAGAGGTTGAACTCCCGCTCGAGCCGCTCGCGCACGATCTCCATGTGCAGCAGGCCCAGGAAGCCGCAGCGGAAGCCGATGCCGAGGGCGTGGGACGACTCGGGCTCGAAGGTGAAGCTGGCGTCGTTGAGCTTGAGCCGGTCCAGGGCGTCACGCAGGTCCGGCAGCTCGTCGCCGTCGATCGGGTAGAGGCCGCAGAACACCATGGGCTTGGGATCGCGGTAGCCGGCGAGCGCCTTGGTGGCGCCGTGCTGCGCGGTGGTGACGGTCTCGCCGGAGCGGGCCTCGCCGACGTCCTTGATCCCGGCGATGAGGTAGCCCACCTCCCCCGGCCCGAGCCCCTCCACGGGAACGGCCACGGGCGTGCGCACGCCCACCTCCTCGATGTCGTGCACGGCGTTGGCCTGCATGAAGCGCAGGCGGGCCCCGGTGTGCAGCGAACCGTCGACGATCCGGATGGAGCTCACCACGCCCCGGTACTGGTCGTAGGAGGAGTCGAAGATCAGCGCCCGCAGCGGCGCCGCGGGGTCGCCCTTGGGCGGGGGGATGCGGGCGATGATGGCGTCGAGCAGTTCGGGCACCCCCTCCCCCGTCTTGGCCGAGATGTGGAGGATGGACTCGGCCGGCAGTCCCAGCACGTGCTCGATCTCGAGCGCGCAGCGGACCGGGTCGGCGGCCGGCAGGTCGATCTTGTTGAGGACGGGCACGATCTCGAGGTCGTTCTCAATGGCCTGGTAGCAGTTGGCCAGCGTCTGCGCCTGAATGCCCTGGGAGGCGTCGACCAGGAGCACGGCCCCCTCACAGGCCGCCAGCGAGCGGGAGACCTCGTAGCCGAAGTCGACGTGGCCGGGCGTGTCGATCAGGTGGAGGATGTGGCCGGCGTGCACCACCCGGACGTTCTGGGCCTTGATGGTGATCCCCCGCTCCCGCTCGATGTCCATGGAGTCGAGGTACTGCTCCCGCATGAGGCGGGGATCGACGGCCCCGGTGATCTCGAGAATGCGGTCGGACAGGGTCGACTTGCCGTGATCGACGTGGCTGATGATGGAGAAGTTCCGAATCTGCTCGATCGCAACGGGTCCGGTTGCGGTGAGGGGGGCGGCACGGTCCGTCGATCGTACCGGCCCAGGTCGGCGACCCCGGTCGCCTGGCCAGGGAACTTGGGGTCGCCCCCTCCGCGTGGCGCCGGCCGAAATAGCCCCGCCACCTGCTACAGTTGTCGTTCGCACCGGTGAGGCCTCGGCCCGCCGCCGCCCCCTTTCGAAGAAGACTGAGGATCGACACGTGGCCAACATCAAGAGCCAGATCAAGCGGAACCGCCAGAACGAGAAGCGCCGGCTGCGCAACAAGTCGGTGCGGGCCGAGCTCCGCACGCGCACCAAGACGGCCGTGACGGCCGCCGAGAGCGGTGCCGAGGACAGCGCCGAGGCGCTGCGCCTGGCCGTGAAGCGGATCGACAAGGCTGCCGCCAAGGGTGTCATCCACAAGAACACCGCCGCGAACCACAAGTCGCGTCTGGTGCGGCGGGTCGCCGCCATCGAGGCGGCAGCCGCCGAGTAGCGGCAGCGCCTTTCCTCTCTCACCCTTTTCGCGCTCTCCCCGAGCCTGCTGCTTCTCTTCTTCTTCTCTTAAGCCCTAGGCCGCGTCGTGTGCCGACTCGTGGTCGAGCGCCAACGCCAGCCCCACTGCCTTTAGGCCCACTCGACCACCGCGTCGTGGTCCAGACGGGGCAGCCGCTCGAACCAAGGGTCCGCACCGGGATGCCCGATGTTGACCACCAAGGTGGAGGTCCAGCGCCCGTCAGGGAAGAACTCGGCGTCGACACCGGCGGCGTCGAAACCGCCCATGGGGCCGGCCGCCAGGCCGCTGGCCCGTACGGCCATGATGAAGTACCCCGCCTGCAACGCCGCGCTGAACGTACCGATGCCGTCGCGCATCGCTTCGTTCTCCTCGAACACCTCGCGCATCTCCGGGCGGAACGGCAGCACCGTCGGGATGTGCTCATGGAACCGCGTGTCCCGGGCCAGGACGGCCACCGCAGGGGCGGACGCGGTCTTGTCCCGGTTGCCCTCGTTCATGTGGGGCAGCAGTCGGGCTTTCCCTTCGGGCGTCCGCACGTAGAGAACCCGGAGGGGTTGCGTGTTTGCCGCGCTGGGGCCCCACTTGGCCAGCTCCCAGATGCCAGCCAGCTCCTCGTCGGACACCGGGGTGGGTGCGAACGAGTTGGCCGTGCGGGCTTCGGTGAACAGGAGGGCCCGGCCCTCGGCGCCCAATTGCCCCAGGCGGTCCTGGGACGCCACATCCGGGTACAGCGTTTCGGTGGCAGTCATGGCTGGTCGCTCCTTCGATGCTCTGTTTTTGCTTGCTACTCCTTTCAACGTAGTGATTGGACTTCTATTCCAGAAGCACCTAGGATTTTCCTCACACCCCTGTAGAGTGGGGACATGGAAGCCAAGGCGATCGTCGAGCATGAGCCCCGGGCCTGCGACGCCGCCCTGACTCGCGCCTTCGGCTTTCTGGGGAAACGCTGGAACGGGGTGCTCCTCGGCGCGTTGGTCCAGGGGCCCGCGGGCTTCGCGGAACTCAAGCGCCTGGTGGGCGGCATCAGCGACTCTGTCCTGTCTGAGCGCCTCAGTGGACTGGTGGCAGCCGGACTGGTCCTGCGCACGGTGGAGACAGGACCCCCGATTGCCGTGACATATCGAGCCTCCGAGTCGGGCCTGGCCCTGATGCCCGCGCTCGATGCGCTGACCACCTGGGCCGAGAACAACCTCCCGCAGGGTCCGCCGGCCTGAGCCAGCCTCTCCCCTATTGGGCCATGAGGAAAGTGAACATCTTCTCGGGGACGATGCGCACACCCACGGCGTCCATCGCCTCGAGACCTTGGGCGAACTCCGGTCCGACCTTGGGGAGGTACTCGTCGAGCATGGCCTGCAGCAGGTCCGCGTTGGCCGGGTCGTCGAGGGGGTGGACCTCCGCCCTCCCGTGCACCGTGACGCAGAGCTCGTCGCCCGGGAGGTGGGTGGCGCTGCAGGAGGGCCGTCGGTCCAGGTGGCGCCCGCGCACGGAGTCTCTGGCGGTGCTGAACCAGAAAGTGCCGTGGAGGAAGTAGCCGTCGACGGGCCCGGTCGAGTGGACGGCCGTCGGCGGTCACCGTGGCCAGAACCAGCAGCCGCATGCCCTGCAGGCGCTCGGTGAGTTGTACGGCCGTGAGCCGGCGCTCGTCGATGATGACGTCGCGGACGTGGGGGCCGGCGCTCGCCATGGAGCCGTCGAGCAGGGCCTGCAGGTGTGCCATCTCTTCCGGTGTCTCGAGCACGGGACCCAGTTCACCACCCGGCTGTGCGCCACGGGGTGTACACGGGGACCGCGTGGGGCGCAGAGTTGATTCATGAGCGCCACCCCACCACCTGCGGTCGTCCCCATCCTCGTCTACGAGGACATCGAAGCCGCCCATGACTTCCTCGTCGGCACGTTCGGCCTGACCTCGGGCGGGCTGCACCGCCTCGACGACGGGACCGTCGTGCACGGCGAGGTCCGCAACGGCGACGCCCCCATTTGGATGCACCGGGTCGCCGCCGCGTTCGAGATGGACTCCCCGCGTCACGCTGTCATGTCGCAGGGCGGGTTGTCCGTCCGCATCCCGGACGTCGACGCGCACTACGCCCGCGTGAAAGCGGCCGGGGCCCGCGTGGAGAGCGCGCCCAGCGACCAGCCCTACGGCCTGCGCGAGTACGGCGTCCGGGACACCGAGAACCACCGCTGGTGGTTCTCTTCACCCCTGGCGTGACGCACCGGCGTCCCGGGCGCGGCCTAGCGGCGGGCGCCGGCCCGCGGGCGAGAGGCTCGCACCGGGCGGGTCTGGCGGGCCAACCGGGCCACCAGGATCTCAATCACGACCTCGGGCTCCATGCCGCTCGCCCCCCGCACGTCGAGGTCGGCCGCCGCGATCAGGTTGATCGCCTCGGCGACCCTGGTACTCCCGAGCCGTCGCGACTGCTGCAGCGCCTTCTTGGCCACGAAGGGAGCGGTGCCGAGGATGGCGGCTGCACTCTGGTCGGTGCTGACATCGTCACCGTCGAGCAGGAGCATGTTGGAGAAGTGGATGTGCAAGGTGGTCAGCACCTGTACCGGGGCCAGGCCGCCCGCCTCGAGCATGCGGCGCAGCACCGTCAAGGCCTTCCCCGGCTCACCCTTGTCGATGGCGTCGGTCAGCTCGTAGCGAGGGACGTTGCCCGCCTCGCCCAGATACGGCGCGAGGTCGTCGGCGGTCACCCGGGCACCCTCGCCGTAGGCGGCGCTGAGCGCGCTGAGGAGGCCCTCGACCGCGGCCGAGATCCTCGCCGACGTGGCCGGCCAGCATGTCGGCGGCGCCGCGGCTCGAGCTTCACCGGCGCCGAGCGGAGATGGTCGTGCAGCCAGGCCTTGCGGTCCCCCGCCTTGCTCGTCGTGACGTCGATGACCTGGCCCGCCGCGCTGATCGCCTTGACCAGTGGCGCGGGTATGGTCCCGCCGCCGCCCACCAGGATCAGCACCGTCGACGGGAGGGGGTCCTGCACGACCTCGACCAACCGCGGCGCGTCGGCCGTCAGCAGCCGCCCGGCCTCGCGCACGACGACCACCCTGCGGTCGACCAGGAAGGGCGGGGTCAGGCAGGCGTCCACGACCGCCCCGACGCTCAGCTCGTCGCCGGGGCCGCCGCCGACCTCCTCGACGATGAGCGCATGATCGCCGTCGCCGACCACGTCGTCGAGGAGCACGCGGACCTCCTGCGCGACCAACGCGGCGTCGTCACCCTTGACGAGGTACACCGGCTGGGACCTCGCAGCGCTCACTGCGCCTCACTCACGGCGGCGAGCACGTCGCGGGCCCGGCAGGTGCCCTTGACGTCGTGCACGCGCACAATGCGGCAGCCCCAGGCGATGCCGAGGGCCGCCGCGCCGATGGAAGCCTCACGCCGCTCGGTGAGCTCCAAATCAAGGATCTTGCCCAGGAAGGTCTTGTTGGAGGCCGAGAGCAGAAGCGGGTAGCCCAGCGCGGCCAGCGTCGCCGAGGCGCGCAGCAGGGTCAGCGACTGCTCGGCGGTCTTGCCGAGGTCGAGGCCGGCATCGAGCACGATCCGCTCGGCGGGAACGCCCGCCGCGCGCGCTCCGGTGGCGCGCTCGGTGAGGAAGCGGGCCACGTCCGCCACGACGTCGTCGTAGTGCGGGTCGGGATCGGCGACGCGCGGGGCGAGACGGATGTGCGTGATGACGACGGCGGCGTCGTGCTCGGCGGCAGCGGGCGCGTAGTCGGGGTCGGCCAGGCCGCTGATGTCGTTGCCCATCACCGCACCCTCGGCGTAGGAGGCCCGCGCCACCGAGGCGCGCCACGTATCGACCGAGACGGGCGTGTCGAAGCGCGCCACCAGGCCGGCCACGACCGGGACCACGCGGTCGAGCTCCTCGGCCTCGGTCACCTCGGGGCCCGGGCCCGCCTTGACCCCACCGATATCGAGGATGTCCGCCCCGTCGGCGACCAGTTGCTCTGCCCGCCCGTACAGCTTGTCGAGCTCGAAGGTGGCGCCCTTGTCGTAGAACGAGTCGGGCGTGCGGTTGAGGATCCCCATGACCAGGGCCCGGTGCGTCAGGTCGTAGCGCCGGCCGCCGAGGTCGAGGAGCGAGGCCGGGCGGGCAGTGGTCGGCGGCGGCGGCGTGGAGGCCGTTGTGTCGGTTGTTGGCGTGTCCGTGGTCGGCGTCCCGGTGGCCGGCGCGGCCATCAGTACAGGCGCGCGGTCAAGGCCCGCCGGTATTCCTTGGTGCTCGGGTCGTCGGGGCCCATGGCCTCCAGCAGGTCCACGAACTCCTGGCGGGCCGCGTCGTCGTCGCGCACCCGGTCCAGCAACTCGTTCAACTTGGCCTCGATGTCGGCCCGGCCCGTGGCCGACACGTCGACCCCCGCCTCCAGCAGGCGGGCCTCGGCGGCCAGGACCCGGCCGGCCTCCGTCTCGGGCAGGCGCTGCAGCAGGGCGAGCGCCTCGGCGGGCTCGCCGCGGCCGATCAAAATGGCGGCGAGCGCCTCGGTGGCGCCGGGGTGGTCCGGCTCCAGCTCGAGGGCCTTGCGCAGGGAGGCCTCGTCGCCCGTCGCGACCAGCGTGTCCGCTTCGCTGGGCGCCGGCGCCAGGCGCTGGACGAACGCGGTGATCTGCGCCTCGGGGACCGCACCGATGAACTGGTCCACGACCTGGCCCTGGCTGAGCGCGAAGACGGCGGGGATGGACTGCACGTTGAAGGCCCGCGACACGGCCGGGTTGTCATCGACATTGACCTTGGCCAACTCGACGGCGCCGTCGGTGTCGGCGACCGCCTTCTCGATCATGGGCCCAAGGGTCTTGCACGGCCCGCACCACGGGGCCCAGAGGTCCACGACCACCGGCACCGTCGCACTGCGGTCGAGCACGGCCGTCTGGAATGTCTCGTCTGTGACGTCCATCGGCCAAACGCTAATGGGAGTTCCGCGCGGGAACGACGCCCCACGTCGTTGCAGGTGGAACCCGCCCGGAGGCCCGGATCTGGGTGGCCGCTGAGCGCCGAACCGTCTGACCGGGCCACACGGCACCGATTAGCGTCGTTCGCGTGTCGCAGGCGCCGGAAGGCATTCATCAGGGCGAGGTCACCGAGTGGATGGTGGCGGCAACTGCCCGAGCTCACGAGGCCGCTCACCTTCACGCTGATCGCCGGCGGCCGGTCCAACCTCACCTACCGCGTGGAGGACGCCGAAGGACGGGCCTGGGCCTTGCGCCGGCCTCCCTTGCACCACGTCCTGCCCACCGCGCACGACATGTCCCGCGAGTACCGCCTGATGCACTCGCTCGGGCCGGCGGGGATCCCCGTTCCGGTCACCATCGGGCTCTGCACCGACGAGGCGGTCAACGAACGGCCCTTCTACGTCATGGAATTCGTCGAGGGCCACATCCTGCGCAGCGCGCCCGAGGCCGAGGCCGCGTTCGACGTGGCGACCCGGCGTGGTGTCGGCGGCCATATGGCCGACACGCTGGCCGCGCTGCACGACGTCGACCCCGATGCCGTCGGGCTGGGCGATCTGGGACGGCACGAGGGGTACATCGAGCGCCAGCTCAAACGCTGGCGCGGGCAGTACGACCAGATGCAGGTCGAAGGCGTCGACCACGGTGGCATCGTCGAGCGGGTGAGCGACGAGCTCGCCCGGCGCATCCCCAAGCAGCAGCGGACGTCGGTCGTGCACGGGGACTACCGGATGGACAACGTGGTGCTCGCCGACGACGGGACCGTCCGCGCCATCCTCGACTGGGAGATCTGCACGCTGGGTGATCCACTGGCCGATCTCGGCCTGCTGATGGACTACTGGTCCGACCCCGACGACTCCATGGCGGTGCTCGGCATGTCACCGACGACGGCACCCGGCTTCTCCACCAAGGCCCAGAGTTCTGGAGCGCTACGACGCGGTCTCCGATCTCGATGTCTCCGGGATCGGCTACTACCAGGCCTTCGGCTACTGGAAGCTGGCCTGCATTCTGCAGGGCGTCTACGCCCGCTACGTCGCCGGCGCCGGTGCGGGCGACCAGGGCAGCGTGGACGGGTTTCCCGCTGCAGATCAAGCGGCTCTTCGAAATGGCGGCCGAGGCGCTGGAGGCCACGCCGTGAGCCCCGAGGGCGGTGCCGGCGGCCTGACCGAGATCTTCGAGGTCCACCAGGAGCCCGTCCTGCGGGAGCCGATCCTCGTCGTCGCGCTGGAGGGCTGGGTCGACGCCGGACTCGGCGCCACCACGGCCATCTCGACGCTGCTCGGGCAGGGCCACACCGAGCCCATCGTCACGTTCAACGGCGAGCACTTCCTCGACCAGCGCGCCCGGCGCCCCGTGGCGCGCATCGTCAACGGGATCACGACCGACCTGACCTGGCCCCGCACGGTCGTGCGGCAGGGATCGGACGAGTCGGGCGCGACATGCTCTTCCTGGTCGGGCCCGAGCCCGACTTCCACTGGCGCGCCTTCACCGATGCGGTGGTGGGACTGGCCCGCTCCTGGCGCGTCCGCATGGTGGTCGGCCTGGGCGCCTTCCCGGCGCCGGCGCCGCACACGCGGCCGGTGAAGCTGGCCGCCACGGCGCCGGCGGAGTCGGCCAACCTGATTGAGCAGGTGGGGATCGTGCAGGGCGAGCTCGAGGTGCCGGCCGGCGTCCTGGCCGCTTTGGAAATGGCCTTCGGTGCGAACGGGACGCCTGCCGTCAGCCTGTGGGCGCGGGTCCCCCACTACGTGGCGGGCATGCCGTTCCCCGAGGCGAGCGCGGCGCTCATCGAGGGGCTGGCCGCGGTGGGCTCGCTGTCGCTCGACTCCTCCGCACTGCGGCGGGCGGGCGACAGCTCCCGCCGCCAGGTGGACCAGCTCATCGCTGACAATGCCGAGCACCAGGCCATGGTGCGCAAGCTCGAGGAGAACATCGACGCCTCGGAGGGCAACGCCATGGGGGTCGACGCCGTGCCGTCGGGCGACGAGATCGCTGCGGAACTGGAGCGCTTCCTGCGGGGCGAAGAACAGTGAGAGCGATCCGGGTCAGTCGAGCGAGAGGGAGACGTCCGGCATGAAGATCGACGGCGGGATCGGTTTCGATCCGAACGGCATGGCGGCGCAGGCGATCAAGGCCGAGGAGACTGGCTATGACGGCGTGTGGTCGGCCGAGACGAACCACGATCCCTTCCTCCCCATCGCGATCGGTGCGGCGGCCACCGAGAAGCTGGAGTTCGGGACGGGGATCGCGGTCGCCTTCGCCCGCAACCCCATGACGCTGGCCGTCCTGGCCAACGACCTGCAGCTGTTGAGCAAGGGCCGCTTCATGCTCGGCATGGGCAGCCAGATCAAGCCGCACATCACCAAGCGCTTCTCCATGCCGTGGTCGCACCCGGCGCCCCGGATGCGGGAACTCATTCTGGCCATCCGGGCCATCTGGAAGACGTGGGAGACCGGCGAGCCCCTCGCCTTCCGCGGCGAGTTCTACACGCACACGTTGATGACGCCCTTCTTCAATCCGGGGCCGAATCCCCACGGCAACCCCAAGATCCTGTTGGCCGCCGTGGGCGAGCTCATGACCGAGGTGGCGGGCGAGGTCGGCGACGGCTTCCTGGTGCACGGTTTCTCCACCGAGCGCTACCTGCGCGAGGTGAGCCTGCCGGCACTGGAACGCGGCGCGGCCAAGGCGGGCAAGACCCGAAGCGATCTCACCGTCTCCTACCCGGGCTTCATCGTCACGGGCCCCGACGACAAGAGCATGGCTGCGGCCGCCAAGGGCGTGCGCGAGCAGATCGCCTTCTACGCCTCGACGCCGGCCTACCGCCCCGTCCTCGAGCTGCACGGCTGGGGTGACCTCCAGCCGGAACTCAACACCCTTTCCAAGCGCGGCGAGTGGGAGAAGATGGGCGAGCTCATCGACGACGACATTCTCAACGCCTTCGCCGTCGTGGCCCCGCTCGACCAGGTGGCCGCCGAGGTGCTGAAGCGCTTCGACGGGTTGGTCGACCGCTTCAGCTTCTACGCGCCCTACAAGGCGGACCCGGAGATGTGGAAGGGCGTGCTGGCGGGGTTCCACTAGCTGGTTGTGCAGTGCGTTGGCGCCGGGTGAGTCAGGTCGGCGGAGACGAGACTGGCAATGCGAACCCCTACGCCCCGCACTTTGGGGACACCCTCCCCGGGGTGGTAGCCGGCAATAGCGCGCGCCCACCAACTGCCCCAATTCTGGGATATGGAGCCTAGAACACAGGTGACGGGCGGGGCAGGCCCGTTTGTCTCATTCCTCGACGACTCCTCCCGATGTGCCGCGGAGTTCTGGATGGAGGCTCAGCATCAGGCTGACTGTCATGATCGACATGAAGCCGGTCATCGGCGGACAAACCCCTCGCTGTTCACCCGCCGCATGGTGTCGATGCCGACCCGCCCAAGACTGCCCCCTATCACGTGCGCGGGGCGGGGTGACCCAACCGCCACTTTCGGGCGAGTCCGTTCTCATGTAATTCTGGCCTCTCCTGCCTACCCGAGGAGTAAGGATCCACCCAGATGGACCAGATCACAGAACGTGAACTCCAGGGGCTCCTTGATCGGGATCGCATCGTGGCGCTCATGAACCGCTACTTCGCCACGATCGACGACGGGAGTCGCCTCGACGCCGAGTGGGCTCGATCCATCTTCAGCGAAGATGTTCGCGTTGAGCACCGGGGCTTTACGCTCGAAGGCATTGAGGACTTAGCCCTCGGCAACCGCTTCGTCCGGGACGGTTGGGACCGCACCTTCCACATCAGCACCAACGCTCAGGTCGAGCTCGACGGCGACAGAGCCCACCTCCGGGCTCAGCTACTGGCCATCCACGTCCATCCCGGAGTCGACCCCGCCCGAGCCATACATCATCGCCAACGTGTTCGAAGCCGATGCCCTCCGCACCTTCGATGGGTGGCGGTTCCAGACGCTGCGCCTCCGACCGGTGTGGTCGAGCGGACAGTCCCACTTCGACATCGAAGCGAGCGAGCAGTGACCGCCGCACTGCCCGAAGAGCTCAGAGATCTGGTCGAATCGGGCCCGCTGACGTACGTCTCAACCATCAACGCCGACGGAAGCCCTCATGTGACTGCGATCTGGATCGGGTTCGACGGACACCACCTCATCAGCACCCACATGCGGTATAACGCGAAGCTCCGCAATATGGAGCGCGACCCACGCGTCGTCCTGTCGTTCGCCCCGCCGCAGCGGCCCGGCGATTGGATGAGCCCGCACGCCATCATCCACGCAACCGCGAGCATCGGGCCCCTCGGCCTCACCGGGCCACTGCTGACACGTCTCGCCAAGGCCTACGTCGGACACGATGCCGAGTACCCGGACCAGTCTCAGACCGGGTACATCGTGCGGTACTCCATCGACCGGATCGGCGGCGTGGGCCCTTGGGCCGGAGGTGCCAACTGACGGTCGCCCTCCGATGCGTCGAGCAGACCAAGGGTGTCCCCATCCGCCGGCCGGGAGGGGCTTTGCGCGGTAAGGCCCTGAACGGGACGACTTTCAGGACAGACGCCGAATCTGCGCGAAAGTCACCTAGTGCGGCTGCACCCTCAGGCGAGCGCATTCGCGGTCCATGCGCAGGTCGACCGCGTAGAACTGGTCGGCTGACATACCGACGTGGATCTGTCGCAACCCGGAAGCCAGTATCGGATCGTGCAACTGACGAGTGACCCGGGCCGGGAAGATCAAGTTCTCCGGGCCTATGGCTTCGGCCGATACCGAGGCGCACACGATGTAGGTGGGAGTGTGCTTTCGGGCCGCTCGCGCTTGAAGCACGGCTTGCGAAAGCCCCCTCGGGTCGGGGCTGCCGAGCACCCCGCGAGCACCAGCGCGGCCAGCAGTAGCCCCACCATCCTTTTCCCCATCAGCGGATCGTACGCGACCCGTCGAAACGCCCGTCTTTCCCCTCTGACCTGGGGCCATTTTTTAGCGATGGACCATGCCCCCTAATGCTGCCGACTTACGGACAGGGGTTTGCGACCGCTGTTTGCCGTTAAGGAGGCCCGATCAGATCCCAGCGATTGCCTGCGACGTCCAGAAACACTGCCACTCTTCCGTATGGTTCGGTGCGCGGAAGTGTCACGAACTCGACACCCACTGACGCCATCTGGCCTTGGGCCTGGTCGAAATCATCGACACGCAAGAAGAAACCGACACGACCAGCCACTTGGCTCCCAATGATCGATGCTTGATTCATTCCGTCAGCCTGTGCGAGAAGAATCCCCGTCTGACCTCCGCGCGGACGTACGACGACCCATCGCTTCGGATGTCCCTCGTTCGTCGCTGCTGGAGAATCCTCGACCAACTCAAATCCCAGCTTTTCGACGAAGAATTCAATCGCGGCGTCGTAGGTCTCCACAACGAGCGTGACGAGGTCCAAACGAGCCATCTGGAGAGTTTTTCACGCAACTTGACCCCAAGATCGGTCCCCGACCGCTAAATATCCCCGAACGCCTGGGTCACGGACAGGCGGACCCACTCAGAGTTTCTTCTTCATGTTGATTGACGTAGCTGTGTAGCCCATCGATTCATACAGATGTCGTGCGACCTGGTTGTGCCCGAATACGTTCAGTCCAAGTTCTGAAGCTCCCCTAGAGCGAGCTTCGGTCTCCGCCAGGTCCATGGCCAATCTGCCGTATCCCTGACCCCGATGGGCCGGTTCGACCCTCACATAGAAGACCCAAAGGGCTTCCGGTTGCTTGGCTGGTTGCTGGGGCCCGATCCACAGCATGCCGACGGCCGTATCCTCGTCATCGAGGACACGGAACAGGAGTTGGCCGTCTGCTGGTACTCCTTCAGGAAACAGCGCTCTCGACTGCTCGCTGGCAATCCGTCGAGCAGAATCTGGCCGTTCTCCCGATCTGACCCTCTCTTCGACGTATTGCTCGAGTTGCCATTTAATGAACTCAGAGGTCTCTTCGTCGGTGAGCGGTCGCAGGCTTGCGGGCACGCCTCAAATCTAGGCTTCTACATGCCCCAGTAAGCCGGGATGGAGCGACGACCGGTGAGCCGGAGTTCGAGACCCGCCACCGTGTCCCGTATGCGAACCTGATCGAATGGACGAAGCACTCTCCAACCAGCTCGGGCCAGTTCGTGCTCTGTTGTTCGATCTCGGGGGCGTCGTCATCGACTTCGACTTTGCCGGAGCTTTCCGACTGTGGGCCTCTCGGGCGAGTTGTGATCCAAACCTGATCGCAGAGAGATTCTCTATTGATGAGCCGTACAAACAACACGAGCGAGGAGAGATTCCAGCGTCGATCTACTTCGCTACGTTGCGCCAATCGCTAAGCATCGACCTGTCGGACGAGGATTTCATCGCAGGGTGGAACGACGTCTACCTCGGCGTCGTTCCAGGTATGTCCGAAGTGCTGTCGGTCGTTCAACAACATCTGCCACTCTTTGCCTTTACAAACTCGAACCCGACTCACAAGAGCGTGTGGGAGCATCTCTACGCCTCCGAACTGCGGCCCTTTGAGACTATTTTCGTCTCATCGGATCTCGGGTCCCGAAAGCCCGATCCTGAGGCTTTCGAGCTTGTTGCCAGTCGTATGGGTTTCGCTCCCGGAGAGGTCCTATTCTTCGACGACGGGCCGGAGAATGTCGAGGGAGCCCGAACGTCTGGCATGCAAGGCGTGTTGGTCGGTTCGATTAAAGATGTTCACCGCGCGCTCTCGTGCATTGGGATCGAAATCGAACCCTGAGGGTAAGGAGTTGGAGCAACTCCGCAGCGGGTCTCTGGTGTCCCCTAGGCCGGGAGTGCGTGCCACCCTGCGGCACTTTCAGGCTACGTCCGGCTACAGACGTTATGCCATAACTGAGGGTACATACTGAGGGTGTGTCTGCAGTTGTAATCGTGCTGTCGGTCTTGGGGGTGCTGGCATCTGCCATCATGGCGGGACTGATCTGGCAGGCGGGTGTCGCATTTTGTGGCGGCCGTCGCCATCGTCACTGTTGCAAACATGTACCGCTTTAGGATGCTGCGCCGCTACAGGGGCTGAGCGCAGCTCTGGGTGTCCCCGTTCATTGCCGCCGCCGGCTAGGTGACATGGTGCGGCACTTTTGGGAACGGCGAGCTGATTCGAATCGGTCGGCTCTCTGCTATTGAGGATGCGCCGTCAAAGCATTCCAGGCTGCTAGGGAGTCCATGTAGTCCCTCCAGTGAGCGATTCTCCGGTGTTCAATCTCGATGATTGAACAAAACCGATTCTCATACTTGACCCCTGTCGCAAGGATGGTCCCGTGGACTTCATATTCGATGACGAAGGCACGACCGTCGTCCGCCTTGCGGCTAACCAAATGGTCGGCGGATTCAAGCTCGATGTTGTCGCCATAACCCTTGAACTGGTTCATCAGGTCGGCCCGCCCCTGGATAACGCGAGGCCAACCCGGAAACTCATAGAGAACCTCATAAACCACGTCCTCTGAGCTTGTAATTAAACCTCCGCTTCAGCTCGGCGACGCTCCTCGATGATGAGATCGGTCGCCTCTGCGGCCACCGTACGCAGCTCGTCGAGCATCGCCCGTAGTCGCCTGTCGTTGGCGATCCACTCGCGATAGAGCTCGGCCTCCTCTGGACTGAGTCGACGGTTCACGGTCTTGCCGTCGACCTTCGCGGTCCACTGCAAGTACGGGCCATGGGGCTCGGGCGGATCACCGTGGCAGCGGCAGTTCGCCTTGCCGCAGTAGTTGTAACGCGGCGCCACGCTCCCCGAGCGGACGAAGCCGATGTCGGCGAGCGCCTCGAGCAGATCGTGGTAGCGGCGTTCGTAATCGTCCAGGGTCTTCTTCTTCGCTCGAGGCATCGAGCTCCATTCTCGCCGACGGGGGCCATCCACCTCCGGTGATCCGATAGTAGTCAATACTAACGGGTATGACGAAGCGAACCCACGCCGAGCAGGTGCACGAGCTCAAGTCCGTCCGAAGCCAGATCTACGGCACCTTCGTCAAGTGGTCCGATGCCCTTTTCGAACTCGCCGACGCGCTCTTGGACGCCTCGGGGGCCGTGGGATCGGTGCCCTCCCTCAGCTTGGAGCCGATCTTCCGGCGCTCCCACGGCAGCCTCTACAAGGCTCTCTCTTTGGGTGAGATCGACGAGGGGGCGCTGCGGGCCGCACTCGTGGCACATCGCCCGCGTGAGTGGCCGGCCGTCTTCGCCGTCGACGCCTCGACCTGGGAGCGCTGCGACGCCGAGTGCAGCCCCGAGCGGGGTTTCTACTACTCGGCGTCGAAGCACTCGGCCGGCCAGCCGATCGTGGCGGGCTGGAGCTATCAGTGGATCGCCCAGCTCAGCTTCGAGCCAAACAGTTGGACCGCGCCGCTCGACGCGCTGCGCATTGCGCCCGGAGCCGATGCCACCGAGGCGACGATCGCGCAGGTCAAAGCCCTGGTGGCACTGCTCCGAGAGGACCGAGCGGTCCCCCTCTTCGTCTTCGACGCCGGTTATGACCCCATCGCCCTCAGCCATGGGTTGGACGACACCGAGGCCCAGGTGCTGGTGCGCATCCGAGAGGACCGGGTCTTCTACGACGATCCGGCGGCGCGGCCCAATCGGCCGAAGGGCACCGGTGGGCGGCCTCCCCGCCACGGGCGCCGCATGAAGTGCTCGGAGGACAAGACGCACCGGCGACCCGACGCCGAGTACCGCACCGAGGACCCTCGCTACGGCAAGGTGCGCGTGCGCGCCTGGCACGGGCTCCACCCTCGCCTCATTGGTCGAGGGCGTTGGGCCAAGAGCGAGGGCGCACCACCAATCGTGCGCGGCAGCGTGATCCGCGTCGACGTCGAGCACCTTCCCAAACGCGACGGACGAGTGAAGAAGACGTTGTGGCTGTGGTGGTCGGGTCCGGGCGAGCCCGATCTCGACCTGTGCTTCCGGTCCTATCTGCACCGTTTCGATCTCGAGCACACCTTCCGATTCGCCAAGAACACTTTGGGCTGGACGGCGCCCTCGCTGTGCATGCCCGAACAGGCCGACCGCTGGACGTGGTTGATCGTGGCTGCCTACACCCAGTTGCGAATCGCACAAGGACTCGTCGACGACGTACGGCTGCCGTGGGAGCGTCCCTGCGAGCCGGCAAAACTGACCCCAGCGCGTGTGCGCAGAGGGTTTCGTCGACTTCGTGTAACTCTTGGGACTCCGGCCAGTGCACCGAAATCCGACACTCCGGGTCCCGGACGCCCCAAGGGCACCCAGAGAGGGCCGCGACCCGCGCTATCCGGTGGTCAAGAAGGCCGCTTGACCGGATGGTGGGGGTTTAATTGCAAGCTGAGACGATGTCGAAGAAATGATCTCCATCAACGCTGTCGCCAAGCGCCCCTCGAACCAAATTGAAATAAGGCTCAACGGCCTGGTACTCCGCGTAAATCGCCTTGGGCATCCCGGGCTCCCCATGCACAGTGCAACCTTGCTCGCAGCAGGATAGATGCCGCTGTGCGTGAGGCGTTAATGACGGCTCCGGGCGCGTGACGGACGGTGCCCCAGTACATTGGACTCCTGACACAGTCCTGCACACAGAGGGGCCTCGCCCCGGGTCGCTGGTGTGCGCCTGGAGCACTGTCTGCACTATTTCTGAGCCGGCTCCAGAGCTGCCCTTTGGTCACCAATCAGATGTGAGCCTGCCCAAATGAGGAGTGAGCCCAGCCGCTGACGGGCACGAGCGAACCGCAGCGAATGGGCATCGCGTTGGACTCTGGGGTGCCCTGGGTTCTGACGCTTCGTGAGGAGATCCTCATGTCTCGCCTTGGCGAGAGCGCGTAGAAGGTCGGGGTGCATCTGTGCTCCTTTGGTACGAGAGGATTGACGGGGGGCGTGACAGTGGGCGCGGCGATGTAACGCCATCAGCCCGGAAGAGTGAGGGGCGCCGGTGGCGCCTCCACTATCGAACTCGATGCTGGTTCAGCCCAGCAGAGCGCGATGATCCGCTGCGGCGGCGGCGGCGCACAGATTCGGCATCTGACGGATCGTCGTGTGGATGTTCATGTGCACCTCCTCAGTGCTCGCGTTGGAATCGTCATGAAAACATACTGGCGCTTAAATGGCGAGAGCTTCGAACAAGAACGCAATGAACGTGCGTCGCCGTTGATTGTGCGAGCGATCTCGGACCAGGCGCTCTTGAACAAGGTAATGCGAGAGCACCACGTCTTGGCGAGTGAGAACCCGAACAATGGTGTCGATTCAGACTGCCCATACCGCCGGTTAGAAGCGCCCACTCTCCGATCGAGACCCCTGTGGGCCCTCCGTTCGATTCCAACTACCGAATCGCTTCCTGGGCTATGTGCAGGCGGACTGGTGGCAAGCTCAATAGACCCGAACGAGGAGAGCGCAATGATTGAGAATCCCATTCTGATGCCGCCGGTCAAGACACGACGCCACATTGGGCAAGCGATCAGTCTTCGCGGAGTCATGGAAGATGTTCGGAGAGCCGACGGAGTCAACGCCAAGATTGCTGTCTTCCTCACCAACATCGTCGGATCGATGTGGTGCGCGTATGTGTTCGCGATCATCGCGCTCCTTGGATTGCGGCCAGCGCTGAGACCAGGAGGCGAGGGCATCATCGCCTGGATTGCACAAACGTTCCTTCAATTGGTGTTGCTTTCCGTCATTATGGTCGGACAGAACGTGCAGAGCGTGGCGAGCGACGTCCGTTCGCAACACACCTATGACGACACCCTGAAGATACTTGACCGTCTCGATATTCACACCAAGGGCGGGATCAAGGATCTGGCGGATCGAATCGATGGACTCGAAGCAAAGATCGGAGGCAAGGACCGTTCTGAAGATTGACGCTGCATCGACGAATTCTTTCCTTCCGCTTCCGGTGCATCGCCCCGCCGTGGCCATCAGGGTAGACATGCCGAGCCCTCATCAGACCCGACCGGATCGGCCGTGACATGTGCCTCGGTACGCCGGCCTGAAGCGCATACCCGGAGTGGGGGCCGTGGGATTCTATGGGAGCTTCCCCAACTTCCAGAAGCCAGGGTTCCGCCTGTACCCATTCCATCATGAGGGAGAGGCTCAGGAGGATGCACCGCAAGGCTGACGTTGGTGCTCCTATCGTCGGCTAAGGGGTCGGCTCCTTCCGTGGTGACGCACGCCCGGGTGCGTGGTGCGGTCCTAGCCGATCCGCTCGGCGAGAGACACGATGATTCCCTCTGGTCCGCGCACATAGGCCATACGCCAGGCATCCTCGTACTGGCCGACGCCCCCTACGAGCCGGTAACCGTCCACGACAAGCCGGTCGAGCACCGTCTGGGGGTTGTCCACCTCGAACGCGACGTTGCGCAGCCCCAGCTCATTGGCCATTGCGGCCGGCGATCCCGGGAGATGGTCGGGCCGGACGAAGCTGGAAAGCTCAAACAGCGCGCCTCCCCCTGGTGGCCGCAACATCACGATCTCGGTGCGAGAGTCTGGGATGCCGATCACGGTGTCCAAGAATTCGCCCTCCACGACCGTGCTGTCTTCGACCTCGAGTCCGAGCGTGACGAAGAAAGATGTCACCAAGTCGAGGTCCGCAACGGTGATGCCGACATGATCGAAGCGAATTGCGCGCGCCATTTGGCGTCCTTCCCTTTGTCGTTTGTCTATCCATCCCGGGGAAGTTGAGACGGCCAGGTCCTCGATACCGACCGGGGGATTCTCCCTCGATTTTGCGTCGTTTGCAGTCTGGAGGGAGCCACGCCGGGAACCGGAACAGGCTGAGCAATCGCAACGGCGATGTCGTAACCTTCCGAGGCTGCTTCAATTATGGGTGGTCAACCAACTGATCTGAGGTTTCGACATGAGTGTCACAGTCATCGCCCAATTCCCTGTTGCCGACGTCGCCAAAGCCATCGAGGGTCTGCAGGCCAACGCCGCGCTCCTCGAAGAGATCACTGAGGACACCAAGGGCGCTGGAATTCTTCATCACCGATTCGTCGCTGGCGACGCCGAGCTCGTCGTCATCGATGAGTGGGAAACCGCAGAGCAGTTCCAGGAGTTCTTCGAGGGGAACCCCAAGGTGGAGCGGGTCACTACCGCGATCGGTGTCACTGGTCCTCCCACAGTCGCGATATACAACTCGTTCGAGGCTGCCGGAGCGATTTAGAGGGCTGCAGGAGTCAACCCCGGCCGGTAGAGAGCCGGTGCAAGGAGTCAACAAGGACGTGCCTGTGCCGGTCGGGGTGCTCCGAAGCCGACTTCATCCACGAGGTGGTGGGAGCGATGCCAATGAACTGGTGGCCGAGCGACGACGCCGCAAGCGCAGTTATAGAGAGTGAGGGTCCGTGGCCATCGCTCTCGCCTGCATCCAATGGCACATTCACACCGTTTGATGTCGACAAATACGACGGCCTTGCGGCGGTAGTTGGCTATGGCCGAAATCGCAAGGGACGTGAAGTCCTCGGTTCGGACGAGTTTCAACAAAATGAGTCAGGCAAGTGGCAACACTTGACGGGCAGCGGGAGCGGATGGTCGCTCAGGCCGCGCTGGGACATCCAGGACGAAAGGGAAGCCCTCTTTTTCCGGATGGGAGGATCATCTGTTATGTCGCCATTCGATGATCGGCGGGAGTTCTCCTTTGCGGTGTTCTTGTGCGGCCCAGCGGTTGCGACCGTCAACGTCGAGCGGCTGCAAGGAATCAGAACCGCTGATGTCAGTGCAGGACCGGGTTGGCTCACCGTTCTTTGGACTCCCGACGACCGGGCGAGAGTGACTGCCTACACCGCAGCTGGACAGCAGTCGTTCCACTGGACATCACCGAACAAGGTCGTCTGAGAGGAGGCGGCCCCCGATCACAGGTTTCGCCTGAGCGGTCCGCTCAGCTGCGTCACCTATAGGCGCTGCGTCGGCTCGGGATCCGTCGACAAAGACCGGGATCGCAGGACGCAGAACTCATTGCCTTCCGGGTCTGCCATGACGACCCATGAAACGTCTCGCTGGCCGATGTCGACTCGGACCGCTCCGAGTTGTTCCAGGCGCTGCACCTCGGCTTCTTGGTTGTCCGGGCGAAGGTCCAGGTGGAGTCGATTTTTTCCTCTCTTCTCGTCACCACCGGGCATCAGCCCGAGTCGAGATTGCGACCCTTCAGGCGCGGCAAGGAGGTACCCGCCGGAGGGGCCCGTCCAGACGTGCTCGAGGTTGAGCGCCGCCTGCCAGAACTCACTCATCTCCTCCAAGTCAGAGCAATCGATCAATACACACTCGATGACAAGGCTCACGTTCGGCTCTCCTCTCACTCTCGGACCCAGACCCGCACTACCAGCCCAGCTCTCGGAGCCGCGGGTCGTCGATCCCGAAGTGGTGGGCGATCTCGTGGATGACCACCCGATAGACGATGGCCGTCACCTCGTCGCGACTGTGACAATGCTCACAGATGGTCTTGCGGTAGATCGTGATCTTGTCAGGGTGCAGGAGCCATGTGCGGTAGCGCGGCGCCGCCAGTGGGTGCCCTTGGTACTGCCCAAAGCGGTCCGCAGGATCGTGCTCCTCCTCCACCACGATCGCCACATTGGTCATGGCCTTGCCGAAGGCGGGCGGCAGCGAGTCGACGGCCTCGGACACCAGCTGCTTGAAGTCGTCGAGCGGAACGTCGAATCCGGAGGTCGGTCCAGGGCGTGGGCCGTCATCGTCATCGTGCGCGAAGACCTGGGCGTCGAGCACGGGTCGCACCTCGCTCTCGATCTTGAGGGAACTGGCGAGCCAGAGCGCCTCTTCGCGAGCGTGGTCCGGTATGGGCGTGTGGGACTCGGCCATCCAACGCGCCAATGACTCGAGGGCCATGCCGTGCCTGCCCGATGCAACGAGCCCGCTGAACCAGTGGCGCTGGGACTCCGAGAGCTCGGAGCTGAGGATGCGTTCCAGCCGTCGCAGGCGCTTCTGCAGCTGTCGGATATCGACACCCTCGAGCTGCGTGGCGGAGTCGCGCGGCGTAGCGTGCGTGAGATCCCGATGGACGCGCCGGTAGTGCCGTGGCCGGCGGACCGGCCCGGCGGGGCGCAGGAAGTGGACGAGGAACAGGGCCATGAGCCCAAGGAGGATGGCGACGGGGACATAAATCACCCAGTCATCGGGGCGGGACTCGGGCGCAGGGGCGATACACGTCGTGGTTGATCCATTGGAGCCGGTGCCTGTGGTGCAGACGTCGTAGCCCTTGTAGACGCGCAGCCATTGCTGTGTCGGGTCGACGACTCGGATCAACTGGTGCCCGTCGAGCAGCTCGGTGGTCTCTTGGGTGCTGTCTTGGTAGGCGTGTTGGCCCGCCTGGAAACCCGACCCGGCGAAGAACGAGGTGGAGGGACCGAAGCTCCCTGCGTGCTCGTATGTCCACGAGTCGCACCCGTTCGCGTCGATGCTGCCGACGATCGGAAAACCGCCGCCGGAGCGGCCGCCGTACACCGAGCCCTGAAACTGGACGGGCCGACTGGGCTCGACGCTGCA
This sequence comes from uncultured Acidimicrobiaceae bacterium, assembly GCA_963731065.1. Classification (GTDB taxonomy): domain Bacteria; phylum Actinomycetota; class Acidimicrobiia; order Acidimicrobiales; family RAAP-2; genus Bog-473. The sequence continues at coordinate 228,449 of CAVSUH010000009.1, read as the reverse complement.
GTTGAGGTGCCCGGATATGTTGCGTGCAGGGAACCCCTGGCCGGCCGATGCAGCTCCGGCCGATGCGAGCGAGAAAGCGATCGCCGCCAGGCTGGCCAGCACCACCGGTGCTGCCAGGACCAGCAGGCGTCTGGTCACCGTGCTTGACGCCTGGGGCCAGGACTGCTTCGGGTCGACGCGGACGGCTTCAGATCCGTGTACGACCGCCATAACGGATGGGGAGCCTACGGCCCACTTGGACGAGATGCGGGGTTGCCAAGGGAAAAGGAATCAGGCGCTGGGTCTCGGGGTCTGGCCCCACGGCGAGCGCACTCAGGCGCTATGCGACAACATTGACAAGGCGCGGTGGGCGGACCACGACCCGCTTCGGTGCGGCGCCGCCCAGAGCGTCGATCACCTTCGCCGAGGCCAGAGCGGCCGCCTCGGCGTCACCCTCTGAGATCCCGGCGTCCACCTCAATGCGGTCGCGCACCTTCCCGTTTACCTGAATGACCATCGTGACGGTGTCCTGGCGGATGAGCTCGGGGTCGAACGAAGGCCAAGGCTGCAGATGGACCGAGGGCTCACCGGGGTGGCGCTGCTCCCACAGCTCAGCGGTCACGTGAGGGGACATGACGGCAAGGAGGAGGAGGAGGGCGTCGAGCGCCTCGTTCCACACGTCTGGCGTGGGGCGCGGCGACGGTATCGGTGTTGCCGTTGGTCGCGGCGGCGCTTCCCTCGGCGCTGGTGCCCCGGCCATAGCGCTGCACCAGGTTGAGCAGCTCCATGCAGTGCGCGACGGCAGTGTTGTACGACCAGCGTTCGAGGTCCCGGGTCACGTCGGCGATGGTGCGATGGACGGCCTGGCGGACGGCCAGGTCAGCCGACGTCTGCTCCCCGGTGCGGACCGTCGTGCTGGCGGTGCAGGTGCGCCAGAGCCGGTCGAAGAATCTCCCACACCCGTCAATGACCTGCTCGGTCTGCTCGGACCAATCCATGTCGTCGAAGGGCGGGCCCACGAAGAGGTGGAACAGGCGCAGCGCGTCGCGCGCCCACCGTGTCGAAGTAGTGCTCGGGCGCGATGAGGTTGCCCTTGGACTTGGACATCTTCGTCCCGTCCATGCGGATCATGCCCTGGGCGAGGTAGTGCTTGAAAGGCTCGCGGTCGACCCCGGGCGCCAATCCGACGTCGATCAATGCGCGGATGTAGAAGCGGGCATAGAGAAGATGGAGGATGGCGTGCTCAATCCCGCCGATGTACTGGTCGACGGGCATGAAGTGCTGCGCTGCGAGCGGGGCGAAGGGCTGCTCGGTGTTCCACGGATCGCAGAAGCGCAGGAAGTACCACGACGAGTCGACGAACGTGTCCATGGTGTCCGTCTCGCGACGGGCCGGCCCGCCGCAGATCGGGCAGGTGGTGTGGAGAAAGCCTTCGTGCAACGCGAGCGGCGACTGGCCCGTCGGCAGGAACTCCACGTCATCGGGCGCCACAATCGGAAGCTGATCCTCGGGCACCGGCACCACGCCGTGGTCGGGGCAGTACACGGCCGGGATCGGGCAGCCCCAGAAGCGCTGGCGCGACACCAGCCAGTCGCGCAGGCGGTAGTTGACCTTGCGCTCGCCGACGCCCTTCTCCTCGAGCCATTCGATGGCCCGGGCCTTCGCCGCGTCGATGTCGAGGCCGTCGAGGAACCCGCTGTTGATTTTGGCGCCGTCGCCCGTGTACGCCTCTCCCCCGTTGGCGTCCCAGTCCGCGGGTGGCTGCACGGTGCGCACGATCGGGAGCTGGTGCTGGGTGGCGAACGCCCAGTCGCGCTCGTCCTCGGCGGGCACGGCCATGATCGCCCCGGTCCCGTAGCCCATGAGCACGTAGTCGGCCACGTAGAGCGGGACGGGATTGCCGGAGAACGGATTGATGACATGGCTCCCGGTGAAGGCGCCGCGCTTGCCGAGGCCGGCGGTGTCGCCTTCCGTCATGCGCTCGATGTCGGTGGCCGCAGCGGCCCGGGCCCGCAGGGCGTCGACCGCGACGCGCTGGTCCTCGGTGGTCAGCTCGTCGACGAGGGGATGCTCGGGGGCCATGACGGCGTACGTCATGCCGAAGCTGGTGTCGGGCCTGGTGGTGAAGACCCGGACCGTGAGACCGCTCGCGACCCTCGACGGGCAGGTCGAACTCGGCGCCCTCGGACCGTCCGATCCAGTTGCGTTGCATTGTCTTGGCCCGTTCGGGCCACTCGAGACCGTCCAGGGCCTCGAGGAGCTCGTCGGCGTATTGGGTGATGCGGAAGAACCACTGCTCCAGGTCCCGCTTGACGACGACATCACCGGAGCGGTCACAGGTGCCGTCGGGCAGCACCTGCTCATTGGCCAGCACGGTCTGACAGCCGGGGCACCAGTTGACCGGGGCGAGGGCCCGGTAGGCCAAGCCCGCCTCCCAAAACCGCAGGAAGATCACCTGGTTCCACTTGATGTAGGCGGGGTCGTGGCTGTGGATCTCCCGTCGCCAGTCGTAGACGGCCCCGAGGCGCCGCAGCGACGCCGTGAGCTCGGCGATCCGGGCGTCGGTGAAGATCCGCGGATGGGTCCCGGTCTTGATGGCGGCGTTCTCGGCCGGCAGGCCGAAGGAGTCGAACCCGATCGGGCTGAGGACCCCTTTTCCCTGCATGGTCTGGTAACGGACCGTCAGGTCCCCGAAGGTGTAATTCCGGACGTGGCCCTGGTGCGCCGCCCCCGAGGGGTAGGGGTACATGCACAGTGCGTAGAACTTCTCTCGGGGATCGTCGTTGTCGATCTGGTAGGTGCCCTCGTCATCCCAGTGGCGCTGCCATTTGCGCTCCACCGCAGTGACGTCGTATGCGCGTGCCATCCCACCAGGGTAGGCGACACCCTGGCGGGTTCTGGGCCGTACGGGGCGGCTCTCGGCGCCGGCCGGCGCTCGATTTGGTCCTTCCCCGAGCATCCGGAACGGGACCGAGCGCTGTGTCTCCGACTGCTAGCGTTGCTCTCCACCACTGGGGGCGTAGCTCAGCTGGTAGAGCGCCTGACTGGCAGTCAGGAGGTTCGTGGGTTCAAGTCCCATCGCCTCCACCAAAACGATTCCTCTTCGAACCCGGGCCGTCTCTGGTCCGGGGTTCGCTGCGCTCTCGGCCAGCCGCAGGCGGAACTCCATTTCATGTGAGGTGGAGTGCCGCGGCAGTCATCATCATCGCCATCGTCGCAGCCGTCGGCGGCGAGTAGCAACCACACCGCCAATCACGGGGTTGCAACGACTACCACGGTTTCGCTCGGATCGGCAGGCTCGGCAACAAGTAGCGGCTCGACGAAAGGCAGCGGCTCTACGATCAGTCAGCGGCTCGACGAAAGGAACCGATTCAACGAGCAATACCTGGAATACGACTACGACCCAACCATCTCAGTTGCCGGTTGGCGGCACAGCGTCATTCTCGGATGGCGGTGCTCCCATCTATGCCCTCACCATGACGCAGTTCGTAGATCCGGCCCAGCCTGCCGAGCGAGACGTCACACCCAAGAACCCTGGAGACATCTTCGTCGCCGTTGCTCTCACGTTCAAGAATGTCGGCACTGCCGACGTCTCACAGGACATTTACAACGACACCACGCTTTACGACTCAACTGGCCAAGGCTTATGACGGGGGCTTTGAGGACACAGCGTCAGGTCCCGGTTTCCTTTCCTCTTCGAACCCCGCGGCCGTCTCTGGTCCGGGGTTCGCTGCGCTCTCGGCCAGCCGCAGGCCGAACTCCACTCCCTCCCATGTGAAAGGCGCGCGTCAGTGGTACGTGAAATGGTCGCCCGGCACCTCGCAGGCTGGTGCCGCCCGGTGTGGTCACCGTGACATCCACGAGTGCCGGAGCCCGCGGGTGAGTAGACGGTGAGCGACGTCCCACGGGCGTTGACGGTGACTCCTGTCCCCGCCGCCGTGCCGAACAGCACCTGAGTCGCCCCGTTGAGGTCGGTGCCTGTGACAGTGACCTTGGTACCGCCACCGGACGGGCCCGACGCCGGACGTAGCGCGCTGACCGTTGGACCCAGGTACGTGAACTTGTCGGCCGGGACGACGGCACTCGTACCGCCTGGGGTGGTGACCGTGATGTCCACGGTGCCGGCCTGGGCAGGCGGCGCGTAGGCGGTGATCGTCGTCCCTTGGCGTTGACGGTGATAGCCGGTGGCGGGCAGCCAGCCGAAGAGCACCTGGTTCGCCCCGTTGAACGCACTCCCGCGGATCGTGACCTTGGTCCCCCCTGCGCCCGGCCCTGACGCCGGAGAGACCGACGAGACGGCCGGGGCCAGGTAGGTGTACTCGTCGGGGTGGACTGCCGGACTGGTGCCGAGCGGCGTCGTGACCGTGATGTCCACCGTGCCGGCCGAAGCAGCCGGCGCGTAGGCGTTGATGGAGGTCCCTGAGGCGTTGACGGCGAAGCTGGCAGCCGGCGCTGAGCCGAAGAGCACTGAGGTGGTCCCGGCGAAGTCGACCCCGCTGACGGTCACCTTGGTCCCGCCGGCGCCGGGACCCGAGGCCGGCTTCACCCCCACCACCGCCGGCGTGTCATAGGTGACGGTGCCGGTCACCACGGAACCCGCCACCGTCAGCTGGTATCCGTCCCCGGCCGCGAGCGCCGGCCAGCTGCGGTACGCGGGACCGAACGTGAACACGATCTCGGTCGCGGTGTAGGTCGAGATCTTCAGGCCGACACAGTTCCCCGGCTCGCCCGAGGAGGTGAACGTCGTCGTGTCCTCGATCCACAGTGCCGCATTGGCGAAGTCGGTGTTGGTGGAGTTGCAGGCGGGCACGGTCGCCGGCCGCGAACCGAATCCGTACCCGGTTACCAGCACCTTGGGGGCGCTCGAGGTCCCCTCGAACGTCACGCTCGTGATCACCACGGCTCCGACGGTCACCGACGACGACGAAGACGCCTCGGCGTCGCCCGCCGGGTTGGTGGCGCCCGCGGTCGCCGTGTCGGTCACCGAGCCGGCGTCCACATCGGCCTGGGTCACCTGGTAGGTCCCGGTGCATGTCACGCTGGCCTCTGGGGCCAGCGTCCCGGCGGGGCAGCTGATGGCTCCGCTCGGAATGAGGGAATCGCTGATCGAGATGCCCGACAGCGTGGTGGTGCCGGTGTTGGTCACCAGGTAGTTGTACGAGATGGTGTCGCCGGCCGCGCCATAGCTCGTGGTGGGCGAGCTGTCGACCAATGTGAGGCCTGACGTCGCGTAGACCGCTTCGACGGTCACCGACGACGGCGTAGACGCCTCGGCGTCGCCCGCCGGGTTGGTCGCCCCCGCGGTCGCCGTGTCGGTCACCGAGCCGGCGTCCACATCGGCCTGGGTCACCTGGTAGGTCCCGGTGCATGTCACGCTGGCCGATGGCGCCAGCGTCCCGGGCGGGCAGCTGATGGCTCCGCTCGGGATGAGGGAATCGCTGATCGAGATGCCCGACAGCGTTGTGGTGCCGGTGTTGGTCACCAGGTAGTTGTACGAGATGGTGTCGCCGGCCGCGCCATAGCCGGTTGACGCCGTCGAGTCGGCCAGGCTGAGCGCCGAGACCGCTTCGGACGCTGGCACGATCACCGAGGAAGCGGGCGAGGTCAAAGCCACGTCCGAGACGCTGGTCGCGCCGGCGGTCGCTGTGTCGGTCACCGAACCCGCGTCGACGTCGGCCTGTGTCACCGCGTAGGTCCCCGTGCAGGTCTCGCTGGCACCGGCAGCAAGCGAGGGCTGCGGGCATGTGACGGCTCCTCCGAGCAGGTTGTCGGTGACCGCCACGCCCGTCACTGTGCCTTCGGTGTCGTTGGTCACCAGGTAGGAGAGTCCAATCGTGTCACCCGTCTTGCCGTAGCCCGACGATGTGGTGGACACGGTCAGGTCGAGGCTGCGCACCGTCAGCACCGCCGCGTCGGCGGAGTAGTCGGCGACGAGGTCGCCGTTGGCCACCTGGGTGGTGCCGCTGTACGACGAGAAGGTCCCCGTGACCGGCGAGCCGGTGACCAGGGCCTGGGTGTCCCCCGGCGCCGGCTGGTAGCCGCCGGTGAGCGAGACCCCGAGGGCACCGCCGAGCGTGGCACCTCCGGCCGCCTCCAGGTGGCCGAAGGCGGCCGACGAGGTGCCACCGACCGCGGTGTCGAAGGTGGCTCCGGGCCCTTCGTCCAGGGACCCTACCGACAGGACGTCGCCCTGGCCCAACGAGATGGTGCCGGAATTGGAGAGCGCGCCATTGACCGTCTCGTTCGCCCCGCCGCTGAGCGACAGCGAGGCGCCCGGACTGATGGAGGACAGGCCGCTCAGTGCGTCGAAGACGTACGAGAGGTATGTGCCGCTGGCGAAGACGCCATTGCCTGAAATGGCGAGAGTCGCGTCGTCGGTGGTGACGGGTGCCCCGAAATCGATGCGTCCAGCGGCGGACCAGGTGCCTCCGCTCAGGGTGCCATCCGAGAGGTTGGTGGGCACCGAAACGAACGTGATGGGCGCAGCCGGGGTGTCGGCCACTGAACCGCTCGCGGTATTCGTGAACGATGCGACATTCACGCTGACCGACTGCTGGGCGACCAACGTGCCGGCATTCGTGAACGTCCCCGAGCCGCTGAAGCGTCTCGCTCACCGTCAAAGTCGAGCGTGCCCTGATTGCCCGCACCCGGTGCTGCGGTAAGGGTTCCGCCGTCCGCATCGACGGTCCAGCCCTGCGGGAATCGTGCCACTGAGCACCATGGATGCCGTGACATTGATCGTTCCCGACGATGACGTCGGTACAGAAGAACCGAACGAGAGAGCGGATGGACCGACGCCAAGTGTGACCTGCGTGGTGACCGTACCGGAAGTCATGGTGCCTCCGGTCACGTCGAGCGTCGAGTGATCGGCCAGTTGGAAGACACCCTCCCCCGCCGCGATGGAACCCCCGGAGTCGAGCTCGAACGTGCCCTCAGAGACGGTCATCGTGTCCGCACTTCCCACTGTGACGATCCCCTGATTGTCAAACAGATCAGAAGTCGACCCTCCGGCCAGCACGAGTCCCGGTCCCTCCGACTGCACGGTACCGAGGTTGACGAAATCGGCCACAGCGATGTCCTGCACGTTGCCCGTCGAAATGTCCGAGATCGTCCCGTTGTTGGTGAAGGTCCCGGAGTCGCTAAGGGTCAGATTGCCCCCGTCCAGTTGGATGGCACCGTCATTCACGCTTCCTGGGGCGATAGCGACATTCCCTCCGGCCTCGAACGTCCAATTCGAGGGCACGGTTCCGCTCAGCGCCACCGGACACGAACCGGCGATTGACCCGGACGACGTGCCGGGTATTCCGGAGGCAAAGGTGAACGAGTTGGCACACGTGCCGAGGAACTCGACTTCTTGGACGGCACCACCCGACACGGTGCCGCCGTTGATCTCCATGGAACCTCCGTAGCCCACCCCGAACGATCCCGGCCCCGCAGTCACGGTCCCCGTCGGATCGAGAACGAACGTGCCACCCCACACGGCGACAGCACTGCCAGAGCCGGCTCCAACTGTCCCTTGATTGTCGAACGTTGTCGCCGATCCATCGGCCAAGTCGAGGGTCGGTCCGCTGGTGGATCCGGAGGGGATTTCGGCCTGCACCGTCCCGAGGTTGACGAAGTCGGAGATCGTCACGCTCTGGGTAAATCCAGGAGAATCGTCGATGACCGACCCGTTATTGGTGAAGGTCCCCGACCCGGTGAAAGCGACATCGTCACCGACGAACTCGATCGTCCCGTCGTTCTGCGACCCGTCCGACGCGATCAGACTGCCGACGCCCGATTCAACGTCGATCGTCCCAGTGTTGTCGCCGCTCATGGTGCAATTTCCCGTGAGCGTGTCCGGCTCGAACCCGCCGATCTGGAGCACGCCACCCATGGATGCCTCGACCGTGTACGTGACTCCGAAGAGCGTGCTGACGCAGGTGAGCGTCCCAGGGGTCCCGGCTGCTCCCGACGGGACAGGGAGACCCACCTGGGTGCCGAACACGATGCCGAACAGAAGGACCGCAGCGGCAACGTAGGACCCGCGCCAGCGTCGCATTGCACCCATCGATTTCCTCCATGATCGTTTTTGCATTGAGATTCAGCAGTGCCCACCGCCGGATCCCCCGAGTCGCCGGCTCGCACGGTCTTCCCCGACAATGGTGGCGCCTTGGTCGGGCATGTGGAAGGTGGTTAGTACTGAAACGGGTCGGGGGCTACCACCACCTCGCCGTCCGCACCTCGCCGCCTGCCGCGTACCCCATTCCGGGCACCCGTCATCTCTCGAGTGCGGAGCGATCTTCAGGCAAGGTGAAAGATTCTGTTCGCGATATCAGCCCCCTAGGCGCCTCTGAGGTCCGCCAAAACCTAACTAGCCGGCCATGCGAAGCGTCGCGTATCATCACCGGGCACGCAATGGGGGAAAACCCCGAGTCAGCCCGAGCTTCACGAACGAAAATCGTGCTGCTACTTGGCGAACAGGAGCATCGGAATGGCTCGAGCCGCTCTTCGTGAACGCGACGTTGAAGCTCTGAACCACTTCCTCGAGAAGTTGGCTGACGTCCGTCCGGTCGTAGAGTTTCAGAAGACGACCGTGGAATCCATCCCGTCGGTGGTGCCATCTGACGTGACTGCATGGAACGAGGTCGACCAGTCGACGGGCTCGCTGGCCAATCCGGTGATCTTCCCGGACCCACCGGACTGGCAAATGGCCAAAGAAGCCGAACTGCGGCAAGCCTTCGCAGCCCACCACCATGAGCATCCCGTTCTCCAGTACCAACAGCGGACCGGTGACGGCCGCCCCCGCGCTATTTCGGACTTCCTGAGCGAGGAGGCCTTTCACCGAACGATGCTCTACCGGTCCTGCTACTCCTTCCTGGGAACCGAGGATCAGTTGGCTATCGGCCTTCCAGATCCCAATTTGATCGTCGCCATCACGCTGACGCGGGGCTGGCAGGAGTTCGATGAACGGGACCGGCTGCTCATGAATCTCATGAGACCACACATCGTTCAGGGCCTGCGCAATGCCCAATCCCTCGATCGCGTGAGGCGGCTGGAGGCTTCCCTCGAGAGTCACTTGGAAGATTCGGGTGAAGGGCTGGTCTTTCTGAGCGAGGACAATCACGTTGAGTATGCGAGTGCCACTGCCATCCGGGTCCTCACCCGCTGGCTGGGGAACTGGCAGGGGGACACCCTCCCCCAGAGCCTCGGCAAGTGGATCACCGGTGGGATTGGACCTTCGAGTCGGTTCGCGACCCACCCGGTGGCCCCGCCGTGGCCTCTCATCCTCCAACGTCACGGACGTCAACTCACCATCCGACGGATCCCCTCTCAAAAGGAGCCCGGGATCGTCCTCGTGGTGACCGAGCGGAACATGAATCCCGACATCGCCGGCGCGCTCGCCCGCCTCGGCCTCACCCCACGGCAAATTCAGGTGCTCGAATTGGCGATACAAGGTAAATCCAACGCAAGTATCTCCCGGGAGCTGGGCATCAGCATCAGTACCGTGGAAAGCCACATCACCCTGGCGCTGGCTCGGCTCGGTGTTGACAGCCGTACCGCAGCCGCCAGTCTGATCTTCCAGGCGACGGGCGCTGCGGACGCTCGAGACGGTCTGTCTTCCTGACCGGATTTTGCGCCAGGAGGGCAATTGGTTGTTCGCGACCGAGGTCAGCCCTCGGAACGCCGCTCGATGTGCTGGAGCTCGATCCACAGCGGGATCACGAACCAGATGTAGGCATTGGTCAGCGTGTACTCGCTTGTCGCCGTAACGGGTCACCATGGCACCGACCTCGGTCAAGCGGACCCGGTCGTCCTTGGCCTTGTACGCCTTGACCCGCTCGAGGATCTCCGTCAGCTCCTCCATGGACGACACCTCCAGCCCGAAGTGGTCCATGTTCGGCGTGACCATGAACTCGTCCTTCGCCGGCAACAGGTAGAGGAACTGGCCCAACGAGCCCGTGTAGAGAATAAGGGGATTGCCCTTCTCCGTGCTGTTGTCCCCCTCCACCCACCCGAAGATCTCGGAGAAGAAGTCCAGAATGGCAGCCCGGCCCGGCCTCGTCCATGAGATCGGCGTCGACGCTGATCGCCACGTGGTTGATCCTGGGGGCGAACGGCTGTCCTGCTCATGACGGCAGACCTGGCTGCACCATCACCTTGCTCGGGATCTCCCCCCGGGCGAGCCGTTCCATGGCGTCCATCACCTCGCTGAGTGGGATGTCGTCGGCTCTATCAAGGACTCGAGCGGCAGCGTTCCGCTGCCGAGAAGATCGACCGCAGGCCCGAAGCCGTCATCGTTGTAGTTGTAGGCCCCGATGACCTCGAGCTCGAAGATGATCATGCGGTTCTGGTTGAAGCGAGGCGGATCGAACCCGGTGCCGACGATCACCAGCGTGCCCGCATAGTCGAGCTGACCGAGCGCAGTCTCGGCCGCACTGGCGTGTCCCGAGCACTCGAAGGCGACCGCGAACGGTTCGGCCACCGGCTGGGTCATGGGCGGCTCCCCCAGCGTGTCGGGCGTCACGACACGGGTGGCGCCGACGTCGAGAGCCTGCTGCCGCCGGACAGGCGACGGCTCGCTGACCGTGATGTCGGAGACCCCCTGGGCGCGCAGCACGGCGATGATCAGGAGCCCGACCGGTCCGGCCCCGGTGACGAGCACCCGGTCGTCGGGTCGGACGTCGGCCAGCCGCAGCGCGTGCAGGGTGATCGCCGTCGGCTCGGCCAGCGCCGCCGGCCGCGTCGCCAGCCCGTCGGGAATCCGGATCAGTCCGTCGGCCGCCGCCGTCTTGTACTGGCAGAACGCTCCCCGGTACCCGCCGAAGTCCGCCGAGGCACGCCGCAGGCACACCGACGGCCGACCCCTTCCGGCAGGGCCGGCACTCGCCGCACCCCGGGGCCGCGTTTCCCACCACGCGGTCGCCGGCCGACCAGCCGGAGTCGCTCGGCGCCTCGGCCACCACGCCCGACCACTCGTGGCCGAGAATGGAGCCCGGCCTGGCGTAGCGCTCCAGGACCATGTGCAGGTCGGAACCGCAGATCCCGCACGCGGTGATCTCAACGAGCACCTCGCCGGGCCCCGGCTCTGGCCGCGGGACCTCGTCGACCTCGATCCTGCCGTCGCCCACGTAGACGGCCGCCGGCATCAGTTCGGGGGACACGGCGCCACCACTAAGGCCCTTTTCCAACCCTCTGCCTGGGCCCATGCGGGCGTGGTCGGCGGTCCCTCGGCGTCGCCTCAGGCCCAGACGGGTGCGATGCGCCGGGCGTAGTCGCGCCCACCGATGCGGGCGACGACGAAGAGCACGGGTGTCGGGATCTGCCGGCGCAGGCCCGCCTTGTCGTCCGGTCCGGCACCGTCGAGCAACCAGGCGAAGAACGTTCCGGAGTTTCCCTTGTGGGCCTTCCGGACGGCCTTCGTCGCCGTCTTCATCTGCGGGGTGCCCTCCTGCGCCACGGAAACGGGCTCGAGGTCTCGTTCTTCGTGGTCGAGATGGATGCGAATCACGCCGTCGAGCGCAGAGACGGCGGCGCGGGCCGTCGCGGCATTCGCCGCGCTCGGATCGGCGTCGAACGCCGTCATGACCGAATCGGCCGCATCGAGCGCAGTCACCATGCGGGCGTGCTCGGCTTCGAGTTCGCCCATGAGCGTCGGGCTGGCGACGAATGGTGTGAGGAGCGGCCAGAAGATGGTCTCCTCGTCCCGGTGATGATCGTGGAGCTGGGACGAGAAGAATGTTCCACGCCCCCGCGAGTTGGTCCGCTCGGGTCCGTGAGCCGGCTGGGAACGCGGTCAGCGCAGCATCGAACCGGCTCAGGTCGCGGCGGATCGCCGAATGAATGATGATGTTCATCGTCTTCTGCTCGGTCACTGGACTTTTCCTTCCGTCATGTGAGGCGTCCGGACGCTGCTCCGGACTGGACTCGTCGCGGCTGAGGTGTCCGACTCACGGTCCCGAATGTTCTTCGACCGGCTCCGGCTCGACGGTTTCGCTCAGCTGAGACGCGTCGGGCTCCTTCCGCCGGGGCCGGGTGAGGATGATCTGCACGGAAGCCACGACAAGCACGACGATAGTGACGACGCGCTCGCTCCTGCCGATCTCCCGAAAGATCGCGTAGATCTGAATGCCGATGGCCAGGGCCTGGGCGAAGAGGGCCAGTGCCACGGCGCGCATCCCGGTGACCGGCTCGGGTGCTGCATCGGCCTCTGGCGCCCGGGTCCATGCCGCCATCGCGAGGAGGAGCGCGCCGAGCGTCCAGATGAAATCGTAGGTGTCACCGGACACAACGGCCCGAGCCTCGGCCTCCTGCACGGCAAAGACGGCGTCGGCAATGGACGAACTGACGATGGCCAGGCCGATCAGGATCCACATGGTGTCGGGCCGCCAACCCAGGAGGCCGTACACGCCGAGGACCGCGCCCGACCAGCAGCACATCGAGCACCGGGTAGAGGAAGGCGACGAACGTGGCGAGATCACCAACCGTCTTGTGCTCCGCCGCGGGCTGAATCACGAGGGCGAAGCCCGACGGCCAGCACCAGAAGGGTCACGGCAATCCCATCCATCCAACGGTGCAGCTCGAACTGGGGGACGCGGACGCGGATCAGGTAGTAGATCCCGAGCGCCATGAGCGGGTACCACGCCAGCCACAACGACGTCGGCGAAGGAGGGGTAGGGGGCGTTCGGCTTGGCTGGCGTAGACCGCGGTCCAGGCGGCGCTGCCGATGAACCAGAGCAGCAGACCGATCCCGAAGGCCATCCAGGCCTTGCGCGCCACCGGCTCGAAGACGGCGCGTGCGAGGACGAGCACCGCGCTGGCGCCCAGGATCACTTTGTGGATCCAATTGTCGTAGAGCCAGTCCGGCCCGGCGACGCCGAAGATGTCGTTCATCGCCTCCAGCACCGTGAGCACCCCGAGCACCAGCCATATGAAGTTGAGGGGAAGGGGCACCGACAGGAGCTCGCCCTCCTCGTCGACCTTGCGCCCGGGGAGTGCGCTGCGCAGTGGACTCAGCCTCGGGGCGCCCCTGGCGGTCGAATCACCCACGGCGCCCCGTCATGCCCACCATCATCGCCGACGGGCCAGGCGTGGGGACAGACGATGGAGGCCCGTCGGCACCCTCCGGTACCATCGCCTCGCCATGGAGCATCTTGCAGGGACGCACGGCCGTCGTCACCGGCGCGGCCAGCGGCATCGGGCTCGCCGTCGTCGAAGCCTTCGTCGCTGCCGGCATGCACGTCGTCATGGCCGACGTCGACGAGGACAACCTGCGTTCGCACGCGGCGCGACTGGCCGGCCAGGGCGCCGAGGTCCTCGCCGTCCCCACCGACGTCCGGGATCCCGACGCCGTCGAGCGCGTCGGCGCCGCGGCCGTCGAGCACTTCGGGAAGCTCCACGTGGCGGTGAACAACGCCGGCGTCGTCAACGGCGGCTACTCCTGGGAGATACCGCTCGAGGACTGGCACCGCGTGATCGACGTCGACCTGTGGGGCGTCATCCACGGCATCCGCTCCTTCGTGCCGCGCATCCTGGTCTCCGAGGAAGAGGGGCATGTCGTCAACACGGCGTCCATGGCGGCCGTCCTGTCGCTGGGCCGCCTCGGGCCCTACACCGTCGCCAAGCACGGGGTGCTCGGGCTCTCCGACGTCCTGCGCGCCGAGCTGGTGTCGCTGCGGGCGCCGATCGGGGTCAGCGTGGTCATGCCCGGCATGATCAAGACCGGCATGAACCCGATCGGCACGGTCTCGTCCGCCACGGTGGCGGCCAACGTCCTGGATGCCATCCGGCGCCGGCGCAGCTACGTCTTCACCGACGACCACAGCACGGACGAAGTCGAGCAGCGACTCAACGCCGATCTGTCGGCGCGCGGCGACGTCATCGGCTGAACCGGACCCCGCCTCGGGGGCGCTGCCCTGGGGCGGGCGCTGTCACGAAAACTTGTTGCAGACTCGCGGCAACGATCTGCCCGTCAGGCGCACGCCGGGTGGTCGGCGCCCGGCGGCGAGAGGACTCCACCCCTGATCACGGGCCTCGTGGGTGGGTCGGCCCGCGGTAGCCTCCCCCGGTGCTCGGAGACGAACTGGCTGCCGAGTTGTTGACGTCCGTGCTCCATGCGAACCCTATTATCGGGTCGCTCTACGGTTTTTCCGGCTACGACGCGCACCTGCCCGACTTCAGCGGGGAGTCCCAGTCGGGGCACGCGCGCCAGCTGGCGTCCATCGCCGCCCGGGCGGAGCAGGCACCCGACGCCGGCCTCGCTGAGACCGATGTGCAGACGCTCGACTTCGTGCGCTGCCTGGCCCGCGGCATGGCCGATGCTGCGGCCGTGCCGATCATCGAGTTCACCATCAGCGACACGTTCGCCGCGCCGGTCGGCGAGGTCCTGAGCTCCCTGCCCAAGATCCCGCTCGACACCGAAGAGCGACGCGACGGGTACCTCACCCGGTTGTGCGGCCTCCCGGGCATGCTCGAAACGGTGGCCCAGCGCCATCAGGATGGGGCGCGCGCGGGGCGTACGGCGGTGGCCCGGCTCGTGGAGGCGGCCATCACCCAGCTCGACCTGATGATTCAGGATCCCACCGCTGGTGCCATGCTCCGCACCGACGCCGATGCGGCCTTCTCCGCAGCGGTCGCGGACGCCGTCGACGCCCATGCCCGCCCTGCGCTGGCCGGCTACCGGGATGCGCTGCACACCTCGGTGCTCCCCACCGCCCGTGACGACGAGCATCCGGGCATCTGTTACCTGCCCGACGGCGAGGCGATGTACGGAGCCATGGCCCGGCACCACACGTCCATGCGCTACTCGGCCGAGGAGCTCCATACCCTGGGCCGCGAGATCGTCGACCAGGTGCTCGAGGAGATGGTCGAGACGGGTTCCCGGCTCTTCGCGACGAGCGACGTGGGCGAGATCTTCGACCGCCTTTCCGACCCCTCGTTGCGGTACCGGAGCCGCGAGGAGATGCTCGAGCACGCCCAACGCGTCGTCGCCGCCGCCGAGGCGGAAGCGCCCAATTGGTTCGCCACCGTGCCCGACGTGCCGTGCACGGTCGCCCCGGTCCCCGAGACCGAGGAGGCGGGCATGACGTCCGCCTACTACATGCCCGGCGCCATCGACGGCTCGCGAGCGGGGACGTACTACCTCAACACCTCGCAGCCTGAGCAGCGCCACCGCTACTCGGCGGAGGACATCGCCTTTCACGAGGCGGTCCCGGGTCACCACTTCCAGCTCACCATCGCCCTGGAGTCCAAGGACCTGGCGCCGGCCCGCCAGGTCCTCTTCGACACGGCCTGCGCGGAGGGCTGGGGCCTCTACGCCGAGCGGCTGGCGGACGAGATGGGCCTCTACAGCGACGACCTCGCCCGCATGGGACTGTTCGCCGCGGACGCGTGGCGGGCCAGCCGGCTGGTCGTCGACACCGGCCTGCACGCCCTGGGCTGGACCCGCCAGGCGGCCGTCAACTGGATGGCCACGCACACGCCCCTCCCCCCGCTCGAAATCGAAGCCGAGATCGACCGGTACATCTCGTTCCCCGGACAGGCCCTGGCCTACATGGTCGGCCGGCGCGAGATCGTGCGGCTGCGCGCCGAGGCCGCAGAACGACTGGGTGCGCGCTTCGACCTGAGGGAGTTCCACGACCTCGTGCTGCGAGCCGGGATCCTTCCGCTGCCCGCGCTCACCCGCACCGTCGAGCGGTGGGTAGAGCGCCTCTCCCCGTAGGGCGTCGCCGCCCCGGTCAGCGATCCAGGGCCCAGAGGGCGCTGCGCAGCGCGTCCTCCACCAGGTTCACCCACCGCCGGGGCGTCCAGTCAGCGACGTCGGGACGGGCGGCCATGTCGAGCTCGAGCGGTATCAGGACCGACGACTGCAACGCGGCCAGTGTGAACTCCAGGTCGGTCAGGTCGAGCACCTCGAAGGCGAGGTAGGAGCGGGCCACACGCCAGCTGTGGCCGGTCCGTCCCGGGTTGTTGTCGCCGAAGATGCACTCGCCGATCTGGCGCGCGGTGCCGTGGGCCACCAGGTTCATGTAGGCCCAGACCGGGACCTCCATACCCTTGTCCTCCCAGTACTCGACCAGGCTGCCGAAGAGGAAGGCCTCGCACTCCAGAGCGATCGTCCCGTACGCCGTGCCCTGCTCGCTGTTCTGCACGTGCTCTCCCTTGCCGCCGAGGGGTCGCTCCCGCCGCCGAGAGCGCGACAACCATCTGTCCTCATTGTGCGGGGCGCGCCGGGCACCCTTTAGAGGCGAAAGTCCTCATGTCGGGCCGTTGCCCGATGACACACCGGTTCCCGCCTCAGGTACGGGCCGGAAGCGGCTGCGACGAGGCGGCCCGCCCGCTGAGGACCACCCCGAAGAGGCACACGGCCGTGACATGCATCGCCGTGCACCACAGGCAGATGGCGCCGATGCGGAAGAGCTCCACGTAGACGAGGTACAGCACCATGGCCGCGCCGGCGCCCGCCACGACCAGCCGGGCGCCGTCGACCCAGCGCGCCGTCGAGCGCCAGGCCCAGGGCGTGGTGAGGCCGGTCATCACGACCGCCCACACCACGCCGAGGACGGCCAGCGGCACGCCGAACAGGACCGACCACGAGCTGGTGGTCACGAGGGTGCAGTTGACGATGCCCGTATCGGGACAGGCCAGCGCGGCCGGGTCGGTGTAGTGCGTCACCGTGAGGTACGACGCGATCGCCACCGCGACCAGGGACAGGCCGAGCGAGGCGACCGGCACCCACGCCGGCACCCGCCGGCCGACGGTGCGGCGCCATCGTCACGCCCCCAGCTTCTGGGCGATCGCCGCAATGGTCGCCGAGCTGCCCACGCTGGAGGGCTGGTTGCCGGTGACCGTAGCGATGGCGGCGGTGATGTCGTTGGCCGTCCCGTCGATGGCCTGGGCCACCGCGCTCGTTCGGGTTGGACAGGTCGGCGGCGATCTGGCTGCGGGACAGTCCCTGCAGCACCTGCGGCGAGTAGCTCGAACCGGTGATCGACGTAGCGGTTGGCGATATCGAGGAACGGGATGCTCCCCTGCGGTGTCGTACTTCGCCACCAGCGCGTTCTGGGCCGCCGTCGGCGTCTGCAGGGTCGTGGTAACCGTCCCCGTCCGGCTGGTTCGTGGCCTCCTCGACGGGCTGGAAGTCGATGTACGGGCTGGAATAGCTCGATCCGTAGAACGAGAGGGTCTGCGTGTCAGGGAACTCGTCGGAGTCCGACGAGTGCGTGCCCGACAGGTTCGCGAACGTCCCGAACCGTGACAGCGCCACGGCCAGCGCCCAGCGCTCAGCGGCGCAGAAGGGGCAGTACTCGGCGCCGATGTAGGTGATCAGCGGCTTGCCGTCCGCTCCTTTTGCGGACGGTGCCGTTCCCGAGCTTGGTGGGCAGGACGTCGCCGGAGGGGCTGCCCACTGCATCGAGGGTGGCGGCGGGGACCGAGAGCGCGGCCACGACCTGTGGCGACAGCGCCGTGGTGCCGGTGTCCGTGCGGGCCGACGAGCTTCCGGTCCCGGTTCCGGTTCCAGCTCCGGTGAGGTGCGAGGACGCCGAGGCCGGCGGGTTGGAGTTCCCGGCGGCCTTGATCACGACCATGGTGGCGATGGCGGCCACCACCAGTCCGACCGGGACCAGTGCCGTGATTACCGGGTGGCGGGAGCGGAACCGGGTGGGTGGCGCCTGGACCCCCTGGGTCTTGGCCCTGGCCTGGGCCTGGGATTTGGACGACGCCCTGGATTTGGGGCCGGGGCGAGTGGCGGATGCGTTCTTCTTGGCGTTTTTCGTGTTGGCGTTGGTGGTGGGCCGCGGCCGACGCGACGGCCCCGATGGGGATTTCGACATGGTGTTCTCCTGGTTGGGCGAGCACGGCGACAGGGCGCACGTGCTCGAAGGCTCGAAACGGAGGCCGCGGGGCGGCTTCCTGGACTGCATGCAGGCGGGCGGCGCGGGGGCCGGACGCCCACGAGACGGGGCGGCCGGGGCGCGCGTCGCGGCGCGGTTCGAGCTAGGAGAACTGAGGCGGGTGGAACAGGGGGTCGCGCGCCCCTGCGGGGAGGGCGACGACCCGTCCCCGCCGGCGGCGAACGAGGGCGGCCGCCGCTGCGACGGCCACCAAGCCCCCCACGACCGCGACCAGGCTGACACCGGGCGTGGGCGCGGCGGGTGCAGGGCTGCCCTTCCCGCAGGTGGCATCGAGGCAGGTCACGGGCCCCGAGACGGGGGCCTCGACCATCTGCGCCACCTGGGTGACCGAGGAGCCGGCCGCGGACACCACGCCGTGCGGCACGAAGCCGCCGATGACGACGGCAGCGACGATCGCCGCCAGACCGATCCGCCACCGTGTGGACATGCCGTCCAGGGTACGGGTGCGAGTTAAAGGCCCGATAAGAAGACGGGACCCGGAGGGTCCTAGCGGGTGTTGCCGGGGACCTCGGCGCCCCGGCGCACGACGAGCGCCGGCGCGCCGTGCCGACCGGGACCCGCTCGAAGGCGGTCGCCATCCGCCGGTGCCACACCGTGTACCAGGCCACGAAGCCGGCCATGAACATTCCCACCGCTCCGAGAATCACCACGATCTCCGCCATCGGTCCAGTGTGCGGCCCCGAAACCGCTGCGGCGCAGGGACGAAGGTCCCAATCCAGAAGATGTGGTCTCACGAAGCCGTGCCCGAGGTCACCGCCGGCCCGGGGCCGGGGCTCGAGCCGCCACCGGGGCCGGGACCGGCCTGGGAGGCCTTGCGGGCCCAAGCGGACACCAGCTGGAGCAGCCCGAGATACACAGCCAGCACGATCACAATGACCAGCAGGCTCCATCCCGTCAGGTTCCCGCCGAAGACCAGGAAGAGCCCGGCCACGATCACCCCGATGATGCGCAGACCGTTGAGGTGCTCGAGGATCCAGCCGGCCGTACGGCGGACCCCGCTCGACTCGGACGCAGCGCGTCCGGCACCCGAGGAGAGCTCGTGCGCCTGCGCGGCCAGCCAGCGGGCGCCCGCGGCGGTGGTCCGGCGGATCCACACGGCGTAGCGGGCCGGCCCGGCCACCCAGGCCCCGAAGGCAACCAGGACGGACGCCAGGAGCGTCCAGCGCAGGTCGGCCTTCAAGAAGCGCAGCACGGTGTCGAAGACGGCGGCGGCACCCTGGGTCTTGAAGCCACTGCTCGGCGGCCTGGTTGAGGAAGGTGATGCGGCCGAGCGAGTACCCCACCAGCAGCACCAGGGTCATCAGCGCCACCCCGACGGCCAGCCGCAGCAGGGTCTTGCGGCGCTCCATGGCGAGCACCATGGCCAGGATCGCCAGTCCGAGCGCGACGATCGGAATGATCCACTTGGCCTTGACGATCAGGTTGAACAGACCCGGAGAACTTCGAGACCTGCTTCTTGCGACACGACGGTGAAGCTCAACCCCTGGTTCGACGCCGCCTTGATCGGGTTGAACAGCGTCACGCCGTGGGCGTTCGCCTGGTCGATGAGGTTGTTGAGCGCCGGCGACAGGTTGAGGGCGATCTGGCCCCCCTTCCCGATCTTCTCCTGCAGCGGCGACTTCTTGCCGGTGAGGATGTCGATCACCGCGTCGTGGCTGTGCCGGTTGAGCAAATCCCACAGCTGGCCGAATTTCGGGCTCTCGAAGAACTTGAGCGCCAGGCCGTGGACGTAGGACTTCACCTCGTTCACCACGGGCACCACGAGGGGCTTCGCCGCCTTCGGGAGCGCCGCGGTGACCCTGTTCTTCACGGCGTTGGTCGAGAAGAGCGCGTCGGTCGCCTTCGTCGCCAGGCCGTCGATGATGACCTGGTTGCGCGCCAGCGGCGCCATGGTCTCGACGTACTGATCGGTGTTCGTCACCGTGCGGATCGCCCACACCGAAATCACCGATATCGGAATGAGGATGCACGCCAGCACGACGAGCACCCATGCCGAGATGCGGCGCGGCAGGTGCCCGCGGCGCGCCTTGGCCGTCTTGATCTGCGCGATCCCGGCCGGCTGCGACGACGTTGCAGGACTTCCTTCCGACCCGGAATCGGGCTTGCCTGCGTCATCGGGCTGCATCTGGGGTTCAGTATCGCTCATTTGCGACCCCTCATTTGCTCCTTCCTAGTGCGAAATGGACTGGTGCGCACGCATTTCCAGGGTGTACGACTAGTGGCGTGAAGCGAACCGGGGGCAATTCGGACCACACGCGCGTCATCGCCATCAGCGCACTCTCAGGCTTCCTTGCGCCGCTGGTCTTCGTGGGCGTGATCGTCCTGCGCAAGGTCAACCGCCGCAGCCGGGTCCACTTCCGCCAGTTGAGCAAGCGCTTCCAGCACGAGCTGGCCCGCTGGAGCTGAGCGTTTTCGCGCTGCCTCCGTGCTGATTCCTGCTGATCGGGAGCTGATCCGGTGCTGACCGGATTCGCCCATTCCGCCGTCTGCGTGCCCGACGTCGAGGCGGCCACCCGCTGGTACTCCGAGGTACTCGGCCTCCAGCTGCTGTCGCCTCCCTATCGAATGGAGGGTGCGCAGATTGAGCACGATATGGGTGAGCTCGTCCCCTCACCCGTGGTCGTCCACGCGGCCATCGTGGGCTTCGGGAAAGACGACCGCGTCATTGAGCTGATCGAGTATCCGGCGGCCGACGTCGCTCCGCCGCAGCCGGGACGTCCGGCCGTCACCAGAGTCGGGATCACCCACGTCGGCCTGCTGTGCGACGACATCGACGCGACGCGAGCGACGCTCGAGGGCCGCGGGGTGGAGTTCCTCACCACTGGAATTGCCGACGTGGCGGGGCTGCGGACGACCTGGTGCCGTGACCCGTGGGGGACAGTGATCATCCTCATGGAGAAGCGAGAAGACGCGCTTCCGTACTGGGGGCAATGGATGCACTAAATGGGGCGGACGACGCGGTTCAGTCACCCGTTGCATGCCGTGACTGCCCTCGGAACCGCGCTTTCGGGTGCTCTTCGAGCAATTGTGAGCACAAATATCTGCATTCGTGCCCGGAAAGATGTGCATTGATGGGCGCGCGTCGGCCACAATGGTCGCCATGAACAAGAGAGAACTAGCAAAAGCAGTCGCGGTCCAGGCCGACGTCGAGCTGAAGACCGTTGTTTCCGTCATCGACGGATTCACCGATGTCGTCACCGCCGTGGTTTCGAAGGGTGAGCCGGTTTCCATTCCCGGCTTCGCCAAGTTCGTCAAGGTGAACCGAGCCGCGCGCATGGGTCGCAACCCGGCGACCGGTGAGGCCATCCGGATCAAGGCTTCCAAGAAGGCGCGCATCACGCCGGTGAAGGCGTTCAAGGACGCCGTCCTGGCCCCGGCCACGGCACCCAAGCTGGTGAAGGGCGCGTACCCGACCAGCGACGCCGCTGTTGCCGCCGCCGGCAAGTCCGCCGCTCCGGTGGCCGCCAAGAAGGCTCCGGCCCGGGCTGCCGCCAAGAAGGCACCGGCCCGCAGGGCCGCCACGGCACGCAAGGCTCCTGCCAAGCGCGCGCCCGCCAAGAAGGCCGTCAGGCGGGCCCTGCCAAGAAGGCCGCGAGAAGGTAGCGAGCAAGGCCGGTCCCCTCACCGGGACCGGCCTTTTGCCGCCCAGGTCCAATGGGCGAGCCACGCAACGAGGTGGAAGCGGCCGATTCGTCGGCCCCCCCTTGCGAAACCTGGCTGATCGGCCCCTCACGGAGCCGCATCCCGACCGGCTGTCGCCGGACGATGCCGCCTTCCCGGAGATCATCCGCCGGCACGCCGCCGCCCTGGCCGCCGGTGCGGACACCTATGTGGACCCAGGCTCGGGGTTCACCGTCCTCACGGCGGCCTATCTCGATCGACGCGGCCACTGCTGCGAGTCAGGCTGCCGGCACTGCCCGTACGTCTCGTGACGCAGTGCGTCCCGTGAAGCACGCCCGCGGGTTCTCGGACCCGTATGCTCCTGGCGGCACTCGGGCGCGGACGAATGGGTCACGACATGAGCGACACCTCACAGGGTTCCGGATGGTGGATGGCCTCCGACGGCAAGTGGTACCCGCCTGAGCTCTGGACCGGCCCGCCCTCCCAGGCTCCGGCCGGACCGGCAGCCCAAACTTCGCCGCCGGCCTCTCCCGGGCAACCGGCGTATCCCGCACAGACGGCCTACCCGGCGCAGCCCGCTGTTCCGGCCTGGCCCACCTCCCAGCCGCAAGGACCCCCCGCCGCCGGCCCCGCACCCTACGGCGGCAGCGTCCCGCCGGGCTATGCCGGCTACGGCGCCGCGAGCCCCTACGCGCCCTACGGCCAGCCCGTGCCGCAGAAGACGAATGGGTTGGCGATCGCCGCGCTGGTCTGTGGGATCGGCGGGTTCTTGTTCTTGATCCCGGCCATCCTCGGGATCATCTTCGGCTTCATCGCCCGCTCGCAGATCAGGAACTCGAACGGCCAGCAAAAAGGGAGCGGCATGGCCCTCGCCGGCATCATCGTCGGGTTCGCCTGGGTCGCGATCCTCGTGCTCGAAATCACGCTCAGCGTCGCGCTCAGCAACAACGACAACAACAATGGCGTGGTCGGCCCTGCCATCCTCATGGGACAGCTCCACCTCGGCGCGCTGTTCACGTAGCCCGGGCAACCTCGAGCCGATCCAACAGAGCGAGGAGCAAGCGAATGCAAGGTCTTCTCTACGGTGTGCGCAGCGAGCGCTGGACGCCACCGGATGGGTCCAACAGCTTGATGGCCGGGCTGTCCCGGACGCCGATGCGCCTCGAGGAGCTGGAGCAGCCGAAGCTGCTGCGCGACGACTGGTGTGTCGCCAAGACGCGGCTGACCGGCATCTGCGGCTCCGACGCCAAGATGGTCTTCATGGACTTCGGAGACGACTTCGGCGATGACGGCGCGCTGAACGGGTTCTTCACCTTCCCGACCGTTTTCGGGCACGAGGTTGTGGCCGACGTCGTCGAGGTGGGCCCGGCCGTCACCACCATTGAGGTAGGCCAACGTGTCGTCCTGAACCCCTGGCTCTCCTGTGGCCCGCGAGGCATCGATCCTCCCTGCCCGTCGTGTCAGGACGGTGACTACAGCCTGTGTTGGCATTTCACCCAGGGTCCCATCGCGGCGGGCATCCACACCGGCACGTCGAAGGACGCCCCCGGTGGCTTCGCCGATTACCTGCCGGCCCACGAGTCGATGCTCATCCCTGTCCCGGACGATCTGAGCGACGAGGTGGCCGTGCTCGGGGACCCCTTCGCCGTGTCGCTCCACTCGGTGACGCGGCACCCGCCGCCGCCCGGCGGCAAGGTCCTCGTCTACGGAGCCGGCGCGCTGGGCAGCACGGCGGTGGCGATCCTCAAGGCGCTCTACCCCGACGTCGAGGTCATGGTGGTCGCCCGTTGGCCCGCGCAGGCGGCCCTGGCCCGCAAGCTCGGTGCCACGGTGGTGGACCCCTTCCCCGTCGAGCAACTGCTCGAGGAGGCGGCGGCGTGGTCGGGCGGCGTGCTCAACAAGTTCGAGGGCGCCACGCTTCCCATGGCGCACCCCGGCGGCTTCGACGTCGTCTACGACACCGTCGGCACGGCGCAGACGGCGGAGATCGGCGTCCGGCTCCTGAAGCAACGCGGCACCATGGTCAAGAGCGGCGTGCACGCGCCCGAGCGCTGGGAGTGGTCCCCGCTTGTACTTCAAGGAGATCTCGTGGGTCGGCTCCAATGCCTTCGGGGTCGAGGAGGTCGACGGGGTGCGCATGCACGGCATCGCGCAGTACCTGCGCCTGGCTTCCGAGGGTCGGATCGACATGACGGGCATGCTGACCCACACCTTCCGGCTGCAGGACTGGATCGAGGCCTTCACGGCGCTGGCGAACCAGGAGGAGAGCGGCGCCATCAAGGTCGCCTTCGACTTCCGCTAGTTCGACTTCCGCTATTCGACCCCTGGTTCGACTTCCCGAGTTCGGCCTCGGCGAGTTCGACTTCGGTGGGGCGAAAGCGGCTCAGCTCCGGGCATCCGGTCTGCCCGGTCGCAGCGGAGCGGCCGCACCAGCATGACTCCGGGCACGCCACGGGGTAGCGTCGCGGGTGGAACAACCCGCCACCAGCTGCAGTCGGATGTGCACTGCAGTCGGATGTGACCCAAAGGGGGCCTCATGACCACGAGCCCGTCAACCACCGACTCGGACTTCGCCTTCGACCCGAAGTGGGGCATCGAGTCGCCGTCGACCACCATGTTCGACTTCAACTACACGGGCGGGCGGGACCAGTTGCTGCGCCTCTACGACAAGGGCACCCGGCGCCAGTGGATCGGCAGCGACCGCCTGGACTGGAGCACGGACGTCGACCTGACGCAATCCCGTCGGCATGCCCGACGAGATCATGCCGATCTTCGGCACGCCGTGGTGGGACGACATGGACGAGAAGCGTCGCGGCGAGTTGCGTCGGCACGTCGAAGCCTGGCGCTTCAGCCAGTTCATGCACGGCGAGCAGGGTGCGCTGATCTGCACGGCCAAGATCGTGCAGACGGTTCCCGACATCGACTCCAAGTTCTACGCGGCCACGCAGGTC
The DNA here is from genome assembly GCA_963731065.1 of uncultured Acidimicrobiaceae bacterium. Taxonomy (GTDB): domain Bacteria; phylum Actinomycetota; class Acidimicrobiia; order Acidimicrobiales; family RAAP-2; genus Bog-473. Next base: position 204,004 of record CAVSUH010000009.1, on the reverse strand, counting down.
ATCGACGAGGCGCGCCACGTCGAGGTGTACAGCCGCTACCTGCACGAGAAGGTGCAGCTGGTGTATCCGCTGAACCCGTACCTCAAGGCGCTGCTCGACGACGTCATCTCCGACAGCCGGTGGGACATGACGTATCTCGGCATGCAGGTGCTGGTCGAGGGGCTGGCGCTGGCCGCCTTCGGCGTCATCCGCAACAACGCCCAGAACCCGTTGGCCAAGGCATTGAACGCATACGTGATGCAGGACGAGGCGCGCCACGTCATGTTCGGGCGCCTGGCGCTGCGCGACTACTACCCGCAGCTGAGCGAGGCCGAGCGCGCCGAGCGGGAGGACTTCTGCATCGAGGCCTGTTACCTGATGCGGGACCGCTTCCTGGGCGAGGAGGTATGGGAGCGCCTCGAGCTGCCGCCCGAGATCGGCATCTACGTCGAGAACAGCGAGACGCTGCGGGAGTTCCGGAACTTCTTGTTCATGCGGATCGTGCCCATCCTGCGTGACATCGGCCTGTGGGGCCCCAAGCTGCGACAGGCCTTCACGGAGATGGGCGTGATCGGCTGGGCCGACGCCGACATCGACGCCGAGATGGCCGGCGACGAGAAGGCGGCCCAGGATCTCGACGAGCAGCGCGACATCCGCATGGCGCACGTGCAGGAGGTGGCCGATTCGGCCGAGGAGGCTGAGGTCCTGCGGGCCTGAGCCACTCGCCCCTCCGGAGTCACGGAGACGGCACGGCTATCCGCGTTACGGTTTCGTGCGCAACCGAGTGGATCGGGATGGACGGCGCTCTGGAGGGCAGCAGTGAAGGTCACAGGGTTTCATCACGTGTCGGTCAACCACCACGACGCCGCGCTCGACCGACATGGTGTCGTTCTATGCCGGCCTGTTCGGGCTCGAGTCGAAGGAGCGCCCCGAGATCCCGGGCGTCCCGGGCCACTGGTTCAACGTCTCCGGCCAGGAGCTGCACGTCGTCGGCGCTCCACCCCGGGGGACCGACATCGACTCGACCGGGAACCACTTCTGCGTCACCGTCGAGGATCTCGACCAGGCCATCGCCGAGCTGAATGACAAGGAGATCCCGTTCCAGCGGGCCGTCCAGGGGGCGGGCACGGTGCAGATCTGGATCAACGACCCGGCCGGGAACACCATTGAGTTGCAGCAGGACCGCGCCGTCCCGAGCGGAGGCTGAGACGCAGGCCGGGCCTCAGCCGCCTTCGATGGCCCGCTCGAGCCCCTTCGTGATCTGCTGGGTCGGCTCGTTCGTGTCGAGGTAGTCCCGCCAGGCGGTGACCTTGCCGTCGGCGTCGACGTCGATCACGGTGGCACCCGTCATGGAGATGGGCACGCCGGCCTTGCCCTCGCCCGGATGGAAGGTCGCCGTCCCCGTCCACTCGAAGACGGCCCAGTCGTCCCCGCCGCGGATGCGGTCCACCCGCTGGTTCCAGTCCGGGAAGATGGCGTCGGTGTCCCGGGCCACCTTGTGCAGGTCCGTGGTCCACGGGGTCACCGGGTCACAGAAGCGACCGCCGGGGGCGAAGAGCGCGGCGAAGTCGTCCGGCCCGTCGATCGACTCGAACGTGCGCGCCCAGGCATCCCAGTCCCGCTCGCTCATCGGCTCTCGTCCTCCGTCCCTTTCCTTGGCTGCTGCTGCGCAGGCTCTCCGCGTCGAAGGTGACCACCGCGTCGTCGAGCGGGAGGACCATTTCGGGCTGGACGAACTGGTGCGCCTCGGCCACGAGCTTGACCGCCGTGCCCCAGGCCGTGAACCCGATGGCGTGGCGGGCGAAGCTCATCGGTCCCTCGGTGACCTTGACCTGGACCACGCCCTGACCACCGACCTCCAGGGCGGAGTGCTGCATCTTCTCCATGGCCGACTCCCGGGCCGAGTACATGGCCTCGGTGTAGTTGGTCAGCTCCACGTTCTGCCTCGTCTGCTTCATGGCCGTGCCGGCGCTGCGCCGCGGGGCGTAGACGAAGCTGGCGCCGAAGGCGAGCCCGACGGGCATCCAGCCGGCGCGCTGGAGCAGCGTGAAGTCACGGGCCGACAGGTCGGACACGAAGGGCATGGCCAGCGCGGCGTCGGTGCCCCGGCCGTCCTTGCCGGCCTGGCCGGCCATCGGCCGCACGGCGGTGCCCACGAGCTCGACGTCGATGTGGTGCGTCTCGCACCGAGACCTCGACCCGCACGCCGACCACACCGTGGCCGTGCACCTTGCCGCACTCCCCGCGCAGCAGGCGGGCGGCCTGATCCACGGCGGCGTTGTGGGCGTCCGAGGCCAGCGAGATGGAGCCCCTCCCCCAGTTCCACACCCCGACCGGGACCGACACGACGGCGACGCCGACCACGAGGTCGAGCGGCTCCCACCCGGCGGCGTGCAGCAGGAGCGCCTCGTCGACGGAGAGGTCCGAGGTGATGCCGCGCTCTTTGGATGGGGGCGCCGGTGTGGCCAGGGACTGGGCGCCCTTGAGCATCTCGGCCCGGACGTCCTGGGCGTCGGGGACGGCGTCGGCTCATGCCAGCCGCACCGTGGGCCTCGGCAGCGCCACCGGGTCGAAGTCCTTGAAGCGCCGCATCCGGTTGCCGCGCAGCGTGCAGTCGATGACCTCGTCGCCCGCGGAGAGCTCGCGGGTGACGACGTCGATCGTCGCCCCGTGCAGCTCGTCGCCGGCCAGCTGCTGGCGCACGTGCTTGCGGGCCAGCTGCCGCGACGCCATGTGCGCCTTGCTCACCTGCTCCACCAGGGCCGGTCCCATGTTGGTGCCCCAGCCGCCCATGGCGCCGTCCATGTAGTACTCGGTCATGCAGTAGGCCCACACCCGGACCGAGGCCAGGGCCGCCACGACCGCCACCGGCATGAACCCCGCCTCTATCGACTTGGTCAGGCGCTGCCCCGCCAGGTAGGTGCTCCACGGCACCCCGCCGGCGGGCGGCGGGCCGCCCTCCACCTTCACCGCCGTGCCGAGGAAGTGGAACTCGGTCGTCCCGGTGTCGGCCACGTTGGAGACGTTGTCCAGCACGCCGATCACCCCGTGGGCGCCGAGCGTGCCGGCCTCCTCGAGCATGCGGCCGTAGGCCGTGTGGTAGCCCTGGGTCCAGGCCTCCTCCACCCAGGGCTGCTCGAGGTTCTGGCCCCAGGAGCGGTGCTCGTTCGAGACGAAGCCGTGCGGGCAGCGGTAGGTCTCCGAGTACGAGCCCGGCGTCTGCTGGCCGCCCATGTAGGGCGACATGCCGCGCCCGTAGCCCGAGCCCGGCCCGTACCAGCCCCACTGCATGACGCAGAAGCCCTGCACCAGGGCGACCGGTTCCAGGCCGAGGTCGAGGCAGGCCGCGAAGTCGGGCACGCTCAGGCCCGAGGAGAACGTGGAGGACTCCAGGCGGCGGACCGCCGCCTCGGGGAGGTCGCCCTGGGGGCCGCCCGGAGTGCCGGCCGCGCCCGCCGCGTCGAATGGGTCGGACGAGCCAGCGCCCGCGATGTCGCTCATCAGTTGTCGAGCGAGATGATGGTGGTCGGCTTGGGCAGGGTGACCTCGCCGCTGCGCTTGGTGACCGCCGTGCCGAGCGCCAGGAACTCAATGGTGTGCGAGCCCCACTGGTGCGACTTCTCCTCCAGGCGCACGCCCACGATGCCGCTCGCCTGCAGCTGGGTCGCCTCGTCCTGCATGCGCGTCATGGCCAGCTCCCGGGCCTCGTAGAGCGCCTGGGTGAAGTTGGGCAGCTCGACGTTCTGGCCCATGGAGCCGAGGGCCTGGGTGAGCTTGCGGTGCGCGATGTGGAAGACGCACGTCCCCATGACGAGGCCCTGGGGCACGTGCCCGGTCTGCATGAGGGTCCAGAAGTCCTGCCCCGAGAGGTCCGACGTGAAGGGCTTGCCCTGGACGTTGCGGTACGAGGTCCCGTCCTCGGCCTTGACCGCCGTGCCGAAGGCGATGAACTCGGCCGAGTCGTTGCCCCACTCGTAGTAGTTGACGTCGAGGCGGACGCCGACGACGCCGTCGGCCCCGAGCTCCTGGGCCTCCTCCTCCATGCGGTTCATGGCGAGCTCACGGGCGGTGTACATCGCCTCGGTCAGCTTGGTCAGCTCCTGGCTCTGCCCCCACTTCCGGGTCTGAATGCCGATGTGGTAGATCGACGAGCCCATCACGAACCCCAGCGGATGGAAGCCGGCCTCCTTGACCAAGAGGAACTCGTTGACCGAGAGGTCCGAGGTGAAGAGGCCGTGCTCCAGCTCCTCGAGCCGGTGCGCGGCGTCCTTGGGGAGGTCGCGGGGTACGGGTGGGGGTGGGGCCGGGGCCGCGGCCGCCACTTGGGCCGCCTCCGCCCCTCCTCCTGGCTGCGGCGCTTCCTCGGTCACGATTGGTCTCCGATCACGATGTTCTCCAGCGCGAGACGGGTCTGCTCGCTGTTCGCCGCCTCCGACTGCAGGGTGGTCAGCAACCGGGTGAGCCAGGCGTCCATGCCGACCTGCTCGCTGCGGATCCGGATGCCGCCCGAGGAGTGCCCGATGCTGCAGCGCACGGTGCCCCCCTCGACGAGCGCCTCGAGGGTGTCGTCGCCCAGGCTGATCGCGCACCGACTTGATCTCGTCGGACTTGCGGAAGCGTCCCGCCCGCTCGACCGTGATCCGGTTACCGAGCGCCTCGGAGAGCTGGGCCACCAGCAGCTTGAGCATGATGCGCAGGTCGGTGCTGTTCGACGCCAGCTGCGAGACGGCCATGCTCAGGTCGAAGGAGGCGCCCTCCGCACCGCCGCCGGCGTCACTGTCCGATGCCCCCGATGCCCCCGATGCCCACGAGGCGTCCAAGCCCGCGCCCGTGGCGCCGTCGCCTGTGCCTTCGATCGATCCACCTGGTGAGCCGGCGGGCTCCATTGACATCGGGCGCATCGTACCGCCACCTTCGGGCGGCCACGCTGCGGCGCCGCTGGTCAGGGCCGCCGGTCAGGCCGGGCGCGGCTCGCAGATCACGACCGGGATGTCCCGGCCGGCCTTCTTCTGGTAGCTGTCGTAGCCCTTGTAGACGGCGACGATGTCCGGCCACAGGGCCGCCTTCTCCTCCGGCGACGCCGTCCGGGCCCGCATGGCGCGGGTCTCGCCCTCCATGGTGATCTGCACGTCGGGGTTGGCGCTCAGGTTGCGGTACCACTGCGGGTCGCGGGTGTCGCCGCCCTTCGAGGCGATCAGCACCACCCGGCTCTCGTCGTGGATGGGTGAGGTGAGCATGACGGTGCGGGGCTCACCCGACTTGCGGCCGATCGTCTGCAGCTCCACGCCCGGCATGCCGAAGAGATCGTTGGGCCAACGGCCGCCGGTCAGCCGCAGCACCGCCTTGTGGGTGAGGTTCAAGAGCTTGAATCCGGCGTCGACGACGGGCTTGCGCTGCTCGGTCATTGTCATCCTTGTCTCAATCTCGTTACAGATCGCCCACAGGCGCAACCGAATCCGGTGCGCATGCGTCTCTCTCTTGTGTGTGGATGTTTTTGTGCGTTTCCCGTCGCCCCTGCTTCTGCGGAGGAACCTATGGGGTAAGGGCGTGGGGGTCGGACGGCAGGGATGGGCACGGCGACGGGCACGGGACGGGCACGGATGGGCAGCACGATGCCTGCGCACCCCCGCACAGGCACAGCGAGCCCACAACATGAACTTCCCGTAAACGCCCGTTCCGGCCTGTCAACGGCGAGTCCACTCTGTACCATTGGTGCCCGCGCCTCGCACGGAATCGGTTGGGAACGGCGATCACGATCCGACAGGGAGGACGGTGACCTTCTCACCGCTGCACATGCGACGACATCTCTGCGCCGGGCTGCGCACCTTGCTGGCATCCCTCGCCGCGCTCGTCGTGCTCGCCGGCGCCGTGGCGTCGGTCGCGCTCGCGGCCGCACCCCGGCCGGCGCCGCCAACTGGTCGCCCGTGCACGCCGGCGACTTCCCGACCCGAGCATCCTGCAGTGGCGCGGCATCTACTACGGCTTCGCCACCCAGAACTTCGCGACGCCCAGCCAGACCGATCAACATCCAGGTCTCCACCTCGAGCAACGGGGTCGATTGGAGCCAGCAGAGCGGTGTCGATGCGCTGCCCACGGTCGGCTCGTGGGCCAAGCCGGGAACACGTGGGCGCCCAGTGTCGTGCGCAACGACGCGGACAACGACTTCGTCATGTACTACACGGCGACGGAGATCCAGACCGGCGACCAGTGCATCGGCGTGGCGACGTCCTCCTCCCCGAGGGCCCCTACACGGACACCTCCACGCAACCCATGGTCTGCCAGAACGGGGTCGGCTACAGCGACCCGACGGTCGACAGCACCGGTGACTTCGGCGGCAGCATCGACCCGGACATCTTCACGGACTCGTCCGGGAACAACTGGCTGATCTGGAAGAACGACGGCAATCACATGAACCCTCCCGTGCCGACCACTCCTCTGGTCCGTCCCGCTCAGGTCCGACTTCATGCTCACGGGCAGCGCCCAACCGACGCAGCTCCTGAACGACGACGCGGCGTGGCAGAGCGGCATCATCGAGGGTCCCGACATGGTCGAGACCTCGACGACGTCGGGCAACACGACGACGGACAACTACACCCTCTTCTATTCCGGCAGCGACGAGGGCGCGTCCACCTATGCCATCGGCTGGGCCAGCTGCCCCTCCGGTCCCGCCGCCGCCTGCACCGACCAGTCGACGTCCGCACCGCTGCTCACCACGTCCTCGGGCATGTCCGGCCCCGGCGGCCCCGACGTCTACGACCTGCCCGCGTGGGCACTGCCTCCCCCCAACTCGTCATGGCCTTCGCCGCCTGGCAGGGGTCGACGATCGGCTACCTCGCCTGCGGCTTCCGCCCCATGTACCTGGCCGACCTCAGCTTCGAGCCCAACAGCAGCGATCCGCCCGTGCCTGGCTCTCGCCGGCCAACCCCGACGCGGCAGCCGCGGCCAGCCCGTCTGCCCGCATGGCGGCGAAGCCGGCGCCTGGATACTGGCAAGTCGGCTCCGACGGCGGCATCTTCAGCTTCGGCGCCGCCCAGTTCTACGGCTCGACCGGCTCCATGCACCTCAACAAGCCCGTGGTCGGCATGGCGGCGACGCCCGACGGCAACGGCTACTGGCTCGTGGCCAGCGACGGCGGCGTGTTCGCCTACGGCGACGCGCAGTTCTACGGCTCGACGGGCAGCATCACGCTCAACAAACCGATCATCGGCATGATCCCCACCCTCGACGGCGGGGGCTACTGGTTGATCGCCAGCGACGGCGGCGTGTTCGCGTTCGGCGACGCCAAGTTCTACGGCTCCACCGCGAGCGACAACCTGGGCTACCCGTCACCGCCGCCGCACCGAGCTTCCTCGGCGGCGGCTACTGGCTCGTCGACGCCAACGGCCAGGTCTTCAACTTCGGCGACGCCCCGAACGAGGGCCAGCCCCCTACGCACCGGGCGGCTACCGCATCACCGGCATGGCGGGCACGCAGAGCTCGAACGGCTACTGGCTGGCCAGCGCGAACGGCAACGTGGCCGACTTCGGCGACGCGGCGCCCTACGGCTCCATGGTCGGCACCACCCTGAACGCGCCCGTCGTCGGGATGGCCGCCAACAGCGACGCCACCGGCTACTGGCTCCAGGGCGCCGACGGCGGCATCTTCACCTTCGGCCACGCCCAGTTCTACGGCTCAATGGGGGGCCGTCACCTCAACGCGCCCATGGTCGGCATCGCGGCCACCTGACGCGGCCCGGCGCCCAGCGACACCCCACGGCCGGCACGGTACTCGCCGCGCTCTGTGCGCAGCCGCACACGCCGGGTCCCTAGATGTCCCTAGAACCCGGCCCCTCCGCTGCGGGGAGCGGTGGTCGTGGTCGTGGTCGGGCGGCGGTGAGGTGGGTGGCGTCGTCGGCGGTGATGTCGGCGGCGGCGTCGCCTGCGTGGCCGGCGGCTGGGTGGGTGCGGTCGAGTTCGACCCTGAGTTCGAGTCCTGCGGCTCGAGTGCGACCTTGCCGTCGTCGACGTCGTCGGCTGCGTCGTCGGCGGCGCCCGGCGCCGTGGTCGACGTCGCGGCGGCGGGCACCGGCGGTCGCGGCGGCCGGGATGCCGCTCTTCAACACGGCGAACCACGCCCTCGCCACGTTCTGCCCGTGCGCCTGACCCTTCTTCTTGTCACCCTCGAAGCGGTACAGCGGGAGCTTGTGGAAGGCGACCTGCCAGTGGCCGTTGCCGACGTTCATCAGCGACAGGCCCTTCACGCCGTGCGGTCCCGAGACGTGCGCACCCTTCGCGGCGAGAAGCGGCGGCCAGATCTTGGCGCAGGCGCCGGTGCACTTCGAGATGCCCGGCGAGTCCTCGGTGAAGCGGTACAGCGTCAGGCCCGAGGCGGTGGTGAGCACGGTCCCGACGTCGGCCACCTTGGCGGTCGAGACCTTGACGGTCTTGGCCGTGGTGGTCGTCGCTCCGGCGGACCCGGCCGGTGCCGCCAGGACCAGGGCGAGGGAGAGGGCCGCGGCGGCCAGCCCAGCGGCGGAGAGAGCCCCGGCAACGGCCTGACCCCAGACACGTCGGGCCCCGCGTGCCGGGACTCTCCCCGCCTTCCAGCCACCTGGATCTTCGTCTCCGTCCCGTGCCGTCCCCGCTGCCGCCATGTCGAGTCGTCCCTTCGTGGTTTCGATTGCCCGAGGGTCATACGGCCTGAGGCTCCGGCAGGATTGCGGCCTATCCTGGGCGGCGCCGCCCGGACGGCGGCACGAACGGATCGGCGACACGCACATGGCTGAGCGGCAGCGCAGCGCGAGGGAGGGCAGGCACATGGACAGGCAGACACGGGCGGATTCGAGTTGCGGGGCATCAACCATCTCGCCCTGGTGTGCCGCGACATGGAGCGGACGGTCGACTTCTACACCAACGTGCTCGGCATGCCGCTGGTCAAGACGATCGAGCTGCCGGCCGGGCATGGGGCAGCACTTCTTCTTCGACTGCGGCGGCGGGGACTGCCTCGCCTTCTTCTGGTTCCCCGACGCGCCCGACGGCGTGCCGGGCATCAGCGCGCCGGCGGCCCGGCCCGACCAGGGCGACCTCACGAGCGCCATCGGCTCCATGAACCACGTCGCCTTCGACGTGGCGCCGGAGAAGATCGAGGAGTACCGCGACCGTCTCGTCGCCGCCGGCGTCGACTGCACCGAGATCGCCAATCACGACGACTCCGAATGGGGCATCAGCGACGACATGCACCCGGGCGTCTTCGTGCGCAGCATCTACTTCCAGGATCCCGACGGGATCCTGCTCGAGTTCGCCTGCTGGATGCGCGCGTTCACCCCATCCGACGTCTCCCACGCCCCGGCCAAGGCCCGGCGAAGGCCAAGGATGCCGACCTGGCCGCCGAGCCCGAGCTGCCGGCGCCGCGCCGCCCAGCCGACCCGTCCGACCGCCCCGGACCGCACCGCCGATCCACGACCCGACCCTCGCCCAATCCAGAACATGCCCCGCCTCCGCCAGGTCCCCAAGGACGAAGCCACCGCGCCCATCGTCACCACCATGTACGAGTGGCTCTTCGAGGGCCGCGACCCCGTCGCCGAGCCGGGCCGCTGGGATGGCACGACGGGCGACTGGTGGACCGTGTTCGCCAACAGCCCCGACATCCTCGACCACTGCGTCAAGGGGTTCGGCCTGTACCAGTCGCCCGACACGCACCCTCGACCCCAAGCTGCGCGAGCTCGGCCAGATCCGCGCCGGCTACGCCGCCGGCCAGCCAGTTCGTCTTCAGCCAGCACGCCAAGTCCATGCGCGAGCTCGGCATGCCCGAGGAGCAGATCACGCACATCCCGGCCTGGAGCGTGGCCCCCGAGGGCACCTACAACGCCGCCGAGCGGGCCGTCCTCGCCTACACCGACTGCCTCGTCTACGACCACGGCCGCGTCCCCGACGAGCTCTTCGCCGAGCTGCGCCGCCACCTCGACGAGGTCGCCATCCTCGAGCTCACCTACATCACGACGCTGTATTTCCAACACGCCGTGATGTCCAAGGCCCTCCGCACCGAGTTCGACGACCGCGACGATCCCATCGTCGAGGTGCCCGGCCCTGCGGGGGCCTCCGCCATGCATCCGGGACCGGACCGGTGACGGCGGACCACGTCGTCCTGCCAGACGACGAAGCCCGGCACACGCCCGACGGCGAGGACCTGTGGAACGAGTCCTATTACTGCGACTTCGTCCGCGCCGACGGCTCCATGGGCGGCTGGCTCCGGCTCGGCCTCTATCCCAACCGCCAGGTGGCCTGGTGGACGACCTGGATCGTCTGGCCCGACCGCCCCGGCGTCTGCTCGGTCGACTACGCGGCGCCGGTCCCGCCCGGCGACGGCCTCGTCTCCGAGGTCCATCGGCCCCGACGCACGCCGACCAGCGGATCGAGATCGACCTGCGCCGCCCGCTCGAGGAGTTCCGCCTCGCCGCCAGCGCCCCGGCCCGCATCATCGACCCGCCCGAGGACGTCTACGCCCACGGCGAGCAGACGCGGCACCCCCGCCCGGCTCGACCTCGACCTCACGTGGACGACCGACGGCGTCCCCTACCACTACGACCTGACGACGCGCTACGAGATCCCGTGCCTCGTCTCGGGCACGGTCACCGTCGACGGCGAGACGTTCACGGTCGACGGGCAGGGCCAGCGCGACCACTCGTGGGGCGTGCGGGACTGGTGGGCCTTTGGATGGTGCTGGTGCTCCATGCGCCTCGACGACGGCACCCGGGTCCACCTGGCCGACATCCGCATGAACATCGGCATCCCGGTCTTCTTCGGATATATCCAGCAGCCCGGGCACGGGCTGGTGCTCCCGGCCACGGCGCTGTCGGTGACCGAGGACGTCGGGGCCGCACGGGTTCCCATCCAGGGCCCGCATCGAGATCGCCGCCGCGACCCGAACCCCGAAGCCGGCTCCGCCCGATGCAGATCGGCCTGGATGTGACGCCGGTCGCCTTCGGGCCCGTGCTCCTGCGCAACGACGACGGCCGCACCAGCCGGTTCCCCCGGGCCATGGTGCGCTGCCGGACCGACGACGGCCGCACCGGCGCCGGCTGGATCGAGTGGAACCAGCCCGACCAAGCCGACGAATCCGACGCAAGCCTGACCCGACCCGACCAATCCGACGCGCCGCCGCCCACCTGAGGCAAAATCAACGGATTCACAACATCTGTAGCTGCATCCCCGGTGTCAGCGCGCCCGTTGCCGAACCGAGACTCATGGCACGGGCCCGAACCGCCATTTTCCCGACGGCACCTGGTTCCCGTGCTGTGGATGGATCCCGCCCCCGCCGCACCACCCGCATCGCCCGCTGATCACCGCGGCGCTCCCCCTCGCTCGCCCTCGCCGCCCTCGCCGCCCTCGTCGCCGCGACTCTCTGGATTGGGTCCACGGCACCCGCCGGCGCCGCCGCCGCAGCCACGACCACCACGACCACCGCCACCACCACCACCGCCACCACCTTCCCCCCGGCGCCACCACCGCCGACAAATGGGTCCTCAAGAGCCGTCGCCGCCGAGCAGCACTTCGGCAGCGTCCAGGTCGCCGGCAAGATCACCCAGGGCAAATCACAGATAATCCTCGAGCTCCTCGTCAACGCAGACGGCGAAGGCGGCGGCGAGTTCGTCCAACAGGGCAACCTCATCAAGATCGAGCGCGTCGGACCGCTCCTCTACTTCAACGCGCCCGACCAAGTTCTGGGCCACCCACGCCACGGCGGCACAGACCAAGGCGTACGGCGGGAAGTGGATCGAGTTCTCGGCGGTCGACCCCCGCTTCACCTCCTTCGACCAGTTCCTCGATGCGGCCGACCTCGTCGTCGCGGCCTTCGAGGGCCACACGGCACCGCTCACCGTCGGCCGCCCCACCACGTTCGCCGGCCACAAGGTCGTGGTCGTCAAGGACACGGTCACGAACAAGGGCAAGAAGAGCACGGGCCTCATGTACATCGCCGCCAAGGGCCCGGCCCTCGTGTACAAGATCGTCGACGACACCCCGGGCGACGTGAGCACGGTCGTCTTCAACCACTACGGCAAGGGCGTCACGCTCACCGTCCCGCCCAACGCCATCAACCTCTCCTAGCGCGTCACGGCGCCGGCCCATCCGGGCGGCTCGCCGAGTCCACCTGCCGGACCGATTCCGGCGGCCGGACCGCAGCAACCTCCCCGAGAACCTCCCGTGAACGGATTCGGCGATTACTTGCAGCGATGTCGCCGAGGTATCTTGATCAGTCCGCCGAGACGCCGCCGGCCGCCCCCGCCGCCACGTCGTGCGTGGTCGTCGCGGTCGGGCATGTACTCGCCGATCACGCCGGCGAGGACCGGCAGCGGCATCGACTGCAGCCAGATGCGGCCCGGGCCCGTCAGCACGGCGAAGTGGTGACCGTCCGAGCCCATGTAGCGGTTGGCCATGCCCGGGCACCTTCTGCACGGAGAAGGTCACCGAGGCCTGGAAGAGGCCGGCGTGGCCGGGGTGCACCCGCATCGTCTGGCCGGGCGCCAGGTCGTAGATGATCACCTCGCCCGAGAGGTCGATGAACGCCCGGCCCTGGCCGCCGACCTTCTGCAGGATGAAGCCCTCGCCGCCGAAGATGCCGCCGCGGAACGACTGCTGGAATCCCATGGACAGCTCGATCCCCGGCGTGGCCGCCATGAAGCCGTGGCGGTGCACCATGAACTCGTTCCCCGGGCGCCACGTCGATCGGCAGGATGTGCCCGGGGAACTTCGAGGCGAAGGCGATGGAGCCGGCGCCGCCCTGGGCGGTGTAGGTCGTCATCATGAAGCTGGCGCCGGACGACGGCGCGCTTGACCGCACCCATGATGCCCTTGCCGCCCATGCCGCCGCCGGTGTTGGTGGCCATTTGGACGGCGTCCGACATCCAGCTGAACTCGCCGGCTTCGGACACGATGGACTCGCCGTCGGCGAGCGAGAGCTCGAGCACCGGCATCGTCGTTCCGTGGATCGTCTCTTCCATGGTGGGCCTCCTCGGATGGGTCTGGATCGGTGTCGTTGGTCGGGTTGCGTACGGTGTGGTGGTGCGCGTCGGTTGTGTCGGCTGTGTCGTGGATCGTGCCGGCCTGGGTCGGGCTGCTTCGGACTCGGCAGCTCCACGTCCGCCGACAGTAGGCCCTGACCGGGCCCCTGCGCTCCCGTCACGAGCCGCTCGGCCAGGGTCACCTCCATGAGGCCCAATGCCATGCCGAAGAGGTCGCCGAGGATGAAGGTCGTGAGGAAGACCGCCCAGATGTGCTCGTGGGGAATCAGCTCGGCGACGAAGACCACGACCTCGTGCTCGACCGCCAGCGGCAGGGTGATGATGACGAAGACCAGCATGAAGTGCGGCCACACCAGCTGCAGCGAGCGCTTGAACGCCTGGGGCACCGAGGAGTCGAGCAGGTTGATGAGCGGGCCGACCAGGGCGAAGACCGTCCCCACGATCAGGCCCGGCACGACCAGCGCCACCGAGGCCACCGCGACTGATCACGACCAGGATGGCCTCGGCCACCAGCAGGCGCCCCCAGGGCAGGGTCCGCAGCACCGTGAGTACCGGCTGGGCGGGCTCGCCGCGCTCCACGGAGCCGACCAGGCGCTCGAGCATGCCGGCGTAGAAGGTCAGCCCCAGGGAGGAGGAGGCGAAGAGGACCGCCCCGATGATGGACCCGACGCCGAGGTGGTCGACGGCGACCTCGGTGTAGAAGGTGCCCTGGATCGCATCGAGGCCGAAGATGACCAGCCCGGGCACGATGACGCGGGCCGGCTCCATCTTGGCGGTGCGCCACGCTATCGCAACGAGCTCCAGGGGGTGCAGGCGGTGGCGGGCGCGGCTTCGACGGCACTGGCGGCGGCTTCAGACCGAGCTCGGGCGGCTTCGGAGGCGGCGCTGCCTCCGGGTCGCCTTCGGTCATACGGGGTTCCACCCGTCGCCGACGAAGTCGAAGAGCTGCTGGTCGGGGTCGAATGGCGCCGTCGCCCCATCCAGGCGGTGGTGGCCGACCGTCATGACGGTGCCCTCGGGGGCCTCGAAGCCCAGCTCGGTGAACCCGGCGGCGGCGAAGTCGGCCCGGATGGCCGGCGTGAGGTCCGGCGGGCGCCGGTGCCGGGTCCAGATCACGTGGCCGCCCGGGAGCGCAGAATCCAGGCATCGCCTGGATGGTGCGCGTGATGTCCGCCGGGCTGATGTTCCCGAACACCCCGCACACCAGGACGATGTCGGCCGGCACATCGTCGGCGTACCAGTGGGACTGCGACGCATCGCCCTCGACGATCCGGATCCGCTCGGCCACGCCAGGGCCGGCCGCGGCGGCACGGTCCCGGGCGAAGGCGACGAGGGCCGGATCGAGCTCGACCAGCAGCGCCGAGACCTCCGCGACCCCTTGGATGGGTCGCCACGACGTCGATCACGTCGCGCCCCTGGCCCGCACACAGGCTCACGATCCGGATCGGCCCTGGATGGGTATGCCGGCACCCGGGATCTCGTCGAGCGCCGCGCCGCAGCATCGACTGCACCGCCCGCAGCCGCTGCGACAGGTTCGACGACGGGTCCTCGTAGGGCGCATGCCACCGCACCCAGTGCGAATCCGCGACCCATCCCGGCACTCTCTGGATGGTCCCCAGGCACCATGACCGCCCATCGTAGGGTGGTCCGCCGTGAGCGAGCCCTCGATGATCAAGTACCTCGGCTCGAAGCGCCGCCTCGTCCCGGTCCTCGCCCGGATCTGCCAGGCCTCCGGCGCCCGCACCGCGCTCGATCTCTTCACCGGCACCACCCGCGTCGCCCAGGCCTTCAAGGCCCAGGGCGTGCACGTCACCGCCGTCGACAGCGCCCGCTATGCGCACACCTTCGCCCGCACCTACATCGAGACGGACGCCGCCGCCACCGATGCCGGCGCGCTGCGAGGCGGCGGTCACCCACCTCAACGGCCTCCCCGGCAAGCCCGGCTACGTCACCGAGACGTTCAGCCATCGAGGCCCGCTTCTTCCAACCGCACAACGCCGCTCGGATAGATGCCGTGCGGGACGCCATTGACTCGGAGTATGCGGGGTCACCCTTGTTCCCCCTCCTGTTGACGTCCCTCATCGAGGCGGCGGACCGGGTCGACTCGACCACCGGCGTGCAGATGGCGTACGTGAAGCAGTGGGCGCCGCGCTCGGCCAAGCCGCTGGAGCTGCGGGTGCCCGAGCTGCTGCGCGGGCCGGGGCGCGCCATCCAGGGCGATGCGGTGGCGCTGACGTCCGCATCCGGCTCGGGATTGGGGCACTTCGACCTGGCGTACCTGGATCCGCCGTACAACCAGCACCGGTATTTCACCAACTACCACGTGTGGGAGACGCTGGTGGCCTGGGACGCGCCCGAGGCCTACGGCGTGGCCCGCAAGCGGCTCGATGCCCGGGACCCATCCACGCACTCCGCCTTCAACTCGAAGCGCACCATGCCGGCGGCGCTGGCGTCGGTCGTGCAGTCCGTGGACTGCGACCTGCTCGTGCTGTCCTACAACAACGAGTCGTGGCTGGGGTTGGAGGAGCTCGAGGCGATGTGCTCCATCCAGGGGACGGCGGCCGGCGCTGCCGCGACACGGCGGGAGGTGGCGACGCTGGCCTTCGACTCGGCTCGCTACGTCGGGGCCCGCATCGGCATCTTCGACCCGTCCGGGCGCAAGGTGGGCCGGGTGAGCCATCTCTCCAACCAGGAGCTGGTGGTGATCGCCGGCGAGCCGGCGCTGGTGCGGCGGGTGGTCGAGGCGGCGGGCGACGGGCGCACGCCCCGGGCGCCACGGGCGCTGCATCCGATGTGGTCGCCGCCGGCCTGGTGGATCGGCTACAACAGGCAACGTGAGCAAGCACGATCACGGCGGCCACGACAGCGGCTCCCATGACGGCGGATCCTCTGACGGTCGGGTCTTCTGACAGCGGGTCCTCAGACGGCGGATCCCTGGGCCTCTCTACGACTCCAGCGGAGACATCACAGCCAGCTCTACGAAGGCCGACAGCGACGAGCGGCCGTATCCACGGCTGGAGGACTGCGACCTCTCGCTGAAGCTCTCCAAGGACGAGGAGGCCAAGCGTCTCGGTAAGGCGCAACGCCGCCTGCTGCACTTGCGGCTGATCAATGGCGGTCAGCTCAACAACGGCGTCCTCGGCCCTCCGGTGTGCATCGTCTTCGAGGGCTGGGACGCCGCCGGCAAGGGTGGCGCCATCAAGCGGCTGGTCGAGCCGCTCGACCCCCGGCACGTGCACGTCGCCCCGTTCGCCGCGCCGACGCCCGACGAGTTGCGCCACCACTTCCTGTGGCGGTTCTGGCCGCCGCTGCCCGGGTGGGGCGGCATGACCATCTTCGACCGCAGCTGGTACGGGCGCGTGCTCGTCGAGCGGGTCGAGAACTTCGCCACCGAGGTGCAGTGGCGCCGCGCCTACGAGGAGATCACCGACTTCGAGCACTCCCTGGCCGAAGAGGGAATGGTCGTGATCAAGCTCTGGATGCACATGTCGGACGAGGAGCAGTTGCGCCGGTTCGAACGGCGCCGGGACGATCCCCTCAAGGCGTGGAAGCTGACCGACGAGGACTGGCGCAACCGGGAGAAGCGGCCGCAGTACGACGAGGCGGTCTCGGACATGCTGCGGTTGACGAACGGCCCGTTGGCGCCCTGGGACGTGATCTCGTCGGAGAGCAAGCGGAATGGGCGGGTCGAGGTGATCGAGACGGTGATCCGCCACATGGAGGCGGGGATGGAGCGCTGGGGCGTCCCCGTGCCGCACGGCGACGACGAGGAGAAGACCGAGCTGGCGCTGTCCTTCGACGACGCCGAGTTCCAGCACGATCCAGCGTCGGTCGGGTCGAATGGGGCGGACGGTGCCGTCGGATCCGGCGGCAGGGACGCTGCCGGTGGCAGTGGCCAGGACGCTCCGAATGGTGCCGGTGCGGATGCTGTGCGATGGTGCGCGGCGCCGCGAGCATCGAACGCATGAGCCTCCACGCGATGAGCCCGGCCCCCGGAGTCCCGCCGGCCCGGCCGGGCATCACGATCCCCTTCGACGGGATCCCCCTCCATGCCCACCGCGAGTGGTTCGCCCGGCTGCGGGAGCTGGGGTACACCGACCTGTGGTCGGCCGAGGTCGACGGCGCCGACGGGTTCACGCCACTCGCCCTGGCCGCCGCATGGGAGCCGGAGCTGAATCTCGGCGTGGCCATCACCCCCGCCTACACCCGGGGACCGGCGCTCCTGGCCCAGAGCCTCGCCTCCATGGCCGACGCCGCGCCGGGCCGCTTCTTCTGCGGGCTCGGTGCCTCGTCCCAGGTGATCGTGGCCGACTGGAACGGCCTGGCCTTCGAGAACCAGTACCGGCGCATCCGCGACACGCTGCGCTTCCTGCGCATGGCCTTCAGCGGCGAGAAGGTGACCGAGGAGTTCGAGACGTTCAAGGTCAAGGGGTTCCGCCTGGCCCGCATCCCCGAGCAGCTGCCGCCCGTCTACCTGGCGGCGCTGCGGCCCGGCATGTTGCACCTGGCCGGGAAGGAGGCCGACGGCGCCATCCTCAACTGGCTCAGCGCCGAGGACGTCGCCACATCCGTGGCGGAGGTGGAGAAGGCGGCCGGCGGGGCGCCCCGCGAGATCGTCGCCCGGATCTTCGTCATCGTGACCGAGGACGCCGACGTCGCCCGCACCATCGGGCGCCGCATGATCACGGCCTACCTGAACGTGCACGCCTACGCCGAGTTCCACCGCTGGCTGGGCCGGGGTCCGGCGCTCCAGCCGATGTGGGACGCCTGGGCCGCCGGCGACCGCAAGGGTGCGCTGGCGGCCATCCCCGACGAGGTGGTGGACGATCTCGTGGTGCACGGGTCGGTGGCGGAGTGCCGGGCCCATATCCAGCGCTATGTCGACAACGGGATCACCGTCCCGGCTCCGGCGGTGATCCCGATCGGGATCGACCTGGCCGAGGCGGTGGCGGGCCTGTCGCCGTCGGCCGGATAGCCGTCAGATCACCGAGGTCGGGATAACCGACTGCGCTGGGCTGGCCGGACTCCTCCCGGCAGGGAAAACTGCAGGGAAAGACGAGGGGGCGTGGCCATGGCAGGGACCGAGATCGACTTCCGCACCACATCGCTGGCCGAGCTCACCCGCTCGGTCCGCGCCAAGGAGGTCAGCGCGCGGGAGCTGACCCAGGCCGCCCTCGATCGGATCCAGCGGCTCGACCCCACCTACAACGCGTTCGTCGCCGTGGATGGGGAGCGGGCCCTGGCCGAGGCCGACGGGATCGACGCCCGCATCGCCGCCGGCGCCGACCCCGGACCGCTGGCCGGGATCCCGCTCGGGGTCAAGGACCTGCAGAGCGCCATCGGCTACACGCACCACCTACGGCTCCGCCCTCCACGCCGACGACCCGCCCGCCACCGCCGACGACCCCTTCGTGGCCCGGATGCGGGCGGCCGGCTGCGTGGTCGTCGGCAAGACCAACACGCCCGAGTTCGGCTGGATGGGCAACACGACCAACGCCATCTTCGGCCCCTCGCTGAACCCGTTCGACCATTCCCGCGGACCGGGCGGATCGTCGGGCGGAGCGGCGGCGGCGCTGGCGGCCGGGATGGTGCCGCTCGCCACCGGATCCGACGGCGGCGGATCCATCCGCATCCCGAGCGCCTGCTGCGGCCTGGCGGGCATGAAGCCGAGCCTCGGCCGCGTCCCCGCCGGCGGCCCCAACCCGCCCGGCTGGCTCGACCTCTCGACCAACGGCCCCATGGCCCGCCGCATCGCCGACGTCGCCCGCGCCCTCGATGTCGCCGTCGGCCCCGACCCCACCGACCTGCGCTCCCTCCCCCGCCCCGAGGCCAACTGGCTGGCCGCCCTCGAGGACGCCCACGTCCCGGTCAGGATCGCCTACGCCCCCACCCTCGGCTACGCCACCGTCGACGCCGAGGTGGCCGCGGCCTGCGAGCGCGCCGTCGGGGTGCTGGAGTCGCTGGGCGCCGACGTCGTCGTGCTGGATTCTGTTTTTGATGACGACCCCGTCGGTGATTTCCTCACCGTGACGGGGGCGGCCACCTTGCGCACCCTGCGACCCTTCATGGGTCACCCGCGCTGGGAGGAGGTCCATCCGGTCCTGCGGTACTTACGTCGACGCCGCGCAGTCGACGACCGCCGAGCAGTTGCTGCTGGTCTTCGACAACTACCACCGCATGAACCTGCGCCTCGTCGAGCTGTTCCACAGCTGCCGCATCCTGGTGACGCCGACCTGCTCGGCTCTGGCGCCGTTGGCCGACGACATGGTGAGCCCCGTCAACGGGGTGAACACCGCCAACTGGGTCCAGTTCACCTATCCGTTCAACATGACCCGCTCCCCCGCCGCCAGCGTGCCCATCGCCATGAGCAGCGGCGGCCTGCCGATCGGCCTGCAGCTGGTCGGGCCCCAACACGGCGATCTCGTCGTGCTGCGCACCGCCGCCGCGCTCGAGGCGGCCATCGACCTCGATTTCCTCGCCACCCTGCCTGAGTAACTTCGGACCAAGACCGAGCCATCCACCCGCCCCAGACAATCCCGAAGAAGGAGCGCCATCCCATGTCGATCACCACTCCCGCCAACCCGGCCGATGCCGTCCGCCTCGTCACCGATCGACGACGCGCCCTGGGCCGACACCGGCACCGGCGTCCTGCTCAAGGTCGTCCGCTACGACTCGAACCACGGCACTTGGGTGATCCTCAACCGCTTCCACCCGGGCGTGCAGCTGCAGACCCACCGCCACACCGGTTCGGTCGACGCCTACACGTCGGCCGGGCGCTGGCACTACCTCGAGTACGACTTCTACATCTATCGCCGGCTCCTACCTCTACGAGCCGGCCAACTCGGTGCACACGCTGCACGTGCCCGACGGACAACACGGAGGACACCGACGTCTGCTTCATCATCGAGGGCGCGCTCTTGAACCTGGCCGAGGACGGGTCCGTCGAATCGGTCTCGGACGGGCCCGGGACGCTCGAGGCGTACTACCCCCTCCTCGAGGCGCAGGGCGACCCGCGTCCCAACGGACTGATCGTCTGAGTCCGAGGTCCGCATGGACCGCCGACACAGGGACCGCCGACGCCGGCCGCCTGCTCGATCCGAGCGCTGTACGCCGGCGGCGACCCCTTCGCCCTGTATGCCGAGCTCCGTCGGACGGCGCCCGTGTGCTGGGTCGACCACGAGGGCGGCGGCTTCTGGGCCGTCACGACCCATCCCGAGGTGTCGCACATCGGCGCCGACCCGGGGGCGTTCTGCTCGTCCCGCGGCATCCTGACCGACGAGATCGGCACGACCTACGAGACGCCGCCGACCATGATGCACACCGACCCGCCACAGCACACCCGCTACCGCCGACTGGTGCAGCCGGGCTTCAAGCCGTCGATGGTGCGGCTGATGGAGGCCGGGGTGACGGCGAAGGCAACGGCGCTCTTGGATCAGATCCAGGGCGGCGAGGCCGTTCGACGTCGTGCAGGACCTCTCCATCCCGTTCCCGCTCCTGGTGATCTGCGAGCTGCTGGGGGTGGACGGGTCGCAGTGGCCGCGCTTCTTCGACTGGTCCGAGGCCGTGATCCCCGGCGAGGTCGAGCAGACCGAGGAGCAGCGGGCGGCGTACCAGATCGAGATGTGGGAGTACCTGATCGGCGTGGCCGAGGAACGGCGGAAGGCGCCGGCGGACGACCTCGTGTCGGTCCTGGCCAACGTCGGATCAGATCCGGAGAGTGGCGGCGAGGAGCTGACCGAGGCCGAGCTGGCCATGTTCTTGATCCAGCTGCTGGTGGCGGGGAACGAGACCACCCGCAACCTGATCTCGGGCGGGCTGGTGGCGCTGGCCGAGAATCCAGAGCAGTGGGCTGCCCTGCAGGCCGATCGGTCCCTGATCCCGGCCGCCGTCGAGGAGCTGCTGCGCTGGACGACGCCCGGTGATCTCGTTCATGCGCACCGCGACGGCCGCCACCACCATCCGTGGCGTCGCGGTGGCCGCCGGCGACCCGGTCCTTCTGGTCTACGCCTCGGCCAACCGGGACGAGGAGGTCTTCGGGCCCGATGCCGGCGAGCTGCGCATCGACCGCCATCCCAATCCCCACGTGAGCTTCGGCTTCGGGCCGCACTTCTGCCTCGGCGCGGCGCTGGCCCGGCTCGAAGGCAGGGTCGTCCTCGGCCAGTTGCTCGACCGCTTCGACACCTTGTCCCTCGCCGGCCCCGTCGACGCGCACCCCGAGCCCGGTCATCGCCGGCGTGCGGAGCGCCTCGTTGGTCGTTCGCCGTAACTCACGTAGGGGACGTACTCGGGATAGCGATCCAGGCCAGCCACAGGAGGGGACGCAGGCGCGGGTGCGGACGCCGGCGAAGACGCCGGCCGTCCTTCCAGCGCAACCTGCACCTCGGGCGCTCCCCGGCCCGGCAGCAGCTTGAACGCCGCCAGCGCCCCCAGCACTGCCACCCCGGCGCCGGCGATGCAGGCCACCTCGAGCCCGCTGTGGAAGGCCGTGAAGATCGTCGTCTCCAGTGCCGGCCGGGCGGCGGCCGGTGCGTGGCCCACCACCGCCAGCCCCGCCGCCACGGATTGGTGCGCCTCGGCCTTGGGCCCGGCCGGGATGGGCAGGGAACGGAAGGCATTGATGATCTTCGGCCCGTAGGCCGAGGCGAAGATGGACCCGAACACCGCCACGCCCAGCGTGCCACCGAGCTCCCGGGTCGTGTTGTTGACGCCGGCGGCGGCCCCCCGCTGGTCATCGGCCACCGAGCCCATGACCGCCTCCGCCGTAGGCGCCGTGATCGACGACAGCCCGAGGGCCAGCAGCACCATGGAGAGGATGAGCGGCCCCCAGTAGGTGGTGTCCTCCGACGAGTTGAAAGCCGCCACGACGAGGCCGGCTCCCATCAGCAGCAACCCCAACGAAACGACCAGCCGCGTGCCCACCTTGAGCGCCACCACGGCGGCGATCGGCGTGAAGATCGCCGCCACCACCGCGAAGGGCAGCGTGTGCACGCCGGCGGACAGCGTCGAGTAGCCCTTGACGAACTGGAAGTACTGCGTGATGAGGAAGATGAAGCCGAAGAGGCAGAAGAACGCCACCGAGATCGACACCGCACCGCCGGTGAAGCGGGGGATCTTGAAGACCCGCACGTCGAGCAGCGGCCACTCGGTGCGCAACTCGAGCAAACTGAACGCCGTCAGCAGGACCGCCGCGGCGGCGAAGCAGGCCAGCGTCGCCGGGGCCGCCCACCCCCACTGCGGCCCCTCGATGATGGCGAGCACCAACGACGTCACGCCCGCCGTCGAGACGAGCACCCCGCGGACGTCGAAGGGATGGGCGGCGAGGCGCGGCAGGCGCGGGATCAGCATCTGGCCGGCGATCAACGTGATGATCACGATGGGCACGTTGACGAGGAAGATCGACCCGTACCAGAAGTGCTCGAGCAGCGCGCCCCCCACGATCGGCCGAACGCCACCGCGATCCCCGACGTGGCGCCCCAAATCCCGAGCGCCTTCTGCCGCTCGGATGGGTCCGTGAAGATGCTCGTCAGGATGGCCAGGCTGGCCGGGAAGATGAAGGCGGCCGACACGCCCATCAGCGCCCGGGCCGCGATCAACGAGCCCGTCGTGTGCGCCGCCGCGGCCGCCACCGAGAACAATCCGAAGAACACCAGCCCGACCTGCATGGTGCCCTTGCGGCCCAGCCGGTCCCCGATGCCGCCGCCGGCCAGCAGCAGGCCGGCGAAGGCGAGGCTGTAGACGTCGACGATCCACTGCAGCGAGCTGATGGACGCACCCAGGTGGCGGTTCAGCGTGGGCAGCGCCACGTTGACGATGGTGTTGTCCACCACGACCAGGAAGACCGAGAGGCACAGGACGGGGAGGATCCACCAGCGGCGCTCTTGCGACGCCGACTGTGCGGATGCGGAGCGTGCGGATGCGGGATGCGGATGCGGATGCGGCCAGATCAGGCATCAGAAGCGCACTCCTCACATAAGCGGGATCCGTCTAGACCCAATCCAGAACGTTCCCGGATCCCGTATAGAACACTGTGCTAGTGTTATAGCACGATGTTCTTCAGTAGGCTAGACCCATGACAGAAAGCCCTCGGACCAGGACCAGGACTCCCAGCGCCGGACATGGAGGCCGCCCTCCTCGCCTCGGCCACCGAGATCCTCGAGACCGAAGGGCCCGACGCCCTCTCCGTCCGCAGGATCGCCGCCGCCGCCGGCGTGGCCCCGATGGGCGTCTACAACCACTTCGAGTCCAAGTTCGGCATCGTCGAAGCCCTGTGCGTGCAGGGCTTCGAGCGCCTGCGCGACGCCATGGCCTCGATCGGCAACATCCTCGATCCCTATGAGGCCCTCCGGGAATGCGGCCGGCGCTACCGGGCCCTCGCCCTGGCCAATCCGATGGTGTACCGGATCATGTTCCTCCGGGCGGTGCCGGGATTCGAGCCGAGCGCGCAGGCTGGCCGACGTGGCGGCCGAGGCCTTCGAGCACCTTGGTCAACGCCGTCGAGCGCGCCATGGCCGCCGGCGTCTCGCCGAGGGCGCACCGGACGCCGTCGCGCACATCATCTGGTCCAACGTCCACGGATGGGTCTCGCTCGAGCTCCTCGGCCTGGGCCTCATCGAGGAGCAGGAGGCCGTCTACGACCAGCCTGCGCGACTGTCCTGCGGGGTCTCCGCCCCTAATCCAGAGGACCCATGCCGGCGGGCTCCCTCCCGACCTCCTTACCTCCTTACCCTACCTCCTTACCTCCTTACCTCCTTACCTCCCGCCTGACAGGCGGACTCAGCGAGGATCGGGCCGGTCCAGGTTCCAGTGCCGGGCGACGTTGGGATACCAGCTCGGCTCCCCGCCGTCGGTCCGGGGGACCATCCCGAAGCGGGTGATGGTGCGCTGGCCGCCCTCGTGGTCGCCGTAGAGCAGTTCGAGCGTGAAGGGTCGGGCATTGTTGATGTCCTTGCACATCGGGACGTACATCGGATCGTCGGCCTCCCGGATGGCGCCCTGCCAGAAGCCGACGTCCCCGGCAGCGATGTACAGGTCGCGCGTCTGCAACCGGAACGCGTCGAGATCCGAGTGCCAGACGTCGTTGTGGACGAGATCCCGCATCAGCGCCCATCCGAACATCACGGCGATGCCGGAACCGACGTTGCGCAGCGACATGGCCAGATACATGTTCCCGTCCACGGATTCGACACTGGCCTGACTCCCCCCACTTGGGCCCAGTGGTCGTCGATCCATCTGACCTTTTGTATCGGGTCCTCGAGTTTGGACGAGACCAGGACGGGTCGCGTGCTGACCAAGAAGCCCCTTTCTGCGACCCGGGCGGCCCGATTGGCCGAGCGCACGGCGGCGAACGTGGCCACGGCCAGCACCAGGGTCCCGACAGCCGTGGCGAAGGTGGCGATCGTCGTCCAGTCGATCGTCAGCACTATCTCAGAGCCAACCACGGCGGCACATTAGGTCACCTGACGACAGGGATTCCCGACGACCTTCTGATCGCGAAAATGCGCCACGGAGCAGGCGGGGTCAAGGTGGAGCGCCCGAGCGCAGCGAGGACGAACGACCTTGAGGCCGCCTGCGACCGGCGCACAATGATGCAAGAAGGGTCGGCGATGGCAGCAGACCCTCGGGACTGACACACTGGATCGCATGCTCGCCCACGTCTCCATCCAGTGCAGCGACTTGGCTGCCAGTGCTCGGTTCTACGATGCCGTCCTCGCCCCACTCGGCAACGTGCGCGTCATGGAGCCCGGCGACTCCATCGGCTACGGCATCCCACCGTCCGCAGACTTCTGGATCGGGCAGCAGCAGACGGGCGACGGCTTCCGGGAGACCCATATCGCCTTCCTGGCACCCGACCAGGCCGCCGTGCGGGCCTTCTTCGAGGCCGCCCTCGCCCTCGGAGCCGAGCCGCTACACGAACCGCAGTTCTGGCCCCAGTACCACGCGACCTACTACGGAGCCTTCGTGCGCGATCCCGACGGGAACAACATCGAGGCGATGACCCACAGCCGCGGCTGATTCCCGCTCGGACTCATCCGAAGCTGGCCGCGAACTGGTTCAGCACGGCCGTGCACAGGTCGTGCTGCGCCGCCGGCAGGGTGCACGTGGCCTGGTAGGCCGTCGGTTCCGTCGGCTTGGGCTGGTACAACACGATCCCGTTCGCCGGATTCTGACCCCCCGACGGTGATCCGACTCCCGCCACGCCGGCCGGGTCCTGGAACCCGACCTGGACCGCCGACGTCCGCACGACCTGCTCTTGCGGAGGACTCGTCACCGCACAGCCCTTGCCGAGGTCCTGCTGCGTCGTCGCCTTGGCCGTACTGAAGAGCGGGCAGGCCAGGCCGCACCCTGCACGCTGCTGCCCCCGCTCTCCATGGCGACGATCGCCTGGGTCGACGAGGACGCCGGCACGTGCCACATCGTCCCGGCCGGCCGGCACCGACGTCCCGACCGGCGCCAGCGCCATCATCCCGCTGCCGTCGGCTCCGAAGGTGCCGGTGCACGTCCAGCCGACCGTCGGGCCCACGAGCATCAACCGGCCGGTCAAGTCGCTGTAGACAGCCAGATTCCCTTGCTGCGCCTCCGATGCGGGGACACTGACCGAGACCGACGCCGGGAGCGATGTCGTCGTGGTGGACACGCCCGAGGTCGTCTGGCACACCACGACGGGGAGCGTCGCCGTCACCATCGGCCCCGGAGCCCGAGCTGTTCGTCGTCGAGGTTGAGGTCGAGGTCGAGGCCGAGGCCGCGGTCGAGGCCGCGGTCGTGGACGTCGCCGGCGCCGACGTGCTCGAGGTCGC
Organism: uncultured Acidimicrobiaceae bacterium; assembly: GCA_963731065.1. Taxonomy (GTDB): domain Bacteria; phylum Actinomycetota; class Acidimicrobiia; order Acidimicrobiales; family RAAP-2; genus Bog-473. The sequence continues at coordinate 178,234 of CAVSUH010000009.1, read as the reverse complement.
GTCTGGTGCTTCGGATGGGTCGACCCCGTCGTCGAGCCCGGTCCCGACGACCCGCACGCCGCCAGCAGCAGCGCCCCGACGACCACTACACCTGCCAACCCGAAGCGAGGCCACGCCGGCGACACCGCCGACGACATCGACCGCGGCACTCCTATGCGTCCACCGTCAGATCCGCCAGCACGTCGGCGAAGCGCCGCTGCGCCTCGGCCCGCCGGGTCGGGATGTGCTCGGTCGGCACCTCGTGCGGCGAGTACCCCTTCAGCACCCGCCGGGCCACGGTCTGGCGGTGCACCTCGTCGGGACCGTCGTAGATCCGGGCCGCCCGGGCATTGCGGTACATCGACTCCAGCGGCAGGTCCGACGAGAACCCCAACGACCCGTGCACCTGGATGGCGCGGTCGATCACGTCGTACAGGACCTTCGCCCCGAAGTACTTGATCATGGCGATCTCGACCCGGGCCGCCGCCGCCCCCTCCTGATCCATCTTCCAGGCCGCCTGCAGCGTCATCAGGCGGGCCGCCTGCATCTCGGCCATCGAGTCCGCCACCCAGTTCTGGATGGTCTGCTTCTCCGCCAGCATCGACCCGTGGGCGTAGCGGGACACCGCCCGCTCGCACAGCATGTCGAACGCACGACGGGACTGCCCCAACCACCGCATGCAGTGGTGGATCCGGCCCGGGCCCAGCCGGTGCTGCGCCAGCACGAACCCCGAGCCCTCGACGCCGATCAGGTTCCCGAGCAGGCACCCGCACGTCCGTGTACACGATCTCGGCGTGGTTCCCGAAGCGCCCGTACGGCGTGTGCGGGTCCTCCATGGTCGACACGTCCCGCACGATGTCGACCCCCGGCGTCGTCGACCGGCACGATGATCATCGACGACCCCGAATACGGATGCACGTCTGGATTGGTCACCGCCATCACGATCAGGAAGTCCGCCACGGACCCGTTGGATGTGAACCACTTGTGCCCGTTGATCACCCACTCCTCGCCGTCCCGGACCGCCGACGTCTTCAACAGCGTCGGATCAGATCCAGCGGTGTCGGGCTCCGTCATGGAGAAGGCCGACCGCAGCTCCCCATCCAACAAGGGCTGCAACCACTGCTCCCGCTGCGCCTCGTTCCCCGACGCCTCGATCCCCACCGCCAGCAACTCCGCGTTCCCCGAGTCCGGCGCATTGTTGCCGAACACCACCGGCGCCAGCGGCGACTGCCCCAGGATCTCGTGCATCAGCCCCAGCCGCACCTGCCCGAACCCCATCCCGCCCAGCGCCGGCGGCAGGTGCGCCGCCCACAGCCCCTCCGCCTTGACCTGCTCCTGCAGCGGCCGGATCAGCACCCGCACCTGGTCGTACGTCAGATCCAGCGTCTCGAGCGGGAACACCTCCTCCCGCACGAAGCCGCGCATCCACTCCAACTTCTCCTCGAACTCCGGTTCGGTCGAGAAATCCCAGGCCATGGCCACTCCTCCCAGCGCTCCGGCCAACTTCCGGAGGCCCACACCCTGCCACTACCGTGGGCGCCGTGACCACCACGAGCCCTGTCGCCTTCCGCTCTGCTGCCACCGCAGCCGCCGCTGCCGCGGCGCCACCGCCTCCTCCCCAAGTCGCCCTGAGTGCGGCGGACAGGGCTGTGATCGCCGCAGCCGAGACGGCCCTCCTCGACGAGCGTCGCCTCCTCACCGGCGGACGAGCTCACCGCCCTCGCCGCGCTGCCCGACGGCGCCGTGATGGCGCTCGCCTCCCTCGCCCACCAGGTCCGGCTGGCCTGGTGCGGGCCCGAGGTCGAGATCGAGGGCATCCTCTCGGCCAAGACCGGCGGCTGCCCCGAGGACTGCCACTTCTGCTCGCAGTCCTCGCGCTTCGACACGCCGGTCAAGGCCACCCCCTTCCTCGATACCGACGAGGTCCTCGCCGCCGCCCGCGAGACCGCCGCCCTCGGCGCCTCGGAGTTCTGCATCGTGCTCGCCGTGCGCGGGCCCGACGAGCGCACCATGCAGCGCATCCTCGACCTCGTTCCCGTCATCCACGACGAGACCGGCCTCAACGTCGCGGTCAGCGCCGGCATCCTGACCGAGGACCAGGCCCGCCGCCTCGCCGACGGCGGCGTGCACCGCTACAACCACAACGTCGAGACGGCGCGCTCGTACTTCCCGACCATCGTCACGACGCACGACGTGGGACGAGCGGGCCGACACCTGCCGCCTCGTCAAGGCGCACGGGATGGAGCTGTGCTGCGGCGCCCTGATCAACGTGGGCGAGACCGTCGCCCAGCGCGTCGAGCTCCTGACCCAGCTCCAGGAGCTCGACCCGACCGAGGTGCCGCTCAACTTCCTCAACCCCCGGCCCGGCACCCCGCTCGGCGACCAGCCGATCCTCGGCGCCTGGGAGGCCGTCCGCTGGATCGCGCTGTTCCGCCTCGCCCTGCCCTCGGTGATCCTGCGCTACGCCGGCGGCCGCGAGGTCACCCTGCGCGACCTCCAGGCCATCGGCATGACGGCCGGCATCAACGCCCTCATCGTCGGCAACTACCTGACGACGCTCGGCCGCTCCGCCGACGAGGACCTCCAGATGCTCGAGGACCTGCGCATGCCCATCGGCGCCCTCACCGCCGCCATCTGACCCGCCGCCATCCGACTCGCCGCGATCCGACCCAGTAACCGGTGACCCTCTCCGTGACGACTCACTGCACCGGCTGCGGCAAGCCCACCACCGAGTGCCCCGGCTGCGGGCGCGCGCTCGATCCCCCGCGCTTCTGCCCCGAATGCGGCCGCCGCATGACCGTCACCGTGATCCCCACCGGCTGGACGGCGCGCTGCCGCGACTCCGGTCACCCGGAGCTCCACTCCGCCTGATCGTTGCGCCAACGCGCGCCCGACCCTCAGCCGACGCAGCGGCCCGTTGCGATCTGGATTCGGGCCCGGTCATCGATCCGGCTTCCGATTCGCTGTCCCGATTCGCTTCCCGAGTCGATTCGGCCGATCGAACCACCGATGACGGTCGCCACGTCGGCGACGGCACCGAATGCGTCGCCGCCCGTGCGGGCCGGTGAAGGTCAGCACGGCGTCGGCATCACCCGATACGGCCCAGCCCAACTCGTGCACGGCACGGTGGTGCCGGCCGCACAGCGTGACCAAGTTGTCCAGGTTCGTCAGGCCCCCGTCGACCCAGTGCTGGATGTGATGGACGTTCGTGAACTCCGTGTAGCTGCAGCCCGGGAACCGGCAGCCCTTGTCCCGCCGGTCGATCTCCACCCGCTGCACCGCCGTCGGGTCCCGCCGGGCCCGCCCCTGGTCAGGATCGACCCCTCCGGATCCTCCACCGCCAGGTCCACGTTGGCGTCGCAGGCCAGCCGCCGCACCACTTCGGCCGGAACGGGACCGACGCCGGCGATCTCGGCCACGGCATCATCGGAGCAGCCGACCAGCAACTCCAGCGGCGCATGCACCACGACCCGTGGCCGCACCGACGCACTCGAGGCCCGCCACCGTTCTCTCCCGGCGCCGATCGACCACTCTCCCGGAACAGATGCATCAGCGCGTCGTAGAGCCGCTTGTCGTAGGGCATGTACCCGACCGCATCTGACGCCGGCTGTCCGTTCTCGGCCGCGACACGCGCCCGACCAGGACGCGACTTCACCACTGCGTAATCGTCCTTGGTGAACGCGACCCACACCGACCGCCGCGTGTCGTTGAACCGCAGCGTCCGCCGCTCGAACTCCCGCGCCGCTCCGTTCTCGGCCAGCGCAGCCGTCATCCGCCCCGAACCTCAGCCTCGGCGCGCGGCCTTGGCCTCGGCCTCGGCCTCCTCCCGCGCTCGGTGCCAGGCCGCCAACTCACGCGCCTGCCGCACGCTCCAATGGGCGGACGCCTCCCGTAGCGCGGCATCGCTGGACGGCGAGGCCACCTCGGCCAAGGGCTCCACCAGGTCCAGCGACAGCTCTCCCGACGCCAGCCCCTCGGCCAGGCACGGCAGCGACTCGAGGTTGGCGGCCGAACGCAACCCATTGCCGGGCGGTCGACGTGCTGACGCCGCACTGGCCGGTCACCCAGGCGATCATCGAGACGGCGCCGTCGCCCCGCCAGCCCTCGGCTCGATCGAACTCGGCGATGTCGGCCAGCTGCTCCCGGTGCAGCGCCGAGATCCGGCGCCGACCGCTCCACGATCCGCCCCGCCAGCTCCTGCGAGCGGGCGTCGCCACCGAAGTTGCGGCACGGCGGGCGGCGCCGCAACGGGCGGTCGCCCACGGGTCGTTGCTCTTTCACGGAGGTAAACGGTCGGCCCGCATCTGCTTCCGTCGCCACCGGAATCGAGTCAGGCGGATCGGATCCGCCGAACGCGTCAGCCGGAAACGAGTCAGCGGGAGACGAAGGCGGCGAGCTCGGGCTCTTCGCCGGGCAGCGTCACAACGGTGTGTCCGTCACGGGCCTGCAGCCACTCGCGATTGCGCACGTGGAGATCGAGGGCCGCGTCGAAGCGGTTCAGGACGACGATCGACGGGAGCGGCGGAGCGGGCGCAGGGCATCGAGTGTGAGCCGCACGGCGTTGATCGTGCCCAGTCCCGCGTCGGCGACCAGCACGACGACGTCGGGGGCCAGGGCCTCGCACAGGGCGAGACAGTCGCCGTCGGCCGCCAGCGGCGAGCGCACGCCGCCCGCCGTCTCGACCAGCCCCACGTCGACCGGCGCTCGACGTCCGGCCAGCGCAGCTCCGACATGAGGTCCTCGATGGTGAAGGGCGGGCGGCCCAGCGCCTCGGCCGCCATGGGGGGCGCCATCGGCGACCTCGTACCAGCGGTGCGGCGGGCAGACCTCCTCGGCGGGCTCGCCGGTGGCCGCGCCGAGCACGGCCGCATCGAGGCGGGCGGGGTCGTCGTCGGGCTCGAAGGACTGCGCCGGCTTGCGGGCGGCCACGCGCAGGCCCGCCGCGCGGAGGTCGGTCAGCAGACGGGCGGCAACCCATGTCTTCCCGACGTCGGTCCCCGTGCCGACCACGGCGACCAGCCGGCGGGGGCGCACGCCGGTCAGAGGCGCGGCCGAGGCGTCGGCGTCGGCGCGGGCGTCGGCGTCGGGCAGGCAGCGGCCAGCGCGTGCAGCAACCGGCTGACATCCTCGTCGCTGTGCGCAGCCGACAGCGTGACCCGCAGGCGGCTGGTGCCGACCGGCACCGTGGGCGGGCGGATGGCCGGGACCCACAGTCCGTCCTGGAGCAGCGCCGCCGATGCGTTGAGCGCCGCCTGCTCGCTGCCGAGGACGACGGGGATGATCGGGCTCGGATGTCCGGGCGGTGCGAATCCGGCCTCCGCCACCCGGTCGATCAGGGCGGCGAGGCGGCCCGTCAGGGCAGCGCCTTCGGCGGATCGCACGACACGGAGCGCGGCGAGCGCCGCCGCGGCGTCGGCCGGCGTGGGCGCGGTCGAGAAGATGTACGAGCGGGCCCGGTTGACGATGAGGTCGACGATGTCGCGGGACGCCGCCACGAAGCCGCCGAGCGAGCCCAATGTCTTTGACAGCGTGCCGACCCGCACGACCGTTCCCCCCTGCACGCCGTCCCGGTCCCGGCCTCCCATCCCCCCGCCTCGTCCCGCCCGGTGGCGCTCGGGAGGTTGGGGCCGAGGACGGCGTGGGCCTCATCGAGGATGAGGAGGGCGTTGTGGCGCTCGGCAGAGGGCGACGAGCTCGTCGAGGGGGGCGACGTCCCCATCCATGGAGAAGACGGAGTCGGTGACGACGATGGTCGGCATGGGCGGCGTCGGTGCCGGTGCCGGCGTCGCGCGTCGGCCAGCAGCTCGGCCAGGTGGTCCATGTCACGGTGGCGGTAGACGGCGAGGGCTGAGCGGGAGAGCCGGCACCCGTCGATGATGCTGGCGTGGTTCAGCTCGTCCGAGAGGATGCGGACGCCCGGGCCGCCGAGCGTGCGACAGCACGCCGAGGTTGGCGGCGAACCCGGTCGGGAAGCAGACGGCGGCCTCGGTCCCCTTCCACTCGGCCAGCTCCTGCTCGAGCTCGCTGTGGATGGGGCGGCTCCCGGTGACCAGGCGCGAGGCGCCGGAGCCGGCGCCCCAGCGGGCGAGCGCACTCGTGGGCGGCCGCCACCACGGCCGGATGGGCGCTCAATCCGAGATAGTCGTTGGACGCGAACGAGACACGACCGGCCCGCCCTCGAGCAGGCCCGCCGGGCCGAGGGCGTCGAACTCCCGGGGCGCGCGCCAGCGGCCCTCGTCGACGACCTGATCCAGGGAGGCCCGGATGCGGGCGTCCCAGGCGTTGTCGGCGTCGGTCATGTGGATGCGGATGCGGATGCCGCGGCTGCGGCCAGGTCGTCCAGCCCCCCATCCAGAGCGTCGACGATCCGCACGATCTCCTCCGCCGTGGTCGTCAGCGGCGGCATCAGCACCACGACGTCGCCCAGCGGACGCAGCAGCACGCCCCGGGCGACCGCGCCCGGCGCACACCCGGCGACCCCAGCGCAGCCCCGGCGCAGGCGGCGCCAGCTCGATACCGACCATCAGCCCACGCTGGCGGATCTCGCGCACCTCGGCCCGACCGGCGACCCGTTCTCCGAGCAGTGACGACAACTGGTCGGCACGCGCCCGCACGTTCCCCAACACATCCCACGCCTCGATCAGCCGCAGGTGCTCGAGCGCCACCGCCGCCGCCAACGCATTCCCCCCGTAGGAATGCCCGTGGTAGAAGGTCTCGGGCCCGAGGTCGGCGCCCGAGGAACGCGCCGAACACCTCGCCCGACGCCACCGTGGCCGACATGGCCAGGTACCCGCCGGTGATCCCCTTCCCCACGCACATGAGGTCGGGCCGCACGCCGCACTGCTCGGAGGCGAACAACGTCCCCGTCCGCCCGAATCCGGTCGCCACCTCGTCGCAGATGAGGAGCGTGCCCGCCTGGCGGCACGCCTCGCCGATCCGCCGCACATCGGACGCGGAGGCGCACAACATGCCGGACGCACCCTGCACCAGCGGCTCGATGACGACGGCGGCCAGCTCCTCGCCGTGCGCCTCGATCGCCGCGCACGCCTTGTCGGCCCAACCCGGGTCGGCGTAGCCCGGCGTGCGCACGACGGGGAAGCACAGCGGGTCGAACACGGCGCTGAACACGCCGCCGTCGCCGAGGGAGAGCGAGCCGATGGTGTCGCCGTGGTACGCATCGCCGAGCGCGAGGAAGCGCGTGCGGCCGTCGACGCCGCGGTTGACCCAGTACTGGAACGCGATCTTGAGCGCCTGCTCGACCGCCACCGCGCCATCCGCGGCGAAGAGGAAGTGGGGATCGTCGACCGGCACCACGGGGGCGAGGGCCTCGGCCAGCTCGACACGACGGTGTTGCCGTTGCCCAGCATGGTGGAGTGGGCGACCTTGCCCGCCTGGGCCGCGAGGGCGGCGTCGAGCTCGGGGACGCGGTGGCCGAGGGTGTTGACCCACAGCGACGAGATGGCGTCGAGATAGCGCCGGCCGTCGGCGTCGATCAGCTCCCGCCCCTCCGCCCGCTCGATGACGAGGGGCGCGTTGCCGGCGTAGGCCGCCATCTGGGTGAAGCCGTGCCAGACCACGGCGGCGTCGCGCTCGACCCAGGTCCGGGCTGCGGTCGGATCGGCGGATCGGGGCTCGGTGGACCGCTGGGACTCGGACTGGGCTGGGACCTGGACGCTGGATCGGGGATCGGGGGCGCTCACCGGGCAATTGTGGACCAGAGGGCACCGGCCGGACCAGGCGACGCTCTGCGCGAGAATGGGTCATGGACCTGATCGGCGTGGTTGACACCATGTTCGCCCGCTACGACATGGGCGGCGAGGCCCTCGACGAGCTGTCCGAATGCCCTGGATACGGCACCCAATTCACCACGCTGCGCCGCACCGTCCCGGGCTTCAAGGACCTGGCCGTGGCGGCCAAGAAGATGATCGAGGAGGACGGCTGCCGCATTGTGGTCGCCCTGGGCATGCCGGGCCGGGAGCAGGTCGACAAGGTCTGCGCCCACGAGGCCTCGACCGGGATCATGACGGCTCAGCTCATGACGAACACGCCGATCCTGGAGGTCTTCGTCCACGAGGACGAGTCCGACGACCCGGCCGAGCTGGCCATGGTCTTCAGGAACCGCTCACGGGACCACGCCCGCAACGCCTACCTGATGCTCTACGAGCCCGAGCAGCTCACCGCCCGGGCCGGCCAGGGCATCCGCCAGGGCTTCGCCCACGCCGGGCCGCTCGAGCTGTAGAACGCCCGAGCAGGCGACCGACGGTGCGGCCGACAGGCGACGCCGGACCGGGTGCCGTGCGTCTACGAGTTGTTCCACGTCACCGAGAACGACGACCCGTCGGAGCTCAGGCCGCTCGGCGTGGCCAGCGTCGTCCCGTTGTCCGACATGGTGATCTCGTTGGCGTTGAAGGACGCCAGCGAGCCCTTGGTCCCGGCGGAGTTGATCACCGACGAGCCCGAGTAGTTGATCTGGCCGAAGTCGGCCAGCGGCACCTCGCTGCAGAACAGCATGCTGCACGACGACGGCGCCTCGGCGATCACCTCGGCCGAGGAGCGGGCGAAGCCGCTCCCGGTCTGCGTGGTCGAGAACGTCCAGCCGGCCGTGGCGTCCTTGATCATCAGCGTGAACGACGTGCCCGCCGAGTTCGCCGCCACCAGCGCCGTCATCTGGTCACCCGGCTTCACTGGATACTGGCTGGGCAGTGTCACGGAGGGGTTCGGGTACATCTCGTACCAGGCGTAGTAGCGAGGGCGTGCCCGAGTCGCAGTCCGAGTCCGTCCCGAGCTGCTCGACGCTCGTCGAGTTGTAGCCGTCGAGGCCGACCCAGAAGGCCGAGGCCGCGCCCGGGCCGCCGAGCAGGCCGCTCAGCGAGAGCAGGACCGTCCAAGCCGCTGTTGCTGTTGGCGCAGTTCACCGTCGGCTCCGTCCACGACGACGACACCGAGTTGAAGGTGTCGTTGGTGTCGGCGTAGCCCGACCAGTTGGACGACGACACTGCCGTGGCATGGCGCAGGCCGTCGCCGTGCCGCCACCGAGGAGCGAACCCCAGCACGCCGGGCAGCGTGACCTTGCCGATGATCGGCACGTGGTAGAGCCCGGGCACGCAGTCGGCCGGCCGCCGTCGCTGGAGGCTGCCGCATGCCGCGGAGCCGCCGCCGACAGCGGCGGCGGCGGGAGCCAGGACCAAGGCGGCCGGGGCCGCCAGGCCGATCAACGCCAGCGCACCGGACAGAAACACCTTCCGCATTGACAACCTCCCGCTCGTCGGACCCGACCGGCCACGGCCGGCACGGGACGCACGACGGCCGTTGCAACCGGGCGGCGCTCGCAGTCTGCGGTCGCTCGGCGCGGGCCGACGCACCCCCGTACCGAGTGGGTAACGGCGGAGGGTCAGGGATCTCGCGGCAGACCGAGAACCTTTTCGGCCACGATGTTGCGCTGGACCTCGGCCGTGCCGCCGCCGACGGTCAGCGCCGGGGAGAACAGGAAGCCGCGGGACCAGGTGGGGTCGCTCCAGGCGTGCCCACCGGACCGGTCCCGGCCAGCATGCCGTGGGGCCCGGCCAGGTCACGGGCCAGATCCATGATGTGCTGGCCGTGGGCGTCGGCGATGGCCTTGCGGACCGAGGCCTCGGCGCCCGGCGCCCGCCCCGCCAGGACGGCCGAGACCATCCGCAGGCGCAGGACCCGGAGGATCTGGGCCTCTATCCAGACGTCGACCAGGCGGTCACGGGTCGAGGCGTCGGGCGCCCCGCCGGCCCCGCTGCCGGCCCCCCCGGCCCCGGATCAGATCCACGAGATCCTCGGCCGTCGGGCCCATCCCCCACAGCGCCCCCTCGCCCGAGAGCGACACACGCTCGTTGCCCGAGCGTGACCTTGGCCAGCTCCCATCCCCCGTGCTCGGGCCCGACGAGATGGTCGGCCGGGATGCGCACGTCGGTCAGGAACACCTCGTTGAAGGCGTGCTCCCCCGTCATGTCGATCAGCGGCCGGATGTCGATCCCCGGCGCATCCATGGGGCAGACGAAATAGCTGATCCCCATGTGCTTGGTGGCCGTCGGATCGGTGCGGGCGAGCAGGATCCCCCACTTGGCGATGTGCGCGTAGCTCGTCCACACCTTCTGCCCGTTGACGACCCAGTGGTCGCCGTCACGCTCGGCCCGGGTGGTCAGCGACGGCCAGGTCCGAGCCGGCGCCGGGCTCGGAGAACAGCTGGCACCAGAAGTCCTCCCCGCTGAGCAGCGGCCAGAGCCAGCGGTCCTTCTGCTCCTCCGTGCCGGCGTACATGAGGGTTGGCCCCGCCCATCCGATGCCGATGGGGTTGATCGGGCGCCTGCACGCCCGCCCGCCGCAGCTCCTCGTCGATCATGAGCTGGGTCAGCGGATCGGCATCGAGCCCGTACGGCGCGGCCCAGTGGGGCGCCACGTAGCCGGCCTCGGCCAGCTGGCGGCCGGTCGGGTGGGGGTGCTCGTCGAGCCAGTCCCGCACCTGTCTGCGGCGGGGGTCGTCGTCGCCGGGCAGGCCGAGGTCCACGCGCGGAGCGTAGGCTCAGCGCCTCGCTTCACGCATGTCGGCGGGGCGGGGCCGGGTTTGTCGGCTCGCGACGGGGAGTGGTCGGAATTGAGCAACTGGAACTACGCAGACGTCTGGGAGACGGTGGCGGACGTGCAGCCCGAGTCGATCGCCGTGACGCAGGGCGACCGCAACGTCGCCTGGCACGAATTCGACCGCGGCGCCGACGGCATCGCGCAGTTCCTGCTCGACCTCGGCGCCGCGCAGCAGGACAAGGTGGCCATCTACCTCTACAACTCGCCCGAGTACCTGCAGACCACCTTCGCCGCGGTCAAGGTCGGGCTCGTCCCGGTCAACACCAACTACCGCTACGGCGACGACGAGCTGAGCTACCTGTGGGAGAACGCCGACGCCATCGCCGTCGTCTTCCACGGCGCCTTCACCGACCGCATTGAGGGCATCCTCGACCGTGTGCCCGGCGTGCAGCGGCTGGCTCTGGGTCGACGACGGCTCGGGGCCCTGCCCCGACTGGGCCACGCCGTACGAGGACGCCGCCAAGTCCGCCATCGAGCGGGTGCGCGCGCCGTGGGGCCGCAGCGGCGACGACCTCTACATGCTCTACACGGGCGGCACGACCGGCATGCCCAAGGGCGTGATGTGGCGCCAGGACGATCTCTTCGCCCGGCTGATCGACAGCGCGGTGCGCCACTACCCGGTCGACGGCGGCATCGAGGCCGTGCGCGCCGCGCTCGAGGCCAGCCCGGGCGGCGTCACCATCCTGCCGGCCTGCCCGCTCATGCACGGGACCGGCAACTTCCCCTCCAACACGGTCTTGGCCGAGGGCGGGCGGGTCTGCCTGCTCGAGTCGCGTCGCTACGACCCGTCGGAGCTGCTCGACACCATTGCGCGCGAGAAGGTCAACGCAGTCGTCTTCGTGGGCGACCCCTTCGCCCGCCCGCTGCTGGCCGCCCTCGACGCGCATCCAGGGAAGTGGGACCTGAGCTCGCTCGTCATGATCATCTCGTCGGGGGCCATGTGGAGCGAGCCGGTGAAGGAGGGCTTGCTGGCCCACCATCCGGGCATGCTCCTCGTCGACGCCTTCAGCTCGTCGGAGGCGCTCGGCATGGGTGTGTCGGTCTCGGCCAGCGGCGCCGCGGCCAAGACGGCCTCGTTCACGCTCGGTCCCGACGTGAAGGTGCTCACCGAGGACGGTCGTCCGGTGGAGCCCGGCTCCGACGAGGTGGGCGTCCTGGCGCTCGGCGGGCGCAACCCGCTCGGCTACTACAAGGACGAGGAGAAGTCCGACCGCACCTTCAAGGAGATCGACGGGGTGCGCTACTCCATCCCGGGCGACTTCGCCCAGGTCGACGCCGACGGCACCATCCACCTGCTCGGCCGGGGCTCGGTCGTCATCAACTCGGGCGGCGAGAAGATCTTCCCCGAGGAGGTCGAGGAGGCGCTGAAGACGCACGCCGCCGTGCGCGACGCCGTCGTGGTGGGGATCCCGCACCCGACGTACGGCGAGCAGATCGTGGCGGTGGTGGAGCTGCATCCCGACGGTCGGGTAGCCTCCGACCGAGGCCGAGCTGATCGAGCACGTGAAGGAGCACCTGGCCTCGTACAAGGCGCCCCGGCGGGTCCGCACCGTCCCACCATCGGGCGGGCGGCCAACGGCAAGGTCGACTACAAGCGCCACCGGGCCGAGTCGATGGACGAGCTCGGGGAGCTCGGGGCCGCAACCGCCTGAATCCGCGGCGTTGTGCCGTCTGCAGCGTGAGCCAGACTGAGGCGCATGTTCATCGCGCCGGCCGACGCCACCCGCGGCGAGGACGAGTGGCGCACCTTCGTCACCTCCCATCCGTTCGGCCATCTGGTCGCGCCGGGAGGACCCGGGCGCGATCTGCCCGTCGTCGTGCCGACGCAGTTCGTGCTCGAGGAGAGAACGGTCTGGCTGCATCTCGTGCGCGCCAACCCGATTTTCACCGCCCTGGCCGAGAACCCACGGGTGCTGCTGAGCGTGGCCGACGACTGGGCCTTCATCCCCTCGTCGTGGAAGGCGATCGGTGACGAGGACCCCGCCCTCGGGATCCCGACGACCTACTACGGCGCGGTGCAGCTGGCCGGCACGGCGACGGTGCACGACGAGCGGACGCGCGCCGGGCAGCGTGGCCGCCATCCTGCGGCGCCAGCTGGCGACGTTCCAGCCTGGCGTCGACGTGGCCGACCCGGGCCAGTCCCACGCGGCGAAGCTGCTCGGGATCCTCGGCATCTCCATCGACATCGACGTCGAACAGGTGTCAGCCAAGTTCAAGTACGGCGGCAACGTCGACGAGCCCCACCGCCGGGCCGTGGTCGAGCGTCTGCAGGAGCGGGGCGGACCCGGTGACGACGCCGCGGCCGGACATGTGGTGCGGCGGCTGCAGGGGTGAACGGGAACTGGTCCCGGAAGTCAGCTACCGAAAGAGACGGCCAAGCCTGGCCGTTACTCGACCGCCGCCGCCAGGTTGGCCAGTGTCGCCGCCATCTCCTTCTCGGCGTGCGCCGCGCTGTGGTCGCCCATGACGCGGGCCACGGTGGCGAACCACCGCTTGCGCTGGTCCACCCAGGACTCTGTCACGCGGCAGCCGGCGTCGGTCTCCTCGAACTCGTAACGCCAGCAGGCCACCGCCAGCGGCCCCGACGTCACCGCGAACTCGAAGACCTTGTTCGGCTCGCAGGCGACGACCGTCACCGTGGTTGACCAGCGCCGGACCCCGTTCTTGTTGGTCCCCTTGAACACCGAACCGAGGGCCGGTCCGGTGGCGCCCTTGACCCACTTGCCGCCGGCGTTCTCGGGCGACCACTCCCCCATCCGGGGCAGGTCGGCCACCAGCGCCCACACTTTCTCGGCGGGCGCGGCGATGTCACGCGTGACAGCGGTGGGGTAGGTCATGGGCAGACGATAGTTTGGAGCGATGGAACAAGCCCTTTCCGATGCGGGGCAGGCAGCGACGGCAACGGACGACGCCGCCGGCACTGGCGCCGGTGCCGGCAACGCCACTTCAGCCCTCAGCGTGCTGGCCCGACCGAAGTCCGCCAGCGTGGAGGAGGAGCGCCTGGAGCGCAAGCAGAAGCTGGCCGGGGCACTGCGGCTGTTCGGCCGCTTCGGCTTCTCGGAGGGTGTCGCCGGTCACATCACGGCGCGTGACCCGGAGCTGACCGATCACTTCTGGGTGAACCCCTTCGGCATGAGCTTCCGTCACGTCCGAGTCTCTGACCTGATCCTCGTCAGCCACACCGGCGAGGTCGTCGAAGGAAGCCGCCCGGTCAACCCGGCTGCGTTCGCCATCCACTCCGCCGTGCATGCGGCGCGCCCCGACGTCATCGCCGCCGCCCACGCCCACTCCATTTACGGCAAGGCCTGGTCGGCGCTCGGACGCCTGCTCGATCCGATCACGCAGGATGCCTGCGTCTTCTACGAGGATCACACCGTGTGCACCGAAGGCGGCGGCGCCATCGTGCTCGAGGAGGCCGCGGCCAAGGCCCTGGCGGCCGCGCTCGGCCCGCACAAGGCCACCATCCACCGCAACCACGGGCTCTTCACCGTCGGGCACTCCGTCGACGAGGCGGCCTGGTGGTTCATCACCATGGAGCGCTCCTGCCAGGCCCAGCTCCTGGCCGAGGCGGCCGGGACACCGGTGCTCATCGACGACGAGGGGGCGCGCTACACGCGTGACAACTCGGCCGGGCACGGCGCCGGCTGGTTCTCGTTCCAGCCGCTCTGGGACGAGATCTCGCGCAGCGAGCCCGATCTCTTCGAGTAGGTGCTCTTCGAGTAGGTCCTCCGGCGCGCCACCGGACCGTTCCCGGTAGAAAGGCCCAGTCGGCTGCCCGGAGCAGGCCCCGACGGCCGATTCCCCGCCGAACGAGAACGTGTTCTAATCTCGGCCCAATGGAGTTCAACCTCGCCGACCTGTTCGAGGCAGCCGTCGATGCCTATCCCGAGCGGGAGTACCTGGTGGCCGACGGCAAGCGGCGGACGTACGCCGAGATGGAGGCGCGGGCCAACCAGCTGGCGCACCATTTGGCGGCCCAGGGCATCGGGCCGGGGGACCACGTCGGGATTTACGCCTACAACTCGGTGGAGTGGGTCGAGACCGCTTGGGCCGTCTTCAAGCTCCGCGCCGTCTGGATCAACATCAACTACCGCTACGTCAAGGACGAGCTGCGCTACCTGCTGACCAACGCCGACCTGCAGGCGCTCGTCTACCAACGTGAGTTCTCTCCGCTGGTCGCAGCGTTGCTCCCCGAGCTCCCGCAGCTGCGACACGTGATCGTGATCGAGGACGGGAGCGACGCGGAGACCCCACCGGGCGCGGTCGCCTACGAGGACGCGCTGGCCGGCCAGTCGACCGATCGGGACTTCGGTCCTCGTTCTGCCGACGACCTCTACATCCTCTACACCGGGGGCACGACCGGCATGCCCAAGGGCGTGGTGTGGCGCCACGAGGACGTCTTCTACGCGCTCGGGGGCGGCACCGACCCCGTCACGAACACGCGGGCGACCGACCCCGCTGAGATAGCGGCCAAGGGCGCCAACGGCGGCCTGGTCCACCTGCCGGTGGCGCCGCTCATGCATGGCGCCACCCAGTGGTGCGTTATGGGACAGAGCTTCGTCGGCGCCAAGATCGTCCTGATGGCCAAGTTCGACCCGCACGAGGTGTGGCGGCTGGTCGGCGACGAGAGGGTCAACTCCGTCATGATCACGGGCGACGCCATGGGCAAGCCCCTGGTCGAGTCGCTCGACGACGAAGGGACGGCGCACGACTTGTCGTCGTTGCTGGCGGTGGTGTCGTCGGCCGCGCTCTTCTCCGCCCCGGTCAAGGACCAGTTCTTCGAGCGGCTGCCCAACCTTGTGATCACCGACGCCGTCGGATCGTCCGAGGGAGGCAACAACGGCATGACCGTGGTCACCGCCGGCAACACGGCCATGAAGAGCGGCCCGACCGTGCACCTCCTGGGCGGGACCGTCGTGTTCGACGAGAACCTCGACCCCGTGGAGCCGGGATCGGGCGTCATCGGCAAGATCGCCCGCTCCGGCGACATCCCGCTCGGGTATTACAACGACCCGAAGAAGACGGCCGAGGTGTTCATTGAGGTGCGCGGCACCCGCTACGTGATGCCCGGCGACTATGCCACGGTGGAGGCGGATGGTTCCATCACCCTTCTCGGGCGGGGGTCTATCGTCATCAACTCCGGCGGAGAGAAGATCTTCCCCGAAGAGGTCGAGTCCGCCGTGCGCTCGCATCCCGACGTCATGGACGCGATTGTGTGCGGGGCACCCGACGAGCGCTGGGGGCAGACGGTCGCGGCCATCATCGAGCCCCGGGTGGGACACGAGGCCCCCTCGCTGGAGTCCCTACAGGAGCACTGCCGGGAGTCGATCGCGGGGTACAAGCTACCCCGCCGCGTCTACGTGGTCGACACGGTCGAGCGGTCGCCGAGCGGCAAGCCCGATTACCAGTGGGCCGCCGCCATCGTCAACGCCGACCCGGCGGCCGGCACGGGAGCACCCAGCACCCTGCGCTGACTCGGGAGATCCGTCGAGCGCGGGCCGGCAGAGTCGGACCGAAGGCCAGCGCACACAGACTCTGACCGCGTCGATCTTCGTCGACCCCGGAGTTCACGGCGCCGATGACGCTCACGGGCGACCGCCGCAGGCACGCTGCCACGATTGGACCAGCGGTGCCGCGTCCCGTTCTGCAGTAGGTGTCGCCGGGCGAAAGGGCGACGGTGGCTCCGTCGTCGAGTTCGAGGATGGCTTCGCCCGACAGCACCACGCCTTAGTCGATGATGGCCGTGGTCTGCATACCCGGATTCTCCGACTCCACGTACTCCGCCAGGCCCGGCAGGTTCTGCTCGAGCTCGGCCAGGGCGGCCTCGATGTCGAGATCCTGGGGCAGCCGAGCGCCCCCATCAGGTGGGATGGTGAGCAGGCGAACCGGCTGCTGCCGACCGGCGGGAAGTACCGGCGGCCGTCGGGCTTGGTGCCGTCGTCGGGGAACTCCAAGGTGGCGTCGGCACCCCAGAGAGGTGGAAGTCCATCCCTGGGACCAGGGCCACCGTGACCGGGCCGCCCGTTCGTCGCTCACGAAGACCGCACGTCCGCCGTCGTCATGCCCGGTCACGATCCGTCGTGCCTCCATGTGCGGCTGCCTCCCCGTCGACCTGGTCGAGCCGACCGAAGTCCGCCCGAATGTACGGCCTGCCCGGGGCCCCCGCCGAGTCCCCCGGGCACCTCCGACGGAGGAACCCTCAACTTGGTCCACGCCAGGTTCAACGCGTCGATGGGCGGTCTCGCGCGCAACCGCCCTGCCGTTGGGATCGCGTCAGCCAGCTGACTCGGCGGCGACGTGGGCCCGTCCCCACGCCATGACGCGGGCGGCCCTGGTCGATCAACTGGGCGCCGTGCGCCGTCTCCTGCCGCGCCGAGGTGACGACCCGCAACGAGCCGTCGTCGGCCCGTTTCCGCCGATACCGGTCGAGCGAGCGGCAGCGATCGAGGAAGGGACCGGGCTGGGACCCCGCCGGCCGGCACGTCGGCCAGTATCCGGGCGAAGACACGGCGATGGATCGCCAAGGCGCGCTGACAACTCGGGGACCCGGCTTCCTCGGACCCTCGAACGCCTCGCCGGCTACTGCGCCGCCATCAGCGCTGATGCATAAGCAGCTTGTCACGGTGGATCAAGCTTCCGGGACACCAGCTACCTGGCGGTGTCCCCGTTTGTCGCTCACTGCCATGGCGCGGTGTCCAGGTTCGTCCATTTGGCGATCGACGCCAACGACCCGAAGCGGGCGTTCTTGTCCGTGTACAGTGGTTTCGCACGGATGGAGTCACCCTCCTAAAGTCCCGGGCGCGTCGAGATCGTAGCCAAAAGCCCTCGCCGCGCGTTCCACCTCTGCGCGCAGGCGGCTCGGGACTTCGACGCCCGTCGGTAGCGCCGGACTTGCGTTCAGCGAGGGCCCCGCACCGGCAAGCGATTCCAGATGGATCGTCGCCTGGGCGACGTCGGCCGCCATCTCGGTCCAACGCAGCCAGAACAGCCAGGGATCGAAGGTCCCGGCATGCTCGTAGGCGAACCGCCCGTAGGGTTCCTCTTCATGCAGAAAGGCACGCGCAACGATCGATGCCACGGTGACCCGCGGATGGCGCACCAGGTGGATGACAGGATCACCCGGCCTCATGAAGGGCGCGGCCAGCCAACTGACCTCAGGTTCAGACGACGGCGCGACGCACACGTCGCCCTCACGCGTTATGCGGTAGGCCGACTCATGCGGCCAGCCGAAGAGACGGGCGACGAACGTCGTGCCCGAGCGTGGGCTCCCGGTGACAACAATCACACGTCACCACGACGGATATGAGTCGATGGCCCGGCACGATGGTGCACGGAGGAGGAAGTTCGGGTGGAGGCGCTCGCCCAGGGCTGGCAGCCCCCATAGTGCGGGAAGGTGTCCAGCGTGCACCAGTCCTTAGCCGTGTGGTTGCCGTCGGCGTGACAGCGAGTGGGGACCTCTTTCATGGCAGACGACCAATCGACAAGCATGGATGCCGTACCCTGGCAGCGAGGGACAAACGAGGACATCACCAGGTTTGCTGCGCCAATACCTGCCCAAGAGCCTCGGCCTGAAGTCCGTGACCCAGGTGAACTTTCACTGCCGTGACCAGGGCACGCAACCGCGTGCCTTCGACAACCCTCGGCTGGAATTCAGCAAATGAAGCGTTGACCAATCCTGTTGCGTGACGGGCCGAGCGCACGGGCTACAGCGAGTGGTCATAGCTGGGCTCCTGGGCACCCGAAGTCATCGAGCCCTGGCCTGACCTTCGACCATCCGAGCCACGTACGAGCCGCAGCGCCAGTTGTACACACGCGCGCAACGGACGTGTGGCCAACCACGAATGAGACGAATGCACCGCCTCCAGCTCGCTCACTGCGATAGCCGCCCGTTGCCGCGCTTCCTCGAGCTCCGTTCGAAGTTCTGCGAGTCCCGCGTCCCCTGGATGGACCCCCATGAAGGCACCACGAGGATTGCGAAGGAATACTCCTGGGATGTCGAGATCCCCAATCATGTGGCGGAGGTGCGCGTGGGGAGTGCCCTCTGGGTGATCATTTCCGCAATCGTGCACTACAAGCAGCGAACCGGGCCTCGCTGATGCCCGCCACCTCTCGAGTTCCGTATACCGGTCAGGGGGCTCCGAGTCCAAGACAGTAAGGTCGGCATGGGCGAAGTCATCAGCTGAAGGGGTCGGCTCGCTCATCAGCTGGTGCTGATCGTCCATGAAGAAGGGGAGAGCGGAAAGACCCCCACGGATCGCGGCGTCGTTCTCGAAGCATATATGCGTGCCCTTACCCAAGCCGGCAGCCACTCTTCGCGTCGTATAGCCCTGGCCCACGCCGGTCTCAACGACGAGCCCTGGCTGCATCATGCGGGTCAGGAGGCCCACAAACTCGCAGAAGTCTCGCTCGGCTGACATTGCGTTCCATGACAGCCAGCCTGGATCGATCCACGGGGTGAACGCGCTCTCGTCGATCAGTGTCGGCTCAGCCGCCCATGCGTCGAGCAACGGATGGTCCGCCAAGCCCTCCAACATACGTCGACGCCGCGCCAGGGCTGCTGCTAACGGTGGCACGAACGGTCCACCATGCCAGTTCGTCGAATCCGCAAGTGCTCGGGCCCGGTAGAAGATCTCTTCCGGACTCGGAGAATCTGGGTCGTCATACCAGGGCAAATGCCTCGCCAGATATGGACTCCCAGTGCGGATGGCCGGATATTCCTCGGGGCCCGCCCCAGCGCGATAGAGAGCAAAGGTGGTGTCGACTCCAGCGTCGTAGACGCCGGGGGAAATCTCGTGCTCCCAGAACTGTGACTCCCAATCAGTTACGTCTTTGGTCAGCCGGTTCCCAGACGGCAGGTCGTCGATGTGAAGCCCTAAACCAACCTTGGGCAAGGTCGGGTGTTCATCCAAGAGCCTCAAGAGTCGGTCGATCATGTCTGCAGGACAATTCTGATCTGGGACCACATCGGGATCGGTAACCACGAACGGCCCTGATTCTCGGAGCGACTGCTTGACGGCCTTGCTCCAAACAGCTCGATGACCAGCGTTCTCGGTGAGCTTGACGACTTCGTGCGGGGTCGTGTCGAGGTAGTCCAGCATCGGGGGCCACGCAGAATCGTTGTCGACCAGAAAGATCGGACCGATGCCACTCATCGACTCAAGACGTTCGACAAGGGCTCGCAGGCACGAGACTCGGTCGCGACATGTGATGAATACCGGAACTGACATCCCGATCATTATGCTCGACTGAGCTCCATTCGTCGGTCGGCCTTTCTCTCGGTTGGAGTGACCGTTCCGTCAACTCGCCGTTGTTCCAGAACTCGCATATCCAATTTCCGCCCGACCCTGCTCACCCACGACGAGGGGTTTTGCATCGAGAAGAGGCCAATGGGCGGCCCTATTGGCCTCTTCATCCGCGGCAGCGCCCTCGCCGAAGTCGACCTCCAGCGATCTTGCCTCTCCGTATCGGCTGGCCCGAATGTCCCGAACCGGGCGGCGTCAGTCGACACTGCGGGCCCCGGTCATGCACACCTCCGAGGTCCGGCCGGCTCGGGACGAACCGGTCGGGCGATCACCGATCGTGCCGCGGCCGCTTGATCCGGCGGGAGCCAAGAAGCCCGGCACGCGATGATGCAGCCATGCCGTCGGCTCCCGCACCGGGCCCACTCCTGCTCCTGACCGGATCGCCCGGTTGCGGCAAGACCACCGTGGCGCCGCTGGTGGCCGACCGCCGCGAGCCGTCGGCCTGCCTGGACCTCGACTGGTTCTTCGCCAAGCTGCGCCGCGGCGCCATCGAGCCCTGGAAGGAAGAGGCGCACGCTCAGAACAGGATCGTGCTCACCGCGGCGGCGCGGGCGATTGCCGCCTTCGCCGACGGCGGCTACGCGACGGTGGCCGAGGGCATTCTCTACCCCTTCATGGTCGACCTCTTCGCAGAGGCCTGCGCGCCCCAGGGCACTGCGCTCGACTACGCCGTGCTGCGCGCCCCCATCGACGTGGTCCAGCAGCGCGTGCGGGACCGGCGCCACGAACCGGCCCACGCCGGCGCTCTGGCCGACGCCGCCGTGGTCGAAGACCTGTGGACCCAATTCGAGCGGCATGGTGTGGCCGAACGGCACCGGGTCGACGTCGAGACGCGCCCACCCGACGTCATCGCCGAGGAGATCGACCGCCGCTGGGCGGCCGGCGAGTTCCGCCTGTAGGGCCAGGGGCAGAACCCGGTGGTGGCGCCGCCAGGCGTTACTAAGCAGCCAGGCGTTACTGGGCGGCGAGGCGCTGCTTGGTGGTGCTGTGCTCCGGGTCCTTGTCGAAGCCCGGGAGCAGGTGCTTGCCGAAAGTCTCCACGGCTTCCTCGCATGAATCGATCGACATGGAGCTCGACAGCATGCCGAACGACAGCTGGTCGGCTCCGGTGGCGACGTAGCGCTCGATGGCCTTGTTGACCTCGTCGGGCGTCCCCACGGCGACGTCACCCGAGGCGATGACCGAGTCGAGCGAGGCGGCGTCCATGGCGGGGACGATGGCCGGCCACTCGGGAACGCCCGGTGGCTTCGGGAACGTGTCGAGATACCGGAAGACCAGGCTCAGGTGGTAGTTCGAGTCCGCCTCGAGGAACGTCTTACGCGCCTTGGCGCCGTCCTCCATGCAGATCATCGTCGTCGTGATCATCACGTTGTCGTTCACGAAACCGCCCACCGGGGTGGTGCAGTCGCCGATCTTCTCCTTGTAGCGGGCGACCAGCGGTGTCAACTGGTCGGGCGTCGAGAAGCCGAAGCAGAGGACGCCCACGCCGAGCTCGGCCG
This sequence comes from uncultured Acidimicrobiaceae bacterium, assembly GCA_963731065.1. GTDB lineage: Bacteria > Actinomycetota > Acidimicrobiia > Acidimicrobiales > RAAP-2 > Bog-473. Next base: position 156,846 of record CAVSUH010000009.1, on the reverse strand, counting down.
CCAGGTCGAACGTCGACGGGCTGCCGGCCGCCATCCAGATGGCGGGGTGCGGCTTGGAGTAGGGCTTGGGCAGCACGTTGCGCGACGGCATGGAGAAGAACTTGCCGTCGTAGCTGTAGTCCTCGTCCTTCCACATGCGCACGATCTGGGGCAGGGTCTCGGCCACCATCTCGCGGGTCAGCTCGGAGTCCTGGATCCCGAAGCCCTTCTGCTCGGTGGTGGACGAGCCGCGGCCGGTGCCGAACTCGAATCGTCCTTCGGAGAGGTGATCGAGCATGGCCACCCGCTCGGCAATGCGGGCCGGGTGGTTCACCGGCGGCGTGATGTTGAAGATGCCCGAGCCGATGTGGATGTTGCTCGTCTTGGCGGCACAGAAGGCCAGGAACGACTCGGAGGCGGACAGGTGGGAGTACTCGGTCAGGAAGTGGTGCTCCGACGCCCAGGTGTACTTGAAGCCGGCCTTGTCGGCCGCCACGATGAACGCGACCTCGTCCATGATGCGGTCGTGCTCGGCGGATGCTCCGTGCTGCTCGACGTACCGGGGCAGGAGGCACGCGGCGTTGAAGATGCCGAATTCCATGGGGTTGCACGTCCTCGTCTACGGTGCCGCGGTCCGTTCCGCCGGCGCTCCAGCGACGGTAACACGGGTCTGATTAAAATGCAACGTGTTCCAGTAATAGGACCTCCACCCCAGGTCAGAGAAGTTCGGAGATGCAGTGAGCCCTGCTGAGGCACAACCGTCCGCACCCGGCGCCACACCGACGCCCCTCACGGAAACCATCTCGGGCGCGGTCCTCAACCTCGCTGACGTCGACCGGCTCGGACTGGTGGCCAACGACCTCCACCTGAGCCACGCCGAGGTGGTCGCACGGGCGGCGGCGCGGGGGGCCTGGTTGCACGCCACGCGCCAGGACGGTCCCTTCCACGTCGCCCTCATGCTCGACAACGTGCCCGAGTTCATCTTCTGGCTCCAGGCAGCCGCCCTGGCCGGCGCCGTCGTGGTCGGGGCCAATCCGACGCACCGCGGCGACGAGTTGGTGCGGGACCTGGCGCATACCGAATGCCAGTTCCTCATCACCGATTCGACCTACCTACCCCTGGTGGAGGGTGCCCGGATCGGCGACACGCTCGGAGAGGTCGAAAGCGCCAACGAGCGGGTGCTGGTGCTCGACACCGCGGCGGGGCGCGACACCGTGGCCTCCTATACGTCGGCCAAGCCGGCCGACGTCGCGGAGCGCTCGGTGACGTCCGAGACGCTCGGCTATCTCCTGTTCACCTCGGGGACCTCCGGCGCACCGAAGGCCTGCCTGTGCAGCCAAGGCCGCTTGGCGCGCATCGGGACCATCGTGGCGCAGATGTACGCGCTCGAGCCGGCGGATGTCTGCTACCTGTCCATGCCCTTGTTCCACTCCAACGCGCTGATGGCCGGCTGGGGCCCGGCGCTGATGGCGGGCTCGGCCGTCGCGCTGCCCGCCTCGGGCCGGTTCTCCGCGTCCGGCTTCCTCCCGGACGTGCGGGAGGCCGGTGCGACCTACTTCAACTACGTCGGGAAACCGCTGTCATTCATTCTCGCCACACCCGAGCAGCCCGACGACGCCGACAATCCCCTTGTGCGCGCCTTCGGCAACGAGGGCACGACCGACGACGTCGCCCGCTTCGCCGAACGCTTCGGTGTCGCCGTCACCGACGCCTACGGCTCGACTGAAGGGGGCGCCACGGTGCAGCGGACGCCGGACACGCCACCAGGGGCACTGGGACGGGCGCCCGAGGGCACCGTCGTGCTCGACCCGGCCACCGGGGCCGAGTGCCCCCCGGCCCGCTTCGATGACCGCGGCCGGTTGCTCAATGCGGAAGTGGCGATCGGCGAGCTCGTCTCCAAGGGCGGCGGGGCGGGCTTCGAGGGCTACTGGCGCAACCGCGAAGCCGAGACAGCCCGGCTCCGGGAGGGCTGGTACTGGACGGGTGACCTCGCCTACCGGGACGACGCCGGCTTCTTCTACTTCGCCGGCCGGGACCACGACTGGTTGCGCGTCGACGGGGAGAACTTCGCCTCAGCCCCTATCGAGCGCATCCTGCAGCGCCACCCCGACGTCGTGCTGGCGTCGGTCTACGCGGTGCCCGATCCGGTGGTGGGCGACCAGGTCATGGCCGCGGTGCAGCTGCGGCCCGGTCTCGACGCGCTCGACGGCGCGGAGCTGCTCGGCTTCCTGGCTGGCCAGGGCGACCTCGGCACCAAGTGGACACCCCGCTTCGTCCGCATGAGCGCGGAACTCCCGGCCACGGCGACCAACAAGGTGCTCAAGCGATCACTGCGAGCCGAGCGCTGGAACTGTGCCGAGCCCGTGCTGTGGCAATCCGAGAAGGGAGGCGCCTACCGCCTCTTGAACGAGACCGAGGCGGCGGGCCTCGAGGAAGCCGTGGGCGATCGGGCGCTCTGAGTCGAGCGCCACGAAGACTCGGCGCTCGGCTCAGCGGTCGACGCCGAGAACCAGACCGCTCGTCGGCACGCCGGTGCCCGCGGTCACCACCACGTGCTCGAGCCCTGGCACCTGGTTGACCGAGGTGCCCCGCACGAGGCGGGCGCCCTCGGCGATCCCGTTCATGCCGTGGAGGTAGGCCTCCCCGAGTTGGCCCCCGTGGGTGTTGATCGGCAGCGCCCCGCCGAGCTCGACGCGACCGTCCTTCACGAAGTCCTTGGCCTCACCCTTGGCGCAGAACCCGAGCTCTTCCAACTGGTAGAGCACGTAGGGAGTGAAGTGGTCGTAGAGGATGGCCGCCTGCATGTCGTCCGGGCCGAGCCCCGAGGTCTCCCACAGCTGGCGGGCCACCACCCCCATCTCGGGCAGGCCGAGGAGGTCGTCGCGGTAGTAACTGGTCATCATGTCCTGGCCGGCACCGGAGCCCTGTGCCGCGGCACGGATGACGACTGGGTCAGTACGCAGGTCGCGGGCGCGCTCGAGGGAGGTCACGACGAGCGCCTGTCCCCCGTCGGTCTCCTGGCAGCAATCGAGCAGGTGCAGGGGCTCCACGATGAAGCGGCTCGCCTGGTGCTCTTCCAGCGTGATCGGCTGCTCGTAGAACCAGGCCTTCGGGTTGGTCGCGGCGTGCTTGCGGTCGGCCACCGCCACCCGACCGAGGTCCTCGCTCGTCGCGCCCGTCTCGTGGAGGTAGCGCTGCGCCGCCATGGCCACCCACGAGGCCGGGGTGAGCAGGCCAACCGGCAGGTAGGAGGCCATGTGCGCGTTCTCGGCGGTCGGCAAGGGCGCCCTGCCCTGCACGCCGGCGCCGAAGCGGCTGCCCGATCGCTCGTTGAAGGCGCGGTAGCAGACGACGACGTCGGCCACGCCCGAGGAGACTGCCAGCGCGGCCTGCTGAATGGTCGCGCACGCCGCGCCGCCGCCGTAGTGGATGCGGCTGAAGAAGGTCAGGTCGCCGATGCCCAAACTCCGCGCGATGTCGATGTCCGGATTGGTGTCCGTGCTGAACGTCACCATCCCCTGCACCTCGGATGGCGCGAGGCCGGCGTCCGCCAGCGCAGCGGCCACCGCTTCGACCGCCAGCCGGAGCTCCGAGCGGCCCGAGTCCTTCGAGAACTCGGTGGCGCCGATGCCGGCGATGGCCGTCGAACCCGAGAAGGAATGCGAATGCACCATCAGGCGGGGGCCTCCGCCACCGGCAGCAACACGGTGACCGTGCCTGTCACGTGGTCGCCCAGCTCGTTGGCGCCGCGCAGCGAGACCGTGACGGTGCCGTACCGGCCGTCGTCGGTCAGCGCACCCTTCTCCGTCACTGATCCCGTAAGCGTCATGGTGCAGTCAGGATGGTTCGGCGCGCCCAGGCGAATGTTCACATCGGACAAGCGGCTGCGCTGCCCGGACCAGTCGGTGACGTAGCGCCCGACCAGTCCGTTCGTGGTCAGGATGTTCATGAAGATGTCCTGGGAGCCACGCTCCTTGGCCAGGACCGAGTCGTGGTGCACGTCCTGGTAGTCCCGGCTCGCAATGGCACCAGACACAATCAACGTGCGCGTGATCGGGAGCACCAGCGTGGGGAGCTCGTCGCCCACCGAGACGGAGGAGAAGGTCGGCCCCGAGAGGTCGACGGCAGACGGAACCGCGGACGGGGACACGGGCGCGGTCACGTCCCCGCCTCCGCCCGGGCCAGCGCCTGCTCGGCGATGTCCGCCCCCAGCTTCGCCAGCTGCGCGCTCGGACCCCCCAGCAGCAGCTCGATCTGCTTGCCCCACAGGAAGTAGCGGTGGATCGGGTAGGAGATGTCCGCCCCCATGCCGCCGTGCAGGTGCTGGGTGGCGTGCACCGCCCGCTGCCCGCGTTCGGAGGCCTGCCACTTGGCCACCCGGGCCGCGTCGGCGGCGTCGCGGCCGCTGTCGAAGCGCCACGCCGCGTTCTGCCACGTGACGCGCATCGCCTCGATGTCGATGGCGGCGTCGGCCGCCCGCAGCATGGTGCCCTGGAACGTGCTCAACGGGCGACCGAACTGCTGGCGGGTGTTGAGGTAGGCCGCCGTCGTGGTGAGCGCGGCCTCGCACACGCCCACCTGGAGCGCGCAGAGCGCGATGGTGGCGGCCACCAGAGTGAAGTCGAGTGCGGCGCGCCCCAGTTCCGGGCCGATGATGACGTCGTCCGACGCCACCGTCACGTCGGCCAGGTGCAGGTGGGGGTGGATCTCGCGGTTGGTGGTGGTGGCGCGCTCGAGTGTGACGCCAGGCGCTGCAGCGTCGAGGAGGACGAGCAAGACGCCGCCGTCCTCGGTGCGGGCCGGCAGGACGATGCGGTCCGCCAGGTGCGCGTGGGGCACGGCCAGCTCGGTCCCCTGCAGAAGCCAGCCATCCCCCGAAGCACTGGCGCGCACCGCTGGCATGGACGTCGGGCTGTTGGCGCTGCCGGTCAGCGCGGCGGTCAGGATCACCTGGCCACCGACGACACCGGGCAGCCAACGGCCGCGTTGCGCCTCCGAGCCGAAGTGGGTGAGCGGGAGCGCGCCCAGCACCAACGTGGCCCACAGCGGCACCGGGGCCACGGAGTTCCCCTGCGCCTCCAGCAACAGGCAGAGCTCCATGAGGCCGTAGCCGGCACCCGCGTCCCCTTCGGGGATGGCGAGCCCGAGCAGGTCGGCGTCGGCCAGCGCCTTCCAGAGGTCGCGGTCGATGCGCTCGGTGCCGGCCTCGACGGCCGCAATGCGCTCGGCGTCGACCAGACCGGAGAATGAGACCGGTGGCGGCCTCGGACACCGCGAGCTGCTCGTCGGTCAGTTTGAAGTCCATCAGGCTCCCTTCCCCGCCGGCGTCGCTGACGGCGTCCCCGCCGGCACGAACACGGGCAGCGACAGCTCCTCGTCGTAGTCGACGAAGGTGGCCTGCACGGGCATGCCGATCCGGATGGCACTGAGTTCCATCCCGTCGAGGTTGGCCACCAGCCGCGTCCCCTCCTCCAGTTCGATGAGGCCGATCGGCAGCGGGTACTCGAACGACGGCACCTGCGGATAGTGCACGACCACGTACGAGTACACCGTGCCGCGGCCGCTCGACTCCACCGTGTCCCACTCGAGCGAGCCGCACACGGCGCAAGCCGGCAGCGGCGGGTGGCGCAGAGTGCCGCACGAGGTGCAGTGCTGAATCAGCAGCTTGTGCGCGCGGGCACCCTCGAACCAGAACGCGTTGTCCTGCGTGAGGGCGGGGCGCGGGCGCGGCGGGCGCGGCGCCGTCTTCACCGGCGGCAGGTACTTGAGGATGCGGAAGCGCATGGTGGCCACCGGCTCCCCGGCGTCGTAGAGCGCCTGCACCTCGTCGTCCGAAGTCGGCCACACCGACACGTCGGCGTCGGGGACCGCCACGTAGTCGAGCCGGGTGGTGATGAAGCGCCCCGTTCCCAGCCCGGTGCGCTTCGGATCCGAGATCGCCTCGATGACGGAGCGCACCAGCAGCCGGTCGCCGACCACCAGGGGCCGGTCGTAGTGCTGGTCGCAGTTGGTGGCGACGACGGAGGTGAGGCCCTCGTCATCGAGCAGGGCCATCATCTTCTCGTTCGGCCCGTTCCCCTGCGCGGCGCCCTCGGCCCGGGCCTCTTCGGTCAGCAGCGAGGCGCGCAGGCCGCGCATGATCCAGGCCTGCAGCATGGTGGGCGGGGCGACGAGCTCGTCGTATCCCGCGGCGCGCGCCGCCTCGTCGGACACGTACACCGGGTTGTGATCGCCCATCGCCTCGACCCAGTGCCGGATCATCGGGACGTTCACCGCGTCGGGCGCCAGGTTCGGCGCACCGGCCGACTGCCCGACCAGCGTGGCCAGCTCGGCGCTGTGGTCCGGGAACGGCGCCAGCTCCTCGAACCGCTCCGCCGCCGTCAGCCCTAGCCGCAGCAGCCGCGCAGCCGTCACCGCGCCCCCCGGGTCATCCCCAGCCCCGCCGTGGCCACGATCTCGCGCTGCACCTCGTTCACCCCGCCCCCGAACGTGTTGATCTGCGCCTGGCGCCCTGTGGCCTCGACCCGGCCGCGCAGCACCGCACCGGGCGAGCCCGGCACCAGGTAGCCGGCCGCGCCCAGGACGCCCAGGAGCAGGCGGGTCACCTCGATGATCCGCTCGGTCCCGAAGACCTTGATCGACGAGGACTCCGCCCCGGTCAGTTCGCCGTCGGCCACGTGCACCGCCATGCGCCAGTTGAGCAGCCACATGGCCTGCAGCTCGGCGTGACACTTGGCGAGATCCATCTGCACCCAGGGCTGGTCGATCAGCGTCTTGCCGTCGTCCGTCGCCTGCGCCGCGGCCCAGTCGACGATGTCCTCGTACAAGGAAATCGCCAGACCGCTCCACGCGGCCAGGCCGACGCGCTCGTGGTTGAGCTGGGTGGTGATCATGCGCCAGCCCTCGTTCTCGTCGCCCACGCGGTTGGTGACGGGCACGTGCACGTTGTCGTAGAAGGTCTGCGTCGTCGTCAGGCCGCCGACGGTATGGATGATCGACCACTCGAAGCCCGGAGACGTGGTGGGCACGCACAGAATGGAGATGCCCTTGTGCTTCGGCACGTCGGGATCGGTGCGGCAGGCCAGCCAGACGTAGTCGGCCTGGTCGGCCCCGCTCGTGAAGATCTTGGCCCCGTTGATGACGTACTCCTCGCCGTCGCGCACGGCCCGCGTGCGCAGCGATGCCAGATCGGTGCCGGCCTCGGGCTCGGTGTAGCCGATGGCGAAGTTGAGCTCGCCGGCGAGGATCTGCGGGAGGAAGAACGACTTCTGCTCATCGGTGCCGAAGCGCATGATGGTCGGCCCGACGGTGTTGATGGTGACGAAGGGGAACGGCGCACCGGCGCGCCGCGTCTCGTCGAAGAAGATGAACTGGTCCGTCGCCGGCCGGCCCTGCCCGCCGAACTCCTTCGGCCACCCGATGCCGAGCCAGCCGTCCTTGCCGATCTGACGCACCACCTGGGTCCAGGCCTCGCCGCCCTCGCCGCCCTCGGCCAGGCCCGCCCGCACCTCGTCGGTGAGGAGCTCGGCGTAGTACTGACGCAGCTCGGCGCGCAGCTGCTGCTGTTCGGGGCTCTCTTCGAGGAACATCGTGGGGCAGCCTCGCGTGCATTCTGCGGTCCCTGCCAGGTCAAGGCCGCGCTGCGCAAAACTGTAACACGTTCTCGTTTGGGCGGCCCGGCCCTGGCGGCCTCCGGGCGCGCCGGGTGGGCCGCCGCCCCGACCTGCCCCGAACCGGCGCGGCGGCCGGACCGAATCAGGCCGGAAATCAGCTCGGCCACAGCCGCCAGGACGCCGAGGAATTCGCCCCAGCCGCCCTGATGCGAGCGGCGGTAGTCCTCGGTGGGCAGGTCCCGGTGCGTGAGGGTCACGACGGTCTCGTCCCCGTCCGCCTGCAGGACGACCTCGACCGTGCTGCTGCCCGGTGGGAAGTCGTCCCGGCCCTCGATGCCCCACGTGAAGACGACGCGACGGGGCGGGTCGATCTCGACGTACTCGCCCCGTGCCGGATTGCCCTGCACGTCGAGCGAGAAGGTGCCGCCCGGGCGCGCATCGAGATACGCCGCGTCGGCGATCCACTTGACCGCCAACGCCGGGTCCGTGAAGTACGGGAACACGACCTCGGGCGGCGCGGCGATGCGCACGCTGGCGGTGACCGGTTCCGTCACGAGCCCTTGCCTCCCTTCTTCGGGTGATCGCCTTCTTCGGGTGCTCGCGTCGACCACACGCTTGAGGCGGTCGAGCGCGTCCGGCCAGAACTCGTCGAGCATCTCGCGCACCGGCTCCAGCGAGGCCGGCTGGAAGCGGTAGAGCCGGCGGGTGCCGTCGCGCCGCTCCTCGAGCAGGCCGGCCCGCTTGAGCACCGTGAGGTGTTGGCTGACCGCCTGCTGCGTCAGGGTGAAGTGCGTGGCGATCTGTCCGGCCGGGAGCTCGGTGTCCTGAATGAGCCGGATGATCTCGCGCCGGTGCGGGTCGGCGAGCGCCCGCAGGACGACGTCGGTTCCTGCGGGGCTCGCGGTGTCGGGGTGGCATCAGGCCGCCATTCTCGTGGCTCGCACCGGCGCGGGGATCGATCCTGCCTCGGCCGCGTCGATCAGGCCGCCTCGTTCCGGCTGGGCTGTCCTTCGCCGGTGTCGACGTAGGAGACCAGGCTGCCCAGGTAGTGCGTCCAGCCCTCGTGGCACATGTCGAAGCACTCGAGCTGCGGGGTGAGACCGTGATGGCGGAAGTGCAGGACGGATCCGTCGCCGGAGGCCGCCACGTCGAAGACGATCCTCGTCCCGACCCACTCGGGCGTGAGCGGCGTCTCTTCCACGGTCCACACGACCCGGCCCTCCTCGGCCGGCTCCACGTGCAGCACGATCACCTGCTTGTGCTTCTCGAAGGACACCTCGAAGGTGCCCCCCACGTCGGCCGAGCCCGTGGCGGGGCCCCACCAGTCGGTGACGGCCTCGGGCGTGCGGAGCGCGGCGAGGACCTTCTCGGGCGGGGCGCTGAGGGTCTTCGTGCTCTCGAAGTCCTCGCTGGTCTCGGTGCGGTCGGTGGCGGTGGTCATGGGGCATCCTTTCCGGGATATGTACAAGTGGTCTACTTGTACAAGTATTAACTTGTGGATGCCGGGATGTCAACCCTCCGCTCTCGGCCGGGCCCTCCAGCCGGGGGGACGAGGTGAACAGGTTCAGCCCCAACCGCTCCGAGAGATACGTGGTCATGCGCTGGCCGCGCACGCTGTTGCCCGCCTCATCGAGCAGGGGCGAGAAGGTCCCGACCCCGCCCTTCCCGGGGGACACGGTCACGAGTCCCCCCGCTGACGCCGCTCTTCCCGGGCAGGCCCACGTCGTAGAGCCAGTCCCCCGAGCGCTCGTAGAGCCCGGCGGTGGCGAGGACCGGCAGGACCCGCCGGCACGACCCCGACGAGACGGCCCGGACCCCGGTCAGCGGATTGACCCCGCCGTCGGCGAGCGTCGCCCCCATGACAGCGAGGTCGCGCGCCGACACGCGCAACGAGCACTGCCGCGTGTAGATGTCGGTGGCGACATCGGGGTCGCAGTACATGCGCCCGTACCCGCTCAGGAGATGGGCGATGCCCCGGTTGCGATCGTTGGTCGCCGCCTCGGACGCATAGACCTCTTCGTCCACGACGAGAGACCGTCCCGCGAACACGGAGAGCCCGGCGACGATGTGCTCGAACTTCTCCTCGGGCGAAGCCACCGGGGACGAGGCTGGTCGTGGCCAGGGCGCCCGCATTGACCATCGGGTTCATGGTGCGGTCCTCGTTGAGCTCTATGCCCATCACCGAGTCGAAGGGCAGCCCGTGCTGTTCACGCCCAGCTTGCTGGCGCGCCTCGGCGGGCCCGAGCGGTGTTGCAGACCAGGGCGAACACGAAGAGCTTGGAGATGCTCTGGATGGTGAACTCCTGCTCGGCGTCGCCGATGGCGAAGAGCCCGCCCGTGGACGCCGGCCACGGCCACGCCGAAGGCCTCGGGCGAGACCTCGGCCAGGGCGGGGATGTAGTCGGCCACGGCTCCCCTCGTCGACGTGGCGAAAGCGCTTGTAGCCCGTCGAGACGATCGTCTGAATCTCCGTGTCGGAGGGGAGCGACCCCGTCGACACCCACTCGGGCGCGTCAGGTGGTCGTGCTCCTCGTCGTGCGGAGCGCTGCCGTCGTCGTCGTCCACGATCTCCTCCTCCTCCCGATCCCGGTCCTGCCCGCCCTAGCGACTACTCCGTTGATTCGACGATCTCGATGTCAATCGGGTCGTCGATCTCTGTCAGGTCGTCCTGCGTGATCGCCGGCAGCTTGGCGATGCCGTCGAGGAGGTGGCGCTCCCAGACCTTCTGCAGTTTCTCGAGCAACGGGGAGTCGTTGTCGATGCGGAACTGGCTGAGCGTGCGGGTCTCGTTGAAGTAGAACCCGATGTCGTAGGGAGGCCCGACCGAGAGGTTGGCCGCCGCCGTGCTCAACATGGACCCCAGCGCGATCTTGGCCGCCGTGACGAGGTCGACGTGCGCCTCGACCGCGAGCTCCAGCATGAACTTCCCGTACTTGCTCTCGCCGATCTGCAGGAAGGGCCGCTCGTCCGAGGCGCGGATGTAGTTGCCCTCGGGATAGACGAGCAGGATGTCGGGCTCCTCGTCGTCCGACGTGGCCCCCGAGGATGAACGTGGCCGTGCCGTCGGCCCCCACCTGGCCCAGCCCCTCCTTGTGCTCGGCGGCCACCTCCCGGCTCAGGCGGCCGAGGTACAGCGCCGCCTCGAACAGATGGCCGACCGTGGCCAGGCTCTCGGTGGCCTCGCCGGCCGCCAGGTCCTGTGGCCATGCGGTCGAGGACCTGCTGCGTGGTGGCCAGGCTCCCGGCCGACTCGATCACGAAGAGGCGGTCGTCGGCGGGTTGGAGCACGTGCATCTTGCGGTAGGTGCCGACGTTGTCGACGCCCGCGTTCGTGCGGGTGTCGGCCAGGAAGAGCATGCCCTCGTGGAGGCGCAGGGCCAGGCAGTAGGTCAACGGCCGCCGTCCTCGGTTCGCTCGGCCCATGCTCGGGACTTCCGATGGCCGCCCGGCGAACATACCCCCGCACCGGCGAAGGGCACGCCGTCTTCCGGCTCCTGCGCTTCAGGATCGACCGCCGACCTCGACCAGAAGGTCGTCGAGCTGGCGACCGAGCACCCAACCGACATAGACCGCGAAATGCACGACGAGCTCTTGCAACTCCTCCAACGTGAGCTCCACATTCCTCAGTGCCGCCTCGAGATGGGCCCTGGTCTCGGCTTCGACACCGACGGCGGCGGCGCAGCAGATGCTGATGATCCTCCGGTCCCGTCGGGTCAGGTGCTCCTCCCTCGTCCAGATTTCCCCGTAGAGGTAGTCGATGTACGCCCCCCGACGGAATGGCGTCGACGGGAGGGGTGGGGCCTGGCCGTGCACGGCACGGTACGCGGCCTCGCCGCGAGCATGGCGTTCCTCGTCGGGAACGGGATCGGTCCACGGCACGAACCCGAGCGGCGCGACCCGCTCCCTGCGCTGCTCGGCCAGCTTCGCCGTCGCCATCATGCCGTACATGCTCAGGACGGACGCCTTGGGCCAGCCCAGCTGTGTCGCGAAATGAAGGACGAATTCGTCGAACTCCTCGGCGTTGATGTCGCCGCTGCGCAGGGCCGCCCAGACGTGGGTCTCGATCGGAAAGCTGGCGTCGGTGGACCCGAGGCACGCCAAGGTGATGAAGCGGCGGTCGCGCGGCGGACAGGACACCTCGCCGCCACATTTCGCCGAACACGAAACCGATCACGCCGACGTCGATGTACGCCGAACTGGGATCGGGACTCGGCGTGGTCATGACACGCTCGTACTCGGCCCGGGCGGCCGCCTGCCGTTCGTCTCGGTCTGTCCAGGTGTCCATGTGGTCCTTTCTCTCCACGAGCGGTCACGAGCTGGTCCTGTCTCAGGAATCCCGCCCTCAGCGGATCGTCTGGACATTAAGACACTTGACTTGTTCTGTAAAGAGGTGGTCTCATGGTCCGGATGGTCCGGTCATGTCGACAGCGCTCCCTCTCTCGACCAAGGAGCAGATCGTCCTCGCGGCCGAACGGCTCTTCGCCGAGCGCGGCTATGAGGGTGTGTCGTTACGCGAGATCGGCGCGGCGGCGGGAAGTGGCAACAACTCTGCCGTGCAGTACCACTTCGGCTCCAAGGAGCAGCTCGTGGTTGCCATCTTCGAGAACCGGCTCACCTACATCGACGACCGCCGAGCCATCCTGATCGCACAACTCGAGCCACAGGACATCCGCACATGGGTCGAGTGCTATGTCCTTCCCCTCCTCGAGCAAGGCGAGATCGACGGGAGCCACTACATGAGCTTCATCGCCGCCGTCGAGCACCAGGTGGGTCTCTTCGAGTACCTCCCTGAGCGGTTCCGGACAAGGACGCAGATGTTCCACGAGGCGGTCGGAGGGTTGATGGCCGGGGTTCCCGAGCCCCTGCGCTCTCATCGGATCCTGCAGGTCGTGCGTCTGAGCGTCCACGCCGCGAGCGCCCGAGAGCGAGCCAAGGCACAGGGCGTGGAGGTGCTCCCCTTCGCCGTGCACGTCGCCGACCTGCTCGACGGCTGGGCCGGATTCCTGCACGCAGTGGCCTCGGGCGACGCCCTTGCTTCGATCGAGAGGTACGCGCCCAAGTCCCTCGAGCTGCCGTTTCTCGTGTGATGGCGGAGCCCGACCTCCTCAGTGTGGGCTTCATCGGATTGGGAAGCCAGGGCGCGCCGATGGCCCGCCGGATCGTCGAGGCCGGCTTCCCCCTGACGCTGTGGGCCAGGCGACCGCAGAGCCTGCGGCCCTTCGACGACACCGCGGCCACCGCGGCATCGACGCCCGCCGCTTTGGCCGAGGCGTCGTCGATCGTCTGCATCTGCGTCACAGGAGACGAGGACGTCATCGAGGTCGTGGACGGCGCCCATGGTGTGCTGTCCGGATTGGCTCCTGGCGGCACGCTGCTCGTGCACTCGACTGTGCACCCGGAGACGTGCATCCGTCTTCATCTGCTGGGCGCGGCGAAGGGCGTTACCGTCCTCGATGCCCCCGTGAGCGGTGGTGGCCCGGCGGCGGCGCAGGGAACATTGCTCGTGATGGTCGGTGGCGACGAGGCCGGCCTTGACCGTGCCCGTCCAGTGATGGCGACGTTCGGCAACCCGATACTCCATGTCGGGGAGATCGGCGCGGGGCAGATGGCCAAGCTCGTGAACAACCTGGTGTTCACGGCCCAGATCGCCCTCTCGCTCGACGCGTTCGCCCTCGTTGACGAGTTGGCCCTGGACGGAGTGGCCATGGCGCAGGTCTTCGAACGAGGGAGCGGTGCCAGCCGGGCCGCCACGATGCTCTCGGCACCCGGGTTCGACATCGGCGGTCTCGGCCGTGTCGCCGGGCCACTGCTCCGCAAGGATGTGAACCTGATCACGGACGTGGCGCGACGACGGCAGATTGCGGCGCCCGAGTCCGTCGTGATGCTCGCCGAAAAGGGTCTCCGGAGCCTCCAAGCGGCGGCCGAGGAGACCTCGTGAAGGGAGGACGTGCATGAGTGTCGACACGCGCACGCGAGCGATCAAAGCGAACGGGCCTGCTGATCCCGCGTCGTTCTTCGCGGGAGCCTGGCGCGAAGCCGCGGCCCGCCACGGTGCGCGCGCCGCCGAGGATGCCGCACGGCTGGGCCTTCAGCCGATCGTCATCCGGGTGGACGACGCCGCGTGGACGCTGCAGCCCACGACCGACAGCATCGACGTGGTGCCGGGGTCCCCAGACACCAACGCGAGCGTCACGCTCGATCGCACCGCCTTTGCCGACCTGTTCTGCGAGCGGCGCACTGCACTCGGCCTGGTCATCGGCGGGCGAACCGAGGGCGATCCAGCCTCGAACGACGCTTTCTGCGCCTGGGATCCGGTCCTCCGGTCCCTCCTCGACGGGCGAGCCGTCTATCGAACGGGGGACGTCTCGGTCCTGGCACGGGACGGGTCACCGCTCGACCTCGGACAACGGTTCCGGCTCGGCCAGGCGCCGGCCGACGCGGCACATTTCCTCGGGGAGGCGGGATTCCTGCTCCTGCAGGACGTGTTCACGGAGGAGGAAATGGCTGCCGTCGATGCAGACCTGCAAGCCGCAGTCGAGGCGGCCCGGCCCGACGACGGCACGTCGTGGTGGGCGTCGACGCGCAGCGGTGAGGCCTATCCCTGCCGGATTCTCGACTTCGCAGAGCAGTCGCCGGCTCTGCGGGAACTGACCGCTTGCGCGCGCTACACCTCCATCGGCGAGCTGCTCGGCGACGGTCACCGACCCGGCGATCCATTCGGCGAGCACTTCTCCGACGTGACCGCCGAAGGACTCCTCAAGCGTGTCGACTCCGTCGACGGGCTGGTCTGCCTGCCCTGGCACAAGGACTGCGATCGGGGCGGGCACTCCATGTTCTGCTCTGGCCTCACCATCGGGGTGTGCCTCACCGCCGTCGACGAGGATCATGGCGGTCTTGACGTGGTGGCCGGATCGCATCGGGCCAACATCGCCCGGGCGCAGGTCCACGGGGCGCTCGATCTTCCCGCAGTGACACTGCGCGCGGAGCGGGGCGACGTCACGGTGCACATGTCCTGCACCCTTCACCGTTCGACGCATCCGACGCGCCGGGAACGGCGCGTCGCCTATACCGGGTTTGCCCTGCCCCCACGCCCCGGGGACGGACATGTCGAGGACGCCCAGGCCGGGTTGCGGCGAGACCGGGCTGCCATCGGCGTCTCGAAGGGGCGTGCGCTGTTCACCGCAGAGGGCAAGGCTTGAGCATCGACCCGCTGCGGTGCTGAACTGACCTCGGGCGGCGATCAGCCGGAGCCGAAGGGCCCCGGCGGGAGTAGTCCTCGAAGCACCGCCGAACTTGGGCCTCATCTGGTCCCGAAAATAAGTCCCCCGCGAGATCTTCGACTTCGTGACCTCGAAGCGGAGCTGTCCCGGGTCACGGAACATCTTGGCCCCAGCAGGGGTCGCGTGGAGCGGGTTTGTCATTCCGCTCTCCGTGCCTATGATCACTGACACACGTTCTAGAAATAGCCTCGAAAGGGCAGGCACCGGGCGCCGTGGGGTGAGTCGCCGGAGTGCGCGAAAGGGGGGGCCTTGAGCCTCGAGGAGATCGACCTCATCGACGGGCGCAACTTCGTGGCCGGGGTGCCCTACGAGTGGTTCGCCGAACTGCGCCGGGAGGCCCCGGCCTTCTGGCACCCCCAGGAGGGCGCCCCCCGCGGCGGGTTCTGGGCCATCACCCGCTACGACGACTGCGTCCACGTCAACCGGGACTGGGAGCACTTCTCGTCGGCCCGGCGCAGCTCCCTCTTCTCCGACATGGACGACGACCAGCTCGCCCAACAGCAGCTGATGATGCTCAACATGGACCCGACCATGCACACGCGCTACCGGCGCCTGGTCAACAAAGGCTTCACGCCCAAGCTGGTACGGGACCTGGAGCAGCAGATCGTCGGTTACGCCGACGGCATCATCGACGCCGTGTGCGAGCGCGGCACGGCCGACTTCGTCGAGGAGATATCCGCCGAGCTTCCCCTCCTCGTCATCGCCGAGCTGCTGGGTGTGCCCCAGGAGGACCGGCGCATGGTGTTCGACTGGTCGAACCGCATGATCGGCGCCGAGGACCCCGAATACCAGATCCCGGGCGCCGACCCTGGCGAATCGGCCATGCAGGTCTTCGCCTACGCCGAGGAGATGGCGGCGGCCCGCAAGCTCCAGCCCAAGGAGGATCTCGTCTCGGTGCTCCTCAACGCCGAGGTGGAGGGCGAGAAGCTGAACGAGATGGAGCTCGACCTGTTCTTCCTCCTGCTGATCGTGGCCGGCAACGAGACCACCCGGAATCTCATGTCGGGCGCCATGACGGCCTTCTTCGACCATCCCGACCAGTGGGAGCTGCTCCGCAAGGACCGCTCGCTGCTGCCGGGCGCCGTCGAGGAGATGCTCCGTTACGTCACGCCCGTCATGCACTTCCGTCGCACGGCCACGGGCGACATGGAACTGCACGGCCAGGAGATCAAGGAGGGCGACAAGGTCGTGTTCTGGCACACCTCGGCCAACCGCGACGAGGCGGCGTTCGAGGATCCCGACAGGTTCGACATCACCCGCTCCCCCAACAACCACATCGCCTTCGGCGGTGGCGGGCCGCACTTCTGCCTGGGGGCCAACCTGGCCCGCATGGAGATCATGGTGATGTTCGACCGCCTCCTCGAGCGCATCCCCGACATGCGCCTCGACGGTGAGGTGCAACGCCTGCAGTCGAACTTCATCAACGGGACCAAGCACATCCCGATCGCCTTCGCACCGTCCGCCCCCATCGGGGGCACTCCGCTGCCCGCCCGGGCTCGCTGAGGCCTGTACGGTGACCGACCACGACGTTCGGTTCCATCAGGCTGTCGCCTTCCTGCCGACCAGCCAGATCCTCCCCATGGCCAAGGAGTGCGACGGCCTGGGGTACGGCGGCATGTACGTCTCCGACCACATGTTCAACCCGCGCCAACGCACGTCGCGCTACACCTACTCGAAGACCGAGGACGGCGCACCGGGCTGGGAGGACCACACGCCCTGGCCCGATCCGATGTCGGTGATCTCGGCCTGCGCCGGAGCCACGGAGAACCTGCTCTTCACCACCGGCATCTATATCGCCCCGCTGCGCGACCTCATGACGGTGGCCAAGTCCGTCGGCACGACCGCGTTCCTCTCGGGCAACCGGCTCCGCCTCGGCATCGGCGTCGGCTGGAGCAAGGAGGAGTTCGACCTGACCGGGCAGGACTTCGCCAACCGCGGCAAGCGTCTCGACGAAATGATCGTCGCGCTGCGCGCGCTCTGGGCCGGCGGATGGGTCGAGTTCCACGGCGACTTCTACGACGTCCCGGAATGCCAGATGGAGCCCGCCCCCACCGAGCCGGTGCCGTTCATCTGCGGCGGCCACTCCCCCGTGGCACTGCGGCGGACCGCGGAGCTGTGCGACGGCTGGATCGCCGCCGGCGCCTACAGCGAGGAGGAGGCGTGGATCCACCTCGCCGAGCTCCACGACGCGCTGGACAAGGCGGGTCGCGACAAGGACGGGTTCACCGTGTACCTGTCACTGAACGAGCGGCCCAGCGTCGACCTCTACCGCCGCTTTGCCGACGCCGGCGTCACCGACTTCGTCTGCGCGCCCTGGATGTTCGCCGACATTGCGCCGGGGACGCCCGACGACAAGGCGCTGGCCGCACGTCTGGGCCCGGTGCACTGGTTCGCCGAGGAGATCGTCGCCAAGGTCTGACACACTCCGTCCCGGACGCGTCACGCGAGAGGAGTCACCCATGAAGACGATGAAGATCGGCCTGCAGATGGGCTACTGGGGTGCGGGACCGCCGCCCAACGCGGCGGAGCTCGTGATGGAAGCCGACCGCCTCGGCTACGACTCCGTCTGGACGGCGGAGTCCTACGGTTCCGATGCACTGACCCCCTTGGCCTGGTGGGGCTCGCAGACCGAGCGGGTGCGCCTCGGCACCTCGCTGTGCCAGCTCTCGGCGCGCACCCCGACCGCCATGGCCATGGCGGCACAGACCCTGGACCACCTCTCGGGCGGGCGCTTCGTGCTCGGGCTCGGGGTCTCGGGGCCCCAGGTGGTCGAGGGGTGGTACGGCCAGTCCTTCCCCGCCCCCCTGGCGCGCACGCGCGAGTACGTCGACATCGTGCGCCAGGTCCTCGCCCGCGAGAAGCCGGTGACCAACGACGGACCGCACTACCCGCTCCCGTATCCAGGAGGCACCGGTCTGGGCAAGCCCCTCAAGTCGATCGTGCACCCGCTGCGGGCCGACATCCCGATCATTCTCGGAGCGGAGGGTCCGAAGAACATCGCCCTGGCGGCGGAGATCGCCGACGGCTGGTTCCCCATCTTCTTCTCTCCGCGCGCCATGTCCTCCTTCGAGGCCTCGCTCGACGAGGGCTTCGCCCGGCCCGGTGCGCGCCGCAGCGCGGCGGACTTCGAGGTGCTGGCCTTCGCCCCCACCGTGCTGAGCGACGACATCGATGCGGCCGCCGACGGGTTCCGCCCGTATCTCGCCCTCTACATCGGCGGCATGGGCGCCAAGGAGATGAACTTCCACTTCGACGTCTTTGCGCGCATGGGCTACGAGGAGGCGGCCACCAAAATTCAGGACGCCTACCTCGACGGCCGCAAGGACGACGCCGCGGCCGCCGTGCCCACCTCCCTCGTCGAGGAGATCGCGCTGGTGGGCCCGGTGGAGAAGATCCGCGACGACCTCGAGGCCTGGCGCGAGTCGCGTGCCACCACCATGCTCGTCAACGGCGATGCCGCCACCTTGCGCATCATGGCCGAGCTGGTGCTCGGCTAGCCGTCAAGGCTGCTGTTGCCACGTCCTAATCGAGGCTGAACGGCGGGTACTGGTCCGTCATCAGCAGGATGTACGCGCTCACCCGCGACGACCACCGCATCACGCCCACGACGAAATCGCGCATACCGGCGGGCCAGGAGCCGGTGAAGATCACCACGAAGAACGCGATGATGACGACCACGTAGACGGCGATGAAGAGGAAGAGCAGCACGATGTAGTGCGGGATCGCCAGCAACCACTTGACGAAGATGAGGCCGCGACTGAGCTTGGCGGCCGGCTCGACCGACAGCCGTGCCGGCTCCGTGGCCGGATCCAGCCCTTCGGTCGGGAAGGCGAACTCGGGATAGTCCTCACGCATGAACATCGCGTAGGACACCACCCGCCACTGGTAGCGCAAGACCATCGCGTTGAACCCGAAGAGGCCCTCTGGCATTTGACCGGTGAAGAGGATGGCAAAGAATGAGATGATCAAGACCACCCTCTGCACCAAGGCCAACGCGTAGAGCACGACAAGGTGCGGAATGACGAGGAGCCATTGGACGATGGGCCGCCATCGGGCGATGGTGGCCGGGGCGTCCAGCTCAAGTTGGAGAGGAAACCCGGCACCAGCTGGAACGGGAGTCGTCGTCATGTCGAGAGGCTAACCCTTTGCCTCTGCCCGGGCACGGATGGAGCTGCCGCGCGGGTAGTTGAGTCAGCAGCTATCGGCCCCTGCACATTCCCAATGTGCTGAGCAGGTCTTCCCGAGCCTGGCACCCGCGGTTGATCCTCCGACCGGGTACCGCGCAGCAGTACACCGCGGGTTGCCTAATGGACGAGGGAGACAGTGAATCCGGGGGTTGTCGCGCTGTTCGCGGGGTTTCCCGTCATTTCGCGCTGCCCCATGCTCGACTGGACGGGCGGGGGTGACAAAGCGCCGTTGCCCGTGTTGCCGGTCGTCCCACTGTTGAACGTGCCTCCGCTGTTTCCGGTACCGCTATTCGTCACACACGTCGACGAGTTCACGTTGTTCTGCACGTGATCGAAGCAGTTGTCGATACTGGTCGTGACGGCGATGACGAGAACGATCCAGAGAACGAGGCTTGCGACCCCTACGGATCCGAGAATGATGCCCGCGAGGGCCATGCCGCTCCCGCTTTGTCGTCCGCCGCTGTCCTTGATCTGCTTTCTCGCGACGAATCCGAATATCACCGCCAGAATCGAACCGATACCGAACACCCAGACGATCCCGAGCACCATGGACGCCACGGAGAGCCCGTTCGTGGTTTGACCGACCGGCGGCGGCCCGTAGCCCGGGGGCGGCGGCGCGTAGCTCGGTGCGAAGTAAGGAGGAGCTGGTGGTGGCGAACCCAGCGCCGCCGCCACCGGATACGGCGGTTGACCGACTGCGCCAACCGGTGAAGGCGCGACGGCCCCCGCCGGTGTGCCGCACTTGTCGCAGAATTGGCTGCTCGGGCCTATCTGGTTGCCGCACTTCTGACAAAAACCTATGGGTGACGTCATGCGTCGAACAGCTTCTTCTCCGGTCCGACTCGACGGGACTCCCGCAACCGCCGTGCCGAAGCGCCAACGGAGGCAACGCGGACATCAGTGCAGGTCGCGGTCTCGGACAAGTCCTGGCCCGATCGTCGCATCGCTGAGACCGCCATCACGTCTCCTCCCCCGTCCGCCAGCGCCCCTGCTCTTCTTGCACACGCCAATGAGACGATAACCAGGCATCTCGGCCGATGCGGCGACCATTCCTTGTGTGGACACACACGTGGGGCACAATGCGGCCATGACGCTTTTTGATCTCTCCGACCTGACGCAGCCCCGGTCGGCGCCCGAGACTCCCCCCGCCGCGACACACGCCCCGGACCAGCCGGTGCCGACGCAGGAGGAAGCACCCGGTGACACGCTCGAGACCGCGCCCGAGATCGAGGTCCGCATCAGCAAGCGCCGGAAGAAGACCTCGGAGGCCAAGTGGGTCGGCGGGCGCATCGTCGTCTCACTGCCCGCCCATCTCGACGTCGCGAGCCGGCAGAAGACGATCGACTGGCTCGTGCAGAGGCTTCTCACGCGGCACGGGCTGCACTCCGGTCTCGACGACGACGGCCTGCTCGCCCGCGCCATCGACTTGAGCGACCGCTACCTGGTCGGCATCCACCCCGTCTCGGTCCGGTGGGTCACCAACCAGTCGGCGCGCTGGGGCTCGTGTTCCTACTACTCGGGCCATATCCGCGTCTCACACCGCCTGCGCGTCGTGCCCGAGTGGGTGCTCGACTCGGTTCTCGTGCACGAGCTGGCGCACCTCACCCATCCCGACCACTCCGCCGCCTTCCACAAGCTGGCCGGCGCCTACCCGCGCCACGAGGAAGCAGGCATGTTCCTTGCCGGCTACGGCCTGGGCCTGTCGAATCCCGTTCCGCCGAGCGCCCCGGCCTGAGCCGGCGGCCTCGGACGTACGACGATCAAACGGGCTCGTCCGCCAGAATCCGCCCCAAGCGCCGCAAGCTCTCGCTGGCCCCGCCGAGCGTGAGCTCGATCTGCTCGGTCAGCAGGAAGAAGCGGTGCAACGGGTAGTCGCGGTCCACGCCCACGCCTCCGTGGAGGTGTGACGCCGCGTGCACCACACGCTGGCCGCCCTCGGCCGCCCAGTACTTGGCGATCGCCACCTCGGAAGTCGAAGGGAGGCCGGCGGCCAGTCGCGCCGCGGCTTGCCACGCCGTGAGCCGGATGGCCTCGGTGTCCACGTAGGCATCGGCCGCACGCTGCCCGACCGCCTGGAAGGTAGCGATCGGCTTGTCGAACTGCACCCGGGTCTTGGTGTACTCCGCGGTGAGCTCCAACGCCGAGGCGCACACGCCGGCCTCTTCGATGCACAGTGCTGTCGTGGCGAACTCGGTGATGCAGTCGATCACCGCGGCGCCGTCGGCGCCCTCGCCGACGAGCCGGTCCACGCCGACGCGCACGCCGTTCAGCTCGACGATCGCCTCGGGACGCCCGGTCGTCGTCCTCTGCCGCGTCAGGACGACACCCTCTGCGCCTCGCTCCACGATGAAGACGCCGGGACCGGTGGTCGTCCCATCGGCGGTGCGGCAGGTGGCCGGCACCAGGATGGCGTCGGCCACGAAGGCGGCCGGCACGCAGGCCTTGGTCCCCGACAGCACCCACGCGCCGTCGGCCTCAGCCGTCGCCGTGGTTTCCGGCTCGGTCCCTCCCGGCAGGATCACCTCTCCCACCAGCTCGGCCATGGCGGCCGTGAGGATCGTCTCGCCACTGGCCACGCCGGTGAGCCACGTCTTGCGCTGCGCGTCGGTGCCGAAGCGGTCGAGGGGCAGCGCGCCGTAGACCATGGTCTCGACGACCGGGACGTACGCCGCCGTGCGGCCCGCCGCCTCCACGACCAGACAGGCCGCCACGAAGTCGAGACCGGCGCCCCCGACGTCCTCGCTCAGGTGGATGCCGAGCAGGCCGGCGTCGGCCAGCTCCTTCCAGAGCTCGCGGTCGAACGGCCCGTCGTCACCGGCCGCGGCCTCAACCTCCTTCAGGCGATCGTGCGTCGACCGCTCGCCGAAGATCTGCCCGGCCAACTGGCGGACGGCCTCTTGCTCTTCGCTGTAACTGAAGTCCATGGGATCTCCTGGCTCTAGGCGGGCTCAGCGCAGCGACCGCGGCATGCCGAGGCCGAAGATCGCGATGAGGTCCCGCTGAATCTCGTTGGTGCCGCCCCCGAAGGTGAGGATGATCATGGAGCGGGCGTACATCTCCAGGCGGCCGGCGACGACTGCGGCGGGTGAGCCGCGCGTCAGGTAGCCGGCCTGCCCGAGGATCTCCATCAGCGAGCGGAAGGCCCGCAGGTAGAACTCGGTGCCGAAGACCTTGATCGACGAGGCGTCGGCAACGTCGAGGTGCCCCTGCGTCCCCTGCCACGCCACCTTCCAGTTGATGAGGCGGAGGAACTCGAGCTCGGCGTAGACGCGGGCCAGGTGCTCCTGCACCCATTCCTGGTCGATCACGCGCCGCCCGTCGGGCAGCTTCGTGGCCTGGGCCCAGGCCCGCACGTCGGTGGCGACGCGCTCGATGATGCCGGGCGAGCACAGGGTGACCCGCTCGTGGTTGAGCTGGTTGGTGATGAGGTTCCAGCCCTGGTTCTCTCCCCCACCAACGCGGTCGCCGGGACACGCACGTCCTCGTAGAACGTGTAGTTGATGTTGTGGTCGCCCAGGAGCTTCATCGGCACCACCCGGATGCCCGGGGTGTCCATGGGGATCAAGAACATGGAGATGCCCTTGTGCTTGGCGACGTTGGGGTCGGTACGGGTGGCCAGCCAGATGTAGTCGGCGTCGCCGGCCAGGCTGGTGAAGATCTTGGCGCCGTTGATGACGTACTCGTCGCCGTCGCGCACCGCCCGGGTCGTCAGCGAGGCGAGGTCGGTGCCCGAGTTCGGCTCGGTGTAGCCGATGCAGAAGTGGATCTCGCCGGCCAGGATCTTGGGGAGGAAGAACTCCTTCTGCTCCTGGGTGCCGAAGTTCATGATGGTCGGGCCCACGGTGTTGATCGTCAGCATCGGCACCGGGGCGCCGCTGCGCATCGACTCGTCGAAGAAGATGAACTGCTCAATGGCCGAGCGGCCCTGCCCACCCCACTCGGTGGGCCAGCCGATGCCGAGCCAGCCGTCGCTGCCCATCTGCTTGACGACCTTGCGCACCACGGGACCGATGCCGCCCGCGTGCGAGAGCTCCTCCTCGAGCTCGGGGGTCAAGCAGGTTCTGGTAGTAGGCGCGCAGCTCGCTCTTCAGCGCCTGCTGCTCCTCGGTCAAGGCAATTTCCATCGTGTCCCTCCCGGGTGGCGGGGCCGGATCGAGCCCACGTCAGCGCCACGTCGTCGCCGAGCCCGGCCGTCCGGGCCCGACGCGCTAGAACACGTTACAGTCCGCCCCGCTCGGGCGGCCAATGGGGCCGAAAGGCCGATCCCTACCGCCAAGTAACCTGCAATCCGCCCCGGGCAGGTTCCCCGGGCACACGATCGAAACCCGAGGAGCCGTCACCATGCCTGAAGCCGTCATCGTCGCCACCGGTCGCACCCCGATCGGACGGGCCAACAAGGGCTCGCTCGTCGAGTGCCGGCCCGACGACCTGAGCGCGCTGGTCCTGCGCTCCGTGCTCGACCAGGTGCCCCAGCTGAACCCGGCCGAGGTCGAGGACGTCCTGCTCGGCTGCGGGCAGCCCGCCGGCGAGGCGGGCTACAACGTCGCCCGCGTGGCGGCGCTGCTGGCCGGTCTCGACAACGTGCCCGGCGTGACGGTGAACCGCTACTGCTCGTCCTCCCTGCAGACCATCCGCATGGCGGCCCACGCCATCCGCGCCGGCGAGGGCGACGTCTTCATCGCGGCCGGCGTCGAGACGGTGAGCCGCTACTCGCACGGCGCATCGGACATCGGGCCCCCACAACGCCGCGTTCGCCGCCGCCGAGGAGCGGACCAAGCTCCGCGCCCCGGCCGTGACCGAGCCGTGGAGCCCGCAGGAGGGTCTGCCCGACGTCTACATCGCCATGGGCCAGACGGCGGAGAACGTGGCCGAGTACGAGAAGGTCACCCGCGAGGAGATGGACGAGTTCGCGCTGCTGTCCCAGACGCGGGCGGTCGAGTCCCAGCAGAACGGGTTCTTCGAGCGCGAGATCATCCCGGTCACCCTGGCCGACGGCACGGTCGTGACCAAGGACGACGGGCCGCGGCCGGGCACCACGCTCGAGGGCCTCTCCAGCCTCAAGCCGGTCTTCCGCGAGGGCGGCACCGTCACCGCCGGCAACGCCTGCCCGCTCAACGACGGGGCGGCCGCCGTCATCGTCATGAGCGACACCAAGGCCAAGGCGCTCGGCATCACCCCGTTGGCGCGCATCGTGGCCAGCGGCGTGACCGGCCTCAACCCCGAGATCATGGGCCTCGGCCCGGTGGACGCCTGCCGCCAGGTCCTGGCCCGGGCCAACATGACGATCGACGACATCGACCTGGTCGAGATCAACGAGGCCTTCGCGGCCCAGGTGATCCCTTCGGCCAAGCACCTCGGCATCAGCTGCGACAAGCTCAACGTCAAGGGTGGCGCCATCGCGCTCGGTCACCCCTTCGGCCAGACCGGGGCGCGCATCATGACCACCCTGCTCAACGCGCTGGAGGACACGGGCAAGACGTTCGGCCTCGAGTCCATGTGCGTCGGCGGCGGCCAGGGCATGGCCATGATCGTCGAGCGGCTCAACTAATACCGTCAGCGCACCCGGGCGCGACGTCGACCGCGACGATCGCCGAAGTCCGCCGCTGGTGCCAGGTCGATCCGGCGCCGGCGCGCTCGAGGACGAATCCCCCGGTCCTGCGCCTCGTCGACGGCGGGCACCGGCCGGGGTCGACGCCTTCGCGGGCGGCCAGGTGCAGCGAGACGAGCGTGCCCAGCAGCGTCAGGTCGAAGAAGCGGGTCAGTTCGTCGTCGCCCTCGCCCTGCACCTCGAACACGTCCGCCATGACCTCGTCGGTGGCCGCCCGCACCGCGGCGAACAAGTCCGCCGGTCCGCGGCCCCTCGCCGGCATGGCGCAGCAGCACGAGCGACATCGTCTGGCGCGTCACGTCGCCGCCCTGGCCCCACCCGGCCAACTCGTCGTGGGTCAGCTCCGGCAGCGTGGCCGCGAAGGCCGGCGCCTTGGCGTTGAGGTTCACCTGGGCCTTCCACCACTGCGCCGCCACGGCGGTCACGCCGGCCGAGCCGTAGACCAGCGGGATGGTGCGCCCGAGCCGGCGCGCCAGGTCGGCCGGCGCAGCGCCCGGCGCCAGGAGCGCATCCCGGCGCCGGGCCAGAGCGGCTCTGCGGCCGCCCGCACCGCGGCCGTGCGGTCGGGCCCGCACCCGGCCCGGGCCAGCGCGACCAGCAGGGGCACGTCGTCGCCCCCAGCGCGGCGCGCGCGGTCGAACCGCCACCGCCACCGGATGGCCACTCGTGGCGCACCGGCGTCGGGCACCAGGGCAGCCCGCGTCGGCGGCCAGGGCGGCCAGCGCTCCGTCGGGCTCGCCCCCGACGGCCACCACCGTGGCCCCGCGCTCGACCGCCTTCTCCGCCGCCGTCAGCGTCTCGGCCGTGCCACCCGAGGACGAGACGGCGAGGACCAGCGTGTCGGCGCCGACGAAGGCCGGGACGGCGGACCCGTGGCCCACCCAGAAGGGAACGGCCAGGTCGGGCGCCGTGAGGGCGGCCGCGGCGGCGCAGGCCAGTGCCCCCGGTGCCCAGGCCGAACGCGGCGACGGCGCGGAACACCGCGGCACCACCGCGACCGCCGCCCCGGACGACACTCCCGAACGCGTCGATCGGCCGCCCGGAGCGCTCCGGACACCTGCTCGGGCAGGGCGGCCGTGGCCTCCCACATCCCGAGCGTGTCGAGGGTGAGGCCCGCTCGCTCACCCAGACGCCGGGCCGGTGGCCCGCACCTGGTTCGTCTCGGCCTTGGCCATCAGCCGCTCGTGCTCGGCCTCGCCGACGGCAGACCGCCTCGTCGGCCAGCAGCACGGGCACGCCGTCCACCACGGCGTAGCTCTTGCGCAGCCGCGGGTTGTAGAGGACGTCCTCGTCCTCGAACCACAGCAGTGGCCCCTTGTCGACCGGGCAGGCCAGGACGTCGAGCAGGAGCGGGTCGAGGCTCATCGGGAGCTCCTCAGTTCGGGCCGGCCGCGAGGCCGGCGTAGGTGGCGATGAGCTGTTGCACCTCGGCCACGTGGGCGGCGCAGCGCTCGGCTGTCCTCGCCTCCACGTTGAGGCGGAGCAGCGGCTCGGTGTTGGAGGGGCGGACGTTGTACCACCAGTCGCCGTGCTCGACGGTGAGCCCGTCGAGCATGTCGACCGACGCACCGGCCTTGCGCTCGTGCGCGGCGATGGCCTCCACGGTGGCCGCCGGGCTGGTCACCGTGGTGTTGATCTCCCCCGAGTCCACGTAGCGCTGGTAGGGCTGGAGCATCTCCGAGAGCGGTTGGTCGCTCTGGCTGAGCAGCTCCAGGACCAGGAGGGCGGTGATGATGCCCGAGTCGGCCCGGAAGTTGTCGCGGTAGTAGTAGTGGCCCGAGTGCTCCCCGCCGAAGACGGCCCCCGTCTCGGCCATCACCTTCTTGATGATGGAGTGGCCCACCTGGGTGCGCATCGGCTTGCCGCCCAGCTCGGTCACGACCTCGGGCACCACGTGGGAGCAGATGAGGTTGTAGAGGATCGTCTCGCCCGGGTGCTTGGCCAGCATGGACGCGGCCACCAGCGCCGTCGTCAGCGAGCCCGACACGGGCTCGGCCTTCTCGTCGACCAGGAAGACGCGGTCGGCGTCGCCGTCGAAGGCGAGGCCGATGTCGGCGCCCTGCTCGAGCACGGCCGCCTTCAGGTCGACCAGGTTCTCGGGCTGGATCGGATCGGCCGGGTGGTTCGGGAAGTTGCCGTCGAGCTCGGGGAACAGGATCTCGACCGAGAAGGGGAGCCGCTCGAAGACGATGGGCACGACGAGCCCGCCCATGCCGTTGGCGGTGTCGGCCACCACCTTGAGCGGGCGCAGCGACCCGACGTCGACGAAGGACACCACGTGGTCGGCCCACTCGCCGAGCAGGTTCTGCTCGCGCCAGCGTCCCCGTCAAGGGCGGCAGCGGCGCGCCGAGCAGCTCCTCGGCGACGGCCTCGATGTCGGCCAGGCCGGTGTCGCGCCCGATCGGCCGCGCCCCGGACAGGCACAGCTTGAGGCCGTTGTACTGCGCCGGGTTGTGCGACGCCGTGAACATGGCGCCGGGCGAATCGAGGTGGCCCGACGCGAAGTACAGGAAGTCGGTGGAGGCCATGCCGAGGTCGACGATGTCGACCCCCTCGGCCCGCACGCCGTCGGAGAAGGCGGCCGAGAGCTCCACGCCGGTCTCGCGCATGTCGCGGGCGACCAGGATCTGCGGCGCGTGCCGGCGAAGCGGGCCATGGCCCGGCCGATGGCCCGGCACATGTCGGCGTCGAGCTGGTCGGGCACCGTGCCGCGCACGTCGTACGCCTTGAAGACCTGGTCCATGCGGCTCACGGGCCCCACCATAGGTGGCGCCCCGCCGCGACCAGACCGTGCGCGCACCGCACGTCCGATGGCCGAATCCGGCGACGACCCGAGTGGACGACCCGCGTGACTGACTCAGTGGATGACGCCGCTCCCGCTCGCCGCAATGGCGATGATGGCGACCAGGTTGAACGTGGCATGGGCGACCATGTTCATGCCCAGGCGCCCGGTGCGGTACGAGACCGCGGCCAGGATCATGCCGAAGATGGCCAGGCCCGCCAGCTGCACCCACTCGCCGTGGGCCAGGCCGAAGAGCAGCCCGTCGACGATCACGGCCAGGACGACTCCGGCGACACGGGCGCCGCCGGCTGCCCCCAGCGGCGTGAACAGGCGGACGAGCCCCTTCAGGAGCAGGCCGCGGAAGAAGAGCTCCTCCATGGCCGGGGCGAAGAGCACGGTGGCGATGGCGATGATCGACGAACCCGGCGCCGTGCGAGCCTCCCGTCAGCTTCTGCGAGGGGCCGTTGAAGTCGTGGATGTCGTGCTGGAACGGCGCGTACATGATGGCGACGAGGATCTGGCCCCCGATGCCGATGGCGATCCCGACCAGGTCGATGACCCGGAAGCGCACGCCGAGGTCGCGGAAGAAGTGGCGCGTCCCCTGGGTCCGGCTGGCCAGCCACGGCGCGCCGATGAAGCCGATCCACAGGCCGAGCAGCGTGGCCACGACGTACCACTCGGGCGGGACCGACGCCGTGGCGATGGCCGTCATCTGCGCGCTCGTCTTCCCGGCGATGGCGCCGGCGACGTAGCCGAAGATCAGGGCGCCGATCTGGCCGACCAGGAAGCCGATGACGGCGTAGAGCAGCCACATCCAGCCCTGGCGCTTCGTCTGCGGGGGGACCCACGGGGTATCGAGGAAGGGGACGTCGCCCTGGAGCACCAGCGAGGGCGGGGGCGGCAGCGAGGAGAACGTCGGGTCGTCGGAGCGGCGGAGGGGGTGGCGGCGCGGTGGGGGCGGTCGGCGTCCGGAACGCCGGTCACGCCGGCGCCCGGACGGCCAGAGCGCCGGCCCGCCGGTGGCGGGCGGCACCGGACTGCCGCTGCGGCGGGGGCGGCGGCACACCACGGGCGGCGGGGGCGGCGCGTCCTGGAGCCATTCGCGGGGCACGTACCCGTCCGGGACGGGCCCCGGGGGGCGGGCGGGCGGGCCCGGTGGGCCGGGAGCCGCCCCGCCGGGCTCGGTATCGGTCATCGCCAAGACGTTACCGGCGCCCGCAGCGGCCCCCACCTGCAGGGGGACCCGGCGTCGGCGGCAAAGTGACGAGGCGGTCACCACCGACCAGGGTCGGCGCCTAGCATGGCAGGCGTGAGCCCGCAGCGTACGGACAAGCCGGCCGGCAAGCCGAACGCGCCCGCGGGCGGGGACGGGACCCCCCAGCAGGGGGCACCGTCGGGGCAGAGCTGGCGCTGGCTGTGGGGCGTCCTGGCCATCGGGATCGTGGCCATCCTGCTGGCCGTCGGCACGATCAAGACCAACAACGCCAAGTCGATCTCGTACACCAAGTTCCTCCAGGACGTGCAGTCCAAGCAGGTCTCGACGGCGCAGATCTCCAACGCCACCGGGCAGATCACCGGCAAGCTCAAGGACGGGGCGAGCTACACGGTCCAGGGCCCCAGCCCGTCCCTGCCCAACGACGTGACCCAGATGCGCAACGACGGCGTCCAGGTCAGCTTCCCGACCCCGTCGTCGAACCTGTTCACCGCCCTGCTCCCCTACATCTTCATCATCGCCATCGCCGTCGGCTTCATCTACTTCATCGGGCGCCAGACCAGGGGCCAGATGTCGGGGATCATGTCGATCGGGCGCTCCAAGGCCAAGACCTTCAGCAGCGACCGGCCCTCGACCACCTTCGAGGACGTGGCCGGCTACACCGGGGTGAAGCAGGAGATCAGCGAGGTGGTCGACTTCCTCAAGACCCCCGCCCGCTTCAAGGAGATCGGCGCCAAAATCCCCAAGGGCGTGCTGCTGGTCGGCCCTCCCGGGACCGGCAAGACGCTGATCGCCCGCGCCGTCGCCGGCGAGGCCGGCGTGCCCTTCATGTCGGTCAGCGGCTCGGACTTCATGGAGATGTTCGTGGGCGTCGGGGCCAGCCGGGTGCGCGACCTGTTCCAGACGGCCCGCAAGCAGGCGCCGGCCATCGTCTTCGTCGACGAGATCGACTCCATCGGGCGCAAGCGCGGTGCGGGCCTCGGCGGCGGGCACGACGAGCGCGAGCAGACGCTGAACCAGATGCTCTCCGAGATGGACGGCTTCGACACCGCCGAGGGCGTGGTCATGATCGCCGCCACCAACCGGCCCGACATCCTGGACCCCGCCCTGCTGCGGCCGGGCCGCTTCGACCGCCAGATCGTCGTGCCGCTGCCCGACCTCGAGGAGCGGCTCCCCATTCTGGCCGTGCACTGCAAGGGCAAGCGGATGTCGACCGACGTCGACCTCAGCGTGGTGGCCCGGGGCACGCCGGGCATGAGCGGCGCCGACCTGGCCAACCTGGTCAACGAGGCGGCGCTCCACGCCGTGCGCCGGGGCAGCCTCGAGATCGCCATGGCCGACTTCGAGACGGCGCGGGACCGGGTGCTGCTCGGGCAGCGACGCGAGTCCATGGTGCTCTCGGAGGCCGAGAAGGAGCGCATCGCCTACCACGAGGGCGGCCACGCCGTGCTGGCCTACGTGCTCGAGCACGCCGACCCGGTGCACAAGGTGACCATCCTGCCGACGGGCATGGCCCTCGGCGTCACGCACCAGCTCCCGATGGAGGAGCGGCACATCCACCCCCGCGACTACATCGAGGACTCGCTCTGCGTGCGCATGGGCGGCCGCGTGGCGGAGCTGCTCGTCTACGGCGACCTGTCGACCGGCGCCGCCAACGACCTCGTCGGCAACACCGAGCTCGCCCGCAAAATGGTGCGCGAGTGGGGCATGAGCGACGCCATCGGCCCCATGGCGTGGGGATCGGCGGGCCAGGTCTTCCTGGGCGAGGACCTCATGCACACGCGTGACTACTCCGAGGACACGTCCAAGATCATCGACGACGAGGTCGAGCGGATCCTGCGGGTCGAGGAGCAGCGCGCCATGGACGTGCTGAGCAAGCACCGCGGCGGCCTCAACGCCATCGCCCGCGCGCTGCTCGACAACGAGATCATCGACGGCGCCGAGGTGGCCCGCCTGGTCGACGAGGCCCACGGGTCGCCCGTGCACGACGAGGGCGCCAAGTCGGTGCCGCACTTCAACGAGGCGGCCATCGCCGCGCCGGCCGGCAACGGCGCCAACGGCAGCGGCAACGGGAACGGGGACGGCGCCGCACGCCGTCACGGACGGCAGTCCCGGCGCCGTGCCGTCGGCGTCCCGGCCGCCCCACGTCGCCGGCCCGCCAGGCCGACCCCGAGACGTGGGCTCCCCCGCCCTGGCCCCCGCCCAACCCCGCGACCGGCACCCCGGAGGGACCCGCAGCCCGCTAGGCCCGGCGCACCCCGATCCGGATCTCGAACCGATCCGGGCGGCGCAGCGTCATGAAGGGGGATGGTGGAGCACGAGCTCGCGGACTGGCTCGAGGACGGCTACGTGGCCTCCTTCCGTACCGCCTGCCTGATCCTGGGCAACCGGGCCGACGCCGAGGAGGCCGTGCAGGACGCCTACCTGCGGGCCTGGCGCTTCCGCGACTCCCTCTCGGCCGTCCCGAGCATCCGGCCCTGGCTCTACCGCGTGGTCGTCAACTCCTGCTACTCGAAGCTGCGCCGCGAGATCCCCCACCGCGACCGGCGCGCCGGCGACGAGCCGCTGGCCCACCTGCCCGCGCCGGGCGCCGACCCCGAGGCCAGAGCGGCGCAGGGCGAGGTGGCCGAGACCGTGCTGGCCGCGCTGCAGCAGCTGCCCCTGTCGCTGCGCGTCCCCGTCGTCCTGCGCTACTACGCCGACCTGAGCGAGCGCGACATCGCCCTGGCCATCGGCCGGCGACCGGGCACCGTGAAGTCCCGCCTGCACGAGGCCCGCCGCCGCCTGGCGGCCGACCCCGCCCTGTGCGCCCTCGCCGGCGCCGGGGACGCACCTCGTACCGAGGAGACCGGACCATGACCATGCTCGACGACGACCGCCTCGCCTCGCTCTTCGCCCGCGCCGGCGCGGCCTTCGAGGTCCCCGTCACGGGTGCCGACGACATCCTGGCGCGGGCCGGCGGGCGCGCGGCCGACGGCCGCCGACGGGGACGGCGACGGCGACCGCGCCGGACGAAGCCGACGGCGAGGCACGACGCGGCGCTCGGCGAGCGCCGTTCGGCCGACGGCGCCGACCGGTCGCGTGCGCCGCGTGGCCGGCGTGGCCGGCCGCCACCGCTGCTCTCGGTCGCCGCCTGCATCGTGGTCCTGCTCGCGCTGGCCGGCGCGGTCGGCGCGCTGGTGCGCAGCCCGGCGCGCCCGGCCATCACGGCCGCGCCCGCACCGCGCACGCCCGCGCGTCAAGGCTCCGGTCCACGCGCCGAGCACGACGACGACCACACCCGGGCTCGTCCTCCAGCGGGTGTCGACGCAGCCGGCCAAGCCGCCGGCGCCGCCGGTCCCGGTGCCGCACGTCCGGCGTGGCCCGCGCCGGCGAGCGCGGCCACGCCGCAGAACGCGCCGACCTGCCGAGCGGCGCCGTGGGCCAGCCCGCCAAGATCGAGCAGACCGGTTCCCTGACGCTGACCGTCGGCCGCGGGAAGCTGAGCCGGACGGTCGACGCAGCTGACCGCCCTGGCCGGCGCCTACGGCGGCTTCGTCGCCAACTCGCAGACGCAGTCGGGCGCGGCCGCCCTCGGGCAGCGTGACGCTCCAGGTGCCGGTGGACAGCTTCGCCACCGTGCTGCAGCAGGCCCAGGCGCTCGGCAGGACGTCGGACCTCACGACCAAGGCCACCGACGTCACCGGCCAGTACGTCGACCTGCAGGCGCGCATCACCGCTCTGCAGGCCAGCCGCCAGCAGTACCTGACCATCCTGGCCAAGGCCACGACGGTCGGCGACGTCCTCGCGGTCCAGGAGCAGATCGACGCCATTCAGTCCCAGATCGAGCAGCTGCAGGGCCAGCTGCAACTGCTCACGAGCCAGACGTCGTACTCGACGCTGACCGTGACGGTCGAGCGAGGGCACGCCGGCGCCGCCGCCGAGCCCGCTGCCCGAATCCGGCCTCGTACGGGCGTGGCACGCCAGCATCGGCGGCTTCGTCACGGGCGTCGAGGGTGTCATCCGCATCGCCGGCCCGCTGCTCTTCGCCCTGCTGCTGCTCGGCGTGCGTCCTGGCCGGCGGCCGCGCCCTCTGGCGGCGCTACCAGCGCCACAACCTCTAGGGCCCGCGACTCAGGCGCCGATGGCGGCGGCCAGCGGGATGCCGGGCATGGAGACCACGCCGAAGCCGGCGGACGGGCCGGCGTCCTCGCTCACGGCCATCGGCCCGGAGGCGCGCACCAGAATCGGGTCGAGCCCGGCGGCCGCCAGCGGCGATCCGGACACGATCTCCACGCTGCCGGCGGCCAGCGTGCCCGTGGCCACCACGTGGTCGCCGGACGCCGTCGGAGGCGAACGCGCGTGTAGCTCTCGGGACCGGCAGAGGTGTTCAGCAGCGCGAGGGACGCCGGGGCGGCACCGCTCACGGCCGGACTGCTCGCCGTCCCCGGCGGCGGCACCACCCACTCGCCCGCCGGCGACATGGTGCTCAGACCGTCCACGGCCACCGCCATGCCGGCCT
Source organism: uncultured Acidimicrobiaceae bacterium (assembly GCA_963731065.1). Classification (GTDB taxonomy): domain Bacteria; phylum Actinomycetota; class Acidimicrobiia; order Acidimicrobiales; family RAAP-2; genus Bog-473. Next base: position 123,683 of record CAVSUH010000009.1, on the reverse strand, counting down.
GGGGCGACGGCGACGCACCAGGCGATGCTGACCGTCCGGCCCACGACGACGCCGGGCCCTCCCGTGGCGTCGATCGTGGTGGCGTACGTCTCGCTCGCGGGGAGCCGCGTCTCCGCGCTCGTCGGGACCACCCAGGTCGTCCCGGGCAACACCTTGTCCGTGAGCGGCGCCAACGGCCCGGACGGCAACCGGAACCGCACCGTGACCGCCTCGGTCGACGTGACCGGGGTTGAAGACGTCGACCTCCGAGTTGCCGCCCGCGCACCTCCTGCGCCTGGGGTATCGCCCAATGCGCCTGCGGGGCGGCGACACCCGGCACCAACGAAGAGGCCGCCCGAGGTCCGCACCCGACCCGACGAGGCCCTGCACCTCCGACGCGACGACGCGGCCGGTCCGCGCGCTGACGATGGTGCTGACGGTGGAGATCTCCTGCACCTCCGACGCCACGTTCTCCACCGCCACCTGGCCCGGCTGGAGCACGATCCCCTGATAGTTGATCGGGTGGACCATGCCGGCCGGCGTGACGAAGCTGAGATCGACCACGACCGGCGTCGACGTGGGATTGAGGAGCGAGATGTAGAGCGTGTTGGCCGCGGCGGTGGAGCCGCCGGCGAAGTACCACTGGGCCGAGGTCGTGCTCTGGCACGGAGCCTGTGACCAACCCAAGCGACCGTTCACCGTCTGGGTGACCGCCACGCCGCCGCCCGACGTGATGACGGTCTCGGACACCCACGAACCCGATGCCAGGGCGGGGATGGCCGGGGTGACGACACCGTACGCCGGCACCGCGGCCGTGGTGTTCGCGGTGGCTCCCGAGTCCGACGTGGCGGTGATGGCCGCGGTGACCGGTCGCGCGCGTCGTGTTGGTCAGCACCAGGAAGCCGGGCGACACGCCGCCGGCCGTGGACTGGCCCGTGCAGTACCAGGCGGACGACTCCGCGTCGGGCGCGCCGACCAGCGCACTCGGGCGTCGGCGCGGCGGCGACCGGCGCCGGCGCACCCCGCACGGCCACGGCGATGCCGACGCCGGCGACGACGAGCACGACGAGTGCGGCCACGCGCCACCGGCGCTCGCGGCTGACGTGGGCCGGCGTCACAACGTCACCGTCTCGATGAGGGTCGCACTCTCGGTGACCGACGGGGAGCGCCGACGCGACGGCGGAGGAGTCACTGCGCCCCGCGCGGCCGGCCGATCAGCGCCAGTGCCAGCAGCACCCAGGCGGCCAGCTCCAGCGAGGACCACGAACGGAACGAAGGGGAACTGCGAGAGCGAGAGGGTGGCCTCGCCCTTGGCGCTGACCGCGTACTGCGCCGCCCAGCCGAACGCCGGCTGCCGCGCCGCCGTGTGCCCGTCCACCGTCAGGGTGAAGCTCCCCGCCGGGGCGTAGCCGGCGTAGAGGGTGCCCGCCGGCACCGCGCCGGCGGCCGGCCCACCCGACGACAGCGGGCTGAGCACCGGCTGCCAGCCCGCCGACGTCCGTCGCGCTCGGGTAGGCCGCGCGCGTGCACGGGCAGCGCGGTGGCGCGCGCGGCGGTGACGGGCATGTCCGCCCCGTTCTCGTAGACCTGCACGCCGAGGACGCCCGGCACCACCTGGAGGTCGTCCTGCTCGAGGAGGTCCGCGTTGAGGCCGGCCGGCGGCGGCGCGCTGACCGACGCGGGGCTCGCCCCCACCAGGGAGGGCGCCAGCGCGTCCACCACGACGACGTAGCGCACGCCGGCGGGCGCCAGCAGGCGACCGAGGTGCACGGTGCCCCCGGCGACGGCGAGGCGGACGGCCTGGGCGACCTCGTCGGCCGGCCCCGGACCGGCGGGGGTGAACACCTGGGTCGCGTCCGGCAGCTGCTGCGGGGTCAGCGCGTAGGCCAGGCCCGGTTGCACCGACCATCCACCCGCCGGCAGGGCCCGGGGGTCGCCGAGCCACAGGACGCGGGCCACGCCCGTGCTGGGCCGGGCCAGGAAGGCCAGCGGCTGCTCGACCCCCTGCGACGGGAGATCCCAGCGGCCGCCGACCGCGCCGCCCAGCACGGGGAGCAGGCCGACCGCCACGAAGACGAGCGCCGCGACGCTGACCAGCTGACGCCAGCCGAACTCCCGGCCGCTCAGGTCGTTCTCGAAGGCGGCGATGCCGATGCCGACGCACGCCGCGACGGCGAGCGCGGCCGGGGCGAGCACCACGGTCTCCGAAGGCGTGAAGGACCCGAGCTCGCCGTGCGAGGTCGGCGTAGGCGATGCCCCAGGACGCCAGCGCCATGACCCACAGGCGCGCCGCCCAGGCCAGCCTGGTGCCGCGGGCGATGACCAGAGGCAGCGCCGCGCCCGCCACCAGCAACCAGGCGATGGGCGAGCGGGCCGCCGGCCCGACGGCGAAGCGGATGACGTCGCCCCAGCTCGGCGCGGTCGCCCCCGAGAGGGGAAGGCCGAAGATGGCCACCGATCCCTTGCCGGCCAGCGCGGTGCCGACCACCCAGGGCAGCGCCAGGGCCAGCGCCACCAGCACGGCCTGCACCGCCACGACGAGCACGCGCCACGTCGGCCCGCGCGCGCCCACCAGGACGGACCCCAGCATCCAGGCCACCGCGGTGACGAGGACCATCGGGACGACGGCGGGGGCGAACCCCGCCGCGGCGGCGATGACGGCGCCGAGAATGACGACCTGGCCCGCGGGCCGGCTCCGCCACTGCGGTCCGGGCTCGACCGCGTAGGGCGTCCACGCCGGCCGCCCGGGCCAGCCGCAGCGCGATGAAGGGGAAGGCGGCGTACGCCACGAGCCCGTCCCAGCGGCCCATGCCGAGCGCGCCGTAGGGCAACGGGAGCCCGAGGTAGCAGATGACCGCCACGACGCGGGCCCGCGGCGACACCAGCGGGCGCAGGCAGCGCGACACGCCCCAGGCGCCGAGCGGGATGCACCCGAGGAGCAGGACCCGCTGCAGGGTCCCCATGGCGCCGAAGAGACGGTGCCGCGTGAGGCCGACGAGCCCGAAGGCGGGCGAGGCGGGCGCGGTGGTGCCCACCCCGGCCGACTGCCAGCCCGAGAAGAAGTGGTGCCAGCTCGTCGACCACGAAGGGAGCGGGGCGAGCTGCCCGACGAGCGGCAACGTCCCGAAGAAGAGATCGCGGGTCCCGACGGCGATGACGAAGAAGCGCGATGACCAGGGCCACGGTGCGCTGGCGCCCGGTGGTCAGCGGCGACGTCCGGACCCGGCGGCCGAAACGGTCCCGCCCCGCGCGCCGGCCCAGGTCGTCGAGGTCGTCGAAGTCCGCGTCCTCGCTGAAGGCCGAGCCCGACGCTCCCGGTGAGGACGGCCACCCGGGCGGCCCGTCCGTCCTCCTGCTCGGGGCGCTCCCGTGCGGCGACGGCGTTGGCCGCATCGAGGCCCTGGTGGGAGAGGCGGCTGAAGTAGCTCGAGAGCCGGGCACTTCCCCGCACCTGGAGCCGGCGCACCTCGGCGTCGGGGAAGAGCCGGTGCTCCGCCAGCTCGCCCCGCAGCACCGACAGCTCGGTCAGCCGGCGGAAGTTCCAACGCCAGGCGCCGCGTGACGGCCCGGGCCCGGTCGCGGTCGCGGGCGAGCACGGCGACGAGGAACTCACCGAAGGCCAGCAACGCCGCCTGCGGCAACACCCGCAGCAGGCTGAGCCGCGTGTAGCACTTGAGCACGGCCCGCAACTCGTGGCGCCGCTGCAGCGACTGCATGGTGACGGGGTGGCGACCGGCGGGCTCGCTCCGCCGCCAGCAGCGGCTCCAGCCCGCTGGCGACCGCCTCGCGGTGGCGCACCCGCGCGTCCGGAGCCACCACGACGCGCGACCCCGCGACCTGGCTGCGCCACGAGAGGTCGAGGTCCTCCCCCATGGCGACGATCCCGGCGTCGAAGCCCTTGAGCTCGGCGAAGAGATCGGCCCGGACCAAGATGCAGCCGCCCGGGGCCACGAAGACGTCGCGTACGGCGTCGTGCTGCCCGTGGTCGACCTCGCCCTCGATGATGCGATCCACCACGGCGCCCGTCTTGTCGCAGCTCATCCCGACGTGCAGGAGGACGCGCGGGTCGTCCCAGTTCACGAACTTCGGCGACACCACCCCGGCGTTGGACCGGAACGACTCCTCCACCAGCTTGTGGACGGCATCGGGATCGAGCGCGACGTCGTCGTGCAGGAGCAGGAAGAAGGCCGCTCCCTCCACCATGCCGAGGGCCTCGTTGGACGCGGCGGCGTAGCCGGGGCGCCCCGGCAGGTGCCGCACGAAGGCGTCGGGGAGGACCCGGGCCACCCGCTCGGTCACCTCGGGATCGTCCTCCCCGGTCGACAGGACGAGGACCGACATCTCCTCGTAGTCCTGGGCCGCCAGCGACGAGAGCGCCTCTTCGAGCCAGGTTCCGGGCCCGGTCGTGACGACGACGGCGACCACGGCCGGCACTTGGGCGTCCATCAGGGGGCCGAGGCTATCCGGTCCGGCATCCACCCCTTCAGGCACGAAACACACCCCCAGTGCTTGCTACTGTTTAACAGACGTGATACTCTTGTACACGAACGCAGTGGCCTGCCGGCGGCTCCTGCGTCCAGAACGTCGGAGTGAACCGACCAGACAGGAGGCTTCAAATGCCTGAAGTACCCACCAACATCACCAACATCTCCAAGGGTGTCACGGACCTCGCCCGCGATGCTGCATATGTGGCCGTCGGCCTCGGCGTGCTCGGCTACCAGCGGGCCCAGGTGCAGCGGGTCGAGCTGCAGAACCGGCTCTCCAAGGACCTCTCGCTCGACCAGCGCATCGACGAGGTGCGCCAGGGCGTGGCCAAGGGGTTCCACCAGATCGACGACCTGGCCGAGACGGCCGTGCAGTTCGTCGAGACGACCCTGCAGCCGCTGGAGGACAAGCTGCCCTCCTCGGTGAGCCAGGTCACGACGAAGGCCCGCGAGCAGGCTCGTGAGGTCCGGATTCAGATCCGCCAGCGCGTCAGCGCCGCCTGAGCGACACCGCTTCTCACACCGACGACGCTCGCCGTCAGTCCGCCTCCCACGAGGTCAGGACGTCGGCGAGCGTTGTCGCGAGGGGGATCTGCGGCTCCCAGCCCGTCGCCGCCCGGAGCCGCTCCGCACTCCCGCGCAGCACGGGCACGTCGACCGGCCGCACCAGAGCGGGGTCGGTCTCCAGCGTGAGGTCCGCCCCCGCCAGCTCGAGGAGCTGGGCCGCCACCTCCGACATGGCGACGTCCCGGCCCGAGCAGACGTTGTAGACCTCGCCCGGGGACACCGCGTTCGATCAGGAGCCGGTAGGCCGCCACCACGTCGCGCACGTCGGTGAAGTCGCGCCGGGTCGTCAGGGTGCCCACCGGCAGGGACCGGGCCCCGCTCCGGCGGGCGTCCACGATCCGCTTGGCCAGCGCGGGCACGAAGAAATTGGGCGACTGGCCCGGGCCGATGTGGTTGAAGGGCCGCACGACGATGACGGGCTGGCCGTAGCCGCGCCAGGCCTGGAGCGCCACCGCCTCCGCCGCCAGCTTGCTGGCGGCGTACGGGCTGGCCGGCTCGGTGGGCGTGTCCTCGCCGAGGGGCAGCTGCGCCGGGGTGACGACCCCGTAGACCTCGGCCGAGCTGACGACCAGGACGCGTGGGCTGCCCCCGATCGAACGGGCGGCCGCCAGGATCTCGGCCGTGCCGAGCACGTTGACCCGCAGCACCTGGCCGGGGTTCTCCCAGCTCTCCCCCACGTGCGTCATGGCGGCCAGGTGGTAGACCGCCTCGGGCACGACGTCGGCCATGACCCGGCGCACGGCGGCGCCGTCGGCCACGTCCGTTTCGATGTCGATCACCGCGACCTCGTCGCCCCGGTCCTTGAGGTGCGCGGCCAGCCACTGGCCCACGAAGCCCTTTCCGCCGGTGATCAGCGCGCGCATGCGCGGAACCCTACTGCGAGGCCGCCCGGGCGACCGCATAGGCCCGCAGGTGCAGCGCGACGCTCGCCTCCCAGGTCCGCTCGCCCGCCACGGTGAGCCCGAGCGACCGGCGGGCGGTGGCGCGGCCTTCCTGGAGCGCCGTGCCGATCGCGCGCGGCCAGCGCGCCCACGTCGCCGGGCGGGACGAGGAGGGCGGCCCCGCCGGCCATTTCCGCCATGGCGGTGCCCTCGGTCGTCACCAGCGGCGCGCCACAGGCCAGCGCCTCGAGGGCGGGCAGCCCGAATCCCTCCTCGAGGGCCGGGTAGGCCACGACCGCCGCCTGGCGGAGCAGCGCGGGGACCGCCTCGTCGGGCAGGTAGCCGGTGCGCACGATCCGCTCGGGGTGCCGGGCCGCCGCCAGCGCGCGCTCGGTCTCCGCCATCCCCCAGCCGGTCTGTCCCCCCAGGACCAGGACGGCGTCGGGATGGGCGCGGGCCACCTGGTCGAAGGCGGCGATGAGCGGGACCACCCCCTTGCGGGGCTCGAGCGTGCCGACGAAGGCGACCAGAGGGCCGGTCGACCGGCACGCCCAGCGCGCCGAGCACGGCGCGGTCGGCCCCCTCGGCCGGCTCGCGCGGCGTGAACCGCTCGATGGTCGACCCCGTGCGGCGCCACCACGACCGGAGCCCGCACGTCGCACACGGCGCGCAGCCGGTCCTCCGTCACCTGGCTCACGCAGATCAGCACGCCGGCCTGCCGGGCGGCGCGGCGGATGGCGCGGCGGAAGAAGGCCGCCTTGGAGCGGAGGTGCCATTCGGGATGGTCGAAGAACGTGCAGTCGTGGATCGTCACGGCACAGGGCACGGGCGACCGGGCCGGCATCGTGTAGTGCGGCCCGTGGTGGACCTCGCACCCCGACGGAGCGCAGCACGGAACCGAGGCGGACCTGCTCGAAGGCCAGCCGGCCCGGCCGCGACGCCGGGACCACGCCGCGGACCGCGGCGCCGGCGGCCAGGCCGTGCCAGCGCTGCTCGTCGCCGCGGCGCGCCAGCGAGGGTGAGCCCGACGTCGTCGCGCCCGGCGAGGCCGCGCGCCAGCGCCATGGTGTAGTAGCCGGCGCCGCCCGGGCCGCGCCGGGACGGCCGAGACGTCGAGCGAGAGGTCAAGCTGCTCGCCCGTCACCGCAACGACCGCCACAGCTCGATGTGGGCGCGGGCGGCGCGCGCGCCAGGTGCGCGCCGACGCGTACGCCGCGCCCCGGCTCGCCAGTTCGGCCCGCAGACCGTCGTCGGTCAGGACGGCGGCCAGGCCCCGCGGCGATGTCGTCGACGTCGAGCGGGTCGACGATGCGGGCCGGCGCCGGTCCCACCGCACCGAGGTCGTGCACGCTCGGCACCTCGTCGGACACCACCGTCGGGATGCCGACGCGCATGGCCTCCAGGGGCGGCAGGCCGTAGCCCTCCGTCAGCGGCACGTAGGCGAAGGCGCGGGCCCGCCGGTACAGCTCGGACAGGACGACGTCGGGCACGGGGCCGGTGAAGACGACATGGTCGGCGGCCCGGGGCACCGGCGGCTCAGGGCCCCACCCGGCCGGCCCGACGATCACGAGCGGCCACGGGCCGGGCAGCGAGTCGCGCACCCGGGCGAAGGCCCGCACGAGCCGGTCCACGTTCTTGCGGGGCTCGAGCGTGCCCACGGTGAGGAGGAACTCCCCGACGACGCCCACCTTCCGGAGGAGGGCGTCGGTGGCGCCGGCATCGGGCTGCGGGCAGATGATCGGCGCCGCTCGGCACCACCGTGATCCGGCCGTCGGCGATGCCCATCGCCGCCAGGTCGGCCGCCACCAGCCGGGACGGGACCACGAGCGCCGCGCTCGGACGCGCTGGCCCGACGCAGCGCCGCCTCGTGCCAGCGCGCCCCGCGCCGCGTCGTCGCCTCGGGGTGCCGGCGCCAGGCCACGTCGTGGACCGTCACGACCAGCCGTCCCGGGCTGGAGCGCCGGAGCCGGGGCGAGGCCAGCGACACCGAGTGCACGACGTCGAAACCCGCCGGGAGCGCGGGACAGCCCGTGGTCCCAGGCCCGGGTCAGGAGCCGGCCCGGCAGCCGCGACGTGTGCAGCGGCCGCCCGAACGCGGCCAGCGGATCGTCCGCGCCGCCGGGCGCCCGGCTGGCCAGGAGCGCCACCTCGACCCCGTCGCCCTCCGTCGCGGCAGACGGCCAGGCCGCCGAGCAGGCCGCGGGCGTAGGCGCCGATGCCGCCGGGCACGCGCCGGCGGAGCTGCTCGACGGCCAGGAGCACCGTCGGCGCGGACTGCTCAGCCACGGCCGGCCGCCGCGTCGCGATAGAGCGCCTCGAGCCCGGCGCCGCAACGCTCCCATGAATAGCGCGCCGACCACGCCGCGCCCGCGGCAATGAGGCGGCGGCGCTCCGCCTCGTCGCCCAGGCAGGCGCCGAGCGCCTCGACCAGGCCGTCGTGATCGCCCGGCGTCGACCAGCAGGGCGCCGTCGCCGAGCACCTCGGGCAACGAGCCCGCCCGGGTCGCGACCACGGGCACCCCGGCGCGCATGGCCTGCAGCGGCGGGAACCCGAACCCCTCGTAGAGGGAGGGGTAGGCCAGCACGCTGGCGCGCGAGAGCAAGCGCCGCCAGGTCGAGCCTGCTCGCACCCAGCCGGTACGGACGATCCTGCTCGCGCCACCTCGACGCGGCGACGGCCGACGCCAGCGCCTGCTCGCCCCACCCCGGCGGCCCGGCGAGGACGAGGGCGACGTCGGCCTGGCGCCCGGCCACCGCGCCGAAGGCCCGCACCAGGCCCGGCAGGTCCTTCCGCGGCTCGGCCGTCCCGATGGCCAGGCAGAAGCGCTCCGATGCCCGGAGGGAGGAACCGCCGCAGCGACCGCCGCCGCCTCCGCCTCGGCCGGGACGGGCAGGTCGGGGATGCCGGGGTTGACGACGCGGACGCGGGACGGATCGGCATCGAAGGCCTCGACCACCTCGCCGGCCACGAAGGCGGAGTCGGTGTGGACCCAGGCGCCGCGATCGAGGGCGCGCCGGATCAGCCCCGGGTAGGCGAGCGTCGCCTCGTTGCACAGCTCGGGATGGTGCAGCGGCGTGAGGTCGTGCACCGAGACCACGGCGGCGGCCCGGCCGGTCGGCGGCACCAGGAAGTTCGTCCCGTGCACGACGTCGGTGGCGCCGATGAACCATTCCAGCGGCGGCGCGTCCCGCCGGGCCCACAGCGCGTGGAGGGGCCGGGCCGGCATGGGTCGCTGCCGGGCCGCGACGCCCGCCGGGCAGCTTCGCCTCGATCAGCCGGCGGCGGCGCCAGCTGACGGCATAGGCCCGCACGTCGACGCCGGGGCGCTGCGCCAGGGCCGCCAGCGCGCCGTGGCAGAACGCCCCGACGCCCGTGGGGATGCCCGAGCAACGGCGTGGCGTCGAGCGCGACGCGCAGGCGTGCCGGCTCCGCGGCCCGGGACGTGTCGGACGTGCTCAGGTCGTGATCGCCCCGTCGATGGAGAGGATCGCCCCGGTGATGTAGTCCGCCTCGCTCGAACCGAGGTAGGCGAACGCGCCGGCGATCTCGTGCGGGTAGGCGAAGCCGATCGGCGTCATCAGCCGCTCGATCAGCTTCCAGTCGGCGTCTGCGGGCGGGCCGAAGTTGTGGATGATCGGCGTGTCGACGCCGCCGGGGGCCACGCCGTTCACGCGGACGCCCCGCGCCATGTACTCGACGGCCAGCGCCATGGTGAGCAGCCTCACGCCGCCCTTCGAGGCGCAGTAGGCCGCCGAGTAGGGCTGGCCCTTCATGCCGGCGGTCGAGACCGTGTTGACGATGGCCCCGCCGTCGCTCGAGCATGCCCGGCAGCACGGCCCGGCACATGAGGAAGGTGCCCGTCAGGTTGACCGCGATGATCTTGTCCCAGCCGCTCAACGACTGCTCGGGCGTGTGGGCGAACCCGCCGATGCCGGCGATGTTGCACAGGTTGGTGATGGGGCCCAGCTCCTCGGCGGCCCGGGCCACCGCGGCCGCGACGCCGTCCTCGTCGGTGACGTCGCAGCGCACCGCGATGGCCCGCCCGCCGGCCTCGGCCGCCTCCGCGTTGATCTCGGCCGCCACGGCCTCGATGGCGTCCGTGGCGACGTCGAGGCAGGCCACGGCGGCGCCCTCCGCGGCCAGACGGCGCGCCGTGGCGCGCCCGATGCCCGAACCCGACCCGGTGACCACGGCCACCCGCCCCGATGTAGCGACCAGGGGTGATCGCCTCGGGGGCGGTCCCCCGGTTGGGATCGGACTCCCCGACTCGTGTCGTGGGGCTCATGCGCGCTCCTTCTCGTCTTCTTCTCCGGTGGGGCCACTGCCTAGCACCCCAGCGCCGGGACGACGACTCTGCGCCAGGCGCCGCCGGCGCTCCTCCGCCCCGCCCGCCGCCAGCGCCGCGAGGCGCACCGGGTCGACCTTCATCATCGGGGTCAGCGGCAGCTCGTCGACCACCACCAGCGCGTCGGGCGCCTTGTAGTCGGACAGCTCGCCGGGCGCAGTGGGCGCGGAGCGAGGCGAGGTCGGGCTGCGCACCCGGCGCGGCCACCACGACGGCCACGCCGACCTCGCCCAGGACGTCGTCGGGCACGCCGACCACGGCGGCCCGGGCGATCGACGGGTGCGACGACAGGGCCTCCTCGACCTCGGCCGGGTAGACGTTGTACCCACCCCGGATGTAGCGCTCGTGGGCCCGGCCCGACAGCTGCAGGTTGCCTTCGGGGGTGAGCCGCCCGAAGTCGCCGGTGGTCAGCCACCCGTCCGGCGCCGAGCACGGCCGCCGTGGCCGCCGCGTCGACCAACTCCGCCACGGAGCGACCCCGGCCCGGGCCACGCCCCCAGTAGCCGCGCATGACCGCAGCGGACCGCAGGAGGACGCGGCCGACCGAACCGGCGGGCACGGGCTCGCCCGTCGTCGTCGACGATGGCCAGCTCGACGCCCGGCACCGGGCGGCCCACGGTGGTCGCCACCTCCTCGTCGGACGACGTCAGCGTCGTGCCGGTCCCAAGGACGACTCCGTCGACGTGTAGCGCACGACGACGGGCACGCCGAAGCGGCGGCGCACCTCGGCCACCATGGACGCCGTCATGCGCGCCGCGCCCGTCCCGGCCACGCGCAAGGCGCCGAGATCGGCCTGCGGGAGCTCGCGCGCTGGCCAGCATGAGCGCCCACTGCGTCGGGACGCCCTGGGCCACGGTCACCGCCTCGTCCGCCATGACGCGGATGGCGTCGTCGGCCCGCCACGGCGTGGGCGTGATGACGGTCGTCACGGCGTTGCCGATCTCGTCCCAGGCGCGGGTCATGTAGCCCACGTGGGCGAAGGGCAGCGGCGAGAGCCGGCGGTCCCCGGGATGGCTCAGCACGTCGGTGCCCCGCGCCACCGCGGCCAGGTTGGCGTGGTCGAAGAGCGCGCCCTTGGGCTGGCCGGTCGTCCCGCTGGTCCAGACCACGGCCACCGGGTCGGACGAGGCCAGCTGCGGCCAGCTGTCGGGCGGCCTCCTCGGCCCACCAGCTCCGGGCCTCGGCGCGGGTGACCACCTCGACCGTTCCGGCGTCGGGGAGCCGCCCCGCCTCGGGGTCGACCACCAGGAGCACCGGCGCGGCGCGGTCCACGATGGAGGCCACCTCGCCGGCCCCCATGCGCGGGTTGATGCCCGACGTGATGGCCCCGAGGCGGAGCAGCGCGGCGTAGAGCACGGCGTAGTCGATGCACGAGGGCAGGAGCAGGCAGACGACGTCGCCCTTGGCGACCCCGAGGCGGGCGAGGTGGCCGGCCACGCCGTCGGCGGCCCGGTCCCATTCGGCGAAGGTCAGGCTCGCGCCGCCCGCCCTCGCCGTCCGGCTCGACGTACGCCTCGACGTCGCCGTTGACCCGTGCCGCCTCCCGCAGGACGGACACCACGGTCTCGTGCTGATCCGAGGGGATGCGCACTGGCATGGCGGGCGGCGATGGTACCAGGGGTGGCGGGAATGGCCCACGTCCGGGCGCTCCTATGCTCGCGACGTGCTGGTGGCCCTGTGCGGCGGCGTCGGGGCCGCTCGAATGCTCTCCGGGCTCGTGCGCGTCGTCCCGGCCGGCGACATCACGGCGATCGTCAACGTCGGCGACGACATGGAGCTGCACGGCCTCTCCATCAGCCCCGACCTCGACACCGTCACCTACACCCTGGCCGGCATGGACAACCGCGAGACCGGATGGGGCGTGGCCGGCGAGAGCTGGGCCGTCATGGACGAGCTGGCGCGGCTGGGCGGCGAGGACTGGTTCCGCCTGGGCGATCGCGACCTGGCCACGCACCTGTTCCGCACCGGCCGGCTGCGCGCCGGCGAGCCGCTGAGCGCCGTGACGGCCGAGCTGGCGCGCCGGCGCGGCATCGCGGTGCGGCTGCTGCCGGTGACCGACGACCCGCTGCGCACGCGGGTCACGCTGGCCGAGGCGAGCGACCTGGGCCCGCCGGGGACCGAGGTCAGCTTCCAGGACTACTTCGTCCGGCTGCGCCACGACGTGCCGGTGCGCGGCGTCCGCTTCGAGGGCGCCGGCACGGCGCGCCCGGCGCCCGGGGTCATGGAGGCGCTCGGCGAGCGCGGACACCATCGTGGTGTGCCCCTCGAACCCCGTCGTCTCGATCGGCCCGTCCTGGCCGTCCCCGGTGTGCGCGAGGCCCTGGTGGCACGCCGGGACCGGGTCGTGGCCGTGTCGCCCATCGTGGCCGGCGCGGCGCTCAAGGGCCCGGCCGACCGGCTCATGGCCGAGCTGGGGACCGAGCCGTCCGTGGTCGGCGTGGCCCGGCTGTACGCGCCGTGGGTGGGCACGCTCGTCGTCGACGTCGCCGACGCCGTCCCATGCGGCGGCCGTCGAGGCCGAGGGGGTGCGGTGCGTCGTCACGCCCACCGTCATGAGCACGCCGGAGCGGGCGGAGGACGCTGGCCCGGGCGGTGGTCGATGCCGCCGGCTGAGGGCGTGCAGGTCTTCCCGATCGCCGGCATCGGCGAGGTGACGCCCGGAACCGACCTGGCCGCGCTCATCGCCGGAGCGGTCGCGCCGGCTGACCCCGACGGGCCCGAGCTCGCGGCCGGCGACGTGGTCGTGGTCACGCAGAAGATCGTCTCGAAGGCGGAAGGCCGCCTGGTCGAGCTCGATCACGGCGATCCGCCGGCCAAGCTGGCCCTGGTGCGGCAGGAGTCGGTCCGCGTGCTGCGCCAGCGGGGTGACCTGGTGATCAGCGAGACCCGCCACGGCTTCATCTGCGCCAACGCCGGCATCGACCTGTCCAACGTGGCGGACGGGACCGCGGCGTTGCTCCCCGAGGACTCGGACCGCTCGGCCCGCCGCATCCGGGCCGGGCTGGAGAACGCCCTCGGGATCGACGCTCGGCGTGATCGTCTCGGACACCTTCGGGCGGCCGTGGCGGCGGGGCGTCACCGACGTCGCCATCGGGTGCGCCGGCGTGGCCGCCGTCGTCGATCTCAAGGGCACCACCGATGCCGGGGGCCGCGAGCTCGTCGCCACCGAGATCTGCGTCGCCGACGAGCTGGCGTCCGCCGCCGAGCTGGTCATGGGCAAGGACCGCGGCGTCCCGGTCGCCGTCGTGCGCGGGGTGCCCGGCGGAGTGGCTGCGCCCGGCCTCGGTGCGCGCCGAGGTGATCCGGCCGCCGGACGAAGACCTCTTCCGCTGACGTCAGTCGGCGCGGGCGCGCACGAACTCGAGCACGGCGCGCACGCCGTCGTCGAGCTGCGGTCCAGGAGCGCCAGCCGAGCTGGATCGCCGCCCGCTCGACATCGAGGCTCGAGCGGAGCAGCTCACCCGGGCCGCAGCGGCGCCAGGACGGACGTGACCTCCTTGCCGGACTGGGACGCCATGGCCGTGACGAGCTCGTTGACCGACGTCTCGCGACCGGTCCCGATGTTGCAGACGAGGCCGCCGCCGCGGGTGGCGGCGCGCACGAAGGCGTCGACGACGTCGTCGACGAAGACGAAGTCCCGCGTCTGCTCGCCGTCCCCGAAGATCGTCACCGGCTCGTCGCGCAGCACGCGGTCGGCGAAGATGGCGACCACGCCGGCCTCGCCGTGGGGGTTCTGCCGGGGCCCGTAGACGTTCCCCAGGGCGAGGGCGCAGAACTCCAGGGAGTGCAGCTCGCGGTAGGCCACCAGGTAGTCGATGACCGCCTTCTTGGACACGCCGTAGGGCGACAGCGGCTGCTGGGGATGCGATTCGCGCACCGGGAGGTCCTCGGCGGCCGGCTCGCCGTAGAGCGTGCCGCCGCTGGCGGCGAAGACGACCCGTTCGGCCTCGGCCTGGCGCGCCCCCTCCAGGACGTTGAGCGAGCCGACGACGTTGACCGTGGCGTCGAAGGCCGGGCGGGCCACCGAGACGCGCACGTCGGCCTGGGCGGCGAGGTGGAAGACCAGCTCGGGGCGTCGGCGCGCCATCAGCTCGATGACGGCCGGCGCGCTGATGTCGAGATGGTGGATGGTGAGCGCCCGGCCCGCGCTGCCGCGGGCCTCGGCCAGGTTCGACAGCGAGCCGGTCGAGAAGTCGTCGACGACGTCGACCTCGTGCCCCTCGACGAGCAGGCGGTCGACCAGATTGGATCCGATGAACCCGGCGCCTCCCGTGACCAGCGTGCGCATGCCCGGGCCTTTCTAGCCCGACACCCGCTCGCCGTCGACCAGCGTCCCCGACGAGACCACTGCGTCGGCGCCGAGAACGGAGACCGCCCGGACATCGCCCCGCTGCCCCACGATCGACCGCGGGCCCATGACGGACCCGGCCACCTTGGCGTCAGCCGCGACGTGGCAGCCCGTCCATGAGCACCGAATCCGCGACGCAGCGCTCCGGAGGAGACGACCGTCCCCGGCCCGAGGATGCTGCGCTCGACCCGGGCGCCCGACTCGACCACGCAGCCGGCGAAGATGACGGAGGGACCGGCCACCTCGCCCGCCACGTCACTCTCGCCCTCCAGCAGGACCCCGTCGCCCCGGTCGGCCAGGGCCGGGCTCACGATCGGGCCGCGCTTCTGGTTCAGGTAGTCGAAGTTGGCTTCGAGATACGCGGCCGGGGTCCCCGTGTCGAGCCAGTAGCGGTCGTCGGAGCGGGCGAAGAGCCCGCCGTCGCGCACCATGGCCGGAAACGTCTCCCGCTCGATGGAGACCCGCCCGCCCTCGGGGATCCGACCGAGTACGGACGGCTCGAGCACGTAGGTGCCCGGCATTGATCTCGTTGGTCGGCGCCTCGTCGCGTGGCGGCTTCTCGACGAAGGCCGTGCACCCGGCCGTCGTCGTCGGTGGGCACCACGCCGAAGGCGGAGGGATCGGCCACCGGGTGCAGGGCGATCGTCCCCTCGGCGCCGCGGTCGCGGTGGAAGGCCACCAGGGCCGTCAGATCGAGATCCGTCAGCACGTCGCCGTTGACCACCACGAAGGTCTCGTCGATGCCGGCGAACGTGGCGGCGAAGCGGACGGCGCCGGCCGTGTCGAGCGGCTCGGGCTCGACGGCGTAGGTCACACCCATGCCCGGCCACCCGGCCGTCCGGGTAGGCCTCCATGAAGGCGTCGGGCAGGTAGCCGAGCGAAAGGACGGCGTCGTCGATGCCGTGCGAGGCGAGGTGCCCGAGCACCCGCTCGATCATGGGAACCCCGACGATGGGGAGCATCTGCTTGGGGGCCGAGAGCGTCAGGGGGCGAAGCCTCGTCCCCTCGCCCCCAACGAGGACGACTGCCTTCATTACTTGGTCGTCGTCGTGGACGAAGGTTTCGTCGTGGTCGTGGCCGGCGGCTTCGTGGTCGTCGTGGCCGGGGCGCTCGTGGTCGTGGTGACGCCGGCGGCGTGGTCGTGGTCGCACTCGCGGCGGTGGTCGTGGTCGCCCGCGGCGGTCGTGGTCGTCGTCACCGGCGCCTGCACCGCCGGCCAGCACCTGCTGCAGGGCGAGAATGGTCGACGCGGGCGGCTTGGGCAGGGCCGTGCCCTCGGGCACGAACCCGGCCGTGATCAGCTGGCGGTTGGCGAACTTGAGATCGGCGGGCTTGCGGCGTCGTGGCGCCCCCGGTCTCCACCTCCTCGTGGTTCTTGCCGGTCGTGGTCGAGATCACCCAGGAACGCGCCTGCACGACGCCGACCTTGCCGGCATCCGGCGTGCCGGTCCGCGCACTTCTGGCCGTTGGTGTACTGTCGGGGACGAGCCGTGGTCGACGGGTACTTGAGCTCGGTGTTGGTCAACGTCAACCCGGTGTACCCGTCGGCGAACTTCCCCAGCGTCGCGTTGTTGCCGGCCTCGCTCGACGGTCTTCGGCGCGATGAGGAGGACGCCGCTGCCGGTGGTCGTGAGTCCCGTGGCGGAGCTCGGGCGAGGCCGGGAGCGCCGGCTCCATGGTCCCGCAGATGTCGAAGGCCAGGCCGGCGTGCCACGACGTCCCGATGGCCGGCTCGACGACCGTCGGGCACCTTGTTGTAGTTGTACTTGGCCAGAGCGATGGAGGCCACCCCGACGATGACGATGATGACGAGCGCGGCGTACCAGTTCACCGGCATCTGCCCGCGGTAGGTGGTGCCGCCGCCCGTTGCGGCGGCGCGTGCGACTGATTTCCCAGAAGAGCTTCTCGCCATGGCGGGTGGCAACCCTACAGCCTGGCGGGGTGCCCTCCCGCGGCAGGCGACCCGAGGAGCAGGTCACGGTAGAGGTCCGTCGTCGCAGGATGGAGGCAGTCCGCCGGGACCTGCGCCGGCCGTCCGGGCTGGTGGACGGGTCGCCTCTCCGGCCAGCGTCAGCAGCTGGGCCATGGCCGCATGCAGCCGGACCCGGTTGCCCTGGGCCGCCGTGGCCACGAGCAACGCACGGTACAGGCGCTCGTCGTACGGGCTCACCTGCAGTGCCTGCCGCACCATCCACTCGGCCTCGTCCCCACATCCGAGCCGTACGAACGCGTCGGCACCCCGGAGTGCCGTGCGCACGACCAACGACTCGATCTCCGACTGGGTGCCGTCGAAGACGGCCCAGTCGGTGCGTCGCAACCCGGCGAAGAGCGGGCCCCGGATCAGGCCCATGGCCCCGAGGAGCTGGCTGCGGGTCGTCCGGCCGCGGCGAGCGACGCGAACCGCTCGACGTCGGTCGTGACCGAGTCCCCCAGCCGGAGGTCGACGCCACGGGGAAGATGGGGCCGGCCGTCGGCGTCGCGGCCCAGCGCCCGGCGGGCGTCCGAGGACGGTCGAGTGCGCGGTGGCCAGCGACACCGGCCGCTCGGGCCAGATCGCCAGCGACCACTCGGCGTGACGGACGCCACCGCCGGTGGAAGGCGAGGTAGACCACCAGCTCGCGGGCGGCCGACCGGTGGAACGGTCCGGCCGCGCCGCCGACGAGCGACCGGACCGAGGACCGCGACTTCGACGCTGTCGTGGGGCACGCCGGGGAACGGTCGGCGACGCATGGTGACGTGGTGCACGCACCGGGCCAGGGCTTTTTTCGTGGGGGCGGAGGGATTCGAACCCTCACTGGGGACGGTTTAAGCGCCCTGCCTCTGCCTGTTGGGCTACGCCCCCTGGTCACCATTCTTGACCCAGTCGGGCTCGGTCATGAGGATGGCCCCATGGTGCACGACCTCGGCCAGGTGGACCTGACCGATCTCGACACCTTTGCCGACGGATTCCCGCACGACATCTTCCGGCTTCACCGGGACCAGGCGCCGGTGTGGTGGCACGAGCCCACTGTGCACACTCCCGACGGCGAGGGCTTCTGGTCGGTGGCCACCTACGACGAGGTGCTCCAGGTGCT
Organism: uncultured Acidimicrobiaceae bacterium; assembly: GCA_963731065.1. GTDB lineage: Bacteria > Actinomycetota > Acidimicrobiia > Acidimicrobiales > RAAP-2 > Bog-473. The sequence goes on along the minus strand of CAVSUH010000009.1, from coordinate 106,004 downwards.
CCGCGACCCGGGGACCTACTCGTCGGAGACCGGAGGCGACCGCCCCTACGGAGGCACGATCATTCAGGACCTCCCCGTGGCCGGGGTCGTCCTGAACATGATGGACGACCCCCGTCACGCCCGCATCCGCCGCCTGGTCACCCGGGGTCTGACGCCGGCGGCGGTCCGCGATCTGGAGGAGGAGCTGCGGAGCCGGATGCGCCGGCTCGTCGAGTCGGTCGACGGGGAGTGTGACTTCCTGGTCGACGTGGCGGCCGAGCTCCCGATGCAAGCCATCTGTCTCCTGCTCGGCGTGCCGGAGGCCGACCGCCACCTCCTCTTCGACGCGGTCGAGCACATCTTCGACATTCCCGACGAGTCCGACTTCCTGTCCATGACCCCGGAGCGGCAGGCCGCCGTGGGCCTCCTGTACGAGTACGGCGCAGCGCTGATCCGCGAGAAACGCGCCAGTCCCGTGTCCCGACATGCTCTCGACCGTCATCCACGCCGAGCTCCCCGAGGCGGACCCGCCCCAACTGAGCGACGACGAGCTCTCGGCCTTCTTCTCGCTGGTGTTCTCCGCAGGGGCCGAGACGACCCGCAACGCCATTGCCGGTGCCATGCTCGCCTTCCTGGAGTGGCCCGAACAGCTCGACCTCCTGCGGTCCGGCCAGGCGTCCATGGAGACCGCGGTGGAGGAGATCCTGCGCTGGACGACGCCGTCGCCCTCGAAGCGCAGGACGGCGACCGCTGCATGCGAGCTCGGCGGCATGCGCATCAGCGCCGGACAGAAGGTGGTCGTGTGGGAGGGCTCGGCCAACCGGGACCCGGCATACTTCGACGAGCCGGACGCGTTCCTCCTGCAGCGCGACCCCAATCCGCATCTGGCCTTCGGCCACGGCGCCCACTTCTGCCTGGGCGCGCACCTGGCCCGCCTCGAGATCCGCGTGGCTCTCGAGGAGATCCTTCGGTCCGTCGACTCGTTCACGCTCGCGGCCCCGGTGCAATGGACGCGCAGCAACCGCCACACCGGTATCCGCCATCTCCCGTTGCGCTTGCACAAGGCGACCACAACAGGACGCTGAAGACACCGGCGTGTAGGCGTCGCCGGACGCGAGCAACCGATTAGTTCGCTCCGTTCTGGAAAGGAATAGGGCTTCAGCCGACGGTGCGAACCTCTTGCACCTTTCGATCGCCACGATCGACGGCTGCAGGCTCACCACGAGCGGAGGTGCATCACAACCATGCAGCTGCACAAGACAATGCGTATAGCGGGAGTCTCGCTCTCGGCCGCGGCGCTTGCCCTGCTCACTGCAGAGGGAGCAGCGGCAGCACACGAGCGGACGTCCTCGCAGGACCTGCGGGGCCGGGTGACCTCGGTGGCTTCAGGGGACTTCGTGCTCCAGAAGTACGACGGAACCACCCAGACGGTGGACACCACCGAGCGCGACGACCTACTCGGAGCCCGGGAGCTCCGTCGCTCCTCCGGGGGTAGACGACGGCGAGAACGTGGCCGTCACGCTCGACCCGACGGCCTCGAGCCCGACGGCGACGAACGTGGTCGTGTTCCCCGAAAAGGTCAGCGGCCGAGTCACCAATGTCGCAGGGTCGACCGTCACGCTGACCAACCGGCGACGGCACCGACACCGTGCTTGTCTCGCCGAGCACGAAGTACTTCGAGAAGGGCGCGACCCCGACCGGTGTCAGCGTCGGCCAGGTGGTGACCGCCTTCGGCCTGCCCGACCCCAGCACGCCGGGCGAACTCGACGCGCAGGTCGTCGCCATCTTCACTCAGGCGACTCCGCCGCAGCCCCTGCCACAACCCCAGACCCACCCACACCCACAGCCGCAGCCGCAGCCGCAGACGGCGGCCGTCATGCAGTGGCCACGAGTCGGGAATCCCGAGGCGCACCCCGCCGCGCCACTTGCCCCGAAACCCGGCGCGGTCGGCGGCGATTGGTCGACCCCGAGCGGGCCGTCCGCGGCCCACGGTCCGTCGGGTGGTCCCGGCACTCCCGGGGCGGCTGGTCCCCGGGGTGGCGGCGGCCCCGGCGGCTTCGGCGGTCAGGGCTTCGGCCACCGGTAACACTCGTCGTTGACGAAGGCCCCGGGTTCGTCCTTCGCCGGGCGGGCCCGGGGCTTCGTCGCGTTCAGTCGGGCACGCCCGACACGAGCGGGCGATAGCGCTCCAGGACGGCCAGCTCCTCGTCTTGTGGCGCCGATTCGAGCCGGGTCTCGGCTCCGAAGATCATCGTGGCGCGATCGGCCGGCTCCCATTGGCGCCAGGACGCCGATCCCGTCGTGTCCGGGGTCACCCGCGCCGGCGAAGGCCAGCCACGCCCGCTGCATCTGGCTCGACAGCTTCTCGACGGCGGGACCACGCCCGGAGAAGACCTGCACGGCCGGCTCGTTGACCGCCCCGAACACGAACGGCAGCTCCAGTGCATGACATGAACCGAGGATCCCGCCGAAAGCCGGCGATTCCCAGTCGAAGAGATAGACGAAGGCACGCGAGCCCCGGGCCACATGGGCGGCCGCCAGCTGGAGGCTCGGCCAGCGGAAGACGATGTCGGTGCCGACGGCGACCCAGATGGCATTGGCCTCGATCGAATCCCCGCGCGACCGCCGGGCCGTCCTGTAGGCGTCGATCACCTCGGTCGCCGGCATATCGGGAGCCGCGTTGCCCACCCAGCGCGTCACACCGTCCTCGTCGAACGCCATCAGTGCGGGGTTCCCGAGGCCGAAGAGCGTCAGCTCGTCCCGGTTCGTCCCGATCAACAAGTCGATACCGACTGCGGCGCCATTGGCCACCGCGGCGAGCGGGTGCTCGGGCAGCAGGACACCGTCGACCACCGGGAGGAAAGGAAGCGGGATCATGCCCGGATCCGGACGTCGCTTCCCGAGCTCTTCGGTGGCGGCCACGAGCTCGGTCGCGGGGACGTGCTCGAGCGACTCCCTGGTGCAGGACGCGATGCCCAGGACAGCCGCCAGACGCTCCCCGACCGTTCCGCGTCGTGCAGCGCGTGCACATGCACGCCCCCGCTCTGCACGATGGCGCGCCGGAAGAGGCCTTTGGCCGCAGGCGTCCCGAGCAGCGTCGCCACGCTGAATCCTCCTGCGGACTCCCCGAAGATGGTGACGGCGCCCGGATCGCCGCCAAAGGCCGCGATGTTGTCGCGCACCCATCGCAAGGCAGCTCAGCTGATCCTGTATGCCCCAGTTCCCGACCAGCCCGTCGGGATCGGCCAGATCCCGGTGACCCAGGAAGCCCAGGCGCGCCGAGCCGGTAGTTGATGGTCACGACCACGGCGTCGCCGTTGCGCACCAATTCCCCGCCCCGGTACAGGAACACCGACCCGCTCCCCGAAGTGAACCCACCCCCGTGGATGAAGACCATTACCGGGCGGCCTCGCCCGGGCGCCTCCGTGGGTGATTCCGGCAGTGCGGGCGTCCAGACGTTGAGCGACAGGCAGTCCTCGCTGTGCGGCTCGGAGGCCGCCGGATCCGCCGGGCTGGTGACTGCCAGGCACGGCCGCAGACTGCGGGGCGATCGGCCCGAAGGTCGACGCGTCGCGAATCTCGCTCCACCGTTCGGCCTCCAACGGGGGGCGCCACCGCAAGGCGCCGGTGGGCGCCCGACCGTAAGGGATCCCCGAGAAAGACCACAGATCCCCGCGCCAGACGCCCCTGAGCCTTCCCTGAGCGACTGCGACGACTCCCTTCACGTACGTGGACCCTATGGAGCATAGATGTCGACGGTCAATCGAAGCGACGATCGAACCGATAGACGAACGGAGGGTGAACACCGCGCGCACTCGGGATGCAACCGAACGGAAACAGAGGGGATGCCGAAATTGCCACCATGCAGCCATTACGCTGGCGCGCCGTGGATACAGTGAATGTGTCGGAGCACTGTCCGCAGGCGGACTCCTCTTGTCAGGGTGACGTTGGTCGTCGGCTTGCTCGCCGCGCTGCTTTCGACGGCGGCCGCGGCGAACGCGGGCGCGACGACATCCACCACGCTTGCCCGGACCCGCGCCGAACCAGGCGCAGATCAACTCCACCCAGTCGCAAGTCAGCCAGATAGAGGCGACACTGGCCCAGGAGGAGCAACAGACCTCCATCCTCGACGAGAAGTACGACACCGCACAGCAGAATCTCCAGAACGCGCAGACGGCGTTGCAGACGATCGCCACCAACCTCGTCCACGACGCGCTCGTCCGTCAAGGTCGACAAGCGCCTCGTGGCGAACGACGCTGTCCAGGCCTACGTCTACGGCACCCCCGAGACCGGTTTCGCCTCCTACTTCTCCCAGTCGGCAACGCTGAACCAGGCGCGCAACCAGTACACGAACCAGATCGTCGGCAATCTCACCAAGGACGAGACTCGCTGCTGCAGTCCGAGACGGAGCTGCAGTCCCAGGAGGCCGCGCAGCAGTCGGAGGCGGCACAGGCCCAGTCGGAGGCGGCGCAGGCCAAGACGCTCGCGGCAGGCCAACGAGCAAGAAGCCGCCGCGACGAAAGCGACCTTGAACCAGGTGCAGGGGCAGCTGGCCCAGGAAGTTGCGGCAGCGGCCATCCAAGAAGCCCAGCAGGAAGCGGCCGCGGCGGCGGCGGCGCAGAGCGCGGCGGCGAAGCAACAGGCAGCCGCTGCGGCCGCGGCCGCGGCAACCGTCGCCGGTGCGGTCGGCGGATCCTCGAGCGCTGCGGCCGCGACGACCGCGGCCGACCAGGCCGGGGGCGCGGCCGGGCCGGTGGGAGGATCCGCCTCGGGCGGGAGTGCCGGGATGGCGCGGTGCAGGCCGCCGTGTCCCAGCTGGGAGTGCCCTACGTCTTCGGCGGCGAGCAGCCGGGGGTGGGCTTCGACTGCTCGGGACTCGTGCAGTGGGCCTGGGGCCAGGCGGGCGTCACCATCCCGAGGACGACCGAGACGCAGTGGCCCGCCCTCACGCATGTCTCGCTCGATGCGCTCCAACCCGGTGACCTGCTCTTCTACTACAACCTCGACGGCGACAGCCAGGTCGACCACGTGGTCATGTACGCCGGTTCGGGACCCTACGGGACCGACACGGTGATTCAGGCCCCGTTCACGGGATCGACCGTGTCCTACTCCCCCATCTTCACCGAGGGCCTCATCGGGGCTGCCCGCCCGTAGCGCCGTCCGGCCAGGATTCCGTCGCCCGGGTGATCGGTACGATGGCCCGGTGGCCAGCGGGCGCCAGGTAGTAGGCGAGAAGGATCGATCGACTGCCATCGTGCCCGATCCGCATTGCCGGCGAGCACACCGGGGAGCCCGAGGATCCCCGGCTCTCCGACGTCGACGAATGGGGTCGGTCCGAACGCACGCGGGCGTTGGCGCGGCGCGATCTACGAGCCGATCTACTCCAAGTGGTTCCGTGCGGAGTGGGATGGTCTCGAGAAGATCCCGGCCGAGGGCGGCGCGCTGCTCGTCGCCAACCATGCGGGCGCCATCCCTTCCGACGCGCCCGTCATCATGCACGGGATCGAGAAGGAGCTCGGACGGCCCGTCTACGGATTGGCCGACTACTTCTTCCGGACCGTGCCGGTCGTCGGGACCCTCTGGGCGCGCGCCGGCGGCGTCTCCGCCCGCCCCGCCAACGCCTACCGGCTCCTGAAGGAGCAGCAACAGCTCGCACTGGTCTTCCCCGAAGGCACCAAGGGGACGTCGAAGTCGTTCACCGACCGCTATCAGCTCCGTCGCTTCGGACGTGGCGGCTTCGTCGAGATCGCCATGCGGGCCGGCGTCCCCGTGATCCCCATCGCCGTCGTCGGCTCCGAAGAGGCGATGCCGGTCGTGCTGCGCCTGCCGACCGTGGCCCGCGCGCTCGGTCTCCCGTACTTCCCCATCACGGCGAACGTGCTCGCCCTCGGGCCCGCTCGGCGTCGTCACGCCGCTTCCCGGCCAAGTTCAAGCTGCGCGTGCTCGATCCCGGTGCACTTCGACGTTCCGGCGGATCAGGACCGGTATTCGAAGAGCCGGATCATGGAGGAATCCGAGCGCATCCGCTCGCTGCTCCAGGAGTCCGTCTACGACATGCTGCGCGACCGGCGCAGCGTCTGGTTCGGCTGAGGCAGCCGATGAGCCGTCGCGTCCTCGTCACCGGAGCCGACACGTTCTGGGGTGGCCGCATGATCCAAGCCCTCGAGACCGATCCCAGCATGGACGTGATCCTGGGCATGGGGACACGGGCTCCGTCGGTGCCCTTCGAGCGGGCCGAGTTCGTCCGGGCCGACCAGACCTACTCCATCATGAACCGGATCGTGAAGGCGACCCAGGTCGACACGATCCTCCACACCTTCATGATCACGAACTCCTCCTCGGTGCCGACGGCGGGCCATGCACGAGATCAACGTCATCGGGACGATGAACCTCCTGGCCGCCGCCGGGGCCGCCGGCTCGTCGGTGCGCCACATCGTGGTCAAGTCCTCCACCCTCGTCTACGGCTCCGCCGCGAGCGACCCGAACACGTTCCTGGAGGACACGCCCTCGGACGAGCCCGGTGAGGAACAGCGTGGAGCGTGCGCTCGTCGAGGCCGACGGGCTCATGCGCGACTTCGCCGAGGACAACCCCGGCACCCGGGTCACCGTGCTCCGCTTTGCCAACGTCCTCGGCGAGCATCTGACCACACCGATCAGCCGGAACCTGTCACGGCCCGTCTGCCCGGCCATCTTCGGCTTCGACCCGCTCCTCCAATTCATCGAAGAGGACGACGTGGTGCGTGCCCTTCTCCACGTCACCCAGAGCGGCATCCCCGGCCTCTACAACGTGGCCGCCGACGGGCGGCTCCCCTGGAGCGAGGTGGCGAACGATCTGCGGGACCCGGCTGGTCCCCCTCTCACCCGTTCAGCCCGCTGAAGATCCGGCCGCTGGCCCGCCTCTTCGACCTGCCCGCCGAACTCCTGGACCTGCTCCGCTACGGCCGCGGCGTCGACACGAGGCGATTCGCCGGCACCGGCTTCACCTACAACGCCACCAGCGCCGGCGCGGTGCAGACCTTCATCCGGTCCCTGCGCCTCCGCCGGCAGACAGGCAGGCAGCCGACGTCGTACACCTACGAGCACGACACGGAGCAGTTCTTCCGCCACTCGCCGTCCGTCGTGGGTGGCCGCGACGCCTGACGCTCAGCCCTCCAGCCACTCCTCGACCAGCTCGCGTTCACGCGCCGCCCATTCCTCCGCGGTGATGCCGTAGCGCACGTGGTCCTCCCACTCCCCGTCGATCTCGAGAAAGCGGAGTGCGATCCCTTCCTCGCGGATGCCGAGCTTTTCGACCACCCGCCGGCTGGCCGTGTTCCTCGGGATGATGGAGATCTCCACCCGGTGCAACGAGATCGCCTCGAAGGCGAACCGCAGGGTGACGACGACCGCCTCGGGAACCAGCCCTCGACCCGCCAACGCCTCGTCGACCCAGTACCCGATGAACGCGCTCTGGAACGGTCCCCGCTGAATGGAGGAGAGCGTCACCTCACCGGCGAAGCGCTCGCCCACGAAGATGCCGAAGCCGTAGCCGGTGCCCAGGTGGCGCTCGCGCTCGCGAATGCCACAGCGCGCCGCGAAGCTCGGCCGGTCCTCCGACGGCGCCGGCGCGCCCTTGGGCCGGGGCTCCCATCGGAGCAGCCAGCTGGCGCATCGCGTCCGCACCTCGTGCCAGGCGGCAAAGTCGTTCTCCGTCAATGAGCGCAGCAGCACCCGCTTCCCCCGGAGCTCCAGGGGCGCGTGGCGCACCGCCCTGGCCGCAGTCATCGTCCGAGCACCTCCTTCATCGCGCCCAGAAGGGCGAGGACGTTCCGCCGTCGCGCGGTGTGGCCCATGCAGCCGATGCGCCAGATCTGCCCGGCCAGCCGGCCGGCTCCGGCGCCGATCTCAATGCCGTACGAGGAGAGGAGCTCGCGCCGCACCGCGGCGTCATCGACGCCGGCCGGGATCCGCACCGTGGTGAGTTGCGGCAGACGGTGATCGGCGGCCACCAGCAATTCGAGGCCGAGGTCGAGCAACCCGTCCTGCAGGAGCCGACCGCACTCGGCGTGCCGGGCCCAGGCGCGCTCGAGACCTTCGTCGAGCAGCGCACCGAGGCCGGCGTGCAATGCCGCCACCATCATGACCGGCGCCGTGTGGTGGTAGACCCGCGGCTCCGCCCGAGGCTGTCGTTGACGTAGCGCGCCAGGAGGTTGAGGTCCAGGTACCAGCTCGAGGGCCGCTCGACGATCCGCTCCAGGGCCCGCTCGGAAACGGTGAGGGGCGCCAGGCCAGGCGGGACCCCCAGGCACTTCTGGGTGCCGCTGTAGGCGATGTCGACCGACCAGCCGTCGACGGCGACCTCGATCCCGCCCAGCGACGTCACCATGTCGACCAGCAGCAGTGCGTCGCCCTTGCCTCGTCCCAGCGACTCGATGTCGTTGCGCACGCCCGTCGACGTCTCGGCGTGCACGACCGCGATCACCGCCGGGGCCGGATGCGCCGCGAGCAGCTCGGTCGGGATCGATCGGCTCGCCCCACTCGGCGTCGACGCGGACGACCTCGGCGCCGTGGCGGCGACGCCACCTCGCACATCCGCTCGCCGAAGACCCCGTTGACGCCGACCACGACCGGGTCGCCGGGCCGGACGAAGTTGACGAAGGACGCCTCCATGCCGGCGGATCCGGTTCCGCTCACGGGAAGGGTCAGCGCGTTCGAGGTCCCGAAGACCTGGCGCAGGCGGTCATTCGTGTTGTCGAGAAGCGCCAGGAACTGCGGATCGAGGTGTCCGAGCACCGGCCCGGCCAGCGCCATGGTGACTTCCGGGTACGGATTCGAAGGTCCCGGGCCCATGAGGAGGCGGTCGGATATCCCCATCGGCGCATCGTGACAGGTCCACGCTCACCTGCGCCAACGCGCGCGGTGCGTGTCTCCGGCGTCCGGTAGATTGCCTGCGTGGAACGGGTGCTCTTCGCCCCGCCGGAGCGTGCCCCTGCCTCCCGACGTGTCCGAGGATTTAGGGGCCTATGACGCGTGGGCGCGCGACCGTGAGGCGCGCCGCAGCGCCTCGCTACGGGGTGTCAGGGCGAGGCAAGCCCTGGGCCTGATCATGGTGATGGCGAGCGCGCCTCCCGCGTGCGTGTCCCGCACGCTCCGCAGCCTGCACGGTCAGACCAGCCGCCGTGGCGGGTAACCATTGCGGTCACGGAGCCGTTGGCCGAGTCGCTGTATTCGCTCGTTAGTGAATCCGCCTCTCGCAGGGTCAAGCGCCGCATCCGCACACCGGTTGCGCCCGTACGAACGCCGGCCTGCGACCTCGTGCGGCGCGGCATCGCCGCCAACTCGGGGTCGGCAGTCGCATTTGTGTCTCCGGGTGTTTTTTGACACCCGATGCCATGGCCACGCAGAGCGGCGCCCTCGCACCGAACGGGGTCGTCTATACCGACGAAAGACCGGGTCACCCCCGCCGGCGGACACGTCGGTCCGCGCCTGAAGCCGAACTTCTCTGAGGACTTCCTCCTGAGCTCCTCCACCTCGGTCGCCCGCTGGCGATCAGCTCCCGCCCCTCCTCCGCGCGGTGGCCCAGACCCCGTCGCCGGCGATGACGCTCTTGAGCACGAGTGCGACATTCGTGCCTGCGAGGAAGCCGGGACGGTGACGCATAGCGCCGAGGTCCTGTGTCATCGCACAGATGACGAGTTTTCGACCTTGCCCCACCTGCCCTCATCGCTCGAGAGTGCGTCGAGTCGCGGTCTGCTCTACGCTGCCGCGAGTTACGGCGAGCCGACGGAGTTTGTGAGATCTCCGAGAATGGTGTTGCCCGGAGCCTGACCGGGCCGATCCGCACTATGTAGGTGTGTCGTACGACACTCGCGGGGGCCATGCCAAGGAGAAGTCTTCGGCGTCGAGAGACAAGTTCGGGTTGTAGTAGGGGTCCTCTCGGAGACCCTTGAAGCCCCAACGCAATTCCATGTACGCGATCTCGCGGGCGAACGCGTCTCCGGCGCGGACCCTGATTATCCGGTCCGCGGCTGATCGACTCGTGATGAAGCAGCTGCGCGCAAGGTGTCCAGACGATCTCCCAAGCCGCCTCCCGAAGGCGCAGGCAGAAATCCACGTCGTTGAAGGCCACGGGGAGGTTCGTCTCGTCTAGTCCCCCGAGTTGATCCCAGGCCTCACGCCGCACAACGATGCACGCCGCCGTCACGGCGGACATGCGATGTGCGAGTTGAAGGTTTCCGAAGTAACCGGATGAAAAACGGCCGGCCATTCGATACGCGTGACCTGCGACACCGCCGACACCCAAGACGACCCCTGCATGCTGGATGCGCCAATCGCCGTAGTACAGCTTGGCGCCCACGGCCCCGATACCGGGCTGCAGCAACTGGCTGACCATTTCGGTAAGCCACTCGCCCGAGATCACTTCGGTGTCGTCGTTCAGAAGGCACACCACGTCACCGGACGTCCGTTCAACGGCGTAGTTGTTGATGGCCGCGTAGTTGAACGGACGCTCGTCGCGGATGACAGTAAGCCGGTCGTCACGGGCGTGCAGATATTCGAGGGTGGGCAACGACCGACTGGAGTTGTCGACGACAACCACCTCGAAATCGGGGTATGTCGTGGAGTCCAGCAGGCTGTCGACGCACCGGTCGAGGAGCCGTCCGTCCCTGGTCGGGACGATAATGCTCACCCGAGGGGGGGGATTCGGGAGTTCCCAGCGCACTTGGTTGTGACCTGACTTGCCTATCCGTGTGACCCTGGCTGATCGCCCGGTTCGTTGAATGTGGTCAACCACCGCACGCTGACCTGCCCCTATCGCATAGGGCTTCGCCGAGACCATGGATGCAGTCGACCCGGCATGGACGCGCCAGTGGTACAGCACGTGCGGGATGTGTACCACCTGCTCCTCCCCGAGAAGCTCCGACACGCGGAGGATCAGATCCCAGTCCTGGCTCCCTTCGTATCCCTCCCGATAGCCACCGACTTGATCCACGAGATCCCTCCTGATCACGCTGAGGTGATTGACGAAAATTCTGACCGAGAAGGAGCAATGGATCGAAGTCGGGTTTGAAGAACGGATCGCAGCGTCTTCCGGATTCTCGAGCTTGTCTTCGTCGCTGTAGACGAGACCGGCGTCCTCGTGTCGGACAGCGTCAGTGCCACGAGTGCCAGCGCGTGCTCCGCCAGAAGGTCGTCATGATCGAGAGGTGCTACCCATTGGCCGGCGGCTACCGCTAATGCAGAATTCGAGGCGGCCGAAATGTGCCCGTTCTCGTCTCGTCGGACGATCTTGATGCGTTCGTCCAAGGTGGCGCACTCATCCAGGAAATGGACCACCTGTGGGTCGGTGGAACAGTCGTCCGCAATGCAGAGTTCCCAGTTTTGATAATTTTGGTTCAGCACCGAATCAATTGCCGATCGCAGGAGATGAATTGGTGGGTTGTAGACCGGCATGATCACCGAGATCGTCGGTCGATGTGTCAGTGCCTGCAATCTCGAGGTGATGCGGATCCGCTGCGCATCGTCGAGCGTGTCGAAGAGTTCGACCCACGTCTGGTACGTACCGTCGGCCGGGAAAACTGAGGGCGCGGGCGATTCCACAGGCGCCCGTCTGCGGCGGAGGCGCCCGTAGAGCCCGCGCAACTTGGTGGTGTATCGGAGCGTCTTCGTATTGCGGAGCAACTCGAGTTCAGTGTCTCGAACGCTCACCAAGGCGGCGAGCTGCCGTTGGCCCAATTCGTATTGACGTACCATCTCGAACGACGCGAGGTTCTCGGCTGCTCGCCGGCGCTGCGCGTTGTCCAGCGCCTCACTCAGGGAGGTCGCCTCGCGTTGGAACGAGGTTACCTCCTGCTGCAGCGAAGCCACCTCCCGCTGGAGCTCATCGCGTTGGGTGACCACGGCATCGGTCTCTAGGACCAGCTTGGTGTGTATACCGGACAGCCGATCGTGCTCGGCGACTGCATCACGAAGGCGTCCGTAGTCTTCCGTGTTGGTCCGCCAAAGCATTTGCTCGTAACCTTCGACCAACGCTTCGGCACCGACTTCCATGCGTCGGAATAACACCGCATGTCTGGCGAGGAATGTCGCGTCGTAGTCGAAGGCCCGCACGAACCCATGGCACAGAAACAACTGCGCCCAGTAAGCGCTGGGCTCCACATTGAGATGAGTCGGCTCGTCGAAGTCATCCGGTGTCGACGAGAACAGAATCATCTCGGCGTGTCGGCACAGGTTGGCGATGCTCTCATCCGCCAGCGACGCCGGAACGTGCTCCATCACCTCAATGCAGGTGATCAAGTCGTAGTGACCGTCTATCTCCTCCGTCAGCGAACTCACCGTGCAAAACGGCTTGAGAGCATCGGGGACCTGTTCAATCGCCCACGAGGATATGTCGATGCCGCGAGCATCCACACCACGTGTACGGAGAGCCTCGACAAGCATGCCTACAGCACAGCCAACGTCGAGCACGGCGCTCGGCCGCAATGTTGTAACCAAGTTGTCTGCAATACGAGCGAAGAAGTCGACCCAGACCTCCTCCCCCCTGTTGTAGGGCACACCTGACTTGTCGTAACCGACGTTGTAGTAATCCTCGTCGTAGAACTCAGCCGTGATGTCGACCAGGTCGGGAATCCCTGCATCCCCCGTCGGAACGCCCATCCCTTGCCCGTCGAGCCGGTTCAGCAGTCGGGCCAACGTCCGGTGGCTGCTGTTGATCGACTCCGAATCGGTGGAGGCCACGCCCTGCCCCGGGTCGAGACTCTCAATGAAATCGACCGCCTGACTCGTGTCTCCGCTCGTTGCGATACCCAGACTGAGTAGGAACTCGACAACCTCCGCCAGGACAACCTTGGGTCGGGCCACCAGGTCGTCGTAGTTGATCACCAGAGACGGAAGCTGGGAGCACAAGACGAGGGCGGAACGGTTATATCGATCCCACCAGTCGGCAATGTTTGTCCGGTCGGCCGCCAGCGGAAGTTCGTCCGCATCGACCAGGTCAGGTTCACGATGGACCAGGATGGCGGCGGGTCGCAATGACAGCGCATCCGCCCAGAAACGAGCAAGGAAGCTCAATCGGGGATCCGCCCAGACCCAGGGTCCGGAACCACCGCTGGGTGCGGTTTCCCTCAGGGCTGCACCCATCTTCTGCTTGGCCTCGTGCATCCGTGGTACCAGCAGGTGCGCCATCTCGGCGGGGCCGACGTCTGGTGGACCCCCCCCTGACCCGGCCGCAGCCGCAGCCGCAGCCAGAAGCTCATCGTTGTAGTCGGTCAGCGAAATCGCCCCGGGCGGGCCGTCGTCGTCGTCGTCGTACGCCGCAATAGGCCCAGCGCGACAACGCTCCGCCGAGAAGTTCGACTCCGCTGGCGAACATGCCCATCACGAAGACCCCGTCGACTCCGGTCGGAGCACCTGAGGGCACATCGGTAGTCCCGTGGCGCGCTTGACTCATGCCACGCGGCCCTTCACCACGGGGGTACGTTAGCACCGGCCCCCGATGCCCAGCGCCACCAGGGCCAGAGCCACTCTCTGCGGCATGGCGTTGCTCAAGGGCCATTTCGATACGACCGCCGACAGGTAATGTCGCCGGACAATGGGAGTACGCATTGGCGAGCTGGCCAGCACCCCGGCGCCCGTCATGCGCGGTCCGCTCGCACCGACGGATCGCGGCTCGGGCGGCTGGTCGCAAAACGACGAAAGTGAGAGCCGCTCCCGCATTCGGAATTTTCTCGTATTCGCGTGGGCCTTTGTCGGCGTGAGCCTGATGCTCGGCGCGTGGTCATTCGCCACCCCACTCGGGGCCGGACCGGATGAACCTGGCCACATTATCCAAGCAGCGGCGATCGTGCGGGGCCAGTTCGACGAACCCGAGCAGCACACTGACGTTGGTCCATTGGCCAATGTGCATGTGCCGGAATGGGTGGCTGACGTGGCGGCGTTACCGAACTGCTTCGCGTTTCATCCGCAAAGATCTGCTGGATGCGCCCCCAGACTTGTCCGGTCTTCCGTCTCGACCACAGCGAGCACCCAGTTCTCGCACAATCCACCGCTGTACTACGTCATCGTCGGGCTTCCATCCTTGGTCCTCACGGGGGTGCCGGCCGTGTACGCCATGCGCCTGACAGGAGATCTCTTCGATGCCGCCCTGGTCGCACTCGGGATGTACCTCATTCTGCGGTATCACACACGTCGGAGGACAATCATCGGTGTCCTTATCGCACTCTCCCCCATGGCGCTTTTCCTCATGGCGGCGCTGAGCTCCAGCGCGCTGGAGGTTGCCGCGGGATTCGCCACCTGGTGTGCCGGGCTGTGTGTGATCGAACGACCCGTTGTGCCACGCGCACTGGCCGTGTGGACATCCATTGCCGCTGCGATGCTGATCCTGGCCCGCCCGACGAGTCCGGCGGACGCCCTGATCATCGGCGTGGTGCTGATGACGCTCGTCGGATGGCGGGACCTCGGCAGAAGACTCAACCGCAGTCTGCGACCGATCTGGATCTCTGTCGTAGTCGCAACGGCAGCGGCTGGCATCTTCCTCCTCTTCGACGGTTTACCCGGCCTCCTCGGAGGTCGAGCACTGCATCCTGTGAGTTTGCTCCGCAATATGTCCACGACGTTGCAGCTCACGGGACCTCGCCTGCGCCAGATGATCGGGGATTTCGGATGGCTCGATACTCCCGTTCCCACCTGGGTGGTCATCGTATGGACCTCGGCCGTTGCCGGAATCTCGGCCGTCGCCCTCGTCCTGTCGGCACGTTGTCGGCGTGCTCTCCCAGTCCTTGCGGCCCTCATCGTCGCCATGCCCCTGGTGTTCGAATCACCGCAAATCAACGCTGTCGGGGCCTATTGGCAGGGTCGGTACTGGCTCCCGGTCGCGATCGGATTCCCATTGGTCGCCTCGAGTTTCGAGGGACGTGCAGCGGGCCGTCACATGCGCCGCGCCCGCATGCGATGGACCAGTGCCGTAATCGCTCTCATACTCGGAGTGGTGTTGATCGTGGCGCAAATCGCCAGTTTCGAACAGGCGCTACGGCGCTACGAGACCGGCCTCGGGGCAAACGTTGCTGCTCTGGCTCGGTGGCTGCCACCGGGAGGTCCCCTGCGGGTAGTCATTGTCTTCGCCTTGGGTGCCGTCACCACCCTGGCGCTCGTGGTGGTGATGCTCCGGCCTCAGCGCGAGCTGGCAGGTGGTGAGCTCACTGACGGAGCGGACCAGACCATCTGAATCACTCAGCCCGTGACTCAGCGACTCGGTCTTACGCAAATTCAGCCCGGCGGATCCCGACGGCGGAGGACGAGAACCCAGATCCTCCGGACGCCGGGCAGGGCAAGAATCAGAAGCCCAAGGCCCAGGATGAACGCCGCCAAAGCCAGGTCTGCGTAAGGGGGTGTAAAGCCGAAACTCACCGTCGAGGTCCCGGCGGGGACGGCTACAGATTGAAAGATCGGACCGTCGCTGTCGACACTCCTGGGAACGCCGTCGACCGACACGCGCCATCCGGGCATGTACAGCACGATACACAATGGTCGAACGCCGCTTGCAGCCCACCACGACGGATGTCGCACTGGATTGTCGCACCGTGCACGCCCCTCCTGAGGATCCGAACAGTGGCGCCGGGTGTGGCAGCTCCACGATGCTGGTACTGGCATCCCTGAACGCCTGTCGCAGCACCAGACCGCCATGGCTCGGCAATACCATCCCCGCTGGGAGGAGGACGTACTTCACGCCGACTTCTTCGTAAGCCTGAATGTGGTCAACGAGTTCAGTCGCCTGCGTCGGCCCGGCAGGATTGAGCATTGTCGTGCCCGAGAAGATGAGCGGGTTGACGTTTGTATCGAGCTGGTCTTGGATAAAGGCCACGTACGTTTTTGGAACGGGAACATCATTCACTGGGACCGAGGCCAGGCCGAAATACGATCCGTAGTCCGGAGCAAGAGGTCCCAACGTAAAGAATCGGCTCTGCCCCAAGTGCTGCTCCAAATAGTTCACGGCGTGCGTGTCGATGGATGCCTGACGTGGCGCCGAAAACTGAGGTATCACGAACATCGCAAACACGTCCAGCACGACGACTGTGCCGACTAGTGCACCTCGGACGAGTCCATTCATCCGCGGACGAGCCCGGAACTGGGCGAGCGAGCACAGCAGCACGAGCCCGACGACTATTGCCAGGGCCCAGGCCAAAGACGCCAACGCCCATGCACGATTGTGCGGCACGCCCACCAGGCGTGGAACACCGGCTGGGCAGCACGCCAACACAGCCAGCCAGATGCCGGCCATGACGCCACCGGCGCCGATGAACGACACGTTTGCGCGCGTGACGGTGCATGGACGTCGTCGAGACCCGAGCGCCGCCAGGACCACCATGCGAGCTCCCACGACGGTGGCGCATATCGGTAGAAGGCCGTCGATTTGACGCCGGGGATTGCGTTGACGATGTCCAGCGCCCAACCCACGCCTACAAGCCGGGCCAGCCCGATGACGATCCATAACGCCAGCACGATACGCAGCGCACGGTACCTCTCGGCCGGCGATTCCCATGAGTGCCAGCAGGCATAACGACGCGCCGAGGTAGCCCCCGATGGAATCCCAAAAAGCATTCAGTTGAACAGGTCCTTGGCTGTAAAGCCGAAGATTGGGCCGAAGACTAGGGCATGACCTGTGCCGGGAGCGCCGTCGTCGCGCTCACAGAATCCGCAGCGAATGCGCCCCCATGCGCCACCGACATCGGCATTGGGTAGGTAGTCGACGAACGCAACATGATTGGTGCCGCGACCAAAACGCCTACGCCTCCACCCAGTGCGACGCTTTGGACATACTTGGGAAGGGAACGTCGGGGTACGCCCGACTGCCCTGACGGCAAACCACAGGATGGCCAGTAAGCCATCTATGAACGCCACTTCGGGGAATCCTGCGTAGAGCGAGAGCGCAAGCGCGAGGGCGATGATCACCCACCCCTTCCGGTGGCCGTCGATTGCCCCTTCGCGAGCCCACTCCACCCCGAGTAAGAGGAACGGCAGGAAGGCGATCGGGTTTCCAGGTGCGTGGAACATCCACGAGAAGGTCCCGTTGAGCGCAAAGGCGATGCCACCAACAACGGCTGGCATGTTCGACCTCGTGAAGCGACGAAGAAGGAGATAGGTCCCGATGCCCGTCACGACCTCAAGGGTCAGTCGGAAGTAGATCTGACCGTTGGCGAGGAGGTTGAAGGCATTGAGTGGAAAGAACGCCGCAGCCTGCATCTCGCCAGCGAGCGGCGCTCCGACGCCTTCGTACGGGTTCCACCACGGAATGTGCCCATGGAGCCAGTCCCACAGCCGCGAGATGACCCAATGCCTGTGCCGTGAATCCGATGTTGGGGTCAATATTGTTCTGACCAGGCAGCGGACCAGCCTGGGAGATCGTCCCCAATCCACTCACCTGGTTGATCGGGTTTGGGTTGAAGACGTGGAACAGATATGCGCTGTTGGCCAGCATCACAATGAGGCCGATCAAGAGGATGGAACGAACTCGTTCGTCACGCCAGAGTGACCCAACGGCGGCACGTCGAGATCGGGAGACCTCAGCAGGCCTCGTCGTATCTCGAACTTCTGCGAGCTGCATCTACGACCGAGGCCGAGGCGTCATCCGACCCATGGACATTCGGTCCTAACCGGCCTCTTCTGGGTCTCCACGGTCAAGACGATGAGGTTAGCGACATGCGTGGGGTACCCGAGGTCGCGCGGCTTTGGGCCTCTGGATTTGGGCCTACAGCCGACCTCCGATACGAGCGTAGAGAGCCCGAGGAATAGGGGCGGCGAGCCCACTGCTTCATCGATACGTCACTCGAGGTTGTGCCGGACACGCGCCGTCGTGGCGTCGCTCGTGGTCTCGAATATCCCCGGCCAGTCGCGGTGATATCGCCATCGGCGACGACGTCTGGATCGGACGAGGCCATCCCGATGCTCAACAGGAGTGACGTCTCGGAGTTCGTCGCGTGGGCACGCTCGAAGTCAGGGCGTCGGCGCGCCGGCTGGTATCTGACGCTCTCATCGAGCGTTGCCCGCCGGAGGCAGCAGGCCCATCGCCAGACCGTCGAGGATGTCGTCCTCCGAGACCAGGCACCGGTCGCGTCCGAATGTCGCCATCACCACGGCGAGGACGAGAACGCCGCCGACGATGACGTCCTCTCTGCCTTCTGTCATGCCGGGGCGGGCCAAGCGAGCAAGGGCGTCCTCCGCGGCCAGAATGTCGAGCCACCTCTCGACGTCGTACCGGGAAAGCATGGCGAGGTGGACCTGGTCGCGGTCGTACACCGTGATACCCCGGTCCAGGCGGGCCAGCGTGGATACGGTTCCCGCCAGCCCGATCACGAGCCCGTCCGGTGCCGGCGGGGGCAGTTCGGCCCGCGCGGAAGCGACCTCCTCTGTCACCGCACGGCGCGCCACGGCCATGTCTTCGCTGCTCGGGGGGTCGTGTCGGAACCTTTCGCTCACCCGAACGCACCCGATGTCGAGCGAGCGCGTCGCCACGTGGAGAACGCGGCCATCGCCCGTGCGCCCCGGGACGCCCGACCGCGAGCTCGGTCGACCCACCCCCTATGTCCACGACGAGCAATGGCCCCGCCCCGGTCAGCAAAGGATCCAGATGGGCGGTGGCCCCGGCGAAGGACAGAAGATCCCTCTTCGTCCCCAGACAGGACCTCGGAGTGCACCCCGGTGATCTCCTCGGCGAGGGTCATGAATCTCTTCGGCGTTCTCCGCATCGCGGACGGCGGATGTGGCCACCAGCCGGGCCCGGGCCACGCCGTAGCGGTCCATCGACCCCTTGAACTCACGCAGAACGGTGGCGGTGCGCTCGATGGCCGCACCCGACAGACGGCGGGTGGCGTCCACCTGCTCGCCCAGCCGGGTGATGCGCATCTCGCGCTCCAGCACGGTGCCGTCGGGAGCCACCACGATGAGTCGGGTCGAGTTGGTGCCACAGTCCACGGCGGCCACGGGTCCCGGGCGATCCTGCACCTCTGCAGCCTCCACGTCGAAGTCGGCGACGTCCACCGCCAGCTGCTCGGCCGTCCAGCGTCCGACAGGGTCGTCTCCACCAGCCAGGAACCAGGCCAGGTGGGCGTGCAGGCATTTTACCCCGCGGCGCGTGCCACCGACGCCGCCAGTGGGAGCGGGCCCGGAGTGACCGGGCGGAAGCGCCCGGTCACGTTCGGCCGCATGACGGGCGTGTGCCTCGGCTACTGCCTCGTCGGACACTGCGGCGGAGGCGCGGCGCACGCCCCCGGCGGCCTCTAGCCGGCTGACCGCCTCGCGCAAGCGGGCGTCGACCAGCCAATACCGCGTGGGCATGGGCCGGCCGTCATTGAGAAGGGGCGCGTTCTCAATGACCGCCGGCGTCCCGTCGGGGCGCCGGACCGCCACCGTGAAGGCGCCCAGGGCAGGCCGACCCAACAGGGCGGCGACTGCCTCGTCGTCAATGTCCGCCACGCCTCGTGGCGAGCTCAACGCCAGAATTCGAGGGCCTGCACCATCCGCGACACGAAACCCGCCGATCCCGAGGAGGTCGATGTCGAAGCGGCGCCGGAGTGCGTGCCGTCAGCGTGCTGGTTCGCCGGGGACGTCGTGGTGGCGGCGGTGCCCGTGACACCCCCGGGTGGAAGCTCAGGCGTAGCCGACGGGGTTACCGGACCGTCCGATCCGGGGTCCCCGGCGTACGGGGTGCCCGCTGCAGCGGCGCCCGAGGGTGGCAGGACCTCGTAGGACTGCTGTCCTGGACTCACCAGCTGGTACTGCTCCCGGGCAATGCGCCCGATCTCCCCGGGATCGCTGAGGTTCTTGCTTTCCTGGGCGAGCGCGGAGTCCTGCGCATGAAGCGCATTCAGCTCCGCTTCGCTCCCGTGCAGGCTGGAGCGCTGGGCGAGAATGGAGCCGGCAGGGAACCAGGCGAAGAGGATGACGGCGGAGGCCACGATCGCCCCCAGGAAAGCCAGGCGAGCCCGCCCGGCCGAACCCTTCAACCAGGAGGCACCGGCCGTCTTCGCGCCGCGGGAACGCCGTTGCGACTTGCGGCTCCGGCTACCCCGCGCCATGCCCGGCCCCTCTGTTGCCCAACAACGCCGCCAGTCCAGGGAAGCTGGCCGACTCGCCGAGGTCCTCCTCAATCCGCAACAGCTGGTTGTACTTGGCCACGCGGTCCGAACGCGCGGGCGCACCCGTCTTGATCTGACCCGCGTTGACGGCCACCACCAGGTCGGCGATCGTCGTGTCCTCGGTCTCCCCGGAGCGGTGCGAGATCACCGTGCTGTAGGAGGCTCCGGTGGCCAGCGCCACGGTGTCGAGCGTTTCGGTCAGGGTGCCGATCTGGTTGAGCTTGACCAGAATCGAATTGGCCACCCCTTCACGGATGCCCCGTTCCAGGATCTCGGCGTTGGTGACGAAGATGTCGTCGCCGACGAGCTGCACGCGCGCGCCCAGTGCCTTGGTGCAGGCGGCCCAGCCGTCCCAATCCTCCTCCGCCATCCCGTCCTCAATCGACACGATGGGATAGCGGTCGGCCAGCTCGACCCAGTAGTCGACCAGCTCCGCCGGGCTGAGCGTCCGGCCCTCCCCCGCCAGCACGTACGCCCCGTCGTCCCACAGTTCACTCGTGGCCGGATCGAGCGCAAGCGCGATCTCCTCGCCGGGCACCCGCCCCGCCCGCTCAATCGCCTCGAGGAGCAGCTTGATCGCATCCTCGTTCTGCGGGAGATCGGGAGCAAACCCCCCCTCGTCTCCCACCGCCGTCGACATGCCCCGCTCGTTCAGGAGGTTGCGCAACGCGTGGTAGGTCTCGGTGCCCCAGCGCAGCGCCTCGCTGAAGGACGCCGCGCCGACGGGCATCACCATGAACTCCTGGAAGTCGATGGAGTTGTTCGCGTGCGCGCCGCCGTTCAAAACGTTGAGCATCGGCACCGGGAGTGCGTGGGCGTTGGCCCCGCCGATGGAGCGGTACAGCGGTATCTCCAGGTCGTCCGCCACTGCCTTCGCGCTCGCCAGGGAGACGGCCAGGATCGCGTTGGCTCCGAGCCGGCCCTTGTCCGGCGTGCCGTCGAGATCGATCATGGCGTGATCGACGGCACGCTGATCGAGAGCGTCGAGGCCACCGACGGCATCGGCGATCTCACCGTTGACGTTCGCCACGGCGCGCAGCACACCCTTGCCCGAGAAGCGCTCGCCGCCGTCGCGCAGTTCCACCGCCTCGCGGATGCCCGTGGATGCACCAGAGGGTGCGATGGCACGGCCGCGCGCACCCGAGTCGAGCCACACCTCGGCCTCGACGGTCGGGTTGCCCCGGGAGTCGAGGACCTCGCGCCCGATCACGTGCTCAATGGTGCTCACGACGTCTCTCCTTGGTTGTCCCCCCTGGCGGGACAACGGGGCACAACGTTAGCGGTTGCCCACCCGCTCTTCGGGGACGCCTTCGGCTTCGAGGATGTCCGCGCGCAAGGACAGTGCACGGTCGCGCAGCGCCTGCTCCGCGTCCACGCCGAGCCGCTGGGCCAGGTTCGCCACGGCGAAGAGCACCTCGCCCAGTTGCGCCTGGAGATCCCCCCCGTCGCTCGACAACGGATCGTCGGCCTGCGGGTCGGTCCCCTCGGCGCGCCGGGACAACGCCGCCAGCGCCTCCGCCGCCTGCGCTGCACCGGCGTTGTCCGGCTCCACGCCGACGGCGCGTGCTTTGCGCGCCAACTTGGTCGTGAGCATGAGCGCCGGGAGGCTCGCCGGGATGCCCTCCGTCACGCTGCTGCGGCCCTTCTCGCTCTTCTTGATCGCCTCCCAGTTCGTAACGACCTGTTCGGCGCTGTCGGCGTCGACGTCGCCGAAGACGTGCGGGTGGCGATGGACGAGCTTGTCGTGCACCCGGCGCGCCACGTCGGCCAGGTCGAATTGCCCGGCCTCGTCCGCCAGGCGGGCGTGGAAGACGATCTGGAAGAGCAAGTCACCCAGCTCCTCCTCCAGGTGTGCGTAGGCGTCGCCGACGAATTCGGCGTCGGCCGTGGCGAGGCCGGCCAGCGCCTCCAGGACCTCATAGCTCTCCTCGACGAGGTGGGGCATGAGCGACGCATGCGTCTGCACCGAGTCCCAGGGGCAGCGCTCGCGCAGCGTGTCCATCAGCGCGACCAGTTGGGCCACTTCGTCGCCGGCGGCGCGGCGGTCGGCGGGGACGGTGGCCGGGATGTACACGGACGTGAGGTGATCGGGCTCCAAGGTGCGGTCGAGCTCCCACCAGTCGACCCCCACCACCACCTCGTCGTCGAGGCCGAGGTGGTGCAGGAGCACGGGCCGTGGCAGCGTCGGGCCGACGTCGTCGGGGAGAGCCAGCTTCACCTCGGAGAGCAGGTACCGCGACCAGCATTGGGCCACCAGGAACGGGCCGCCCTCGCGCCCGACCACGGAGCCGGAAGTGCTGGCATCGACGAGGCGCACCCCTTCGGCCAGCGGGTCGATGCCCAGTGCCACCCAGGCCAGGTCGAGGAAGGATAGGGCAGGACGTGCGGTCACCTCCACCCGGCCGTCGGCGCGGAGCAGGTCAACGGTGCGCTCGGCCACCGACGGCGACCCGGGCACGGCGTAGACGATGGGTTCGGGCACCGCCTGGAACGCCGCCGCCACCAGTGCCTCGACGATCCCGGCGTAGACCTCGTCGAACGTCGTGGCCACCTCGTAGAGGTGATCGAAGGCCGGCACGCCCTCGAAGCTTGAGGCCGCCGGATGGCGGGCCGTCCGGAGATAGGCGCGCCCCTGGGTCGCCGCCCGCGTCAGCTGTTCAGTGGCGTCAATCCCCAGAAGATCGGTGCCGGCGGGCCCGAGGCCCACCACCATGACGTGGGGCCGGCGCCGCGGCACGGTCAGCCGTTAGTGGGGGTAGACGAAGCCGAACCCGAGGATGAGGACGGCGCACCGGTACCAGTGTTCCCCGTACCCGTGTTCCCCGTACCCGACGTCCCGGTCCCCACTCCCGTGTTCCCCGTACCCGACGTCCCGGTCCCCACTCCCGTGTTCCCCGTACCCGACGTCCCGGTCCCCACTCCCGTGTTCCCCGAACCCGACGTCCCGGTAGCCGCACCCGGGGCACCCGCACCCGAGGGCGACGAACCTGACGCCGGCGTCGCGGCCGGGACGGCGGGCTCGTTGGCCGCCACGTTGAGCACGTCGGTTGGATCGGGCGTGAAGGGCGTGAGCACCGAGGCGTTGACGGGCACCCACACCCCGTACTTCGGGTTCACCACGACCGAGGACCTGCGCTCATCGGCGGCGAGCGCCTTCTGGGTCGCCGTTGCGCCGGCCTGCTGGACGACGTTCGCCACGTCGGTCTTCACGTTGGCATACGTCGACGGTGTGCGCGAGGTGATCTGCAGCAGCACGTAGCTGTTGCTGACACTGATCGGCGACGAGACGGCACCAGTGGCCAGGCTGCCGAGGTCTGCATCGGAAGGAAGACTGGACTCCCATTCGGGCAGGGGGTGGCAGCCCTGCGCTCCGCCCCCACTGCTGGCCGTGTCCGAGACCAGTGTCGAGAACGAGGTCCCGAAGGCGACCGACGCTTTCGCAGCCTGCGCTGCGCTCTCGTTGGAATAGACGGCGGCGCTGATGCAGGCGGTGTCGAACTTCGCCCCGTGCGCGTCGAAGTAGTTCTGGAGGTCCGCGGGACTCGAGCCGACGCCGGCCAGGTCCTCCTCCAGCGCGGTGATCTCGGCCACGAATTGCACCTGCTGGTCGACGAACGAGGCCGGCATGGTCTCCAGGACCTCTTTGCCGGTGATCGCCTGCCCGGTGAGGCTGCAGGAGTACGTCACGTTCTGGGCCTGCTGCGTCTGGAGGATCTCGGACATGACATCGGTGATCTGCCCGGTCAGGTCGGCTCGCGCCGTCACCAGGCCGGCCGGGGTCACGCTTGACGTGGCGCTCGGCCGCCAGCTGCAGCGCCAGCTCGTGTCCGATGTCGGTCTCGAGGTAGCTCGCAACGAAAGCAGACGTGGCGGTCGGGTGGTCCCCAGCGTCCTGCCCCGTGCCGGCGCCGAGCACTGGGGGCTCCTCCATGCTCCCCTCCGACGACAGGTACTCCTCGGAGTTGAGGTAGCACTGGTAGTACGCGCTGTTCGCGATGGCGCTGACGTCGGAGTTGAGGTCCGCCTGGCTGATGTTGGTGCCGTTGACCGTGGCCGCGTTCGACGGAATGGCGAACGCCGCCCAGGCGACGCCGCCGGCCAGGACGACAAGAAGGACCACGAACCGCTTCATGCGCCGCGCACTCTACAAGCTGGCCCCTGCGGGGCTCACATCGGCCAACGGCAGCAGCTCTTCGATGACGCTCCGGACCGTCTCGGGCGCGGAATCCCCGTTGGTGATGGGAAGGAGCAGCTGGGACAGGTCCTCGCGGTACGTGGCGCCGGGGGCTACCCGCCGGAGCCGCACCTGGGCGCTGGCCGGCAGGGCCACCGGCGAGACCCTCACCGTCGGTTGGCGCGTGCCGCCGGCGCGGACCGGGCTCATGATGACCTCGCTGATGCCGCGCGCCAGCGCGCTGGCCCGGAGGCGGGCCAGCTCCAGCAAGCCGTCGGCGGCGACCGGCAGGGGGCCGTAGCGGTCCACCCATTCAGCGCCGATGTCGTCGACGTCGGCCATGGAGGTCGCCGAGGCCAGGCGACGGTACGCCTCCAGGCGGGCGTCCTCGGCCGCCACGTAGTCCTTGGGCAGATGGGCGTCGCCCGGTACGTCGATGGAGATCGTGGACGGGGTCGGCCTGGGCTCTCCCCGGGCCTCGGCGACCGCCTCGGCCACCAGCTGGACGTAGAGGTCGTACCCCACCGCGGCAATGTGGCCCGACTGGTCCGAGCCCAGCAGGTTGCCGGCCCCCCTGATCTCGAGATCCCGCATGGCGATCTTGAAACCCGAGCCCAGCTCGGTGTGCTCGCCGATGGTGCGCAGGCGCTCGTAGGCCTGCTCGGAGAGGACCCGGTCCGCCGGGTGGAACAGGTAGGCGTAGGCCCGCTGGCCACTTCGGCCCACCCGGCCCCGGATCTGGTGCAACTGGCCCAGCCCGAGCAGATCGGCCCGGTCCACAATCAGCGTGTTGACGGAGGGCATGTCGATCCCGGACTCAATGATGGTGGTGCAGACCAGCACGTCGTAGCGCCGCTCCCAAAAGTCGAGCACCACCGTTTCGAGGCTCCCCTCGTCCATCTGGCCGTGCGCCACCGCCACCCTCGCCTCGGGGACCATGGCGCGGATCTCGCGGGCGACCCGGTCGATGTCCGAGACCCGGTTGTGCACGTAGAAGGCCTGGCCCTCGCGCAACATCTCGCGCCGCAGCGCCTCGCTGATGGCCGAGGGATCGTGCTCGCCGACGTACGTGAGGATGGGACGCCGGTCGGCGGGCGGCGTGTTGACCATGGAGAGGTCGCGGATGCCCGTCAGCGCCATCTCCAGCGTGCGCGGGATAGGGCTCGCCGTGAGCGTCAGCACGTCGACGCCCTCGGACATGCGCTTGACGGCCTCCTTGTGGGTCACCCCGAAGCGCTGTTCCTCGTCGACCACCAGCAGGCCGAGGTCCTTGAATTGCACGTCCTGGGCCAGCAGGCGGTGGGTGCCGACCACCACGTCGACGCTGCCGTCGGCCAGCCCCTGCACGACCTGGCGCTGCTGGGCCGGTGAGAGGAACCGGCTCAGCAGCTCCACCCGCACCGGATACGGCGCGAAGCGGTCGGCGAAGGTCTGCGCGTGCTGGCTGGCCAGCAGCGTGGTCGGGGCCAGGATGGCGGCCTGCGTCCCCTCCTGGACCGCCTTGAAAGCGGCCCGCACGGCGACCTCGGTCTTGCCGAAGCCCACATCGCCGCACACCAGGCGGTCCATCGGCCGCGGCTCCTCCATGTCGGCCTTCACGTCGGCGATCGCCTTCAGTTGGTCCTCGGTCTCGACGAACCCGAAGGATCCCTCCATCTCTGTCTGCCACGGCGTGTCCGGGCCGAACGCCCTGCCCTCGACGGCCAGGCGCCGGCGGTAGAGCTCGACCAGCTCCGCCGCCACCTCGCTGGCCGCGGCACGCGCCTTGGCCCGGGTCTTCTGCCAGTCGGAACCGCCCATCTTCGAGAGCGTCGGGGACTCGCCGCCGCTGTAGGGGGTGATGGCCTCGATCTGCTCGACCGGCAGGTAGAGGCGGTCCGACCCCCGGTACTGCAGGATCAGGTAGTCGCGGGTGGTCCCCCCCATGGTCCTCGTCGTCACGCCCTCGAAGCGCGCCACGCCGTGCTGGCGGTGCACCACGAAGCTCCCGGCTTCGAGGTCGTCGAAGAAGCCGTCGGCGGCCCGCGCTCGGGGGCGGGCTCTGCGGTGCGGGACCCGCCGGCCGGTGACATCGGTCTCGGAGAGCACGGCGACCTTGGTCTCGGGCAGGATGAACCCGCTGGTGAGGGGCGCGGCCACCACGCAGACCCCCGCCGTGCCCGGTGCGGAGTCGAGCACGGGCGCGTGCACGCCCTCGGCGGCCAGGGCGGCGGACAGCCGCCCCGCCCCCGCCACCGTGGCGGCGCACAGGGTGACCGAGTACCCCTGCTCCACGAGCCCGGTCACACCGGCGGCCAGGCGGGCCGGGTCCCCCGCCACCGGGTCGAAGCGACGCACCGTGAGCACGGCCATGTCGGGGCCGTCGGGGACGGGCGGCAGCGCGGTCACGCCCGCCGCGCTGTCCCGCAGCAGGCGCTCGAAGGGCACGTGCAGGCGCGGGAAGCTCTCCTCGTCCCCCTCCTTCGCCCCCCAGGTGGCCGCCAGCGTCTCGGCCAGCGCCGCCTCCTCGTCGAGCAGCTGCACCCCGCGGTCCCTGATCCGGCGCGGCTCCACCAGCACGACCTGTGCTCCCGCGGGCAGGAGGTCGGGCAGGACCCGCTCGGTGTCGTCGAGGAACGGGAGCCACGACTCCATGCCGTCGAACTGCGCGCCCCCGGCCAGGTTCTCCCAGACCGATGCGCCCCAGGGACGCCGCGTCACGAGCGCCGCCGCGGCGGCGCGCAGTTCCGGGGTCACCACGAGCTCACGACAGCCGTAGAGCGCCACGGCGCGCAGGTCCTGCGACGACCGCTGGTCGCTCACCGAGAACGCCGTCAGGCGGTCGACCTCGTCGCCCCACAGATCGATGCGCACCGGCGCGTCTGCCGTGGAGGGGAAGACGTCGACGATGCCGCCGCGCACCGCGAACTCGCCGCGGTGCTCCACCTGGTGCTCGCGCCGGTAGCCCATGGCCACGAGCTGGGGCAGCAGCTCCGTCACGTCGACCTGCTGGCCCGGGCGGATAACGATCGGTGCAGTCCCAGTCAGCGGGCCCAGCCGCTGCAGGATGGCCCGGACCGGGGCGACGATCACCCGGGGTGGCGCCGGAAGGATGGGGTCCGGCGACGCAGTCAGCGCGTGGAGCACCGCCAGGCGGCGACCCATCGTCTCGGTCTCGGGGCTCACCCGCTCGAACGGGAGAGTCTCCCAGGCCGGCAGCACGGTGACCGAGCCCGCCAGCGCACCCACGACCCCGCCCGATGCGAGGTCCTCGTCCCGGTCGTCCTCGCTGGCGATCAGGCAGGACAGGTCGTCGCCCAGCCGCTCGGCGTCGAGGCCCGTCGAGGTGATCACCAGCAGCGGGCTGCGCTCCGTGAAGGCGGCCAGTGCTGCGGCGACCACCGACTGCGCCGCCTCGGGCACGGCGACGGTGGCATCGGCCGCGCCGATCAGTGCGGCCAGCACAGGGTCGCTGCGGAGCAGCCGGGGAACGGCGGCCAGGCTCCCGGCCGTCGCCGGGGCGGCAGGGGCCGGCACGACGTCGGCCGACACGGCAACGGCCGGCAGGGAGGTGGCGGGATCAGTCGTCATGGATCAGGTCGGCAGCGAGTGGCACCACAGCATGGCGGCATCCATGCCGTCGGCGGCGATGCGTTCGACGGCGTCCGCCGCCGTCTGCACCGACGCCGCCAGGAGCTCGCGGACCGCCTTGGGGGGTCGGCGCAGGACGTGGAACGCGCCCTGGGCGGCGCTCGGGGGCTTGCCCACCCCGATGCGCACCCGCAGGAAGTCCGATGAATGGAGGTGCGACTGTACGGAGCGGAGCCCGTTGTGCCCGGCGAGGCCGCCCCCCGCCTTCAGCCGCACCGTACCGGGAGGGAGGTCGAGCTCGTCGTGGACGATCACGATGGAGGCCGGCTCGTCGATCCCGAACCGCGTGGCGAGCGAGCGCACGGACGACCCGGAGTCGTTCATGTACGTGGTCGGGACGGCCAGGGCCACCCGGCGCCCGGCCAGCGTCACGACGGCCGCTCGCGCCTGGACGCCCTTTTCGGCGCGCAGCGACGCTCCATGGCGCTGCGCCAGCACCTCCACCGTGTCGGACCCCGCGTTGTGCAGGCTCCCGGCGAATTCCGCTCCGGGGTTGCCCAGCCCGACGACGAGCAGGTCCGCCGGCGTCCCCCGGTGCTCCGACCGGGCAAAGGGGCGGCGCAGGGCCTAGCTCTCTTCGCTGCCCGCCTCGGCCGACGCGTCTCCACCCGAATCGGCGCCGGCGCCGGCCTCGGCACCTTCCGCGCCCTCGCCTTCGGCCGCCTCTTCCTCGACCGTGACCCGCGGCGGCTGCCCGAGGGCGACCGTGGTCTCAGGGTCGATGTCGGTCGTGACGCCGCTCGGCAATGCGAGATCGGAGACCCGCACCTGTCCACCGATGGTGAGCGCGCTGATGTCGGCCTCGATCGCGGAGGGGATGGCGGTCGGCAGAGCGTTGATGGCGAGGGTGAACATCTGCTGCTCCACCAGCCCGTCGCCGTGCTGCACCTCGATCGCCTCACCCACGAGGACGATCGGCACGTCGGCGGCGATGACCTCGTCGCGGCGGACGATGATGAAGTCCACGTGGGTCACCGTCTGTGCGACGGGGTGGCGCTGCATCTCGCGGGCGAGGGCGAGATACGTGCCCGAGCCCGTGTCGAGGGACAGCAGCTGGTTTGCCCCGGCCTCGCTGTTCAGCGCGACACGCAGCTCCCGGGCCACGATGGCCACCGGCAGCGGGTCGGTCCCGTGGCCGTAGATGACGGCGGGGATCTTGCCTTCACGCCGCAGGCGGCGCACGGCGCGTGAGCCCGTGGGGCGCCCGACTTCGGCGGCGAGTACGACTTCGGCCATTGCGAATCTCCTCAGGTGACGAGAGCGGTGGTCGCGGACGGCGTAGGGCCTCCGGCGAACGGCCCACCAGCGTAGCCGCGCCGCAGCTGGGCGGACCACCGGGCCCACCGGGCCCGCCGGATGATCCCTAGACCAGGTTGTCCCCGCCGAAGAGCTCGGAGACCGAGGTGTCCTCGAAAACGGCGTCGATGGCGTCGGCGATGATCTTGGCCACGGACAGGACCTCGAGCTTGTCGAAGATCCGGTCCTCGGCCACTGGCAGGGTGTCGGTCACCACGACCCGGGAGATGGGGGCCGCCTTCAGTCGGTCCACGGCGGGATCGGACAGGACGGCGTGGGTGGCCATGGCCGAGATGTCCGAGGCACCGGCCTCCGACAGCAGCTCGGCGGCCGCGCAGATGGTCCCGGCGGTATCGATCATGTCGTCGATCAGGACGCAGTGGCGGCCCTCGACGTCACCGACGACATGGCGGGCCTTGACCTCGTTGTAGGTGCCGCGCGGCCGCGTCTTGTGGATCAGCGCCAGATCGAAACCGAGATGCTGGCTGTAGCGCTCGGCCACCTTGACGCGCCCGGCGTCGGGTGCCACCACGACGACATCGTCGCCGAAGTTCTCCCGCATGTAGGCCTCGAGGACCGGCGCCGCCACCAGGTGGTCGAAGGGCGTGTCGAAGAAGCCCTGGATCTGCCCCGAGTGCAGGTCGACGCTGATGACCCGGTCGGCGCCCGCCGCCGAGAGCATGTCGGCGACGAGCTTCGCCGTGATGGGCTCACGCCCCGTCGACTTGCGGTCCTGGCGCGAGTAGCCGTAATAGGGGCACACCGCCGTGATGCGCTTGGCCGACGCGCGCTTGGCGGCGTCGATCATGATGAGGTGCTCCATCAGCGAGTCGTTCACCGGGCTGGCGTGCGTCTGCACAATGAAGACGTCGCAGCCGCGGATGGAGATGTCGTACTTGCAGTAGATCTCGCCGTTGGCGAACTCGCGCAGGTTCGCCTCGCCCAGCTCGACGCCCAGGTGGGCCGCGATGTCGCGGGCCAGGGTCGGGTGAGCACGCCCGGAGAACATTTCAAGGCGACGGCGGGGGATCAACTCCACAACGTCAACGCTAGTGCCCCGCCGTGTGCCGCGTCTGCGGCCCGTTCGGGCCCTTGGCCCGCTCGACGTGTCCGGGCGATTCGACCCGCCCGGAGGGGCTCAGCCCTCGGGTCCCCCGACCACCGAGTGCGGGCCCAACTCAGCTCCGGCTGCCACCTCGGCCCCGGGCTGGAGCACGCTGTAGGGACCGACGCGTGCGCCGGCGCCGATGGCCGCCAGCGTGCAGACGCTCGCCGCCACCACCGCGCCGTCCCCGACCGTGGTGTCGGTCAGCACGCTGTTCGGCCCGATCTCGGCCCCGGCCCCCACGACGCAGTTGCCGCGCAGGATGACCCCGGGCAGCAGCGAGACGTCGGCCTCGAGATGCACCTCGGCGTCGACATAGGTGCGCTCGGGGTCCCACATGGTGACGCCGCGGCGCATCCAGCGCTCGTTGATGCGGTCGCGCAGCTCGGCCTCGGCCACGGCCAGCTGGGCCCGGTCGTTCACCCCCGCCGCCTCCATGGAGTCGGGCAGCACCAGCGACCGCACCGAGTAGCCCGCGCTGTGCAGGACGCTCACGGCGTCGGTCAGGTAGTACTCGCCCTGGGCGTTGGCCGGGCTGAGCCGGCGCAGCGTCGGCGCCATGATGCTGCGGCGGAAGCAGTAGATGGAGGTGTTGACCTCGTCGATGAGCTTCTCGTCCTCGGTGGCGTCGGCCTCCTCGACCACCCGGGTCACGGTCCCGTCCTTGCCGTGCACGACGCGCCCGTAGCCGGCGGGGTTCTCGACGACGGCCGTCAGTAGGGTGGCGCCGGCGTCCTCGGCCCGGTGGGCCCGCACCAGCGCGGCCAGGGTCTGCGGGCGGAGCAGCGGCGTGTCCCCGGGCAGGACCACCAGGTCCTCGACCTCGTCGTCGTCGTCATCGGGCAGGCCCGTCAGGCCGACGGCCAGCGCGTCGCCGGTCCCGGTCCGGGACAGCTGCTCCACGAACTCGATCTCCATGGTCGGGGGGGCGTGCTGCACCAGGGTCTTGGTGACCCACTCGCCGCGGTGGCCCACGACGACGACGACCCGCCGCACGTCGACCTCGGCCATGGCGTCGAGCACGTGCAGAATCATCGGGCGCCCACACAGGAGGTGCAGGGGCTTGGGGCGCTCGGACCGCATCCGGGTCCCCTCCCCGGCGGCCAGGACGACGGCAGAAAGACGGCGCTCGGGCATCGCGGCATTCTTAGCCCGCCGCAATGCTCAGCGTGCGTATGGGACACTCGTGGGCGTGCCGGAACTGGAGGCCTACGACGAGTTCGGGCTGTTCCACGAGAACGCCGCCGAATACGGCCTGCCCTACGACGGGCCGCCCGAGGTGCGCCGCGTCGACGTCGAGGTCTCGCCCGGCCGGGCGGTCTCCAGCCTGCTGTGGGGCAGCGGGCCCCCCGAACTGGTCCTGGTGCACGGCGGGGCGCAGAACGCCCACACCTGGGACACTGTGGCGATGGCCCTGGGCCGGCCGCTCCTCGCCGTCGACCTCCCGGGGCACGGCCACTCCGACGGCGGGCCCGAGGGCTCCATCTCGGCCGGCAGCAACGGGCGCGACCTGGCCACCGTCATCGCCGAGCTTGCCCCCGGCGCCCGCGGCGTGGTCGGCATGTCGCTGGGCGGCATCTCGTCGATCGCCCTGGCCGCCACGGCCCCCGAGCTCGTGCGCGCCCTCGTGCTCGTCGACGTGACACCGGGCGTGAACCCGGAGAAGGCGGCGCCGATCACCAACTTCATCAACGGCCCGGCCAGCTTCGACAGCTTCGACGACCTGCTCGCCCGCACGATTGAGCACAACCCGGGGCGTTCGGAGTCCTCGCTGCGCCGGGGCATCCTGCACAACGCCGTCCAGCGCGAGGACGGCAGCTGGGTCTGGCGGTACGCCCGCTTCCGCACCGAGCCCTCGGGCGCGGCCGTCCATCCCGACTTCGGCGACCTCTGGGATGCGGTCTCCGCTCTGACCATGCCGATCCTGCTCGTGCGCGGCCTGGCCTGGTCCGTGGTCGACGATGACGACGTCGCCGAGCTGCTGCGGCGCCAGCCCACGGCGACGGTCATCGGCGTCGAGGGCGCGGGCCACAGCATCCAGGGCGACCGGCCGCTCGATCTCGCCGGCATCCTGGCCGACTTCCTGTTCCCCGACGGCTGATGGACAAGAAGGTCTGGTTCTCGCGCCGCGCCATCAAGCTCCACGTGGTCATCCTCATTGTGGTGCCGGCGTTCCTTGCGCTCTGCCTGTGGCAGATCAGCCGCGCCCTCGACGGCAACACGCTCAGTTGGGCCTACGTCTTCGAGTGGCCCCTCTTCGCCTGTTACGCCGTCTACATGTGGTGGCGCTTCGTGCACGAGGCGGCCGAGGACACGCCGCCGCCCGCGACCGCCGGCGCCGATCCCGGCGGACCGGCCGCTTCTGCCGCCGACGACGACACGCCCGCTCCGGAGGAGACAGCCCAGGAGAAGGAAGAGGACAAGGAGATGGCGGCCTACAACGACTACCTGGCCCAGCTGGCGGAGAGGGACAAGGCCAGCGGTCGCTGACAGGGGCTCCGGGGGGAGGGCTCGAACCTCCAACATCCGGCTCCAAAGGCCGACGTTCTGCCGATTGAACTACCCCGGAAGGGCGCGTGCCGTCGACTAGAGGTTAGACAGCCCGATGGCCGCGTGCCCGGCGGAGGCGCGGCGATAGGTTCTGTGGTCGTGCGCATCCTGGTGGTGGACGACGACCCGGCGGTCCGCCGGTCGATCGACCGTGCCCTGCGCCTCGAGGGCTACGACGTCGTGACCGTGGCCTCGGGCGGCGAGGCGCTCGAGGCCCTGGCCCAGGCGCCGCCCGACGCGCTGATCCTCGACCTCGGCCTCCCCGACCTCGACGGCCTGACGGTGTGCCGACGCATGCGCAGCGCGGGCGACGACACCCCGGTCCTCATGCTCACCGCGCGCGACGCCGTCGACGACCGGGTCCAGGGGCTCGATGCCGGGGCCGACGACTATCTGGTCAAGCCCTACGCCCTGGCCGAGCTCCTGGCCCGGCTGCGCGCGCTGCTGCGGCGCCGCTTCGAGGGCGAGGGCGGCCTGCTGCGCGTGGGCGACCTGACTCTCGACCTCTCCACGCGCGAAGGGCAGCGCGGCGAGCGCACGTTCGAGCTCACCCGCATTGAGTTCGACCTGCTCGAGCTGTTCCTGCGCCACCCGCGCCAGGTGCTCACCCGCGAGGTGCTGCTGAACCGGGTGTGGGGCTTCGACTTCGACTCGGGGACCAACTCGCTGGCCGTCTACGTCGGGTACCTGCGCCGCAAGCTGGAGGAGGGAGGCGAGCCGCGCTGCATCCAGACGGTGCGCGGCGTGGGCTACGTGCTGCGGGACACGTGACCTTCCGCACCCGGCTCGTCCTGGCGACGACCGTCGCCGTCGTCGTCGCGGTGCTGGCCGCCTCGCTCGGCTCCTTCCTCGTGGCGCGCCACACCCTGCTGGACGCGGCGGACAGTTCCCTCACGACGGCGGCGCAGAAGATCGTGGCCGGCGAGGAGATCGGGGCGACGACGGCGACGGTCGGGCAGGTGATCGACTCCACCGGGGCCGTCGTCTCCGGCGGTGGCCTCCCGGTCACCGGCCAGGTGCGGCTCGTGGCCGTCGACCTCGCCCCCGCGTTCTTCACCACCGTCACGGTGGACGGGAACGAGTTGCGCGAGTACGTCGAGCATCTGCCCGCCGGCACCACCATCCAGTCCGGCCAGGCAGAAACCCTCATTGACGGTGGCGCGCTGCAGATCGCCACGCTCCTCAACGTCAACTCCGAGCTCAAGAAGCTCGCGGCGCTGCTCGGGGCGGTCGCCTTCGTCGGAGTCCTACTCGCCGTCGTCCTCGGCTGGCTGGTGGCCCGCACGGCGCTGGTCCCGCTCAATGCACTCACCGACACCGTGGAGGACCTGGCCGAGACGACCGACGTGTCGCGGCGGCTCGAGCCGGGCGGCTACGACGAGCTGGGGCGCCTGCGGCGCACCTTCAACCGCCTGCTGCGAGGCGCTGGAGTCCTCGCGCCGCTGCGCAGAGCCAGCTGGTGCTCGACGCCTCGCACGAGCTGCGCACGCCGCTCACCAGCCTGCGCACGAACCTCGAGGTGATCCGCCGGGTCGAGGAGCTGAGCAGCGAAGACCGCTCGGTCCTGGTCGACGACGTCCTCGTCCAGCTCCAGGAGCTCACCGACATTGTGGGCGACCTCGCCGAGCTGGCACGGGGCGACCAGGGGCCGGCGTCCCGGGAGCCCCTCCGGCTCGACCTGCTCGTGCAGGACGAGGTGGCCGTGCAGAACACGCACGGGCGCTCGAAGGACGTGCGGTTCGACCTCGACGCCGCCCCGTGCTGGGTCGTGGCCAGCGACGCCGGCCTGCGCCGTGCCGTGGGCAACCTGCTCGACAACGCCCGCAAGTGGAGCCCTCCCGGCGAGCCGGTCTCGGTGGAGTGCCGCGACGGCACGGTCGTGGTGCGCGACCACGGTCCGGGCATCGCCGAGGCCGACCTGCCCCACGTCTTCGACCGCTTCTACCGCTCGCCGGCGGCCCGCGGGCTCCCGGGCTCCGGCCTCGGCCTGGCCATCGTCGCCCAGGTCGTCAAGGCCGAGGGCGGGACCATCGTGGCCGAGAACGACCCGCGGGCGGGGCCCGGATGACCATGCGCCTGCCGACGATTCCCGGGACGGATCCGTCCGCGGCGTCCGGTCCGGACGATGCGACAGGGACTTTCTGAACCTTCTCCTCTTAGCTTGCGATTAAACCTCAGCTTGCCTTCGCTCGCGGCCTCTTCAAGCATGATCTGCTGGGCCTTCGCCGCCACTTCACGCATCTCGGCGATGAGGGCGCGTAGCCTGTCGATCGTTGCCGATCCATTCGCTGTAGAGCGCAGCCTCGCTCGGGGTGAGTCTTCGATTGACCGTCTTGCCGTCCACCTTGGCGGTCCACTGGAAATAGGGCCCATGGAGTCGCGGCGGGTCGGCGTGACAACCACAACTCTCTTTGCCGCATCGGTTGTAGCGAGGAGCGACACTGCCGACGCGATGTAGCCGACGTCAGCCAACTGGCGGGCCAGTTCGCGATAGCGCCGCTCGTAGGTCTCGAGTCGGGTGGTCGTCCTCTTGGTTGCCATCGCTGCCTCCACCTTGAGTATCCCAACTTTTCGGCCCGATAGTAGTAATACTATCGGACATGACACGAGGGCACGGCCGGGGCGGGGTGCGCTGAGCCAGCTTGGTCGAGTTCCGAGACGGGCTTCTATCGCTGCTGCTGGCGCTGGGGCGACGCCCTCTTCGAGCTGGCCGATGCCGTCTTGTGCGCTCCCGGCACCGGTCGGCCTCGGTGCCCGCCCTCAGCCTCGAGCCGGAGTTCCGCCGCTCCCACGGCAGCCTCTACAAGGCACTCGACGCGGCCGCATCGACGAGGACCGGCTGCGCGCGCTCCTCGGTGGCGCAGCGCCCAGCGGCGCTGGCCGCTCGTCTTTGCCGTCGATGCCTCGACCTGGGACCGCTGTGACGCCGAGTGCAGCCCCGAGCGAGGCTTTTACTACTCGGCCTCGAAGCATTCGGCGGGCCAGCCCATCGTGGCCGGCTGGTACTATCAGTGGATCTGCCAGCTGGACTGGGCCTCTGACTCGTGGACGGCTCCCCTCGACGTGGCCCGCATCGCGCCAGAGCACGACGCGACCACGGCGACGGCAGACAGATCCGGCGCCTGGTCGGACTCCTTCCAGGCTGAGAGGAAGTCCCGCTGTTCGTCTTCGACGCCGGCTATAACCCGATCGCCATCGGTCACGACCTGGCCGAGGAGCGCTGCGAGTGCCTCACTCGCATCCGCGACGACCGCGTCTTTTTCGCCGATCCCCCTGCTCGCCCCAACCGACCGAAGGGAACCGGCGGACGGCCCCCACGGCACGGACGTCGATTCAAGTGCTCGGATCCGAGACCCAGAAGAAGCCCGACGACGTGCCTCAGGCGACTGACCCCCGCTATGGCACCGTCAAGGTGACGGCCTGGCACGGTCTGCATCCTCGGGTGATCGGGCGCGGACGCTGGGCCGACTACGGCGGCGCACCACCGATCGTGCCGCGGCACCGTCATCCGCGTCGAAGTCGAGCATTTGCCCAAGCCCACGCCGCGGGACGAAAAAGACGTTGTGGCTCTTTTGGTCCGGGCCGGGCGAGCCCGACCTCGACCGATGCTGGCGTGGCCTATCTGCGGCGCTTCGACATCGAGCACACCTTCCGCTTCATCAAGAACACCCTGGGTTGGACCACTCCGTCACTGTGCACGCCCGAACAGGCCGACCGCTGGAGTTGGCTGATTGTCGGAGCCTTGACCCAACTGCGCCTCGCCCGCGGCTCTGGTCGATGACCTCCGCCTGCCATGGGAACGACCGCGAAACCCAGGCGCGCTCACCCCTGCACGGTGCGGAGGGGGTTTCGACGACTTCGTGCAACCCTCGGCACGCCAGCCAGTCCACCGAAATCGACAACGCCGGGACCCGGACGACCGAAAGGAACCCGAAAACCGCCCAGAAAACGCTATCCGGCGGTCAAGAAGGCGGCCTGAGCAATCTGCAACGCTTCCCGAATCCGGGAAGTTCTCCGACGACATCCCCGAGGTCGACTGCCCCATTGCCCTCCTTTTGCAGGATGGCCTGAGTTGTTGAGGCTATCAACCACTGGGCGTCTTCGGATAGTTCGGCCGCTAGCGCTGAGTCGAGCCATTCAGCGGCGGGGCGCTCTAGCAGCTGGCCCATGGTCATGGCCAGGAAGGCTTCCCGGGTGCTTTCGGGGAGCCCGTTCTGATACTCGTGGAGGAACCAGTGCAGGGTCAGGATCGGATGTCCTGACAGCGGTACATGGTGCTCGATGACAGTCATCTCGGAGAACAGTCGTTGCAGTCCCTGGCGGGTTGCGTTGAAGTAGTGGTTCGGGTAGCCGTGCTCGGGCTGGAGGAAAGGCAGGTCGACGTAGAGAACGCCTCCGGGTTTCAGGACCCGGAGTATCTCGGCGGCGCTCTTGAACGGGTCGTCGACGTGCTCTAGGACATCCGCCGAGAAGACGACGTCGAAGCAGCTAGTGGCAAACGGGAGCCGTTGGTTGACCCCCAGGACGTCCACATTCGGATAGTTCACAATCTCAAGCTGGATGACGTTGTCGAAGGCGTCGGACTTGTAGCCGCTCCCGCAGTCGAGGACCAGGCCGTCGGCTGCCGCCTCGATAAGTGCCAGGGCATTGCCATCGAAGGGATGGTCCGAGACGTTATCGGTCTCCTCAATCTGGTAGCGGGCCGAAGTTGCTGAGTCGAGGAAGTTGACGGCACCATCGTCGCTAAAGGGAAATCTCGCCCCGCAGTCAGGGCACACCAGATCGACCGAGCCGATATCTAGGTTTGTGGCGAAGCACGCAGTGCAGCGGAGGATATGCGAGCCCACGAGTCGAGCCAGCTTGGCCTCGTCCATGCGGCGAAGGGTATCGTGTCGGAGCGTGGATCGGCTACCTATCGAAGGCCGGCGGGACTCAGACCAAGGAGATGACGTTGCTCCCTGACATCCCCGAAGACATGATCGAACCAGCCGCCGCCGCTATGCGAAATAATGCTCCGCTAGTGGCCTCGAAGTCTTCACCCCCGCCCCCACTGCTCTACGAGACCATGGCCCGGGTCGCCCTCGATGCCGTTGGCCTCCCAGCTCCACTTCAGAGGCCACACGACTAGGCGCCCAGACGCGAAGCTGTCAAGCATTTCTGCCTGAGAGCGCCTGACCATCGCCAGGTCGCGGTGATGGACCCGAGACAATCGGGGTGCTTGCCCACTGACCATCAACCCCGTGGAGCTCGCTCCAACATGCGCGCGCTCGACCCTGAAGTGTTCGATACCGTCTTCGCCGCCATAGAACCCCTGCTCCCAGTGCACAACGAGAGCCATCCGCTGGGCTGTCATCGCCCGCGGGCGTCAGATCGAGACTGTTTCGAGGGTCTGCTGGTCCGCCTTGTGACGGGATGCTCCTTCGAAGACGCCGAACGGCTCTGCGCCAACAAGGTCTCCGACACAAAGCATCGGCGCCAACGACAAGATCATCGACCTGGACCTCTCCGACGTGTCCGTCGACGGTTCCTTGCACAAAAGCCCTGTAGGAGAGAGAACCGGCAAGAACCCGACCGATCGGGCCAAGCTCGGCTGGAAGTGGTCGATCCTCACCGAGGCCAAAGGGCATCCCCATCGGCTGGAGCATCGAAGGAGCCAACCGCAACGACTCGGTGCTCCTTGAGCCCACCTTGGCCCACACCGACGAACGCGGGCTGCTCTGTGACATCGAGACGCATCTGGCTCGACCGGGGCTATGACTCCGAGCTCACGCGCGAGCGGCTCCTCGAGCCACCACATCACTGATGCGGTCATCGCCAAGAAACGCAAACGGGGAGACGTCGCCACGACCAAGAAACAGCCGATGGGACTGCGTGGGCCCGTCGAGCGCACCAACAGCTGCCTCTCGAACTTCGGCCAGCTGCGCCGCAATACCGACCGCAAGATCATCCACCGCCTGGCTAAGTTCGCCCTTGCGGTCGCCTTCTTGCTCACCGCCAAGCTCATCGACTGGCTCAACCGCTTGTCACCAGATGTGTGCCTATTCGCCGAGCCTCTTACCGCGCTTTCTTCGCGAAATTCTTAGGGAGCGCCAATGTGCCGCCCAGGTCGGGGTCGCAGAGTGGCGGCGAGTACCCCCGGTGGCGGAGATCCCACCTCCGGCCAATGGCCCGGAGTCACACTCCGCCGCCGGCGTCGCCGGTGGGGACGGTCCGCCGCCGTCCCTGCCGGCGCCTCCCCCCTCTCCGGCGAGACGCTCTCCTGAACTCCTGTTCAGTTCCCGGCGATGAGCTCTATCCGGTTGCCGAAGGGGTCGTCGACGTACGCGCCGGCGCCCGGCGCCGCGTCCGGATTCGGCCGGACCTCCACGCCCGCCTCCCGCAGGACCGCCTCGAGGGCCGGCAGGTCGCGGACGATCAGGGCGGGGTGGGCCTTGCGGGCGGGGCGGAAGTCCTCCTCGACGCCGAGATGCAACTTCACCGGACCGTCGCCGAACCAGCATCCGCCGCGCGCCGCCTGGGGCTCGGGCTTGGGGAGTCGGACCAGCCCGAGAAGCCCCGAGTAGAAGGCCTCCGCCTCGGCCTCCCGGCCCGCCGGCATGGCCAGTTGCACGTGGTCGAGCCGGACGATCTCGAAGCCCATGGCTGCCTCCTGACGCGGGGACCGACCTGGCAGTCGACCCCGAGGACCGCTAGCCTGCCGCACGACATGGGATCACTGATCAAAAAGCGTCGCAAGCGAATGCGCAAGAAGAAGCACAAGAAGATGCTGAAGGCCACCCGGTGGCAGCGCCGGGCCGGCAAGTAACTTCCGCCGCCCCGCTCCCGCTCTTCCCTCAGTCCCCGTCCCAGCCCGCCGGCACCGTGTGGGCGCGCACCAGCCGGGCCGTCTCGGCCCCGATACGCAACTCCTCCGGCACCGCCTTCCCCGCCGCCGCGCCATCCTCGACGAACCACGTCGAGCCGCTGCCGGCCAGCACGGGCTCGCTCCCGGACCAGTCGCCCAGCGCGTCGCGCCAGGGGGCCAGCCGGGGCTCGACCACCAACGCCGCGGCTGCGAGCGCGTTCGGTCCCTCCTGCCCGGGGATCCTCGTCCCAGGCCCGGTAGACCCGGGCGGTGTCCACGCCGAAAGGCGGCAGGAGCAGCAGGTACTCCCCGGACTCGAACGCCAGCGGGGTCACCCTCTCCCCCACACCCTCGACCCGGGCCCGCCCCCCGACCAGGCAGAACGGCACGTCGGCACCGAGGCGGACCGCCACGTCGGGGTCGTCGCAGCCGGCCCAGCGCAGCACGGCGGCCGCGTCGGCCGATCCCCCGCCCAGGCCGCCGCCCAGCGGGATCCGCTTCGTCAGGTGGATGGCCGCCCGGCGGCCACAGGCACGGCAGCGCCCGCTCCACCAGGTTCTCGCCCGGTGCCGGGCAACCGCTCGGGCCGCACCCCGGGCTCGACCTCGACGGCGAGCCCGGACCCGCCTTCGTCGAGCAGGAGCTCGTCGGCCAGGCTCAGGGTGACGCATCTCGGCGTCGAGCTCGTGATAGCCGTCGGCCCGCACGCCGGTCACCCGGAGCGACACCGTCAGCTTGGCCGGGGCCAGCACCCTG
The DNA here is from genome assembly GCA_963731065.1 of uncultured Acidimicrobiaceae bacterium. Taxonomy (GTDB): domain Bacteria; phylum Actinomycetota; class Acidimicrobiia; order Acidimicrobiales; family RAAP-2; genus Bog-473. The sequence goes on along the minus strand of CAVSUH010000009.1, from coordinate 65,565 downwards.
TCACCCGTCGCCCGACTCACAGTGCCGCCAGCCTGCCCCAGGCCGCCACGTCGAGCTCCTCGGCCCGGGCGTCGGGCCGCACGCCGGCCCGCTCGAAGGCGGCCGGATCGACCACGCCGGCCAGGGAGCGCCGCAGCATCTTGCGCCGCTGGCCGAAGCCGGCCCGGACGACCGCGTTCAGCCGCTCGTAGGAGACCAGGGAGGGATCGACGGCCGGCTCGGGCCGGCGCTCCAGGCGGACGAGGACCGATTCGACCCGTGGGCCGCGGGATGAAGACCGAGGCCGGGACCCGGCCCACCACCTCGGCCCGGGCGAAATAGGCGATGCGCACCGAGACCGCCCCGTAGGCCTCCTCGCCCGCTGAGGCCGCCATACGCTCGCCCACCTCCCGCTGCACCATGACGAGGAGGTGGGCCACCGCGGGCACCTCCACGAGGGTCCTGCAGCACCAGGGGCGTGGCCACGTTGTAGGGCAGGTTGGCCACCAGGCTCCAGGGGCCGGGGCTCCGCTCGGCCAGGAGCGCCGCCAGGTCGAGCTCCAGGGCATCCCCCTCGACGACCTCCACCCCGGCGCCCTCGACGACGGAGCGCAGGACCGGGAGCAGGTGGCGATCCGTCTCCACCGCCACGACCCTGGCGCCGGTCTCGGCCAGCGCCAACGTCAACGACCCCAGGCCGGCCCCGATCTCGAGCACGTCGCGAGCCGGGCCCGGCGCCCGAGAGGCGGGCGATGCGGCGGACGGTGTTCGGGTCAGCGACGAAGTTCTGCCCGAGGGCACGGCTGGGCTTGAGACCGTGCGCCGACAGCAGCTGGGCGATGTCGGCGCCGGAAAGTGTCACCAGGAGATTGTGACGTCCACCACTCCCTGGCTCGTGTCAGCGATCTGCGAGAAGCCCTCCGGCGACATGTCGACCACGCGGGGGTAGCCGGCCGCCTCACGGTCGTCCACCGTGCAGACGGTCGACGCGCCGGTCGCGTTGTTCACGACGGTGAGCACGGTGCCGAACGGGAGCGTCGGGCTGGCGCACATACCCGTCCGGCGCAGCGGCGTACCACGTGGCCTCACCGCCCTCACTGTTCGTCGCCGCGGGCGGCGGCGGTGGCCGTCGTCGTGGTCGGTGGTCGGCGGTGGCGGTGGTGCTGTCGTCGTGGTCGTCGTCGGCGGGCGGTGCCGTCGTCGTCGTGGTCGGAGGCGCGGTCGTCGTCGTAGTCGCGGCCGCGGTCGTCGGCGTCGTCGTCGGCGCTTGATAGGCGACGAGGTTCGACGGCAACCTCACGCCGTCGAGGTGCGACGACGAGTGCACGCTGCGTTGTGGTCTTCTCGTGCGCGCTGCCGCGCCGCGGCCTGAGGCCGCGACGCGTGCGCAGACGCGCTCTGCAACAGGAGGAGAGGCGCGACGAACAACGCGCCGCAAATAGCTGCAGCAACGCCGAGGCGCCTCCCCCCAGTGCTCTGGTTCCGCAGGGCTCCACCCTTCTCCGGGGACACAGTGCACCCGCGCCGACGTACGGGTAGCGGGGGGTTTCTGGAGAACATAGATAACCAATCACGGGCCACGCAAACCAGAAATCGAGCGAAACCTTTTCGCGCGCTCTTTTCCCAGGTCACGGACGCTGCCGTCCGTGATATTTAGATGAACTCCCTGCTCAACCGCAGTTTTTCGCCGAATTCAACGTCAAACACCCAGGTCACAAGGTTCTCGTATTACGCGCAACAGCGCGTGATTTAGCGCCCTGTGGAAAACACCATGGCGGCCGCGGCCGCGCTGCGCTCCCTCACTTCGTCGACGCTGCAGCCCTTCACCGCGGCGATCGCGTCACCGACGAACGGAAGGTACGACGGCTCGTTCGTGCGGCCGCGATGGGGCACCGGGGCGAGGAACGGACTGTCCGTTTCCACGAGCAAACGGTCGAGCGGGACAACGCGCCGCGGCCTCCCGGACATCGGACGCATTCTTGAATGTCACGATGCCGCTGAACGACACGTACATGCCGGCACGCAGGCACTGTTCGACCTCTGTCGGGACCGCCCGTGAAGCAGTGCAACACGGTGCGTTCCGGAACGCCTTCCGCGCCCAGCACGTCGAAGAGGTCAGGCCACGCGTCGCGCGCGTGGATCACCAGGGCGAGGTCGTGCGCGTGCGCCAACGCGATCTGTGCTGCGAAGGCGGCCCGTTGCGCGTCGCGCGGAGAATTCTCGTAGAAGTAATCCAGCCCGCACTCCCCGACCGCCACGACCGCGCCGTCGTCGCGCCTCCAGCTCGCGCGCCAGCAGCGCCGCCACGCCGTCCACGCCCTCACTCGCCTCGTGCGGGTGCAGCCCGATGGAGGCCCAGGCCCGCGGGACCGTCCCGGCCCGTGCCGTCGACCCGGCGCCACCGCCACCGCCTGCTCGGAGGTGACGACCCCGGTCCCGATGCAGACCATCCGCGTCGATGCCGGCCTCGGCCGCCCTGCTCAGGACGGGCTCCAGGTCCGCCGCCCCGGCGTCGTCGCCCGGGAGGTACTCCTCCTGGACGTGGCAGTGCGAGTCGAACCAACCCGCCAAGGTCAGGCCTTCCGCCGCGGGAAGAGGGGCTCCCCCTTCACCACGGCTGCGCCGCCGATGTAGCCACCCCACCGGGCGTCGTCGGGCACGCGCGCCGCCGAGGGGTCACCCACCACCCCGATGCGACGCCAGACCTCGACGGCGGTCGACGGCATGGCCGGCGCAATCAGGACCGCCACAATGCGCAGCACCTCGAGCGCGTCGCCCAGCACGGCGTCGACGGCCGGGCCGGGCTCCATCTTCCAGGGCTCGGCCGACTCGAGTTCCGCGTTGGCGGCACCGATGAGCCGCCACGTCTCCTCGAGCGCCTCGTGTGGCGCCCAGCGCGCCCAGGCGGAGCTCGCCGCGTCCAGCACGGCGTCCGCCACCGCAGCCAGTTCGCTGGAGGGATCGCAGCCGGGCCCGATGCCACCGCACTTGGAGGTGACCACCGTCGTGACCCGCGACACCAGGTTGCCGAGATTGTTGGCCAGGTCCGCGTTGTAGCGCGCCACGATGCCCTCGTAGGAGAAATCGCCGTCACCGCCGAGCGCCACGTCGCGCAGCAGGTGGTACCGGAGCGGGTCGACACCGAAGTCGTCGGCCAGGGCCAGGGGCGACACGTCGGTGATCTTGAGCGGGGCCGCGCCCTCGCCGCCGGCCAGACCGGAGGCGATCATCGTCTTGCCGAGCTTCTGCCCGCCCATGAGCAGGTACCCGTGGACGAAGATCTCCTGCGGTGGCTCTATCCCCGCCGCCATGCACATGGCGGGCCACCAGACGCAGTGGAACTTGAGGATGTCCTTCCCGATCAGGTGGTGGGCGGCGCCCCAGCGGGCCTCGAACACGGCGGGGTCGCCGCCGTACCCGGCCACCGTCAGGTAGTTGATGAGCGCGTCGTACCAGACGTAGAAGACGTGGCCACTGTCCCACGGCACCGGCACGCCCCAGGTGAAGGAGGTGCGGGTGATGGAGACGTCCTTCAGCCCTCCCCGGATGAAGCCGAGGGCCTCGTTGCGCTTCGACGTCGGGCGGACGAAGTCGGGGTGGCTGTCGTAGTAGTCCAGGAGGCGCTGTTCGAACTGGCTCAGCTTGAAGAAGTAGTTGTCCTCCTTCATCTCAATGACCGGGCGCCCGTGGACCGGGCACTTGCCGTCCACGAGCTGGTCCTCGAGGTAGTAGTCCTCGCAGGACACGCAATAGAGCCCGAAGTAGGCGCCGAGCTCTATGAAGCCGTTGTCGTAAATGCGCTGCAGGAACTGCTGGACCACCTCGTAGTGCCGCGGCTCGGTGGTGCGGATGAAGTCGTCGTTGGCGATGTCGAGCCGGCTCCAGGCCTCCACGAAGCGCGCCGAGGTGCGATCCGTCCACTCCTTGGGCGTGGTCTCGTTCGCCTCGGCCGCCTCCACGATCTTCGCTCCGTGCTCGTCGGTTCCCGTCATGAACCAGACGTCGTCGCCCAGCAGGCGATGCCAGCGCGCCAGGGCGTCGGCGTTGACCGTCGTGTACGCCGTGCCCACGTGCGGCGCGTCGTTGACGTAATAGATCGGCGTGGTCAGGTAGTACGGGGGCACCGCCGGTAGCGTACCGGCGGCTTCAGGCGGGGCCCGCCGTGTCCCCGTCGCCTCCGGTGTCACCACGCACGCGCAAGGCGGCCTCGTAGGCGCGGCGGCGCGGCACGCCGAGCGTCGCTGCCACCAGCTCGGCCACCTGGCGCGGGCCCGCCGACGGATCGTCGACGAGTGCGGCCCGGACCGTGGCCTCGACGACGACGTCGTCGGCCGGGGCGGCCGCCGGCGCCCCGCCCACGACCAGGACGACCTCGCCCCGGATCTCCCGCGCCGCGAACACGGTCGCGGCCTCGCCCAGCGTCCCCCGCCAGACCTCTTCGTGCAGCTTGGTCAGCTCGCGCACCACGGCCATCGGCCGGGCCTCGTCGGTGGCGGCCAGCTCGGCGAGCGTGGCCGCAACGCGGTTCGGGGCCTCCAGCACGACGGTGGTGCGTGCATCCGCCATGAGGGCACCGAGGCGGCGCCGGCGCTCGGGCCCCTTGCGGGGCAGAAACCCCTCCACGCAGAAGCGGTCGGTCGGCAGCCCGCTGACGACGAGCGCGCCAAGAACAGAGGAGGGGCCGGGCACGGTGCTCACGGTCGCGCCGGCGGCGGCGAGCTGGGCCGCCAACCAGGCCCCCGGGTCCGAGATACCCGGCGTGCCCGCGTCGCTGACGACGGCCACCGTCGCGCCCCCGGCCACGGCGGTCGCCACCCGGTCGAGCCGGGACGCCTCGTTGTGCCCGTGCAGCGACAGAAGGCGGTCGCCGTGGGGCCCCTTCGCCGTGATGCCGCTCGCCGACAGGAGGGCCCGGGTGCGGCGCGTGTCCTCGCAGCAGATCAGGTCGGCGGTCGCCAGCACCTCGCGCGCCCGGGGCGAGAGATCACCCAGGTTCCCGATCGGCGTGGCCACCAGCACGAGCTGGCCCCGCCGTTCGTCGCTCACGGCATGCCGCTTGCGGCACCACTCGTACCGTTCGGGACCACGCGCATTTCGAGCTGGTCGCCGACCCGCACGCCCCAGCGCTCGAACGAGCCGGCCTCGGTCTGCACGGCGCTCCGGGCCGTCCGGCCCCCCACGGCCACCCGCCACGGCTTGAGCCGGGCCACCCGCACCACGGTCAGGTCGGTGGAGAGAAAGGCCACGTCAATGGGGAATTTCATGCCTGCGGTATGCACCGTACGGGCGCCGTCCACGTGCAGCGCCCCCTCGCAGCCCGGGCGCCCACGCAGTGCGCCGCGCTCGGCCGGCGAGTCGGCCAGCTCGAGCGCACACACCACATCGCCGTCGCGCAGCAGCCATCCGGACCGCACCCGTCCGAGGCTATCGGACTGCCTGCCGCATTCCGTCTAGGCTCTTCCGCCTCATGTCGAAGCGAACGGTGAAGCGCAAGCTCAGGAAAAAGAAGAAGGCCAACCACGGCAAGAAGCCGAACTGCGGTCGCGGCTGACACCACGCTGACGGCCCGGCGGCCGCGTGACCGCCTGAGGCGTCATTCCCCGTTCCAGGCGACTCCCTCTGTGCCCAGCACGCCGCACAGCGTGGTGGGCACGTCCGAGATGATCCCGTCGACACCGAGGCCGAGCAGCCGCTCCATGGACTCCGGCGTCGTTGACCGTCCACACGTGGACCGCCTTGCCGGCCCGGTGCGCTGCGGCCACGAACCGTTCGTCGACGATCACCAGCTCTCCCTGGCGCTCGGGCACCTGGAACGCCACCGCCGGGCTCGCGGGCAGGTCGTCGCCGGCCTGGACCGCCTGCCAGGCCTCCGCTGTCGACCACGGTGCCGGCCGAAGTCGGGACGTCCGGAGCGAAGCGGCGGAAGGCGTCTGTGGCCGGGTCGAGGAAGGAGGCCACGATCACGTCGTCCGTACGCCCGAATTCGGCCAGGAGCCGGGCCAGGGACTCCTCGTAGGGCGCCACGACGGGCGCCGTCTGCTTGATGTCGAGGTTCAGCACGACCCCGGGGAACTGCTCGAGGACCTCGCGCAGCGTGGCGATGCCGAACGAAGGATCGGCCGGCGCCAGGCCGCGGAACGGGTAGTCGGCGGCGGGGCGCCCCGGCGTGACGTCGGCCCCGGGGATCCACCAGTACGAGAAGTCCATCTCCCGGAGCTGCGCCAGCGTGAACGAGGCGATCGTGCCCTGCCCGGCGGTGGTGCGGTCGACTGTGGCGTCGTGGCACACCACCAGCTCCCCGTCCGCCGTGGCATGGACGTCGAGCTCAACGCCCGTCGCACCCACTTCGAGCGCGTGGGTGATGGCGTGCAGGGTCGACGAGGGCGACTCCCAGGCGCCGCCCTGGTGCGCATAGGCGATGACCCTGCGCTCCAGCCACACCGACGCCGTGCCCATGAGCCTGACGGTAACAGCCGTCGCCCGGCCCGGCGCCGGGTCCGGCGGGCGAGGCCGGGGGGTGCCGTGGCGGGCCTATTCTCGTGCGGCGTGCTCGATCATCTCCTCGTCGATCTCATCGGCACCATCCGTTCCTCGTTCGACCGGGCGCTCCTGCAGCGCCAGGCCGTCGAGGAGCGCTTCCAGGTCGACGTGTTCCTGGGCGACCTGTCCTGGGAGACCTCCTACAGCCTCCCGGGCGAGGAGCAGCCGCCCCGCGTGCGGGCCGACCTCTCCCTGGACTGGCCCACGTGGAGTCAGACCTCCTACCGCAGCTGGTCGATCGGCGAGCCACCGGACGAGCTGCCCGAGGTCGTGATCGAGGTCGCACTGCGGGTGCAGCGCATGGCGGAGGCCCCCGATACCGAGAAGGTCATGAATGCGCTGCCCGCCACCGGTCCGCTGGGCGATCCTTCGGACCTGGTCCGCACCGCCACGACGATTGAGCAGGTACGCACCGAGGCGGACGAGGCGGACGGCACCATGCGCTGGGCCGCCGAGGCCACTTACGAGGGCTCGCTGCGCTTCAGCGAACACCATTTGGAGGAGCCGTCGACCCTCGTGCCCGTCTTCGACGCCCTGACCCGCTGGATCGCCTCGACGCTGATCGCATTGGCCGATCTCCCCTTCACGTTCCTGCCCCCAGGGGAGGACGACGCCTGACCCGATTCGCTCCCCGCCGAGCCCCTTTCACCGTCCTCGCTGCTGCGCTGTCTCTCGGCGTGCTGCTCGCCGCCTGTGGCTCGTCCGCGCCGGCCGCGCCGGGCGCCCCGCCGGCCGGCCAGGGGCTGATCCTCGATCGCCCGACGCCACAGACCGTGCCACTGGTCAACCAAGAGGGACAGGCCGTCTCGCTCGCCGGGCTGCGGGGCAAGGTGGTCGTCCTGGCGCCGTTCTTGACGCTGTGCCAGGACGAGTGCCCGCTCGTCACGGGCGCCTTCATCTCCTTGCAGCGCGACCTGCGCACCGCCGGGCTCTCCCGGCGCGTGGTCTTCGTCGAGGCCACGGTGGACCCGGGCCGGGACACGGTGGACCGCCTGGCCGCCTACGAGAAGGAGTTCGGCGCCGACTGGGATCTCTGGACCGGGACGCCGGCAGCCATCGCCGCATTCTGGAAGCCGTTCGGGGTGGAGTACCAGATCGTGCCCGAGGAGCAACCCGCCAAGATCGACTGGTACACCGGCAAGCCGCTGACCTACGACGTCGAGCACACCGACGGCTACATCCTCATCAACCCCGCCGGGCGCGAGCGCTTCGTCGACGCGTCGGCGCCGAATCAGAAGGGCGCGCTGAACGCGAAGCTGCGCGGCCTCCTCAACGACGGCGGCCTCCACGAACTCCAGAACCCCGAAGCGCCCGACTGGACCACGGCCGACGCGCTGGCCTCCATCAGCTGGCTGCTGGGCACCAACATCCCGGCGCAGGGCTCTTGATGGGCAGCCGGCTGCGCCGTACCGCCCTGATCGTTCCGGCAGCCCTGGCCGGCCTCACCCTCCTTCTCAGCGCCTGCGGTGGCGCGGGGAGTGACGTGACGACGCTGTCCGGGCCGCCCACCACGGACAGCTCGCTGACGCTCACGCTGCAGCATTCGCCGGTCGGGCCGATCCTGGCCACCGGGGGCGGCAACACGCTCTACGACTTCGTCCCCGACACGCCGACCCACAGCGCCTGCACCAGTACCGCCTGCGTCTTCCAATGGCCGCCGCTGGTCACCAGCGGCCCCGTACGCGTGGGCAAGGGGGTCGACCGCGCGCTGGTGGGCACGCTCCACCGGCCCGACGGCGCGACCCAGCTCTCCTACGGCGGCCACCCGCTCTACACCTACAACGGCGACGTCGCGCCCGGCGTCGTCATGGGCCAGGCGATCAACCAGGACGGCGGCCCCTGGTACGTGCTCAATGCGCAGGGCACGCAGATCACGTCGGGGTTCACCGTCACCCCGTCGCCCTCCAATGGCAACGCCGATGGGTGAGCAACACGTGCCGCCTACGTGTTGAAGCGGAACTCGACGACGTCCCCGTCGCGCATGACGTAGTCCTTGCCCTCCATCCGGGCCCGGCCCGCGGTGCGCGCCGCGGCGACCGAGCCCGCCGCCATCAGGTCTTCGAAGCTGATGACCTCCGCCTTGATGAACCCGCGCTCGAAGTCGGTGTGGATGACGCCGGCGGCCTTGGGAGCGGTGTCGCCGATGTGGATGGTCCAGGCCCGCGCCTCCTTCGGCCCCGCCGTCAGGAACGTCTGCAGGCCGAGGGTGGCGAACCCCACGTGGACCAGCTGCTCGAGCCCCGACTCCTCCTGCCCGTAACTGTGCAGCAGCTCCGCGGCATCGGCGGCGTCGAGCCCCGCAACCTCGGCCTCGATCTGGGCGCAGAGGACGATGGCACGCGCGGGGCGCACGCTTTCGGCCAGGCTCGCCGCCAGATCGGCGTCACCGAGCGCACCCTCGTCGACGTTGAAGACGTAAATGAAGGGCTTGGCCGTCAAGAGGTGCAGATCGCGCAGCAGCGCCGCGTCCACTTCGCCCTTCGATGCCGCCTCGGTGATGGTGCGGCCGGCGCCCAGAATGCCTTCGGCGGCGGCGACCGCGTCGACGGTCGGCCGCAGAGACGGGTCACCCTTCGCCTCGCGCGCCAGTCGGGGCAGGCGCTGCTCCACCGTCTGCAGGTCGGCCAGGATCAGCTCGGTGTTGACCGTCTCGATATCGCCCGCCGGGTCCACCCGCGCGTCGACGTGGACGACGTCGTCGTCGTGGAAGGCGCGGACCACCTGGCAGATGGCGTCCGTCTCCCGGATGGCGGCCAGGAACTGGTTGCCCAGGCCCTCCCCCTGTGATGCGCCGCGGACGAGCCCTGCGATGTCCACGAAGGTCACCGTCGCCGGCACCACCGGTGCGCCGTCGTAGAGATCCGCCAACTGCTGCAGCCGCGGATCGGGCACGGCCACCACGCCCACGTTCGGCTCAATGGTGGCGAACGGGTAGTTCGCCGCCAGCACCTCGTTGTTGGTGAGCGCGTTGAAGAGGGTGGACTTGCCCACGTTGGGCAGTCCGACGATGCCGATCGAAAGGCTCACCCGGCCGGCCGCCTAGCCCGGAAGGAGGCCGGCATCGGCCGCCAAGCTCTTGAGGTCGGCCTCGGGCCGGGCGCCCGTGTGCGAGATGACCTCGGCGGCGCACAAGGCGCCCAGGCTGGTGCTCTCGACGGGGCCCATGCCGTGGGTCAGGCCGTAGAGGAGGCCCGCGGCGAACAGGTCACCGGCGCCGGTCGTGTCGACCACCTTGGCTCACCGGGGCGGCCGGAACCTGCTCGGGCCCCCGGGCGGTCAGGACGGTGGCGCCCTGGGCGCCCCGCGTCATGACGACCAGCAGCCCGGTCTCCCCCGCGGCCTCGACCGCGTCCTGGTACGACTTGACCCCGAAGAGCATGGTGACCTCCTCCTCGTTGCCGAGCAGGATGTCGACGTCGTCGAGCAGCAGGTCGAGGAACTCTCGCTGGTGGCGCCCCACGCAGAACGGGTCCGACAGGGAGAGTGCGACCGAGCCCTCGGCGTCGTGCGCCGTGGCCGCGGCGTGGCGCATCGCCTCTTTGGCCGCCGGCACGTCCCAGAGGTAGCCCTCGAGCAGGACGATGGAGGCGCGGGCCACGAAGGCGGTCGGGACGCCCTCGGGCGACAGCGTCGAGGCGGCTCCCAGGTAGGTCCCCATGGTGCGGTCGGCGTCCTCGGTGATGAGCACCATGCAGCGCCCGGTACCGAGCCCGTCCGCGGCCGCCGATTCGCTCAGGTGCGGTTCGAACTCGACGCCGGCCGCCCGCAGGTTCTCGGCGTAGGTCCGGCCCACCTCGTCGTCGGCCACCGCCCCGACGAAACCGGCGGTGCCACCGAGTACGGCGATCCCGGCGGTCGTGTTGGCGACCGATCCACCCGAGACGAAGCGGGGGCACCCATGAACTCCTGCACGGCGTTGGCCTTGGGCAGGTCGATGAGGGTCATCGACCCCTTTTCCAGTCCGACCTGGGCCAGTTGTTCGTCGGTTGCCAGTTCGATGACGTCGAGCAGCGGCGAACCGATGGCCACCACGTCGAGATCATGGCCGTTGGCTTCGTTGGCGGGGGGGGCTTCCTGAGAGGGCACGGAGCGAGAACCTACCCGCGACACCGCGGGTAGCCTGCACGGATGCCTTCAGCTCCCACGTCAACCGTCGCGCCCGGCTCGGAGCCGTTCCGCTTGCCACGGACGATCGAGCCCGAGACCTACCACATCGAGATCGAGCCGGACATCGCCTCCGCCACCTTCTCGGGCACCGTTCGGATCGACGCCATCGTCCACGACACGGCCGATGAGATCGTGCTCAACGCGGCGGAGCTGGCGATCAGCGACGTCGAGGTCCTGACCTCCGACGGCATCACCGTGTTGTGCAGCGTGAGCTTCAACGACGAGCTCGAGCAGGTCACCTTCCAGCCGGCCGATCTGCTTCCCCCGGGAGCCTGCACCATCAGCTGCCGGTTCAGCGGCACGCTCAACGACAAGCTGCGCGGCTTCTACCGGTCCACCTATACGGGTCTGGACGGCGAGACCCAGACCATGGCCACGACCCAGTTCGAGTCGGTGGACGCACGGCGGGCCTTCCCGTGCTTCGACGAGCCGGACCGCAAGGCCGTCTTCGAGATCACCCTGATCGTCGAGCCCGACGTCGACGCCATCTCGAACTCACCCGTCGTCGAGATCGACGAGGTCGGCGACAAGCAGCGCATCCGGTTCGCCCCCACCATGAAGATGTCGACCTACCTGGTGGCCTTCGTCGTCGGCAAGCTCGAGATGACCGAGACCGTCGACGTGGACGGCGTGCCGCTCCGGGTGGTCTGCACGCCCGGGAAGCTCCCGCTGGCCGGGTTCGCCCTGGAAGTCGGCGCGTTCGCACTGCGCTTCTTCACCGAGTACTTCAACATCCCCTACCCCGGCGACAAGGTCGACCTGGTCGCCATCCCTGACTTCGCCGCCGGGGCCATGGAGAACCTGGGCTGCATCACCTTCCGCGACACGGCACTGCTGATCGACCAGGACGAGGCGGCCCGCGCCGAGCTCGAGCGCGTCGCCGACGTCATCGCGCACGAGCTGGCACACATGTGGTTCGGCGACCTCGTGACCATGGGCTGGTGGGAGGGCATCTGGCTCAACGAGGCCTTCGCCACCTTCATGGAGGTGCTGTGTGTCGACGCCTTCCGGCCGTCGTGGAACCGCTGGATCGGCTTCGCCCCCTCCCGGGAGGCCGCCCTGGCCGTCGATGCGCTGCACCTGACCCGCCCGATCGAGTACCCGGTGGGGCCGCCCAAGGAGGCCGAGGGCATGTTCGACGTGCTGACCTACGAGAAGGGCTGCGGCGTCCTGCGCATGCTCGAGCAGCACATCGGAGCGGAGGTCTTCCGCGACGGCGTGCGGACCTACCTCAAGGCGCACGCCTACGGGAACACGGTGACCAGCGATCTGTGGGATGCGCTCGAGGACGCCAGCGGCGCGCCCGTGCGCGACGTCATGGACACGTTCATCCTTCAGGGTGGGCACCCGCTGGTGTCCCTGCACGGTGACACGCTCAGCCAGCAACCCTTCGCGCTCGGGCCGGTGCCCGCCGGCGAGACGTCGTCCATCGGATCGGAGTGGCGCGTCCCCGTCGCGGTGCGGGCGCTGCCCACCGACAGTGGGCCCGGCGCGCCGGTGCGCCACATCGTCCTCGATGCAGAGCCCGAGACGATCGCCGAGGCCGGAACGGGGCCTCGCCGTGGTGAACGCGGGAGGGTGGGGCATCTTCCGGGTCGGCTACGAGACCGCGCACCGGACGGCGCTCGGCCGAGCACCTCCCCGAGCTCACCCCCCTGGAGACGGCCAACCTGATCGCCGATACCTGGGCGACCACCCTCGCCGGCCACTCCACCCTCGAGGAGTTCCTGGTCCTGGCCTCGCGGCTGGGCGACGAGCCCGAGCCCGCGGCCTGGTCCCCCGTCGCCTCGGCGCTGGCCCTCACCAAGCGGATCACGCACGCCGACCAGGAGGACGCGCTCCACCAGGCGGTCGCCGCGCTCGATCGGACCCACCCACCGCCGGCTCGGCTTCGACGCCGTACCGGGCGAGAGCGACCGCACGCCGATGTTGCGCGCGCTGGCCATCAACCTCCTCGGCACGGTGGGCGCCGACGCCGAGGTCCGGGCGGAGGCGGCACGGCGCTTCGATGCCTCGCCCATCGGCGGCGGCTCCGGCGCCCCGATCCCACCCGACATCGAGTCGGCGACGTTCGCCGTCGTGTCACAGCTCTTGCGGCCAGGCGACTACGACGCGCTGCTGGAGCGCTACCGGTCCGCGTCCACACCGCAGGAAGAGATGCGCTCTCTCGGTGCGCTCGCGGGATTCCCCGATGTGGACCTGTGCCTGCGCACCTTCGACTTTGGCCATGACCGAGGTGCGCACCCAGAACGGGTTCGCCGTGATCGGCTCGCTGCTGGCCAACCCCGTGGGCAACCAGGCGGCGTGGACCCGCGTCACCGAGAGCTGGGATGCCGTGCTCGACCGCTTCCCGAAGAACGCGCCGCCACGCATCGTCGAGGCGATCACCGCCCTGTGCGGCGACGCCGACGTTCGCCGAGCGAGCCATCGCCTTCCTCGACGACCACCCGCTGGCGTCGGGCCCGCGCCGAGTGGCCCAGTCGGTCGAGCGGCTCCGGGTCAACGTGGCCTTTGGTTCCCGCGAGCAGGGCGGACTGGTCGAATCGCTGCGGGCGGCCGGCGCACCCGCATCCTGATGACCGAGGGGTTGCCCGGGACCGACGCCATCGATTCGGCGCGGGTGCAGTCCCTGTTCGAGACGGCGCGCCGCACGCGGGGCTTCATGCCCGACGACGAAGGCGAGGCGCTGTTCTCCGCCGCCCTGCGAGCCGGACAGGCCGACATCCCGGCCGCTGCACCGGCGACCTTCGTGGAGATCGGCGCCTGGTGCGGGAAGTCGGCCGTCTACCTTGGCGCCGCGGCCGAGGCCACGGGAGCGGCGCTGCTCTCCATCGACCATCACCGTGGTTCGGAGGAGAACCAGCCCGGATGGGAATACCACGAGCCTGATCTGGTCGATCCCGAGGTGGGCCGCATCGACACCCTGCCCCACTGGCGCCGGACCATCACCGCTGCCGGCCTCGAGTCATCCGTGATGGGCATCGTCGGTGACTCCCCCACGCTGGCGGCCCGTTGGGACCGCCCCCTGGCCTTCTGCTTCATCGACGGCGGGCACGGCGAGGAACCCGCCTGGGCGGACTTCCGCGGCTGGTCCCCGCACGTGGCTCTCGGGGGCTGGCTGGCCATCCACGATGTCTTCCCCGACCCCGCGGACGGGGGGCGCCCGCCCTACGAGCTCTACTGCGCCGCGCTCGACTCGGGCGAGTTCACCGACGACGGCGCCTGCGGCAGCCTGCGCGTCCTGCGCCGCGTCACCCTTCCGGGCTGACGAACGCAGGCCCACCGCGGGAGCGGCAGTCAGAGGCGGGAGTCCGCCCCTTCGACCGATGCCGGCCTCCCGGCCACCGCTGGCGTCGGATTGACAGCCGCAGCCGGCGCCAGCACCCGCACGCAGCCCCACCACCGCCACTGCGGCGGCAAGCAGCGTCGCGCCGGCGGCCACCATGAGCGCCAGGTGATACCCCGAGACGAACGCGGCCGCCGCGTCGGCCCGATACTGCGAACCGAGAGCTCGGGTCACCGCTCCGATCTGACCGCCGGCGACGTACTGCGCCTGCTGGGCTGCGCCCGACACCCCGGCGCTGCGGCTGGCCCATGCACTCGTGGCGGCATGGACCCCGATGGCCCCGAGGACAGCCAGTCCCACTGAAGTCCCGACCTGGCGGGCCGCATTGACGAGGCCGGAGGCGCCACCCGAGACGCCAGAGGGCACGTCGCGCATCGCGACGTTGACGACGCCAGGTACCAGCGTGCCCCAGCCCACCCCCAACAGCACGTAACCGACGAACGCCACGCCGAACGACGTGGTGTCCGACAGCTGCGCCAGGACCGCGACGCCCGCCGCGCCCGACGAGGCACCCGCTCACCACGATCACGACAGGCTGAAACCGGCGCCGGAGCCTGCCGGCGAACTGCGCGGCCACGATGAACGGGATGTTCATGGACAACCACGACAATCCGGTGCGCAGGGGTGACCAACCCTCGACGTCCTGGAAGAGCAGCGTGACGTAGAACATGACTCCGGCCAGCGCCAGGTAGGTCAGCAGGTAGACGCCACACCCAGAGGCGAAGCTGCGGGCACGCAACAGGCTGGGCGGCAGCATGGGCGACGAGGTCCGCCCCTCCCAGAGGACGAAGAACCCCACCAGGACCGCGCCGACGACCAGCGGCCCAACCACGTCGAACGACGCCCAGGGGTGGCTGGACGACTCGATGAGGCCGAAGGTGATGCCGAGCAGCCCGAGCGCGATGGCAACCATCCCGACCACGTCGAGCGCGCGGCCCTCCGGGTTGCGGGACTCGGTCACCGCCACGAACGCGATGACGAACCCGGCAATCGCGAACGGCACGTTCACCCAGAAGACCGAGGACCAGCTGAAGACCGACAGGAGGGCCCCTCCGACCACCGGTCCGAGCCCGAAGCCGAGGCCCGAGATGGCGGCCCACATGCCGAACGCGCCCGCCCGGCGCTCGACCGGGTAGGTCTCGGTCAGGATGGCCAGCGTCAGCGCCGACATGAGCGCACCGCCCGCACCCTGCAGGGCACGGGAGCCGATGAGAGCCAGGTCGGACGTCGACAGGGCGCACGCCACCGAGCCCAGCGTGAAGACGACCATGCCGACGAGGAAGAACCGCTTCCGCCCGTAGCGGTCCCCCAGGGCACCGCCGAGCGGGATGAAAGCGGCGAGACTGAGGGCGTATGCGCTGATCACCCACTCGAGCTGGCCCGCCGTCATGTGCAGCTCACGCTGAATGGACGGCAGCGCGGTGTTCACGATGGTGACGTCGAGCAGGGTCATGCCCTGCGCGATGCACATCGCCACCAGGGTCAGGCGGCGCCGGCGCGTCACCCGCGGGTCCTCGCGGGCGGTGAGCTGATCAGACATCGCGTTTCACGGCGCGTCGACAAGAACACATCGGAATCGTGGACGAATCTACCGGGAGAGCCTCTCCTCCCGATCGCACCGCTGTCGTCCCCACCACCGGTGCGAACGGACGCAGGTTCGGCGCGTTCAGCCGCGGGAGAAGCGCTGCGGCGGGTCGGCGACGGTGCACCCCTCAATGGCGTCACCGCAATGCGGCTCGGCCAGGTCGAGTGCGGCCGGGAGGCCTTCGCCACGGAAAAGGCCTGCGGCCGGGCTTGTGTTCGACAGGGCGTCCGCCGCGAGCACCATGGCACCGAAGGTGTACGTCGTCCGCTCGTCCTTGGGGAAGGTCTCCCGTTCGGGATAGACGAGGCCGGTCCAGTACGACCCGTCCGGCAGTCGGAGGTTCTGCCCGGCCGAGAAGAGGTCGAGGGCCGGTCCGTCCATGCCGAGGGCGTCGAGTGTCAGCACACATTCCGCTGTCTCGGCCGCCGTCACCCAGTCGCCCGTCGAGACGCAGCGCACCCCCAGACCCTCCATGACGAAGGTTGACCAACCATCGGCAATGCGCCGGCGGCCGGCTTCGCCCTCGAGCGCACCCGACAGCATGGGGTAGTACCAGTCCATAGCGAACTCGACCTTTGGTGCGAAGGCGCCGGGGTGATGGGCGACGGCGTGCCCGAGGCGCCCGGCCGCCAGCTCCCAGTCCGGCCGGTCCTTCGCCAGACACTCCGCGACGGCCACGGCACAGCGCATGGAGTGGTAGATCGAAGACGACCCGGTGAGCAACGCGTAGCGCTCCGCCCGGCCCGCCGAGTCGCGGGACCACAGCACCGAGCCATCCGGCTGCTGGAAACGGAGGATGAAGTCGATGCCCTTCTCAATCGTCGGCCAGAGTTCGCCGAGGAACTCCACGTCGCCGGTGATCAGATGATGGTGCCAGGCGCCGGCGGCGAGGTAGCCACACACATTCGTGTCGAGCCGGAGGTCCTTGACCGAGTCTCCCTGGTAGTAGTTGAACCAGCCTCCGTCGGGCAGCTGACGGCGCGCCAGCCAGCGATAGGCGTCGACGGCTTCGTCCACGAGACCACAGACCGTCAGTGCCATAGCCGCCTCGACATGGTTCCACGGGTCGCAGTGACCGCCCTCGAACCACGGGATCTGTCCATCATGGCGCTGGATCGCCGCAATGGCGTGGCCGGTGGCGAGCACGTCCGCACTTGTCAGGATGCCAGGTACCTCCGGCAGTGTGGCGGAACGGATCTCTTCTGTGGTCATGCCGCAGCTCCCTGGCTCGGTGTGGTCGGTCCGCGCCGGCCGGGGACACCGCGGGGCAGTGTGGGGCGCGAGTCGGGCAGGTCTGCCACGGTGGCAACCGGCTTGGTCAGATAGAGCACCAGGCTCTTGCCGATGACGGGACTCAGCACCCGGTCGGCTGTGCGCGTGACGAAAGGTGCTTTGACGATGTCCCACACCAGCACCTTGTGGTACGCCTCGACAGCCGGATGCGAATCGTTCGACGGGCCGACGAGGCAGCGCAGCCACCAGTAGGGCGAGTGCAGGCCGTGGGCGTGATGGTGTCCCGTGGGCTCGAGCCCGGCCGAACTCAACCGGCGCTCCAGGGTCGACCGCCGGTAGATGCGCACGTGTCCCCCGGGGGTGTCGTGGTACTCGTCCGACAGTGCCCAGTTGATGACCTCGGGCCCGCAACGCGGCACCGTCACCGCCATCGATCCGCCGGGGCGGAGGACGCGGGCCAACTCGCGCATGGCCGCCGAGTCGTCGGGAATGTGCTCGAGCACCTCCGACGCGATCACCCGATCGAAGGTTCCATCATCGAAAGGTAAGGACAGCGCGTCACCCTGCACCGCCGTCACGGGGTGATCCGGAGGGATCTCCCCCATCTCGATCATCGCGGCGAACGTTCCGCGTACTTGCGCCACCTCATCGGGGCCGGCATCGAGCGCCACCACCGAGGCACCACGACGGGCGGCCTCGAAGGCGTGGCGCCCGAACCCGCACCCGAGGTCCAGCACGCGGTCCCCGGGTCCGACCCCGAGTCGGTCGTAGTCAACCGTCAACATCAGGCTGCTCCCCGGGCCGGCGTCTCATCCGGGCCTTCACCGTCAACGACCGCCAGCGGCGCGCCCGGGAGCGGTCTCCCCGCAATGACGGCGTCGTAACAGGCCGCGGTCCCCGCTGCGGTGACCTGCCAGGTAAAGCGGCTCACCACCCGTTCCCGCCCGGCGGCACCGAGACGGGCGCGCAGATCGGCGTCGTCGAGCAAGCGGGCAATGGCGCCCGCCAGTGCTCCCGGATCGTCCGGCGGCACGAGGAGCCCCGTCTCCCCGTCGGTGCCCACGACTTCCGGCAGCGCGCCGCCCGTCGTCGCCACCACAGCCACGCCGCAGGACATCGCCTCGATCGCCGGCAACGAGAACCCCTCGTAGAGCGAGGGCACAACGGCCACCTGGGCTTCGCCGTAGAGGTGGGCAAGTTCGTCATCGGTGATGCCGCTCACGCAGTGCACAGCGTCGGCCAGACCCAGACGGGCGATGGCCCGGTCGACCCGACCGCCCTCGTTGGGTCGACCGATCACGGTCAGTTCCACGTCCCGCTCGGTCCGCAGCTTCGCCACCGCCTCGAGAAGCGGGACCAGTCCCTTCATGGGCACGTCGCTGCTCGAGGTCACCATGATGCGGCCGGGGACCGGAATGACGTCGTCGAAGGGTCGGAACACGGTGTGGTCGACGCCGACAGGGACCACCGTCATCCGCTCGGGCGCCACGTCCATCTGTGCGGCGATGTCCTGGCGCGAGTTCTGCGACACCGTGACCACCGCGGGGAGGGCACGCGCCACTCGCACTTGCATGCCGAGGAAGCCGAACCAGCGCCGCGTCGTAAATCGTTGCCACGGGTTCGTCGTGTGCGAGAGGGCGAGTTGCCGGTCGACCGTGATGGGGTGGTGCAAAGTCGTCAGCAGGGGCCAACCATCCTCGACCATGCCCAGCATCCCGGTACCGACGCACTGGTTGTCATGGACCACGTCGAACTCGTCGCGGCGCTGCGCCAGGAGTTGGCGGGCACGGAGCGAGTAGGCCAGGGGCTCCCCGAAGCCGGCCGTGCACATGATGGCGAACTCGGTCCAGTCTTCCCGGGAGGTGAACTCGCTCCGGTGGGGGACGCGGAAGGGATCGGGCTGCCGGTAGAGGTCGAGGCCGCGCACGGGGGTGAACCCGACTCCCTCATCGAGATCGGGCCACGGGGGCCCGGCGAACACCTCGACCGAGTGGCCCAGGGCGACCAGTTCACGGGTCAGGTGGCGGGTGTAGACCCCCTGTCCACCGCAACGGGGGTTCCCCCGGTAGATGAGGAAGGCGACGCGTAAACCTCCTGGTCGGGGCGGCGCGGCGGGAATTGGGCCGGAAGCTCGATGTGGCGAGAACGCTCCCAGGATTCTTTTGTCTCAATCCACTTCTGGCGAGGCGTTTTAGGCAACGGATGTCCCGACACGACTCACCATGACCCTCTAGCCTCCCCGAACCCCCAGGTCCTGCGCAAACGGCGCCCGCGGGCGCCCGGTGCGGCCTGCCCTCTCAACCGAGACCGAACCAGCCGAGCACGGTGAGCAGGACGTAGACGCCGGCCACGACGGCAACCGCGACGATGGCAGTTCCTCCGAGCCAGCGGGCGACAGGACCGTTGGCCGCCGAACCGAGCAGCGAGCGTCGGTTGGCCAGCACCAAAATCAGAATGAGCGTCATCGGCGTGATCACGCCTTCGAGCACCTGGGTGTTGAGAATGAGCGTGATCAAGTTCCCCGGGACGAGCACTACGGCCGCACCGATGAGGATCTGGAACGTGAAGATGCCCAGGAAGACGGGGGCCTGGCGGAAGCTCGACGAGACGGAGCGTTCGACCCCGATCGCCTCGGCCACGGCGTAGGAAGTCGAGAGCGGCACCACGGCCGCGGCAAGGGCGGAGGCCCCGAGCAGGCCGAGACCGAAGAGCGTCGTGGCGAACGCACCGGCGACCGGCTCCAGCCCCTTGGCGGCCGTCGTCGCAGAGGTGAGCGGGCCCGTGCCCCCGATCGTCGCCCCGGTGGCGACGATGATCGACATCGCGACGATGGCGGCGAGGACGGCGCCGGTGATCGCATCGACGCGCTGGAAGTGGTACTCCTCCGGCTTGACGCCCTTGTCGACGACGGCACCCGCCTCGTAGAGCTGGATGTACGGCGTGATGGTGGTGCCGATCAGGGCAACGGAGAGGAGGAGAAACGACTTCGAGGCTTCGAAGTGGGGCCACACGGTGTTGACGGCGACCTGGTGCCAATTGGGCTTCGCCAGGACGGCGGCGATCGGGTAGGCGATGAAGACGACGGTGAGCAGGAGGAAGATCCGTTCGGCGTAACGGTAGGAACCGAAGAGCACGAGCGACCAGATCGCGACAGCGGCGATGGGGACCGAGATGTAGCGCGAGACATTGAACAGCTCGAACGAGGTGGCGATGCCGCCGAACTCGGTCACCATCAGGCCGATGTTGGCGACGGCGAAGGCGGTGATGGCGAAGGCGGTGAGACGGAGGTCGAACTCCTCCCGGATGAGGGCGGCCAGGCCCTTGCCGGTGTAGGTCGCCAGGCGGGCCACCATCTCCTGAACGATGACGTAGGCCACTGTGATCAGCACCATCAGGAAGAGGGTGCGGTAGATGAACTGCGCCCCGGCAGACGAATAGGTGACGATGCCACCGGCGTCGTTGCCGGCCGCGGCCGCGATCAACCCTGGCCCGGCGGCAGCAAGGTAAATCAGCCACCGCCGCGACACCTTCAATTTCACGACAGAAGGCGTGGAAAGTGGAATCGACCCTTGGTCGGCACCAATGCATCGAGCACGTCGTCGGCCAGGATGCGGCCGATGGGACGCCCGTCGTCGTCGACGACCACCATGGAATGGCGCCGGGCCTCGATCAGCTGCCGGGCCGCGTCGCCCGCCGACGTGTGGGGGCTCACCGTCACCACGCCCTCGTCGCCGAGGAGCGCCGACATGCGCGTGTCAGTCGAGATCCGCAGTGCCAACAGAACGTCGAGAACGCTGACGTCGTTGAGGAGCCGCCCGTCATCGTCGACGACAGCCACCGCATCGAGGTCGGCGCCGTGCGCCCGCGCCTCGGACAGACGGTCGACGACCTTCTTGACCTTGTCCCCCGACTTGGCCGTCACCAGCGCCGTCGTCATGATCCCCCCCGCCTCGTCCTCCTCGTAGCCGAGGAGCTCACGCAGCGAGAGCGCCGTCACGGCGGGGATGTGACGGAGCACCTCGGCCCGCACGGCCACGGGGAGGTCGCGCAGCGCGTCGACCGCCTCATCGGGCTCCATGGCGGCGAGGAGGCGTGCCGCCTCGACCGGGTCCGACTCCCGCAGGAGCTGTTCCAGGTCCTCTGGCTGCATCTCCTCGAGGGCATCTGCGGCCTCATCCGGTCCCAGCGCGGCCAGGAGCTCGCGGCGCTCGTCCCGCCGCAGGTCCTCGAGCAGGTCCGCCAGCTCGCCGGGCCGCAAGCGATGCAGGCCTTCATTCGTCGTCTTCAGGCGCACATGGGTGGCCGCGCCGCTCACATCCTTGGCCGATTCGGTGAACGGCTGAATGGCCGCCCAGTCGATGACACGGTCGGGCGTCGGACGTGGCCGCCACCGGCGTGGGCCGAGACGGCGCAGGAGCGTGGCGTTGGAGACATCGGCTCCGACGAGTCGGATGCGGCCGATCACCTCGGCCAGGTAGAGGTCGGCGGCACGAATGACCTGGACTCCCTCGACGTCCACGAGCTGGTGGTCGAGCACGTCCTTCGCCAACAGCACCTCGCCCGGACGGCGGATGACGTCGCGGAAGTCGAGCCGGGACGAGCGCAGGATCACCTCGGCATGGCCGATCCGGTCAATGGCCGAGGCCGGCACGAAGGCCAGGCGGCGACCAACCCGGATCACCAAACCGCTCACGGGCGGGTAGGTCTGTCCGTCGGCCCAACGGGCAACGACGTCATCCAGCCGGCCGATCTCCTGGCCGGTCTGGTTCCGCACCGGGCGGCCGAGAAGGCCGGCCAGCGACACGATGGAGTCAAAGACACCCTCGGACGCGAGGATCCGGCGCGTCCGGCGCCGGCGCTGGTGTGGGGGGCGTTCCGCATCGCGGGAACGAACTGAGATCAAGCGCGAGCGGCTCGGCGCGCTCGTCGACGGTGGCGTGGCCATGGAGCTCCCTCCTGTGGCGTCCCCAAGGGACCGGTTGAGATCGGATGACTGGTGGGTGCTGCGCACGCCACCAGGGGATCAGTGCCCGGCGTCTGCCCTCGCACCCGCCCCGCATCCGGGGCTCAGAGCACGGTCGTGCCGCGGGTCAGCCGCGGCGCGGAGTCGGGCATGCGCCAGTTGTCCTACTGGGGGGTTCGCCCCTCGACATGGCCGCACCTCCTTCTCCGTCGTCCCACTGCGGGGAGGGATCACACGAACGATCCCGGCAAAGACATGTTACCGGGCAGCCCGGACGGGAGAGGGCCCTCACCCGGTCGCAACAGGGCCGATTTGGCGGGTACCGTGCCTCTCATGGACTTGGCCTATCCCCCCGAAGCCGAGGAATTCAGGACCGAGATCGCCGAATGGCTCGCTGCGAACCTGCCTGAAGACTGGGGTGGACCTGGCTTCTCCATGACTCCCGAGGAGCGCAAGGCCTTCAACGAGGAGTGGACGGCCAAGTTGTACGGCGGGGGGTGGATCTGCGCCAGCTGGCCCACCGAGTACGGCGGGAAGGGCCTCAGCCTGCTGCAACAGGTCGTGCTGAACGAGGAATTCGCCCGTGTCGGCGCCCCGTTGCGCGCCGACTTCTTCGGCGACACCCTCGTGGGCCCGACGATTCTGCAGTGGGGCACCGAAGAACAGAAGAAGCAGTTCATCCCGGGCATCCTGAAGGGCGAGATCGCGTGGTGCCAAGGATTCAGCGAGCCCGACGCCGGCTCGGACCTGGCCGGCCTGAAGACGCGAGCCGAGCTCGACGGCGACGAATGGGTCATCAACGGTCAGAAGGTGTGGACGACTCAGGCGCACTACGCCGACTACATCTTCCTCCTCGCCCGCACCGACCCCGACGCGCCGAAGCACGCGGGCATCTCCTACCTCCTGGTCCCCATGCGGCAACCCGGAGTGGAAGTGCGGCCGATTGAGCAGGTCGACGGCTCAGCGGAATTCAACGAGGTCTTCTTCACCAACGTGCGTTGCCCGAGGGACAACGTCATCGGCGGCGTGAACAACGGGTGGAAGGTCGCGATGACGACGCTCGGTTTTGAGCGCGGCACATCGTCGACCACCGGACACCGGCGTTTCCAGAAGGAGTTCGACGAAATCCTGGACGAGGCGCGCCGGCGTGGCCGCGCCAGCGATCCTCTGACCCGACAGCGCTTGGCGCGGTCGTGGTCCAAAATTAAGATCATGCAGATCAACGGCTTCCGTACGCTCACCGACGTGCTCAACGGCACGCACACGACCGCAGCGTTGGGCGCGTGCAACAAGATGTTCTGGTCGGAGGCGCACCAGGAGACGTTGCTCCTCGGTATGGACATCTTGGGCATGGAGGGCCAGATCCTGCTCGGAGACCAGGGCGAGGACACGCTGCTGCCCGGGGCCCGACGGGCCAAAGCGAGCTACCCCGTCAACAACCTGCAGTCGCTGTTCTTCTTCTCACGCTCGGAGACCATCTGGGGCGGGACGGCGGAGATTCAACGGAACATCGTGGGCGAGCGTGTGCTCGGCCTACCGAAGGAACCGAGACCCCATTAGGCAGGGTCGGGCTCCAGTGCGCCGCCTCGATCGCTCGAGAGGCAGGACGCCAAGGGCGCGACGTCCAGTCGGCGCGGTCCTTCCTTGCGCCCCGGGCGCGTCGTGACCCAGACCAGCACGAATCCCACCCGCGTCATCATCGTGGACGGCCACCCGGTGTTCGCCGAGGCCCTCGCCATCGCCATTGAGGCGACGGGCGAGCTGACGTGTGTGGGGACCGCGGACGACATCGATGCCGCCACCGGCTTGGTGGAGGCGTACCAGCCGGACGTGGCCGTCCTCGACGTCCAACTCAGTGGTAGCGAGGGCGTCCGGCTCCTCCTGGAGCGACATCCCCGGATGCGGGTGCTCGTCCTCACGGGACTGCCCTTGAATCCCTCACTGGTCCAGCGAGGTCGCCACCTCCGGCGCCGCCGGCCTCCTCCCCAAGTCGACCAGTCTCGGGATCGTGGTCGGGACAATCCCCGCGCTGGGAGGGCACACCTTCGCCGTGGACCGGGAGAGCCTGATCGACCTATTCGCAAGGTCCGGCGGTCCGGCGATCCTGCGCAGCAGCGACTCGTCACCGTTGACGGGGCGCGAACGCGACATCCTCTCGCTGCTCGCCAGCGGGGTCGACCTGCAGGCGTCCGCCCGGCGGCTGGGCATCACGGTGAACACGGCCCGCGGGTACGTCAAGAACCTGTACCGCAAGCTCGGGGTGCACAACCAGCTCGAGCTGTTGGCGGTGGCCCGCGAACGCAGCCTGCTCGATCCGGGTGAGTGAGACTCGACCGGGCGGGCCTCCAGGCCCGGGTTGAGGCGGCCGTTTCCCCTACTCTTGGCCCCGTACGACGTCGGGTCGGACAGTGCGAACGGGGTGAACAGCCATGCTGGTGAGAGAGTGCCTGCGAACGGCGCCGGTGACCGTGCCTCCGGGATGCACCCTGAAGGAGGCCGGTCAGCTGCTGGGGAGCCACCACGTCGGCTCGCTCCTCGTCGTCGACGGCGATCGCCTGGTGGGGATCGTGACGGACCGTGACATCACCGTGCGCGGGGTGGGTGAGGGGAAGCCGTCGTCCACGCCGGTCGAGGCGGTCATGACCCCCGACCCGGTCACGATTCAGGGCTCGGCCGACGTCTACGAGGCGTTCACGTGTTCAAGACGGCCAGCTCCCGGCGGCTTCCGGTCCTGGAGGACAAGGACCTCGCCGGGATCATTTCGGTCGACGACCTCCTGCTGTCGCTGGTCACAGAGTTCGGCGCGGTGATGTCCCCGGTCGCCCAGAAGCTGGTGCACCCGGCCTGAACGACGGCTAACTGCTTCGGCGCTCCCGGTCTTCGAAGCCGGAGTCCGCGACGGGCAGCGCAATGACGTCGGCCGACGCGGGACCCGACAGGCCCATGACGAGTCCCTCGGTGCCGTTGCGGCGCTGGCGGGCGCCGAGGACGAAGAGCGGGATGCTGGCCAGCAGCGTGCCCACCCCGCCGACCACCAGAGCCACACGGGGGCTGGTGACGTCGCTGAGATAGCCCAGGAGCGGGGCCCCGATGGGCGTGCTGCCGAGGAAGGCGATCGCGTTGAGCGACATCACGCGCCCGCGCATGGCCGGGTCAGCCCGCAGCTGGAGCGTGGCGTTGTTGGTGGCGACGAAGGAGATGCTGGCCGCTCCCATCGGCACGAGCAGCACGATGGCCCAGGCCTCCGTCGGCGCGAGCGCCACCGCCAGGATGGCGACGCCGAAGACCACGCCGATGCACGCCAGCAGCCGGGTGGACGGCCGGCTCCGGAACGCAGTGGCGAGGCCGCCGACGACAGCTCCGGCGCCCATGGCCGCCAGGAACCAGCTGTAGAGGCCGGCCCCGCCGTGGAAGGTGAACTTGGCCAAGAGCGGCAGGGTCACGGTGAAGTTGAAGGCGAAGACGCCGACGATCGCCATGGAGAGGAGCGGGATCTTCAGGTCGGGCGTGCCCCAGACGTAGCGCAGGCCCTCTCGGACCTGGCCCTTGGCCCGTTCCACACCGGGGCGCCGGATACAGCTCCGACGGCGCGCATCATGGCGAGCGCCACGATCACCGCGGCGTAGGACGCTGCATTGATGTAGAAGCAGGCCGCCACGCCGAAGAGGAGGATGAGCACGCCGCCGATGGCCGGCCCGATCACCCGGGCCGAGTTCATCAGCACGCTGTTGAGGCTCACCGCGTTGGGCAGCAGGTCCAGCCCGACCATTTCGGAGACGAAGGTCTGCCGCGCCGGGTTGTCGAACAGGTTCACGAACCCGAGGCCGGCCGCCAGGACGTAGATCTCCCACAGGTCGGCGGAATGCGTCACGACCAACGTGCCCAGAATCAGGGCCAGCACTCCCGCCGTCCCCTGGGTGGCAATAGAGCACCTTGCGCTTGTCGACCCGGTCGGCGACCAGGCCACCGAAGGGGCCGAGGAGCAGCAGGGGCAGGAACTGCAGGCTGGTGGCGATGGCGACGTCCACCCCGGTGCCGTGCAGCGGGAAGAGGATCAGGTACGCCTGGGCCACCGTCTGCATCCACGTCCCCGAGACGGAGATGACCTGGCCCGTGAAGTAGAGCCGGTAGTTGCGCACCGAGATGGCGCGGAAGGTGCGGCGCCCGGCCTCGCGCATGTGTCGCCTCACGGTTCCACCAGGAGGTGTTCGAGCAACTCGACCAGCTCGGTCGCGCGCTGCTGCTCCTCGAACGTGAGCTCGTCCAGGCGGCGCAGCAGGAATGCGTTCTTGCGGGTGCGCATGCGCTCGAGCGCGCGCTCGCCGGCGGTCGTGATGCGCACCCGGGCGCTCCGCCGGTCATTGGGATCCGCCACCCGGGTCACCATCCCCGCCTCGGTCAGGCTGGCGACGATCCGCGTCATGGTCGGCGGCTGGACCTGCTCGATGGCGGCCAGCTCGCCCAGCGTGGGGCTGCCGTGCCGGCGCACCGAGCCGAGCGCCGAGGCCTGCGCCGGCGAGAGACCGCCGAGGGACTCCTGACGCAGGCGACGCTGCAGCCGGTTGACGGCGATGCGCAGGCGGCCGGCCACCTCTTCGTTGGTCAACTGGACGGGCTGCGCAGGCATGCTCCCATTATACTTAGTTGAGCTAACTAATCAATCGGCCCGGGCGCTGGTGCTGGCTCGGGAGATGCTGGGAAGGCGCGGGAGCGGGCTTACAGGCTCGGGACGTAGCCGCCCGAGCCGAGCGCGGCGCTCTCGTCGAGGCTCAACGAGTCGTCGATCCCGCCCACGACCTCGGTCAC
Organism: uncultured Acidimicrobiaceae bacterium; assembly: GCA_963731065.1. Lineage (GTDB taxonomy): Bacteria > Actinomycetota > Acidimicrobiia > Acidimicrobiales > RAAP-2 > Bog-473. The sequence continues at coordinate 38,946 of CAVSUH010000009.1, read as the reverse complement.
CCAGGGCAGGCGCTCCCGCAGGATCCGCTCCACCCCGCCGGACAGGGTGGCGGAGCTGATGGCGCAGGAGCTGCACGCACCCTGGAGCTGGACTTCGATGACCCCGGTCTCGACATCGGCCCGGACCAGCACGAGATCACCCCCGTCGGCCTGTACGGCCGGCCGCATCAGGTCCATGATCCCCTGGAGCTTGTCCAGGCGATCGGCCCGCTCGGCGTCGCTCAGCTGGGACTGGGTGTCGCTCACCCCACCATTCTGCCGTGCCCGTGCGCCCACCCGTTCACCCGCCCGTCACGCACCTGGGGCAGGAACGGCACCGGGGTTACCATCCATGCGGGCGAAGCCATCAGCGGAGCAGCCTGACGATCAAAAGGAGAACGAGTCATGAGCGTGAAAGTCCTGGGAGTTTTCAAGGACGCCAAGGAGACTCGTGAGGTCCCTGCAGGAACGGTGATCTTCGAGGAAGGCTCCGCCGGCGAAGAGATGTTCGGCATCGTGGCCGGGCGGGTCGAGCTCCGCCATGGCCAATGGGCATGCCTTAGCCTTGGCCCGGACGAGACCTTCGGCGAAATGGCGGTCGTCGACGGGTCGGCCCGCAGCGCGACTGCAGTCGCCGTCGAGGACTCCACGCTCGCGGTGATCGACAAGCACCGGTTCCTGTTCCTCGTGGGCGAGACGCCCAGCTTCGCCCTGCAGGTCATGGCGAGCCTGGCCGAACGCCTGCGGGCTGCGCAGGCGGACGGGCGGGCGTAGGCGGAAGGACTCAGTCGAGTCCGACAGGCACGGGCGGGCCGCCCTGCACCACGGGGTTGGACAGCTCCCCGATTCCCTCGATGCTGATGCGCACGGTGTCGCCGTCCTTCAGGAAGCGCGGCGGGTCGAAGCCGGCACCCACGCCGGCGGGCGTCCCGGTGGCGATGATGGTGCCCGGCTGGAGCGGGAAGGCCGTCGTGAGGTACTCGATCATCTCGGCACAGCCGAAGATCAGGTCGGCCGTGGTCGAGTCCTGGCGCAGCTCGTCGTTCACCCAGGTCCGGATGGCCAGCGACCCCGGGTCGCCGAGCTCGTCACCGGTCACCAGCTCGGGGCCGCACGGGGCGTGGGTGTCGAAGGACTTCCCCAGGGTGAAGGTGGGCGAACGCCATTGCCAGTCGCGCGCGCTGACGTCGTTGATGATGGTGAAGCCGGCGACCACCTCGAACGCCCGCGCCGCCGGCACGTGTCTGGCAGCGCGGGCCGATGACGAGCGCCAGCTCTCCCTCGTAGTCGACGATGTCGGAAACCGAAGGCAACACGATGGGATCGCCCGGCCCGGCTGATGGACGTCCGCTGCTTGTTGAACCAGTACTGCCACTCCGGTGGCTCGCGGCCCAGCTCGGCCACGTGCGCCCGGTAGTTCATGCCGATGGCGAGGATGGCCGGCGGATCGGGCACCGGCGCGTGGCGCCGCACCGTCGAGAGGTCGTGACGGGCCGCGGGGCCGGCCGGCGCGGCACGGGCACGCTCCAGGCCGTCGTGACCGAGCGCGACCAGCTCGCGGCATGGTCGGCGGCAGTCCGGTCGCGGCGTCGCTGAGGTCGACGATCTCGTCCCCGACGATCAGGCCGGGCCGTGGGTGTCCGTCCGGGAGGGAGAAGCTGGCCAGTCGCACCGCCGCTCCCCCGCCCCGATCAGCTCGCCTGTGCCTTGAAGTTTTCCCAGTGCTTCGTGGCGTGCCGCGCCGAGAAGGCGCCGATGAGCTCGACGGCGCCGAAGAGGATGGCCCCGATGCCGATGAGCACGACCAAGCGCGGTCAAGGGCGCGCCGGGGTGGCGGATGCACAGGAAGCCCAGCGCGACGGCGATGATGCCGCGGATGAGGTACGCCCACCAGTAGGGCAGGTAGTGGTAGCGGATGGAGTTGACGATGTCGAAGATGCCCAGCACCAGGAAGGCCCAACCCACGAGCACCGCCACGATGAAGATGGTGATGTGCGGCCACACGAAGCCGACGATGCCCGCCCCGATCCAGATCACACCGAAGATGATCAGAGGCCACCGTTGACGCGCCGCCCTGCAGGCCGCCGATGAGCTCGAGGAGGCCCCCGGCGATGAAGAACCCGCTGGCCAGGTAGACGATGGCGTAGACGCTGGCGTGCCGGTAGCTGATCACGAAGAAGCCGAAGATCATGGCGATGATGCCTGCGGCCAGGTACCAGCCCCACATCTTCTCGAGCTGCGTGCTGACGACGTCGCCGACGGCGATCTCGTCCTCAGTAAGTACGTCTGTCATGGCATCCCCCTAGGCGAGTAAGAGCACACATGGGCGTGTAGGCGCAGCGTACCGCCGGGCCTAGGACGATGAGGGGATACAGGACCGGAGCGCTCCGAGGGCGCGACCGCCCCACGACTCGCCCACCTCGGCCCAGCGGGACGGGTTGCTCGAGCACGTCGTCGGCCTCGGCCCACAACTCGTCCTCGACCGGCCCGAGCGTCTCCCGGATCGCCGGCAGCGCGTCGGGGTCGGTCTCGACCAGCTGGCGCAGGGCGGCGGCGGCGTGCCACAGCTCCTCCCCGGAGAGCTCGACGGGGGACGAAGGGGGGTGGGCCGGCGGCCGTGCGCGGAAAGGCGGGCACGTAGATGCTGACGCAGGGGCTTCCCGCCGCCACGTAGACGCGCAGCGGCGCACCTTCGGCGAGGTGGGGCGACAGCTCGGCGATCATGGACGCAGTGGTCACGACGCGCCCGCGGACGTGCATGCACACGCTGACGCCGCTGCCGTCCGCGCCCGCCCCGGTCGGCGGCAGGTGGACAGGGCCTGCGGTGCCGGGAGCACCCCAGGGGCCCGTCCCGTGATCGCGCAGGTGGCCGGCGGTGGCGGCCGGCGTCAGCCCGCCGGAAGCGGTCGACGCGAGGAAACGGCGGCTCGCCGCCAGGCGGACGTCGGCGAAGGCCGTGTCCTGCGACGGGGTCGCGGAACCGGTCGAAGTGCCTCGAGCAGTGATCCGGTTGGAGATGGCCACGCCGGCAGAGAAGGGGGCGACCGCGTAGTCCGGGCCGGCCGTCTCGAGCACGAAGGCCTCGGACGGATCGGCGATGAGGAAGGAGGAGTCGTAGGCCTCCTGGTGGGCGGCGTCGGCGATGCCACCCTGCCCGACTGTCTCGAGGAGCCCGGTGAGCACGTCGACCGCCTCGGCCGCGGTGCGGGCGCGCTCGAGCCCGAGGCGGACCAGGTCCATGCCGATCAGGGCCGGCTTGGCCGACTGCGGCGTCATGGGTCGTGCTGACACGCTCGTTCCCGATGGCGACGCCGTACTCGTTCACCCCGTGCTCGGCGCCCCAGAGCCAGGTGGGGCAGGAGAGGAACGCGGCGTGCGCACCGGTGTCGCCGATGGTGAGGTACTGCGTGCGCAGCGTGCACCCGGCCGAGGCGCGGCGGCCGAAGGGCCAGGCGATCTGCACCTCGCCGGGCGGGCGGTCGGAGTTCTTGGCGAACACCATGCCGCGCGGGCCGGGGGCACACAGCGTGTCGCACATGGTCGCAGTGTAGGGAGGGTGGATAGGGTGGCCATCCGTGGAACCGCGCGCCGTCCTGACGGCTGACGAGATCGACCTCTCCGACGACCGAGTTCTGGGCCCGGCCCTGGGACGAGCGGGAGGGCGCCTTCCAGACGCTCCGGCGTGAGCGCCCGATGCCGTTCTACGAGGAGCCCGAGATCCCCGAGGCGCTGCAGCTACGTCATCCCCAAGGGGAAGGGCTACTACGCGCTGACGCGGCACGCCCACATCGCCGAGGCCAGCCGGCACCCCGAGATCTTCCAGTCGGGCCACGGCGCCACCTCCATCGTCGACATGCCCGAGGAGATGCTCGACTTCTTCGGCTCCATGATCAACATGGACAACCCGCGCCATGCCCGCCTGCGGCGGATTGTGTCCGCGGCGTTCAACCCGCGCATGATCAAGTCGATCGAGGACCGGATCGAGCTGCGTGGCCGACGACGTCATCGACCGGGTGGCGGACCAGGGCGGCTGCGACTTCGTGGTCGAGGTGGCGGCCCGGCTCCCGCTCGAGATCATCTGCGACATGATGGGCATCGCCCCCGCCGACTACGACACCGTGTTCAACGCGTCGAACGTCATCCTCTCGGCCGGCGACCCCGAGTACGTGACGCCGGGCGAGGACCCGATGGTCGCCTTCATGAACGCGGCGCAGCAGCTCAACCTGCTGATGACCGAGCTGGCCACCTACCGCCGGGAGCACCCGACCGAGGACGTCACCTCAGCTCTGGTCAACACGAACGTCGACGGCGAGGCGCTCACCGACACCGAGGTGGCCGCCTTCTTCATTTTGCTCGTGGTCGCGGGCAACGAGACGACCCGCAACGCCATCAGCCACGGCTTGCTGGCCATGACCACCTACCCCGAGCAGCGGGCGCTGTGGCAGGCGGACCCGGCGGGCATCGCCGCCACCGGCGTCGACGAGATCGTGCGCTGGGGCTCCCCCGTCATCTGGATGCGCCGCACCGTCGCGGCAGACACCGTGCTCGGCGACGTCGAGCTCGTCGAGGGCGACAAGGTCATCATGTTCTACAACTCGGCCAACCGGGACGAGGACGTCTTCGCGGACCCCTTCACGTTCGACGTCCGGCGCGACCCCAACCCCCACATCGGGTTCGGCGCCGCCGGGCCGCACTTCTGCCTCGGTGCGCACCTGGCCCGCCAGGAGATCGACGTCATGTTCCGCCACCTGTTCGAGCGGCTGCCCGACATTGAGGCGGTGGGCGAGCCGGACCGGCTCCTGTCGCCCTTCATCAACGGCATCAAGCACCTCGACTGCCGCTTCACGCCGGTCGCGACGAGCTGAGCCTTCGTCGGGGGCGTTGCCGCTGCCGGCGACGCTGCCGATGCGCCGTCCTTGTACTCGAGGAAGGCCGCCAGGGCGCGCGGTCCCCACACCGAGCCCGGGGCCACCGTTCATGGTGATGGCGACGCCGATCATCTCGGCGACCTCCTCCGTGGTGGCGCCGCAGCCGCGCCAGGTTCCGGCCGTGGGCGGCGATGCACCCGTCGCACTCGCGGGTGATGGAGATGGCCAGCGCGATGAGCTCCTTGGTCTTGACGTCGAGCGCTCCCTCGACGAAGGCCGCGTCGTGCGAGCGCGCCGTAGCCCGCCATGACGTCGGGGATGGCGTCGCGTGAGCGCCCGGTAGGGCTCGCGGAGGTCGTCCTGGACCTGATGGAAGTGTGCGTGTGCCATGGCCAATGCTGGCACGCCGGCGCGCTCAGCCGTTGCCGGCGCCGCTCTTCGGCCCCTTGTTGCGGACCTCCTCGACGGCGGACATGGCGTCGCGCAGCTCGCGGATCCACTCCGCCTCGTGCTGGGCCACCAGGCGGACGCACCAGGCCAGCGCCTCGCTGCGGCTGCGCGCCACGCCGGCGTCGATCAACGTATCGAGCGCCTGGCGGTCGTCCATGCGCAGCCGGGTCATGACCGGCACCCCCGCCGTGGTGAAGAGGACGCGGGAGCCCCCGCATTCGGCACCCCACGACACGGCGCGGCGGAAGGCCGGCTGGGCCTCGTCGGCGATGCGCATGCGGGCGGCGCGGCTCTCCTCGCGGAACCCGCTGATGCGGGCCTGCTCGGCGACCCGCACCTCGTCCTCGCCGGCGCCCTCGGGGAGCTGGGGCGGGGTCGAGCGTGCCGACCACCTGGATCTCGTCGCCGTCGATGGCGATCGTCGGGCTGGCCGCGAACCAGGTGTCGGGCACCCGCCCGGCGAACCAGGCCCCGATCAGCCGCTCCTGCTCGGGCCCCGAGGGGGGTGGGCTGGCGGCACGCCGCCTCCCCCGCTGGGCTCCCCTTCCGGTCTCGTCTGTCTCGTCATATTACGAGATTACACGATTACTGCCATGAGGCAAGCGGCGAGCGGCGCCCGTCACGCGCAGGCGCATCTTGAAGCCGACGTGGGAGGGCACGAACCCGAGCCGCTCGTAGAAGCGGTGGGCGTCGGGGCGGGCCGTGTTGGAGGTCAGCTGGACCCGGTAACAGCCGAGCGCCGCGGGCCCGGGCGACGGCGTCGCAGGAGGAGGGCGGCGCCGACGCCCGCGACCCGGTGGTCCGGGTGCACGTGGACCGACTCGACTTCGGCGCACAGCCCGCCGTGGGCCTGGAGGTGGCGGAAGACGATCAGCTGGCAGACCCCGACCACCTCGCCGTCCAGCTCGGCCACCAGGACGGCGCCGTCACGCGCGTCGATCTCACGCAGCGCGCGCGGTACGGACCGAGATCAGCGGGGTCCTCGTGCCCGGCGGCCCGCCGGGGACCGGACCCGAGCAGCAGCAGCTCGACGACGCGGCCGAGGTCGGCCTCGTCGGCCTGCCGGATGACGAGCCCGTCGGGCGTCACGGCCGGTCGCTCACTCACGCCGGCCATTGTGCCGCCGCCGGGCACACCTCAGTGACCGCCCTTGCGCTCCCGCAGCGTGATGGCGCGCCGCGGGCAGTCCCGGGCGGCCCGCTTCGCCGCGTCGACGAGCTCGGGTGGCAGCGGCTTGCCGTCCACGATCGGATAGCCCCACTCGTCGAGCGTGATGGCCTCGGGCAGCAGCTCGGCGCAGTAGCCGTAGGCGTCGCAGGCGACCGGATCGATGAGGATGCGGATCATGGTCAGGCCGCCCGCGCGGCGTCGGGGAACCGGAGCTGCGACGGCCGGTTCCAGTGCGGGCACGGCCTGCCGCTCGGCGTGCGCGCCGACGTCGGCGGCGAAGACGTGCAGCGCGCTGCGCACCAGGTTCACCGCACCGTCGGGATGCCGGCAGGCGCCCCGGCCGTCGACCTCGCGCGAGCCTGCGGTCGAGCCGCGTCCGGAGGCCGGGATCGACCTGCCCCCGGGCCAGCCGGGTCAGGTCGTCGGCGATGGCGGGCAGCCCGTAGACGCACGGACCGCACTGGCCGGCGCTCTGGCCCGCCAGGTAGTGGGCGATGCGCGCCGACTCCATCGAGCCCGCAGGCGTCCGGCCCGAGCACGATCGACGATGCCGACCCCGGCGGTCGCCCCGATGGCACGGAGCGAGAGCGAGGCGTAGGGCGTCGTGAAGTGCGCCGGGCCCACCCAGGCACCGCCGTAGCCGCCGACGAGGAGCGCCTGCGGCGGGCCGGTCGGGGCGGCCCGGTTGGCGATGTCGATCAGCGGCGTGCCCCGGTCGATCTCCACCACGCCGGGGTGCTCCACGGCGCCCGAGATCGTGACGAGCGACGTCCCCGGGTCCTCGACCAGGCCGTGCGACCCGGAACGCGTCCGGGCCGGTGCGGGCGATCATGGCCACGTGCGCCAGCGTCTCCGCGTTGTGCACCAGGGCGCCGCGGCGCCCGATGCGCAGGGCGGTGCCCTTGTCCGGACGGAAGGACGGGAGCGACTGGCCGGACTCGACCCAGCGCGCCAGCGCCGACTCCTCGCCGGCGATGAAGCGGTCGGGTGGCCGCACCATCACCTCGGGAACGGGTGCGCAGCGCGGCCGCGGCGCGCTCGTCGAGCGCCCGCGCCACCGCGGCGGCGACCTGGTCGCGGCCCTCGGGCACGCACACCGTCGACGCGGCCGCGCGCCGCTGGCCGCGGCCAGGAGCTGCGCGCCGTCGAGCACCAGATGCGGCGACCGGATGAGCAGGAGCTTGTCCTTGTCGCTGGCCGGCTCGCCCTCCATGGCGTTGACCAGGACGGTGCCGCCGGGTCCCGCCGGCGTGGGCGACGGCGAGCTTGATGGCGGCCGGGAAGCCGGCGCCGCCCCGGCCGGCCAGGCCGGAGGCCTCGAGCGCCGACGACGAAGCGCGTCGCGCCAGCCCCGGGTGCCGCCGAGGGCAGCGGGACGGGACCGAGCGCGGCGACGTGGCCGGCCAGGTCGGTCGGGTGGCCGAGCAGCCGGTAGCGGCCGGTGGTGGGGAGGGCCTCGCTGGCGCTAGGCACGGCGGGACTCCCGCCCTGCTCCGCTGGCGCCGTCAGTGCGAGGTGCTTCGGCGGCACGCCCGGCGACCGACGGCGTGCGCCGTCCTCGCCGAGGCCTGGCGGGACGACCTGGCGGAGCCGCCAGGCCAGCGCGCGCCGCGACCGCGAGCGACGCACGCCACGCCCAGCACGATGACCCAGCCCTCGCCGGCGTCGGTGCCCATGCCGAACGTGTGGGCCAGCGCGACGGGCCAGCTGAGGTAGGCCAGCCAGTGGACGGCGCGCCACGTGCCCGGGCGCATCCGGGCCCGCAGCAGGCTGGTCACGAAGACGGCGATCATCAGGTCGAGCGAGATGGCGCCCACGCCGACCCAGAACCGCCCGTAGCTCGACGTGAACGGGATCGACGATGGCCGCCCAGCTGATGTTGACGTACGTGTCGAGCACGCTGGTCAGGACGTGGATGCCGAGGAACACGACGGCGATCATGGAGATGCGCCGGTGCATCTCCTGCTGCGCGAAACCGGGCCAGTTGCGGGCCCGGGCCCGTGTCGTGGTCGTGATGCCGAGCACCATGGTCAGCGTCAGGAGGATCAGCGCCATGAGGCCGCTGGCCCGGGTGGCGTACCAGAGCGCGGTCGAGCTCATGCCGCGCCGCCTCCTGCGGCCACCCGTTGAGGCAGAAGACCTTGCCGTCGGAGCGCACGAGCCGGACCGACTGCCCGAAGCGCGCCAGCTCGTCGAGGGCCCGCTCGCCCCACACGATGGCGGCGGTCGTCACGAGGTTGGCCTCGACGCAGCTGGAGCCGGTGGCCGAGACCAGGACCCAGTAGGGCTCGACGCAGTCCCCGGTCCGCGGATCGACGATGTGGTGGACGTCGCGGTCGCCCGCCCTCCAGGTCCTGACCGAGGTGGCCGAGCTGGCCAGGCCGCCCTGCGTGATCGCCACCACCTGGTCGACGCCGCTCGGCCGGGGTCGACGACTCGCGGGCGATGCCGATCGGCCCACCCGCCGGCCGGGGGCGGGCCGGCGACGGCGACGTCGCCGCCGAGGCTCACGAGGGTGCCCGTGCCGAGCCGGCGCGGCGATGCGGGCGGCGGCCCGGTCGGCCGCCAGCGCCTTGGCGGACGAGCCGAGGTCGAGACGGACACCGCGCGGGATGCGGACGGTGCGATGGCGCGGATTGAGCTGCACGTGCTGGTAGCCGGCCACCGGACCCAGCGCCTGCGGGCGGAGCGGGCGGGCGGGACTGCACCTCGGCCAGGTCGGCGTCGTAGCCGAGCGCGGCGATGGCGTTGCCGATGGTGGGGTCGACGGCGCCTCCCGTCCGCTCGGCCGTCGTCGCACGCCGACCGAGAGCGCCTCGAAGAGCAGCTCGCTCGACGGTCACGGTCCGGCCGGCGTTGGCGTGCACCGCCTGCAGCTCCGAGTCGTCGCGGAACCGGCTGCAGGCGAGATCGATGGCGTCGAGCTCGGCCGCCAGCAGGCGCTCGGCGGCGTCGGCGTCAGCGGGCTCCGGCACGACGACGGTGGCGGTGGTGCCGATGGCCCGGAACGAGCGGGTCGTCAGCACCGGCTCGCAGCACGTCGGCGCTCTGCGTCATCGACGAGGTTCCTCCCGACGTCACGATGGGCGACGAGGAGCTGGCCGTCGGGGCCGAGGAGGACGACGAAGTCGCCGAGTGGTTCCGGTGTTGCCCGGCGTTGCCGTCGTCGTGCCGGAGTCGCCGACGATGTCGAGTCGACGGCGCTCGCCGTTGACTCGGAGGTCGAGGCCGAGGCCGCGGCCGTGGTCCCCGCCGCACTGGCGCCGGGTCGGTCGTGGGCCACCACGATCCCGATGGCCACCGTGGCCCCGGTCGCGGCGACGATCGCCCCCCGGGTGAGCGGCGCGCAGCCGGGACCTGGCTCTGTCCCTCTCGGCGGGTGTGCTCGGCTGGCGCTGGGGCTGACATGTGGTGGGGTTCCTTCGGTCGGGGACGCCCCTATCCCACCATGCTCGAATTCGACACCGACGCAGGACCGCGCTGTGGTCCTGCTGTGACATTCTGCCCCACGTCCGCCGCCGGCAATCGCCGCGCCCCGCTACGATCGCCCGCGCCCGCCAGACGGAGCAGCAGCAAGGGGAGGCGATGGCCCAGGTCAACACCGTGCGAGGACCGGTCGACGGGGGGCGCCTGGGACGCACCCTCATGCACGAGCACATCTTCGTGCTGAGCCCCGAGATCGAGAAGACGGCGGACGAATGGGACGAGGCGGCCGAGCAGGCCCGCGCGGTGACGAAGCTGCGCGAGCTCAAGGAGCACGGGATCGACACGCTCGTCGACCTCACCGTGGTCGGGCTGGGCCGCTACATCCCGCGGGTGGCAGCGATCGCCGAGCAGGTCCCGGAGATCAACGTCGTCGTGGCGACCGGCGTGTACACCTACAACGAAGTCCCGATGTACTTCCACTTCCGGGGTCCGGGAACCATTCTCGGCGGGCCAGAGCCGATGGTGGACATCTTCGTCCGCGAGATCCGCGAGGGCATCGGCGAAACCGGTGTGCGGGCCGGCATCCTCAAGTGCGCGTCCGACCGTCCCGGCATCACCCCCGGCGTGGAGCGCGTGCTCCGAGCCGTGGCGCAGGCCCACCGGGCCACCGGGGTGCCCATCACCACGCACACGCCGACGCCCCCCGAACCCTGGGGACTCGAGCAGCAACGCATCTTCAAGGAGGAGGGCGTCGACCTGACCCGGGTGGTCATCGGCCACAGCGGGGGCACGGTCAACACCGACTACCACCTGAGCCTGATCGACAACGGCTCGTACCTCGGCTTCGACCACTTCGGCCTGCCCGGCATCACCCTGGAGGAGCGCGTCGACGCGGTGGCGCGCCTCTGTGCCCGCGGCCTACGCCGAGCGGATCGTCCTCTCGCACGATGCCATGTGCTTCGTCGACTGGTTCCCGCGATCCGTGATGGACGCTCCGGGCAGCTGGCGCTGGACCTACATCTCCGACGAGGTGCTCCCGGTGATGCGCGCCCGCGGCATCAGCGACGCCGACATCACCACGATGCTGGTGGACAACCCCCGCACCATCCTCGAGGGCGGCGCCCCGTACTGATGCACCGGCCGGGAGCACGGCCATGACCCTGCTGCAGCCGGAGCTCGTCGCCCAGCTGGCCGCCGCGTTCCCCGACGCGGTGGCGTGGCGGAACCTGGCCGACGGCACCGAGCTCACGTTGCGCGACTGGCACCGGCGCTCCAACCGGCTCGCCCGGGGCCTGCAGGAGCAGGGGCTCGGCCGCGGCGACCGCGTCGGGCTCCTGATCGGCAACGACGAGCCGCTCGAGTGGCTGGTCTCCTACCTCGCCATCCACAAGGCCGGAGCGGTGGCGGTGCCCCTGCTGGCCCGGCTGAGCCCGGTCGAGCTCGCCCGGATCCTGCAGGACGCGGGGGCATCGCTCGTCCTGTGCAGCGAGGTCAGCCGAGGAGATCCGGGCCGCGGTCGGGACGGTGGTGTGCACCGGACCGGGCGGCACGCTGCGGTGGGCCGACCTGCTCTCTGCCGACGATCGCGACCTGCAGCCGGTGTTCGGCCCGGACGACGTGGCCGACATCATGTACACCTCGGGGACGACCGGGCGGCCCAAGGGCGTCGTCGTCCGGCACGGCGGGCTCTCGACGACCGGACCGCGTGCCCTCGACGTGGCTGGGGCTCGGCTTCCTGTCCTCCTCGCCCTTCGCCACGACCAGCGGGTCGCTCCTCGTCTCGGGGCCCGCTGCGCGGCGGGCTCAGCGGGTGGTTCCTGCCCCGCTTCGACGCGGACGGCCTGGATCGCCGCGGTGGAGCGGGACCGCCCTGTCGCGGCCTTCCTCGTGCCCGCCATGGTGGAGCTCATCGTCGGCTCCCCCCGCTTCGCGGGCGCCGACCTCTCGAGCCTGGCCGTGGTCACGGTGGGCAGCGCGCCGATTGCCGCGGCGACCCTGCGCCGCTTCGGAGCGGGCCTGCCCGCGGCGGAGGTCCTGTGCGGCTACGGCATGACGGAGTTCGGTGCGGTCACGGCCATGCCGATGGGCGACGGCGGACGGCACCTCGGCTCCGTCGGGCTCCCGCTGCCCGGCGTGGAGATCCGGATCGTGGGACCGGGCGGCCAGACGCTGTCGACCGGAGAGGTCGGGGCAGGTGACCATCCGCGGGACAGCGCCCGGCCCGGTCCTACCTCGGAGACCGCACCCGCACCGACGACCCCTGGGTCGACGGATGGCTGCGCAGCGGCGACCTCGGCTCGCTCGACGCCGACGGCCACCTGTGGATCGTCGGCCGGCAGAAGGAGATCATCATCCGAGGCGGCCACAACGTGGTGCCCGGGGAGGTGGAGGCTGCCCTCTTCGAGCACCCCGCGGTGACCGAGGCCGCCGTGTGCGGCGTGGCGCACCCGGTCCTGGGCGAGGACGTGGCGGCCTGGGTGGTGCTCCGCGACAGCACGCCCACCGACGAGCTGCGCACCTTCCTGCTGGACCGGTTGGCCGATTACAAGGTCCCCCGTCGGATTACCGTGGTCGACCGCGCTCCCGCGCAACGAGAGCGGCAAGGTCATGAAGTCCCGCCTGGAGTCTGGAGCCGACCCGGAGTGACAACCGCCGCCCCCACGGTGCCGGTCGAGGAGATCGGCCGCGTGCGACGCCTGACGCTCAACCGCCCCGAACACCACAACCCGCTCACGCCACGCTGCATCCGTGAGCTCCTGGCCGCAGTGGCGGAGGCGGAGGCCGACCCCGGCGTGCACGTCATCATCATCCGGAGCACCGGACGATCGTTCTCCTCGGGCTACGGCTTCATTGCCGAGGACACCGAACCCGGCGACTTCCCCCAGCAGGCGGCGATCGAAGGCGACGTGTCGGCCATGCTGGCCCTCGGGGACGGATGGGCGCGCGTCTGGAACTGCGCGGTGCCCGTCATCGCGCAGGTACAGGGGAACTGCCTGGCCGGCGGGACCGATCTGGCCCTGCACTGCGACCTGGTCGTCGCCGCCGAAGACGCCCGCATCGGCTTCCCTCCGGTGCGCTCCATGGGCGTGCCGCCGACCAACATGTGGCTGTACCACCTCGGTCCGCAGTGGACCAAGCGCCTCGTCCTCACCGGCGACACCCTGACGGGCGCCGAGGCGCTGCAGGTCGGGCTCGTGGTGGCGACGGCGCCGGCCGATGCGCTCGACGGTGTGGTCCTCGACCTGGCCGAGCGGATGGCACTTATCGGTCGGGACCTGCTCGTGGCGAACAAGCGGGTCGTCAACATGGGCGTCGAGTTGATGGGCCGCTCGCAGCTGCAGCGGTTCGCGGCGCTGAACGACGCCATCGGCCACCGCGCGCCCGAGGCGAAGGCGTTCTCGAAACAGATCGCCGAAGTGGGGCTGCGTCAGGCGGTCAGGGACCGGGACGCGCCATTCGGGGCACCGCGGCCGGCCTCCGACGACAGCGGCTAGATGTCGGTCAGCGAAGTCTCCGTGATGCCGAGCGCACGCAAGGTCCGCCCGAGCCCGAGGAAGGCCGACAGGCAGACGGTCAGGTCGAAGATCTCGGGATCGGTGAACACGTTCCGCAGCCGCTCGATGAACGCATCGTCGATGGTGGTGTGGTCGATGGCGAAGCGCTCGGCGTACTCGACCGCCAGTCGCTCCTGCTCGCTCAGCCCAACCTCGTCGGGGGACCCCACCGCGCAGTAGAAGCCCTCGTCGAGGCCCTGCGCCTTGACCGTTTCCGCACGGAAACCGAGGCAGACCGTGCAGTCGTTGAGTTGGGCGATCCTCATCCTCGCCGCTTCGCGCACGCGCGTCGGAAGAATGCTCTTGTTGTAGGCGGCATGCACGAAGCGGGTCGCGGCCGCACCGAGCTCGGGTTGGAGCGACCAGATCTGGACGGCGTCACCGCCGTCGCCGGCGGGGATATCCAAACGAGCCATGCTTCTGCTCCCAGAGCTTGCCCGACATGCGGGCACGAAAGTGGCACCCGAGGAAGTCGAAGCCTTCCTTGCCCTCTCGGAGGTCGACCACTCTGGTCTTATCCCGATGAAGGCTCAAGCCGAGGTCGCCCAAGATGACGGTTGCCCGCCTCTGGGCTTCTTCGGCCTGATCCTGGGATCGACACAGCACCACGAAGTCGTCCGCGTAGCGGACGACTTCTCCGACACCACGCTCCTCCCAGGCCCGATCGAATGCGTGCAGATAGATGTTGGCCAAGAGGGGTGAGATCACCCCGCCCTGGGGCGTCCCCGTGACCGACTCGGTGACGACGCCATTGTCAAACACACCTGCTTGCAGCCACTGTCTGACCAACTTGAGCACCCGCCGGTCCGACACCCGCTCACCGACCAGCTTGAGCAAACGCTCGTGGTCGATGGAGCCGAAGAAGTTCATAATGTCGGCTTCGAAAACGAAGTGATTGCCTTCGATGAAGCCGATCCGGAGCCTCTCCATGGCGTCGGTGGCCGAACGCTTGGGCCGGAACCCAAACGAACAGGCTGAGAAGTCGGCCTCGAAGATGGGTTCGAGGACGAGCTTGGCCGCCTGCTGGCACACACGGTCCTTGACAGTCGGGATGCCCAACGGGCGTTTTGACCCGTCGGGCTTTGGAATCTCCACCCGGCGGACTGGTGCCGGGCGGTAGCTGCCTGCACGGAGACTGTTCTGGAGTTCGGCGACCATGCGCTCTGCCCCATAGGCCTCCACCGCAGCGATGGTGATCTGATCCACCCCCGCTGCCCCACGATTAGCTCGGACCCGCTCCCACGCCTCCCAGAGAATGTCGTCTCTGTAGATGCGGTCATAGAGGGCGTGGAAAGCCCGACCCTTTGACTGCTTGGCCGCAGCCCATAGCCGGTTCTGGAGTTGTCGCACTTTGACGGGGGCCACATGGCGACCCTCGGGGAAGCTGGACCGGGCGATCCCGGCCATGCCCTCACGCTTACCTATGCGGCGACTTTATGCCAGTATTCGTGCTTCGCGTGCAGTGGATCCGGGCGAACGGGACCCCGGGGAACGGACAACCAGATGGCGCTCACTCGCTACACCCTCGACTCGGTTCGCTCCTGCGTGTGGGTGAGCGGACGCTCCAGCCTTCACCCGATCAACACGGAGACGCGCGGGATCACCGGGTGGTTGGAGGCCGACACCCGCGCCGACGGATCGCTGGACCTCGACCAGACGGTGTCCGGGGAATTGGAACTCGCCGTGGAGCGCCTGACGTCGGGCAACCAGCTCTACGACCGCGAACTGCGGCGGCGCATGGACGCACGGCGCTACCCCACGATTGCCGGGCGGCTCACCGGCATCGTCCTCGGTGACGCGCATCCCGACTACGTGGTCACCGGCGAGATCTCCTTTCACGGCAAAACGAGGACGTTCGAACATGGCATGCAGATCAGCGTGAACGAGGAGGGCGTGGCGCTGACGGGAGACGACGTGTTCGACATCCGCGAGTTCGGCATGAAGCCTCCGAGCATGCTGATGGTCCGCGTCTACCCCGAGATCGCCGTCCGGGTGGAACTGCACGGCGTGCCCGACGTCTCACGCTGACTCGCCGCCCACAGAACCCGCGTGCGCCGCTTTGTCGCGGTGGGCACGGGTATTGCACGGACGCTCGCAGCGATGAGCTGCGGCCGCAGGTACGGAAGGGCTCGCCGCGGCACGACGAGAGGGAGCGCCGTAGAGTCGAGACACCCACACCCGAGCAAGGGGGCGATCATGGCGAACCATGACATAGACCCGACGACCACGGACGCAGGGATCCCGGTGGCCAGTGACGAACACTCGTTGACCGTCGGCCCGGACGGCCCGATCCTGCTGCAGGACCACTACCTGATAGAGCAGATGGCGAACTTCAACCGGGAGCGGATCCCCGAACGCCAGCCCCACGCAAAAGGCGGCGGCGCGTTCGGTCACTTCGAGGTCACCGCCGACGTCAGCCAGTTCACGAAAGCGGCGGTCTTCCAGCCCGGGACCCAGACCGACACCCTGATCCGCTTCTCGACGGTCGCCGGCGAGCGGGGCAGCCCGGACACCTGGCGGGACCCCCGCGGGTTCGCGTTGAAGTTCTACACGTCCGAGGGCAACTACGACATGGTGGGGAACAACACTCCGGTGTTCTTCCTCCGGGACCCGATGAAGTTCCAACACTTCATCCGGTCCCAGAAACGCCGGGCGGACTCCGACCTGCGCGATCACGACATGCAGTGGGACTTCTGGAGCCTTTCGCCGGAGTCGGCCCACCAGGTCACCATCCTGATGGGTGACCGCGGCATCCCGAAGTCATGGCGCCACATGAACGGCTACTCCAGCCATACCTACATGTGGGTCAACGCCAACGGCGAGAGGTTCTGGGTCAAGTACCACTTCAAGACGGATCAGGGCATCGAATTCCTCACCCAGGAGGACGCCGACAGGATCGCCGGGGAGGACGGCGACTACCACCGCCGCGACTTGTTCGACGCGATCCGCCGCGGCGACTACCCGAGCTGGACGCTGCGAATGCAGATCATGCCCTTCGAAGAAGCCAGAGCGTACCGCTTCAACCCGTTCGATCTCACCAAGGTCTGGCCCCACGGAGATTACCCGCTGCACGAGGTCGGGCGGCTGACCCTCGACCGCAACCCGACGGACTTCCACGCGGAGATCGAGCAGGCCGCGTTCGAGCCGAACAACCTCGTGCCCGGCATCGGCGTCAGTCCGGACAAGATGCTGCTGGCCCGCGTCTTCTCCTACGCCGACGCCCACCGGGCCCGCATGGGTGTCAACTACAAGCAGATCCCGGTCAACGCTCCGCAGGCCCCGGTGCACAGCTACAGCAAGGACGGTGCCATGCGCATCGACAAGGTCGCCGACCCCGTCTACGCTCCCAACTCAAAGGGCGGCCCGGCGGCCGACCCGGAGCGCTACCCCTACGTCGAGAGATGGGACGCGGACGGCGAGTTCGTCCACGCCGCGTACACGCTACGCCGGGACGACGACGACTGGGGCCAGGCGGGCTCCCTCGTGCGCGAGATCATGGACGAGGGTCAACGAGATCGCCTGGTCTCCAACGTGGTCGGGCACCTGCGCCAAGGGGTCTCCCCGCCGGTCCTGGAGCGCGCGGTCGGCTACTGGCGCAGTATCGACAAGGCGATCGGCGATCGCATCGCCGGCGGCGTGGGGATCACCTAGACATCCTCGGGCTCAGTGGCCGGCGGGATGATGAAGTGCAGGTGGTGCTCGGCCTCGAAGTAACGGACCCAGATATCCTCGATGTCCTCGAGGTGCTTCGTGCTCAGGTACGCCTCACGGGCCCATTTCTCCATTTCGGCGACCCGCACGGCTGCCCGCTCCACCTCTTCGGCCGAGAGCGCCTTGAACTCCTGATGACCCGACATTGCATGCCGATGCTAACTGGGTGGCCTCCGACGGAGGACTCCCTACGCCTGGTGGTAGTAGTGGTCCTGCTCGAGATCTTCGAGCAGGGTCGGCCCCGTCGGCTCCCATGCGAGCAGCTTCCGGGTGACGACCGCGGTCGCGGGGCTGTCCAGCGCCACGAAGTGCCCGAGGGGCGCGAAGTGCTCGGCGGCGTCGGCAGCAGCCACGGACTCCGTCGGGACGTCGAGGTGACGGCCCATTGCCGCCGCGATCTCACGGAAAGGCACGCCCTCGTCGCCGACCGCGTGCAAGACCGAGCCGGCTGGAGCCGCCTCGACGGCCAGGCGCGCCAGTCGGGCCGCGTCGGAGCGATGCACCGCCGGCCATCGGTTGCCGCCGTCACCCACGTAGCCGGCGACGCCCCGTTGGCGGGCGATGGCGACAAAGGTGGCCATGAATCCGTTGTCGCCGTCGCCATGGACGGTCGGTGGGAGACGCAGCACGGACGAGCGGACGCCGACCCCCCGCAGGGACAGCGTGAACAACCCTGTCGCGGCGCGGAGTCCTGCCGGGTTGGCCCGCACGGCGTCGCTGGGCACCAGCCCGTCGTCCTCGGTGGCGACCCGCCCGGGTGCCAGCGCGAGCAGGCCCGAGGCGAGCACCAGGGGGCGGGCGGAGCCCGCGAGGGCGGCACCCATTGCCTCCACCGCCCGCCGGTCGGCGGCCGCGGCCGTGGCGAAATCGCCACCAAAAGCGACCTCGTGCTGGAACGCCAGATGGATCACTCCATCCGAGTCCGCCGCCGCCTTCGCCAGGCCGTCCGGATCATTGAGATCACCACGGTGCACGATGGCGCCGGCTGCTGCCAGATGCTGAGCGGACACCTCGGAACGGGCGAGGCCGACGACCTCGTGGCCGGCTTCCAGCAGGTCGGACACGGTGGCGGAGCCGATCCAGCCCGATGCGCCGGTGACAAAGATTCTCATGGGGACCTCCAAAGGCTCGGTGATGTCAGTAACTGCCATCAAACCTAAACCTGATGTCGGTGACTGTCAACACTAGGATCCAACGTATGGGTCGATGGCAGCCGGACAGTCGTGGACGACTGCAGGAGGCGGCTCTCGCCTTGTACTCGGAACGGGGGTTCGACCAGACCACCGCGACCCAGATCGCCGAGCGAGCCGGGCTCACCGAACGCACCTTCTTCCGCCATTTCGCCGACAAGCGAGAGGTGCTCTTCGGGGGGTCCGCCCTTCTGAAGGAGCGGATCGTCGCGGGCGTGGCCGGGGCACCGGCATCCGACGGACCCCTCGACGCCGTTGCGCTCGGGCTCGACGCCGCCGCGGCGATGCTCGGCGAGTCCCGTCGCGACCTGACCCTTCAGCGTCAGGCCGTGTTGGCGGCCACCCCCGAATTGCGAGAGCGCGAACTGGCCAAGCTGGCTGACTACGCCGCGACGATCGCCGACACCCTGCGACAGCGCGGGGTAAGCGAGCCACAGGCGACGTTGGCCGCCGAGTCCGGGATGACGATTCTGCGCGTGGCGATGCAGCGGTGGGCCGGCGGAGACGACGGCCGGGAGCTCGATGTGATCATGCGCGACGCCGTCGCCGAATTGCGGGCGGTGACGGCGAACGGCTGACAAGGTCCGCAGCGGCGAAGGGCGGCCGCCCCAATCGACCGAGATGCGCTAGGACACGAGCGAGGGCCGGATCAGGTCGCCAGCCCGATCCGCGAGTTCGACCAGCGCAGCAATCGTCTCGCCGACGATGCCATCCTCGCTGGGCACGAGTTGCTCCCCGAAGTCACCGATGCCGCGCAGGCCCGGTGGCAGTTCGATCTGAATGCCGTGTGCGGAAGGCAGATTGACGGGGTTGTCGGAATGAAAACCGAGCCGCACCCGCTCATCCGCGAGGTGGTACCCGGCAAAGCGGCCGTCCAGCAGTCGACGTGCGGCATCCAACAGGTCCGGGTTCCGCCCTCCCACGATGATCCCCCGCAACGGCCCGGTCTGCCTGCCGCGAAGAGCCGGTCCGTAAGGGTCGAGGAGCAAGCCGCGCCCGGGATCCACCCACAGGGAGAACCCGTCACGTCCGAACCCGTGCACCGAGATTGCGATCTCGACATGCTCCAAGAACTCCTGCAATCGTTCCGAATGGTCGGGGTTGTGGAGCCGGGAGGTGAGATGGACTCGTAGTCCGCTCGGCTGAACGATGGCGTAGTACGACGCTCCAGACCGCTCGGCCGCCCGTCTGGCGAGCTGGTCCGTGCCCCGGTCCTGTGATCCGCCATGCAACGCCATGAAGCCGACGGCAGAGCGCAGGACGCACTCCTCCCTGACTCCGGGCAGGCTCAGGAGTTCCGCGAGGTCGATGTCGTCAGTCTGGCACCAGCCCAGCGCTCTGACCCTGGGCTTCGGCGCGCCCGTGGTCCGGGAACTCGCGTTCGGCGGGGTTGGCGGTGCGTTCGATCGTTGGGTCGTAGGTGGCCACGGTATTTCGGCGGTGACCTGGGGGCAGTGGTGAACTTGCCCATCTCTTACCGAGTGCGATGATCTTGCCTTCGTGACGACATTCGAATCGAGCGAGACGCCGAGCCGTCGTCCGCCCAAACAGGAGCAGATGGATGCCTCGCCGGACATCGTCGAGGTGGTCCCGGGCATCCTGCGCCTGCAGCTGCCCATCGATTTCACCGGGTTGGGCCACGTCAACACGTACGCCCTCGAAGACGACAAGGGTTTCACCCTGGTCGATCCGGGTCTCCCGGGCGAGGAGTCGTGGAACGTGCTCCGGGGCCGCATGGACGCGGCGGGAATCCCGTTGGCCCGGGTCCATTCCATCGTCGTCACGCATTCACATCCCGACCACTTTGGCGGGGCCGGGTTGTTGGCCCAGGAGAGCGGAGGCGCCATTGTGGCCTCTGACCGATTCCGCACCTTCTTCGATCCCGAGGACATCGACGATCGCGAGCTCGAGGCGGCCGACGACATCGATCCGGACGAAAGCCCCATCCCCAGCATCCGCATCGAACGTCCCGCACCCTGGGGCGGGTCGACCATTGGGCCACCACCCGAAGCCCGAGCGAAAATGCTGGCCCATCAAGCCGACTTCTTCAGGTGGTTCAAGCCTCCCCGACCGTCGCGACGGCTCGCCGACAGTGACCACATCGCGTTGGGCGGCCGAGACTGGGTCGGCCTCTTCACCCCGGGTCACACCGACGACCATCTCTGCCTCTACGACGAGGAGGGCGGAGTGCTGCTGTCGGGCGACCAGGTGCTCCCGACCATCACGCCGCACATTTCCGGCCTGATCCCGGGTGATCCGCTTCTCCAGTACACCGATTCGCTCGACCGTCTGTCCGAGCTGCCATATGTCACGACCGTGCTGCCCGCGCACGGCCAGCCGTTCCACGACCTGACCGGCAGGGCCACCGCGATCAAGCGCCACCACGAAGAGCGCCTGGTCCAGCTGACCGAGATCTGTGACGCCGCCGGTTGGGCCAATGTCGTCGACCTCTCACACGAGCTCTTCGCTCGGCGGTCATGGGGCTCCATGGCCGAGGCCGAGACGTTCGCCCACTTGGAGCGCCTGCGGGCCATGGGCGCGGTGCAGCGCCGTGAAGAAGCTGGGATCCTGCTCTACGCCGTCTGATCTGCCTGAGCTGGAATTCTGAGGCGCCTGCCCGTCGACGTCACGAGCCAGTAGCCGTTGCCGCTGTGGTCGGGCATGACGGCCGTGGGCGTCGCCGAAGGCGAAGACCCCGCCGTTCAAACTGACCAGAGGGCTTCAGTCGGTGACATGCGAGCGGCGCGCAGAGCGGGCAGGAGACCGGCGACGGCCCCGATCACGAGTGCGGCGGCGAGTCCGCCGGCCCACGCCAGGATGGGTACGACCACCGTCCAGCCTTTGGTCGAGGCGTACACGGCGGTCGAGAGCGACACCGAGGCCGACGCCGACGGCTCCGCCTAAGAGGGCTAAGAGGACTGATTCGGAAAGGAACTGGATGCGGATGTGGCCCTTGGTGGCCCCGAGCGCCCGGCGCAGCCCGATCTCGCTTCGTCGTTCCAATACCGAGATGACCATGATGTTGGCGACACCCACGGCTCCAACGAGCAGGGCGACCGCACCCAGGCCCAAGAAGAGGGAGTCGAAGGCGCCTTGGGCGTCCGCTTGGGCCACCAGGGCAGCTGAGGGTTCGCTGACATCGACCTGATTGGGGGCTTCGGGGTTGGCGGTGGCCGCCAGTACCGACTGGACGGCGGCGACCTGGTCGGTCTCGGCCCGCACGTAAATGGTTGAGGGGTGGCCGTCGAAGCCGAGATAGGTCTCCGCAGCGGGGAAGCCGACCAACACCGACGAATCGATCTCGGGGGTCAGCACGGAAGGCTTCAAGGTACCGGCCAGATAGAACCACTGGTTGTCGAGCCAAATCCGTTCGCCAGCGTAGATATGGTCGATCCCAAGGCGTTGGGCGGCCGCGGCCCCGAGAACCGCCACGGGCTCCTTCGCAGTGGCAGCGTTGAGGTAGCTCCCCTGGGCCACCGTCGTGCCGACCGTGCGCGAGCAAGCCGAGACTGGCCGCTTGGAGGGACAGCGCGTTGGTGTCGATGGCGGGGATGAGGGGGCTGCGATAAACGTCGACGTTGTTGAGCGATCCGGTCTCTTGGACGCTGGTGACCGGGCCGATCCGACCGATCATCCCCGGGGCCGCAGACGGCAGCTCGGCGGTGTTCCCCGTCAGACTCTGGCCGTTTGTGACGGTGAGCAGATTGGTGCCCAGCTTGGCGATCTCTCCCCGCAAGCCGGCCGACGAGGACTGCGACAGGCCCAGGACCGCCACGATGGCCGCCACGCCGATGGCGATACCCAGCGCCGAGAGTCCGGCGCGCAGCTTGCGGGTGCGGAGCCCCACCGCGGACAGGCGAGCCAGGTCCGACAGCCGCAGCCTCTCAGGAACGAGTCCATTGGTCACGGTCACGACTGCGGCCGCTGCGGGGAGCTGAGTTCATCGGCCGAGTCGGGTTCTGGTTCGCCGTGCCCGTCTGTGATCCCCTCGGTGGTCCTCGACCTCGATCGGGTCGTGTCGGACACGATGCGACCGTCGAGCATCTCGATATGACGGGGCAGGCGCTCGGCAATGCCCCGGTCGTGGGTGATGATCACGATCGTGATGCCCGCGTCGTTGAGGTCGTGGAAGAGCGAGAGGATCGACTGGCCAGTTACTTGGTCGAGGTTGCCGGTGGGCTCGTCCGCCAGCACAACGGCTGGACGCCCCACGATGGCTCGGGCGATGGCGACCCGCTGGCGCTGACCGCCGGACATCTGAGTCGGGCGAGCACCCGGACGCTCAGCTAAGCCCACGAGATCGAGGGCATGCAGCGCCTGTTTACGACGCGCGGCGATATCGACTCCGGCGTAGAGCAGCCCATCGGCCACGTTGTCGAGGATGCTTTGATGCTCGGCCAAGAAGAACTGCTGGAAGACGAAGCCAATGCGGGTGGCCCGTAGGGCGGCCAGCTCGCGGTCGGTCATGGTGGCGACGTCGAGTCCGGTGAGTCGCACAGCGCCGGTGGTGGGCCGATCGAGGGTGCCCATGAGATGCAGCAAGGTGGTCTTGCCCGAACCCGAGGGGCCGACGATCGCCACCAGTTCGCTCTCGGCCAGGGCGAAGCTCACCCCTCGCAGCGCGGTGACCGGCGGTTCGCTCGGGTAGATCTTGGTCACGTCCTCGATTTCCAGCACCGGCCAGCGTCCGTTGCCCGACGTGTACGTCGCTGCGTCCTCGGTCGGGCTAGGCGTGGGCGGTTCGGGGGTCATGGCCCCGGGACGACCACACGTTGGCCAGCCTCCAGCCCCGATCCGGTCACCTGGACCAGCCCGTCGGCATCATCAAAGAGCCCCAATGAGACGGTTACCAGGTGATGGACACCGTTGGCGCCGACGACCTCTACCGAGTATCCACCACCGGACAGGGCGACCAGGGCGTTGACCGGTACCACCAGGACATTGCTGACACTCCCAGTGGTGATGGTCACATTGACCGGAGCCTGGTCCCAACTGCCGGTCGCCGCCGGATCGGTCGGGGTGACCAAGACAGTGACGGTCGGGCCCGACGAGGCCGAGCCGCTGCTGCCCGAGGAGCCCGAGGAGGAATCTGACGACGAGGTCGACGAGGCTGCGGTGGCCACGGTGCCCACCGAGGCGATGACCCCGGGCGTGCGTCAGGTTGTTGGGCAGAGTGATGGCCACCTTGTCTCCGACCGCCACCTCGGACTGCTGGGAGGCATCCAGCGCGACGTCGACCTGACGAGCAGTCGCGGTTGCGGTCAGAACGATGGCGCCGGCCTGGGCCGGGCCGCCGAGCGTCGCCGTGACCGAGGTGACCAGCACTGCGGTGGGCAAGAACACGGCCTGACCCAACACAAGAGTGCCGGTCTCAGTGACGCCCAACGCCACCTGGAGTTTCTCCAGGGCATAGAAGGTCTCGGAGCTGAAGTAATCCGACGTCGGGCTGAGCTCGCTGCTCGTGGCGTAGCCGAGCGCGACGAGATCGGCGTTGAGCTCGGTCACGTCCGGACCGGTCATGCCTTCGGACAAGGCACGGTAGGCCGGAGTCGAGCCATAGAGGAGGACGACGGGCTGAGCGTTCACTTGGTAGAGAACCTGCCCTTGGTTGAACCGCTGTCCGACGGTTGGAAGAGAAGTGAAGGTCGCAGAGGACCCACTGCTTGACGATCCGGCAATGCTCGACGGGCTCGCCGCGCTACTCGAAGCCACGGTGCCTCCGGCCTGGTTGACCACCGTGTAAGCTACCGGCGTAGCCCAAGGTGGCCGCCAGCTGAGTCTGCGAGGTCAGGTCCTGGCGGGCGACCGTCGCCAGCGAGGTCGGGTCGGAGTTGTCCACCACGCCCAAGCGGCTAGTCCCTTTGGAGGAAAACGGGTCGGCGATGACGACCGCGGCCCCAGCTACAACCAGCAGCACCAACACCGCGACGATCCAGGGGGCCTTGCGCCGTCGCTGCCCTTCAGCGGTCGTATCGGCCTGGCGCGGCGAGGCCACGCTGGTCTGCGATGTGGCCGAGCTCAACTGCCTATACCTTCGTTCAGACTCCGGCAGGTCTCTTGGGCCTGGGGGAAGATCGGGGTTTTCGAATCGAACGAATGCGAGAGGAATACGCGAACCCATCCGCCACATCGTTCCGACTCACCTTCGGACATCTCCAGCATGCATTCGCGTAACCAGACGTCGGTGAGATCATTTCCGGAACTGGCGAGCAGATTGCCTTCCTCCAATCCGATGTACAAGCCACGTAGTGCAACGCTTGGGCGACGTGTGCTGCGGGCGGGGCTCGGCGCAGACGCCCCGCCATCAACGATGATCAAGGGTTTGAACTCTCTGAGAATCTCGAGGTTCATGGCACCGAGGGCGGGCGATGACATCGTGTTCAGCCTCCAGACTCGCTGTCGGGGAGTCCATCGGGGATGAGCCTTCGGCAGATCTGATTGGCCTGGATGAACTGCGGTGAGCTGGTATCGATGCCGGGGGGTTGGGTGAAGCTGACGCCCCCGCCGGAGAAGACCGGGTCGGGAAAGTTGGTGATGCCGTGTGCGCGCATGCAGGCCACCGCATTGAGGTAGTACTGCTGGTCTTGGACGGTGACCGTCTGGCTGGCGTGCCCACTCAGGGATCCCCCAGCGGGGAGCAGGTGTGCGCAGGCGTTTTGGGCCACCGTGGCCTGCGTACTGCTGACGGCACCTTCCGCGCTGATCACACCTTGCTTAGGGATCCCACCGCTGCCGCTGGGGTCGGGGAAGTTCGGCACGCCATGCGAGCGCATGCACGAGGAGTACGCGAGGAGTCCCGTCGCATGCGTCGCACCGCCGGCCGAACGGCTGGTAGTCGTCGTCGAACCCGTGGCGACTCCCGGCGTCGATGGGCCGCCGCCGCAGGCCGCGACAATGACGCCGACAACAAGAGCTCCCCCTGCCATCGGCACCGCGCGACGCAGTCGAAGTCGCCATTTCCATCCGAACTCGCTCTTTTGTTGTTGGCTAGAACGCATGACGCCTCCCGAGATGATGTGTCGTATTGGGTAAGTGCAGAAGTGGCCTCCGGCTGGTTCGTTTCGCGCCGGTAAATTTGGTTGTACGCCCTGCCCGGAATCTGGGCCTATTGGGTTCGACGAGCCGTCCCGCTAGAGCTGTTGTCGACCCACTCGGGCGTAGGACACGGTCTTCTCGACGCTTCAGGTCGCCCGTCGCCGGACCAACAGCACCGTCGCAGCGATGAGTAGGACCGACAGAGCCAGAAGCCAGCCGCCTTCGATCCACTGGAACGCCCAGAACCGGCTGGACGGCTGGTAGCTGGTCCAGAACGTGAATCCGTGCTGAGCCAGGCACTGCAGGGGATTCCCTGACCCCGACCCGCCGCCTTTGCCCAGGCCGGCCTGAGCGGGGCAGTACTGCTGGTAGATGGGATACGAAGGCGGACCGGTGAAAACGACCCGGCCGCCCCTGCTGCCCCATTGGCTGACGATCCGCGCGGAACCCGGCGCGTTGAGTCCCTGGGTGACCAGCGGAGTCAGGTAGTGCATGCGTAGCCACCCCCCCGTCGCAAAGCTGAGCGCTCCGCACACAGCCAGAGTGGTCACGATGGCAGCGACGACCCGGCGAATGAGCACGCCGGCCAGGGCGCCGATTGCGAAAGCGGCCAGAGTCCATGCCGCGAAAGCAACGCCGCGCTGCTCGAACAACCCAGGATCGAGCGGATTGAAAGTGGTTAGGGACAAGGACTGATTGCCTGAGGCGAAATACGGCTGGTAGTACCACGAGGCCAGCAGGCTGAGGGCACCGCTGGCGACTGCCACCACGACTCCGAGCGCCACCAACTTGGCGAGCGTCCAGCGCCACCGCCCGAAGCCCTGAGTCCAGGCGTAGCGGAAGGTACCGGCCTCGAACTCTCGGGCAAGCACCGGCGCGCCGACGAACGCTCCGATCAGCGGCGGCACGATCAGGAAGAGAGCGCCACTGGACAGAAAGTTGCCGATGCCGTTGAAGTTCTTGACCAAGGCACTACAGGCGGCCGAGCTCGACGGGTGGCACGCAGTCGCGGCGGAGTAGGCGTGGTGCAGCTGGAGACCGACGATCACAAGGCAGAGTGCCAGCGCGCCGATAAGCGCGAACGCGCCAATCAGGGCCGTGCGATGTTGACGCCAAGTGACCCAGGCCATCCGTCGCCACGGCAGCGGCTGCAGGTCCGCGCCTTGCTCCACGAATGCGGGTCTTGACATCGTGCTCAACGCGGTCATCTCGTTACCTCCGACGAGTCGGCATCCCAACTCCGGACCGGACCAGGCAGCGCAGCGGCGCCGGGTTCGCGCAAATAGGCCAGCGCGAGTTCTTCCAGGCCGACCGGATGCGCCTCCCAACCCGGTGGGACCTGATCGTCCGCGCTTGTCCGAACCAGCAAGTGAGCCTGGGCATCGCCGCCGCGGGAATGCACCACTTGATGTTCGTCGTATCTGCTGGCCTCGGCGGTCGGGCCGGTCAACACCCGGTGGCCGGCGAGCAGGTCGTCGACTTCGCCGGCCAGTTGGATATGGCCGAAGGACATCATGATCAGGTAGTCGGCCACGCGCTCGAGTTCGGCGAGCACGTGCGAGGAAAGGAGCACGGACACGCCGTCGTCGGCCGCCGCTGTCAGCACCGTGGCCATGAAATCGTGACGGGCGATCGGGTCGAGCATTGCCACCGGCTCATCGAGTACCAGGAGACGAGGGTGACGGGCCAGCGCCAGTGTCAACGCGAGCTGGGCCTGCTGCCCGCCCGACAGCTTGCCCGCCTTGCGCTTCTGTGGGATTCCCAACTCG
Organism: uncultured Acidimicrobiaceae bacterium; assembly: GCA_963731065.1. Classification (GTDB taxonomy): domain Bacteria; phylum Actinomycetota; class Acidimicrobiia; order Acidimicrobiales; family RAAP-2; genus Bog-473. The sequence goes on along the minus strand of CAVSUH010000009.1, from coordinate 11,794 downwards.
GCCAGCCGGGCCTCGGCGTAGGCCTGGTCGAATTGCCGGTTGAGATTTCGGGTGAGGTGCAGCATGTCGGCGGCCGAGAGGTTCTTGTACAGCGGCGTGTCCTGGGCGACGAAGGCGATGCCGTCGAGTGCGGCCTGCGAGCCGGCCCGGTAGCCGCCGAGAACGCTCAACTCACCGCTCGTCGGCGTTGCCAATCCGACCGCGAGGTTCAGCAAGGTCGACTTTCCGGCGCCGTTCGGACCGACCAGCGCTGTCACGTGCCCTTCGGGGATCGCCAAAGTGCAGTCGTGGAGCGCTTTGGTCGTTCCATATGACTTCCCGAGGCCGTGGGTCTCCATGACGTTCATGCAACACCCTCCGCTTCGTCATTTGACGCGGGGGCTCGCGACCCGCTGCGCCGCTCATAAAAATCCCGCAGCTCGCTTGCGACGAGTGCCGCAATGCCGCTCTCGTCGAGCCCGGCCGTGTCGGCCTTGGCCAGCCAGCCCCGCAGGGATCGCCGAAGTCCGGTCAGCTCGGGGAGCGCAACCTGGCTGAGGGTGGCCAAGATGAATGTGCCCTGGCCTGGGCGCCCCACAATGAGACCCTTGGTTTCCAGTTCGCGGTACGCCTTGGACACCGTGTTCGGGTTGATGGCCAGCGAGGCGACCACATCTCGGACCTTGGGCAGTTGATCGCCCGGTTTGAGGTAGCCGAGTCGCAGAGCGTGCTCGACCTGATGGACGAGCTGGAGATAGGTCGGCACTCCTGAAGCGGGGTCGAGCCGGAACTCAATCGGCGACACAGGACTTTTGCCGGCGCCTTGGGATGCGTTCGCCGCGGGGGAGTCTTTGGGATCCTTGCCCCTTTGTCCTATTTCCATAGTGAAAGCCTAGAGGACGCGCGTTGTGGCGTCAAGGCCGGGTGAACCCTGGCAATCCAAATTGGCAATCAAATGGGTGCGACGAGGCAGACGGTTTTGCACCCCATGGACGGGAGGGCCTGCTCAGGAGCACTGGAGTCGACCTGCAAGACGGCAAGGACAACCCAGACCGGCCTCCGCAGCCGGTGGCGGAATTTCGAGTCCTGCCGGAGGCGCCAATTGTGGTGTCTCAAGACATCGGAGACTTGGCGTCTGAGACAGGGTAGACCTGGGCCATCGCTCAGGGCATGCGCTGGTCGTCCTTGGTTGGATCGAGGATGAGGCGGCGCAAGGGGAGCCGTCGAATCCCACGATCTCGACGTGCCTCCTGGAACCTGTCCCTCGACCCGCGACGCTTCTCGGTTTCAGTTGCCCAAGTCGGTCGGCCATTGAATGGGTTTCTTGAGGTCATTCAAATGAGTCCGAGGAAGCTTCTTCTCTCGCTGGAGTCTTCCGACGACGATCCCTCGAGCCACTTCTTGCTGCTCAGCGAATGATCGCACAGCACCCCTGGCGAAGTCTTTTAAGGCAACAAAACTTTGATAGTCATCTGCTGGGAGCAAGACGTCTCGAGCGAATTGGTTGGCTGCGTCTTCCTCGGCATTGGTGTTTGCGTCGGTTGTTTGAGCTGCATCGACAAACATCCCGGCGTCGTGAGGGAGAGAGTACGTGTCCGGCCTCGTGAAAGAAGGTAAGCCAGAACTGATCATCTGACTTGTGCCGAGAACTCAGCTGAAGGACAACCTTGTTGCCCAGCTAGCGTGTTGCACCGCTCAAGTGCGTGCCGATGAGCTCCGGCACAAGGATGACAACGACGCCCGCTTCTTGATCTCTGACGCCTTGATCTCACCCCATCGCAGCCATGATGCAACCGCCTTTGGCGATGCCATGAATGCGGGCGAAGAACGGAGGGGGTGTAGCAGTTTGTTGTGTATGAAGTGACGCAGATCCAGCCTCTGATCTGGTCTCTCTCACTCGGCGCCCCCGGAAGGATTCGAAGTTCGCACACGGTTTAGGAATCCGAAAAGACGCCGGAAACGACGGAGCCGGACAGTACCCAACCGGAAGTTTTCCGCAGGTCAGCGCGCCCATCGACGGAAGGAGACGGAAGCAACCGGATCCGGGTAGTTCCCGAGTTGTAGGGACGTTTGTAGGGACACATTGACTTACGGTTTCCGAGACGTTCACGGCCCGCAGCCAGGCGGGCCAACTTCAAGCGCCCATTCCGTAGAATGGCGCATTACCGTCCATGACCTGGTGGGTGGCGACCCGGAGTGCTCGCGCACATGAGCAAAGCAGCCCATGGTGTTCTCGCGACATCACAGCGCGTCGGAGGAGCGTATAGCTCACCTAGTACACAGGCGCTGCTCAGGGGTCGAGTCCAGCCCAGAGCGGCTTAGGTATCGCTCCCCTCCCGCCGCCCTTGCTCCTCCCATGGCGCTCGCAAAGGTCGGGATCACGACGGTGGAAGGCACCCCTGCACCGCGCTGTTCCAAACTCCCGGAGCCGCGTTGCCGCCCAGCGGGTAGTCGCCGGAGGTGCACTCTTGCTGAGTCGCCCCGATCCCTGCCGTCTCAAGGGGTCCAGTGAACTGTCCGGTGGTGGGACTCATCGGAGCGTCTGCGCCGTAGTACGTCTCGCTGTCTGTCCCGATGTAGGTGATGTCACCACAGGTCACCGAGGAGCCGTCCGTCGAGACTGAGACGCTGCCTCCGACGGCGTGGCAGGCGGGCTCTGCCGCTTGCTGCTCCGCTGCTGCCTTCGCGGCGGCGGACGCCGCAGCAGCTTGCTCCGAATTTTGAGTCTCGGTCTCTTGCTGCTGCTGGTCGCACTGCTCGATGTAGGCGTCGGCCTGTTGCCGGATGTAGAGCGCCCGCTGTGCGCCAGAGAGGGACAGAACCTCCTGCCGATCGTCGCCGTAGGTCGGGTCGTTGCTCGTCGGGAGTCCCGTGTTCAGGTAGGTAGCCAACGTCTGCGCCTGCTGGGCACACACGGGGAACTGTGCCGCGATCAAGCCTCCGACCCCAGATGGTCCAGTGTTCCCGCTGGAGCCTGTACCGCTGGAGCCTGTCGGGAGGGTGCCCCTCGGACCGTTGCTCCCAGCGAGGGTCGGCGTGGTCGTGCCGCTCGTGCTCGACTTGCCACCGGCGGAGCTGCAAGCTGCCAGGGTCAGTGCGAGCAGCAGACCCACCAGCGCCACCAAGCCATTGCGCGGCACCCGCTTCATTGACACGGCCACCTCCTCTCAGTTCATCGGCGCCGCAGGCAGCCCATACCAGTTCACGTTCGCCTTGCACTCGGTGCAGAAGGCGATCCCGCCGCGCACGGCCAGCCCCGGCCTGGCTCCCAGGACCGTCTCCTCGGGCCGATCTGCGGGAAGCCAGAGTCCTTTAGGAGCACCGCACTCGGGGCAGGCGACCGAATCGACCGCCTCGGCGCGCGGCATCGTGCGGGGATGATCGGCGTACTCGTCGCAGGGACCGAGGAATTTGGGTGCAGATCGCCTGGGCGCGGAGCTTGCCTCCCATCCTCTCGCCCACCATGCGTGCCGTCGGCTCCCCACACTCGACGCAGGGACGTCCACCAGGGGGCACGCGGGCAACGCTACCGCTGGGTCGGCCTCCCGGGTTCTTAGCCAGCCTTCTACGCTCCAGCAGCACCCCGTCGAGTGCGAGCCGCAGCTCGGTCTGGTCCGGTGGCTCGGCCCGGGACGCGTGGGACCAGCCTGCCGCGGAAGCTGAGGAGCTGACGCACACGAACTACCGTTAGGGCCACGACCGAATTGTCCCACGGACGCCCGCTAAAGCCGGTCAATCAGATGACCGACAACAGACGGGGGTGGGCGGTCTGTAGGAGGGAGCATTTCTGTGGCGAGATTTCGGCACCGGATGATGCGCTCCGGATTGGTAGCTGGAGTGGTTAGCGCCGCCTTCATCCTTCCGAGTCTCGGAAGTGGGTCCGCCTACGCGTCCGCATCGAAGTCCCACAACAGAGTGATTGCATTCGCGAAGTCGGTGACATCCGACCAACAACACAAAATCGGCCCTCAACTTCAAGCAATCACGGCTGCTGTCACCGCTGGATACCAGGCCCTCGACAATGGGATCAGTTCTGCCGGGGCATTAGAACAGCAGAATCTCCAGCAAGGTACCCAGCAGCTATCTCCTGACAGCCCCCAGTACCAACAGGAGAACCAATGTGTTCAGGCAGCGGGCGCGAACTACTCGGCGATAGAGCAGTGTCTACAAACTGCCGAGCAGCCGTTCACCTCAAATGAGCAGGCCCAGTCGAACGCAACAAACCAGGCTATTCAAGAATCCGAAGCTGAGGTGAAAGCCGCGGCGGGTGCGTTCTCAAATCTTGGCGCCGTGTTCCTGGGGGAAGGCGAGAAGCTCCATGGCCTCGGATTGACCGGGCGGGGGAGACAGCTAGAAGCGGGCCTCATTGTCGACTACGCGAAGCTTGGCGCTGATTGCGTGGCGGGTGAGGATGCGGCGTCCATCGGCGCCACGGGTACCGCCGAGCACACGTTGTCCACTGACGCCCTCAAATGGGTTGGCGACTACAATGCCTTCACCGACGTAGTCGGAATGTCGAGGTACTCCATCAGTTAGCCCCGTAGAGGGGCGCACCGGTCTGCCAGCAGCGCCGGTGCCCGAGTCATCAGCAAGCACCGGCGCCGCATGGCGAGCCCGCACCGAAAGGCAACCGAGTAGGAGGCACCCTCCCCGGGTTCGGCGCGGAGAGTGTGGGGCCCTGGTGGCCTCCCAGCGCAAAGTGCTGCGCTCGCTCACCACGGGGACGCCCGAGCAGCGGGCGACGATCTACGGTCAAACGATGGGCCTACGAATCACATACGACCCGGGCAACGCGTCGATCGAAGTCGAAGCGCGTCCCGCGTGTACTCATGTGCGTGTCGGAGGACCGACCGGCAGCGTACGTCCACGACCTGTCGTAGTCGAAAATAGCTGGGCAGAGCTTCAACGCAGCGCTTGAATCATGTCCCTAATCGGCGGCTATGTCGCTCTTCCATTCGGCCTGAGGCGATAGCTGAATCGAATAATCGGAACTCGCCACAACCGAATGGAATGGTCGGTATACAACTCGCTCTCGCCAGTGGCTCCTATGTCGAATCGCTCAGCAATCGGAACTCGACGGGCCCAGCCGGACTTCTCATCGGGTCCAGCTACAACCAAGTAGGCACCAGGGTCGCCAAACTCTCCGAGAGGAGACACAAGGACCAGACCCCCGCTCGGTCCTGTCTCGGGTCGCAGAAAAACGATCAGGCTCCCATTGGGAAGTGGAAAGACCACACGCAAATGGGGGCGATCTGAGCTGGGAAGCGTGGCTATTCCATACCACCCGCTGTAGACGTACTGTCCCGTTGATGGCATCGTCCGCATCCATGCGACTCCGACTTCCTGCCCGTCGTTTGCCAGCAGGGATAAGACCTTGCTCTCGATGGGGTGCGCACGGTCCGACGATGTGATCGGAAAGTTGAGTTGTTGCAATCGCTGGGTAAAGAGCTTTGAAATGAGCCATCCAACGGGCCACGCGATCAGAAACCACCTGTGCGACACCTCCATATTCCAGATGGTTGTGTTCTCATAGAAGCTGACAACTGGCTCAGCCAAATCCAAAGCATCAAAGGTATCTCCCCCGAGCAACTTGATGTCGCCGAGGAGTCCCACCCCGTCCACAACAGCAGCATTTCTACGTTCCGCTTCACGCTTGACCCAATCATCAGCGATGATCTGCAATTCTCCCATTGGCCCCAGGAGCCATGGATCCCGCTCAAACGAGACCCTACGACCCGTCGCGCGGACCCAGAACTGAGTCGCGCGATCGATGCGATTGCCGCGATCCGTCGCCCTCATTCGGTGCAGGCCAGACAATCGCTCCTCTGGTGAACCGAACCAGAGGAATCGGGGAGCCGAAAAGACTCAGAACAGGCTGCCCAGTCCACGGGACAGATCATTCCACGCATCACGAGTCCCGTTGACGACGGGATTGATGACCGGAGTCAAGTTGTTCAGTGCGGATCCAATTCCGAGGATAAACGGCTTTTCGTCGTCAAATGGCGACTTGTAGTCTCCCCCGACTCCGTTGGACAGATTCTCGGCCTGATACGACCAGAGCCGATCGGCAACGGAAGGAAAGAGGAGATTCACCAATGGCGCGGCCGTGCTCGCGTTGCGTACTGCTGTAGGTAGTTTTGCCCATTCATTGTGCAGATCGAGAACGTGATAGTGGATCCGGCAGGATCGATATGACCCTGCTCGGCCGTGAATTGGAAGCTCGTTGCGGTCACCTGAGTGACTTCGACAGGGTTGATTTTGCCCCCGAATTCGAGCGCGCAGGTCTCGTTCAGCACTACAGCGGCGCATCCACCAGTCGAGAATGGAAACACGCTTTGCAGGTTTTCTTGGAAGTAGCTCATGATCGCTGCAGGCGATCCAGTGGCACTCATTGACCCCAGATCCCAGTCATCTGTGTATGAATACAACCCCATCGGATCCGTCCCGTTCACCGGGTCGTCCCCCGTGTAGGCATAGGGCTGCCCCGTCGCATCGACCAGGGGATCCACGTTAAAGAACTGCCCCGTGCCTGGGTCGTAGTAGCGCCCTACTGCTGTACGGGTTGGGCTCGCTTCTCGGTCAGCTCGTGCCTGGAGGCGATGCTTAGTTGGCGGCTACTACGGACCGGCCAACGCAAATAGCACCCTGGGTGACGTCGCCGAGCCAGCGCGTGGTGTATCGCCGTCACTCCTGGATCATTCAATAACTAGACCCAGTGAAAGATCGATAATTAATCTCCGCCGCCAAGTGTGGATGGTATCCAATAGGTCGCAGGATGTACTTCGAGGACAAGTCGAGAAGCCTCGGGAGGAATGTTTCCGAGGTTCCTTACGCCGTGGGTAGCCGGACCTCCGCTGTACCCGTCGTACGCACCGCTGTCATCGGTCAAATATTCGGTTCCGAGGTCATCTGAAACAATGAGCCTCCAGTCAGGCATCGGAGATTCAGGATCGAGACCGGGAACGTGCTCATAGTGCAAGCGATCTGCTTCTTCGACGCGAATGGGCCCAGCCGTTGGCGGTTCAAACGTGCGCCCCTGTTCAATTCCGCGGGCAATTATGCGATGACCCGGCATTAATTCGCCCAGATCAACATCGAACTCAACCTCCAGCCATCGGCCGCCCTTAGCCAGGTATCGGTCCGTCACCGTCCTTGGCAGGATCGCCCCTTCACCCGGCAGAGCCAGACTCATACGAACTGGCCAGACGACGGCAGACCGCAAGGTGTCGTGGCGTCGATTAGTCCACCTGAGATCGGTCCGAGTCCGATGATTGGGTTGCCTAATGCTTGCTCAGCTTGAAAGGAATAGTGATCGAAACATGTTCAAACCCAGCACCGAATCCATAATTTCAGTCCTCCACCGAGCGATGTCTCAAATGTGTATTCCACTCCCGTTGAAAACCGTCCGATTGTTCCATGAAATCCGTAATATGGATCGACCGTTGAAGTGCTCGATTGTGATCTACGCAGATAGGGTGCGCCGTTGCGATAGAACTGCGTTCCGTAGTTTGATACGGGCAAATCGATGCTTGCCATTCCATACCTCCCGAACCCAGCTTGCCAACGAATGTAGTCCTGCCGAGGCGGACTGCAATAGTAGTCAAGACTGCCAACGACGATCCCGTCGTTGGACTCGAACGTGGTCTTGCCGCAACCGATGTACTGCTCATTTACGCGGCAGAGTGGTCACGTCGCCACTCGGATCCGTATCGTTGACGGGGTCATCCCCGGTATAGGCGTAGGGCTGACCTGTCTCAGCGACATCGGGATCAACGTTCAAGAACTGCCCAGTCGCCGGGTCGTAGTAGCGCCCTACTGCTGTACGGGTTGGGCTCGCTTCTCGGTCAACTCGTGCCTGAAGGCGATGCTGAGTTGGCGGCTACTACGACTGCCGACTGGAGGACACGGGAAGGATGGAAGGTTGGAGCCTCACCACAACGGTCGTGCCAGGGCCGGCGGCACGGGCCGCGTGCGCCATGTCCTAGGGGTAAGCGAAGCCGGCGCACAAGACCTCGAGGACTACTGCTGGATGCCCCCACTCCAAGGACTGCCAATCGATGTCCTCCAGGAAAATCTCATCCGTTCGGTGTCCGACCTTGCGCTTATTCAGTATCGAGGCAGTGCCAGAAGATTGTCGATCCATTTCGTGTCCGCGTAGGTCCTCAAATAGGGCGCACCGTACTGAGGCTTGACGACGCCGACCGGAACTTTCGTGGCCCCATCTCCTACCATCACCGAGTTGCCGTTCTCGATGAAGTTGACAAGATTAGCTGTCGGGTTGATTCCGCTCTTATAACTGTCCTCTAATACCCACACCAGCTGCGAGACATGTTCGTGCTGATCTCCCCCAGCCATGTGAACGGCCGCAATGAAAATGGTCACCTACAAGGACCCCCTGTCCTCACTAGACCGCCGACCCGGTTTCCCTCCCGTCAGTATAGCGAACGGGTGTTCGTAATCCATCGCCAGCGACAAACTGCGCTCAGGATGGCGGCTTCTGCGCCTCGACGCCAGAGAAACGAATCAGGCAAAACGCAGTGTTTCATCCATTCCAGCTCTCGCAGCATCAAAATCCGGATACATGGTCCCTTTCGATATCCGGAGGAGCCGCAGGGCTTTCAGGATCGTGGGCTTACACTCGGCTGGAATTCTCCACGTCACGCCGTAGGTCTCAGCTGAATTCCAACGTCGGATCCGGCTCTCCGTCTATTCAGACTCATCCAACACGTCATGGTTGCTGCAGATTGAGGGAAGCAATAGCCGCCGTGCGTGATTCATACATTCAATGATGGCAGGGCATCCCGCAGCTCGTCGGCATCGCTGTCAACGATCGCACGCACAGCTCTCTCAAAATCAAGCCATTGTCCGGCTCTATGGGCGATTCTCAGCCGACACCTCGCGGTCCAGATTTCTGCTTTGTTGGTCCAAGGCCGACCCAGGAGAGCCGGTTCAGCGCCGTTTACGCTTGCCCATTTGTAGAGCTGACTGGATGACGACCTCTCGATGGGCGCATCGAACGGATCACCAGGTCCTCCAACAGCCTCTCCGGGCAACCTTATTGGTCCGACATCGGTGGCAATATCCCATGCCCAGCCAACCTCACTCACGTCGATGATCTCGCTAATCCCCAATCTGCTGCCAATCTTCCCGATTCTCAGGCCTAAGCGCTCCGCCTCGGGTTCCGGTGGCTCATTCCATTCCACGACCTCAATCCATATTCTGTGCCCCGGATCGAACGATGCCACATAACGCTCACCTGGCCGCGCTGATGCGGGAAGAATGACGCGGTCCTTCCAGCGAGGGTCGCTCAGATCCACGTAATCGATTGGTCGACCCCATCGGTCATTTGCGACATCGTCCGAAATCCAGTCACGAAGGATCCCCAAACTGGTCGAGCGAGTTTCCTCAACCGTAGGCCCATCACTGGAGGCGAGCAACGAATCAGGTAGCCCTCGATCCTCCCAGCGAATCGACCGTAGGTCGGGCTCAATTACCATCTGCTCGTGAGGCGTGGTCCACCAAGACTCACCCAGCGCTTGCGTCCCTAAAATGAGTGTTGCCACTGTGGACACCGCCATCGATCGCCTCGACAACGGAGCCAGTCTTGTGAGTTCAACGCAGAGTCCTGAACGAGACGCACCTAATGTTTCCGCAGCCAGACCGAACAGCGCGGCTGGGTTCAGGTCTGTTAGATGCAGCAGCTCCGCCACCATATTTGCCGCCTGGCTCTGCACCGGGTCAAGGATTTGTTCTTCTGTCATCCTGATTGCGAGCGATCGGAAATCAATCGCTAGGCCAAACTGCGTCCAGAATCGGACCCCATTTCCATACGCGCCTCATATTAAGCTTCTCCGACACTCAGGACGAGATCCGCTCGGATTTGGGTACTGGATTAGCCACTGGTTCACTGAACGGGTTCTTACAATCCAGCACCACCGCAACATGGAGATTGTTGATGTACTTCCCGTTGGACTCCGGTTGCCACGATAGCCGACCGCCATCCGCGACAATGGTCGCTGCAGTCGTAGCTTGGACCTTGTTATTCGGTACTCCTGAGGCGGCCTCATAGAGGGTTACTCCCGCCATTCCTGAGTTTTCCGCTCCACCCAGAGTCGGCGGAGCCAGACCCCCCTTCACAACCGCGAAACTGCCCGGAACTGGTCCGCTCCGTTTTGGTCCCCATTCTGGCAAACCAGGCCGTGTAACTGACGGCAGGGTAGGTCCTCCTCCGCCACCCGCAGCGGAGCACGCCAGGCCAGCTACAGGGTCCAAGAGGGTGATCCCGGTACACAAAAGGCCACCCACACCAGATTCCCCGTTTGGATCGATTGCGTCCACCGGGTCGTCCCCCGCGTAGGCATAGGGCTGCCCGGTCGCATCGACCAGGGGATCCACGCTCAAGAACTGCCCGGTGGCCGGGTCGTAGTAGCGCCCTACTGCTGTACGAGTTCGACTTGCACCGCGGTCAACTCGTGCCTGGAGGCGATGCTTAGTTGGCGGCTACTACGGCCCACCACTGACAGTTCTTGAGCGATGATCCCGATATGGGCGAGACCGGGCAGGGCGGGCAGGATGCTTACGCCGGAGAGATTGAACGACTGGGTCCGACTAGAGATTCAGCGGTCGGAGCTCCAACACCGACACCTAACCGATGAGCTATGAATACAAAACCGTCGTGACTGACCGACACCAGCCGGGAAGGCGATGACTTCCAAATAAGCCAAGTTAGTTAGGGCCTAGTTGCTAGGACGACAGTTTTTCATTTCGCCGAACTTGGAAACCGCCTCCTAGATCTATGACCGATCCATCACGAGACCACGCTCTCAGGATGGGCTCGCCTGCATCGTCACGCATGTCTCTGATCGTACGCAATGTTGCTGCCTGTGATTGATCGACCTCTTGAACAATGAGAAAGCATCCAGTCGTGTTCTGGATGGCTCTTATCCGCGGTTCTGCGAAGCCGAACCCCGATGCAACCTGATAGATCCCTGCGCTAGCGTGTCCCCAGACGACTGCAACGCCTTTCGGTTCGAGATCCCGAAAACTAATCTGAAACGACCAAGCGTGCAGAGGTGAAGCAGGGTCACTCCGTGTGCGCTGAGAAAACCCATCCTCACGGTTAACAGCATGAGCACTCCATTGTCCGTCTTCACGGTTCAGACATACAGTCGCTTCAGTCGAACGTCCTTCCTCCTCAACTTGAGCTGCCCACACGCTCGCTTGGTGACCGACTACATCCAATGCAAGGAGTTGAGGACCCTTCGCCAGCGGCCATTGGTCAGAAATGGGAATCTGTCCGTCCAAGCCCGACAACGCCAGCCGCACGATCATTTCGTTTGTCGGATTTCCATCAAACAACAACATCTTGTCCGTCAACCACCTCCTCGTAACTATCAGGATGTCCTTCTCCGCTAACTGAGCCGTACGCTGTCACCTTCAAAATGTAGCGGGTTAGTCCCTCATAATTTGGTTGTGTCCGATACGTTTTGGGATCGGTTTCGGCTATGTACCTGCGCGGGCCGGGACTCACACGCGTATAGGCATCAAGGAAGCGTAGGGGACAGTTTGGTACATATCGATACAGATCGGCGTAGACGATCAGGTTCTGAGCGACCCCCCACCCCGTGGTCCAAGCCTTGGCGACGAGCCTGTTTGGATCCTCCAAGAAGGTTAGGTTCGCGTGGGCCAGCCTTCTCCAGAAGTACCGGTCGGATCCGCTGTGTTCACTGGATCATCCGTGGAATAAACGTAAGGCTGCCCGGTCTCATCCACGTCCGGATCCACATTCAAGAACTGTCCTGTGCCCGGGTCGTAG
>CAVSUH010000008.1:0-197257 GCA_963731065.1 uncultured Acidimicrobiaceae bacterium | reverse complement strand
TTGAGGATCTCGTCGACCACGCCGGAGGCGACGGTGCGGCCACCCTCACGGATGGCAAAGCGCAGGCCCTTGTCCATGGCGATGGGCTTGCCCAGCTCGACCGTCATCTTGGTGTTGTCGCCCGGCATGACCATCTCGGTGCCCTCCGGCAGCGTGATGGTGTCCGTCACGTCCGTGGTGCGGAAGTAGAACTGCGGGCGGTAGTTGGTGAAGAACGGCTTGTGACGGCCGCCCTCCTCCTTGTTCAGCACGTAGACCTCGGCGGTGAACTGGGTGTGCGGGTGATGGAGCCGGGCTTGCACAGCACCTGGCCGCGCTCACGTCCTCCTTCTTGGTCCCACGCAGCAGGGCGCCGATGTTGTCGCCGGCGCGACCCTCGTCGAGGAGCTTGCGGAACATCTCGACGCCGGTCACCGTCGTCTTCTGGGTGTCCATCAGGCCGACGATCTCGACTTCCTCGCCCACCTTGACGATGCCCTGCTCCACCTTGCCGGTCACGACGGTGCCACGGCCGGTGATGGACATGACGTCCTCGACGGGCATCAGGAAGGGCTTGTCGACGTCACGCTCGGGCTCGGGGATGTACGAGTCCACGGCGTCCATGAGGTCGACGATCTTCTCGCTCCACTCGGCGTCGCCCTCCAGGGCCTTCAGCGCACTGACCCGGATGATCGGCGTGTCGTCACCCGGGAAGTCGTAGGCCGTCAGCAGCTCGCGGACCTCCAGCTCGACCAGCTCGAGGAGCTCCTCGTCGTCGACCATGTCGGCCTTGTTGAGGGCCACCACAATGTAGGGAACGCCCACCTGGCGGGCGAGCAGCACGTGCTCCCGGGTCTGGGGCATGGGGCCGTCGGCGGCGGAGACCACCAGGATGGCACCGTCGATCTGGGCGGCGCCGGTGATCATGTTCTTGATGTAGTCGGCGTGGCCGGGCATGTCGACGTGCGCGTAGTGGCGCTTGTCGGTCTCGTACTCCACGTGGGCGATCGTGATCGTGATGCCACGCTGCTTCTCTTCGGGCGCCGCGTCGATCTTGTCGAACGACGTGAACGACGTGTTCGGGTTCTTTTCCGAGAGCACCTTCGTGATGGCGGCCGTCAGCGTCGTCTTGCCATGGTCGATGTGACCCATGGTCCCGACGTTTACGTGTGGCTTCGTGCGCTCGAACTTCTGCTTGGCCATCGCCTGGCTACTCCCTGCTCCTTGTCATGGCCACGGTGGCCCTGACGCTCTTTTTGTCTGCGATCTCTTGCACTTACTGTCCGGTCCGCTCCAGGGCGGATCGGGGTTACTCCCCTTGCGCCCGGGCGATGATTTCCTTGGAAATCGACTCCGGAACCTGGTTGTACGAATGGAACTGCATCGTGTACGTGGCGCGACCCTGGGTGCGCGAACGCAGGTCAGTAGAGTAGCCGAACATGTCGGCGAGCGGGACAAGCGCCTTGACGACGTGACTCGTCCCCTGCTGATCCATGCCCTCCATCCGGCCGCGCCGGGAGGAGAGGTCGCCGGTCACCGCGCCCAGGAAATCGTCGGGCACCGTCACCGTCACCTCCATGACTGGCTCCAACAGCACCGGGCTGGCCGCCCGGATCGCCTTCTTCACCGCCATTGAACCGGCGATCTTGAAGGCCATTTCCGAGGAGTCCACGTCGTGGTACGACCCGTAGGTCAGCGTCACCCGGACGTCGACGGTCGGGTAGCCGGCCAGGATGCCCGACGTGAGGGCCTCCTGAATGCCGGCGTCGACCGAGGGGATGTACTCCTTGGGGATGACGCCGCCGCTGATCTTGTCGATGAACTCGTAGCCGCCGCCGGGGCCCGTGGGCTCCAGGCTGATGACGACGTGGCCGTACTGGCCGCGGCCACCGGTCTGGCGGACGTACTTCTCCTCGATCTTCTCGACCGTCTTGCGGATCGTCTCGCGGTACGCCACCTGGGGCTTGCCCACGTTGGCGTCCACGCTGAACTCGCGCAGCATGCGGTCGACCAGCACCTCCAGGTGCAGCTCGCCCATGCCGCTGATGACCGTCTGGCCCGTCTCCTCGTCGGAGCGCACGCGGAAGGTGGGGTCCTCCTCGCTCAGCGAGTAGAGGGCCCGGGACAGCTTGTCCTGGTCGGCCTTGGTCTTGGGCTCCACGGCGACGTGGATCACGGGCTCGGGGAACTCGAGCGCTTCGAGCACGATGGGGTTGCGCGGATCGCTCAGGGTGTCACCGGTGGTCGTGTTCTTCATGCCGACCACGGCCATGATGTCGCCGGCGAAGATGGCGTCCTTGTCCTCGCGGTGGTTGGCGTGCATCTGGAGGATGCGGCCCACCCGCTCCTTCTTGTCCTTCGTGGAGTTGGTGATCGAGTCACCTTTCTGCAGCGTGCCCGAGTACACCCGGATGTAGGTCAGCTTGCCGACGAAGGGGTCGGTCATGATCTTGAACGCCAGGGCCGAGAAGGGCTCGCCGTCGTCGGCCTTGCGCTCCAAGAGGTCCTCGGTGTGGTTCGGACGGTGGCCCTCGGTGGGCGGGAGGTCGAGCGGGCTGGGCAGGAAGTCGATGACGGCGTCGAGCATCGGCTGCACGCCCTTGTTCTTGAAGGCCGACCCGCACAGGACGGGCACGACGGCGGCGGCCAGGGTCGCCGTGCGCAGGGCGCGGCGCAGGTCGACGGCCGTGATGGGCTCCTCGGCCAGGTACTTCTCCATGATGATGTCGTCGAAATTGGACACGACGTCGATGAGCTGGTGGCGGGCGTCCTCGGCCTCGGCGGCCAGGTTGTCGGGGATGTCGGTGGTCTCCCACTCCTCGCCCATGTCCGAGGACCAGACGAGCGCCTTCTCCTCGAGCAGGTCCACAATCGCCCTTGAACTCGGACTCGGCGCCGATGGGCAGCTGAATGACGGCCGGCAGGGCGTCGAGGCGGTCCTTGATCATCGCCACGGTGCGCTCGAAGTCGGCGCCGATGCGGTCCATCTTGTTCACGAAGCAGATGCGCGGCACGTTGTACTTGTTGGCCTGGCGCCACACCGTCTCGGTCTGGGGCTCCACGCCGGCCACGGCGTCGAACACGGCGACCGCGCCGTCGAGGACCCTGAGCGAGCGCTCCACCTCGACGGTGAAGTCGACGTGGCCCGGGGTGTCGATGATGTTGATCCAGTTGTCGCGCCACGAGCAGGTGGTGGCGGCCGAGGTGATCGTGATGCCGCGCTCCTGCTCCTGGACCATCCAGTCCATGGTGGCGGCGCCCTCGTGGACCTCACCGATCTTGTAGTTGCGCCCCGTGTAATAGAGGATGCGCTCGGTCGTGGTGGTCTTGCCCGCGTCGATGTGGGCCATGATCCCGATGTTGCGGGTCTTGGCCAGCGGGAAGTCGCGTGTGGGGAGGGCTTCAGCCATGGTGCAGTGATTCCGTGTTCGTGTTGGTGATCGTGGGTGTGATGGTGATGGCGGGCCGGGGACGGTGGCGGTCCACTACCAGCGGTAGTGGGCGAAGGCGCGGTTGGACTCGGCCATCTTGTGCATGTCCTCGCGGCGCTTCACCGAGGCCCCGATGTTGTTGGAGGCGTCGAGGATCTCGTTGGCCAGGCGCTCGGCCATGGTCTTCTCCCGGCGCTGACGCGAGTAGGTGGTCAGCCAGCGGATGGCCAGCGTGGTGGCGCGGCGGGGGCGCACCTCGACCGGCACCTGGTACGTGGCCCCACCGACGCGCCGGGACTTGACCTCGACCTCGGGCCGGGTGTTCTCGACGGCACGCTTGAGCGCGGCCACCGGGTCGCCGCCCGACTTCTCCTGCACCTGCTCGAGGGCGTTGTAGACGATGCGCTCGGCCAGCGTGCGCTTGCCGCGGGAGAGGATCTTGTTGACGAACTGGGTGACCAGGACGGAGCGGTAGACGGGGTCCGGCGCGAGCTCGCGGCGGGTGGCGGGTCCGTTACGGGGCATGCCTAGGACTCCTTCTTGGCGCCGTAGCGACTGCGGGCCTGGCTGCGCTCGCGCACGCCCGAGGTGTCGAGCGCTCCGCGCACGACCTTGTAGCGGACACCCGGCAGGTCCTTCACCCGGCCGCCGCGGACGAGGACGATGGAGTGCTCCTGGAGGTTGTGGCCCACCCCGGGGATGTAGGCCGTGATCTCGACGCCCGAGGACAGGCGCACACGGGCCACCTTGCGCAGGGCCGAGTTCGGCTTCTTCGGGGTGGTCGTGTAGACGCGGGTGCACACCCCCCGCCGCTGGGGCGCGCCCTTCAGGGCCGGGGTCTTGGTCTTGGTCACCTTGGCCTGCCGTCCCTTGCGGACGAGCTGGGCGATTGTGGGCACGCGCTACCTCTCGCTAATCAGAATGTGAATCCCATATGCATGGCGCTGGCGCGCCGGCCGAAGCCGCACATGGCAGGGATTCAATGATAGCGGCTGCCTGGGGTTCTTACAATCGCGGCGCGCCAGATTCCGCCCGCCGGGCGGGTCACCGCCCTGATTCAGGCCGCCCGGGTACCGGCGAGCCTACCGGGCCTCTCCTCGACCGGTGCCGGGGCCGGCGCGTTGCGGGGAGCCCAGAGCCCGCTCCACCACCGGTTGACGCGGGAGTAGGCCAGGGGCAGGACCCCGTCGGGGTAGAAGGCGAGCGCCACGGTGCCGGCGCCGATGAAGACGTCCTGGGCATTGCCCGGCACGAAGCCCACCGCCAGGCCGCCGGCCAGGGCCCCCGAGCAGACCGATGCCCCCCCGATGGCCACCACGGCCAGGATGAGCAGGCTCTCGAACATCTCGAAGTCGGTGCCGCCGGCCACGGCCTGGGCCGCCCCGAAGAGCGCCCCGGCGACCCCGGCCATGGCGGCCGAGAGGGTGAAGACGGCCAGCTTGGTCGTGGTGAGCGACAGGCCGAGGGTGGCGCAGGCCGCCTCGGAGTCCTTGGCGGCCACGAGGACCCGGCCGAAGGGCCCCCGCCGGAGGGCCAGGAGGGCGATGGAGAAGAGGGCGAAGACCACCCCCAAGAAGATGGTGAACGCCTTGTCCGAGCTCACGTTCAGGCCGAAGAAGTCGGGCCGGTGGATGGGGACCGAGCCGTCGAAGCCGAAGACGGCCGACCACGGGAAGAAGGCGTTGTCCATGAGGCTGGCGAAGGCCATGGTCAGTAGCGCCAGGTAGAGGCCGCGCAGACGGAGGGCCGGCAACGAGATCACCGCCCCGACCCCGCCGGCGATGACCGCCGCCATGAGCAGGCCGAGCAGGGAGCCGCCGGCGCCGAACTTGTACATGGCGTAGCAGCCCAGCCCGGCGAAGGTGAGCTGGCAGATGGACACGTAGCCGCCCCAGCCCGTCAACGGGACGAGCGAGAGGCAGACGAGGCCGAAGGCCAGGCCGATGCCCAGCTTCACCACGTTGCCGGGATTCATGAAGCTCACGGCCAGGACCACCGCCACCACCAGGAGGACGCCGCCCTGCAACGAGCGCAGGAAGCTGGCCGGGGCCAGCGGCACGTGGCGCTGCGGGCTGCCGCTGCGGATGCGGTCCATCGGCAGCGTGAGCAGGGCGATGAAGAGGATGACCGTGGGCACCGAGAGCGTGAGGGTGCCCTGCACCGGAGTCGAGGACCAGAACCCGGTGCTCGGGATGTAGCCGACGGCGTAGGACGAGGCGAGCCCGACGACGAGCGCGCCGAGGAAGGTCATGGGCAGGCTGCGCAGGCGCCCGATGACGGCCGCCGCGTAGGCGTCGATGACGAGCAGCGTGAGGATGAGGGGCTGCAGCTGCAACCTCGGGGCCACGAGGATCCCCGCCACCGAGGCCAGTGACGCCCCGATGGACCAGCTCAGCGTGGACAGCCTGGTGGAGCGGCCGCCGAAGAGCCCGATCAGGCTCCGGTTGTCCACCACACCCCGCATGGCGATGCCGGTCCGGGTCTTGTAGAGGAACAGGCGTAGCCCGACGGCGATGGCGACGGCGGCGCCGACGGTGATGACCTCCTCCCAGGTGATCTTGACGCCGAGGAAGGTGAAGCCGCTGAACCCGAAGAACTGGGGCACCACCCGGGCCGTCGGCGGCCAGATGTAGCTGTTGACCAATCCGAAGAAGAGCAGCGTCAGCCCGACCGTCACCGCCAGCGCGGTGGCCACGTTGCGCGGGTCCATCCACTGGATCACGCCCCGCTCGACCAGGGCGCCCAGCAGCGGCGCCAGCACGAACACGGTCAGGACGAAGGCCAGGCCGGTGTTCATGTGCCACCCGACCGACAGCTGCCAGTAGACGAAGGCCATGAACATGCCGATGGCCCCGTGGGCGATGTTGAAGATGCCCGACGTGGCGTAGGTGACCACCAGGCCGCTGGCGGCCACGGCATAGGCCGAGCCGAGGACGATGCCGATGACGGTGAACTCGAGGAATGCGTGCACTGGTCGGGGGCGTCCTGGTCCTGGTCCTGGTCCTAGTACTGGTCGTAGCCGCTGTTGCAGTCGTACGTGTTGGGGGCGCTCGGGTAGACGCGGTCGAAGGCACCGTTCTCGATCTTCATGTAGAAGAAGCACTTCGACGGGATCTTCTGCCCGATGTTCACGGGCGGCGTCAGGCCGCCACCGGTCCAACTGGTGATCCCCTGGATCTTCGTGATCAGCGCAGCGCGGGTCAGGTCCGGGCCCACCTCCTTGGCCGCCTGCTCGAAGGCGAGGCCGGCGGACCAGGCCAGCATGGCGAAGATGTCCTGGTGCCAGTTGCCGGACCCGGCCACCCGGTTCATCCAGCTCTCCATGAGCTGGAGGCCGGGGTTGACGCTCGCCTCCGAGTAGGCGGCGGTGGCCGACATCAGCACGAGATCGCCGTTGGACTCGGGCTCGGTCTGCTGGGCGAACTGGGGCGAGTACTCCTCCGAGAACCAGTCGACCACCTGGGGCGCGTAGTTGGCCTGCTGCATGGCCTGGAGGAGCCGCTCGGCCGAGGAGGCGTCGGAGTACTCGGTCACGTACTGCGCGCCGGCGCTCTGCATGGCCTGCACGTTGGCGGCGTAATTGGCGTTCGTCGGCGTCGTCGACGTGTTGTACACGTAGTGGAAGCCGTCACCGGTGTACGCCGCAGTTTCGTTGGCCGCCTGCGTCTGGGTGGCGGAGACGTTGAGGTAGATCATGGCCGCCTTGGTCACGGCGTTGGGGTAGGTCGCCTTCAGGTAGTTGGCCGGGCCGAGCGACCAGTAGTGGGCGTTGCCGGGACTGGCCCCGAAGATGTCGGCCGTGTTGCCGGCGGCAGCCGTCGAGACCTCGGCCGCCATGTCGGGGATGCCACAGGCGCTGACGGCCTGCGCACTGCCGTCGTCGAAGCCCGAGGCGTTGCCCACCATGGCGAAGTCGGCCGAACAGGCCTGCTGCGCGTCGGCGTAGTTCGTCCCCGAATCGTTGCCGTCGTCGAAGGGCTGCACCTTGACCTGGCGGCCGCAGATGCCGCCGGTGCTGTTGACGTAGGCGGCCCAGGCCTGGGTGGCCTGCTGCGCGCTCTGGGTCAGGCCGGGTGCCACGCCGCTGATGCTGGCGATGTTGCCGACCTCAATGGTGCTCGCGGTGACCCCGGGGCCGGTGGCCCCGCCGTTGCCTCCCGCCGGGGTGAGGTTCCCGTTGGCGCCGCAGGGAGCTGCGGCCGACGTCCGCGCCCGCGGCGGCCGCGCCGCCGCCGGCGGCTGCCGCCGTGCCAGGGCCGGTGCCGGCATGACCGGCCGAGCCGGGCGTGCCCCCGGATGCGAGGACTGCTCCGCTGCCGCTGCCGCCGCTATTGCAGGGCGCCGTGGTCGTCGTGGTGCTGGCGGTCGTCGTCGTCGTTGCCTTCGACTTGGTGGTGGTCGAGGTCGAGCCGGGCTTGGCCGTGGTCGTGGTGCTGCTCGAAGGCGTCGACCCGCACGTCGTGGAGGACGCGTCGGCGACCGTCGTCGTGGTGTTGCCCGCTGCGCCGAGCGCCTGACCATTCCCCCCGGCCGAGCCCCGGGCGAGGGCGGCCTGATTGCCGTCGAGGCGGGACCCGCAGGCCGAGGCCAGGAACGCGAGGACGACTATGGAGAGCGCCACGGCGATGTGCTGGCGCGACGGGCGCCGGTGCATGGGAGCGGGGTCGGAACTCACCCGACGTACTCGTCCTTGTCGGACCGGCGGGTCTCGTCAAGGCTGCGCAGAATGCGCTCGAGCCGGTCGACGGAGCGGACGATGGCCAGCGCGTTGCGCCGGTCCTCCTCGACCTGGCGCATGCTCCAGGCACTGCGCACGAAGATGCCGCCACCGATGACCAGGGCCACGCCGAGCAGGCCGCCCGAGATGAGGTACGGCACCTCTTGGTACAGGTACGGGCTGTGCGCCGCGCCGTACCAGCCGAGAAGGATACACACGAAGCCGAAGACGATGAGGCACATGCCGATCATCTCCAACCACTTGCGTACGTTGCGCCCGTTGCGACCGGGACGGGCCCGGTCGATGGCGGCGGCCAGGCGCTGCAGGCGCGTCGGCACCGGTGTAGACGGCTCTTGCTCGGAGGCCGGCGGCACCGTGCGCACCGACGGCACCCCCGGCACCGCCGGGGCCACGGCATCGCCCGGTAGCCCGGTGTCGCCCGGCAACCCGGTCACCCGCGTCAGCTGGCCGGGGTCCGTGGACGATCGTCCAAAGAGATCCTTCATCTTCATCAGGTCGTTCCTCCGAAGTCAGAGAGGTCGTCGGCGGTTGCGGAGAAGCGCTCCATGAGCGGGTCGCCGTCGGCACACGAGGTGCCCATGACGCCGGCTGCGTCACCGGCGCGTCTGTAGGCGTAGGCGAGCGCGCAGGCGGCGAGCACCCCGAGGAGGACAAGGGCCGCCCCGATCCCCTTGAAGGCCGGTGCGATCACCGACGTCGGCTCGGAGGCGGTGGACGTCGGGCCGCCCGAGCCCCCGGTCGATCCGGTCGGGGTGCTCCCGTCCGACGTGCCCCCGGTGCCCGTGTTGCCGGTGCCAAAGCTGCCGGTGGTGCCGGCGGTACCGGCGGTGCCCGAGTTGCCGGCGACGGCCGCGCTCGACACGGCCGAAGGGGTCGACGGGGCGGAGGAGGACGACGAGGCTGCGCCGGAGTTGCCGCTGTTGCCGGCGACGAAGGCCGGGGAGGCCGTCGAGCTGACCTGCAGCGTGGCGAAGTCGAGGGTCAGCTGCTGGTCGTCGGGCAGCGCCACCGGGAGCTGCGACGTCAATGAAGCAGGCAGGAGCGTGGCGAACGTGTTCGCCGCCGAGTCGAGGGTCTTGAGGTCGATGGAGATCTTGAGCCCGTCGAGCGTCCGGCTGGCGGAGGGCCCGCTGACTTTGTCGGTGGGATTGGTGACCGACAGGGAGATGCCGAGCTCGCCGAGCAGTGTGTTGATGGACGAGATGGGGAGGGACAGCGGCGTGCTCTGGCCGGCGGCCTGAATGCCGCTGCTGTTCACCGTCACCTGCTCGCCGGCGATGTCGACGTTCTGCACCACGGTCGAACCGGTGAGCGTGCCCGTCGTCCCGTCCGACTTGGCCGTCGCCGTCGACGTGACGCTCCCGATGGTGATGAAGCCGGCGAGGAGTGAGATGCCGCTGTCGGTCGCGCTGGCCTGGGCGTTGGCCGTCGTGCTGGGCGCCAGCGACGACGACGTCGCAGACATGTTGCCGATGCCGATGATGGCGGAGGAACCGGCGAGCGGGTTGCCCGAGCTCGAGGGCGCCTGCAGCGTCGGGTCGGCTCCGTTCGAGC
Source organism: uncultured Acidimicrobiaceae bacterium (assembly GCA_963731065.1). Classification (GTDB taxonomy): domain Bacteria; phylum Actinomycetota; class Acidimicrobiia; order Acidimicrobiales; family RAAP-2; genus Bog-473. The sequence goes on along the minus strand of CAVSUH010000008.1, from coordinate 187,555 downwards.
CGGCGGTCGCCGCATCGTCGCCGAGGGTGGCGCTGGCGGTGTTGCCGTTCGTCGTGCTGGAGGCGTCCATGTTCACGCCCGGCTCGTCCGTCGACCCCGAGTTGGGCGTCTGCGGGTACTCGCTGGTGGCCTGCGCTGGCCACACCGGAGCGGGGGGAAGCGGCGCTCCCGGCACCAGGAGGGCGAGCTCGGGGCCGGCGTTCGCCACGACCTGGCCCGGGTAGAGGCTCGATGCGGTGGCGGTCCCGCTCGGCCCGAAGTTGTCGGAGGTGGAGGCGTAGCCCTCGTCGAACTCGAGCGACGGCGTGGCCGGGAGCGGGAAGTTCGGCTGCTCGTACTGGGCCGTGACCGCCTCGGCCAGCGAGGTGACCGTGAAGCCGCCGAGCGTGCTGTCGGCGCCCGCCGGCCCGTCGGAGAACGCGGCGGCCAGCAGCCCGGAGCCACCGATGACGAGGAGGATGGCGGCGGCGCCCACGACCGGAAGGCGGCGGAACAACCTCATGCCGCTGCACCCCCGAGATAGGTGTCGGCCAGGTCGTCCGGCAGATCGTCGGGCTTGCCCGACGCCACGATCCGGCCCTGGACGACCACGGCCACGTCGGTGGCGACGCTGAGCGCGGTCGCTGCGAACTGCTCGGCCAGAATGACCGCCACGCCCTCGGCGGCGATCTGGGCCACCAGGCCGTAGAGCTCGGCGACGATCATCGGGGCAAGGCCCATGGAGATCTCGTCGAGCAGGAGGGCGGCGGGCTCGACGCTGAGCGTGCGGGCCATGGCCAGCATCTGCTGCTCGCCACCGGACAGGGTGCCCGCCACCTGGTGGCGCCGCTCCCGCAGCCGGGGAAAGCGACCGAACGCCATCTCTTCCACGTGCGACCGGGACGGGCCGGCGAAGGTCATCAGGCGGAGGTTCTCGGTGACGGTCAGGTTGGGGAAGATGCCGCGCCCGTCGGGCAAGGTGCACAGGCCAGCCCGGGCCAGCTTGTCGGGCCGAATGCCGTTGACGTGGCGCCCGAGGACGTGGAAGCACCCCTTCGTGGGCTCCATCTGCCCGCTGGCCACGCGCAGCGTCGTCGACTTCCCGGCCCCGTTCGGTCCGAGCAGCGCCAGCACCGACCCGTTGGCCACCGCGAGGTCGATCCCGTGGAGGACCTCGATCTGCCCGTAGGCAGCGTGGACCCGCCGCAGTTCCAGGACGGGGGCTTCAGCCACGGGCCACCACCGCGAGCTCGCTCGCTACATCGTCAGGGTGCGCAGCTGCAGCTGCAGCGGCCGCTGCCTCCGCCTCGGCATCCTCGTCCTCGTCCTCGGGATCGTCGGCCGACCCCAGGTAGGCGGCGCGCACACGATCGTCGGCCCGCACCTCGGCGGGGGTCCCCGCCATGAGCACGGCACCGAAGTCGAGGACGTGGATGTTGGTGCAGATCCGCATCACGAGCTCCATGTCGTGCTCGACGAGCAGGACCCCCATGCCGCCGTCCGCCAGCTGGCAGAGCAGGTCGCCGAGCTCCTCGCTCTCCGTGTCGCTCAACCCCGACGACGGCTCGTCGAGCAGGAGGAGACGCGGCCGCGTGGCCAGCGACCGGGCGAGCTCCAGCAGGCGCGCCTGCCCCGTGGGCAGGGTGTCGGCCGACCGACCGGCCAGCGGCGTCAGCCCGACGAGGGCGAGCAGCGCGTCCGCGTTGGCGCCGGCGTTGGATCGGTCGTGCGACCAGCGGCGGCGGATCTCCGCGGCGGCCAGGACGTTCTCACGGACCGAGAGGGAGCCGAAGATCTCGAGCCGCTGGAAGGTGCGGGCGATACCCAGCCGGGCCCGCTTGTGGGGCTTGAGCCCGGTCATGTCGGTGCCGTCGAAGGAGATCCGACCGGAGTTGATGGTCTGGAGGCCGCAAATGGCGTTGAAGCACGTGGTCTTGCCGGCTCCGTTGGGGCCGATGAGGCCGGTCACGGTGCCCGCCTCCACCGTGAGGTTGACCCCGCGCAGCGCGTGCACGCCGCCGAATCGAACCTCGGCTTGCGCCACTTCCAGAAGCGGCATTCCGTGTCCCCCCAATGCGGTTGGGCCGAACCCCAGGGCAACCGGCCCCGGGCCTCGAGCTTTTTTTCCTGGTCAGACCAGGTTTCTTGCGTTCGGAATTAGAACGACTTCCACTCTGGAGACTTACGGTCCCAATTTCGGGCGGTACCCGGGGAGCGTTAGCCTCAGCCGCATGGAACATTCCATGGCCGAACGCCTGGCCGACCTGGCCGAACGCAAGAACGAAGCACTCAACGCCGGTAGCCCCCGTGCGGTCGAGAAGCACCACGCCAAGGGCAAGCTCACCGCCCGGGAGCGGATCGAGTACCTGCTCGACGAGGGGTCGTTCCAGGAGCTCGACATGCTGGCCCGGCACCGGGCCCACGGCATGGGGCTCGAGGACAACCGGCCCTACACCGACGGTGTGGTCACCGGCTTCGGCACCATCGACGGCCGGCGGGTGTGCATCTTCAGCCAGGACTTCACCGTCTTCGGGGGTGCCCTGGGCGAGGTCTTCGCCGAGAAGATCCACAAGGTGATGGACCTGGCCGCCTCCACCGGGGTCCCGATGATCGGGCTCAACGACGGCGCGGGGCGCGCATTCAAGAAGGCGTCGTCTCGCTGCACTCCTACGGCGGCATCTTCCACCGCAACGTGACGGCGTCGGGCGTGATCCCCCAGATCAGCGTGATCCTGGGGCCCTGCGCCGGCGGCGCCGTCTACTCACCGGCCATGACCGACTTCATCTTCATGGTGCAGGGCACCTCGCACATGTTCATCACGGGCCCCGACGTGGTGAAGACGGTCACCGGCGAGGACGTCACCCTCGAAGAGCTCGGCGGCGCCATGAGCCACGCCACCAAGTCGGGTGTCGCCACCTTCGTCTCGCCCGACGAGAAGGCCTGCCTCGACGACGTACGCCACCTCCTCTCGTTCCTCCCCTCCAACAACCTCGAGGAGCCGCCGATCGAGCTGAGCGGCGACGAGCCCGACCGGCAGGTGACCGAGCTCATCGACTTCCTGCCGACGTCACCCAACCAGCCCTACGACATGAAGCGCATCATCACGGCGGTCGTCGACGACGGCGAGTACATGGAGGTGCACCGCCACTGGGCCATGTCGATCACCTGCGGCTTCGCCCGCATGAACGGCCGCGTGGTCGGCATCGTGGGCAACCAGCCGGCCGTGCTGGCCGGCGTGCTCGACATCGACTCGTCGGAGAAGGCGTCGCGTTTCGTGCGCACCTGTGACGCCTTCAACATCCCTCTGTTGACGTTCGTGGATGTCCCCGGCTTCATGCCCGGCACCGACCAGGAGTACGGCGGCATCATCCGCCACGGCGCCAAGCTCCTCTACGCCTACTGCGAAGCGACCGTGCCGCGGATTCAGATCATCACGCGCAAGGCGTACGGCGGCGCCTACGTCGTCATGAACTCCAAGTCGATCGGTGCCGACCTCGCCTTCGCCTGGCCCTCGGCCGAGCTGGCCGTCATGGGGCCCAACGGCGCGGTGGAGATCGTCTACCGGCGCGAGCTGGCCGAGGCGGCCGACCCGGCCCGCCGCCGGGCGGAGCTCATCGACGAGTACACGGAGCGCTACGCCAACCCGTACATCGCGGCGGAGCGCGGCTACATCGACGACGTGATCTCCCCGGCCGACACGCGCGCCGTCATCAACCGCAGCCTCGACATCCTCGCCTCCAAGCGCGAGGAGCTGCCGAAGCGCAAGCATGGCAACGTGCCGCTGTGACGTTGTCCATCGACGAGGAGCAGCTGGCCCTGCGTCCTCGCCCTGCTCCCGACCCGGCCGTGCTGGCCGCCATCACGGCCGCCGTACAGCTGGCCTGGCCCCGGCCCGCACCGGCCGACGAGCACGACCCCGTGCACGAGCCGTGGCGCTTCAGCGGCCGCTGGTGGAACAAGCCCGTGCCGCTGAGCCGGACCCGACCCTGGGCCCGCGGCTGACCGTCTACGTCGACGACTGGCGCCAGCGGGCCACGGTGCGTGATCGCACCGACCGCTGGTCGCACTTGTTGGCTGACGACCCCGAGGAGCTGCACGCCATGGCGGCCGCGCTCGGGATCCCCCGTAAGGGTTTTCAGCGCCACCGACGATCTGAGGCGCTGAACCACTACGACGTGCCCGAAGCCCTCCGAGTGCAGGCGATTTCGTTGGGCGCCGTTGCGGTGACGTGGCGCGAGATGGCGCGCCTCACTCGCCAGTGGCGGCGCGCTGGCGTTCGGCCAGCGACACCAGATCCTCCATGATGCGGTCGAAGGAATAGTCCTTCGGCGTGTAGACGGACGCCACCCCCTTGCCGATGAGGAGCTCGGCGTCCTCGGGCGGGATGATGCCCCCCACCACGACGGCCGCCGTGCTGCCGGCGGCGCGCAGACGGTCGAGCACGTCGGGCACCAGCTCCATGTGCGAACCCGAGAGGATGGACAGCCCGACGATGTCGACGTCCTCGTCGAGGGCGGCCGCCACGATCTGGGCCGGGGTCAGCCGGATGCCCTGGTAGATCACCTCGAAGCCGGCGTCGCGTGCCGCCACCGCGATCTGCTCGGCCCCGTTGGAGTGGCCGTCGAGGCCCGGCTTGGCCACCAACAGGCGCGGCGGGCCGCCCGTACGCTCCGCCAGCGCCTTGGTGCGCAACAGGACGGGCGCCAGCCCCAGGTCGTCGCCGCGCCGGCCCACGCCGCCGCTGACGCCGGTGGGCGCCCGGAACTCGCCGAAGACCTCGCGCAGCGCGCCGGCCCACTCCCCCGTGGTGCCCCCGGCGTGCGCCAGCGCGATCGTCACCTCCATGATGTTGCCGTCCGGACCGTCGTCGTTGGCGACCCGACGCAACTCGTCGAGAGCGGCGCGCACCGCCGCGGCGTCGCGGTCGGCCCGCCATCGCCCCACCTCTTCGATCTGCTCGGCCTCGACGTGGTGGTCGACCCGGAGGACGTTGTCGAACTCGCCGTCCCCCAGGAGTGGCGAGGGCGCCGTCTCGGTGAAGCAGTTGACGCCGACCACCTTCTGCTCGCCCGACTCGATGCGCCGGACCCGCTCGGCCTGGCTGCGCACCAGACGGCGCTTCAGCTCGTCGATCGCCTCGAAGGCCCCGCCGAGCTCCTCCACCTCGGCCAGCTCCGCCGTGGCCGCCTCCGCCAGCTCTGCCGTCTTGGCCTCGATGACGACGGATCCCTCGAAGATGTCGCCGTACTCGAGCAAATCGGACTCGAAGGCGAGCACCTGTTGCATCCGTAAGGACCACTGCTGGTCCCACGGCCGCGGCAACCCGAGCGCCTCGTTCCAAGCAGGCAGCTGCAGGGCGCGGGCCCGGGCGCTCTTGGAGAGCGTGACGCCGAGGGACTCCAGGACGATGCGCTGCACGTTGTTCTCGGGCTGCTGCTCGGTCAGCCCCAGGGAGTTCACCTGCACGCCGTAGCGAAAACGGCGGAGCTTCGGATCCTCGACCCCGTAGCGCTCACGGCAGATGCGGTCCCACAGTTGGTTGAAGGCCCGCATTTTGCAGGTCTCCTCCACGAAGCGGACGCCGGCGTTCACGAAGAAGCTGATGCGCCCGACCACGGCGGGCAGTTCGGACTCCTCGATCTTGCCCGAGGCGCGCACGCCGTCGAGCACGCCGATGGCGGTGGCCAGCGCGTAGGCGATCTCCTGCACCGGCGTCGAACCCGCCTCCTGCAGGTGGTAGCTGCACACGTTGATCGGGTTCCACTTGGGCGCGTGGCGCACGGTGTAGGCGATGGTGTCCACGGTGAGCCGCAGGCTCGGCCCCGGCGGGAAGATGTAGGTGCCGCGGCTGAGGTACTCCTTGACGATGTCGTTCTGCGTCGTGCCCGACAGCAGCGCGGGGTCGACACCCTGGTCCTGTGCATGGGCCACGTAGAGGCCCAGCAACCACGCCGCCGTGGCGTTGATCGTCATGGACGTGTTCATGTTCTCCACGGGGATGCCCTCGAGGAGCTCGGTCATGTGGCCCAGGTGGGCCACGGGGACTCCCACCTTCCCGACCTCGCCCGCGGCCTCGGGGGCGTCGGGGTCGTAGCCGGTCTGGGTGGGGAGGTCGAAGGCGATGGAGAGGCCGGTCTGCCCCTTGGCCAGGTTCGTGCGGTAGAGCTCGTTGGAGGCGCGCGCGGTCGAATGGCCCGAGTAGGTGCGCATCACCCACGGCGCATCACGCTGCTGTGGGTCGTCAGCCATTCACATCACCTCCAGACGAGTGGGGTGCACCACCATTCTGCCCGGGTCTACGGCCTCACCGCGCGCTAGCGGCTGTAGTCGTAGAAACCCTTCTTGGTCTTGCGGCCGAGCTGCCCGGAGGTGACCAGGCGGCGCAGCAGCGGCACCGCCGCGTAGTTGGGGTCGCGGTACTCCTCGTACAGCGCGTCCAGAATGGCGAGCGACGTGTCGAGGCCGACGAGGTCGAGCAGGGCGAAGGGGCCCATGGGGAACCCGCAACCGCCCTTCATGGCGGCGTCGATGCCCTCCCTGTTCGCCACTCCCTGTTCGAGGAGGCGCACGGCGTTGTTGAGGTAGGGGAACAGCAAGGCGTTGACGATGAAGCCGGCCTGGTCCTTCACCTCGACGGGATCCTTGCCGCAGGCGGCGGCGAAGGCGACGGCCGCCGCCACGGTGGCGTCGCTGGCCGTGATGGGCCGGACGACCTCGACCAGCGCCATGGCGGGCGCCGGGTTGAAGAAGTGGATCCCGCACACCAGGTCGGGGCGATTGGTGGCCATCGCCATCTCCACCACCGGGAGAGTCGAGGTGTTCGTGGCCAGGATCGTCTCGGGCTTGCAGATGCTGTCGAGCTCCGCGAAGAGGTCCTTCTTCACGCCGAGGTCCTCCACCACCGACTCGATGACCAGGTCGACGTCGACCAGCTCACCGAGGTGCGTCGTGGCGTGGACCCGGCCCGAGATCGCGGCCGCCTCCTCCTCGGTGCGCTTGCTCTTCTCCACCTGCTTGGCCAGCGAGCGCGCCAGGCCCGCAGCCATGGCATCGGCCCCCGCCGTGCTCCGGCTGCGCACCACGACCTCATGCCCGTTGGCGGCCGCCACCTCGGCGATGCCCGCGCCCATGATGCCCGAACCGACGATTCCCACCCGTGTGATCGACATGGGCGCCGAGTTTACCGGTCGGTAACCACGGGCGTCGAAGCGAGTGGGGGGTGTCGGGCATGCAAGAGTGGCGCCATGGACACGACCGGCACGCTGGCCCTGGTCGGGGGCGATGAATGGACCGAGGGCTGCTCCTTCGACGCCTCCCTGCTGAAGGCCTCGGGAGGCACCGACGTGGTCGTGCTGCCTACCGCTGCCGCCTACCAGCACCCCGAGCGAGTCGTGCTGCGGGCCGCCGAGTGGTTCGAGCCGCTGGGCGCCCAGGTCGAGGGGCTCATGGTGGTGGACCGGGCCTCGGCGGAGGACGCCGGCATGGCGGCCACCCTGGCCGGCGCCCGTTTCATCTACCTCTCGGGGGGTTCACCGCTGCACCTGCGGGCCGTGCTCAAGCGGTCCGCCGTCTTCGAGGCGCTCCTGCAGGCCTTCGCGGGCGGGGCCGTGGTGGCCGGGGCCGGCGCGGGTGCCATGGTGCTGACCGACCCCATGGCCGACCCCCGCGGCGGTGCGCTGACGCTGGGACTGGGCCTGGTCGACACGTTCACCGTGGTCCCCCACTTCGGCAATGAGCACGACGACGCCCACGGGCAGAAGCTCGAGCGGACGGTGGCCATGGCGCCGGCGGCGCTGCCCGTCGTGGCGCTCCCGGCCCGGACGGCGCTCATCAGGGACGGGCAGGGGTCCTGGCACTCCGAGGGAGCGGGGACCCCGACCGTGTTCGTCGGTGGGTCCCAGACCGAGGGGCTGGGCGCGCTCGGAGGCTGAACTTCGGATTGGGTTGACCGCCCGGTTCTGCGCGCTCCCTCCCGGCGGGCTCGACCGTTCTTCCCTCGATGCCGCCGACCCTCACCGACACCGTCGGCGCCGACCTGATCAGTGAAGTCGCGGCCGAGTCGAACGAGGAGCTGACGTCTGGTCTCGAAGAGGACTTCCGCCAGATGAGCGCGGCCCAGGCAAGATTCCTCGTCCGCTTGGGCGAGTACGACCGGCGCCAGGCCTTTCGCGATGAGGGGGCGACCTCCCTCGAGTCCTGGACCGCAGAACGCTTCGGGGTCTCGACACCGACGGCCCGGACGTACGCCCATGTGGGTGAGAAGGCGTGGGACATCCCTCAGCTCGTCGGGTCGCTGTTCGCCGGGGACATCTCCTTCGACAAGGTCCGGGTGCTGGCCGACGCGGCCACTCCCGAGAGCGACCGCGAGCTCTGCGACCAGGCCAAGGAGCACTCGGTGCGTGAGCTCGCTGACATCGCCCGCTCGGCCGCTGAGCTCGAGAGAGCCTCTTCGCCCGCGCACTCGCGCTCTGATCACGAGCGGCGCTACGTGCGTTTCAACGACGAGCACCGCACCATCTCGGCCCAGCTGCCGCCCGAGTCCTACGTCGAGGCCAAGACCCGACTGCACGCCCTTCTTGAAGAGATCCCCTCTGACGGAGAGACACCCTTGGACCAGCGTCGCGCTGACGCCTTCATGGAGCTGATCCGCTCCTCAGGCGCAGAGACGACCAAGAAGGGCAGTCCCTTTTTCGTGGTCGCTCACGTTCCCCTGGCCGCCCTGGTCGAGGACTCAGGCAAGACGTCCGGCCTCGCAGGCGAACTCGAGGGGCACGGCCTGATCGATGGCGAGACGGTGCAGCGGATCGCCTGTGACGCCACCTATGCGGTGGCGGTCGACGACGATGTCGGGCACACCATGTACGAGGGCCGGGCCAAAAGGTTCGCGACCCAGGCGCAACGCCGAGAGGTCAAGCGCCGGGACCGACATTGTCGCTTCCCCGGCTGTGCCAACGTGACTTTCACCAATGTCCACCACGTCGTGCCGTGGAAACTCAATGGCCGCACCGATCTCGACAATCTGGCCCTCACCTGTTTGCACCACCATCACTTGGTGCACAGCAACCAAGGCTGGACCGTCTCGGGCAACGCCAATGAGGAACTCACCTTCACCGGCCCCACGGGTCGGGTCATGACGTCGCGCCCTTCGACACTGTGGACCAGGGTCACGGGCGCACCCAGGTCGGGGGCGTCGGACTGACACCCCGGAGAGGTCCTTAGTCCTTCTCCTCGATGGTGATGCTCTCGATCACGACCTGCTCGGTCGGCGTCCCGGAGCGGCTTCCCACGTTGTTGATCTTCTCCACGACGTCGAGCCCGGTGACGACCTCGCCGAAGTGCGAGTACAGCGGAGGGAGGCGCGCCCCGTCGGGACCGCTGATGACGAAGAACTGGCTGCCGTTGGTGTTCGGCCCCGCGTTGGCCATGGCCAGCGAGCCGAGCTGGTAGCGGCCTTCCGAAGGCAGCTCGTCTGCGAAGCGGTAGCCGGGGCCGCCCGAGCCCGACCCGGTGGGGTCGCCGCCCTGCAGCACGAAGCCCGGGATGATGCGGTGGAACACGATGCCGTCGTAGTAGTGGTACCGCGCCAGGAAGACGAAGCTGTTGACGGCCTTCGGCGCGGCCAGGGGGTCCAGGGCGATGACCATCGTGCCGTGCGAGGTGACCATCGTCGCCACGTAGCGCTTGTTCGTGTCAATGAGCATGGGCGGTTCTTCGTCGAACTTGCGCTGTTGGGGGCTCGAGCCGTCGGCTTCGGGCGGGGTCGGTGTGGCCATGGCGGCGGTCCTAGCTTTCGTGGATGGTGACGGAGAGCATGCGCTGCGTGACGTCGGGCGGGACGCCGGCGGCGGAACCCTGTTGGTTGATTTTGTCCACCACGTTCATACCCGACGTGACGGAACCAAACAGGGCGTAGCTGTTGGGCAGGGACTCGCCCTGCGGCCCCGAGACGACGAAGAACTGGCTGCCGCCCGAGTTTGGCTGGCCCGTGTTGGCCATGGCCACCGAGCCGAGCGGGTACTGATCGGACGCGCTGGCGGCCTTGGGAGGATTCTCGTCCTGGATCGTGTAGCCGGGGCCGCCGTCCCCGGTGCCCGTCGGGTCGCCGGTCTGGTCCATGAAACCGGGGATGACCCGGTGGAAGATCACACAGTGGTAGTAGCCCTTGTCGGCCAGGAACACGAAGTTGTTGACGGAGATGGGGGCCGTCTTGGCGTCAAGTGCGATGTCGAAGGTGCCGGCGGTCGTCACGACCGTCGCGGTATAGGCCTTGGACGTGTCGATGGTCATGGCCGGGGCCGATGAGTACTTCTGCGTGTTCACGGTCGTCTTCGTGCTGGCCGGGCAGCCCGCCTTGACCGCCAACTCGTTGGCCTGGGCCTGCAGCTTGGCGTCGGCGCTCTTCCCGGCGATCGTGGTGGTCGTCTTGTCCACGTTGGACTGGGAGGCCACGGGGTTGTTGTTGCCGGAGACCAGGAAAACGATCCCAACGATCACCGCAGCGATGACCACAATGATGATGCCGTTGCGGATCTGCTTGCGGCGCTTCTGGTTCTGAGCCTCGGCGGCCAGCCGCGCCTCTCTGGCCGCGCGCTGGCGGGCTCTCTTCTCGCTGGGCACGGCCCGAGACCCTACCCAATTCAGGGGGCAGGCTTGGATCGCCCATCGGGGCAGGTGGCCCTAGGGCCACCCGGGTGCCCCAGAAGGCACCCGGGGGCGATCGGGCCGGTGCGCAGTCTGTAGCCTCATCCGGATGCCATTGGTCGTCCAGAAGTTCGGGGGTACCTCGGTCGGCGACGCCGACCGGATCCGTGCCGTGGCCGACCATATCGCCCGCACCCTCCGGCAGGGCACGGAGGTCGTGGCCGTGGTCAGCGCCATGGGGAAGACCACCGACGACCTGATCCACCTGGCCAATTCCGTCAGCGCGACCCAGCCGCCCCGCGAGTACGACATGCTCGTCAGCACCGGGGAGCGCGTCTCCATGGCGCTGCTGGTGATGGCCCTGGCCGATCTCGGCGTGGACGCGTCGTCGTTCACCGGGAGCCAGGTGGGCATCATCACCGACGACGACCACACCCGGGCCAAGATCCGAGAGGTCAAAGGGGACCGCCTGCGCGAGGCGCTGGCCGCCGGGAAGGTGCCCGTGGTGGCGGGCTTCCAGGGCGTCTCGGCCGCCCGGGAGATCACCACCCTCGGCCGGGGCGGGTCCGACGCCACCGCCGTTGCGCTGGCCGCCGTCCTCAACGCTGACGCCTGCGAGATCTACACCGACGTCACCGGGGTGTTCACGGCCGACCCCCGGATCGTGCCCGAGGCCCACCGCATCAACCGGATCTCCTTCGAGGAGATGCTCGAGATGGCGGCCACCGGTGGGCGGGTCCTGATGTTGCGCGCCGTCGAATTCGCCCGGAACCACAACGTCCCGCTGCATGTGCGGAGCAGCTTCACCTGGGAGCCGGGCACCTGGGTGGTGGAGGAGGATGCAGAAATGGAAGACGCTGTCGTCACCGCAGTGACCCACGACACCTCGGAGGCCAAGGTCACGGTGAGCGGGGTCCCGGACCGCCCCGGCGTGGCGGCCCGGCTCTTTCGAGCACTGGCCGACAAGTCGATCAACGTCGACATGATCGTCCAGAACACATCCACCCACGGGACGACGGATATCTCGTTCACGGTCCCGACGGCCGACCTGCCGGTCGCCGTTGAGACCTCCCAGGTGCACGCCGACGAGCTGCGCGCATCGGGCGTGACGGCCGACGCGGAGGTGGCCCGGGTCTCGCTGGTCGGGGTGGGGATGAAGTCACACCCCGGGATCGCCGCCACCATGTTCGAGACGCTGGCGAACGAGAAGATCAACATCGACATGATCTCGACCTCGACCATCCGGACCTCGTGCATCGTGGCCGAGAACGACGTCGAACGGGCCGTCCGCGCCCTGCACGCGGCCTTTGCCCTGGGCTGATGGCCACCAAGACAAGGGCGCGCCGCACCTTGTGGCTGCTGCGCCATGCCAAGACGGTGACCGACCCGCCCCCGGGCGGCGCCGACTTCGACCGCGTTCTGGCCCCGCGGGGCCGACGCGACGCCACCGCCCTCGGACGCCTCTTCGCCGGAGCAGGCGAGGGGCTCGGACCCAGCCTCAAGGGTGTGCCGCGGCCAGAGATCGCGCTGGTCTCACCGGCCTCCCGCACGGCGGCCACGGCGGAGCTGGTCCTGGCCGGAGTCACCGATCCTCCGGAGTGCCGGCTCGAGAAGGGCCTCTACGCGGCCGACCCCGAAGAGGTGCTCGACGTCGTGCGGTCCCTGCCCGACGAGGTCAACGCCGTCATGGTCGTGGGCCACAACCCCACAGCGCAATCGCTCTCGCAGGGCCTCCTGTCGGCCCGCGACAAGAAGGGCCTCGCCAGCGTGGTGCGGCACGGCTTCCCCACCTGCGCGCTCGGCGTCTACTCCTTCGACCTCGACCACTGGGCCGACGTGGCCGGCGGAACCGCCAAGCTGGTGGCCATCATGATCCCGCCGTTCCCGGCAGCGTCCTAGCCCAACAAGCGCAGGATGGCGGCGTCGCCCTGGCCGCCGCCGCCGCACAACGCCACGGCTGCCGAGGAGGCGCCGCGGCGACGCAGCTCGAGCAGTGCTGTCGAGCGCGACCCGGGTGCCCGACATGCCGACCGGGTGACCCAGCGCAATGGCGCCGCCGTTGACGTTGATCTTGTCCTCGTCGATGCCCAGGTCGTCCGCCGAGGCGAGGCCGACGGCGGCGAAGGCCTCGTTGATCTCGAAGAGGTCGATGGCAGCCACGTCGACGCCGGCCTTGCCGGCCGCCTTGAGGATGGCCCGCGAGGGCTGCGTGAGCAGCGAGTTGTCCGGCCCGGCGACCATGCCGTACCCGACGACCTCGCCGAGCGGCGTGATCCCCAACTCCTTGGCCTTGGCGGCGGACATCACGACGACGGCCGCGCCCCCGTCGGAGATCTGCGACGCGTTGCCGGCCGTGATGGTGCCGTCCTTTCTGAACGCCGGCTTCAGCGCACCGAGCGACTCGGCCGTGGTTCCGGGGCGCACGCCCTCGTCGGTGTCGAAGAGGAGCGGGTCGCCCTTGCGCTGGGGCACCTGCACCGGGACGATCTCCTCGGCCAGCCGGCCCTCCTTCGCTGCGGCGGCGGCCTTCTCGTGGCTCGCGGCCGCGAAGGCGTCCTGCCGCTCACGCGTGATGCCCACCTTGTCGTTGTGCTGCTCGGTGGACAGCCCCATGGCGATGTGGTCGAAGGAGTCGGTGAGCCCGTCGTACATCATGGAGTCGACCAGGGTGGCATCGCCGATGCGGAAGCCGGCCCGGGCGCCCGGCAGGAGGTGCGGCGCCTGCGTCATCGATTCCATTCCGCCGGCCACCACGATCTCGGCGTCGCCGGACCGGATCATCTGGTCGGCCAGGTAGATCGTGTTGAGGCCCGAGAGGCACACCTTGTTGATGGTGTTGGCCGGGACGGTCATCGGGATGCCGCCCTTGACCGCGGCCTGGCGCGCCGTGATCTGGCCCTGGCCGGCCAGGATCACCTGGCCCATGAGCACGTAGTCAACCTGGTCGGGGGACACGCCGGCCCGGGACAGCGCCTCCGCGATGGCGAATCCGCCCAGGTCCATGGCCGTGAAGCCGGCCAATGCACCCGAGAGCTTTCCGATGGGCGTGCGAGCCCCTGCGACGATGACGGCCTCGGCCATTCCTGCACCTCCGGTTCCCGCCGGTCTGGTTACCAGTCGGAAACCCCATCTTATTGGGCCACTATCGTCGGGTCACATGAGCGACATCCTGCGTGCTGCCCTGGACGGCGCCAGCCCTGATGAGCTGGCCGCACTCCCCCTGCCCGACTCCTACCGCGCCGCCATCGTCAAGCGGAGCGAGGTCGACATGTTCGAGGGCCTGGAGTCCTCCGACAAGGACCCCCGCCGGTCCCTCCACGTCGAGGAGGTGGCGCTGCCCGAGCTGGCCCCCGACGAGGCCTACGTAGCGGTGATGGCGTCGTCGATCAACTTCAACACGGTCTGGACGTCCATCTTCGAGCCGCTGCCCACGTTCGGCTTCCTCGACCGCCTCGCCAAGGAGGGGCCGTGGGCCGCCCGCCACGCCCTCGACTACCACGTGGTCGGCTCCGACGCCGCCGGCGTGGTGTTGCGGACGGGCTCGGCGGTGCGCAACTGGAAGGTGGGCGACAAGGTCACGGTCCAGTGCAACTACGTCGACGATCAGGACCCGTCGGCGCACGACGACTCCATGCTGGCGGCGAACCAGCGCATCTGGGGCTTCGAGTCCAATTTCGGCGGCCTGGCCGACCTCACCGTCGTCAAGGCCAACCAGCTGATGCCGAAGCCGGCCCACCTCAGCTGGGAGGAGGCCGCCATCAACGCGCTGTGCAACTCCACCGCCTACCGCATGCTGGTCTCGCCGAACGGGGCCCGCATGACGCAGGGCGACAGGGTGCTCGTGTGGGGGGCCAGCGGTGGCCTCGGCAGTTACGCGGTGCAGCACGTGCTCAACGGCGGCGGCACGCCCATCGGCGTCGTGTCGTCGCCCGAGAAGGTGAAGCTCCTCAACGACCTCGGGGTCGAAGCCGTGATCGACCGCAGAGCCGCCGGCTACCGCTTCTGGGCCGACGAGTACACCCAGGACGAGTCGGAGTGGCGCCGCCTCGGCAAGGACATCCGGGGACTGGTCGGCGCGGAGCCCGAGATCGTCTTCGAGCACCCGGGACGCCAGACCATGGGGGCGTCGGTGTTCGCCTGCAAGCGCGGCGGGACGATCGTCACCTGTGCCGCCACCTCTGGCTACATGATCGAGTACGACAACCGCCACCTCTGGATGAAGCTCAAGACCATCAAGGGCTCACACTTCGCCAACTACCGGGAGGCCTGGGACGCCAACCAGCTCATCGCCGACGGCAAGGTGCTCCCGCCGCTCTCCGCCGTCTACCCGCTCGAGCAGGTCGGCGAGGCGGCGTACCAGGTCCACCACAACCTGCACGAGGGCAAGATCGGCGTGCTGTGCCTGGCACCCGTGGAAGGCCTCGGCATCGACGATCCCGAGTTGCGGGCCAAGGTCGGCGAGGACCGCATCACCTTGTTCCGGAGGCACGGCGCGTGAGCGATTCCCTGCTGACCGAGATCGACCATGTGGCCATCGCGGTGAACGACCTCGAGGCCGCGATCGCCTGGTACGCCGAGGTCTTCGGCGCCACGGTGGACCACCGCGAGCGGGTCGAGTCCGACGGGGTCGAGGAGGCGCTGCTCAAGGTAGCCGACTCCTACGTGCAGCTGCTTACCCCGATCAACGACAGCTCTCCGGTCGCCAAGTACCTCGCCAACAAAGGCGAGGGGCTGCACCACGTCGGGTACCGGGTCGACGACTGCGCCGTCGCGCTGCAGGCGGTCAAGGACGCCGGCGGCCGCGTGATCGACGAAGCCCCGCGCCCCGGCTCGCGGGGGACGACGGTGGCCTTCGTGCATCCCAAGACCTCGTTCGGGACGCTCATCGAGCTGGTTCAGGAGTAGGCAGCCCGGTCGCACCAGCACCTTCGGCGGCGCTCGGTGAAACAGGTGATCGCCGCTGATACCCCTTACCTGAGGGGGTACCCAGATTGCCTAGGTAGCGGCAATCCAGCTGACACCGATTATCTCGGCGCCGCCGTGCACTCCGACGACGGCACCCAACGTGCCGATCCGAATGGCCGCTCGAGGAAACCGGGGGGCAATGAGGTCGAGAAAGATGTCGATGTCAGCCGCGCCGGAATGCATGACTGCAACGTGCTCGATCCGCCCCGCGGCGTTCATGTGATCACACAGCATCTGCAGCGCCCTCTTGCGAGTCCGAGCCTTGCCGGCTTCGTAGACGGTGCCACCGGTAAGGTCGATCACCGGCTTGATCGAGAGCAGTGAGCCCACCATTGCGGTCGCGCCCCCAATGCGCCCACCCTTCTTCAGGTTCTCCAAAGTGTTGAGAGCCGCAATCACGTGCGTGCGGGTGATGAGGTCGCTGACTCGACGCAATACCGTGTCGATGTCGGCCCCCGCGGCCGCCAATTTGGCGGCTTCGATCACAAGAGTGCCGAGCCCACTGGACACCGTCCGGCTGTCCACCAGATGGATGACGACCGGCCCCTGGAAGGCGGCGGCCGCGGTGAGGGCTGACTGAAATGTGGTTGACAACTCGCTCGAGATGGTGAGACAGAGCACCGCCTCGGCGCCAGCGTCGATGGCCCTGCGAAAGGCCTCTTCAAACGCTCCGGGTGGTGGGCAGGCCGTCTGGGGGAGATCTTCGGTCTTCGCCATCCGTTGGTAGAAGTCTTCGACGCTGAGGTCCCGACGGTCGGTAAATTCCTCGCTCCCAAATCGGATTGTGAGGGGCACGATCTCGATCTTGAACGGGTCGATGTCGTCCTGCTCCAAGTCGCAGGAGCTGTCGGTAACCACGAATACACCGGGCATCAGAGACTGCTCCTCTTTAGGGTCTCCACCATTCTGGTGGCCTCAGGCAAGGGGTGCCGACGTACCCAGTTCGAACTCCGGCTAGCGGAGCAGGTCGTCCAGCAGTCCCAGCACCAGCGAGATGCGCTCGGGCAGCGATCCCGCCTCGGGACCGACCACCAGGTCGGGACGGGCCGGCACCTCGTAGGCGGAGTCGATGCCGGTGAAGCCGGGGAGCTGCCCGGCCCGCGCCCGGGCGTAGAGGCCCTTGGCGTCCCGGCGCTCGCACTCTTCGATGGAGGTGTCGACGAACACCTCGGCGAAGGCGAGGCCGGCCTGCTCGTGCAGCGCGCGGATGAAGTGGCGGTCCTCTTCGAAGGGACAGATCAGCGCAATGAGCGCGAGGGATCCCGCCTCGGCGAACATCGCCGCCACCTCGCCGGCCCGGCGCACGTTCTCGGTGCGGTCGCGGTCGGAGAAGCCGAGGTCGGCATTGAGCCCGTGGCGCAGGTTGTCCCCGTCGATCAGGAAGGCGGGCCGTCCGGTGCGCACGAACGCCTCTTCCACCCCGGCGGCCAACGTCGACTTGCCCGCCCCGGACAGGCCCGTGAACAGGACCGTGGCCCCCGACGTCCCCAGCGCCGCGAAGCGGTCCAGCCGCGACAGCCGACCGTCGTGGCGCACCACATTCGGGCTGGCGTGGGCGGTGGCGATGACCCGGATGACCCCCGCACCCACCGTGGCGTTGGTGGTCGGGTCGATGATGATGAAGCTCCCGGTGGAGCGGTTCGTCGTGTAGTCGTCGACGAGCAGCGGCTCGGTGCAGCGGAACGTCACGCGCCCCACCTCGTTGAGCTCGAGGTTCGGCGCCGCCTCGTCGCGGTGCAGTCCGTTGATGTCGAGGCGGTAGTGCAGCGTCTGCGCTATGGCCCGCACCGTCCGCGTGCTGTGCTTGAGCAGGTAGGAGCGTCCCTCGGCCAACGAGGAGCGATCGTCCATCCAACAGACGGTCGCCTCAATGTCGTGCGACACCGTCGGGTGGTTGTTGGGCCGGCAGAGGATGTCGCCGCGGGACACGGCGATGTCGTCGTCCAGTGTGATGACCACGGACATGGGCGGGAACGCCTCGGCCACCTCGCCGTCCGCCGTCATGATGGAGGCGATGCGCGACGTCGTCCCGGTCGGCATGACCAGCACGTCGTCCCCCGGCCGGAGGACGCCGCTGGCCACCGTCCCCGCGTAGCCGCGGAAGTCCGGGTTCTCCGGGGTCTGGCTGCGGATGACGTACTGCACGGGGAAGCGGGGGTCGATGAAGTTCTCGTCGCTGCCGATGTAGACGGACTCCAGGTGGCTCAACAGCGGCGAGCCGTCATACCACCACATGTGCTCGGATCGCTGCACCACGTTGTCACCGCGCAGTGCGGACACCGGGATGAACGTGATGTCGTGCACGTTCAAGCGGGCGGCGAACTCCATGAAGTCGGACTTGATCCGCTCGTAGCCCTCCTGGTCCCAGTCGATCAGGTCCATCTTGTTGATGCACACGACCATGTGCGGGACGCCCAGCATGGAGGAGAGGAAGGCGTGGCGGCGCGTCTGCTCGATCACCCCCTTGCGGGCGTCGATCAGGATCAGGGCCAGGTGCGCGTTGGAGGCCCCCGTGACCATGTTGCGCGTGTACTCGGTGTGCCCGGGGGTGTCGGCGATGATGAACTTGCGCTTGGGCGTGGCGAAGTAGCGGTAGGCCACGTCAATGGTGATGCCCTGCTCGCGCTCGGCCCGCAACCCGTCGGTCAGCAGTGCCAGGTCCGTCTCCGTGCCGCCGCGCTGCTCGCTCGTGTGACGGATCGACTCCAGCTGGTCCTCGAAGATGCCCTTGGCGTCGTAGAGGAGCCGGCCGATCAGGGTGGACTTCCCGTCGTCCACCGAACCGGCCGTGGCCAGGCGCAGGAGCTCGGGCATTAGAAGTACCCCTCCCGCTTGCGATCCTCCATGCCGGCCTCCGAAATGCGGTCGTCGGCCCGGGTGGCGCCACGCTCGGTCAGCCGTGTGCCCGCCACCTCGGTGATGACGAGGTCGACGGTCTCGGCCATCGACTCGACGCAGCCCGTGCAGTCGGCGTCGCCGACCGTCCGGAAGCGCACCATGGTCTCGAAGACGGGATCGTCCACCTCCGGCGCCAGGTGCTCGGTGACGGCCATGAGCATGCCGTCCCGCTGGAAGACCTCACGCCGATGGGCGTAGTAGATCGGCGGGACGTCGATCCCCTCGTCGCCGATGTAGTTCCACACGTCCAGCTCGGTCCAGTTCGAGAGCGGGAAGACCCGGATGTGCTCACCCTTGTTGTGCCGGGCGTTGTAGAGGTTCCACAGCTCGGGGCGCTGGTTCTTCGGATCCCACTGGCCGAACTCGTCGCGGAAGCTGAAGATGCGCTCCTTGGCCCGGGCCTTCTCCTCGTCCCGGCGGGCCCCGCCGAAGACGGCGTCGTGGCGGCCCTCCGCGATGGCCCGCAACAGGGTCGGCGTCTGCAGCCGGTTACGCGTGGCCCCCGGCGACGTGTCCTCGACCGTCCGGCCGGCGTCGATGTCGTCCTGCACCCGGGCCACCACCAGGCGCACGCCGAGCGCGGCCGTGTGGCGGTCCCGGAACTCGAGCACCTCCTCGAAGTTGCGCCCGGTGTCCACGTGGAGGACCGGGAAGGGCACCGGCGCCGGCCAGAAGGCCTTGCGCGCCAGATGCAGCATGACGATGGAGTCCTTGCCCCCCGAGAACAGCAGCGTCGGCCGCTCGAACTCGGCCGCCACCTCCCGGAAGACGTGGATCGACTGGGCCTCGAGCGCGCGCAGGTGCGACAGGCGGTAGTGACCCGCCCCAGCTCCTGCCCCCGCCCCGGCGCCGGCACCATCGCCGGCAATCGGCCCGCCGTCGGGGGGATCGACGTCAGCTACCACGCGCGCTCCCACCAACGGACCTCCCCTTTGTCCTCGCCCCTCCAACGAGGGGAAGTTTAGGCCCCGGCCTCCGCCGCGCCAGTCTCGGGCGCCGCGTCAGGCGCCGCAGCGGCAGCCGCAGCCGCAGCCGCGCTGCCGTTCCCGCCATCGGCGACCGTGATCGGGTTCCCGAAGGCGTCCTCGGCCGTCGGAGCCGCACCCAGCCAGCTGGCGTCGATGGAGGAGTCGAAGGGGTCTTCGCTGATTCCCTCGCCCATGTCACGCAGCCAGTTGGCCAGGTCCTCGGTGTCCGACTCGCCGGATCCCGTGGCCCAGAAGGGCATGGCCTCGGCATCGGGCATCTCGAGCCGGATGTCCCGGTAGTGCTCCATGCCCGAACCGGCCGGGATGAGCTTGCCGATGATGATGTTCTCCTTGAGCCCGAAGAGCTGGTCGCTGCGGCCCTCGATGGCCGCCTCGGTCAGCACCCGGGTCGTCTCCTGGAAGGAGGCGGCCGAGAGCCAGCTCTCGGTGGCCAGCGACGCCTTGGTGATGCCCATCAGCTCGGGACGACCCTCGGCCGGCACGTTGCCGTCCTCGACCAGGGTGCGGTTGACCTCGGCGTAGATCTGGTTGTCGACGCGCTCGCCCGGCAGGAAGGGCGCGTCGCCGGGCTCCGCCACGAGCACGCGGCGCAGCATCTGGCGGACGATCAGCTCAATGTGCTTGTCGTGGATCGACACACCCTGGTCGCGGTACACCTTCTGCACCTCTTCGACGAGGTACTGCTGGGTCTCGCGGATGCCCTTGACCTCCAAGAGCTCCTTGGGGTCCTTGGGGCCCTCGACCAGCGCGTCACCCGCACCGACTTCCTCGCCGTCCGTGACTTCGAGGTGGGCCCGGGCGGCCACCAACGTGGAGTCCTCCGTGCCGTCGTCGGCCACCACGGTGATGCGGCGACCGGTCTCGTCGTCCTCCACCCGGACCACGCCGGAGTGGTGGGCCAGGACCGCGGCGCCCTTGGGCGTGCGGGCCTCGAAGAGCTCGACCACCCGGGGCAGGCCGTGGGTGATGTCCTCACCGACGACACCACCGGTGTGGAACGTCCGCATGGTCAGCTGCGTGCCCGGCTCGCCGATGGACTGGGCGGCAATGACGCCGACCGCCTCGCCGAGCTCGATCATCGATCCCGTCGCCAGCGACAACCCGTAGCAGGCCGCGCAGACGCCCTGGGGCGACTCGCAGGTGAGCACCGAGCGGACGCGGATGCGGTCGACGGCGGGGTCGTCGCGCAGGGCGGCGATGGCGTCGTCGAGCAGCAGCGTGCCGACCGGGTAGACGGTGCCGTCCGACAGCTTGACGTCCTCCGTCAAGAGACGGCCGAAGGCGCGGGTCTCGAGGTAGTTGCGGTGCCCGGGACCGTCGGGGGCCACGCCCTCGATCCAGATGCCGCGGGTCGACCCGCAGTCCATGATCCGGATGATGAGCTCCTGGGCCACGTCGACCAGTCGACGGGTCAGGTAGCCCGAGTCGGCCGTGCGCAACGCCGTGTCGGCCAGTCCCTTGCGGGCGCCGTGGGTCGAGATGAAGTACTCCAGGACCGACAAGCCTTCACGGAAGGAGGACTTGATCGGCCGGGGGATCATCTCGCCACGCGGGTTGGACACCAGGCCCTTCATGCCGGCGATCTGGCGGATCTGCTGCGAGTTCCCTCGGGCACCGGAGTCCACCATCATGTCGAGTGGGTTGAAGGCGATGGTGGCCAGCTGGGCCTCCATGGCCCGTCCGACCTCGGAGTTGGCCGAGGTCCAGATCTCGATCTCCTTCTGGCGCCGCTCGTCGTCGGTGATGATGCCCCGCTTGAACTGCGTCTCCGCCTTCTCCGCCTCCTTCTCGTAACGGTCGAGGATGGCCGCCTTGTCGGGCGGCGTCTGCACGTCGTTGATGGAGATGGTCAGGCCCGACTGGGCGGCGAAACGGAAGCCGAGCGCCTTGATCCGGTCGAGGCTCGCGGCCACGACGTTCTTCGCGTAGCTGGCCGACAGCTCCTCCACGATCACGCCGATGGGCGTGTTGCGCTTGCCCACCACGTCGTTCACGAACGCGAAGCCCTCGGGCAGCGCCTCGTTGAAGAAGACACGGCCCGGCGTCGTCTCGTACGTCAGCACCCCGTCCTCCCCCGGCTCGACGCCGGCGGCGGTCAGGCGGCCGTCCAGTGTCGAACCCGGTGCCGGACGCAGGGTGATCGGCACCTGCAGCCCCACGTCGCCGGCCTCGAAGGCGGCCTCGATCTCGTAGATGTGGCGGAAGGATCGACCCGCGCCGACGCCCTCCTCGACCCGCAGGGTGAGGTAGTAGGCGCCGAAGACCATGTCCTGGGTGGGCACGGTGATCGGGCGACCGGTGGCCGGCGACAAAATGTTGTTGGCCGACAACATCAAGACCCTGGCCTCGGCCTGGGCTTCGGCGGACAACGGGAGGTGGACCGCCATCTGGTCGCCGTCGAAGTCGGCGTTGAAGGCCGTGCAGACGAGCGGGTGGACCTGAATGGCCTTGCCCTCGACCAGGACGGGCTCGAAGGCCTGGATCCCGAGACGGTGCAACGTCGGGGCGCGGTTCAGCAGCACCGGGTGCTCCCGGATCACGCCCTCCAGCACGTCCCACACCTGGGGCCGGCGCCGCTCGACCATGCGCTTGGCCGACTTGATGTTCTGGGCCAGCTCGGCGTCGACGAGGCGCTTCATGACGAAGGGCTTGAACAGCTCCAGCGCCATGAGCTTGGGCAGGCCGCACTGGTGCAGCTTCAAATTGGGCCCGATCACGATGACCGAACGGCCCGAGTAGTCCACGCGCTTGCCCAGCAGGTTCTGACGGAACCGACCCTGCTTGCCCTTCAACATGTCCGACAGCGACTTCAAGGGCCGGTTGCCCGGGCCAGTGACCGGACGGCCGCGGCGGCCGTTGTCGAACAACGCGTCGACGGCCTCCTGCAGCATGCGCTTCTCGTTGTTGATGATGATCTCGGGCGCGCCGAGGTCCAACAAGCGCTTCAGCCGGTTGTTGCGGTTGATGACCCGGCGGTACAGGTCGTTGAGGTCCGAGGTGGCGAAGCGGCCACCGTCGAGCTGCACCATGGGGCGCAGGTCGGGCGGGATCACCGGCACGGCCTCCAAAATCATGGCCCGCGGGTCGTTGATGCGCCGGCCGTGGTCGTCGCGCCGGTTGAAGGCGGTGACGATCTTGAGGCGCTTGATCGTCTTCTGGCGGCGCTGGGCCGACAGGGGACGGCGGCCGTCCTTGGCGTCGATCATGTCGCGCAGCTTGATCTCCTCGGCATCGAGGTCGATGCGGTCGATCAGCTTGAGGATGTACTCGGCGCCCATGCCCCCCTCGAAGTACTCGTCGTACCGCAAGCGCAGCTCACGCCACAGCATCTCGTCTTCGATGATCTTGCGGCCGTGCAGGTTGCGGAACTCGTCGAGGGAGCGCTGGGCGATCTCGGCGTCCTCCTGGGCCCGCTCGCGGGCCGACTGGATCTCCTTCTCGACGGCGCGCTGGCGCGCCTTGATCTCGGCGTCCTTGGCTCCGTCGGCCTCGAGGGCCTTCAGCTCGTCCTCGAGCGCCTTGAAGCGACGGTCGATGTCGAGGTCGCGCTTCTTCTCAATGTCGGCGATCTCCTCGGCCATCTCGTTCTCGAGGCTCGGCAAATCAGCATGCCGCTTCTCCTCGTCGACCCAGGTGACCAGGTTCGCGGCGAAGTAGATGACCTTCTCGAGCTGCTTGGCCTTGAGCTCCTCGCGAGGCTCGGTGCCCATGAGCAGGTAGGCGAGCCACGACCGGGTCCCGCGCAGGTACCAGATGTGCACCACGGGCGCGGCCAGCTCAATGTGGCCCATGCGGTCGCGGCGCACCTTGGAGCGCGTGACCTCGACGCCGCAGCGCTCGCAGATGATGCCCTTGAAGCGCACCCGCTTGTACTTGCCGCAGTAGCACTCCCAGTCCTTGGTGGGGCCGAAGATCTTCTCGCAGAAGAGCCCGTCCTTCTCGGGACGCAGGGTGCGGTAGTTGATCGTCTCGGGCTTCTTGACTTCGCCGTTGGACCAGCCACGGATGGAATCTCCCGTGGCCAGCCCGATGCGCAGCTGGTCGAAGGTGTTGACGTCCAGAGCCATTAGGAGAAGCTCCTCTCTGCGGCACGCCGCTCGTCTTCTTCGTCGGAGCCGCGCTCATTGCGGCTGATGTCGATGCCCAGCTCTTCAGCCGTTCGGAACACGTCCTCGTCCAGCTCGTGCATCTCGATCTCCCGGCCGTCGACGGCGAGGACCTCGACGTCGAGGCAGAGCGACTGCATTTCCTTGATGAGCACCTTGAACGACTCAGGGATGCCCGGTTCGGGGATGTTCTCCCCCTTGACGATGGCCTCGTAGACCTTGACCCGGCCCAGCACGTCGTCCGACTTGATCGTCAGGAGCTCCTGCAGGGCGTAGGCGGCGCCGAACGCCTCCAGGGCCCAGACCTCCATTTCGCCGAAGCGCTGGCCACCGAACTGCGCCTTCCCACCCAGCGGCTGCTGCGTGATCATGGAGTAGGGGCCGGTGGAGCGGGCGTGGATCTTGTCGTCGACCAGGTGGGCCAGCTTGAGGATGTAGACGAAGCCCACCGAAATGGGGTTGTCGTACTTCTCGCCGGTCCGGCCGTTGAACAAGGTGACCTTGCCGTCGGTGCCGATCTGGACGTCGCCGTTGGCGGAGTCCGAGTTCAGCGTGCTGAAGACCTTCTGAATGGTCGGGTGCGCCCCGGCGTCCTCGACCTCGTCCCAGTGGGCGCCGTCGAAGACCGGGGTGGAGACCCAGGCTGCGGGCTCGGTGCGCGGCCGCGTCTTGCGCGCCGCGCCGTCACCCTTGGCCGAGGTGCCGACGCCCTCGTTCACGACGACGCCCTCCCAGCCGTGGCGGGCCGCGTAGCCCAGATGCGACTCGAGCACCTGGCCCACGTTCATCCGGCTCGGCACGCCGAGGGGGTTCAGGATGATGTCGACCGGGGTGCCGTCGGACAGGTAGGGCATGTCCTCGACCGGGAGGATCTTGGAGATGACGCCCTTGTTGCCGTGGCGGCCGGCCAGCTTGTCGCCCTCGGAGATCTTGCGCTTCTGGGCCACGTAGACGCGCACCAGCTGGTTGACGCCGGGCGGCAACTCGTGGGACTCCTCACGCGAGAAGACGCGGACGTCGATGACCTTGCCGTACTCGCCGTGCGGCACCTTCAAAGAGGTGTCACGCACCTCGCGGGCCTTCTCACCGAAGATGGCGCGCAGCAGGCGCTCTTCGGGCGTCTGCTCGGTCTCGCCCTTGGGGGTGACCTTGCCCACCAAGACGTCACCCGGCTCCACCTCGGCGCCGACGCGGATGATGCCGCGGTCGTCGAGGTCGGCCAGGATCTCCTCGGAGAGGTTCGGGATGTCCCGGGTGATCTCCTCGGCGCCCAGCTTGGTGTCGCGGGCGTCGACCTCGTGCTCCTCAATGTGGATGGACGTCAGCACGTCATCCCTTACCAATCGCTCGGACAGGATGATGGCGTCCTCGTAGTTGTAGCCCTCCCACGGCATGAAGGCGACGAGCAGGTTCTTGCCCAGCGCCAGCTCACCGTTGTGGGTCGACGGCCCGTCGGCCAGCAGATCGCCGGCGACGACGCTCTGCCCCTCGGACACCAGCGTGCGGTGGTTGATGCACGTGTTCTGGTTGGAGCGGCGGAACTTGGACAGCCGGTAGACCTTGCGGCCCAGCGTGGTGCCGAGGCGGTCCTTCTGCCCCGAGGCGTACTCCACCACGATGGAGTCGCCGCTGATCTCGACCACGGTGCCGTCGCCCTCGGCGAGGAGGACGTCGCCGGCGTCGCGGGCGGCCCGCGCCTCGACGCCGGTCCCGATGTAGGGAGCCTCCGGCGCGACGAGCGGCACGGCCTGCTTCTGCATGTTCGCGCCCATCAGGGCACGGTTGGCGTCGTCGTGCTCGACGAAGGGGATCAGCGCGGTCGAGACCGACACGATCTGCTTCGGCGAGACGTCCATGAGGTCCACCTCGGACGGCGGCACGAAGTCGATCTCCGACGTGGTGCCGTACGAGCCGGCCACGGCGCCCAGCCGCACGCCGGTCCCTTGCGGGCCGCGGCGCACCAGGACGCGCTCCTCGGTCAGGCGCCCGTCCGCGGAGACCGCGGCGTTGGCCTGGGCGATGACGTGCTCCTCTTCCTCGTCGGCCGCGTAGTAGCTGACCTCGTCGGTGACCTTGCCGCCGACCACGGTGCGGTACGGCGTCTCGATGAAGCCGTACTCGTTGACCCGGGCGTAGGTGGCCAGGGCGCCGATCAGGCCGATGTTCGGGCCTTCGGGCGTCTCGATCGGGCACATGCGGCCGTAGTGGGACGTGTGCACGTCTCGCACTTCGAAGCCGGCGCGCTCACGCGACAGGCCGCCTGGCCCGAGGGCCGACAGGCGGCGCTTGTGGGCCAGCCCCGACAGGGGGTTGTTCTGGTCCATGAACTGCGAGAGCTGCGAGGTGCCGAAGAACTCCTTGACCGCGGCCACGACCGGGCGGATGTTGATCAGCGTCTGCGGCGTGATGGCCTCGACGTCCTGGGTGGTCATGCGCTCGCGCACGACCCGCTCCATGCGCGACAGCCCCACACGGACCTGGTTCTGGATCAGCTCGCCGACCGAGCGGATGCGCCGGTTGGCGAAGTGGTCCTGGTCGTCGATGCGGTAGGTCGACTCGCCGTCGGCCATGTGCTGGGCCAGGTGGAGCATGTAGGTGGCCGAGGCCAGGATCTCCGACGGCGACAGCACCGACTGGTTGGGAGCAGGCTTCTCGATCTCGATGCCGAAGAGGTCCGACAGGCGGTCGATCTCCGGGCCGAGCTTGCGGTTCAGCTTGTAGCGGCCGACCCGCGTGAGGTCGTAGCGCTTCGGGTTGAAGAAGGCGTTCTCGAAGTAGACGCGTGCAGCCTCCGCCGACAGCGGCTCGCCGGGGCGGGCGCGCTTGTAGATCTCGAGCAGGGCCTCCTCGCGGGTGGGAGCCAGGTTGCGCTCCTTCTCCCACTGCCCCTCGAGGAAGTCGAAGTGGCGCACGAAGCGGTCCAGGAAGGCCTCGTCGCCGTAGCCCAGGGCGCGCAGCAGCACGAACAGGGACAGGCGGCGCTTGCGGGCCACGCGGCAGCCGGCGGTGACGTCCTTGCCCGGCTTGGCCTCGATGTCGAGCTCGATCCACTCACCCCGGTACGGGTGGATGGTCCCGGTGAAGACCGTCTTGGCGTCGCGACCGGGCTGGAAGATGACGCCCGGTGAGCGAACCAGCTGCGACACGACGACACGCTCGGTGCCGTTGACGATGAAGGTGCCCCGGTCGGTCATCATCGGGAAGTCCCCCATGAAGACCGTCTGCTCCTTGATCTCACCCGTGGTGGCGTTGAGGAAGCGGGCGCGCACGAAGACGGGCGCGGCGTACGTCATGTCCTTTTCCTTGCACTCCTCCACCGAGAACTTCGGCGGTGGGCGCAGGTCGGCGTCCGTCGGGTCGAACTCGAGCTCCAGGCTGAGCTGGCCGGTGAAGTCCTCGATCGGGCTGATGTCGTGGTAGGCCTCGGCCAGGCCCTTGTCGAGGAACCATTGGAACGAATCGCGCTGGATGGCGATCAAGTCGGGAAGCGGCAAAGCCTCGTTGATATTGGCGAACGAGACACGTTCGGGACTGCGGGACCGTGAGGGCAACGGTCAACTCCTCCCAGGAAAAATGCGGCGGGTGAGGGCGGTACTGCGAATGGGGACGGACGAGGACGGGTAAGACGGGACGGGAATCAGGGCTTCGCGGGCGCGCGTCGATACCGGAGAATTACGGAATC
This sequence comes from uncultured Acidimicrobiaceae bacterium, assembly GCA_963731065.1. GTDB lineage: Bacteria > Actinomycetota > Acidimicrobiia > Acidimicrobiales > RAAP-2 > Bog-473. The sequence goes on along the minus strand of CAVSUH010000008.1, from coordinate 160,295 downwards.
GAAGACACGGAGACGCACGGCAACCGTGCATCTTATCGTGGGGCGTGCCTGGACACAACCCTCTTTGGCCTCGTCGGCCGAACGGGCGGTGCCCGGGGTCCCCGACAGGGTAAAGGTGTGCTCCCCCGCAGTCAAGGATCCTGGTCAAAGGGCCAGGTCAGGACGGGTGTCCCGCCTGGCCCCCGACCGGGAGCTACTTGATCTCGACCGTGGCCCCGGCGCCCTCGAGGGCCGCCTTGGCCTTCTCGGCATCTTCCTTGTTGGCCTTCTCGAGGACCGGCTTCGGGGCCGCCTCGACCAGATCCTTGGCCTCCTTGAGGCCCAGGCTGGTGAGGGCGCGCACCTCCTTGATGACCTGGATCTTCTTGTCGCCGGCAGCCGTCAGGATGACGTCGAAGTCCGACTTCTCCTCGTCGCCGCCACCAGCGTCGCCGCCGGCCGCCGGGGCTGCCGCCGCAGCGACGGCCACGGGCGCAGCCGCCGTCACGCCGAAGCGCTCCTCGAAGTCCTTCAATAGCTCGCTCAGCTGGATCACCGAGAGGTCGGCGATCCCGTCGAGGATCTCTTCTTTGGTCAGGGTTGCCATCTGCCTGGCCTTCCTTTCTTTGCTTCGGTCTTGGTTGTTACTCGGATGCTTCTTCGGCGGGGGCCGCCGCCTCTGGTGCCGCCTCCGTCTCCGCGGCGGCCTCCACCGGCTCGTCTTCTGATGCGGTCTCGGGCGGTGCGGCCTCGGCTGCGGTCTCGGTCTGTGCAGCCTCGGTCTCGGTCGGTGCGGCTTCGGCTGCAGTTTCGATGGTCTCCGCCAGAGCAGAGTCCGGCGCCTCCGGGGCGGTGGCCTCATCCTCGGCGGGCAGCGTCTCCCCGCCTTCCTGGCGCTGCTCGATCAGCGCCGAGATCCCGTAGGCCATGTTGCGCGGCAGGGCCTGGAGGAGGCCGGCCATCTGCTGCATCGGTGCGGCCAGGGCGCCGGCCAGGCGGGCCAGGAGCACCTCGCGGGGAGGCAGGTCGGCCAGCGCGGCCAGGTCGCCTGACGACAGGAGCGACCCGTCGGCGAGACCGCCCTTGATCACCAGGAGCGGGTTGGCCCGGGAGAAGTCGCGCAGGGCCTTGGCCACGGCGCTGATGTCGCCCTGCACGAAGGTCAGCGCGCTCGGGCCGTTGAGGTACTCCGAGAGCGGCTGGTACTCGCCGCCGTCGATGGCCAGGCGGACCAGCGTGTTCTTGAAGATCCTGTAGTCGCCCCCGGCGGCGCTGAGCGACGTGCGGAGCTCGGCGAGCTCGGCCGTGGTCAGGCCGCGGTACTCGCTCACGATCGATGCCGTGGCCTCGCCCATGCGCGCCTTGACCTCGGCGACGACCTCGACCTTGTGTGTCCTCTGTGCGTTCATCGTTGCCATCGGTGTCCTCCACCGGGCTCCATGGCCCGGAAGCGGGCCAGAGTCACCGGTGCGGTGCGACGGCGCAGGCCGGTCGGTGCCGGCGTGCACGGTGTCGCCTCGTCAGGCCGGCCCGGGTGGGCCGCTTCGGCACCCATGGGTGCACCGGAGGTCTCTGGCGTATCGGATTCAGTGCCCATCCGCCCGGAGGCGGTCCACCCGGAGGCGGTGAGCTGTGCGGGGAAGCGTAGTACGGCAGTCGGAGCCCTTCCGACCGGGCGGCGCGGGATCAGGCCGGAACGGCCAGCTCCTCGTCGGTGTAGCGGGCCTTCACCGGGTCGATGCGGACCCCGGGGCTCATGGTGGTCGAGATGGTCAGCGACAGGAAGTAGCGGCCCTTGGACGAGGGCGGCTTCGCCCGCTGCAGCTCGTCGACGACGGCGCGGATGTTGGCCACCAGCTGGTCGGCCGTGAAGGACGCCTTGCCGACGCGGATGTGCACGTTGCCCACCTTGTCGGTGCGGTACTCGACCCGGCCGCCCTTGAACTCGGCGACGGCCTTGCCGACGTCCGTGGTCACGGTCCCCGTCTTCGGGTTGGGCATCAGGCCGCGGGGCCCGAGCACCCGGCCGAGCGTGCCGACCTGCCCCATGAGGTCCGGCGTCGCGATGGCGACGTCGAAGTCGAGGAAGCCACCGTTGATCTTGGCCACCAGGTCGTCGGCGCCGACCTCGTCGGCACCCGCGGCGCGGGCCTCGGCGGCCGCCTCGCCGGCGGCGAAGACCGCCACCCGCTCGGTGCGCCCGGTGCCCGAAGGGAGCGACAGCGTGCCGCGGACGATCTGGTCCGCCTTGCGGGGGTCGACCCCCAGGCGGGCGGCGAGCTCGACCGTCTCGTCGAACTTGGCGTTGGCCAATCCCTTGACCAGTTCGACGGCCTCGACCACGCCGTGCATCGACTCCCGGTCCGCCTTGGTCAGGCTCTCCTTGTACTTCTTCCCGTGCTGGGTCATGTTCTCTCCTCGTCCCGACCGGACCGCTACCCGGCGACCTTGATGCCCATGGAGCGGGCCGTGCCGGCGACCTGCTTCTTGGCTGCATCGAGGTCGCTGGTGTTGAGGTCGGCGAGCTTGGTGGTGGCGATCTCGGCGAGCTGGGCGTCGGTGATGGTCCCGACCTGCTCCCGGCCCGTGGTGGCGGCGCCCTTGTCGAGCCCGGCCGCCTGGCGGAGCAGGACGGGCGTGGGCGACGTCTTGAGCACGAAGGTGAACGAGCGGTCCTCGTAAATGGTGATGTCGACGGGGATGACCTGACCCCGCATGCTCTCGGTGGCCTGGTTGTACTGCTTGCAGAATTCCATGGTCTGCACGCCGTGTGGTCCCAGCGCCGTGCCGACGGGCGGCGCCGGCGTGGCCGAGCCGGCCTCGAGCTGGATCTTGACTACGGCGAGCACCTTCTTCTTCGGTGGCATCGTCCTTGTTCTCCTTCTTCGATATCTGTGATGTGTGTGCTGCGTGTCTGTGCCCAGGCGCCTAGAGCTTGGCGACCTGGCTGAATTCGAGCTCGACCGGCGTCTCCCGGCCGAAGATGTTGACCAGCACCTTGAGCTTGAGCTGGTCCTCGTTGATCTCCGAGATCTGGCCCGAGAAGTCGGCGAAGGGGCCTTCCTTGACCCTGACCGTCTCGTTGACCTCGTACTCCAGGCGGGCCCGCGTGCGCTTTGGCGCACCGCCGGGGCCACCCTCGACCTTGACCTGAAGGATGTTCTCGACCTCACGTCGAGACAGCGGCGTCGGCTTGGTGCCGGGGCCGACGAAGCCCGTCACGCCAGGGGTGTTGCGGATGGCGCCCCAGGTGTCGTCGTCGAGGTCGCAGCGCACGAGCAGGTAGCCCGGGAACACCTTCTTCTGGACGGTGACCTTCTTGCCGCCCTTGAACTCGTCCACGTCCTCCATGGGGATGACGACCTCGAAGACGCGGTCCTCGATGCCCCGGGACGCCACGACGTTGCCCATGTTCGAGCGCACCTTGTTCTCGTAGCCCGAGTAGGTGTGCACGACGTACCAGCGGCCCGGACGGTCGTACGGGCTCTCGACCGGGAGCGGCTCCTCTTCCTCGTCGTCCTTGACCCAACCACCGAGCTCGCCGTCTTCCTCGGCGGCGTCCTGGCCGTCGGTGGCATCGAGCACGAGGTCCGGCTCACTTGCTGTTGCTGCTTCTGCAGTTGTCTCCAACGCGATCTCTTCCACGATCTCCTCGGCAATCTCCTCTATCACCGCCTCTTCGATCGCCTCGAGCACGGCTTCTTCCACAATCTCTTCGATGATCTCCTCGATCACCGCTTCCTCCACCACGGCCTCGAGCTCCGCCTCCTCTTCGGCGGTCACCTCTTCGGCCAGGTCTGCCACGGTGTCCGAATTCACAGCCGCCTCCTCGGGGGCCGCTTCGGCCGCTTCCGCTTCCACTTCGAGCGCCTCGGCGACATCTTCTTCGTCGCCGTCGACCAATGCTTCCTCTGCCTCTGAAGGCGTCAAATCGCTCATGCCGCTACTTCGTGAAGAGAAGCGTGACGAGCTTCCCGAAGGCGAGGTTCAGCGCGAAAATCAGGGCGATCATGATGATCAGCGTCGTCAACACCACCGACGTGTAGTTGATGAGCTCGGCGCGCGAGGGCCACGCCACCTGGCGCATCTCGTCGCGCACCTCGCGGACGAACTGCACCGGCGTCGTGCGCTTGCGACCCTGCTGGCGGCTCCGCGGTTGGCGGGGCCCGCCCGACGACGAACTCGCGGGGGCTTTGCGGGTAGCCGGAGACCCATCGGCCTCCATCTGCCCTTGGCGCTGCATCAAGCGCTTGGTCTCGCGGTTCACGACTCTTGCCTCACATACTTCGTTGTCGGGTGGCTACGTCCGGGGCAGGGCAGGAGGGACTCGAACCCCCAACCGCCGGTTTTGGAGACCGGTGCTCTACCAGTTGAGCTACTGCCCTCGGTGGGGTGCCTTCGGTTGCCCTCAAGCAGGTGGTTCTTCCCCCTGACCTGGGGATCGGCCTGCCAGAGTAGCACCGGCAGGCTGCGCGTGGCTCAGCGGGTCTCCTTGTGCAGCGTGTGCTGGCGGTCCCAGCGGCAGAACTTCTTCATCTCGATCCGCTCGCGGTCGTTCAGCTTGTTCTTGGTGGTGATGTAATTGCGCCGCTTACACACCTCGCAGGCCAGGGTGACCTGGACCCTCTTCTCGTTCTTGGCCATCTTCAATCCTTCCTGGTGAAGCCTGGTGCCTGTCCGGGGCGACCTGACCCGGACCTGGTAGCGGCGGCGGGACTCGAACCCGCGACAACACGATTATGAGCCGTGTGCTCTGACCAACTGAGCTACGCCGCCATGGGCGAGCCCCCGGTGGGGATTGAACCCACGACCCCCTCCTTACCATGGAGGTGCTCTGCCACTGAGCTACAGGGGCGCCGCGGGTACGTTCCGCGAAGGGTGAATGATAGTCAGGGCCAGGGCGGGGCTGCCTCCGCTCGGCTGGTTTTCGCCACCTCAATACTACCATCGGCGGATGCGGATCCGACTCGCCGAGCTGGCGGACGCCGAGGCCATCCGCGCCATCTACAACGTCGAGGTGCTCGACAGCACCAACACCTTCGACATGGTGCCCCGCACCCCGGCCGAGCAGGAGGCCTGGATCCTGGAGCACAGCGGGGTCCACCCGGCCCTGGTGGCCGCCGAGCCCCCGGACCCCGGAGCGCCGGGCCTGATCGGGGCCAACGGCGAGATCGTCCTGGGCTTTGGCTCCCTCTCCTCCTTCCACGAGCGCTCCGGCTACTCGGCCACGGCCGAGAACTCCGTCTACGTCGACCGGGCCCAGCGGGGCAAGGGTGTCGGCACGGCGCTCCTGGCCGAGCTCCTGGTCCTGGCCTCAGCCCACGGCTTCCACTCGGTGATCGCCCGGATCGCCGGCCACAACGAGACCTCCATCGGCCTACACGAGGCGGCCGGCTTCGAGCTGGTCGGGGTGGAGCGGGAGGTGGGGCGCAAGCACCGCCAATGGCTCGACGTGGTCGAACTGCAGCGACTCCTGTAGTCCCCCCGGCAGCAGCGCCCTCAGGGGGCCGGGCTCAGGACTCGAGCGCGGCGCTGGTCGCCGGTAGGGAGGACAGCCGCGAGCGGTCGAGCCGCCACGACGTCGTCCAGTTGCCGAGGGGGACGATGGCCACGGCCCAGAGCACCATGACGGCCAGGACCATGCTCGCCGGGTCCGTGTGCACCAGCTCGTTCAGCAGGTCGCTGCCGCCCGTGAGACCGATGAACGGTGCCACGGCCGACAGCCCGAGCACCGCGTAGAGCCACCGCCCGGTCACGATCGGCGCCACGATGATGATCCCCCACGTCAGGTACCAGGGCTGGACGACGGGACCGAGAACGACGAAGGCCATCATGGTGCCGCCCAGGGCGCCCAGCATGCCGATGCGCTCGCGGTGGCGCAGGCAGTAGACCGCGATGACGGCGGCCCCGATCAGGCCGATGGCCCGGGTCAGCGTGAGGACCCCGCCCAGGCCGACCCCGATGCCCACGAGGTGGGCGGCACCGCTGATCAGAAGCCCGAAGCCCGTGGCCGGCGCCATCCACGAGCGCACCGTTCCCGGCGTGCCGAGGTTGGCGATCCAGCCCCAGCCGAGGCCCGACACCAGGGACAGCGCCCCCATGACCGCCACCGTGAGCAGGCCGGCCCGCACCACGGCGCGGGCGCGCCGGCGCCAGTCGGCGAACGGCCCGGCCCAGTCCCATGCGATGTAGACGATGCCGATGGCCGCCGGGACCTTGATGGAGGCCGCGAGCGCGCACAGCACGACACCCCACACGGGGTGGTACGAGCGCGCCGCCGTCACCCCGGCGAGGAGCAGGCCCACCATGATGGCGTCGTTGTGGGCTCCCCCCACGAGGGCGAGCAAGGTCAACGGATTGAGCACGGCGAGCACGAACGCCGGACCCGGGTCACGGCCGAACGAGCGGGCCAACTTGGGGACGCAGTAGGCGATCAGCGCGATGCCGGCGACCGACTGGAAGCGCAGCAGCACGATCGTCAGGAGCGCATGGTGGAACGTGAGCGAGGCCGACCAGCCGGCCAGCATCAAGAAGAGCGGCCCGTATGGGGCCGGCGTGTTGGCCCACAGAGGATCGACCCCGGTGACATACGGCCCCGAGCCCAGCGTGCCCGGCCCGTAGTGGTACGGGTTGATGTGGCGGCTCATCATCTCGCCCTGGGCGGCGTAGGAGAAGACGTCCTTGCTGAACAGCGGCGCCACCACCAGGAGGGGCACGATCCACAGCGCCAGCATGTAGGCCAGCGGGCGGATCGGCACGCCACCCCGGGCCCGGAGCGTCTGGAAGAGCCCGTACCAGACGCGGACGAAGAGGATCATCCCGCCGTACACGGCGACGACCCCCGGCAACATCAGCGTGGTCGACGGCCAGTCGGCCTCGCCGAAGAACCACGTGCCGGCTATCTCCTGCTTGAAGGGTGAGCTCGGCAACGACGCCCCCACGCAGATGGAGATGACGGCCAGGAGCCCCAACAACGCGGGCCGGCGCAGGAAGGACCAGTCCTCCGGATCGCCCGCCTCCGCTTCCACACGTTCGGTCAGCGCGACGCCGCCGGTCACCCGGAGGTGCATCGCCTGGGCACCGGCGGAGAGGCGACGGACGCGCGCGCCCACCCGATCGAGAACCGGTGTTGTCGTCGTCGACATCGCGCTCTCGTCCACGGTGTAGTCAGTCTCGCTTGTCATGTCCGGGCGCTACTGAACCCGGTGAGGGGAGGAACGGGCTCACGCCAGGGAGCAGGTGCCCGCAATCGATCCGAAACAGCATTGTAACGCCAGCCGCCGGGTCGCCAAGGGCCAGGCGAGGTGCCAGGCATCGGCGCCGGATTCATGCGTGGGCCGGGAAGGATTCGAACCTCCGTAGGTGTTAACCGACAGGTTTACAGCCTGTTTCCTTTGGCCACTCGGACACCGACCCGCAGCGTGCGAGATTAGCCGGGCCGGGCACCCCGGAGCGGCCGGCGGCGCCGGTACGCTGGCTTCATGCCTACCTTTGACATCGTTTCCGAAGTCGACATGCAAGAGGTGCGCAACGCGGTCGACCAGGCCAACCGTGAGGCGGCCACCCGCTTCGACTTCAAGAACACCGACTCCGCCATTGAGCTCAGCGAGAACGAGCTCGTGCTCCGCTCCTCGACCGAAGACCGCCTGCGGGCGCTCCACCAGGTCCTCGACGAGAAGCTGGTCAAGCGGCAGGTGTCCCTGAAGGCCTTCGAGGACGCCAAGATCGAGGAGGCCCAGAAGGGCACGTCCCGCCAGAAGATCGCCATCCGCGCCGGCATCTCGTCGGATCACGCCAAGCGCCTGAACAAGTTCATCAAGGACCTCGGGCTCAAGGGGGTGTCGTCGCAGACCCAGGGCGACCAGCTGCGCGTCACCGCCAAGAAGCGCGACGACCTCCAAGAGGTGATCGCCAAGTGCAAGGCGGAGGACTTCGGAATACCGCTGCAGTTCAACAACTTCCGGGACTGAATCCCGCCACGGCTGCTGGTTGAGTCCGGTCCCGGTTCAGTCGGGCGTCGAACGCTCGGAGGAGCCCGTTGCCACCTTCTCGGCGTGGTGCTCCTCGAATTCGACCGGGTCGATGTGGAAGAGCTTGTTGTAGATCACGAACTTCACGATCCACAGGATGCCGAAGGAGAGCAGGTTCGCCAGGTTCACGAGGATCGACGTGCCCAGGTGGTGCAGGTGGTGGTTACGGGCGAACTCGCCCGCCAGCCACACGGCGAGGCTCGAGAAGGCCAGCCCGACGAAGGACAGGATCCAGAAGGGTGCGACCTCCTTCCAGAAGTGGGATTTGCCGCTCTTGCCCCAGACCCAACGGCGGTTGAGGACGTACGAGGGGACGGTGGCCAGGACGTTGGCGACGATGTTGGCCGGCACCTCCGACATGACGTGGTACACGCCGAACAGCAGGATCAGGGTGATCTGCGACACGATCGTCGAGATCACCGAGACGGAGGCGTACTTGATCAGCTTCACGCTGGACGGGTGCGCCATGATCTGGCGGATGCGCGCGTAGAGCGGCTGATCCGACGACCAGATATGTGAGAGGGGAGGGTGGCCGCCGTGCTCAGTCAAGGGAGCCTCGCCGGCGCACGCTGCACGCCGCGGTCGGAATCGGCACGGGGCAACCCTAGCCCGGTGGCCAATTCCAGCCCTGTCACACCGTCACGCACCTCCGGTGCGCAAGCGGTTGCTACGGGCCACTTCGCCGAACCAGTGCGCGCTCGGCTTGGGGCGGCGCTCGAAGGTGCCCGGGGCCACCGCCACCAGCCCGAACTTGGGGCCGTAGCCGAGGTGCCACTCGAAATTGTCCAGCAGGCTCCAGACGAAATAGCCCCGCAAATCGATGCCCTCCTCCAAGCAGCGGTGCGCGCTCCGGAGGGCGTCGGACACGAAGGCGATCCGCTCGGCGTCGTCCGCCGTGGCGATCCCGTTCTCGGTGACCACGACCGGCCGGCCGCTCACCGCGGCCGCCCGCCGCACGGTGTGCTCGACCGCCTGGGGCCAGCGTTCGTCGCCCATCTGCGTGACGGGCACGTCGGGGTCGTTGGGCGCCAGCCCCTCCGGGCCGAAGTGCATGCGGGTGTAGCACTGCACCCCTACGAAATCGTCTCCACCGGTGGCTCGCAGGAAGATGTTCTCGAGCATCTCCTCGGCGGCGTCGCGCAGCGACTCCCCGCCCTCGGTGGCCGTGATCTCCGCCATGGAGAGCGTGAGGCCGACCGGGAACTCCCCCGGGCCGGAGCGCAGGACGTCGACGGCCAGTCGGTGGGCGCGCACCATCGCCTCGTTCACCGCCGCGTAGCGCGTGAAGTCGTCCTTGACGCCCGGCGGGTACTCCCCCTGGAAGTACCCCATGACCGCGACGACGTTCGGCTCGTTGATGGTGCAGGCCCACCCGATCAGGTCTCCCAGGTACGCCGTCGAGCGCTCGACGAAGCGGGCAAAGCGCTCCGGGGCATCGGGCGCCTCCCAGCCCCCGCGGGCCGTGAGCCAGCGCGGGGTCGTGAAGTGGTGGAACGTGACCACCGGCAGGATCCCGTGGCCGTGGCAGGCCGCGCACACCCGCCGGTAGTGCTCGAGCGACGCGAGGGAGAACTCCCCTTCGGCGGGCTCGATGCGGCTCCACTCGAGCGAGAAGCGGTACGCCCCGAGGCCCATGTCCGCGACGAGTTGCACGTCCTCACGCCAGCGGTGGAAGGAGTCGCACGCGTCGCCGCTCGGCTCGAGGGTCCCCGATGCCGAGTCGTGCTCCCAGTCCCACCAGTCGTTGTTGACGTTGCCGCCCTCGATCTGATGGGCCGCCGTGGCGACGCCCCAGGTGAACCCGACCGGGAACTCGAGCTCGTCGTCCTGCTTCGCCGCTGCCACGCCGCCGCAGGGTAGTGGGAGCCGCGGCGGCCTGCGAACATGGGCGCATGAGCGCGTCCTTGGAGTTCCTCGTCGATCTGCTTGACCTCGAGCCCATTGAGGTCAACATCTTCCGGGGTATCCAGCCGAACGAGGAGCGCCAGCGCGTCTTCGGCGGCCAGGTCGCCGCCCAGGCGCTCATGGCGGCGGGACGCACGGTCGAGCACGGCCGGGTCCACTCGCTGCACTCCTATTTCCTGCGACCGGGGGACCCGAAGGTGCCGATCCTCTACGAGGTCGACCGCATCCGTGACGGGCGGTCCTTCACCACCCGGCGCGTCGTCGCCGTGCAGCACGGGCGGGCCATCTTCAACCTCTCGGCCTCCTTCCACGACCTCGAGGCGGGCCTGGAGCACCAGATCCCCATGCCCGAGGTGCCCGAGCCCGAGTCACTGGCTCCCCTCTTCGAGCGCCTGGCGCCCTGGAAGGACGAGCTCAAGGAGTGGTTCGACCGGCCCCACCCCATCGACCAGCGCCACATCGGCGATCTCCCTTGGCACTCGAGGGAGGTGGGCGAGCCCTATCAGCGTCTCTGGATCCGGGCCGACGGCGAGCTCCCCGACGACCCCCTGCTGCACTCCTGCGTGGCGACCTATGCGTCCGACATGTCGCTCTTCGACACCATCCTCGCCCCGCACGAGACCAGCTGGGACGACCCGGACTTCATGGGCGCCAGCCTCGACCACTGCATGTGGTTCCACCAGCCCTTCCGGGCCGACGAATGGCTGCTCTACGACACGGACTCGCCCGTCGCCGCCCAGGGGCGGGGACTGGCCCGTGGCTTCCTGTTCGACCGCCAGGGACGCCTCTGCGTCTCGCTGGCTCAGGAGGGGCTGGTCCGCATGCGAGCGCGGACCGAGCGGTGACGCAGCGGATTCAGCGATTCGCCATCGGGGTGTAGTCGCGGGGCTCCGAGCCGATGTAGAGCTGACGCGGCCGGGCGATCTTGGAATCCTGGTCGAGCATCTCCTGCCAGTGGGCCAGCCACCCCGTGGTGCGGGGGATGGAAAACAGGACCGTGAACATCTCCATCGGGAATCCCATCGCCTGGTAGATGAGACCCGAGTAGAAGTCGACATTCGGGTAGAGGTGGCGCGAGACGAAGTACTCGTCGTTCAGCGCGATCTCCTCGAGCTTGAGGGCGATGTCGAGCAGGGGGTTCTTCCCGGTGACCTCGAACACGTCGTAGGCGATCTGCTTGACGATCTTCGCCCGTGGGTCGTAGCTCTTGTAGACCCGGTGGCCGAAGCCCTGGAGCCGTTGCCCTCCGTGACCGCTCTTCACCGTGTTGATGAAGTCGGGGACGTTTTCGATGCTGCCGATGTCGGTGAGCATCCGGATGACGGCTTCGTTGGCCCCTCCGTGACGCGGGCCGTAGAGCGCGGCGGCTGCGGCGGCGGTGGCCGAGTAGGGATCGGAATGCGAGGAGCCGACCACCCGCATGGCCGTCGTGGAGCAATTCTGCTCGTGGTCGGCATGCAGGATGAACAGCACATCGAGGGCGTGGGCGAGCACGGGATCCGCCTCGTAGTGGGGCTCGGCCACCTTCCAGAGCATGGAGAGGAAGTTGTCGGCGAAGTCGAGGGAATTGTCCGGGTAGACGAAGGGCATGCCCACGCTGAAGCGGTGGGCCGCCGCGGCCAGGGTCGGCATTTTGGCGATCAGCCGGATGATCTGCTTCCGGCGCGACTCGGGGTCGAAGATCTCCTTGGCGTCGAGGTAGAACGTCGAGAGAGCGGCGACCGCGGATACCAGCATCCCCATCGGATGGGCGTCGTAGTGGAAGCCCTCGAGGAAGCGTTTGCGCACGTTCTCGTGGATGAACGTGTGATTGGTGATCTCGTGGCGCCAGGTCTCGAACTCCGCAGTGTTGGGAAGCTCCCCGTTCAGGAGGAGGTACGCCACCTCGAGGTAGGTCGAGTTCTCGGCCAGCTGCTCAATGGGATACCCGCGGTAGCGCAGGATGCCGGCGTCGCCGTCCAGGTACGTGATGGCACTCTCGCAGGCGGCCGTGGACATGAAGCCCGGGTCGAAGAACCAGACACCCGGGAGCAGCTTCGACCACTCGCTGGCAGACACCCCGCCGTTGACGATGGGGATCTCAAGGGTCTCGCCATTCCTGTTGTCAGTGATCGTGATGCTCTCGGCCACGTGCGGAGCCCTCCAGTTCCTGAATTCGATGCGTGACGATCCTAGGACCACGAACGGGTGGGGTCGACACAGCGGGTCACCCGGGGAAGGGGCGCTCCTCGCCCCTCACGTGCCGGGGGCGACCTGCAGCGGCACCTCGGTCGCGGTGCCGGCGAGGAGCGTCTGACCGGCGGGGGGGACCACCTGGACGGTGAGGAGATAGGAGGTGGACGGCTTCACGCGCAAGGTCACGTCGGGAAGGGTCACGGAGGCGGCGAGGGCGATTGACGTGGTCCGGACCTGGCTCGTCTTGGCGCCCGAGGCCTGATCCACCAGCGAGACCCGGACCGTGACGTGCGGCTCGTTGGACGAACCCTGGTTGGCCAGCACCACGGCCACGCTGATCCGGGACGTCGGGCTGATGACCGACACGTTGGCCGAGGCCCCCGGAGGCGTCGGCAGGGCGGGGGGGTTCAGGCGCACGGTGCGCAGAACGACGTAGTGCGTCGCGGTCAGGGTGGCCGAGGTGGCCACGAGATCGACCTGGGCTGCCACACTCCCGAGCTGCCACACCTGCGGGTCGGTCACCCAGACGGACGCGGGCAGCGTCGCGTGTCCGGGAGCGGCGGCGAGCGACCGCCGGACCGAGCGGTAGAGGGCGTCCGAACGCGTGAGGAGCGCCCCGGCCGCGGCGATGCGATTCGTGGCCTGCGTGGCCGAGAGGGTAGGCGTGGTGCCGGAGGCGGCAGGGGCGTCGCCCGCCGGTGCGTTCGGCGGGTGCGATGGGCTGCATACCCAGGTACCCGTAGACCGCGGCCCGCAACTGGGTCATCGCCTCCGCCCGGTCGGCGAAGACGGCGGCGAACTCGGTCGCCACCGTCCCCAGCGGCGTCGAGCCCGCGGCGACCTGCGCCCGTGCCGACTCCAGCGGCTGTCTGTTGCACCGCGCTCGTCGAGCGTGGCTTGCAACCCCTGGCGGGTCTGCGTCGGCAGCCCGTTGAAGATCTTGCGCACCATGACGGAGGTGGCATTCGACTGATCGGCCGCGACGGTGCCCTGGGCAGCCAGCGCGCGGTCGGAGTTGACGTCATAACCCTGTGACTGCCGCGACACCTGGGTGAGACCGCCCACGAGGACCGCCAGGACGACCACCGCTGCGATCAGCAGGGTGGCCGGTCGGGCCGGTGATCGACGGCGCGCGCGGCGACGTGGCCTGCGTGGCGGCATCGCCACAGGAAACTACAGGGGCAAGAGAGGCTTTACACCGCGAGGAAGGACGAGTCGGGCGTCTCACCCGACGTCGTGAGGGTGCTGGCACTCGAACGCCACTGGACTGTCGGGGCGATGGCCCGGACGTCGACCCGGCTGCGGTGTCGCTCCACCAAAGCGAGAATGTCGGTGATGACCTGGTCTGTCAGCAGGTGGGGCTGCAGACCCAGGTCGAGCAGCTTGGTGTTGGCGGCGTGGAAGTAGTGCTCCTCGTTCTCGACCCGCGGGTTGGACAGGCCCTCGGCGATGTCGACCCGGCTCGGGCAGACCCGCTTGACCATTTCTGCCATCTCGCGCACCGAGAAGGACTCGGTGAATTGGTTGAAGACCCGGAACTCGCCGCGCTCGGCGGGGTTCTCGATGGCGAGGGTCACGCAGGCCAGCGTGTCGCGGATGTTGAGCATGCCGCGGGTCTGGCCGCCCGCCCCGTAGACGGTGAGCGGGTGGCCCGTGATCGCCTGGACGCAAAAGCGGTTGAGCACGGTGCCGAAGACGCCGTCGTAGTCGAAACGGGTCGCCAGCAACGGGTCGACGTCGGTCTCGGGGGTCGACTGGCCGTAGACGATCCCTTGGTTGAGGTCAGTGGCGCGCAGGCCCCAGACACGACAACCGAACATGATGTTGTGGCTGTCGTGCACCTTGGAGAGGTGGTAGAAGGAGCCGGGCTGCTTGGGATAGGGCATCAGATCGGTCCGGCCCTTGTGGGTGATCTCGATGAACCCTTCTTCGATGTCGATGTTGGGGTACCCGTACTCGCCCATGGTCCCGAGCTTGACGAGGTGGATGTCGGGATCGGTCTCTTGAATGGCGTACATCACGTTCAGGTTCCCCACGACGTTGTTGACCTGCGTGTAGACGGCGTGCTCCCGGTCGATCATGGAGTAGGGGGCGGAGCGCTGCTCGCCGAAGTGCACGATGGCGTCGGGCTTGCCCTCGGCGACGACGCCGTAGGTGAAGGCGGCGTCGGTCAGGTTCCCGATGCGCACGTTGATGGCATGACCCGACACCTGCTCCCAGCGTGTGACGCGGTCCTCGAGCGAGGCGATGGGCACCAGGCTGTCGACGCCCATCTCGCGGTCGTACTCCCGGCGCACCAGGTTGTCGACCACGGTGACCTCATGGCCGAGCGCCGAGAGATGCAGGGCGGTGGGCCAACCGAGATAGCCGTCTCCTCCGAGAACCAGAATCTTCATTTCACCCGTATTTTCACTCAGGCCCCGCCTTTGTTACGGAGTCATGTCAGACTTCATCATGCGACAAAACCCTGAATTCAAGCTGTGGAGAGGCTGTAATTAGCGTGAGAGCAGGGCTTTTCCCCAGCGGGGAGCCTAGGCAGCCGAAAAGGTGCGAGGGGCGGATGGGCCGGTGACGGCGCCCGTTGCTGTGAAGGCGCAACGCAATCCGGGTCAGCCCGGCTCGTCCCAGAGGGCCTGCCGCAGCCCCGAGGCCCGGGTGATCGGCCGCTCGATGGCGGCGCGGATCGACGATTCGGGACCGACGAGGATGAGCCGATCCCGGGCCCGCGTCACCGCCGTGTAGAGCAGCTCGCGGGTCAGGACCCGGGAGTCGGGACCCGGCAACATGAAGGCCACCGCCCCGTACTGGGAGCCCTGGCTCTTGTGGACCGTCATGGCGTACACGGTGTCGACCGCAGCCAGCCGGGTCGGGCTCACCTCGGCGATGGCGCCGCGGCGCTCGAAGGCGGCGACCAGACGCCCGCCTTCGGATTCGATCACCACGCCCGTGTCCCCGTTGTAGAGGTCAAGTCCGTAGTCGTTCTCCGTCACGATGAGCGGGCGGCCCGACGTACCAGTCGGCGCCCGTGGTGAAACCCTCCACGTCGGAACGGAGCCAGTTCTCGATGTGGTCCATCCACGTCGCCACGCCCTCCGGACCTCGCCGGTGGCCGCACAGGAGACGGAAGCTGCCCGAGCGCGTCGATCGCGGCCCGAGCGTCGCCGGCGCCGGCCGAACCGATCACGGCGCGGCCGGTATCGACCGCCAGCCGTCGCACGTCGCCCAACAGGTCTTCGGACGGAGCCGATGCGACCGCATCGGTGGCGATCCACTGCACGTTCGAGTCGCCGGCGCGGAGGATGCCCATCGCCTCGTCGGCGTCGTCCTGCCGGATGGCCCGGGCCAGTGCGGCGATGGCCTCGCCGTGGCGGTGCACGTTGCGCAGGACCACGATCCCCTTGCCGAACGCGGCGGCCTTCGTGCTCTCGCCGGCGGGAACCGGCAGCCCCGTGACGTCGGCCAGTTCCTGGCGGGCGGCGCGACAGCATGGCGGGGCCGAGCGCGGCAGGGCCGACGATGTCACCGAGAACGGCGCCGGCCTCGACCGAGGCCAGTTGCTCGGGGTCGCCCACGAGCATCAGCCGGGCGTCGCTGCGGACCGCCTCCAACAGTCGGGCCATCAATGACAGCGAGACCATGGAGGTCTCGTCGACGCACGACGACGTCGTGGGGCAGGCGGTTCAGGCGATCGTGACGAAAGCGCGTGCGGTTGCCGGGATTGAAGCCGAGCAGGCGGTGCACGGTCTTGCCCGACAGTGCCTGCAGGCGATCCCGCCGATCCTGATCGATCGCGATGTCGCCCGCACCCTGGCGCACCGCTTCCTCCAGCCGTGCCGCCGCCTTTCCGGTCGGGGCGGCCAGCGCCACCAGCGGAGGGCGCTCCCCGCCGCCGTCGCCTGGGCGTCCAGCAGCGCCAGGACGCGGGCCACGGTCGTCGTCTTCCCGGTGCCCGGCCCGCCCGCGATCACGGAGAGCCGCCGCAGGACGGCGGTGGCCGCCGCCATGCGCTGGTCGGGATCGTTCGTCGAACAGCTCGTCGAGTCCGTTGCGCAGCAGCTCCACATCGACCACGGATGCGGCGCCGTCGGAGCGGGCGCGCAGCTCCGTCGCCACCAGGCTCTCGTCCGCCCACAGGCGGTCCAGGTACAAGGTCGGTCCCCTCGAGGTGCAGCGGCCGGCCTTCCCCGACGATCGGACTGACCGCCATCTGCCGGATCCACGCTCGACGGTTCGGGCCACGGCAGCGCGCCGATGTCCGCCGGCGTGTCCGTGTCGGTGTCGGCCGTGGCGTGAATGGTGGCCAGGTCGACGCAGACGTTGCCCAGACGCGGGGCCCGCGCCGCGAAGGCCGCCCCCAGCGAGACGACCTCGTCGCCGGTCCCGCTCAGCCGGGCCAGCCGCAGCGCGACGTGGACGTCCGACGTCGAGAGGACGCCGGCGTCGTTGAAGGCGCGCAGCGATCCCTCGCTGCCGCGCACCAGGCGGGCGTCGAAGGCGTCGACGATCTCGAGCGCGCTCACCGCGGCACCCCCCGGTCGAAGAGATCGCTCACGGCCTCGACGAAGGCGGCCGGCGGACGCCAGGACCACACGCCCGGAGGCGACACGGCGTCTGCCTCCCCGGCCTCGGCTGCACTCATGCCGCGCACGAACAGGTACAGCACGCCGCCGAAGTGCGTCTCGGGCTCGTAGTCGGGGAGCCGCCAGCGCAGGTAGCGGTGCAGCGCCACCGCGTAGAGGATCGCCTGCAGCGGGTAGTGGGCGGCGACCATCTCGGCCTGCAACGCCTCGGGCCGGTAGTGCCAGGACGTCAGCGTCTCCCCCGGCGGGCCCAGCTTGTTGGTCTTGTAGTCGGCCAAGAAGAAGCGGTCGCCCGGCAAGCGGAACACGAGGTCGAGGCTCCCGGTCAGATACCCCCGGAGGACCCCGCTGAGGGCGGGGTCGCGCAGGTGCGGGGCGTAGCGTGCCACCGGATCGTCCGTCGGAGAGATGCTCATCGAGCAGGTCGGCCACGGCTGCCGACGTGCAGGCTCGCGGTGGGCACGTCGCCTCCGACCAACGGGATCTCGAAGGTCAGCTCGTCGAGCCGGTCGCGTCGGGCGATCGTCGCTCAGTCGGCGCCCGTCCGCCATCGGCCCGAGTGGGCTCTCGATGGCGGTGCACAGGCCCGAGACGACGACCTCGGTGTCGCCCAGGTTCGACATTGCGCCAGGCCACCTCGTTGGCCAGCGCCTTCCTGACCTCGGCCGCCAGGTCGGAAGCGTCGAACTCGGTGTGCTCGAACACGCCGTGGACCACCGTGCCCACCAGTGCACCGCCGGGCATGTCGGCCAGCTGCAGGGCGACGGCGAGGTCTGCCGACGCTGGACCCTCTGCGCCCCGTGCCGGGGGCGCCACGGGCACCTCCTCGTCGGACGTCAGCTGCTGCTCCGGTTCGCTCCCGACCACTTGCTGGTCGTGCACGGCGCTGGTGATGCTCGAATAGGAAGCCCGGCGCCAGTCGCACGTCGAGCGTCCTGTCGAAGATCGCCGCCTCGAGGTGCGGAACCACTTCGTTGCCCTGCTCCCAACGCTGAGCCGACGGCACCGCGACCCGTTCGACCGAGACGCAGGGTCCCAATCCGATCAGCGTCGCCTCGATCGAGGCATCGTCACGGGTCTTGGCGCCGTAGGGGCCGACCACGCCCTGGGCGTCCCGGTCGAAGAGCAACCGGGCCAGCGGCGAGTGCTGGCTGTCGTAGGCCCCGGCCCACCACAGGACGGCCTGATGACGGGCCCGCGTCAGGGCCACGTACAGCAGCCGGAGGTCCTCGCCCCGCCCCTCCTCGAGCTCCATCTTCTGGTGGACTGGGCGAAGCCGTTCCCTTCGAGCCCGACGTCGATGGTGCGCGCGGCTGTCGTTGGCCGGATCGTGGAACATCGGCACGTGGACGCGCTTGCTGCTGTTGAAGGGCCGGCTCCGTCCCACATGTACGGGCAGAACACGATCGGGAACTCGAGCCCCTTGCTGCGGTGGATCGTGATGACCTGCACCGCCTCGGCATCGGACTCGAGGCGCCGCGCCCGTTCCTCGTTCTCGCTGTCCCGCGCCGCATCGTGGATCCGCCGTCCCAGCCAGGTGGCCATTGCGGTCGGGCCCGAGGCCCTCGGACACGCCGGCCTCGTGCAGCAACTGGGCGATGTGACGCAGGTCCGTCATGAACCGCTCGCCCGACGGGCGTGCCAGCACCCGCTCGGGCACCTCGTGCGAGCTGCTGACTGCTTGGTAGAGTGAGGCGACTCCCTGGTCACGCAGCAACGTGGCCCAGCGGTGCAGCGACCAGTGCAACGCCTCCCACTCGGCTTCGTCCGCCGTGGCCACCCCTTCGGGTGTCCAGCCCACGAAGCAGGTCAGGGCCGCCAGCGAGGCGCGATCCCGCGCCGTCGGCCGCTCCAACGCCTGGAGAAGTCGGAGCCACTCGAGCGCCGGATCGGTGGCGAAGACCGAGCCGGATCCGCCGATCACCGCCGGGACACCGGCGGCGTCGCAGCGCGTCGCGGACGGTCACAGCCTGGCTGTTCGCTCGCACCAGCACGGCGAGGTGGCCGGGGTGCACCGTCGTCGCGGCCGACTTCGACGCCGGCCCGGTTCCGGGTGATGAGCTCAGGGGCGTCGGCCAACAGCTGCACCACCTCGGCTGCCAGGTCCCGCGCAATGAAGGCCTTGGCGTCGGGGGACTTGGGCTGCCGCCGCTTGTCGGTCAACGGCACGAGGCCGTCGTCGGCGTGCAGCATGCGGACGCGCAACGGCTCGTCGACCCGGCTGCCGACGAGCCGTTGTTCGTGGTTGGCGTCGGCCGCCCTGACCTTCCGGTAGGCGATGCCGGCGGAGCCGAGCTGGGCGTCGTCGAAGAGCGCGTCGTAGGCCTCGAGCAGCGCCTGGTCGCTGCGCCAGTTGACGTCGAGGGTCCATTCGGACTGCACCACGTCGCGGGCCTGCAGGTACGCGTGCACATCGGCGCCGCGGAATGCGTAGATCGCCTGCTTGGGGTCGCCGATCAGGACGAGCGTTCCCCCGCCCTCGCCGAAGGCACGACGCATGATGTCCCATTGGATCGGATCCGTGTCCTGGAACTCGTCGACCAGCACGACGTCGTAGCGCTCACGGAGGCGAGCGCAGGCGGCGGGCCCGCGCTTCTCGTCGAAGAGCGTCTTGCGGAGCCGGCTGAGCACGTCGTCATAGGTCAGGATCTTGCGCGCCTTCTTGCGGTCCTCCATCTCCTCGCGGACTGCCTTGGCGAAGCGGCGCCGGATGGACGGCAGGTCCTCCGCCTGCGACAGCGGCGGCACCATGTCTGCATCAGGGTGTGCGAGGGCGGCAGCCTTGGCGATCTCCATGGCCTCTTTGCGGCTGAACTCGAGTGCATTGGGCTTGTGGGCGAAGCGGCGGAGGAAGAGGTCGTCGACCACCTCCTCCATGAGATCACTGACGTCCTCGACCAGTGTGACTTCGCGATCGACATCCCCTGCGGTCCCGAGGCCGTAGAGGACCTGCAGGCAGAACCCGTGCGTCGTCTCGATGGTCGCCGCATCGAAGTCGGCGATGGCCTTGCCCAGCCGGTCACGGCGGGCCTCCACCTGGTCGGATGTCCCACGAGCAAGCAGCTGCACGAGCTCGTCGTCCTCATGGCCCCCCTGCCCGGCGATGATGTCAACCAGCCCGTCGAAGGCGCGGACCAGTCGCTCGCGTACCTTCTCTCGCAGCTCCCCGGTCGCCATCCGGGTGAAGGTGATGACGAGGAGGCGGTCGATCGGAAGGATGCCTTCCGCCACGTATCTCGTGGTGAGCGCGGCGATCGTGAACGTCTTGCCTGTCCCTGCACTCGCCTGCAGGAGGGTCATGCCGGTGGGCAGATCGCCGCAGACGTCGAATGGCCGCGG
Organism: uncultured Acidimicrobiaceae bacterium; assembly: GCA_963731065.1. GTDB lineage: Bacteria > Actinomycetota > Acidimicrobiia > Acidimicrobiales > RAAP-2 > Bog-473. The sequence continues at coordinate 140,287 of CAVSUH010000008.1, read as the reverse complement.
ATCGGGGACGACGACCGTCACCGGTCGACCACCTGCTCGTGGGCGAGCAGCGCGTCCCAGATGCGGTGCGCGTAGGCGGCGAAGCGCGTCGAGCCCGGCGGACCCCAGCTCGCCTCGTCGCCCCGTGGCTCGCCGGCCTGCTGGAGCACGTCCGCGAACGCGAGCGCGCCTCCGAGGACCAACACGTGCTCCGCCTCCTTGTCCTCCTTGTCGTAATCCCAACCGGAGACCCATTCGTCCCCGGCGGCACGGCCCGGGTCCTTTCCCTCCGCTGGAGCACCGGCCCACGCGGCGGAGGCGGCGGCGTAGAGCGGGAGCGGCTCACACATCCCCCGCTCGAACACGTCCACCAACGCCCCGAGGTGCGCCTCTGCCGCCATCTTGCGGGTGGACGCATCGGGCCCGAGCGGCGCGATGTCGGCGATGGCGATGGTGGCGCCCCTGCGCTGGGAGCGGGCCACCGTGTGCGCGGAGAAGGGTCGTTCCGGCCAGGTCGCGCTGAGGACGAGGAGCCGGACCCACGCCATCAGGCGGTGTCCCGGATTCAGCTTCGAGTACGTCACGCCGTGGATCACGTCCCCCCGCACGCCGGGCACCGTGCCGACGACGCTGCGCCCGGCGGTCAGGTCCACGTGGGCGTCCAGCGACACCGGGGGCATGGCGTGCCGCCCCGCGGCGACCAGGTCGGCCAGGGGGGCAGCGATCCGATTCAGCACGGCGTCGGCCAGCTGGCCGGGGGGCAGGGCGCCACGCGCCCGCTCGGCGTCCAGGCAGTGGGTGAGGTCTGCACCTCCCAATTGCTCCTGCAGCACACGGTCGGCGATATGCCACTGCTCGAGTCCGTTGAGATCGATGGGGATGGCGTCGTCGAAGTCCCGGGTCCTGTCGCCGACCCAGATGTCGAGCCGCTCGCGGAGGAACGCCCGCACAGGGTGACGAAGGAAGCGCTCCAGCTGATCGAGCCCGATGGGGCCGGAAGCGGCAGGTTCCAAGGGGCGATCGAGGAAGGTCGGCGCCTGGTGCCGCGGGGCGATCGCGGCGCGGGCGCCGGCGAGCTGGAGTGCGTCGAAACTCCAGGGCCGGTCCGGCACCAGCTCATTGCGCTCGAAATTGCGCTTGTCGAACGGCTGCAACGGATGCTCGAACACGATGGCGTCGCGGACGCGGCTCGTCGGGGTTCGCACCGTGTGCTCCACCACGTCGAGCAGCTCCCCGACGGGAACGGCAGGCGGGCGGCGCAGATTGGATCGCTCGTCGCGACCGGCGTACGTGACGACGAGGTGATCCTGGGCCGCCAGCAGCGCATCGAGCAGGAGCTGACGATCTTCGCTGCGCGCATCGCGGTCGCCGACTCGCTGGTCGCGTGCGGTGAGGTCATCGCCGTCGCGCTCAATATGGCGGGGGAAGCTGCCGTCGTCCAACCCGAGCAGGCACACCACCCGGTGCGGGATGGAGCGCATAGGCACCAGGGTGCACACGGTCACATTGCCCGTCCGGAAGTTCGCCCTCGTAGGCCGGCCCTTGAGTCGGTCTGCAAGAAGGGAGCGGATGTCGTCGCAACTCAGGAGGACGGCGCTGGCCACGTCATCCTCGCTGGCTTCACCGACCAATTCGTCGAGCAGCGTCGTCAGTTGGGCGCGTTGCCAGGCATCCCCCGGGGTCGTCGCCACGAGAGAATCTGAGAGGTCGGCCAGTGTGGCGGCCCACTCCGCCACCGGGCGCAATCCGGTGAGCGTGTCGAGGCCCGTTTGCAGGCGCTGCAGGAACTCGGCCAGGCGGCCGGCGAGGTCGATGTCGCCGCTGTCCACGTCATCGAGCGGGAGCGTGGTGCCGAAGAGACGTTGCCGCTCCTCGGCCATCGTCACCCCGAGCAGGATTCGGTCCAGCCCCGCCTGCCACGTGTTGGCGGCAATCCCCTCCAGCTGGAACGCGCTGCGGTGCGCTGCGTCGAAGCCCCAGCGCACGAACGCGCCGTTCACCCATTCCTCCAGCCGGTACAAGTCGTCATCGCTGAAACGGAACCGGCGGCGCACCGGGTCCCGCCCGGCCAGGTCCAACACCTCGGTCGCCGTGATCCGGGCCGAGGACAGCTCGAGCACCTCGGCCAGAACACCCATCACAGGGTTGGTCTGGCGCAGCGCGCGGTCGGCCAGTCGGATCTCGAGCGTGCGCTCGGTGTCGGTCGATTCGCCCTCCAGCCCGCGGCCGCCGAAGGTCGCCTGAATCAACGGCGCGAAGGTCTCAATGTCGGGACACATCACAATGATGTCCCGCGGCTCCAACGAGGGATCGTCCTCCAGCAGATGGAGAATGGCGTCGCGCAGCACCTCGACCTGACGGCCCCGTCCGTGGCACGAATGCACGCGGATGCTGTCGTCGTCATCGGCTAGCAGCGGCCGCCGGTCGACGTCCCCACCGGCGCTTCCCGCTGGCGGGCGGTCGGCCCGGATGTCGTCCTGCAACTGTTGCAGCAGTGTCGGCGCCTCCGGGCGGGCCGCCTCGGTGTAGCGCTCGCCGTGCGGGACGGCCGAGCCGAGCACCAGCTGCATTTCCCGGGCGTCCCGCCCCCACGACTGCAGCAGCGGGTGTCTCGCCGCTGCGGCGGTGGGGTCTTCGGACCGGAGGAGGTGGCGAGACGTCGGGCCCACGGCGGGCTCGAGCTTCTCCCACAGCGCCGGCGACGGATGCAGAAGGAAGAGGTGGACTTCGCGTCCCGCACCCATCGCCTCGAGCACATCGAGGTAGCTCGCCGGGAGGCGGGTCAGCCCGAACAGCGACAAGCGGCGTGGATACGCCAGCAACTCGGGCTCGTCACGGAGGCGCTGGCAGGAGTCGACCAGACGCTCCGCCGGGCTCGGCTGCCCGATGCGGGCCCGCAGCCGGCGCCACAGCTCCATCTGCCAGAAGCCATCGCCGTCGGCATCCGGCGCCTCCGCCCACTCCCGCACCAGTTCAGGCCGATGCACCGCATAGCGGTCGAACAGGTCGGCCACGTGCCGAATACTCGAGAACCGCTTCGACCCCTGCACGGTCTCGGAGTTGCGGATGTGTTGGGCCAGCGCAGCCAGCCAGGGCTCGTCGAAGTTCGCCTCGACGACCTCCAGCAAGGGCCAGACCGAACGCTGTGGCAGCCAGGGATCCGCGGCGGGATCAGTGCCCGCCGCCAGCGCCAGGGCGCCGTTCACCAACGATCCGGGAAATGGGAAGTCGATGTTGGCGCACACACCGTCCTCCCGTCCGGGCGTCGCGCCCAGGTGCGTCGCCAGGCGTTGCGTGAGCCAGCGCTCGATGCCCCGGGTGGGGACGGACACGACCTCGGGGACAATGGGATCGTCGAGTGGCTCGGCCACCAAATCGCGCAGCATGGCCACGAGCGCGTCGGCCCGATCGGATCGATGGACGTGCAGCACCCCGGCAGAGTACGTCGGCGGTGTTCCCGGGCGAACGGCTCGGCAAGCCTCCAGCTGGGGAGGGCCGAGTGCGGGCTACGCCGTGCCGGTGCTGGCGCCGCCCTCCGGGAGCGCCACGATGGTCGATTGGCCCGACTCGTCGTCGTAGAGGTCGGGCTGGTAGGTCTGCAGGTGTCGGGGCGCCTTCTCGATCGGGGCCAGTTCGTCGATCTCGCCGGACTGCATCCCCACCACGCCCAGGGCGGGGAACTTGCGGGCGGTGACGAGCACGCGCGACTCGAATGACCCGACGGCCTTGTTGTACGCCTCGACCGTCGAGGAGAGGTTGCGTTGGAGCGACTCCATGTGACCGGTCATCGTGCGCAACCGCTCGTAGAGCTCTGCACCCAGCTGGCGTACCTCGCGTGCGTTCTCCGCCAGCGTCTCCTGCTGCCAGGAGAGCGCGATGGTCTTGAGCGCCGCCACCAGGGTGTTCGGAGTGGCCAGCACGATGCCCTTCCCCAGCGTGTGGTCCTGCAGCCCGGGGTCGGCCTCGCAGGCAGCCGCCAGCAGCGATTCGCCGGGGATGAAGGCCACGACGAACTCGGGTGAACGCTCGAACTGCCTCCAGTACTCCTTCTTGGCCAGCTGGTCCACGTGCGTACGGAGCTGATTGGCGTGCTTCTTGAGGAAGGCCTTGCGCTCGTCCTCGTCGTCGGCCTCGGTGAAATGCAAGAAGGCATCGAGCGGGACCTTCGAGTCGATGACGACCTGACCCCCGCCCGGCAGGTGCACGATCATGTCGGGCCGCAGCAAGCCGTCCGCGGTGGTGGTCGACCGCTGCTCGTCGAAGTCGCAGTGCTCGGCCATCCCGGCCGCCTTGACCGCGTTGCGCAGTGTCATTTCGCCCCAGCGGCCCCTCGTCTGCGGAGACCGAAGCGCAGTGACCAGGTTCCTGGTCTCCTTCTGCAGCTGCTCGTGGCCGAGGTGCAGCGCGGCCACACGCTCGTTCAGCGTGGCGTAGGCACCTTTGCGCTCCACTTCCATGTCCCGCAGCCCGCGTTCGTAACGAGCCAGGGTCTCGCTCAGCGGGTCCAGAAGTTGCGCGATCGCCTGCTGGCGCTGGGAGAGATCACCCTGCGTGGCCGCGCGGACCTCGTTGAGCTTGGAATCGGCCAGCGTGAGGAACTGCTCGTTGTTCTTCGCCAACGCCTGCGCCGACAGCTCCGAGAAGGTCCCGGCCAGGAGATCGCGCTCCTGCTCGACCCGACGCGCGGCTTCGATCTCCGATGTGCGCAGCAGGTCGAGCTCCGATACGGCGACCGCACGCGCCGTTTCGGCGGCCGCCGCCGCTTCCGACACCGTCTTCAGCTGGGCCGCCAACGCCGCCGACTGTGCCTGCGCGTCGGCGAGACGCCCTTCGGCCAGGCGTGCCGCGCCAGCGGCACGCGCCAGGCGCGCCATGTGCCAGGCCAGACCGATGGCGAGGCCGGCTGCGAGGCCGATGACCAACCCGAGGACCATGAGGCCAATGTAACGACGGGGTGTGTCAGCGTTGGGGACCACCCTCTCGCCCTGCCCGGGGTGCCTCCAACGCCCGCCATCAGGGGGTCGTCAGCAGCGGAGCGAGCCGGTAGCGTGGCCAGGATGCCGTTCAAGCTCGGTGGGAGCACGAAATCGTTCCCTGAAGACGTCGAGTCCGAGGATCTGCCGCACATGCAGATCGGGCCGCTCGTCACCGAGCAACCGCTGTGGCCGCGGACGATGCCCGAGCCCCACGAGGTCGACCGGCTGTTCGCGCAGGCCTTCGCGCTGGTCGGCGAAGGGATCGCCGGCGCCACGCACGCTCTGTTGGCGGGCGACCGGGACGCGGCCAAGGCGCTGGTCAAGCGCGACGAGGTCATCGACAAATTGATCGGGCAGATCTCGACCACGGTGCAGTACCAGCTGGTCCACGGCGAGACCACGTCCGACGAGCGCCGCGAGTACGTGGCCATCCTGCGCATGCTCCCCGACATGGAGCGCAACGGCGACCTGGCCGAGCACATCGCGCGCCGGGCCGCGCGCGGCCTGGGTGCGGAGATGTCGGCCCGCAGCCGCGGCCTCGTCGAGCGGATGGGCGAGGTGGCCACCACCATCTGGCGGGAGACGGCGGACGCCTTCGCCGAGCGGTCGGCCAATGCGGCCTCCTCCATCGACGACCTCGACGACGAGCTCGATGACCTGCACGTCACCCTGACCGCGGAGCTCGTCGCGGGGACCATGCCGCTGCCGGTGGCGATCGAGCTGGCCATGGTGGCGCGCTTCTACGAGCGCTTCGGCGACCACGCCGTCAACCTGGCCCGCCGCATGTCGACCCTCGTGATCGGCGGCCCCGAGCCGGTTTCTTCCGGCCCAGACTGACTGCTCTCCGGGTCAGGAACCGCCCCGCCCTCCGGGCCAGGCGCGCCTTCCGGGTCAGGAACGCAGCGCCAGGAGCTCTTCGGCGATCTGCACCACGTTGAGCGCGGCGCCCTTGCGCAGGTTGTCACCCGAGACGAAGAGGGCCAGTGCGTTGGGTGCACCCTGGGCCCGCCGGATGCGGCCGACATAGGAAACGTCGCGGCCGGCTGCCAGCAGCGGCGTCGGGATCTCGGTCAGCTCGACTCCCGGCGCGGTGCGCAGCACCTCGGTGGCCCGCTCGGGCGTGATGGGGCGCTCGAACTCGCAGACGATGGCGGCCGAGTGCCCGGTGAAGACCGGCACGCGCACGCAGGTGGTGGTGACGGCGAGGTCGGGCCGCCCGAGGATCTTGCGGGCCTCGTTGCAGTACTTCTGCTCCTCGTCGGTCTCCAGCGAGCCGTCTTCGACGATCTTGAATTGCAGCGGGATCACGTTGTGGGCGATCGGGACCGGGTAGACGCTGCGCGGGGGGAAATCGACGGACGAGCCATCGAAGGTGAGATCCGACGCCCGGTCGGCCGTCTTCGCCAGCTGCTCCGCCAACTCGCGCACGGCGTCGACGCCGCCGCCCGAGACGGCTTGATACGTGGCGACCACGAGCCGCCGCAGGCCCGCCTCGTCGTCGAGGGGCTTGAGGACCGGGATGGCGACCATGGTGGTGCAGTTGGGATTGGCCACAATGCCCTTGGGGATGGAGCGCAGCGCGGCCGCGTTGGCCTCGGGCACCACGAGGGGGACGTCGGGGTCCATGCGCCACGCCGAGGAGTTGTCGATCACGGTGGCGCCGGCGGCCACGAGCCGCGGCGCCAGCTCACGCGAGACGGAGGCCGGAGCCGAGCAGAGGGCGAGGTCGATGCCCGAGAGGTCGGCCGTCTCGGCGTCCTCGACCACCACCTCGCCGTCGGCCCAGGGGAGGGTCGTGCCGGCGGATCGAGCTGAGGCGAGATACCGCATGGACTCCACCGGGAAGTTTCGCTCGGCCAAAATGGCGCGCAAGACCACGCCCACCTGCCCAGTCGCTCCGACGATTGCGATCCGCATCGGCCAATTGTACGGGACGGCGGCGCGCCGCCCGTCCCGGGTGATCAGACCTCGAGTGGCCGGCGCCCCTCGAGCGCGCGCCCAGCGTCAGCTCGTCGGCGTATTCGAGATCGCCGCCCACGGGCAGCCCACTCGCCAGCCGGGAGACCACGACACCCCGGGGGACGAGCTCGCGGGCGACCAGCATCGCCGTGGCCTCCCCCTCGATGGTGGGGTTCGTGCAGACGATGGCCTCGCGGATGATCCCGGCGTCGATGCGGTCGAGGAGCTCGCGCAGGCGGAGTTGCTCCCGCCCGATGCCGTCGAGGGGGCTCAAGGCGCCGCCGAGGACGTGATAGCGGCCCTTGAACCCGGTGCGCTCGACGGCGACGATGTCGCGCGGGTCCTCGACCACGCAGATGACCTCGGGATCGCGGCGGTCGTCGCTGCAGACCGCGCACAGCTCACCCGACTCCGCCACGTTGAAGCACACGCCGCACAGCGTCGTGCGCTCCTTGACGGCGATGATGGCGTCGGACAGCCGGCGGGCGTCCTCACCGGGAACCTTCAGGATGTGAAAGGCGATGCGCTGCGCCGACTTGGGCCCGATGCCGGGCAGGCGGCCGAGCTCGTCGATGAGGGTACGGAGCGGGCCCGTGTACACCTATTCGGCCACCTCGCTGGCGCCGGGGAAGGCCTGCAGGAGGCGCGCCTCCGCGGCCGATGCCTGATCGGTCGACGGGTCCTCCATGTCGCTGGGGTCGATGTACTCGACGTCGTCGACCGGCGGGGCACGGTCCGGTGCTGCGGCGCCCGAGGAGCGGCCGGCCGCCGCCGAGGACGGGCCGGAACGCGCTGCCGGCGGAGAAACGGTGTCGTCGATGTCGAGCACCAGCGTGACCGTCGTCCCGAAATGATCGGAGAGAGCCTTCTCGACGACGGCCTGCTGTTCGGCGCACTGCTCGCGGTGCGCGGCGTTGGGCAGCGCGAAGTGGGCGCCCTGCTCGTCCACCGCCACGAAGCGACCGCTGGCGTATCGAGCCTTGGCCCTCGCCGGCAGGGATTGCAGGATGCCGTCGCCCCAGGCCTCGGTGAGGCCGTCGCGATCGAGCGTCTGCGTCGCCACCGCGGACGCCGCTCCCGCTGACGCAACCGCTGCGGTGGTGGCCTCGGGTGCCTTGGCGACGGGTTCGGGCTTCATCGCCGGCGGCGGATCGGCCACCGGTGCCGTCGATGGCTCGGGTGTCGGCGCTGGCGCTGGCGGAGGCGCGGCTGCGGCTGCTTCCTTGCTGCGCCGCACGGCACCGAGGGACGGTCGCCGCGCCACTTCGGCCGGCGGGCGGGGCGCCGGCGGGGCCTCCGATGCGACAGCGGCGGGCGCCCCGGCAGCGGGCTCCACCGCTGCGGCACGCGCCGGCGATGCGCCCGGGCGGGGGAAGGCGGGCGCGCCGGACTGCGCGCGCTCCAGGACACTGACCCTCTCCGACAGCGCCTCCATCCCCGAATCGAGGTCCGGCCGCACCGCACGGACGGCGCCGATCTCGAGGACGACCTGTGCGTCGGGCGCCTCACGCATGTCGACCAACGCGTGACCGAGGATCTCCATGCTGCGCACCACCCGCGCCAGCCCCATTGCTTCTGCGACGGCGCGGAAGCGCTCGAGCGACGGCCCGGACACCGTGCACAACTCCGGCGCCAACGCGGCGAGGAAGACCTGGCGGAGGTCGTCGATCAGCTCTGTTGCCAGCTGCTGTGGTCCCCAGCCTCCGGCCAGGAGCGCGCTCAGTGCGACGAGCACCTGCCCCACGTCACCGTCGGCCAGCGCGTCGAGCACCGCCGCGAGCTCGGGTCGGGCGGCGTCGGCCGAACCCGAGGCGACGACCTGGTCCAACGCGGAGAGCGCGTCACGGGCAGAACCACGGCCGCGCCGCACCGCGGCCTCGAGCGCTTCCTCGTCGACGTGGAGTCCCGCCTCCTCGTTGACCGACTCGAGCAGGTTGTGCAACGTCTCTGCGCCCAGGAGCCGGAATTCCAGGTGTTGGGTGCGGCTGCGGATGGTCGGCGGCACCTTCTGCGGGTCGGTCGTCGCCAGGACGAAGACGACGTGGCTGGGAGGCTCCTCCAACGTCTTCAGCAACGCGTTGGCCGCTGCCGTCGAGAGCATGTGGACCTCGTCGACGATGTACACCTTCCAGCGCCCGGGAGTGCCCAGGCCGGCGTGGGCCACCAGGTCGCGCATGGCGTCGACGCCGTTGTTGGATGCCGCATCGAGCTCGTGCACGTTGAGCGAGCTGCCCTGGGTGATCTCCACGCAAGAGGTGCAGACGTCGCAGGGCTCACCGTCGACCGGCGCCTCGCAGTTGAGCGCCTTGGCCAAGATGCGCGCCGAGGACGTCTTGCCGGTGCCCCGGGGCCCGCTGAAGAGGTAGGCGTGGGAGACGCGGTCGTCGCGCACGGCACTGCGCAGCGCCCGCACCACATGATCCTGGCCCCTGAGCTCGTCGAATCGGCCCGGCCGGAAGCGCCGGTAGAGGGAAACGAAGGGGGCGTCGGCCATGGCGGCCGAGCCTACCCATGCGCTCAGACATCGCCGCCGGAGACATTGCCGCCCGGTGCTCGGTGCGGCGGCCAGGTTTGCTACGGCACCCGGCCATACCCGCTGAGAGCTGCTGCCTTCCGACCCTGACTCGATTCACGAGCGGCCGTCGCGCAGGACCCGGCCACCGCACCCAGCATCGGGACGGCAACGTCGACCCAGGTTAGTGGCTGGCCTCTTCCCGCTTCCCTACACGACGCAGGACGGCGCACCCCACCCGGTCCATGACGGTGCGGCACGCGAGAGAGGCGACGTGACCCGTTGTCGGCCTGGGAGCCCACGACGACCAGATCCGCGGCTTCTTCGGCCGCCGCCCGGGTGATCGCCTCGACCGGGCACGTTGGTGACGGGCGCCAGCTGATCCTTCGGCGTTCCACACGCCCCCCTTTACCGGCGAGTCCTCGATCCCTGAAGGTTACCTTTAGATGAACGTAGCGTAAACTCAAAGCGACATTTAGGTAACACGGATGCACCTCCCCTGGCCAGGGTCGAGACCACATCGGCCCATCGGTCCCTGGCGCGGCCGTTAGCCTGACCAGGCTGCAATCACGGAGGAGTGCGAGAGCGGCCGAATCGGCACGACTGGAAATCGTGTGTTGGGCAACCAACCGTGGGTTCAAATCCCACCTCCTCCGCTCAGAGACGGGACTCAACCCGAGTGTCCATCCGGCCGATAGGTCGACGTGGACCGAGGGTTCGATCCGGGACGCTGCGGACCCCTTTTGCGGGTCGGGCGCGCACGCGTACGACAGGGCCGCGCCCGCTGGACCTTCCGGACGGCCGTCTCGCCGACCACCCGTCGGGACCCGCCGGGGCCGTTCGCACGCGGCTGTGGAGCCGGCATGCGCTGCGTGCGCTGTTCACGGCGTGGGTGGCGATCGCTTCCTCCAACCTCTCCGAGGGGCCCCTGAGCGGGACGGAGCACGGCGCCGCCGACCTGGAACGCGCCGGGTCGTGAGGACAGGCACGTGACAACCGATCTGACCGGCGACTTCGAACTGGGCGAGGACGAGCTCGAGTGGGACGTGTTCGTGCCCGGACCCCGACGACGCCGAGATCGCCGCTGAGGCTGCCGCCCTCGAGGACGAGGACGAGCTGGACCTGGACGACTCCGATTTCGATTGGGACTCCGCGCTCCGCGAGGACCCGGAGCCGGAGGGTGACGCGGAGACCGGAGCACGAGCCGGGGCTGCCTACGACCGGATCGTCGATACGGTGCGGCGCTCCTTCGAAGAGCCGGAGCAAGAGCCAGAGAGCTGCAGCTAGAGCCAGAGGCGGACGCGGAACCCGTCACGGTCTTGTCGGTGGAGTCGGCCGCCGCAACTGAATCCGAGCCCGCTGCGGAGGAGCTCGCGACGCCGTACGGCGAGTGGGAGCCTCAGGCCGACCTGTACCGGCTGGCCGACCTCGAGCTGGAAGACGAGCTCGAGCTCGAAGAGCCGGCGTGGACGATGGAGCCCGACGCGGCGACGGCACCCGAGCCGGAATCGGAGCCGGAGCCGGAATCGGAGCCGGAGCCGGAGCCGGAGCCGCAAGCTGCAGCCCTTTCCGTGACCGCAACGAACGCGGGACCGGAGGCCGCGTTCGAGCCAGAGCCGGAGGTCGCATTCGAGCCGGAGCCGGAGCCGGAGCCGGAGCCGGAGCAAGACGCAGAGCCAGCGCCGGAATTCGTAGCCCGCAGAGGCCCGGATCGCGACCTTGGCCGCATCGCTGGCGGCAGTGGCGCCGGCCGAACCGCCACCGATAGAACCATTCGAACCTGCGCCCGACATGGCCTCCGACACGGCAGCACAGTGGGAAGAGGCCGGCGAGACGACACCGGCCGAGAGCCCCGTCCCCCGTCGAACCCGGAGGTCCCGGGCCCGGAAACAACGCGAACAAAGCGAGCGCAGCCGGGTCTTCACGGCGACCGTCGTGCTGGCCTGCCTCGTCCTCGTGGTGATTGCGGCGGCTGCGTTCGTGTATGCGCTCCACCACCCGACAGCGGTGGCGACCACGGCCAATGCGCCGGCACACGCCGCCGCTTCTGCCTCGTCCGCTTCTGACACGGCCCGGATTCAGGCGGCAACCGACGCTCTGGACTCGGCCACGACCTCGGCGAGCGTGGCCCTGTCCTCGCTTTCGACCTTCCCGACGCCATCGAACGTCGAGAAGATCATCAACTCCTACATCTCGTCGCTGCAGCTCTACGGGACCTTGCTGTCAGGGAGCACGGTGCCCGCTCCGGCCCGGGCCGATGCGTCCAGCGCCGAAGCGCAGGTACGCCAGGATCTCCAATTCCTCGACACCATCGACTCGCTGCCACCCCTACAGCTCGGCGCCTTCCTGAAGCAGTTCGACACCGATGCCACCCAGCTGCAGACGACCCTCAGCGCGCTCGAGCAGAACCTCAGGGCCACCACGTCCTGAGGTCCTCCGGGGCGTTTCTGAGCCCCCGCACGGCGATTGGCCAGGGGACATTCGAAGGGGCTTTCCTTCAGGTGCCCCGACCTCCCATACTGTGGAATCACTACGGACACCACCACCCCACGGAGCAACGAGAACGCCCCCGTCCCCACGCGGACGAGGCGCAGGAGCAAGAAGGCGCCCACGCCCGAGACCGAGGGCACGCGCCGAGTGGCCGTTGTGCGCCGCTCGTCCGAGGAGTCGGACACCGGGTCGGCAAAAGAGCCACAACGCGACGCGAAGGTGGACGCCGTCGTGCACTCGGCGCCGGGGCCGGCATCGGATCCCGTAGCAGCGCCCGGCCACGGAGCGCAGCTGCCACCCGCACCCGTCTGGGAGCCCGAGCCGATTCGGGAGCTGCCGCCGCCGGATCCCGAATTGGGACCGCACTCCCACCATGTCGTGGCCGGATGCGCGGTGGGAACACGCCAGCCAGACCACGCTCCCACGCGATGCCATCCACCCCGCCTTCCGCACGCGCGCTCGGCCCAGACGACGGAGCCGTGCCTTTGTGACCACGGTTGCGCTGGCATCCGTGGTCGTCGTGTTCGTCGCCGTGGCGGTCGTCATGTCCTCGCTCCACCAGTCGACGCCCGCCACCGCGGGCCCACGGGCGGCATCGACCTCTGCGGTCTCGTCCTCCTCGGTCTCCCGGTTGCAGGCGGCCACCGACACGGCCGCTGCGGCCATCACGACTGCACGCTCGGGACTCGACGCCATTTCGGGCATTCCCACCCCCGCCAAGGTGGCCGCCGTGATCAACCCCTATGTCTCGTCTCTCCAGCGCTACGAAGCGACCCTTACGGGAACCGTCGTGCCGAGCGCGGCCCGGACAGCTGCCACCGATACTCGCACCATGGTCAGCGCAGGACCTGCAGTACCTCGAGCACCATCAATGGCCTGGCGCCCTTGCGGCTGGGCTCGTACCTCGAGCAGTTCGGCAAGAACGCGACGCAGCTGCAGACCGATCTCAGCAGGCTCCAAGGGGAACTGCGCACAGCGACCAGCTGAGGTCGGCGGGGGTGACCCGGTCCGAATTCCTCTGGGGCCGTCCGAGCTCGCATACTGGGGCATCACCACCCCTGCCACGACCCCGCTGAGCGACGAGGACGCCATGGCGCTCGCCGTGGCCGAAGCGCAGGCGGCCTTCCAACAGGGAGAGGTTCCGGTCGGAGCTGTGGCGCTGATCGACGGGAACGTCGTGGCGGCCCGCCACAACGAGCGTGAGGGAGCAGGCGACCCGACTGCGCACGCCGAGATCCTGGCCCTGCGCGATGCCGCCGCCACCGTGGGCGGATGGCGGCTCTCCGAGCTCACGCTGGTCGTCACCCTCGAGCCATGCCCCATGTGCGCCGGCGCTCTCGTGGCGGCCAGAGTGCGGCGGGTCGTCTTCGGGGCGAGCGACCCGCGGGCCGGCGCCTGCGGAACGCTCTACAACCTCTGTGCCGATCCCCGGCTCAACCACGAACTCGAGGTCAGGGGCGGGGTCGGTGCCTCCGAATGCGCGGCCCTCCTCTCGTCGTTCTTCGCCGAGAAGCGGGCGGATCGGGCTGCAGGCGGTGCGCCGTCCGCCTCCGGCGGCGGCGCCTGATTGCGGTCCGGCCGCATCCTCCTGACCTCCTTCTTCGCGCCGCCGGCGCTGCCGGAAGCCCCTCCTCGAGGTTCCGGACCAGGTCAGAGCGACTAGGATCTCCCCCGGAGGAGTGCGAGAGCGGCCGAATCGGACGGTCTCGAAAACCGTTGTGCCTCATGGGTACCGTGGGTTCAAATCCCACCTCCTCCGCTCGGGGCCGAAGAGGCCCACCGCACAGGCGGGTGCGGCAAGAACATCGGCAGGGCAAGCGCCTTGCCGGCAGGACCTGGCCGCTCCCCAGCGGCCGGAAAGGAGTGAACCGTGGCACGCGCACGTTCGACATTTGGAAAATTGCAGCGCGACCAGGCCAAGAAGGACCGGGCCAAGGCGAAGATGGACGACCGCATTTCGCGCAAGGAGGACAAGGCGGTGGCCAGTGAGCAGGCCGCCCCGTCCCTTTCGGCCGACGAGGTGGACCAGACGCGCCTGCTCGAGGAGTTCGCCGCACTGCACGAGGACCTGGCCGAAGGCCGGATCTCTCTCGATGACTTCGAAGTCCGCCAAGAGGAGTTGCGGGCCAAGCTGGTCGTCTGACCCGGGAGCGCTCCCCTACCGGTCCGCGGCGCAGCGGTTCGGCAGGGGAGAGTGCTCAGGTCGTGGCTCCGGCGTCCCGCCCCTCGAGCCACCTGCGAAAACCAGCCGCATTGGAGTGGACGCCGTTCAAGGTCTCGAGCTTCTCCTTGTGCGCGACGTCGATGTCGCCCAGGAGCGGGTCGAACCGATCTGACAGCGCAGCGGCGATGTCGGTCCCCTCGCGATAGGCCTTCTCCGCCGTCTCGGCCCAGAGGCGCAGGGTCTCATCGGCCTCGGCCAGGAGTTCCTCCGGCTGCTCGAGGAGGCCGTAGTGGGCCAGGGCGATGCCCGACGGGCGCCGGGCCGCGAACTTGGCCAGTGACGACAGCGCCTGGGCGAGGTCGAAGTCGGGTGGCGGGGTGGCCGGCCGAAGGACCCCACCGTCGGGCAGCTTGACCCCGACCGCATCACCGGCGAAGAGCACGCCGCTCAACGAGTCGTGCAGGCCCACATGGTGCTTGGCGTGACCGGGCGAGTCCACCGCCACCAGGACGCGACCCGGACCGACCTCGATCTCCTCCCCGTCGTGGAGCACGTGCAGGCGCTCGGGCGGCGTCGGGTCGAGACGTCCGTAGAGGGAGTCGAGGAGCGGTCCGTAGACACGCGCCGCCGAATCGATGAGGCGCGACGGGTCAGCCAGATGCCTGGCTCCCTTCTCGTGGACGTAGACCTTCGCCGCCGGAAAGGCGCGGGCGACATCGCCGACCCCGCCGGCATGGTCGAGGTGGATGTGCGTGACCGCGACGCCGGCCAGCTCGGACGGACCGACGCCGATCTGGTCCAGCGCGGCGAGCAAGACCGGCACCGATGTCTGGCTTCCTGTCTCGATCAGCACCGGTGCCGGCCCCTCAATCAGGTAGCCCGCCGTGACCCGCTCCCAGCCTCCGAGCATGGTGTCGATCTCGAGCACGCCGGCGGCGATGGGGCGCGGCGGGGGCACCGTCGGGAACCGCGTCGCCACTGGCGGGGTCGTGGACGTGCAGTCCTGCCTCGGCGTGTCGGTGCTCGCGACCGCCATGGGCGTGCGTGCCGCTCATGGCTCGTCGGCTCCCACGTGGCTCAGCGCGCCGTGCCGCTGCGGCGGCGGACGGTGGCCCGCGGGAGACGCTTCCTCTTCCCGACGGTCGCCGAGGTGAGCGGTTTGTCGGTCAGCACCCGGGAACCGTCGTCGACGGTGCTCAGAGGGTCGTGGCCGCTGAGGCGGAAGGCGGAGTTGATCAAGGACACATGCGAGAACGCCTGAGGGAAGTTGCCCACGAGGCGCCCGGCCAACGCGTCGTACTCCTCCGAGAGCAGGCCGAGATCGTTGCGCAGGGCCAAGAGACGCTCGAAGAGCTCCTCGGCCTCCTCCGTGCGCCCGATCATGGAGAGGCAGTCCACCAACCAGTACGAGCAGGCGAGAAAGGCGCCTTCCCGTCCGGTCAGGCCGTCGACGGCACCGTCGTCGCTCGTGCGGTAGCGCAGCACGAAGCCATGGTCCATGAGGTCCCGCTGCACCGCCTCGACGGTACTCACCACGCGGGGGTCGCCGGGCGGGAGGAAGCCGACCAACGGGATCATCAGCACGCTGGCGTCGAGCGTGTCCGACCCGTAGTACTGGGTGAAGGCGCCGACGTCCTTGTTGTAGCCCTTGGCGCAGACCTCGGTGAAGATGTCGTCCCGCAGCTTGCGCCACGTCTCGATCGGCCCGTCGAGCTCGGGCCACTCCTCCAACGTGCGCACGGCCCGGTCGACGGCCACCCAGGCCATCACCTTGGAGTGGGTGAAGTGCCGCCGCGGCCCCCGCACCTCCCAGATGCCGTCGTCGGGCTCCATCCAGCCCTTTTCGAGAAAACCGACGAGCTGGCGCTGCAGGCCCCAGGAGGCCCGGCTCTGCGATCCTTCGGCCCGGGCCGACGAATACAGAGCTGACATGACCTCGCCGTAGACGTCGAGCTGATACTGGTCGGAGGCGGCGTTCCCGATCCGGACAGGAACCGAATTCTCGTAGCCGGGGAGCCAGTCCGCCTCCCACTCGTCCAGCCGGCGCTCGCCCCCCGGCCCGTACATGATCTGGAGCTTGGAGACGTCCCCGGCCACCGCGCGGAGCAACCAGTCGCGCCAAGCCAGGGCCTCGGTGTGGTAGCCGCCGCGCATCAACGACTCGAGGGTGAGCGTGGCATCACGGAGCCAGCAGTAGCGGTAGTCCCAGTTGCGGTTGCCCCCGAGCGCCTCGGGAAGCGAGGTCGTGGCGGCGGCCACGATGCCACCGGTCGGGTTGTACGTCAGGGCCTTGAGCGTGATGAGGGACCGCACCACCGCATCCCTGTACGGACCCTCGTAGCTGCACTGACGCGGCCCATTCGGTCCAGTAGGCCTCGGTGAGATGTACCGCGTAGTAGCTGTCGAGTGGCGGCGGCGGCTCTTCGTTCGAGGGGTACCACACCAGCGTGAACGGAAACCGCTGATTCGCGGTGATCGTGAAGTCGGCGATGGTGCGCATGTCCTTCCCGACCGCGTCGACCCGGTGCCAGAGCGCCACCGAATCTGGACCGGCGGTGAGTCGGGTCAGCCCATCGCTCGAGGTGACCCAGGGGACCACCTCGCCGTAGTCGAAGCGCACCGCCAGCTCCATGTGCATGTCGACCGTGCCACTGACGCCCTCGACGGAGCGCACCAGGTGCGGATGGCCTTCCCGCACCGGCATGCAATCGGTGACGCGCACGGTCCCGGTGGCGGTGTCGTATTCGGTCTCGACCACCAGCGTGTCGGGGCGGTACCAGCGGCGCGTGGCCAGGATGGTCGAAGGCTCTCCAACCGGCGCGATCTTCCAGAACCCGTGGTCCTCGTTGCCCAGCAGCCGGGCGAAGCACGACGGTGAGTCGAAATGCGGAAGGCACAACCAGTCGATGGAGCCGTCGAGGCCCACCAGGGCCGCCGAATGGAGATCCCCGATGACCGCGTAATCCTCGATGCGCTGGCTCATGGAGTCATTCTTGCTTGCTTGCCGGTCAGCCCGAGATGCATGGGCCCGTGCCGACGGCTCGCATGATGGCGCTCCGCTTCTTGCACCCGAGCGAGGACTCCGGGCGACGTGAGGGCGTAGCCGACGTTCTGGTAGACGGTGGAACGGGAGAAGACGACGCCGATGACCTGGCCTCCGGCTCCGATCAGCGGACCGCCTGAATTCCCTGGGAGCACGGTGGCATCGAGCGCGTAGACGCCCCTCGTGACCGAGCCGTTGTTGTAGATGTCCTTGCCGATGGCAGTCACCTCCTCCGTCACGCCGGCGGCACCGATGTTCAGGCCCCCATCCTCGGGATAGCCGAGGATCGCGGCCTGCGTGCCCCGGGAGACCAGGTTCGGGCTGATGGCGAGGGCAGGGCCGAGGGGAGCGTCGGTCCGGAGCACCGCCAGGTCGAAGTCGGGGTCGAACAGCACCGGCGTGGCGTTGTACGCGCTGTTCCCGAGCAGCACCTGCGTGTTGCCGCTGCTCTCTCCGGCCACGACGTGTGCATTGGTCGCCACCAACCCCGGACCGACCACGAAGCCCGATCCCTCCTGCTCGCTGCTGCATGCCGTGCCGAGCACCTTGACCGTAGAGAAGATGGCCGGATCGGCGAGTGCCTTCGTCTCGGCATTCGTGGGTGTCGAGACCGACGGCGTCGAGGGCGGGGTGAGCGTCGAGAACACCTGTGGGAAACCCTGGTCGTTCAGGAATGTCTGCAGGTCGTTGAAGATGGAGGGGGCCTGGGGCAACACCCCGTCGATGGAGTGAAGGATGTCCGAACGGTTCACGGCGGCACCGAGCGACGTGAACCGGCTGTTGGGAGACAGGATCACGGCCGCCACGATCCAGACGGAGAGCAGGACGGCCAGGACGGCCACCCCGACGCCGAGGACGGCATCGACGTTGCCCAGATGATGCCGGCGCACCGTGACATTGCTCCAGGTGCCGATGACGCGCCCGGCGTACCCGAGGGCGCAGGCGGTGAACAAGACCAGCGACACGACCAAGATGGAACGGGTCACATCGTCAGGGTGCCCGCTGCTGAGGAGCGGTACCCAGACGACGGTCCCGAGGAGGAAGCCCAGAAAGAACCCGCCGAAGGTCAGCAACTGGACCAGGGCCCCGAGCCGCAGCCCGTGGACGGCGGCCAGCAGCATCAGCCCGATGATCAGCAGGTCGACCCAATCCACCGCTGCGAGGGTATCGAACGGTGAACGGGGAAATGCGGCCCCCACCGCTATTGTCGTCGTGCCGTGCTTCCACGACCCGTGTTTCACCACTGGCGTGTCTGGCGACGCAGTGGCGGCCTGTTCCTGATTCTTGCTGCCGTGGCTCTCACCGCGTCGGGCTGTGCGCTTTCCGGGCACCCGGCTGCAAAGAAGAATGCGCGCGTCCTCGGTGAGGCCAAGGGCACCCCCTTGGCGGTGGGTCAGCCGGCTCCCAGCGGCACGAGCGACCTCGGAGCGCTGTCGTGCGCCACCGCCCGCCGCTGTTGGGCCGTCGGTGTGGCGGGCCCCAATCCCGCTCCCGCGAGCGTCGCCACGGTGATTGACGCCACCAGCAACGGCGGCATCACGTGGAAGGCACAGCAGGTGGTGGGTGGCAGCACTCCCGAGCTGAGCGGGGTGTCCTGCCCCACCACCACCGAGTGCATGGCGGTCGGCTCCAACGGGGCATCACTGCCCGGGAGCGGCGTCGTCATCACGACGAGCGATGCTGGCGCGACCTGGTCCCCCGCAGCATCCCCACAGAATGCCCTCGTCGTCTCCAGCGTGACCTGCGCGAGCCCGATCGACTGCACCGCCATTGTCAATAACGGCATCTCGACGTGGTCCGCCCACAGTCCCGACTTCGGTCAGACCTGGCAGCAAGAGGGCGACCTGCCGGCCGGCTTCCTGCCCGGGAACGACATCACGTGCGTGGCGGGCGGAACCTGCATTGACGCCGGCTACGTCCCGACCACCAACGGCCACGGACAGGGAGCAGTGGCTGTCAGCGCGGATGGAGGGCAGACGTGGGCCTTGGCATCGGTGCCCTCGGGGACGGGCGTGCTGCAGAGCACGGCGTGCATGTCCGCCACCGACTGCCTCGCTGCCGGCACGACCGGGACCACCGTCAGCGACGTCGTCCCAGCCAAGGGCGAGCTCCTCCACAGCGCGGACGGGGGGCACACATGGGTGCCGTCGACCGGCACGCTCCCGGTCGACGACGTCTACGGATTGGCCTGTCCTTCGGCCGAGCAGTGCGCCATGGTGGGGACCACGTGGGTGGGGTTCCCCGCCGTGGGCACGGGCGGCGTCGCCCAGAGCACTGACGCCGGCCTCACCTTCCTGAGGTCGCCGACGTCCTACGTCCCCATCACCCTGACCGCGGTGGACTGCCCGTCGGCGTCCGCGTGCGTCGCCGTCGGGGGCGACACCGTGGCCAGGCTCACCCTCCTCCACCCGGCGAAACACGCGCATCGTGCCCAACCCAACGCTTGACTGCCCGTCAGGACGAGGATCCCTAGCCAGACAGGTGACACCCCCGTAGACTCCGAAGGCCAGAACGAGCTGTGAGTGGAAGCGTGCGGGGGTACGCGGACTGCCTTCGCCCGAGAGATGGAGGACCGCGATGCCCAAGACCTGCCCACAGTGTCAGAGCGGAGCTTCAGACGACGCCGACTTCTGTCCGAGTTGCGGCACCGCGCTGAGCGGTGCCTCGACCGCCACCAAAGGGGTTCCCGCACCGAACGTCCCGCCAGTCACGGCTGCGCACGTCGGTGCGGTTCCCGGCGCGTCCGTCGTGCCGCCTTACAAGTTCGACGCCGCCCGCTGGACCCTGGCTGACCGGATCGCCGGCATCGCCACGCTCGTGCTGTTCATCAGCCTGTTCCTGCCCTGGTTCACCGTTTCCCTCGGTTTCGCGAGCGGATCCGTCAACGGGTTGTGGCACGGGTGGATGTACCTCACCCTGATTCTCTCCATCGTGATCATCGCGTACCTCGTGCTCCTCGCCGGTTGGGACAAGCTCCCCATCAGTCAAGACGTCCCGCACCTGACCGTGATGATGATCGCGACGATTGTGAATGCGGTCCTGGTGGTCATCGCCTTCATCGACAAGCCGGGTGGTTCCGGCGTCGGTTGGGGGTTCGGCGCCATCCTCGGTCTCATTGCGGCGTTGGTGGCCGCCGCGCCCTACGCGGTTCCGCAGCTGCGCGCCAAGACGATGTAGTGGAGGCCTGAACGGCTTTCAGCTGCGCATCGCGGCCAGCAGCAGACCGGGGATCTTCGCGGCGGACGGCTCGGCCTCGAAGCCGACGAAACGGCGCATGACGTCATAGGAGTCGGCCGTCGTCGCGAACCACGGGGGCTTGGGCCGGGACCGGAACGGACCGCGCACGACCGATTTCTGCGGACGGTCGAACATCGCGGCGTTGCCGACGACGCCGGTACCGGACTGGATGTCGGTGCGCACGTGGCCCGGGTACGCGCCCCAGCTCGTGGAGCCCATGGCGAACGACAGCGCGTGCCAGACATTGACGCCGATAGAGCCGTAGCGCAGATCGGCCACCGCGCGGTCGACGCTCTCGGCCACTTCGTCGTCCTTGAGGGACGAAGGGCTGACGATGATGGTGGCTCCCAGCGTGCCCCAGATGACGTCGTTGCAGAAGGCCGTGGCGGCGTCGACGAAGGCCGCCACGGAGGGGGCACTCAGAGCCGTCTCGGCGACCTGCCCGAAAAACGACTCCACGTTGAAGCAGATGTCCCCGATCTGGCCCGGAGGGAGCCCGCGGATGAACGTCCAGGGCAGCGCGTCATCCGGCCCGCTGCCGTATTCCTCGGCGTCGGGATGGGCGGCGACGAAGGCGTCCCGCCGGTCTTCGGCACCCGGGTAGTAGGCCCGGCGCGGGGTCAAACCGATCAGGGTCTGGGTCAGCGCGCCGAGGAACGCCTCGCGCTGGGGCCAGGCGTCGTGCGTCACGACGAGACGGGCCGAGACGCAGTTGAAGCCGGCGTTGTTCACCAACATGGTGGCGACGTGCTCGGCCTGGTAGCGCAGCTCGGCGATCGACCACCGGCCGGGGACCACGATCACCGGGGAGACGTTGCCCAACTCGGCCGTCACGGGCTTGTACAGCACGGGCTGGTCCGCCGCCTTGCGGCGCGCCCCCTCGGCACCGGTGCCGAAGACCACGGCGTCGTAGGTCTTGTCCGAGCCCGTGATGTGCACCTCGTCGACGCGGGCGTGCCCGGTCAGGTACTGCCCCACCGCGGCGCCACCGTCGACGATTCGCAGCACGCCGGCGTCGATCAACGCCGCCAGGGCGCGGCTCCAGTACGGCACCAGGTAGTCGTTGACCGGGTTGGCCTTCATCACGACGACCTTGCCCTCGACGAACAGCTTGGAGAGGACGTCGCGCGGCCCGAGTGACGCCACGTTGCCGGCGGCCAGGACCAGTGCGGTGCCGGCGTGGGCCGCAGGGTCGGCGTAGGCCGCAGCCTGCCCGGCGACGAGATTCTCCCGGGTGACGCCGGGCTGCATCCAGATCTCGGCGGTCGTCTGGGGGAACGTGATCCGGTCGAAGGCCCCGGCCGGGAAGACCCCGACCCGCAGCCGGCCGCCCGGCGCCTCGCGCACGGGGCCGGCGAAGGCGGGCTTGCCGTCCTTGGCGATCTCGCGCAGGGCGTCGCGCAACAGGCGCGCCATGCGGACGAACGTCCCGATGCCGGTGAACAGCTCCTCGCCGGCCTCGGTCGTGCCCGGCCGCAGTCCCTTGGCCGCGCACGCGGCCGCCAGCCACTCGTCCTGCACGGCCATGGTGTCGGCGATGACCTGCTGCAGAAGATCGGCGCGGGCCGCGGCATCGGTCTCGGCCCACGCGCTGGCGTGGTCGGCGACCTCATTCGACGATTGCGCTCAGCGCAGGCGTGTCGAGCGGTGCGGCTCCCGCCGCCGACGCGGCATTCCCCGGTCCGCTCTGATCACTGGTCGGGGCGACCGCCCCCCGGCTCGTGATTGTCATGTCTGTCACCTTCCCATTGCGCCGCTCGCTGATTCCGAGCGGATCCGGAACCCCCGACCCCGACCTGCCGCAAGCGTACCGAGGAACCCGCCGGGCCAATCGGGGCGCCCGGCCGGTGGGCCGGGGCACACACTCACCCTGGTCAGGAGACCCGGGGGAGCACTTCCTCGGCGAGCAACCCGATGTGATCGAGGTCGTCGAGGTCGAGCACCTGGAGGTAGACGGACTCAGCGCCGATGGCGCCGAACTCCTGGAGCCGCGCCACCACCTCGTCCGGCGTCCCGGCCACGCCGTTGGCGCGCAGCTCGTCCGCCTTGCGGCCGATCTTGGCGGCCCGGCGCCCGACCTCCGCGTCATTGGCGCCGCAGCACACGGTCTGGGCCGCCGACAGGCGCAGCGTCGCCGGGTCACGATCCTTGTCCACGCAGGCGGTGCGCACCCGGGCGAACTGCGCGTCGGTGTCGGCGAGCGAGGAGAACGGGAGGTTGAATTCGTCGGCGAATGTCGCGGCGAGGCGCGGCGTCCGCTTGGGCCCTCCGCCGCCGACGATGAGGGGCGGGTGGGGCTGCTGCACGGGCTTGGGCAGCCCCGGGCTGTCCTTCAATTGATAGTGCCGCCCGTCGAAGTCGAATGTCTCGCCGACCGGCACCTCCCAGAACCCCGTAAGGATGGCGAGCTGCTCCTCCAGCCGTTCGAAGCGCTCGGCGAGCGGCTGGAACGGCACGCCGTGGGCGGTGTGCTCGGCGTCGAACCATCCCGCACCGAGGCCGAGCTCGGCGCGCCCACCGCTCATGTCGTCGACCTGCGCCACCTGGATGGCGAGGAGTCCCGGCATGCGGAAGGTCGCCGAGGTCACCATGGTGCCCAGGCGGATGCGGTCGGTCTCCCGCGCGATGCCGGCGAGCGTGAGCCACGCATCGGTGGGCCCGGGGAGGCCGTCGCCGCCCATGGCCAGGAAGTGGTCGGAGCGGAAGAAGGCGTCGAAGCCGGAGGTCTCAGCGGCCTGCGCCATCCTCACCTGCTGCTCGTAGGAGGCGCCCTGTTGGGGCTCCACGAAGATGCGGAGTTTCATCGGCTCTCAAGTTACCCGGGACCGCCGGGGCGTGGTCGGGCCCGGGTCAGCGGCGCCGCAGCGGCGCGTGGGCAGACAGCGCGGGCAGACTGGCCGCATGGATATCGGTGTGATCTTCCCCCAGACCGAGGTGGGCGGTGACCGCGGTGCTGTGCGCGCCCTCGGGCAGGCCGCCGCGGACCTGGGCTACAGCCACTTCGCTGCGTACGATCACGTCCTCGGTGGCGACGTCGAGGTGCTCGGCGATCTCGGTGGCCCGTACACCATCGACAACACCTTCCGCGAGCCGCTGACGATGTTCGCGTATCTCGCCGGGTGCACCAACCTGGCCTTCGCCACCTCCATCCTCATCGGGCCGCAACGCCAGACCGCGCTGCTGGCCAAGCAGGCGGCCGAGGTCGACCTGCTCTGCGGCGGACGGTTCCGGCTCGGTCTGGGCATCGGCTGGAACAAGCTCGAGTACGACGCGCTCGGCGTGCCCTTCGAGGAACGGACCGCGATCCTCGAGGAGCAGGTCGTCGTGCTGCCGCGCGCTGTGGACACAGCGGAGCGTCACGTTCGACGGCCGCTACCACCACATCCGGGCCTCAGGGCTGGCCCCGCCGCCGGTGCAGCGACCGATCCCCATCTGGATCGGCGGCCATGCACCGGCCGCGCTGCGCCGGGTCGGGCGCATCGCCGACGGCTGGTTTCCCATGGTGCGGCCCGGCGGCGGCCTCGACGCGGCGATCGAGCACATTCGCGAAGGTGCCGCCGAAGCGGGGCGTGACCTGTCGAACTTCGAGTTCGAAGGAAGGCTCGAGTACTCCGTCCGCGACCACGAAAGGATCGCCGAGCACGCCCGGCGCTGGCAGGCGGCCGGGGCAACACACCTCTCGCTCAACACGATGCACGCGGACCTGGCCGACACGGACGCACATATCGCCGCGCTCGCGGAGATGGCCGAAATCCTGCTGTAGGGAGGGCTGGTCCGGGACCACCCCCCGGCTTTGAGAGAATGGTTGGGTGAGCGACCACAGCGGGTATCCAGGCGCACCCCCGGGGTGGTACGACGATCCCGCCGGCGGGGCGGGCCAACGCTGGTGGGACGGCTACTCGTGGTCGGAGGCCACCGTGCTGCCGCAGCGCCAGCCGCCACCGCCGCCGCCGGCGTGGACCGGCGCGGCCGCGCCGCAAGGACCCGCCTCACACGTGGCGCCGTGGGCCGTGGCATCGGAGCGCCTGAACACGTTCACCACGACGCAACTGGTGGACGACGAGCGCGGCCTGGTGCGGGTGGCGCGCTTCGCCGTGGCGATGCCGGCCGTCTACTTCCTCGTCACCCTTCTGCTGCAGCGAGCGAATGCGAACCAGCTGCGGTCCGCGGGACACCAGTTCCGCATCGACTGGGACGCCGCGCAGAGCGGCGCCCCGACGCCGGCGTACCACGCAACGAGCAGCGCGCTCACGCCGATCGGCCTCCTGGTCGGACTGGCCACGGTGGTGGCGGTGGTCTTCGCCTGCATCTGGCAACACCGTGCGGCGTCGGCCGGGCGCGCCCTCGGCATACCGTCCCGCTCCTCCCCGGCCTGGGGCGTCGGCTGTTGGTTCGTACCGATCGTCAACCTGTGGATGCCCTACGCGGCCGTCCGCGACTGCCTCCCGCCCGACCACCCGTACCGGCCACACGTGCTGCGTTGGTGGATCGCATTACTCCTCGCAGGTTTCCTGACCTTGACGGCCGGCGCCTTTGCCCTGTTCTCGACGGGAGCAGCCCTCGTCCTCGCCGTGCCCGCGGCGCTCGCCTCTCTCGCTGTCATCGCCTGGGCGCCCGGCATCGTGCTGGCGATCGCCGCCTCTCACCAAGAAGCCCTGGCCAAACAGACGGAGGCAACTGGGGTGGTGCACGCCTGAGGCGCAACGGGCCGAATTGCCGGCTGCATCGCTCCTGAGGTTCCCCAACCCCGCGAACTTACGAACTGTTCACCTCGGGATTGCGCTCCTGTTGCTCAGCGTTCACCTTGCCTCGCTACCTTCCAGGTAGTGGCCGACGGAGAGATACTCAATCCCGTTACGACCGAGGGGCAGTCCGATGTCGACAGGGCGCTGCAGGCCCTCGATCCGGACAGCGACACGACCCGAGTGCGTCATGCGCTCGGTCAACTTGAACCTCGGCTTTTCGGGGCGGATCGTCCTCAACGACATCAACGTTGATCTGAGGAGAGGTTCGATCACGGCGCTGATCGGCCCGACGGGATCGGGGAAGTCCACCTTCCTGCGCACGCTCAACCGGATGAACGACCGCGTGCCCGGGTTCATGCGCCAGGGAGACGTCACCCTCGACGACGAGAGCCTGTGGGCGCAGCACGTCGACCTGCTGACGCTGCGCCGGCGCGTGGGCATGTTGTTCCAGCGGCCGAACCCGTTCCCGATGTCGATCAAGGACAACGTGGTCGCCGGGGTCAAGGCGCACCGCATCGCCAAGGGCAAGCAGCTCGACGTGGTGTGCGAGCGCCGCCTCACCGAGGTCGGGTTGTGGGACGCGGTCAAGGATCGCTTGAACGACTCGCCTTTCCGGTTGTCGGGCGGCCAGCAGCAGCTGCTCTGCCTGGCCCGCGCACTGGCGGTGGGGCCGGAGGTGCTGCTGCTCGACGAGCCGACTTCCTCGCTCGACCCCGTCACGACGGAGTCCATTGAGGCACTGCTCAAGACGCTGGCACCCGCCCTCACGCTGATCGTGGTGACGCACAACCTCGGCCAGGCGATGCGGGTCTCGCACCAGACGATGTTCTTTTACCAGGGGGCGCTGATCGAGTACGGAGCGACCGATGACCTGTTCAACAGGCCGTCGCACCCGGACACCGAGCGCTACGTCACGGGACGGATGGGGTAGGCGACGGACCAGGACTCCGAGAGGGGCGGCGTCCAGGGCACAGCACAGCCACACGTCAACCGGATCAATCAGAGCAGCACCAACCAACCAACCTCACAAGGAGAGAACCTGTGACAAAACTGATGAGACCGACGCGATTGCGGGCAGGGGTGATCGCCCTGGCGGCGGTCGGCCTCGCACTGAGTTCGGTCGTCCTCGGCACGGCAGCGTCGGCGAGCGTCAAGCTCCCGAGCAGCGGTGTCGAGAAGCCCCCCGCCGGCACGGTGACCGAGACGGGAAGCACACTGCTGTACCCGCTCTTCAACTTGTGGGTGGGCGGCTACAACACGACATATCCCAGCGTCACGGTGCAGACGGCCGGAACGGGCTCGGGCACGGGGATCTCGGACGCCGAGAACGGCACCATCAACATCGGTGCCTCGGACGCCTACCTGGCGCCCAGCGTCACGTCGGCCAACCCCGACCTGAAGAACATTCCGCTGGCGATCTCGGCACAGATGGTGGCCTACAACGTCCCTGGGGTTCTTTCCCACCTGAAGCTGACCGGCAAGGTGCTCTCGGCCATCTACCAGGGGCAGATCACGAAGTGGAACGCGTCGCAGATCGCGAGCCTGAACCCGGGCGTCACGCTGCCGAGCATCCCGATCGTGACGCTGCACCGCTCCGACAGCAGCGGCGACACGTTCCTCTTCACCCAGTTCCTGTCCAAGACGGACCCGTCGGGCTGGGGAGCGAAGGTCGCCTACAACACCACGGTGCCATGGCCGGCGGCGCCCGGCGCCCTCGGTGAGGACGGCAACTCGGGCATGGTGACGGGCTGCAAGGCCACGCCGGGCTGCATCGCCTACGTCGGCATCAGCTACCTGACCCAGGCCCTGCAGGCCGGCCTGGGCTACGCCTCCCTGCAGAACGCCAAGGGGCAGTACGAGGTGCCGACGGCGGCGTCGATCGCGGCCGAGGCTGCCGCCTTCGTGAAGAAGACGCCGGCCAACGGGACGATCTCCCTGATCTACGGCTCGGCCCCGGGTGGCTACCCCATCGTCAACTACGAGTACGCCATCGTCTCGACCCACCAGTCGAGCAGCACGACGGCGAAGGGCATCCGCTCGCTGCTGGAGTGGGCGATCAACCCGAAGCTCGGTGCGGCAACCACGTACCTGGCCCAGGTCAACTTCCAGCCGCTGCCCTCCAAGGTAGAGGCGCAGTCGGTGAAGCAGATCCTGAGCATTTCGTAGTGACGTCCGCTGGTGGCGTGGCGGGGGATGTCCCCGCCACGCCACCCGGGCGCTCTGCACCCCGGGACCCGTTGTTCCGCCGGGTGGGGGACGTGTTCCGGGCCAACGAGGAAAAGGGCTGGCGCTGGAGCGCCCGGGTGGCCGTCCTGCTGCCCCTGGTGGCGCTGGTCTTCGCCGTCACCGTGCTGGCGATCAAGGCGTGGCCCGCCATACGCGTCAACGGCTGGTACTTCCTCTACGGCAAGAACTGGACCTACGGCGACAGTTATGGCGCCACCGTGCACACCCATGGCGTCGCCCACGCTGCAGGGGCACAGTTCGGCGCGTGGCCCCTCATTGTGGGCACCGTGCAATCGTCCGTGATCGCCATCATCGTCGCGGTGCCGCTGTCGATCGGTGCCGCCTTCGCTCTCACCGAGAGGATGCCGGCGTGGATCTCGCGCCCCCTGGGGTTCGCCATTGAGATCCTCGCCGGGATCCCCTCCGTGGTCATCGGCCTGTGGGGCCTGCTGACCTTCGGCCCCTGGCTGGCCAAGAACATCTATCCGGCGCTGGCCA
Organism: uncultured Acidimicrobiaceae bacterium; assembly: GCA_963731065.1. GTDB lineage: Bacteria > Actinomycetota > Acidimicrobiia > Acidimicrobiales > RAAP-2 > Bog-473. The sequence continues at coordinate 112,458 of CAVSUH010000008.1, read as the reverse complement.
GCATCGCGGGCGCCCTGCCCAATGTGTGGCCCTTCAACTACTTCCGGCAACCCGTGGGGACGGGCGAGGGCCTGCTGACGGCAGGACTCGTGCTCGGGATGATGATCATCCCCATCATCGCGTCGACGACGCGCGAGCTCTTCATACAGGTACCCACGCTCCCGAAGGAGGGCGGTGAGGCGCTCGGCATGACGCACTGGGAGGTGGCCAACCGCATCACGCTGCCCTGGGTGCGCTCGGGCATCATCGGCGGCACGGTGCTCGGGCTGGGCCGGGCCCTCGGCGAAACCGTCGCCGTCGTGCTCGTGGGCGGGGCCTCTCTCCGCATTGCGCCCAACATCTACCAACCGTTCGGCACCATCGCCGCCACCATTCTGAGCCAGCTCGACGGCGCGCAGGCCGACGGTACCGGCTTCGCCGTGGCCACCCTGGCCGAGCTGGCCCTGGTTCTCGCCGTGATCTCCGTCGCCGTGAACCTGGCGGCGCGGGCCATCATCTCCAGGACCAGCCGTACCGGGGGCCCCGTGGGCAGCGGCGCATGACGACGAACACGTCGCTGGCCGGCGGACCGTCCACCCGCCGCCGGCGCGTCTCCGCCGTCGGCTTCCGGGTTTTCACGTACGGCGCGCTGATCCTCATCATCGCCCCGGCGGCGTGGATCCTGCTCGGCGTCCTGTTCCACGCGCTCGGCCACTGGCGCTGGGACGTGCTGTGGACACCCCTCTCGGCCGAGGGCGGCGGCTTGCGCGACCAGATCCTCGGCACCCTGCTGCTGATGCTGGGCGTCCTGATCCTCGCCGGGACGGTCGGGGTGCTGGCCGGCATTCACCTGTCCGAGATGGCCAAAATCAGGAAGAGCGGCAAGCCGAGCGGTGGGATCCTCCGCACGGCGTCGGACATCTTGTCGGGCTTCCCGTCCATTGTGCTCGGCTACGTCGGCTACGCCGCATTGGTGCTCTACTTCGGTTGGGGCTTCTCGTACCTGGCCGCGGTCATCGTCCTGTCGGTCATGGTGGTGCCCTACATCGCCAAGACGACGGAGAACTCGTTGCGCCAGGTGCCCACCGGCTACCGCGAGGGTGCCGAGGCCCTGGGGATGTCCATGGGCTATTCGCTGCGCAAGGTCGTCCTGAAGAGCGCGCTGCCGGGCATCGTGACCGGGCTCCTCCTGGCCCTCGCCATCGCCGGGGGCGAGACGGCACCACTCATCTACACCGCGAACTTCGCCAACAAGCTCCCCCACTCGGTGACCCACGCCTCCTTCCCCTACCTCACCTACGTCGTCTTCTCCTTCTACGACTCCTCGCAGGTCTCATACCACTACCTCGCCTACGACGCCGCCCTGATTCTGGTGGTGATGGTGCTGATCCTGCTGGTGGCCAGCCGCATCGTTGTGTCGAGGACCCAACGGCACGCCGAAGGGGCCCGCACCCGGACCCGCGCGCCGAAAGCACCCAAGCCGGCGCCCGACGACCACGCCGAACTCGTCGACGTCCCCCGACGCTGAGCGGGCTCCACGGTGCCCGGCTTCGAAGCGGAGACCGCCGCGACCTATGGTGAAGGCGAACGACCCGGCCACAAGGAGGAACGTTGAGCGCAGGACCTGAATGGGGACCATTGGCCCGTCTGGCGGGGATCTGGGAGGGCGAGCAGGGCGAGGACGTCGCCTACGCCAACCAGGACGGGAAGATCGGCCTCACCCCCTACCGCGAGCACATCGACTTCAAGCCGTTCGGGCCGGTGGAGAACGGGAGCCAGGTGCTCTACGGCCTCGACTACCGCATGGCGGCCTGGCGCGGCGAGGAAGACAGCCCGTTCCACACCGAGGTCGGCTACTGGATGTGGGACGCCCGCGACAGCGAGGTGGTCCGCTGCTTCCTGATCCCGCGGGGCTCGGCCATCGTGGCCGGCGCCGTGGTCGGGGCCGACGACACGAAGTACACCCTGCACGCCAGCGTCGGCAGCCAGACCTACGGGATCCTCTCCAACAACTGGCTGGACAAGAACGCCCAGGCGATCCGCTACGAGGTGACGATCGACACCAGCGTGGAGGACGAGTTCACCTACACGGAGACCACCGTCATCAAACACGCCCGGCTCCCCGAAGAGGTGATCCACACCGACGGCAACACGCTGCGGAAGATCGCCGACGCCTAGAAGGCGCCCGGGAGGGACGAGGCCCCAGGGAGGCATGACATGTTCGAGTGGTCCGAGGAGCAGCTGGCGATCCGCGACGCGGTGCGTCGGTTCGTCGAGGAAGAGGTCAAGCCGAACGTCGAGGAGCTCGAGCACGGTGACACCCCGCCGTACGAGGTGATCCGCAAGCTCTACCGGACCTTCGGGCTCGACGGGCTGGCGCGGGACTCGTTCAAGCGGGCGCTCGAGCGCAAGACCTCGGGCGCGGCGGCGCCCGAGCGCGCCGAGGGCGGCGGCAACGCCGCCGTGACGCTGATCCCGATCATTGAGCTGTGCCACTACTGCCCCGGCATCGTCACCGCGCTCGGGGTCAGCACCGGCCTCGCCGGCGGCACCATCATGAAGGGCGGGACCCCGGCGCAGATGGAGCGCTGGGGGCTCGACCTGCATGACGCTGGACAAGGTCGGGGCCTGGGCCATCACCGAGCCCGACTCGGGCTCCGACGCGCTCGGGGGCATGAAGTCGTCGGCCCTGCGCGACGGCGACGAGTACGTGCTCAACGGGAACAAGACGTTCATCACCAACGGCCCCTACGCCGACACCATCGTCTTCTACGCCAAGCTCGACGACGGCAGCGACACGCCGCTGCGCCAGCGCCCGGTACTGACCTTCATCCTCGACACCGGGCATGCCCGGGCTGGAGCAGTCCAAGCCCTTCCGCAAGATGGGCCTGCACTCGTCGCCGACGGGCGAGCTCTTCCTGACCGACGTGCGCGTGGGCAAGGACCGCCTGCTCGGCGAGACCGAGGGGACGCCCGGAGGCAGCGAGGGACGCGAGAGCGCCAAGGGCAACTTCGTCACCGAGCGGGCCGGCGTCGCCGCCATGTCGCTCGGCCTCATTGAGGAGTGCCTGAAGCTCTCGGTGCAGTACGCCAAGGACCGCCTGCTGTGGGAGCGGCCCATCGCGGAGTTCCAGCTCATTCAGCTGAAGCTCGCCCGCATGGAGATCGCCCGCCTCAACGTCGAGAACCTGGTGTTCCGGCACATTGAGATGAGCTCGGCCGGCAAGACCCTGACGCTGGCCGAGGCCTCGGCCATGAAGCTCTACTCCGCCCAGGCCGCGTCCGAGGTGGCCATGGAGGCGGTCCAGCTCTTCGGCGGCAACGGCTACATGTCCGAGTTCCGGGTGGAGCAGCTGGCCCGCGACGCCAAGGTGTTCCAGATCTACGCCGGCACCGACGAGATCCAGGTGACCCACATCGCCCGCGACCTGCTGAGCCGGTGACGTGACGGACCGTGTTCGGCACCGGCCCCGGCCGACGCCGTGTTCGACGACATGGTCGACCGGCGGCGCGCGCTGCATCGCCGGCCCGAGCTGGCCTTCGCCGAGCACGAGCACGACGGCCATGATCCGCGACCACATGGCGACGCTCGGGATCGCCGAGACGCTGCCGCACGACCGAGACCGGCGGCATCTTCACCATGGAGGGCGGCCGGCCCGGGACGCAGCGTCGTCCTGCGGGCCGACATCGACGCGCCTGCCGGTGCAGGAGGACGAGGCGCGCGCCGTCCACTCCGAGGTCGAGGGCGTCATGCACGCCTGCGGCCACGACGTGCACGTCGCCTCCCTGCTCGGCGCGGCCTCGCTGCTGGCGGCGCGGCGCGAGGACCTCCCGGGCCGCTACATCTTCCTCTTCCAGCCCGCCGAGGAGGCGCTGTGCGGCGCCAAGGCGATGCTCGAGGGCGGCGCGCTCGACCGCCATGGAGGGCTCGCGCCTGGTCGGGTTCCACGTGACCTCGCAGCTGCCCTCGGGCTTCGTGGCCCTGCGGGCGGGCATCGCCATGTCCGAGGCCAACTCGCTGCGCATCACCCTGACCGGGCCGGGTGGGCACGGTGCCATGCCCTCGGCCCAGGGCGACGTCATCCGGGCCACGGCGGAGCTGGTGAGCCGCCTGGGTGACGTGGCCTCGGGGCTGCGCTACGAGGAGGCCGACTGCGTGTGCAGCGCCGGCACGATCCACGCCGGGCACGGCCGTCAACGTGGTGCCGACCTCGGCCCGGGTGACCGGCACGCTGCGCACCTTCACCGAAGCCCAGCACGAGGAGGCCCTGGTCCGCCTGCAGGACCTCTGCGACAGCGTCGGCGACGACCAGGGCGTCCACGTGGAGCTGGAGCTGCCCGAGCACACCCGGGCCGTGGTGAACGACGCCGAGGCGACCGCCGTGGTCGAAGCAGAGGCGAGCGTCATCCTCGGCCCCGACCAGGTCTTCCGCATGCCGCCCGTCTCACCCAGCGACGACGTGAGCGAGTTCCTCCGTCACCTGCCCGGCTGCTACTTCTTCGTCGGCGGAGGGGCGGCGGACGGCTCGAGCGGCATGCACCACAGCCCGACCTTCCTCGTCGAGGACGAGTCCCTGCGCGTAGGCGCCGGCGTCCTGGCGCGCAGCGCGCTGGCATTGGCCGCGCCGTGAGCCGGCCGGGCAGACTGACGCGATGACCGCCTCCAACCTCTTCGACATCGCCGGGAAGACGGCACTCGTCACCGGTGGCAGCCGTGGCATCGGCCTGATGATCGCCGAGGGGTTCGTGGACGCCGGCGTGAAGGTCTACATCTCCTCGCGCAAGGCCGACGTGGTGGCAGACGTCGCGGCGGAGCTCTCCAAGAAGGGCACCTGCATCGGGATCCCGGCCGACCTGGCCAAGGAGTCCGAGTGCCGCCGGCTGGCCGACGAAGTGGCGGCACGTGAGGACTCGCTCGACATTCTGGTGAACAACGCGGGCGCCACCTGGGGGGCACCCCTGGAGGACTTCGACGAGGCCGCCTTCGAGCGGGTGCTCGCCCTCAACGTGAAGGGCGTCTTCCATCTGACCAAATTCCTCGTCCCGCTGCTGCAGAAGGCGGGGACGGTGGAGGAGCCGGCCCGGGTCATCAACATCGGGTCCATCGACGGCATACAGGTGCCGGCACTCGAGACGTACGCCTACTCGGCGTCCAAGGCGGCTGTGCACCAACTCACGCGCCACCTGGCCAAGCGGCTCGCCCCCACCATCACGGTGAACGCCATTGCGCCGGGACCCTTCGAGTCCAAGATGATGGCGGCCACCCTGGAGGCCTTCGGCGAACAGATCGCGGCCAACGCCCCGCTGCGGCGCATCGGCCGCCCGGACGACATGGCGGGTGCGGCCATCTACCTGTCGTCGCGGGCCGGGGCCTACCTCACCGGGGCCGTCATCCCGGTCGACGGCGGCATCGCCACCACTCGCTAGCAGATCCGTACGACGAAAAAGGGGGAGACACCGTGCTGTTGTTGCATGAAGTGCATCGCGTCGCCGGCGCCAAGGAGGACGCGTTCGACGAGGCGTACCGGGACGAGCTCATCCCGGCCCTGGCCAAGTCGGACGGCAGCAGGCTGCTCTGGTACCTACGCCTCTCCCACGGGAGCGGGCAGGCCTACACGATCGTCACCATCACTGGGTGTCGCGACGCGGTGGCGTGGGAAGAGCTTTCCGAGCGTGTGCGAGTCGGCGACCTGGTCGAGTGGTCGTCGGAGGTGGACGCCATGCGGCACAGCCACGAGGGCAAGATCGTCCGACCCGTGCCGTGGTCACCGCTGCAGGAGATCGACCTGAGCACCGTGCCCGTCAACGGGGAGACACACAAGAATTCCCTCTTCATGGAGGACACCGCCTGGCCCTTCAAGGGCGGCCTCCAGGCCTACCTGGCCAAGGCGGGCACGCTGTACGACCACACGCTGAGCAGCCAGAAGGAAGAGGGCATCGGGATGATCGAGCTCGAGGCCGCCTTCCAGCCCGTCTTCGGGACCCACCAGACGACCGAGGTGATTTTGTGGCAGCGGGTCGTCAACACGAAGGCGGTCATGTGGATGCTGGGCCACGACCTCCCGCCGGAGGCGTCCGCACCGGGAACCTGGCTGCACGACGCCCTGGAGGTACGGGATCGCTGGGAGAGCCGGCTGCTCCGCAGCGCGGCGTGGTCGCCTCTCTACTGACGCTCCCTTTCGCTCAACGAACGGGAGCCAGGTCGTGCGGGCCCTGGGGCGGGTACCCAGCGGCGGCGCGGATGGCGTCACCCCATGGGCCGAGGATGGCCAGCAGATCGTCGAATGAGTCCCCGAGCGCGTCGAGGATGACCGCGCACTGCGCATCGGTCACCACCTCGACCGACTCGCGGAGCGCGCGCCCGTTGGCGGTGAACGCGCCGTCGACCACGAGGCCCCGCTCCGCGAGCCGATCCTCCGCCGCCGCAGCTGCTCGTCCGTCCAGGCGCGGGTGCGGATGTAGCTCCGCATGGGGAGGCCCCAGTAGAGCTCGGTGAGCAGCCCGACCTCGGTGGCGTCGAGTCCGGCCGAGGTCCAGGCCGCCGTGTGGGCGTCGCCGCGGTATTCGCGGAGCTGGTCGGCGAGCCTCCACATGTCGCCCATCGGGTCGCCGGGCAGGCCGAGGCTCCGCAACCCGGCGAAGAGCGGCTTCCCCTCGGGGCGCAGCGGCTCCACCGCCTGCGCCAACATGTCGGTGGCCGTCCGCCAGTCCCTCGGGTGCCGGGCCCAGGACGCGCACGAATTGGTCGACCGCACCCTTCGTGCGCGCCGCGCAGATGGTGGCCGCATCGACCTTGCTCCAGCCGAACTCGACGGCGGGCACCACCGCCTCGGGATTGAAGACAGCGAACGCGGCGGCGACCACCTCGCCCGGCACCTGACCCATGACCGAACCGCGACTGGTGAAGTAGGCGGCCCCGTCCGGGAACTGCACGCCATTGGGCAGCGAGCCCGGGCTGGGCGAGAAACCGAGCGCGGCGTAGGCGGCGTGGCACTCGGGCGAGAAGTACACCTGACCGGCCACCGGCTCCAACGCCATGGCCAGTTTTCTTGTGGCAGACGCGGGCAACCGGGTCACAATTGCCACCCTAGGTCGGAGGCGTTCCCTTTAACGTCGTAGCCATGACGACGGGGGACGATCAGCCCTGGCTTCGCCCTTCTCCGGGCTTGTGGCGGATGAGGCGGGCCGAGGCCGGGACGATCACGGCGGTGCTGGCCGTGGTGTTCGGACTGGTGTTCTGGGCCGCGGCAGGCCCTTGGCCGGGCTCATCAGCGTGGTGGTCATGTTGGCCCTGGGCGTGCCGTTGTCCTGGTTCCTCCGCCGCCGCTTCCGGGCCTGGCGCTACCAGGAACGCCACGAGGACCTCATCGTCGCGCGCGGAGTCATGGTGCAGCGACTCTCCGTCGTGCCCTACGGCAGGATGCAGTTCGTCGAGGTGACCGCCGGGCCGATTGAGCGCCTCTTCCATCTGTCGACGGTCAAGCTCCACACGGCGGCGGCGGCCAGTGACGCCCGCATTCCCGGGCTGGAGGAGGCCGAGTCGGCCCGGCTGCGGGACCGGCTGACCGAGCTGGGCGAGTCGATGGCGGCGGGCATGTGAGCGACGCCAACGCCGATCCGCCGCCGCCCGGCGAAGGATGGAACCGGCTCCATCCGCTCACACCCATCGCCCGGATCGGCCGCCTCGCCCCGGCCCTGGTGCTCCTCTTCGTCGTCTCGAACGTGCACTCGAAGGCCGAGAACGGCGGCGCCGAGACCGACCTACCTGGTGGTGATCACCTTGGGCTCGGCCGTCTACGGCTACATCCACTGGATGGTCACCCGCTGGCGTTTCGAGGGAGACACCCTCCGGATTGAGACCGGCCTGATCCGGAAGGACTCCCGCCGGTTACCGCTGGCCCGCGTCCAGGCAGTGGACATCGTGCGCCCCTTCCTGGCCCGGCTGCTCGGCGTGTCCGAGCTCCGCATCCGCCTGGCCGGATCGGGTTCGACCGACGGCAAGCTGGCCTACCTGTCCGAAACGCAGGCAGCGGAACTCCGGCTGGTGCTCCTGGCGGGCCACATCGACAGTGAGGCGGCCGTCTCGAGCAACACCGGCCTCCCCATGGCCAGCGTGGACACGGGCCGCCTGTTGGCGTCGGTCTTCCTGTCGCTCGTCACGATTCTGCTCGTCGGCACCGTGGCCACGCTGGCTGTGCTCGACCAGTTCGAACCGAAGACCGCGGCCGGCGCGGCGGCCTTCCTCGCCGTGTACCTCCTGAGCGCCGCCGGCGTGATCTGGCGGCGGCTCTCGGGCCAGTACGCCTTCATCGCGGTGGAGGCACCCGAGGGGGTGCGCATCCGGCGCGGGCTGTTGCAGACGGTCTCCGAGACCGTTCCCTACGGCAGGATCCAGGCCGTCCGCCAGGTGGAGCCGTTGCTGTGGCGGCCGTTCGGCTGGTGCCGCCTGGAGGTCGATGTGGCCGGGGCGACGGCACGCAACCAGCGGGGCGAGGGGACCAGCGTGGTACGCAAGGCGATCCTGCCCGTGGGATCGCAGCAGGACTCCTGGCATCTGCTGGCCCGATTGCTGGGCGGGCCCGATCCGGAGCGCACGGCGCCCCCGGGGCGGGCCAGGTTGAAGGCGCCCCTGAGCTTCCACTTCCTCTCGGCCGGCCACGACAGCGCACACGCCGTCTGCGTGACGGGGCGGATCAACCGGGCGACCACCTGGGTGCCGCTGGAGAAGACGCAGAGCATCCGAAGGGTCCAGGGCCCGCTGCAGCGACCGCTCGGCCTGGCCACCGTCCACGTCGATGTGGCGGGGAAACGGGCACGGGCCGAGTTCCGGGACCGCGAGGTAGAGGAGGCGGACCAGCTGGTCGCCGAGCTGACTGCGCTGAGCCGGTCGGCCCGACAGGGCGACCGGAAGCTCTCCCCGGCGTCGGGGGGCGACGCCCCTCCCTCAGGCTGGTACCCGGACCCGGCGGGTCGCCACGAGCAGCGCTACTGGCACGAGGGCCGCTGGACCCAGCACGTGGCCAACGGCGGGAGACGGAGCTCGGACGCGGCTACGCCCGCGCCGTGAAACGCATCGGGAAGTAGTCGATGGAGCGGATCCCCGTCGTGTAGACGAGCTCGGTATCGGGCTCGATCTCGTACTCGGGAATCCGCTTGTGCCACTCCCGCAGCGCGACCCGCAGCTCCAGCCGCGCCAGGTGCGACCCCAGGCAGCGGTGCACGCCACCCCCGAAGGCGATATGGCGGTTGACCTCCCGGTCGAAGCGCACCTCGTGCGCGTCGGGGAACTCGGCCTCATCGGTGTTGGCGGAGCCGATCACGACAATGGCGTGATCACCCTTGTGCACCGGGCAACCGGACAATTCGGTGTCCTCCATCGCGACACGCGACACCATCATCACGGGTGTCTCCCAGCGGAGGAGCTCCTCGATGGCGTTGGGGATGATGTCGGGGTTTTCCACGAGCTGCCGCCGGTGTTCAGGGTGTTCCGCCAGGAAGGAGAACATGCAGTCGAGGGTGGCCGTGACGGTGTCCAGGCCGGCAATCAGGAAGAGGAAGCAGATGTCGAGGATGTCCTCGCGGGTCAGGCGGATGCCCTCGACCTCGGCTTCGAGGAAGTGCGAGAGCAGGTCGTCCCTCGGCTCCTTCTCGCGCTCGTCCAGGACTTTGTCGAAGTACTCGTAGACCGAGTCGGCGATCTTCTGCTGGTACGCCTGGGCCTCCGCCGACCCCTGGACCGTCCCGGTCACGTGCTCGGGGCGGATGATGCCGTCCTTCATGGTGAGGAACGTGTCCAGCTCGTCCATGGGCAGCCCGAGGAGCGTGAGGAACACCTCCGAGGGGAACGGAACGGAGAACTCCTTGGCGAAGTCCACCTCGCCCCGCTCGATGAACCCGTCGATGAGGTGATTGACGAGGTCCGAGACCTCCTGGTCCATGGCGGCCATCTTGCGCGGGGCGAAGATCGGGTCGAGGAGCTTGCGGAACTTCTTGTGCTCCGGCGGATCGATCTGGAGCGGGATCATGGGCCGCTTGTTCTTGAGGTCGACGGCATCCACGTTGGACGAGAAGATCTCGGTGTGCCGCAGGGCGAAGTCGATGTCCTCCTTGCGGGAGAGGAGCACCCCGGGATTGGCGCCGATGTCGATGGACAGCACCGGCATTTCGTCCCGCAGGAGCTTGAAGGTCGGCTGCGGGTTGGCCGCCATGTCGGCGTCCATGCCGGCCAACGGGCTGGCGTCGCCGCCGGCAGTCTCCTCTACGGTCTCGGTCTCACTCATTGGTTCCCTCCGAATTGATCTGCAGGATGCGGTTGACTGACTGCACGAGCGAGGCGTCGTCGGTCTCGGGGATGATCCAGCTCGACGCGAAGAGGCGGACGATGACGTCGGCCAGCTGGTCCTTGCCGAGGGTCCCCGCGGCCACCGCGGGCACGGTGTCGAGGGCGTCTCCGAGGTGCCACAGGAGCTCGTCCCGCAGCGCCGGCAAATGGTCGAGGAGATAGCTCATGACGAACCCGGACTCGGACTCGAAGAGCGGGCGGCACGGGTGGGTGCGGATGAAGTCGAAGGCGTAGGCCATGAATGCGGAGATGCGCTCCTCCGGTGAGCGGGCCGCCGCGAGAACTTGGTCGAGCCCGTCGGAGAACCGCTGCGCGTCGTAGGCGGCGGCGGCGGCCAGGACGTGGTCCTTGCTGGGGAAGTAGCGGTAGAGGGTGCCCCGGGACACGCCGGCCGTCTCGGCGATCTCCCGCATGCCGAGCCGGCGCACGCCACGGCGCCCGATGAGGCCGAGCGCTGCGGTGAGGATCCGCTCCTCGGTAGGGCTGAAGGAATCGGCAGGCGCAGACCGTGCGACGTCCGGGGTGAGCGTCCTGCACGGTCGCCGTCATGGTGAAGACATATTAGACACTTTCTGTTCTTTCTGTACAGCAATAGGAGATGCCGAAGGCCCAGCCAGGGACCGACGATGCAGAAAGAGGCGGTCAATCTCAGGGCGACGCCAAGGTCGACCCCCCTCGGCGCGACACGGCGCCGGGGCTCACCACTGTCAGGCTCTCCTGAGCCTCCGCCGCCGGACGGCCGGCACCACGAACATCACCACCAGCGCCACCAGCCCGATCAGGGTGGCGAGCTGCCCGAGGTGATTCGCCGTCGACGCGCCGTAGGTCAGCGTCACGTCATGGCTTGTGGGGACGACCACCATGAGATTCGGCGTTACTCGGTACGGGCCGTCGGCCCCGCTGGCATGCCAGTTGGGGAAGTAGGACACCTTGACCAGCACCGGGGTCCCCACCCGTGAGACGTGGAAGCTGAGGGACGAATCGGTCTGTGTGACCGCCGAGACCTTGGTCTTCCCGACGTGTTTCACGGTCGGATTGACGTCGCTCACCGGAGTCCGGGGCCAGCCCGACGGACCACTCTGCGCCAACTCGACGTTCCACTTGCTCGGGTCGGCGTACCAGGTCAAGGAAGGGCCCTCGTGGGCGGCGCTGCCGAGCCAGCTCGCCGGCCCGGGCTTCACGCCCGAGAGGACGACCGGATCGTTGGCGAGCGGTGTGACGAGGGCCGAATCCTTCACCAGGTAGATCTGCCACGTCGTCGTGGTGTCGGCACCGCTGTAGTCGTAGGTCCACGGGCCGCTCTTGGCGACGAGCTGCAGGTCCGGGTCGACCGCGGCCTCCTGCTCGACTTGCGGTGTCTCCGCCATGAAGTACTTCACGCCGAGCAGCTGCAGGTGCTGCACGCCCGAGCGTCACGTTGAGCGCGCCGTAGGGGAGACCGACCTCGGGCTCTGACGGTCCCGCCGACAGCTCCGCCTGATTGAGGAAGTGGTACGGCGTCGTGGCGGAGGACTCGAAGAGGAGGCCCTCCATCGAATCGATGCACCCGTTCGTCTCGAAGGGCAGCAGCATCAGCGCCTCGGGCGTGCCGAAGCGGTTCTCGCTCGCGCTGTACTCCCACATCGCACGACCACAGCCATAGCGCTGGCCGAGGTCGCTCATCGTCTGCATGAGGGAGTGGAACTCGGGGTAGGAGGTCTGGCCCTGGTAGCCCTCGTAGTTGTAATTCGACCAGTTCGTGACCTCGTTCGGCCCGATCGTCACCGGCAGCGCAGACGCAGGAAGGATGAAGGGCGGCACCACCGCCACCATCACAGCGAGGAGCCCGAGGATGGCGCCGCTCACCGCGGCCGGTCCCCAACGCCGGGGGGGCGGCGGCGGTGGTGGCGGCCACCGCGGTGGCGCCCAGAGAGCAGGATCTGCCTCGGGCATGGACCCACCCGAGGAGCCTGGCTGGTCCCAAGGGCGAGAGGGCGCCGGCTCTTCGGACCACCCAGTCGCGTCGGCTGCCTGCCAGCGACGGTCCTGCGCCCGGCGCCACGCCGTCGCCACAATGACGCACCAGGTCCCGAACGCCCAGGCCGCCATCAGGTACACCGAGATGAACCACAACGGCAGCAGGCGGACGTTGTAGAGGCTGCCCTGCGGGTCCGACCGCGGTCGCCAGCGCGAACGCGATGCCGAGCACCGTCACGGTGATGCCGAAGCGACTCCGCGTGACGACAGCAGTGATGGCGCCGATCCCGGCCAGGACGAGCGCCCACGCATCGGCTTCCCGGAAGTACTGGGCCCAGCCCTCCACGTTCGTGTATCCCATCGACGACGAGTACGCGTGCTCCAGCCCGAAGGGGACCAGCCACCACCCGGAAAGCAACAGCCCGATCGCCACCGTCGAGCAGGCCCACCACAAAATGCGGGTCCGCGGCACCTGGACCGCCGTGTCGTCGCCGCGCCAGAGGTGCAGCGCCGAGTCGGCGATCCCCCAACGCGCCGGCAGGAGCTCGACCACCGTGAGGATCACCGCGCCGCCCAGGGCGTACATGCCCCCGACCATGTGCGAGAGGATGCAGACGGCGAGCACGATCGCCGCCCAGCCGCGGTACTTGCCCTCCCTGACGGCGCAGGCGAAGAGGCCGAGAAACAGCACGGCCAGCGACAGGCTGAAGGAATAGGCGTACTCCCCGGCCAGCGTCGAGAACAGGTTCCCGCCGTAGATGGTGAAGGTGTAGTCGAACAGGAAGGGCAGCGTGGCGGCGGCCAGGATGGTCGGCAGCGGGGCCCGGAGCCGGAAGAAACGGCCGCAGGCCCAGGCACAGATGGGCAGGATCACCGACCCGAGGATCGTCCCCAGCTTGAAGGCGACGCCGTAGGGGATGATCCAGCCGCCGATCGCAATGAAGAGGTCGGGGATCGTGAAGTAGAAGGTGTACAGGGGGAACCCGTCGTACCACCCCGGATCCCAGCCCGTGAGGTGGCCGTGCGCCAAGAGGCTCTCGAGGAACTTGGGCATCGCGATGTGCGCGCCCGTGTCGCCACCGGTGGTCGTCGTGTTCGTCAGCAGCATGCTCGGGTGGAGCTGCGACAGCGTGACGACGATCACGCTGGCGATGGTGATCACCGTGATGGCGCCCGGCACCCACCACCAGGTGCCGCGGGACGAGGGCCCGGTGTCCGGTACGGCGGGAGCGAATTCGGGTGCCGGTGGGGCCTGCTCCATCACGGCCTCGGGCCCGAGCGGTTCAGTCACGTGCAACCGGGTGCGAGCCAGCGCGGTCCAAGGTGACCCTTGAGCCACAGTCGATCGGCCACATCCGGCTTACGTTACCGGCCCGACCTCCGCCGGAGGGCTCGGGTCAACACCGAGAACGGGGCCGCAGCCTCGGGGAAAACAGCAGGTCGCACGAGTAAGAAAGGGCGATCTGCCGAGCACCGGAAATCAGCGCGCAGCCCCCACGCGTGTGCCCGTCGAAGGGACATCCCCTTGCACGCGGTGGCCCCGGAGCACGGGGTGAAACACCACGGGCGGATCCCCGACGTCGGGCGCCAACCGAGCGCTGACGTCACGGGCGGCGTGCTGCACCATCTGGTGGAGACGCTTCCGCCGTTCTCCGCCGTTCTCCGCGTCGAAGTAGTAGGCCATTGCAAAGCCGAGGGCGGAAACCACGAACCTCCCCGTGGTCTTCCTCCCTCGCTGCACCCGCCTTCTCGCCGAATGCACGAGTTCCTGCCGGTTCGTCTGCATTGTGCAGCCTCCCTCGACCAGAGCAATACCCGGAATGCGGGTTTGATAACCGCGGCCGTGCCCACACGTGGTCCCGGCAGGCGAACCACCAGGAGACACCGTCGTTGACCTCACGCCCGCCGAAGCAGACGCAGAGTTCGTCAGTCGACGTCCTCGAGCTCGCGCTCGATGTTGGCGAACTCGGCTTCGATCGACTTCAGCTGTGCCTCGTCGCCCTGCGACCCTCGGCCCGGTGAACCACTTGCGGGCGCTGATGAGCCAGTAGCCGCCGGAGAAGAGCAGCACGACGCCCACGGCGATCGGGGCGTAGTTGAAGGTGTCCCAGTTGATGCTCGCTGAACGCCACCTCGGGCAGCATGAAGAGGACGGCGATGAAGGCCACCCAGATGATGCCGACCCAGCCCGACGAGTGGGCTCCACTTGCCGAGCGACCAGCGACCGCCCTGCCAGCTCTTGCCCTTGATGCGCCGCAGCAGGGTCGGCAGCACGTAGGCGATGTAGAGGCCGATGGTGGCGATCGACGTCACCGCGGCGTAGGCCACGCTGCTCCACAGCGACGGGCACGGCCAGGATGAAGGCGAAGACCACGCAGAACCAGATGGAGTTGGTCGGCGTCCGCGTGCGCGGGTTGATGCGGTGCCAGTAGCTTGTGCCCGGGCACGGCGCCGTCCCGGCTGAAGGCGAAGAGCATCCGGGAGTTCGCCGCCACCGACGCCATGCCGCAGAAGACCTGCGCCACCACGGCGATCAGCAGCAGCAGCTCCGCCCCCACCCGTCGAGAGGGCGGCCGTCCCAGATGAGCACCGGGGCCGCCGTGTTGGGCGGCGATCGCGGCGTACGACCTTGGGGTCGGTCGGGATCACGAAGGTGATGGCGAGGATCAGGATCCAGCCGGCGATGAGGGAGACGACGATGGAGCTCACGATGCCCCTGCGGCGCCGCGATGTCGGCGTTGTGGGTCTCCTCGGACATGTGGGCCGAGGCGTCGTAGCCGGTGAAGGTGTACTGCGCCATCAGGAGCCCGATCATGAAGACGAACCAGGGCACGCCGAGCGTGGACTTGTTCTCGAACTTGGTGAAGACGAACGACGCCGAGGCGTGGTGGCTCGGGACGAAGAACAGCACGACGGCGATGGTGAGGACGCCGAGCATGTGCCACCAGGCGCTCACGTCCGAGAGGAAGGCGACGACCCGCACCCCGAAGCGTGTTGAGGAGGCCGTGGACGATGAGGACGCAGGCGTACACGGTGAGGATCCAGCCGGTGGTGTCGGGGAAGTTCGTCGTCAGGTTCAAGAACACGGTGAAGAAGGTGGCGAAGCCGAAGTCGATGCCCGCGGTGACGGCGACCTGGCCGAGCAGGTTGAACCAGCCGGTGAACCAGCTCCAGGCGCCCGGAGTTGTTCTCGGACAGCTTGGCCGACCAGTAGTACAGCCCGCCGGCGGTCGGGTAGGCCGAGGCGATCTCGGCCATGCCCAGGCCGACGACCGTGCGTCATGACGCCGACGATGATCCAGCCCCAGACGATGTCCACCGGGCCGCCGTAGGTCATGCCGAAGTAGTAGAGGGTCAGGCAGCCGGACAGGACCGAGATGATGGTGAAGGACACGGCGAAGTTGGAGAAGCCGCCCATCCTCCGGCGGAGCTCCTGGGCGTACCCGAGCTTGTGCAGTTGTGCGACGTCGTCGTCGACCTGGACCGTGCTCATGAGCCCTCCCCATTCGCCGAGCGAGGCCTGGCACAGCTGGCCCCGGGTACTGGGAGCACATGGGACCAGCTATCAACCGCCGTGTCAAGGATTTGCGGATGAATGCGTCGTGTCGTCCCGCCGTGGCCACGGATCACGCACGCCGAGGGCGCCTCGGGACGCGAAAAGCGGCACCCTCAGGAGTGCCGCTTTCACGCAGTGCAATGCCGCCGGTCCAGGCCGGCGCGGAATGCCCCGAGCCTCTAGGACATCTCGGCCAGGATCTTGGCCTTCTGGTCGGCGAACTCGGCCTCGGTCAGGATGCCCTGGTCCTTGAGGTTGGCGAGCTCCTTGAGCTTGTTGATCAGCTCGTCGGAGTCCGGCGCGGCCGCCGGCGGCGCGGCCTCGGGGGCCGGCGGCGCTGCGGCCGCTTCCTGCTGGGCCGCCTTCTGTTGCTGATGGCGGTTCACCCCGCCGGCCACCACCGTGGCCGTTCCGGCGATCACCGCTGTCCGGCCGACTGTACGCATAAGGGGACGTCGCCTCATTGGCATGGTTTTGCTCCTTCTCTCTTCGTTCGCTTCGTTTTCTTGGTTCTTCCGGTCTCTTGCTTCTCAGCTCTTCAGTGCCTGGGCCAGCTCGTCGAACGCCGACTCGATGAGGTCGTTGGGAATCCGGGCGCTGTCGATCAGCACCCCGCCCGAGCCACGGATCGCTTCGACCAGCGGCACGGCCCAGAGGTCCTCCCACAGGATGACCAGCGCGGAGTTCCCCTCCGGAAGGTTGGCGGCCACGTGGTCGAGGTCCTCCGCGTTGACGAGGCCACCGACCTCGCCGTCGATGTCGCTGAAGGCCGCCAACTCGTCCATCTGGTCGAACTCGAGGCTGATGGTGTCGCCCTGCTCGTCCTTGGCCACGAAGACCAGGTCGAGGATCCGCACGGTGCCGCTCGCCACCAGCTTCGCGACCTCGGGGGCGACGTTGCCGTTGAACTGATTGCCCGGAAAGGCGATCACCGTGTAGCTCACTGGTCCGATGGTCATCGTGTCTCCTCGTCTCCTCTCTGCTCTTCGGTCGGGTGCTCTTCGATTGTGCTGCCTTCATTGTGCTGCTTCCGGTCGCGCCCGCGCTCAGCCGGCCAGGATCTTGGCCTTCTCCGCCTCGAATTCGGCATCGGTGAGCACGCCCTTGCGACTTGACTCGGCCAGCTTCGACGAGCTGGTCGGCGGTGGAGCTGCCCGGCGCCCCGGCGGCCTGCTTGACGTACTGGTCGAAGGCCTTCTGCTGCTGGGCGGCCTGTTGCCGCGGCCCGCTCGTGCATCTTGCCGCCCCGGAAGATCAGGTACACCAAAACGCCGAGGTACGGCATGACGATGATGCCGATCACCCACAGCGCCTTGGCCCATCCCGTGAGGTCGTGGCTGCGGAAGATGTCGATGAAGACCATGAACAGCAGCCACAGCCAGATGATGAAGATGAAGAAGTACAGCGTCGTCAGGAAGATGTCGAGGATGGGGTAGTTCGAGGCAAGCATGCAGACTCCTTAGGAATTGTTCGATCGTGGTTGTGCAGGCTGGCCAGGCCGGCGGGTGGGGCCGCTAAGCATCGCACACTCCCGCAACTGGGGTGGCGCTCGGCCACCGGTGGTGCACCGGTGTCCGACGACGACCTGCCCCGCCACCGCTCCTAGATCCCTTCTTCCGCGTGGAGCCGGCCGGTCCTGCAGGCCCCTGCGAAGGCCTCGTAGTCCCGCTCGTTCTGGTCGGCATAGGACTCGGCGAACTTCGCCAGTGCCTTCTCGAAGCTGGCGTTGTTGCCGAGGTAGGTCGCCATGGCGAAGCGGTCGCCCGAGCGGGCATGGGCGCGGGCCAGTGTCAGGGCGCACAGATTGCCGTACGCCTTCAGCCCTTCGGGAATGATGGTGTCGGTGTCGATCGACCCCTTCCAGTCCTGCAGCTGGCGCACGTAGTAGTCGCGGCTGACGCCGTCGATGCCGTCGGTCCGCTGCCACCCGAGGAAGATGTCGCTGGCGGCCTGCATGAGGCGCTGGCCGGCGACCACCCGGGCGCCGTGGTTGCCGTACTGGCTCTTCTTGGTGAAGCGCTCCAGGACCGAGGCGTCCGCCTCCTTGGCCTGGAGGAACAGGACGTCCTGCGGGTTGGCGCCGTGCAGGAGGAGGATCCAGGCTCTGGTCCCGACGCTGCCTACCCCGACCACCTTGCGGGCGATCTGGCTGAACCGGTACTCCTCCAGCAGGTGGCGGCGGTCGGTCGACAGGCTCTGGCGGTAGCGGCGCAGCAGGTCCTGGAACATCCCCCTCACCTGCTCGAACTCCACCTCCGGGAAGAGCTCCTCGAGGGGGACGATCAGCGGGGGGTCGCTGATGATGCGGCGCTCGCCGTCCACGACGTGCGTCAGCTTGTCGAGTGCCCGATGGCTGTCCTTCGTCTGCGCCTTGGCCACCAACTTGGTCGCCGTCGCCGCCATCTGCGCCTGCTTCTTCGAGCCCGAGGTGGCGGCCTGGGACTCCATGCGACTTCACGACCTCCGAGGCGTCCACGTGGGAGTACCAGACCTCCAGGTTCGACATGGGTCGCCATCTGGCGCATCGACTCCCGGTAGGTCTGCCCCAGTGCCACGATCGCCTCGGTCCGTACGGCCTTGGGGTGGCCCCTGGTGCGGCCGGCGATCACGACGCTCGCCGCCAGCCGTTTCACGTCCCACTCCCACGGACCGGGATGCGTCTCGTCGAAGTCGTTGCAATCGAAGATGAGCCGCCGCTCGGGTGTCCCGAACACGCCGAAGTTGGAGAGATGCGCGTCCCCGCAGAGCTGGGCGATCAGGCCCGAGCACGGCGTGGTCGAGAGGTCCGAGGCCATGACGAGGGCGGCGCCGCGGTAGAAGGTGAAGGGGGAGACCAGCATCCGGCCGTAGCGGATGGGCACCAGCTCTTGCACCCTGCTCTTCGCCTGCTCCTCGAGCAACGACACGGGATCGGGCCGGTCCGGGCCTGGCTCGAAGGTGGCGTTGAGCTCACGTGGAATCTTGGCCCGAGCCTCCTTGCCGGCCGCCCGGCACTCCGCCTCGCTCCGGTGCGGGACAAGCGATTCGGGGCGCTCCGCCAGCGGGACCGCCTTCTCCATAACCATGCTCGGCCACCTCCCCGACACGTCACCGCATCATCGTTCCGGCCCGAGGCTACGACCACCAGCATCCTCTTCGCACAGGGCGGTCCTGCGGACGCCCGTGCTGAGCCGGCGCGTGCCCGTCCTGCGACCGGCCCAGATACCCTGTCCGTCTTTCCCGGCCCGTCCGCCCAGCGTCACAATGGCGGAGCCGAGGTGCGGCGATGAGGGGCAAACCAGTGACGGTGGACGACGGGAGATCGGAGCGCACCGGAAGGCTCCGGGCCCAGGGTTGGTCCTGCCGCCGCAACCTCCCCCACCCGCCGGGCCCGGGTCGGTGCGTCCATCGGCAGGCTCACCGACGCCATCCGGCGCGGCGACGACAAGGCGGTGGAGCAGGCGGTGCTCCAGCTCAGCCGGCGCGAGCCGCTGGCTCGCCCCGCTGGGCCTGATCGTGGGCGCCTTCCTCATGCTGTTCCAGGGCGTGAAGCTCCTCTACACGAACTGGCGGCTGGCCGTGATTCAGATCGTGCCCGCCATGTGGATCTGGATCGCCATGCTCGACATCAAGCTCCACGTCCTGCACGGCAAGCAGTTCCACGTCATCCGCGGCCCGCTCCTGATCCCCTGCATCGTCGGGGTGGTCGCGCTCACCGCGGCCAGCTTCTACCTGAACGGCGTCTTCGCCTTCGCCATCTCGGTGCCCGGGCCGCCGAAGATCCGCCCCGCCTTCAGCCGGGCCAACGGCCACCTCCGCGTCATTCTGGCCTGGGGCTGCGCCATCGGCCTGGCGCTGTCCTTCTCCGCCCTCATCACGACCCGCTGGGGCCACTGGCCCTTCGTGATCAGCCAGAGCATCGTCGTCGGCATCATGATGCTCTGCTACATCGCCGTGCCGGCCCGCATCGTCGGCGTCGAGAAGAAGGCCAAGTCACGCCGGGACGTCCTGGCGGCATCGGCGGTCGGCGGCGCCGTCGGCGCCGTCGTGTGCTCCCCGCCCTACATGCTCGGCCGTCTCGGCATCTTGATGCTGGGCTGGCCCTACGTCTTCTGGCTCGGCATCATCCTGATCGTGGTCGGGGTCACGCTGCAGACGGGCGCCACCAGTGCCGTCAAGGCGGTCAAGTTCTCGGCCAAGCTCGTCGGCCACCCGTCCGAGGTCGCCGAGCCGGCGCCGGGCTGACCACCTCGAAGGTGAGACGCCCGAGGTGTGGCACCCTCGGCATCCCCTTCCGACTGCCGGGGGGCACCACCAGGGGCGTCGCGGCTGAAATACCCCACCTCAGGGGTGGCAAACCGGCAAACCCCCAGAATGAGTGTCAGACCGAGTCCCGGCGCTCAGTCGGCGACGAGCGCGTCGGTCAGCCCGTTGACGGCCTCCAGGGCGGCCGCGGACTCGGGGCTGAGGCCGTAGCGGGCAGCGATGGCGGCCGGCGCGGTGTAGCTCACGGAGGTCCCCTGGCCGGGCTCGGCCCAGACGAGCACCTTGAGCGGGAGGTCGAGGGCGGACAGGGGCGCGGCCACCATGACGCCTGTGCCCGCCGCCGGGTTCCCGAAGATCACGAGCGTCGTCTCACGCAGGTCGAGCCCGACGGCACGCGCCTCCGCCCGCTGGTCGATCACGGCGAAGACCTTGATGCCCTTCGACCCGAGCAGTCCAGGAGCCGGGCCACCGTGTCCTGCACCGTGCGGGGGCTCGCCTTGGTCACCACACCTGCTGGTCCGGCGCCGGCCCCTCCGTCGGCACCGGACACGGGATTTAGGAGGCGGCCGCCCGCAGGGGACGGGCCGCGTGGTTCTCCCGCAGCCGCTCGGCCGTCTCCCGGTCCCGCAGCGGCATGCCGATGCCGATCGGGACCGTCGAGGCCATGTCGTTGCGGCACTGGGCACACTCGACCACCCACGTCCGGTCGGGGCGCTGCGTCACTTTGGGATGATGGTTCTGCATCTCCGGCTCCTGCATGTTCCCCTGAGGAGCCCGAAGATAGCTAAAGGCGGCGCCGAGGGAAACCCGCATTTCTGCAGCGCCCGCGACCTGGGAAATGACCCCGGACCGGGCCCCGTCGGACCCCCGCGGCCCACCCGATCAGGGGGTCAGCTGGGCTTCCGCCGGCCGGGCGATGATGTAGATCAGGGCGCCGAAGAAGGGCACGACCAGAATGAGCAGCGTCCATCCCGCCTTGGCCAGGCCGTGGTGGTCCCGGCGGCGGAAGTTGTCGACGAAGCACCAGATGACGAAGAACAACAACAGGAAGATCCCGGCGAACATCAGGAACGTCCAGAACAGGCTGAGCAGCGGCCACGTGTAGGCGAGCATCGTGTGCACCTCCGAGCCCGAAGCTAACGGCCGCCCGGACGGCGCCGGTGGATACAGACCGGCGGATGCACACCCGGCAGGCGAGACATGCCGCCGTCAGCTCTGGTTGACCAGCCCGTAGATGCTCTTGGCCATGAGGTAGAGGCCCAGTCCGAGCGACAGGAACACGATGACCTGGTCCCGGTGCGAGGTGATCCAGTTGAGCAGCGCCTCGAGCGTGGTCTTGACCTCGGCGGGGCGCAGGGCGGCGTAGGTCTCCATGACGAGAAGGGATCGCAGAACACAACACACAGAAGGCGAACACGGCGAGGTACTCCCAGGCCGACGAGAGCTTGGCCTGGGTGATGTCGGCCACCCCGGCCGTGACGAGAACCCACGGCTGCAGAAGGAAGCCGAGCCCCGCCGCCGTCAAAGGATTGACGCGGTCGATGCCCCGCATCCACTTCGGCTGTCCCTTGGGCTCGGAGGCCCCCCATTGGCCCCAGCGCCGGTAGGCGATGAAGACGAGCACCGCGCCGATCGCGAGCTTCACCGCCAACGCGCCCGTCGAGGGGTTGGAGTTGGGGATGAGCGGCTTGCCACCGGTGACGAGGACGGTGATGGCCACGATCCCCACCAGCGTGACCATCCAGCCCAACACGTAGCCCAGGCCCTTCAACAGCCCGCCCTCGGTCGCGAGCAACAGGATCATCGCGGTGAGCGGGATGGGCTCGAGCGTGACCACGAGTCCGATCAGGAACAGGTCAAGCAGCAGTGCGCACCCCCGATCGGCCAGCTCGCGGTCAAGGGGAAGCTACACCGCACCATCGGCCGGGGGCGGGATTCGCCGCACTCGCCGCCACCGGGAAGACGGCTCACGCGTGGTGGCTCTCCCTCGGGCCACCACGCGTGCCGTCTTCGCCCGCCTGCGCTACCGCCCTGGTTGCGAATGCAGAGAAAGGATGGACGAGAGGCCGCCGGGGGCTCGGGACCCCGTGCCGTCAATGAAACGAACCTTCCCTGTAAGGGATCGTGCCGGATCTGTTGAAGGTGAACTGCAGCGCCGGCGACCCTCGTCCATGGCTTGGATCATGGTCCGCACCACGGCCGGCCACTAGGGCCAATGGTCCCCTCGGTACTGCATCGAAAGTCCCGAGTCGTGACGCACCCGAAAACACAACACACCAACAACGGCCCAGAGGCGACAAAAGCGGCCGCCAGTGCTACCCCGCGCGCCCCACCCGCGCCCGCACGTCGCTCCCGAGGTCGAGCACCGTCACCGCCGCCGTGGGCAGCTGCTCGGGCAGGGTTACCGACAGGTCACCATCGCTCTCGACCGGCGAAGTCGAGCGGCACGTCGGCGCCGACGAGGCGCACCCGCCGCACCCGCGAGCCGTCGATCGCCGGCAGCGTGATGCGCCGCGCGCGCGGCATCCCCATGACCAGCGCGTAGACGCCCTCTCCGCTCTTGGTGAAGCGCAGCGGCGTCCCGTCCACCGTGGCCGACTCGGTCACCACCCAGGGCCGGCTGCCGTAGATCGCCTCCGCGTTGCACGTCGAGCCACGCCGCCGAGCCCGCGCAGGGGTGCCTGCTGCAGCTCGGGGATGGTCCCGTCCGGGCGCGGGCCCACGCCGATGAGGAGGTTGCCGTTCTTCGACACCACGTCGCAGAAGCGCTGGATGAGGTCCGTCTCAGTGATGATGTCCTCGGGCTCCTCGTGGCGGTTGGCGCCGAAGGAGTGCCCGACGCCCTGCGCCAGCTCCCACTTGCGCGCCGTGACCGTGCGCAGGACCTCGTACTCGGGCGTGCGGAAGTCGCAGTGCTTCGGGGTGGCGAAGGTGAGGTGCTTGCGCCGCTCGGGGATCAACGGCCACAGCGCCTGCAACGCGGCACCGGCCCCGCGCACCACGGCGTCGTTCACCTTGTTGCGGGAGAGGCCGGGCTCCCGCCAGCGGTCGTTGATGACGCCTTCCTCGACGGTGTTGTAGTAGTGCGCGAAGAGCTCGGGGAGCCGCGGGTCCTTGGGCCACGCGATGTCGTTCCACAGGACCGACGGCCGGTAGCGGTCGATGAGCTCGCGGTAGTGCGCCGTGACGTACTCCACGTAGCGGGGACCTTGGGGCGCGGCCAGCACGGCATCGGCGGCGGTCGACAGCACGGCGTCGTTGTAGGGCCAGTCGTAGCCGCCCGAGTAGTAGAGCCCCATGCGCATGCGCCGGGCCCGCACCGCCGCGGTCAGATCGCCCACCAGGTCGCGGCGGGCGTGGTACTCGCCCTTGACCGGGTGCGGGACATCGGAGGGCCAGAGGGCGAAGCCGTCGTGGTGCTTGGTGGTGAGCACGACGTAGCGGGCCCCCGCCGCCTGGCAGAGGTCGGCGATCGCATCGAGGTCGGCGCCCGACGACGCGTCGTCGAAGGTCCGCACGAAGTTGTCGTAGGGGTAGTCCTCGCCGTAGACCGCGGGCGTGGTACTCCTGGGTGGGGCTGCCCTTGATCTGCATGGAGTTGCGGTACCACTCGGCGTACGGGCTCTCCCGCAGCATCCGCTTCGGGCCGTCGTGGATGAGCAGGTGCTGAATGTCGGGCACGCGCGGCGCCCAGCCCGGCACCGAATAGAGGCCCCAGTGGATGAAGATCCCCAACTTGGCGTCGTCGTACCAGACGGGCACCCGGTGGGTCCGCACGGATTCCCATGTCCCCTCATACATGAGGTGAGGATTCTCCCATGCGTCCGACGTGCACGTGTCCGCCCTCGCCCCAGACCCCGACCCGCCGCACCGACCCCGCCGCCGTCAACCCGGGGCCAGCGCCGCTCCCCCGGCGCCGGCCGTCCCACCCCCGCCGTCGTCACCAGGCTTCCCGTAGCGCAGTCCGGAACGCCAGATACGCGAAGGGCCCCACCGCAATGGGCAGCCAGTACGAGATGATGCGGTACGCCAGCGTCGCCACGACCGCGTCGACCCCGGGCACGCCGGCCAGAATCAGCAACGCGCTGAGCCCCGCCTCCACGATCCCGAGCCCGCCGGGCGTGATGGGGATCAACGCCAACAGCCCGGCCACGGCGTAGGCCAGCAGGATCAGCGACGGGTTGGGCTTGACGCCGGTGGCCCGGACGCAGGCCAGCAGGGTGCCGAAGTCGAAGGCGAGCCGGCCGCTGCTCAACAGCAACGCCGCCTTCCAGCGCCGGCCCAGGACCCGCCGGATGCGGTTGCGCTCGAAGACGAGCCGGTCCGGCAGGCCGGTCATGGGCGCCGACTTGCGCTTCAGCCGGTTGCGCGCCGCCTCGATGACCCGGCCGGCCCAGCGCAGGGGCCCGTCCAGCATGAGCACGACGGCGCTGAAGCCGGCGAAGAGCACGAAGGCCGACGAGGCCGAGCAGCGCCGCGTGCTCCAGGCCGTTGGCGATGGGCGTCCCCGCCAGAATCGCCGGCAGCACGAAGATGGGCAGGGCGAGCAGGCCGCCGATGCCGAGCAACGAGAAGGCGGTCAGCCCCGCCACCGCGGTCGCCGGATCGTTCCCCGCCTCGGCGAGCATGCGGAACTGCGTGGCCGCGCCGAAGGCGGCGCCCCCGGGCACGATGAGGCTGATGGCGTTGCCGGACAGCTGCGACGTCGTGACGGAGAACCACGCCTTGGTCCGCAGCGCAATCCGCTGCAACGCGATGGTGCAGGTGAAGTGCGCCACCTGGAGGGCGACGGCGAAGGTGAACCAGATCGGGTCGAGCGAGGTCAGCTTGGGGAAGGAGCCGAAGACGGCGGCCAGGCTCGGGAAGACGAGGTAGAGGGTGATGCCGGCCAGCACCGCCATGACGGTCTTCTTGACGACGGACCGCCACGGCGGCGGCGACGCGACGTCCTGCTCGATCCGGGAGGCGAGCCGTTGCGACATGGCGTCGCTGCCGGCAGCGCTGTCCCCGGGTGGGGCCGGACGGGGCTCCTCGGGTTCGTGGTCCTCCTGCGTCGCCACCGGCGAATTGTTACCGGTGACGAGCGGGGGTCGGCCTAACTGGCCAGGATCTTGGCCTTCTGGGCCTCGAACTCGGCGTCGGTGAGCACGCCCTGCGTCTTGAGGTCGGCCAGCTTGTGCAGCTGGTCGGCGGAGGACTCACCGGGCGTGCCGGCGGCCTGCTTGACGTACTGGTCGAAGGCTTTCTGCTGCTCGGCCGCCTGCGCGGCGGCCCGCTCGTGCATGCTGCCGCCCCGGGCGATGAGGTACACGAAGACGCCCAGGAAGGGCAGGACGATGATGAAGATCACCCACAGCGCCTTGGCCCAGCCGCCCATGTCGTGGCTGCGGAAGACGTCCATGAACACCATGATCAGCAGCCAGATCCAGATGATGAAGAGGAAGAAGTACAGCATCGTCAGGAAGGCATCGAGGATCGGGTAGCTGGAAGCGAGCATCGAAAGGACTCCTTGGTCAGTGGTCGGCGAGGACCCGACCCGCAATGTTTAGCGCCTGCACAACACGGGATGCTGGATCGGTGCCTCCCACGCCTGGTCCGTTGCTCCTCCGTTGTGGGCCGCCGCTGCCCGGCCGAGCCGTTCTGACAGCACGCCTTCGGGCGCAGGCCGCCTCGCCCCGCCGCCGGGCCGCCTCCGGAGGACGGGACCGCACCGACCCCGCCCGGACCACTCACCACCCTTGCGCACTGACCAGGGCGGACGCCCGCCGCCACGACCGACCCCACCACGGCGCCGGCGTGGACTGACGCGCCCCGCAACGGCTTTACTGTGGGCATCGTCCCGGGCCGCCGCCCGGGTTGTCGGAAAGCGACCGGAGGAGAGGACCTTGGCCAGCGAGGGATTCCATGAGCCGCTCGAGCTGCTCGACGAAGCCACACTCGATTACCACCGCGCCATGCAGTCGTTGACCGAGGAGCTCGAGGCGATCGACTGGTACGACCAGCGGGCCCAGGCCACCACGGACGAGAGCCTGGCCGCCATCCTGATCCACAACCGGGACGACGAGAAGGAGCACGCGGCCATGGCACTCGAATGGCTGCGCCGACGCGACAGCGAGCTCGACACCCAGCTCCGCAAGTTCCTCTACACGTCGGAGCCGGTCACCGAGGTCGGCGAGGGCGACGCCGGCGGAAGTTCCGAATCCGCTGCCGGCTCGCTCGGCATCGGCAGCCTGAAGGGAGCGGACCGATGAACCACCTGCACCGCGAACTGGCCCCGATCTCCGACGCCGGTTGGGACAACATCGACGACGAGGCGAAGGGGCGCCTCCCCACCTACCTGGCCGCCCGCAAGCTGGTGGACTTCGTCGGCCCGCACGGGTGGACCCACTCGTCGACCAACCTCGGCCGGATCGACGAGATCGCCAGCCCGTCGGAAGGCGTCGCCGCGGCGCAGCGCAAGGTCCTTCCCCTCGTGGAGCTGCGGACCGAGTTCAAGGTCTCGCGGATCGAGCTCGACGACGTCGACCGCGGCACGAGCAGCCCGGACCTGGCCGAGCTGGACGAGGCCCTGCGCCAGATCGCCGTGGGCGAGAACGCCATCGTCTTCCACGGCTACGAGGCCGCCGGGATCGTGGGCATCACCGAGGCCACCTCGCACGAGCCCATTGCGGTCGGGGACATCGCCCAGGCGCCCGACGCAACGGCCCGCGCCGTCGAGGCGCTGCGCCAGGCCGGGATCGACGGTCCCTACGGGCTGGCCATCTGCCCGGACATGTACACGAAGATCGTCGAGACCACGGAGATGGGCGGGGAGCTGCTGAAGGACCACCTGCGCAAGATCCTCGGCGGCCCCCTGGTGTGGGCGCCCGGCGTCGACGGCGGCGTGGTGCTCAGCCTGCGCGGCGGGGACTTCAAGATGGAGAGCGGGCAGGACCTCTCCATCGGCTACCTCGACCACGATGCCGACGTCGTGCGCCTCTACCTCGAGGAGAGCCTGAACTTCCGGGTGATCGAGCCCGACGCCGCCGTCGCCATCACGCTCGGGGACTGACCCGCACCAACGAGACCCACGACCGGCGCCCACCTTCCGGGTCAGCGCGCGCCCGACCGCCCGGTCGTCGGCCGCCCCGTCGGGGCGAGTCGCCGGCCCGGGGCGAGAGAGCGGGACTTCGCGGCGCCTGGGCGACCCGGGCCCGCGCCCGCGGCGGCAGAAGGCTGCCCGGCCCGTGCGGTGTCGAGCAGCGCGGCCATCTCCGCGGCGTCGACGGGTCCCGAGAAGAGGAAGCCCTGGCCCTGCTCGCACAGCTCGCCGCGCAGCCCTTCGAGCTGCTCGTGCGTCTCGATGCCCTCGGCCAGGGTGACGAGCCCGAGGGTGCGACCGAGCTCGACGAGCGTGTGGATCAGGGCGGCGGCGTCGGGCGACCGGCTCATGTCCGCCACGAAGGTCCGGTCGATCTTCAAGATGTCCACCGGGAACTGCCGCAGATAGGCCAGCGACGAGTACCCGGTGCCGAAGTCGTCGATGGCGATCTTGACGCCGAGTTGCTTCAGGAGGTTGAGCCTGCCCACAGTGGCGACGGAGTCCCGCATGAGGGAGGACTCGGTGACTTCGAGGATGAGCATGGCGGGGTCGAGATCGTGGGCGGCGAGCGCGTCGCGGACGTCGTCGAGGAGTTGGTCGGAGTCGAGCTGCCGCATGGAGACGTTGACCCAGATGCTGGTGTCGTGCCCCTGGCTGTGCCAGGCGGCCGCTTCCCGGCAGGACTCGTAGAGCACCCAACGGCCGACGTCGATGATGAGGCCTCGCTCCTCGAGCACCGGGACGAAGACGTCCGGCGCGATGACGCCCTTGGTGGGGTGCTGCCAGCGCAGGAGCGCTTCGACACCTTGGATCTCAATCCCGTTGAGATCGAAGATCGGGTGGTACACCAGCGTGAACTGGTCGTGCTCGAGCGCCCACTGCAGGTCCGACTTGAGGGAGAGCCGCTCGTTGGCCGCCGATTGCATGGAGTGCTCGAAGAGGACGGACTGGTCGCGGCCCGCCCCCTTGGCCCGGTAGAGAGCGATGTCGGCGTCGCGCAGGAGATCCTCGGCCGACGGGCGATCGCCGACCGCAATCCCGATGCTTGCCGACACGGTGATCGTCATGTCGTCGATCCCGGGAATGTGGAAGGCCGGCCGGAGGACCTCGTGGACCCGTTCGGCGATCATCTCGGGTCCCCGGGCGAAAGAGAGGCCATCGGCGAGAATGACGAACTCGTCGCCGCCGAGTCGCCCGACGGTGTCGCCCGAGCGCAGAATGCCGAGCAGCCGTCCCGCCACCAGTTGCAGCAACTTGTCGCCCGCCCCGTGGCCCAGGGAGTCGTTGGAGTCCTTGAAGTTGTCCAGATCGATGAACAGGGCCGCCACGGGGGCACCCGAACGCCGGGCCCGCACCAGCATCTGCTCCGCCCGGTCGAGGATCAGCTGACGGTTCGCCAGACCCGTCAGCGGGTCGTGCAGCGCGCGGTGGGCCAGCAGGGCCTCGAACTTCTTGCGCTCGGTGATGTCACGGATGTTGGCGACGTACCCGGCCACCGAGGGGCGGTCCGTCTGGTTCGACACCACGGCCTCCACGTCGCGAGCCGTCCCGTCCTTGCGCACCATGCGGAATTCGAGGGTCGCCGTCGCGGGACCTGCCTGGAAGTCGCTGCCCGAGCAACGTCTGCACGGTGTGAAGGTCCTCGGGGTGCACGAAGTCGGACGAGCTGAGGCCGACGAGCTCGTCGGGCTCGTACTGCAGGAGGTCCTTTATCGCGGGAGAGACGTAGCGGAACTCGCTCGTGTCTCCGAGGATCATTGTGACGTCGGAGGAGTTCTGGATCAGCGAGCGGAACCGGTCCTCGCTCAACCGGAGGTGGGCCTCGGCCTCCTCCTTCTGCGCCAGCGCCTTCTCGTTCTGTTCCATGATGACGCCGGCCATGTGGATGACGAAATAGAGGACGAAGCCGCCCATCACATTCAAAGAGGCCGCCGCCGTCTTGCTCAGCTCCGACTGAATCCAGCCCTGATCGAGGCAGATCTGGCCGATCACCATGCCGATGAGGCTCCAGACCACCATGGTCCGCCAGACACGCGATCCCCCTCGGGCCATGTTCTCCAGGGCGATGAAGATGTACGCCGCCCACAGCACCGGGCCCCATCCCGTGAGGTTGATGACCAACGTGATCGCCGCTACCTGGCTGATCACCCGAAGATCGAGAGTGAGCGCGCTCCGGTGCGCCTGGTAGATGCGATCGACCACCACATTGATGGCGGTGACGCCGACGAGCACGATGAGCCACACCCACCACCGCACATGCGCCACGTAGCCGAACCGCATGAGAACCACGATGACGGCGAACGCGACCGGCCCGACCAGGTAGGGCAGCTTCTGGAGATAGGACAGCTTCTGGAGATTCAGCCCCCGCCGCTCGGCTGACGAGGCTCGAACCGGGGTTCCGGCCAATCAGCGCGGACGGTCTCACTCGCACCATCCTGAGAAGCCAGCGCCATGTCCCCCGCTTTGTTCGATCGGCTCAACCTCCATGTATCGACCGTTTGGGGGGGCGACTTGATCGAAGTTGGGGCCTCGGAGAGCCTTCACCGAACGGGAGCAACAGGTCTCCCAGCTGGGCAAACCTGCAGCGATCGGGGGCCAGGCACGGGGCGACGCACGGGGGGCTCACTCTGGCGGGGAATCGCTCGTCGGTGCCCGCCCGACCGGCTCACGGCTCAGACGGCACCTGCCCTCACCCTTCCCCGACCTCGGCCCGATGGAGGCTGTACCTCACGGTGGTGGCCGTCCTCAGTGCTGCCGCAGGATCGCCGTGTGTCCCGCACGACCGCGGCACGATGCGCCAGCTCCGGCCTGAGGATGTTCGAGCGGGGCTTGACGATCCGCTGCCCCTCGACGACACCGCCGATCCGTCGCACCCGTTCCAGGAGTCGCATCGTGACAAGACCGCACAACGGTGCGGCAAGAGCTGCGCCGAACCCGTCGGCGGCGTGGTTGGCCACCAGCACGACCGGTCCCGCGGCGGGGAGGTGCTCGCCGTCCTCGATCTCGGTGCTGCGGAAGAACACCCGGACGAGCACTCGGGCCAACGCGGTCATTGACCAGTCAGCGAACCGCCGCAAGGCCGTGCCCGGGCGCCGCGCCTGCCCGCCGCCGGTCCCGACCTCGACACGAGTCACGGCGGTATTCGGCGCATCGAGATTTCCGGATGTCGGATTGGTAGGGTGCCGATGCAAACGAGAGCCGGTTCTGGGTTCTGCGGGGATGGCAGGCACAGAAACCGCGTTGTGCGGACGGGGGTTCGGCCATGACAAGGATCATTGGCATGAGGGCTGCGGGGGCGGCTCTGCTGCTTGCCTCACTCACCGCGACCGGGGTGCTCCTTGCCCCGGCGTCGAGCGGGGCATCGTCGTCCTCGTCGCGCGACGTTCGGCACGCTGCCGTCACCTTGCGGCAAGGGGACACGCCACGGGCGCCACCGAGCAGGGGGTGACGAACTCCACCATCAACATCGCGCTACGGCGACGACCGGGGCTTCTCGGGCAGCCCGGGTCTCGACCAGGAGATGGGCGACGCGGTCAAGGCGATGATCGCCTGGTGCGACGCCCAGGGCGGCATCAACGGGCGCAAGATCGTGGGCGACTACTACGACGCCGCGGTGACGAACGTCGGCTCGGTCATGACGCAAGCCTGCAAGACGGACTTCATGCTGGTCGGCGAAGGCTTCGCGCTCGACGGCCTGGCCGAGCAGACCCGCCTGGGCTGCAACCTGGCGGCGGTCCCCGGCTTCACCGTCTCCCCGGTCGTGGCCAACGCCTACGAGATGTACCAGGCCGCGCCGAACCCGGCGAACGCCAGCCCGGTGTCGATCGCCTACCAGGGGGAGAAGCTCTTCGGCTCCAAGACGCAGCACGTCGGTCAGTACAACTCGACGCTCTCGACCCAGGAAGCGTCCATGGCCAAGGCCGTGCAGGCCTACACGACCGCCGGCTGGAAGTTCGTCAACTGCCCCTTCCAGGTGAACTACAACGGCGAGGCGAACTACACCCCGTTCGTGCAGAAGCTGCAGACCTGCGGCGCGCAGATCGTCTTCAACGACGCCACCCCGGGGCCCACCCTCTACGGCGCCCTCGAAGCGGCGAACCAGATCGGCTACAACCCGGTCTGGTTGCTGGACGCCGCCGAGTACACGGAGGCCTTCGCGCAGTGGAACACCAGCGGGCTGGGCAACAACGTCTACGTCCGCATCGGGTTCGAGCCGCTGGAGGCGGCCAAGGTCGTGCCGGCCGTGGCCCAGTACCTCTCCGTCGTCAAGAAGTCGGGCGGCCTGACCTCGGCGCTCGGGGAGCAGTCCGCGTCGTCCTTCCTGCTCTGGGCCACCGAAGCCAAGGCCTGTGGCTCCACGCTGACCCGCCAGTGCATGATCAACCACCTCTCGAAGGTCACGAGCTGGACGGGCGGCGGGCTCAACGCGCCGTCCGACCCGGCCAAGAACCAGCCGGCGCCCTGCGGCATCCTGATGAAGCTCGAGAACACCAAGTGGGTGCAGTACTACCCGAAGAAGCTCGGCTCCTTCGACTGCTCACCGAAGTACGTCGTGGCGAACACGGGGTCCGTCATCGGCACCGACACTCAACGCCCAGGGCTACGCCACCCAGTACGCCACGGGTTCGGTGCATCAAGCCCCAGGGTTGAGCCGCCAGCGGCGCGCCACCTCGGACCGAGGTCGAGGGCGGGATAGCGCTCCTGCGTCCGTTCGAGCAGGCGCTCGGTCCACACCGGGTGACCGGGAGCGGGCCAGCCGAAGAGCGCCAGCTCGCGTGGCGTCGAGCCCTCGACGAAGACGGTCCACTCCGTCCCGGTCGATCGGCTCTGCTGGGTGTCGTAGCCGATCCATTCGGTGGCGGCGTTCTTGAAGGCGACGGCGACCACCATGCGGGCGCCGGTGCCCGAGCCGAACGGGGCGCCGCGGTGGTACGTGTCCGACCGGTAGGCCAGGTAGGAGCCCCGGACGCCGGAGCGCCGGCCGCTCGGCGGCGTAGACCTCGGGATTGCCCCTGGGCATGAGGACGCCGTAGGGGTTGTCGATGTGCTCGGTGTCCCGAACCGAGACCAGCCGCGTGGGGTTGTCGTCCTCGGTGACGTCGGTCAGATAGAGGAATCCCTTCGAGGTTCCACCAGGGCGACTCGCTCGCGGCCGGGAGCCACGAGTGGTTGCGGTCGAGGTGCATCGGCTGCTCGTAGTTGGTGACGCCGGCGTACTTGGCGCTGGCGTGGGCCTGGTAGAGCCGGATGTCGTCGTTGCCGAGCGCCCGCTCGGCGAAATCGACGATGGAGGGTGGACGCAGATCCGGTTGAGGGCCCCGCTGCCCGGAAAGGGGAACGCCGCCCCCCAGCGCTGCTGAGCGGGACGGAAACCGGGCCCCTCGTCGGGCCAGACGAAGGCCTCCTCGGGCTGCTTCGGGCGGCCCTTCCATTGCTCGTACACGCCCTCGGGGTCGGCCTGGTGCTCCTCGGCGCTCGGGAAGATCTCGCGCAGATCGTCGGCCAAGGCGTCGATCTCCTCGGTGCCGACGAGACCCTTCGAGCAGGACCCAGCCCTCGTCCCGCCACGTCGCCACCTCGGCGTCCGTCGCCAATCGTGAGCTCACGAAGTCAGCATCGCACGCGAGCGCTGCCCTGTTCCTCGGCCGTCACAGTGTCTCGATCCAATCGAGTTCATACGTCGCGCGGCGCGCTCCGTCGCCTTGCGCCGGGGCCGACGCGTGACGATCTTCAGGAGTAGCGGGACTCAGGACTCAGCGGGAGGATCGTGATCCTCCAGCGCCTTCACCAGCAGGCCACGGAACTCCGCCCGTTCCGACTCGCTCAGCCCACTCAGGATCTCGTCCTCGATGCTCCCCTGCGCCAGCTCGGCCTCCTCCAGCGCCTCGAGGCCGGCGTCCGTGATGTCGACGAGATGGCGCCGCCGGTCGGCGGGGTCCCGCCGGCGCTCCACGTACTCCAGGTCCTCGAGGTCGTTGAGGACGAGGACGCCGGTGTTGGAGTCCATGGAGAGCTGCTCGGTCATGGCCTGCTGCGAGGCGCCGGGGTGGTCCCGCAGGTAGGCGAGGACGACCATGTTCCGCAGGTTCATGCCCACCAGGTCGACCGAACTGCGCAGGTAGACGGCCCTGGCCAGCCTGGTCAGGAGCACGATCGTCCCCGTCGTGGGGCGGGCCGCGGCTCGCGCGCTCACAGCCTCCAGCCTACCTGCACGGCCTCATCGATCACCCCTATAGGATAGTCCCGAAATCATGACTATCCAAGAGGTAGGGACCATTCCCGAGGACCGCGAGCGAGACCGGCGACCGCCGGCGCTGGATAGCCCTGGTCGTCGTCTGCCTGGCCATGTTCATGAACGCCCTCGACGGCTCCATCGTCAACGTGGCGCTCCCGGACATCCAGAAGAGCCTCGGCTTCAGCCAGTCCGGCCTGACCTGGGTCGTCGACGCCTACCTCATCTCCTTCGGCAGCTTCCTCCTTCTGGCCGGCCGCCTCGGCGACCTGGTCGGCCGCAAGAAGGTGTTCCTGGCCGGCGTGGCCCTGTTCGTCCTCGCCTCCATCGCCTGCGGGTCGGCCGACAGCCAGGCCATGCTCATCGCGGCCCGGTTCATCCAGGGCATCGGCGGCGCGCTCTCCTCCTCGGTGATCGTCGCCATCATCGTCACCGAGTTCCCGAGCCCCCTCGAGCGCGGCAAGGCGATGAGCGCCTACGTGTTCGTCGCCGTCGGCGGCGGCTCCATCGGCCTCCTCGCCGGCGGCGTCCTGACCCAGTTCCTGAGCTGGCACTGGATCTTCTTCGTGAACGTGCCTATCGGCATCGCCACGCTGATCCTGGGCCGCTTCCTCATTGTGGAGAACGTCGGCCTGGGCATCAAACAGGGCGTCGACTGGGTGGGGTCCGCGCTCATCACCCTGTCGGTGATGGTCGCCATCTACGGCGTCGTCACGGCGACGACGTACGGCTGGCTCTCGGCGCACACGTTGGGGATCCTCGGCGCAGCCGTCGCACTCTTCGTGTTCTTCATCGTGCTCGAGTCGCGCCTGGCCAATCCGATCATGCCGTTGCGCATTCTGAAGCTGCGCACGTTGACGGGCACGGCGGTCATCCGCGGCTTGCTCATCACGGGCATGTTCTCGACGTTCTTCATCGGGGCGCTCTACTTCGAGCACGTGCTGGGCTACAGCCCGGTCAAGACCGGCTTGGCCTTTCTCCCGCAGGCGCTGTGCATGGCGGCCCTTTCCACTGGCATCACGGCGAAGCTCGTGGACCGCTTCGGAGCCAAAATCGTGATGTACCCGGGCATGGCCATGGCGGCGGTGGGGCTGGTCCTGTTCGGCGCGGCGGGCGAACACGCCAGCTACTTCCCCCAGATCTTCATCGCCTTCCTGTTGCTGGGCGCCGGCGCCGGGCTCTCCTTCATGCCGCTGCTGCAGATCGGCATGTCGGAGGTCCCCAGCGAGGACGCCGGCTTGGGATCGGGCGTCGTCAACGTGTCCCAGCAGATGGCCGGCGCCATCGGGCTGGCCTTCCTGAGCACCATCGCGGCGAACCGGACCAAGTCCCTCGTCGCCGCCGGCCATTCCGCGATCCACTCGCTGACGGTCGGCTACCAGCTGGCGCTCTACATCGCGGCGGGGTGTGTGCTCCTCGGCCTGTTGGTCTCCCCCTTGCTCCTGCGCACGAATGAATCAGCGGAGGAGCAGAAGAGGCACATCGAAGAGAACATGCAGAACCCCGAGACCCGCGAGCACCTCATCATCTAACCGAGACGAGCGAGCTGCTCCGGGTTTCATTTGGGTGCGGGAACGACTCGCACAGGTCGAGCGATGGCTGTGTCCGCCGCGGGCGACGCGAGACGCCGCTCGAATTGGGTGATTGCATCCAGGAGGTCCGCGACCTCGAAGACACGATTTCGTCTTCCCACGGTGCCCTGGAGCAGGACGCCGCGTGCGTGGAGAAGGTTCACCGCGTCGTTCGTCCGCTTGCGCGACCTGCCGATGGCTTGCGCGGCGGTTTCAACCGTGAGGATGGGGATGCCAGTCAAGACCGACAAGAGCAGGTCGGCTGCAGAGCTGCGGCGCACGGGCTTCGCCGCCTGGCGCCAGAGCTCTTCGAGCTGGTCGAGTTGGTTCGCGAACTCTGCGGCATCGGCACAGGCTCGCAGCAGCGCATGGACGAACGCGTCGATCCACTGAATCGCCGACTCGGCCGCCACGGGGTCGTCAGCCGGCGCGTCGTAGCGGAAGGAGACGAGTCCGGCGATGTAGGCACCTGCGTTGGTAGCCAGGATGAGGCTGACCGCAGGCACGAAGTTCGGAGCCAGGCCGCGGCGGCGCAGGACGAGGTGGATCAATGCCCGGCCGACGCGTCCGTTCCCGTCGACGAACGGGTGGATCGTCTCGAACTGGGCATGGGCCAGGGCGGCCTGCATGATGGGTGGGTGGTCGTCCCCTGAGATGTACGAGCACAGGTCCTCGAGGAGATCGCGCACGTGTTCGTGGGGCGGCGGGACGTAGGCGGCGCGGCAGGGATTGATACCGCCGATCCAGTTCTGCTCCCGGCGCACTACGCCGCCCCAGTGCTCGTCTCGGGTTCCCGCCAGCAGTTCGCGGTGCAGTGCGCAGATAGTCTTCGACGGTGATCGGCCGCACGAGATCGGCCAGCTCGAGGGCACCACTCATGGCGCGTATGTTCCCGAGCACGGCCCGAGCGGTGTCGTCGCTGGTGGGGAGACCAGCGCGTTCGGCGAACTCTTCCTTGGCGAGCCGGCGCGCGCTGAGCTGAAGTCCTTCGATGTAGGAGGAACCGACCGCTTCGGCGCGCAGCAGCCGCCGCGCCACTGACTCGGCACTGGCCAGGCCCGTCTGGCGGTCTTGGAGTGCACCAACTGCCCGGTCGGCGTCGGACAGATCGGCGACGAGATCGGCCGGGAGGGCCAAGACACGCCCGGCGAGGGGGTCGGGTATGTAGGCCCGATAGGAGCACGGGGTGCGCTCCCGACGGGTCTGCCCCGTCGGGCTCCCGTGCCAAATCAGTTCCTCGTAAAGGGCCACGGACGTGTCCTCCTTCGCCGGACCATAGTACCAGTTAGCAGTTAACCGACATTATGATGACTCGAAATGGACAGGGTCGACCCACACCGGACACCGAAGAACCGTCCTCGGTGCGCCACCGGAGCATTCCCGCCGACTTCCGGGCGTCTGTCTCGGCCCGCCCCACACGTCCCTCAGGACCCGGGTGGTGCCGACTCCTCACCCAAGGCCAGCGTGACGGCACCCGAGGTGATGACCTCATAGAGCGGTCGCAACTCGTCGATGGCGCCGGCAGCATCGCCGAGCGGCACGGGATCGAGTTGCCGGAGAGCCAGGTCTGCCGCCACGGCCAGGCGCGGCCGGACCTCGAAGTACGACAACGCCTCGCCGTCGCCCCAGAAGGAGCCCGCGTCCGATGATCGCGTGAGGGTCGCCTGCACCGGATCGAGCGAAGGCCACCCGAAAGTCCGGTCCGCAGCACTGTCGCCCGGCCCCTCCGGCGCTGGCTCGGTACCCGCCCCGCGTCGTCGCGCCCGCAGGTCGGCGAGCAACGCCTCCTTGTCACGGCCGCGCCAGGCGAAAATGAGGAAGGGGTCGACGTCGAAGGCCTCGGCCATGAGATAAAAGACCGCAGCGATGTGCTTGCAGGGGTTCTCCCAATCCGGGCACGAGCAGGCGGACACGAGGTCATCTCCCGAGGCCGGGAACAAAGTGGTCGCGGACTCGACGAAGGCCTCCTCAATCTCGTCGGGCATCTCCCCTGACAGGAGCCTGGCCAGGAAAACAGCCCGTGAGGCCATGACGTCTTCGATCCCATCCCACTCCGCGTCGGTCAGGACCTCGGTCTCGACGAACACCCGGTAGGGCTTGGCCCGCGAGCCCTGCACCGAGGCGCGGACCTGGCCGGGGACGATCTCCAGGGACAGCACCTGTCCGGCGCGGGCATAGCGCTTGCCCCTCTGCAGGCGGCTGCCGATACCGAACGACTCGAGCGCAGCGATGAAGCGCCGCGACCACCACGTGTCGCCGATGGTGCCGCGCTTGCTGCGGGCCACCACGCCCCCTTCCACGGGGATCGGCTTCGAGGCCGGCGGCCACCAGCCGTCGGGAGGTGGCATCGATCGGCTCGACGGACGGCGGGACGAAGGGCGTGAGGGGCGACGCGGCATCGTCAGCCTTCCCCCACGGCGTCGGACGAAAGGGCGACCACCTCGCGCAATTGATCAGTCGACAGCTCGGTCAGCCAGCTCTCACCCGCGCCGACGATGCGATCTGCGAGTGCCCGCTTCGCCTCGATCATGCCGTCGATGCGTTCCTCGAGCGTCCCCCCGCACACGAACTTGCGAACCTGCACGTTGTGCTTCTGGCCGATCCGGTACGCCCGGTCGGTGGCCTGGTCCTCCACCGCGGGGTTCCACCATCGATCGAAGTGCACGACCTGGGTTGCCGCCGTCAGGTTCAGGCCCGTCCCTCCGGCCTTCAACGAGAGGAGGAACACCGGCGGCCCGTCGCCGTCCTGGAACCGTTCCACCATGGCGTCGCGTTTGGGCTTCCGCACACCGCCGTGCAGCCACAGGACGTCGCACTGCAGCCGGTGCCGCAGGTGGCGCTCGAGCATGTCGCCCATGTCGGTGAACTGCGTGAAGACAAGAGACCGGTCGCCCTCCGCCATCGCCTCGTCGAGAACCTCGACCAGCCGCGTCAGCTTGCCCGAGCGACCGGACAGCGACGAGCCGTCGGCCAGGAAATGGGCCGGGTGGTTGCAGACCTGCTTGAGCTTCATCATCGTGGCCAGCACCAGGCCCCGGCGCTCCATCCCTTCGGACTCGTCGATCCGGGCGAGCATGTCGTCGACCACCGCCTGGTAGAGCGTGGCCTGCTCCCGGGTCAGGGTACAGAACTCCTTCATCTCGAGCTTCTCGGGGAGGTCGGCAATGATCGTCCGGTCGGTCTTCAGGCGGCGCAAAATGAAGGGCGCGGTGACCCGGCGCAGCTTCGACGCCGCCCCCTCGTCTCCCCCGCGCTCTATCGGGTCGGCGAAGCGCTCCCGGAAGCTCCGCTCTGACCCGAGAATGCCCGGGTTCAGGAATTCCATGATCGACCAGAGCTCACTCAGCCGGTTCTCGACCGGCGTCCCCGTCAGGGCGATCCGCCTCTCAGCGGGGATCGACCGGACGCTCTGTGTCGTGCGGGCCGCGCTGTTCTTCACCTGCTGCGCCTCGTCGAGGACCAGGCGCCGCCAGCGCACACCGGACAGCAACGCCACGTCGCGTGCCGCCAGGCCGTAGGTCGACAGGACGAGATCCACCTTGCCGGCGCGCCGGGTGAAGGGCTTCCCCGCCAATCGGTCAGGGCCGTGGTGGACGTAGACCGCCAGCTTCGGGGCGAAGCGTGCGGCCTCGCGCTGCCAGTTCCCCACCAGCGACATCGGGCACAGCACCAGTGTCGGACCCAGTTTCGGCACCCCGCTCCCGCGGGCCGGCCGTGAGCTGTCCGGCCCGTTGGTGCCCGTCACCGCCTGCTCGGCCCGGGCCCGCTCGTCGACGAGGAGCGCCAGAAGCTGCGCCGTCTTCCCGAGCCCCATGTCGTCCGCCAGGCACGCCCCGAGACCGAGCTCGCCCAGGAACGTCAGCCAGGCCAGCCCGCGCTCTTGATACGGGCGCAGGACGCCGGCGAACCCCTGCGGCGTCGGAACGGGCTCGATCTTCCGCTCTTCTCCGGGCGAGAGGAGATCGCGCAGCCAGCCGTCGGCCGCCACGTCGGCGACAGGGAGGTCGCCCGGGCCCTGCTCGAAACCGAGAGCGGCACGCATGACGTCGCCGGCCGACATGACCTCGCCTGTGCGCCCGCGTTTGCCCACCGCGGTGATGGCGGCGGAGAGCTCCTCGTGGTGCAGCTCCACCCACTGGCCGCGGACGCGCACAAGCGGCTGCTTCAGTCGCGCCAGCTGGCGAAGCTCAGCCATGCTCAGCGCGTCATCGCCCAGCACGGCCTCCCAGCGGATGTCACAGAGGCCCTCGAGGCCGATAGCCCCGGAGGAACTCCCTCCTTTCGGGCTGCTCCGCGCCTTGAGGCGCAGGCCGAGCCTCCTCCTCGAGGAGCGCCACCACGGCGGGGCGAGCACCCCGAACCCGGCTTCTTCCAGGAGGGGCGCACCGTCGCGGAGGAACGTCAGGATTCCCGCCGCGTCGGTGGTGTAGTCGCACGGCGACGGGGAGGCCAGCGCGTGTCCGAGCGCAGGCACGAGCCGGGCGGCCTGGCCGAGGCCGCGCAGGAGGTGCTCGTCGGGATGCTCCACGTGGCGTCCGATCGCGGTCAGCTCGGGGCCGTCGGACCAGACGTCCTCCGCGGAGACCACGAGGCTGGGGTCGTCGACCGCCTGGAGGGCGAAGGTGACGCGCCAGCTCTGATCCGGATCCGGCGCATGTTCCTTCTTGGGCCTCCCCCCTCCCGCCTGCTCGCTGTCCGCGGCGAGTGGCCTCTCCTCACCGTCCTCAGTGTCAGAGGGAGGAACGATCCGAAAGCAGGTCCGCACTGCTTCGAACGAAGCGCTCCTCGTCGCCTGCCACGCGCGCAATCGTCCGGCCAGTTCCACACACTCGTCCTCGATGCTGCCCTGCATGGCTCCGTCAGGCGAGGACAGTGCGCTGACCCATGCTTCGGCGACGCCTCCCGTCCCGCGCCGCGGCGCCGTCACCCGTCCCTTTTCTCCCAGCTCGCGGGCGAGCGCGTCCGTCACCGCCCACACCAACGAACGCAGGACTTCGCCACTTGGCTCTGGCGCGCCCAAAAGTGAGTGGTCGTCAGTCTCCGGCCCGGCCCTGCGAACCGCCGCGAACGATGCCGGGAGGGCCCACACCAGCGCCTGAATCCGGCTGCGGTCGCGCCCGTCGACGAGCGGCCGCCACCGCGCCCGCCAATGGTCGGCGGCGAATTCCAGATCGGGAAGAAGCCGGCCACGGGCGAGGAACTCCACCGCCATGGCGACCGCGAGCGCCGCGAAGCGGACGTCGGCTCCGAGGGCGACGGGGTTGGGCGCGGCGTCGGTGAACAGCTGATCGCTTCCTTGCGCCGGCACGAGCAGCCGGAGGAGCTGCGCCGCAGCACCAGGCTCGAGCGCATACCCGGGGGCCGTCCACAGCGAGACATCCTCGGCGCTCGTGGGCGGAACGGTGCCGGCACGAGCTCCGGCCAGGGCCTCGTCGTCAACCGGGGCCGCGATCGGGCCTGCGCCCGACCGGGGAAGCTCCAACGTCAACTGCACGTGCTCTTCCCCGAGCAGGTCCGCCGCCTCCATCCCTCCGATCTCCGCCACGGCCAGGCGCAGATCATCGGCGCCGAGCGCGAAGGGATGGGGCTTGGCCCGCCGCGCCGGGCGACCCTGGCCGGTCGGGCGAGTCGGCACTACACCAGGCCTGTTCCCGTCCTCGGCCCAGAGCGTCAGGCGATCCGAGGCGGTCAGCCAGGCCGCGTGGATGACGGTCATGAGCCAACGCCGCCGGACATCCCCCCATACTGCAGCAGCGCAGTGACCATGCGGCTCGAAGAGTCTCTGAGAATGATGCCGGCTCAGTCTGCCGCGGATTCGATCGACGGCAGGTCCCGCGCCGGCCCGTCGAGCCACTCGCGCAAGTGCGGCAGTCGCCCGCACGTCGTCCTCGTTGTACTCGAGGAGCCACTCTTGCGCGGCAGCTCGTCCCACCGGGCCCGTCTCTTCGTCGACCGCCTGGTCGTACTTGACCATTGCGAGCGTGCCCGCGCTGTCGCCGGCGCGCCAGGCGAAGCCGGCCAGAGGTGCCGTCTCCTTCAACCCCATGCTGCGGCCCGTGATCAGCTGCGCTCGAACGACCTCGAGCAGGTCGACCCAGTCGTCGGAGGCCAGGAACTCGTCGACTTCGTCACGCAGGCCGAGACGGTCGGCGATCCGCGTCATCTGCCCCTGTTCGGCGCTCTTGCTGTAGCAGTAGGCCTTGAACGACGCTCCCTCGGCTGAAGCCTTCGCCCGCAGGTCGCTGAACCACGACCAGAAGTCCTTGAAAGCGATCAGCTCTCCGGCCTCGATGTCGGGGTCCCAAGTGACAAACGGCATGTAGCGCACCGTCGGCACCCCATCGCGCCGATCAGTCACCAGCGCGCCCCACAGATAGCAGCCGTCGTTGGTGTTCTCCATGTCCACGTCGACCTCGATGTCGGCGCGGGGCACGGTGACCACGTCGACGCCGCGCCTGCGGTAGGCCGGCGCCGCACCGACACGCGCCCGGGCCAGCTCGATCTGCCCGGCCGCGTTCGACGCACCCGCCGCGCACACCTCCAACGTCTTCGCATCGATCGTCTCAAGATCCGCCACCGTGTCCAGACCGAGCCCAGCCAGGACCTCTACCTGCTTCGGCCGATTCGCGATGACCTCAGCGAGCGGGGTCGACGCCGGTCGGCCCGCCGCCTTCGAGACGGAGCCCGTCCACATCGACCTTCGCATGCACGAGCTCGGCCGTCCGCCAGTCGAGCGCGGCGAGATCATGGAGATTGTCGATCCCGTGGGCCTTGTACAGGCTCCGGCGCCCGACGCCGACGCCCGGCAATCAGGCTCAGGTCGCTGACCTCCTCGAGCCGGTCACCACACCACTCCCGCCAGCGGCACATGTCGCATTGCTCGCACACGATCGGTTCGGCCAGCAAGGGCGTGACCTCGTCGAAGAAGTGGGCCTCGGCCGCCTGAGCGATCCCGGCGCGGTGGGCGAACTCCATCTCGTAGCGCGCCATGGCGCTGATGCGCTCGCCGGGTGGATCGTCGAGGTACTCGGGCGGATCGAGCACCGGCGCACGCAAGGTCGTGCCAGACGATCACACCCTCGGAGCCGCAGACGCCGGCGGCGAAGCACCCCGGCGAAGCCGATGCCGGCCGCGTCGAGCAGGGCTCGATAGTGCGCCAGCTGCATGAGGTCACCGAGGTGCTTGCGCGGGTTGTGCTCCACATCCACCACAGCGGCGTCGAAGAACGGCGTCGTGACGTCGCAGACGAGGGCGCTACCGGTCCCCGCCTTGCGGACGCGCTCGAGCGCCTTGTGCGACTTGACCTCGATAGGCAGATAGCCCTCACCGTGCCGCACGAGCAGGTCGGGCTGACCGACCCGGTGCGCCTCGTGGTCGATCGGGAGCCGGCCGCCGGCAATGACAAGCGCACCGTCCTTCACGGCCTGCATGGTCTGCCACTCCCGGGCGTCGAGATCCTCCGCCTCGATGACGACCGCACCGTCCACGCCGTCGAAGAGGAGGGCGAAGGTGTCGTCCTCGTGCTCGTTGCCGGCCCGGTAGAGCATCTGGAGGAAGGGCGGGTCGGGCAGCGGCTCACAGGGCTGCAGCACATCGAGCTGGACGCGCTGGGGGCACTGCTTGGCGAAGGAGGAGTCCCTTGGCCTGATCTCGATGGCGTCCACAAGGGCATTGTGCCGGTTGGACGTGACACGTGGTCGGGATCAGGTCAGGTCGCCGCCCTGACCTGGCCGGAATCGGCGCGGCGGCATCCATCGGACCTTCCTCCTGACCTGGCCAGTTGGTCCGAACTCCGTGCCCTGGACCAAGATCCGATCCATGGAGTCGTCGCAGGAGGGACCGGACACCGAGGCATTCCGGGCCGAGCTGCGCGCCTGGCTCGTTGACCACGTCACCCCCGAAGTCGTTGAAGTCGGCGGCCATCAGATAGAGGGCGAGTCCCTGGAGATCCTGCGGGCCTGGAACCGGACGCTGGCCGACGGCGGGTGGGCGGCCCCTTCCTGGCCGGTCGAGCACGGTGGGCGGGGGGCCGGCGTCCCCGAGCAACTGGCCTACCTGGAGGAAACGAACCGCGTGCGGGCGCCCGGCCCGGTCAACGTAATTGGCGTCTCCAACATCGCTCCGGCGATCATGCAGTTCGGCAC
This sequence comes from uncultured Acidimicrobiaceae bacterium, assembly GCA_963731065.1. Lineage (GTDB taxonomy): Bacteria > Actinomycetota > Acidimicrobiia > Acidimicrobiales > RAAP-2 > Bog-473. The sequence goes on along the minus strand of CAVSUH010000008.1, from coordinate 69,352 downwards.
GCCCGAGCAGCAGGAGCGCTTCCTCCAACCCATGCTCCGCGGCGATGAGATCTGGTCGCAGGGCATGTCCGAGCCCGATGCCGGCTCGGACCTGGCCTCCTTACGCACGGCCGCGGTCGAGGACGGCGACGATTTCGTCATCAACGGGCAGAAGACCTGGAACTCCCTCGGGCACCTCGCCGACTGGTGCCAGCTCTACGTCCGCACGGACCCGACGGCGAAGAAGCACGCCGGCATCACGTGCTTCCTGGTTGATCTACGAACGCCGGGCATTGAAGCGCGACCGTTGACCACCATCACGGGCGGCCAGTCCTTCGCCGAGCTCTTCTTCACAGATGCCCGTGTGCCTCGCTCAGCCATGCTCGGGCCGCTCCACGCTGGATGGTCGGTGGCCATGACGACGTTGAGCTTCGAACGGGCCGGCGTGGCGCGGCTTCACCTGTCATTGGCCAACCGCCTCGACGACCTACTGGCCGACCCGCGGGCGAAGTCAGGCCTGGAAGACCCGGTGCTTGCGCCAACGCCTGGCTGGCCTCTATACGGACATTCGCTGCATGCGCTTCCTCACCGAGCGGTCGCTGTCCGACCCGGCGGCAGCCGGTGCGGGGGGGTCATTGGCTAAGTTGTCGTGGGCCCACTGCGATCAGGAGCTGGCGGCGCTGGCTGTCGACCTCGTCGGCCTCGATGGTCTGGTGGGGTCGGACCGGTGGGGGGAGAACCTGCTGGCGGTACGCCAAGCCTCCATCGCCGGAGGGACGACCGAGATCAATAAGAACATCGTGGGTGAGCACGTGTTGGGCCTGCCCCGGTAAGTCTGTGATCGTCGAAGCCGAGGCAACGACGCCCCGACCGAGGGGCCATTTGAGTGCCGAAGCGTCTGCCTCTGTGTGACGAGCCGTGCCCCAGAGATACGGGGGTCAGGACGCTACGAACACCGGCGTGGTCACCTTGTAGAAGAGGTTCGAACCCGTTCCCGTGGCCGTCACTGCGGGCATCGTCCAGACTCCGAAGACGTTGTTCGCGATCAGGTTGTGCTCAATAGTGATGGCAAGCGGCGCGACGGCAGCAACGATGATGCCGGTGGTGGACGGATCCACCGCCGGCGAGAAGTCGTAGTCACCATCGAGGTTGTTCGTGCCGATGAAATTCCCTTCGATGACGTTTCCGTTGAGATCCTGCCCGGGTGCGTGGCTGTGCACGGTCACACCGGCAAGCCCATTGCCCCAGATGAAGTTGTTCTGCACTTGGTTGTCGTAGACGGCGCCCCCCGGAAGTGGTGTGGCGAGGAGGACACCTGCCCCTTGTCCGGCAACGCCGTTGCCAGATACAGAGTTGAACTGAATCCGGTTGTCGAACACCCCACCGGCGGTGCTCTGCGGCACTCCACCCACAAACGCACCGGGATTATGACTGGCGATCGTGATGCCGCAGTCAAGAGTGTTGTTTGACACCGTATTGAAGGCGACAACATTGCCGTCTGTGGGACCGAATTCATCGGTAAGAAGGATGCCCCCGCTGTTGTTGCTGATCTTGTTGCCCACGACGGACGAGTCGTCCGCGACCATGAGGTGAACCCCTTCACCGCAGTCGCCGGGGGCCTCTGTCGAGCCGTTGCACTCCGAGTACGCAGAAGTGGTGAGTGGCGCCCCCGTGAGGTTGCCCTGGTCGTTGTGGACGACGGTATTGTCCGTGACGGTCACGCCGGTGACGGGTGTGCCCGGCACGCCCTGGACAAGCACGCCCTCGCCGATGGCGTTCTCCACGGTAAAGCCCTTCAGCTCACTGTGAGAGGCGAGGATCTGGACTCCGTTGTTCAGCCCGCTCGCGTCGATAACTGGATTTCCAAGGCCCGCGATCGTGAGGGGTGTCGCGGGGGGTATCACGACGTCTTCGTCGTAGGTGCCTGCACACACGAATACCGTTGCTCCGGGCGACGCCGCGGCAACCGCGGCTCCGATGGATGCGTAGCTGCTGCGTCCGCAGCCCACGCTCAGCGACCCCCGAGAGGGTGGTCCCGATGGCCCGCGTCCCCAGGCACCCGAATCGGCCCCAGCCTGACTAGCTGTGACCCCAACGGTTCCTGCCACAAGTGCAGCCGTAGCGAATGTGGCGACGACCAACGAGTTGAACTTCGAGCCCACGATGCCCTCCCTTAACGATTTTCCCGACTTTCAAGACCAGCCGGGTGATGTCGACGCAAGGTAGCGGGGACTCAGAACATTGGCAACACGTATGGCGAACGCCTCGGCGACTAACCAAATCCGATCAAGTCAGTTCGATCAAGTCAGTTAAGACGCACGGAGGCTCAGGCCGTGTCCGTGACCCGAACCCACCCCAACCTTCTGATCCGTAGTCAGATGCTCTAGTCCGTTGAGCTACGAGCGCTGGGTGAGACAAGACAGTGTACTGGAGCCTCGAGCGGGCACCCGAGGCGCCCGCGACCAGGTCAGACGCTGATCGGCAGCTTGGTGTAGCCCCGCACGGTGCTTGTGTAGAGCGGAACGGCGCCGTCCATATCCACCGACCACTCAGGGAAGCGCTTGAAGGTCTCCTCAAGGGCGATCCTGCCCTCAGTCCGGGCCAGCGCGGCGCCGAGGCAGAAGTGGATGCCGTAGCCGAAGGACAGGTGGTGGTCGAACTTCCGGTGGATGTCGAAGCGGTCGGCGTCCGGGTATGCCCGCTCGTCCCGGCCGGCTGAACCCGTGATCATCACGACCTTCGAGCGGGCCGGGATGGTGCCCCCGTGCACCTCGACGTCCTCGGTGCACCAGCGGCTCTGCACCGGCGACGGCGCCTCGTAGCGCAGGACCTCTTCGACGGCGTTGGGGATCAAGCTGGCATCGGCCACGAGCTCGGCCCGCTGGTCCGGGTTGTTGTCGAGCGCCAAGGCGGCCCACCCGAGCATGCGGGCCACCGTTTCGGTGCCGGCGCTGGCGATGAGCACCGCGAAGTTGACCGCCTGCTCCGGCGTCAGCCGGCGAGGCACGCCGTCGTCCTCCGTGATCTCCATGTTGACGAGGTCCGTGAACATGTCGTCGCGCGGATTGGCCTGGCGGTCGGTCAGCGTCTTGCCGACATACTCCATGACGCTGAACATGGCGGTGGCCGAGATGTCGTTGGACATGCCGGTCTCGGGATCGAGGTGGAACGACTCGTCGATCCAGCCCCGGACCATGTCGCGGTCCTCGGGCGGGACGCCGAGCAGGGCGGCGATGACGTAGGCGGGGACGCGGGCACCGAAGTCCTGGACGTAGTCGAACGAGCTGCGGCCGACCAGGCCGTCGAGCAGGTTCACGCAGAGGGCCCGGATGTCGTCCTCGAGGAGCTTCATGCGGCGCGGCGTGAAGGTCTTGGAGACGAGTCGCCGGTAGCGGGTGTGCTCCGGCGGGTCCATAAAGATCATCATCTGCATGCCGACGGGATCGGCCGTGATCATCTCCATCACCGTGCCGTGCGACGAGAGAAACGTCTTGGGATCGCGGCTGAAGGCGTCGACATCGGCGAAGCGACTCACGGCGTAGAAGTCGTATTGCTCGTTGTAATAGAGCGGTTGCTCGTCGCGCAGGCGCTTCCAGGTGACGTGCGGGTCCGCCTTGTACTTCTCGTTCAGCGGGTCCCAAGCCAGCGGCTCTGTGTCGACGGCGGTCATTGCGCTTCGCCCTCGACGCCGATGTGGTTGGCGTCCCAGAGCTTGATGCCGCCGAGGATGCCAGCCTTGTTGTCCACCACCGTGATGCGCTCGAGCACGTCACCGAGGTCGCGCCGGTTGACCCGTGGACCATTGCCGCCGCCGATGTAGAGGTGGTCGAAGAAGGTGAGCGCATCGAGGTAGGCGATCGCCTTGCGGATCAGCTTGTTCCAGCGCTCGTCACCGATCTTCTTGCGCGCCGCCTCGCCGACCTGTTCGTTGAAGGTCTCGCCCTTGCGGAATTCCAGGTGGGAGAACTCCATGTGCGGCATGAGGCTGCCGTCCATGAAGAAGGCCGTGCCGAAGCCGGTGCCGAGGGTGATCACCACTTCGAAGCCCTTGCCCTGCACGACGGCCAGGCCCTGGACGTCGGCGTCGTTGGCCACCCGGCAGGGCTTGCCGATCGACTTGGCGAGCGCTCCGGCGAGGTCGAAGTCAGACCAGGAGGCGGCCAACTTCGAGCTCGGCTTGGTGCCGGGGCCGGCCTCGCAGACGAAGTGCGGGGCACTCAGCACGTGGCCCATGCGGACCATGCCGGGGAAGCCGCACGAGACGCGGTCCCCCTCGGGGAGCTTGGCCACGAGCTTGGTCAACGTGGAAACCAGGTCGTCGGGTGGCATCGGGTAGGTCGTGGGCACCCGGACCCGGCCCGCCACGGGCGTGCCGTCCTTGTCGAGGACATCGGCCTTCAGGCCAGTGCCGCCCACGTCGATGGCGATCGTGAAGGGATGCTCGTGGTGCGCGTCGACCGGGACGTCTGGAGGGGTATCAGTCACTGGGACGAACTGTAGCCAGCTGGCGCTGGGTTTTTGCCCAGCGGACCGATCCCGTCATCCTCGGAGGACGTCGTGGAGGATGTCGCGGAGCATGACCTCCAATTCGTCCTTGCTCACCGAATCGAAGGAAACGTCGCCGAGGAAGATGCTCGAGAAGACCACGCCGAAGGACGCCGCCATGCGCACCCGGTCCCGCACCGGCACCCGCTCGTCACCCAGGACCCGGCGGAACTGGTTCTGGATGTCCTCGTGCTCGGCGTCGTGGTCCTCGCGGTGCAGCTTCTCCATCACGGCCTGGTTGCGCTCGTGCATGAGGAAGAGCTTGCGCTGGGCCAGCATCTCGCCGACGATCTGATCGAGCAGCTGGCTCCACAGCTCCAGCGTGACCGGCTCCTCCCCGATCAGCATCAGCGCCTCCCGACCGAAATCGTGGATGCGCATGTGCAGCGCCATGAGGATGTCCTCTTTGGATTCGAAGTGGTAGTAGAGGGCCGCCTTGGTGACGCCCAGCTGCTCGGCGATCTCGCGCAGGCTGGTTCCGTCGTAGCCCTGCTCGGTGAAGAGGTCGAGAGCCACACTGAGGATGCGCTGGCGGGTGTCGGACTTGGCGTCGACCAGAGGTTGGGCGGGGGTCGCGGTGGCCGTTTCGGGATCGGAGGGCGGGCCGAGGTCGGGCTCGTCGCCGATCACGGACTCGAGTTCCCCGATGGCGTCCTCCTCTGCCTCTACTGCGGCGCGTGCCTGGTCGTCGGCGGTCTGTGTCACGTGTCCTGGCTCTGCGGTGTCTTGATCATGTTCGTTCGCGATCTTGTTCATCTCGTCCTGCACCCTACCGGTGAATTGTCAGATTACCTACTTGACGACAGGTAAGTAGCCCGTTTAGCATTACCCCTGGACAGCAGTTTACTTAACGACCGGTAAGGATGTCTATGGCTACCGAACTCATGATCCAGGCGGAGGGACTGACTAAGCGCTACGGGGAGACCCAGGCGCTGGCGGGTGTCGACATCGCCGTGCCGGCGGGCACCATTCTCGGGTTGCTGGGTCCCAACGGAGCCGGCAAGACGACCGCCGTGCGGGTGCTGACCACGCTGGCCCGACCAGATTCGGGGTCGGCGACGGTGGCCGGCATCGACGTGCTGCGGCATCCGGCGGAGGTGCGGCGCCACATCGGCGTGGCCGCCCAGGACGCGACGTTGGACCAGCTGCTCACGGGGCGCCAGAACCTGGTGTTGATCGGCGAGCTGTCCGACATGGGCCGGGCGGAGTCCCGGTCGCGGGCCAAGGAGCTCCTGGCACAGTTCGAGCTGACCGACGCCGCCGACCGCGTGGTCAAGGGCTACTCGGGCGGCATGCGCCGGCGCTTGGACCTGGCCGGCTCTTTGATGACGCGGCCCCCGGTGCTGTTCCTGGACGAGCCGACGACGGGTCTCGACCCGACGTCGCGGCAGCGGGTCTGGGAGGCCATCCGCGAACTGATCGGCGAGGGCGTCACGGTGTTGCTGACGACGCAGTACCTCGAGGAGGCCGACGAGCTGGCCCACGACATCGTGGTCGTCGACCATGGCCGGGTCATTGCGCACGGGACGCCGCAGGAGCTGAAGCAGGCGAGCCGGGGTGCACGGTTGGAGGTGACGCTGGCCGAGCCGCACGCTTCGGCCGTCGACGCCATGGCGCCGCTCGTGTCCGGTCCGGTCTCCGTCAGCGACGACGGGCGGACCCTGAGTGCCGGCGTCGACTCGTCGACGGGTCTGGCGACTGTCGTCGTGCGGGCGCTGGACGACGCGGGTGTGCTGGTGGACAACATCGAGGTGCGGCAGCCGTCACTGGACGACGTGTTCTTCTCGCTTACCGGCGACCACATCGAAGAAGAAGGCGCCGCCGAGAGCGATGAGCCTGGATCGGGCTCGGCATCAGGTGGCGCAGCTGCCGGTTCCGCCGGTCCCGTCGGGTCCGGCGAAGGCCGTCACGAACTGGAAGGAGTACGCGCATGACGACCGCTGTGTTGACACCGTCAAGCACCGGGTTCGACCGCCCGCATTCGGGTGGGAGTTTCCTCGGTTCTCTGTCGGACATCTGGGCCATGACCCGGCGCAACCTCGTGCACATCTCCCGGGAGCCGATGCAGCTCTCGGACGTGACGATCCAGCCGCTGCTGTTCACGGTCCTGTTCGTCTACATCTTCGGCGGCGCAATCCCGATCCCCGGTGGCGGGAGCTATGTCGACTTCCTGCTGGCCGGCATTCTGGCGCTCAACCTGACGACATCGACCATGGGGACGGCGATCGGCCTCAGTACCGACCTCCACGAAGGCATGATCGACCGCTTCCGTACTTTGCCGATGTGGCGCTCGGCGGTGCTGGTCGGTCGCTCGGCGGCCGACTTCCTGACATCCGTCTTGTGCGCCACCATCGTGATCCTCACTGGGCTCGTGGTGGGTTGGCGTCCCGGTGCGAGCGCTATCTCGGTCGTCGGGGGCTTCGGTCTCTTGTTGTTCTTTGCCTACGCCGTCTCGTGGGTGTCGGCCTGCGTCGGGCTGAACTCCAAGAGCCCGGAGTCAGCCGGCTCGTTCGGCTTCATCGTCTTGTTCCCACTGACGTTCGTGTCGAACGCCTTCGTGCCGACCCAGCACATGCCGGGGTGGCTGCAGGCCGTGGCCAACTGGAACCCGGTGAGCGCTGTGGTGTCGGGCGCCCGCGACCTCTGGGGCAATCCGAACCCCTCCGCCATGGTGCAGGCCTGGCCGATGCAGCACCCGGTCGAGGCAGCACTGATCTGGTCGGTGGCGATCCTCGCAGTGGCCTGCCCGATCGCGGCGCACTCCTTCAAGAAGCGGACGACGGAGTAGGCGACTCCGGGCTTCCGGCCTCCCGGGGTAGGGACTTTCGACCCTTCGGTTTGTCACTACCGAGGAATAGCCTCCGAAGTGGCGAAAGGAGGGCGCATGAACGACCTCACGAAGGGACACGAAGCGGGGCCTGAGGCGGCGGGACGTCCCGGGTACTCCATGCCGGCTCAAGGGGCTGGATGGTTCGTCCGGGAGAGCGACGCTGCAGAAATGGACCCGTGGATCGCGTTCATGCGGGGCGATGAGCCCTCCTCCCGCCGAGCCGTTCCACAGGCCAGGAAGCCGCGGGTGCTCATCGGACTTCGGAAGAGAGGGCGGCACCAGCAGCAGTCGTAGCATCTTGGTGGTGCCAACAGTCCTGCCCGACCTCGACGTGGAGAGGGTCAGACGGTTCTGCCGAAACCGGGTGCCCGCCGCCGTGGCCGACAAAGTGCGAATAGACGCCACCACGAGGGGCAAGAACGTGTCCATTCATGAGCGCCGACCTCCCTGGGACGGCAGCCCTGGTGAGTGGACGTCTACGCCAATCGCTCAGCTCCGGTACGAAGGCGATGGACTGTGGACCCTCTACTTTGCCGACCGAAACGGCAAGTGGGTGAGATTCCCAGAGCTCGAGCCGATGCAGCCTGTCGATGTCCTCATCAAGGAACTGGAAGTGGATTCAACCTGCCTTTTCTGGGGTTAAACGCGGAAGAAATCGCATCGCTGTAGGTTCTCGACAGCAATGACCACGGAACCATGGATGGGAGACGCCTGCTCCCTCGTCGACGCCTACCGGGCGGGCACCATCTCGCCCACCGAGGCACTCGAGGGATCGCTGGCCGCCATAGCGGACTCGAAGCTCAACGCGGTGTGCTTCGTCGACGAGGAACAGGCCCGGGTGACGGCTGCTGCGGCTGACGTGCAGCTGCCCTTCGGCGGCGTGCCCATCGGCGTGAAGGAGCTCGACCCGGTCAAGGGCTGGCCGCAGACCGAGGCGTCCCTGGTGTTCAAGGACCGGATCGCCGAGTACGACGCCACCACGACGGCCCGCCTGCGCCACGCCGGCGCCGTGCTCGTCGGCCAGACGACGGCGTCGGAGTTCGGTGGCATCAACGTGACGTACACCCGCCTGCACGGCGCGACCTCGAACCCGTACGACCTCGAGCGCACGCCGGGTGGATCCTCGGGCGGCTCCGCCGCGTCGGTCTCGGGTGGGCTGCTCCCTCTGTGCACCGGCGGTGACGGCGGGGGCTCCATCCGGATCCCCGCCGGCTTCACCGGCCTGTTCGGCCTGAAGTCGACCTTCGGACGGATCCCGAAGGGCCCGCACACCGAGATCGAGCCGCTGACCGCGGTGATGGGGTGCCTCTCCCGCTCGGTGCGCGACACGGCCCGCTGGTTCGACGCCTGCAACGGCGCCGACGAGTACGACCCCTTCTCGTTGCCGCGGGTCGAGGGCTGGGAAGCGGGGCTCGGGCACCAGGACATGCAGGGGAAGCGGGTCGCCGTGTCGGTCGACCTCGGGGCGGCGATCGTCGCGTCGGCGGTGCGGGAGAAGGTGGACGAGGCGGCCGGCCTGCTGATCAAGGACGCCGGGCTCGAGCGCGTCGACGTGCCGTTCGCGCTGCCCCGGGGCGGCTTGGAGTGGGCGCTCGCCGGGACGGCGAGCCTGCTCGTCGGCCTCGGCGACCTCTACCCCGGCTGCGAGTCCGAGCTCACGCCCGAGATCATGCTGGCGGCCAACATCGCCACCAACCACTTCAACGTGGACACGGCCAAGAACATCGAGGCGTTCCGCCGGCAGATCATCGTGCAGATGGCCGAGATCTTCGAGCAGGTCGACTTCATCATCTGCGCCACCAACCCGGACGTGGCGTTCGGCGCCCAGGGGCCGATGCCGACGACCATCGACGGCGTGGACCTGGTTTCCGAGTACGGGTTCGAGGCGGCGGTCGGGAACAACGGCGCGCTGACGATCCCGGCCAACACGACCGGGCATCCCGCGGTCGCCATCCCGATCGGCCTGGTCGACGGGCTCCCCGTGTCGATGCAGATCATCGGCCGGCGGCACGCCGAACAACTGCTGCTCGACCTGGCCCAGCGTGGTCGAGCGCGAGCGCCCGTGGCCGCTCGTCGCGCCGGGGGCGCCGATCTGAGTCGACGGCGCCCGGCTCCCGGATCACGCCGTTTGCACAATTTCTTGTGATTCCCGGAGGCGGCTCGTCCTTTCCGTCGCGCCCGTCGCGAAGGCGGGGTCGTGTCGTCGGTCCGGCCGGTCGACGGGTCGCGTCCGACGCCACATGGGGGCTGACCGGCCACGTCGGCTGACCTCGTCGTGCATGCGTCTGGCCTTGAGTTTTGTTGTTCTGTTGTGCTGTCGTGTGACTTTCGGTACCTGCGAAAAACAACCGTTTGCCCTAGCCTGTCCTGAGAAATGGCGGAAGAAATGCTCTTCACCGTCGCTGGGTCCGTCGCGATGCCGGCGCAGATGATCTCGCTCGCAAGAGGCGGGCCTGGAGCAACGCGCCGATCTGCAGGAATGGGTGCTGTCGAACCCCGCCATTCTCGGACCGGCCGTCAAGGTCATCACCTTCGAGTTCGACGGCGTTCCGACCGCCGGGAGCGCCGCCCGCGACCGCGTCTCGGTGCTCGGGCTGGGCGCCGACGGGCGGTTGGTGGTGGCCGAGCTCAAGAGCAGCCGGATGGCCGACACCGAGGTCTCGGCGATCAAGTACGCCGCCTCCGTCAGCCGGATGCTGCCCGAGTCGCTGGCCGAGCACTACGCCCGCTTCCAGTCCCGCCGCCAGACCCCCATCAGCCCGGAAGAGGCCCTGGCCGAGCTGCAGTCGCACGCGCCCGACCTCTCACCGGGATCGCTGCGGCGCCCACGCATCGTCCTTCTGGCCGCGGGACTTCTCGGCCGTCGTGAGCGCCAGCGTGGTCTGGCTCAGCGAAATGGGCCTGGACATCGCGCTCGTCCAGATCAGTGCGTTCCGCTCCTACGTCTACGGGCAGGCGGGCAGCAGCAACGTGCCGATGATCTCGGTCAGCCAGGTCTATCCCGTACGGGAGGTCGAGGACTTCACCATCAGCCCCGAGCGCCAGCTGGCCAAGGAGACGGCCGAGGCCAAGCGACGGGTCCAGGATGCCGCACTGGTGCGGCGCCTCATCGGCGACGGAGTCCGTGGCGGACGGCACGATCTTCACCCTCAGCCCGCGCACCGACCTCAGCTTCGACATGCGGAGCCAGCTCGAGGAGTGGCTGGACATGGACCCCGCCCGTCGCACGGCGCACTGGCAGAACAACCTCAGCGCCCCGCTCATCTGGGACGTCGACAAGGCGGCGTACACGCCCGCCGGGCTCGTCCGTTACATCGTCGAGCAGGCGACCGGCGTCGGCGGCGAACTACGCCGGCACGCAGTGGTGGCGCGACCCGACCGGCTGGAACATGGCGGAGCTGGCCGGACCGCTCGGCGGAGGCAAGGGCGCCATGTACCGCGAGTACTGGTCACGCTGGCTCGACAAGGTCCGCGTCCGCCACCCGCAGTGGACCCAGATGACGACCCTGCCCGCGCAGAACTTCATCACCCTCCCCTCTCCCGTGCGCGGCACGCACTACGGCCTGAGCTTCGTCGCCGGCGGGCGCCTGCGCTCGGACTTCTACGTCGACCTCGGGACCCCCGAGGCCAGCGCCGCGCAGTTCGACGCGCTGCAGTTGCAGCAGGACACTGGTGGAGTCGCTGTACGGCGCGCCGCTCTCGTGGGAGCGCCTGCCCGACCGCTCGGCCTACCGCGTCGCCGACTACAGCGAGGGCGACATCACCCAGGTCGAGGAGTACGCCTTCTTCATCGACTGGATGATCGATGCGCAGGAGCGCCTGCGCCGGGCCGTCAACATGGTCCTGCAGACCGGCGAGGCGCCCGACGACGAGGGGTTCGACCGGCGCTGACCGCTCGCGGTCACGCCGCGTCACGTCGTCTTCAGCTTCCACACGGCCAGCGGCGCGAACACGATGACCAACCCGGCCGTCCACAAGAGCGAGGGCACGAGGTAGTACGACACGGAGTGCCCGAGCAGCTGCTCCGCCGCGGGCCCGCCGGTGAGCAGCCGGACCGTGTTGACCATCTGCGTCATGGGCTGGTTGTTGGCGAAGGCCTGCATCCAGCCCGGCATGGTCGACACCGGCACATAGGCCGACGAGACGAAGCTGAGCGGGAAGACCAGGAACGAGAGGCCCTGCGCCGCCTGGGGGCTGCCCGAGGCGAGGCCCAGCGCGATGAACAGCCAGACGAAGGCGAAGCCGTAGAGGATGGTCAGGCCGAAGGCCGCCACCGCGTCGGCCGTCGTGCCGGTGACGCGGAACCCGACGGCGAAGCCGGCCACGGTCATGACGACCACGCCCCAGGCCACGAGCGCCGTGTCGGCGCCCACCCGCCCCGAGACGATGGAGAGCAGCCGGATGGGCAGGCTGCGCAGCCGGTCGAAGAGCCCGCCCTCCTTGTCGTCCGCCACGCCGCTCGCCGCGCTCATGCCCTGGAAGAGCACGCCGGTCACGACGAAGCCCGGCACCAGGAAGTCCACGTAGGAGAGGCCCCCGGTGTGGCTGACCGCACCGCCGAAGACGTAGCGGAAGATGAGCAGGAAGAGCAGCCCCTGCGCCGTGCCGGCGATGAGCAGCGCCGGCGAGCGGACGAACTTCTTGAGCGTGCGCGCCGCCACCTGGCCGCTGGCGACGAGATACGACGCGCCCCGGTTGGTGACCGGGTCCAGCGGCGGGGCCGGGCGCGGCGGGTCGAGGGTGAGGTCCATGGTCATGCTGCGTCCTCCTTGGGAGTGGTCGGGTCGGTCGTGGTGTGCCCGGTGAGGGCGAGGAACACTTCGTCGAGGGTGGGCCGGCGCAGCGCGATGTCCTCCACCGGCACCTCGGCGTCGTCGAGCGCGCGGACGACGATGGGCAGGAGCTTCGAGCCGCCCGGCGCGGCCAGCGAGCACCGGCGCGTCGACGGGATCGGTGGACGGCTCGGCCATCCCGAGCGACGCCAGCACCGCGGCCGCCCGCTGCATGGTGGGGACGTCGATGGTGTGCAGCTCGACCATGTCGGCGCCCACGCGGGACTTGAGCTCGTTCGGCGTGCCCTGTGCGATGACGCGGCCGCCGTCGATGATGACGATGGTGGCGGCGAGGTGATCGGCCTCATCGAGATACTGCGTCGTCAACACGATGTCGGTCCCGCGCGCGCTCATGGCGTGCACGGCGTCCCACACCTCGTTGCGGCTGACGGGGTCGAGGCCGGTCGTCGGCTCGTCGAGCAGGAGCAACCGGGGCGAGCCGACGAGGCTGGCCCCCAGGTCGAGCCGCCGTCGCATGCCGCCGGAATAGGTCTTGGCGCGGCGGTCGGCGGCGTCCACCAGATTCATCTGCTCGAGGATCCGCGTGGCGGACGCGACGGCTTGGGCGCGGCCCTGGCCGTAGAGGCGGGCCACCATGACGAGGTTCTCGCGGCCCGTCATCATCTCCTCGACGGCGGCGGACTGGCCGGCGAGGCCGATCATGCGCCGCACCGCCATCGGCTCGCGCTCGACGTCGTGCCCGTTGACGACGAGCGTGCCGCGGTCGGGCGCGATGAGCGTGGCCACCATGCGGATGAAGGTCGTCTTCCCGGCGCCGTTGGGCCCGAGGATGGCCACCGGCTCTCCGGCCGGCAGCGTGAGGGTCAGCTCGGAGAGGGCCTGGACCTTGCCGAATTTCTTGCTGAGGCCGTCGGCCTCTATGAGCGCGTCCATGCGCGCCTCCTTTCGTGGGTTTGCTTGCGTTTCAGCAGAGCCAGTCCCACGGAGGTCGCCTACGCTCTCGAGTGCTGCCTCGGGCGAAGGTCCCTCGTGGATCGGGCTCGTGGTCGTACCGGCCCGGGGTCGCGTGGTGCTACACGCGGCCTCGGGTCACTACCTCAGGGGTCATTCCTTGGGGAGGTCGAAGGTGAAGTGCACCTCCTCGGGGTTGAAGTCCTCGGTCTGGAAGAGGCGCCACAGCTCGAGGCCCTCGAGCGTGCCGTTCTCCATCTCCTCGACGAGCGCCCGTGACGAACGCGAGCTCGGCGGCTGAGCGTGCGCTCCTCGTACTCGGACTCGAGCTCGAAGATGCGGGGCAGGCCGGCGTCGCGTGCCGCCTGCATGGCGCCGCGCATGGCGACGAGCTTCATGGTCAGCGCCTCGGCGCGGCGGCGGAGCGCGGCCAGGGCGTCGTCGGGATCGAGCGCGGGCAGGAAGGAGAGGCCGGCCATGAAGGCCGGGTACTCCTTGTTCGGGAGTGCCGATGAGCTCGGTGAGCCAGTCCGTCATTTCGAGCGAGCCCTCTTCGGTGATCTCGTAGATGGTGCGCTGGGGGCGCTTGCCCTCCCGCAGGGTGCCGGTGGCCTTGATGAAGCCCTTCTTCTCCAGCGACTCGACGACGGCGTAGAGGGAGCCGTAGTTGAGGCGGACGCTCTGCTCCTTGGCCCGGGTCCGCAGCGTCTGCGCCACCTCGTAGGGGTGCATGGGCTTCTCGTACAGGCAGACCAGGACGGCCAGGGCGAGGGGGTTGGAGCGGGACCACCGGGGCATGATCGGTCAGTATATTTGATTCAGAGTAATCTGTAAAGAGTGTTCTAACTCGCTATCGCTTGAGAACCGGAGTGGGTGTTCCGACCTGTCCCCCGGCAGCCGCTACACAACCAGAGGCGGCATACCCACCATCTCCCGGAATTCGGCGGTGGTGTTCACCTTGGGGAAGGGAGCATCGGGGACGGGCACCCCGAGCCGGTCGCAGATGGGGTCCCAGCCGTCGGCAACCGTCCATTCGAGCAGGCGCTTCTTCGGGATGCCCGCCCGTACCGCTTCGTTGTGCCGGTCGAACGCGGCAACCATGGCGTCGCGGTCCTCAACCCGGTCGTCGAAACGCTGGGCGAGGAGGCGCATCATCGCCGCCATCCACTCGTCGCCCTGCTCCATCATTATCCTCAAGCCGCCGAAGATCGTGTTGGAGCAGCTGGTGAACCACTGGTCGGGATCACGGACCGAAAGGATGACCAGCGCGTCGGGATTCGCCGCGGCGAGCTCGGGCCAGAAGCTGCCCCCTGGCCAGTCCACGACGGCTGTGTAGTTCTTCATCATGGAGTCCCAGTCGACCGGCCGCCCGTCGATGGCGTCGATCCAAAGCGGGACCTCCTCGGGGTGGCCGAGCACCTCGATCATGTGGTGACACGTTCCGCCCAGGAGTTGCTCCAAGGCAATTTTCAGTGAATGGGTGCCTGTGCGGCCTACCCCTGCTCCGACGACCTTCAACATCGCACCCTCCCCGCTTGCAATCCCGGTCGCCGAACGTAGCCCCGTTTCGGCGTGCGCGCGCACTGCGGTTGCAGGCCTTTGGACGCCCGCACCCGGGGCTCGGTTCGCGCGGCGGCACGGCTGAGCCACCGCCGGCCATTGGGCCTAACCTCCCTGGTCGTGGCCCCGACCATCCTCCACGTGGCACCGCACCCCGATGACGAGGCGGTGGGCTGTCCCGGTGCGCTGTTGCACCTACGGGATCGGGGCTGGACCGTCGTCAGCGTTGTCGCCAGCCTGGGCTTTTCGGGGCAGTGGGAACGGCGACGGGCCGAGGCGGAGGAGGCGGCGGCGCGGGCCGGCTTCGTGCCCGTCTTCCTGGACCCCCCGCTCAACCTCGACTTGGACGGGGACCTGGCCCTGGCCACCCGGCGCGTCGCCGACGAGCTCCCGGCCATCGTCGAGGAGCACGACGCCTCCATTGTGGTGTCGCCCTCGCCGCACGACGTCCACCATGCCCACGAGGCCGTCGGCCGGGGTGTGCAACGAGCCGTGGCCGCACTGCCGCCGACGGTGCGCTGGTGGATGTGGGGCGTGTGGGGCGACCTGCCCGCGCCCAACGTCTACTACGGCTACGACGCGACGGTGCTGGAGCGGGCGCTGCACATCCTCGACGCCTACGCGGGCGAGCTCGAGCGCAACGACTACCGCCCCTTCCTGTCGGGACGGGCGGTGGCCAACGCCGTCATGGGATCCGAGCGCGTCTTCGGCTTCGGCTCCCCCGCCGCCAGCTCCCGGCCCTACGCCGACCTCGTGACCGAGGTCCGGTTGGTCGACGGCCGCTTCATGGCGTCCGAACCGCACCATCTGGACCAGGGTCCCGAGCCTGACTCCTCGTACCACGTCGACCTGACAGCGTGGCTCGACTCGCCGACCGTCCACGAGCTGGTGGGGTACATCCCCGAGGTGCGGGAGGAACCGGCACCGTGAACGGATCAGCGCCGGTGTGTGAGGGTCCGTGCCGCTGAAGTTCGATGCCATGCTGCCGGCCCAGCCGCTCCGCCAGGCCGCAGAGCTCGGGCGACGGGCCGCGGCCGCCGGACTCTCGGGCCTGGTCGTCACGGAGGCGGGACGGACCGCGTACCTCACCTGCGGTGCGATCGCGACGGCGGCCGACATCGACGTGCTGACGGGGATCGCGGTGGCGTTCCCTCGCAGCCCCATGGTGACCGCCGCCACGGCCTGGGAGCTGGCGGAGGCGAGCGGGGGCCGCTTCCGTCTGGGGCTGGGTTCGCAGGTCCGGGCACACATCGAGCGCCGCTACGGCGCGGCGTTCGACCACCCCGGGCCGCGGCTACGCGAGTACGTGCTCGCCGTGAAGCAGATCTTCGAGTCCTTTCGCAGCGGTGCGCCGCTGGCCGTCGAGGGCGAGTTCTACAACCTGTCGCTGCTGCCGCCCATCTGGGCGCCGGGACCCATCGACTGTGCCGACCCACCCGTCGACGTCGCCGCCGTCAGCCCGTGGATGCTCCGCATGGCCGGCGAGGTGGCGGACGGCGTCCACGTGCACCCGCTGAACACGCCGACCTACCTGCGCGAGACCCTGCTGCCCAACGTGGAGGCCGGTGCCGCCCGCTCCGGACGCCGGGTCGAGGACCTCGAGATCATCGTCCCGGCCTTTCTGGTGGTAGGCGATACCGGGAACGAGCGAGCGGCGTGGCGCGAGCGGGCGCGCGTACAGGTGGCGTTCTACGGATCGACGCCCAACTACGCGTTCATCTTCGAGCAGCTCGACCGGGAGGGCATCACCGACCTGCTGCGCGAGCGTCAAAGGGCGGGCGACGTGGCGGGGATGGCGGCGGAGATCGACGACGACCTCCTGGAGAACTTCATCACCGAGGGCACCTGGGACGACATCGCCGACAAAATTGTGGCGAAGTACGGCGGCATCGCCACCAGGGTCGTCAGCTACTTCGCCGGTTCCGACGTCGTCCGCGATCCCGACACCTTCGAGCGGTGGGGCGAGCTGGCCGGCAAGGTCATTGCCGCCTCGTAGTGCCGGTGCCCGTCGCTCCGTGGGACGCGTTAAGGAAAGGGGTCCCGAAAGCCGATATGCCCCAGAGGGTTCGCCGAGAGAGGTCAGCGGGGGAGGCAGGCGTGCACGTCGGGACGACGGGACCGCGGAACGGGAGGCACCGGCACCGCGCCGCGTGCTGGGCGGCAGCGGCGGCGCCGGCCATCGGTCTCGTGGCCGTTCTGGGTGGAGGAACTGCGGCAGGAGCCGCCACCGCACCAACCTCCACGACTGCGGCCTCGTTGATGGCCGAGGCGATCCAGAACGCCGAGGGCGGGAGCTGGGTGCACGAGGTAGGCCACGGCGCCGCCTCGGGGCACACGTTCTCGGCCGTCAACGACATCGGCACCTTCGAGGGTCGACAGATGATCGACTCCGACAAGGCCAAAGCCGAGGTGGTGCAGATCGGCCAGGTGGCGTACATACGAGGCAACGCGGCGGCGATCAGCGGTTACTTCGGACTCACCAAGAACGACCCGCAGCAGCTGGCGAACACCTGGATCTCGCTCGCACCCACCGACGGCGGGGAGTACACCACCGTCATCAGCGCCGTGACCCTCAAGTCGGACTTCCAGCAGGAGACGATCTCGGGGCCACTTTCGGAGGGGCACGCTGTCACGGTCGCCGGGCAGCGCTGCATCCCGATCACGGGGCACGTCTCGTCTCCCAGCATCGGCACCGCGCCGGCAACCCTGTACGTGACCGACTCGAAGACCCCGCTCCCGGTCGAGTACAAGGCAGGGAACAAGAAGGCCACATCGGTCACGACGTGGAGTCGATGGGGCCACCCCGTCACGCTCACCGCACCCCCGGACGCGATTCCCTTCGCCTCGCTCGTCGGCTGACTCGCTCCCCGCCCACCACCCGATCCGTTGCGGCGGGCGGAACGAGATGCTCAGGTAGCCGAGGTGCCGTGATCCTGACCGGCGATCGTCTCGAACCGCTGGAAAGACACGACCGCGCTGGCCGGAGGTGGCGCAACGGTCACAGGCGTGCCGAAGTCGGACATGTCCATGGTGCCGGTCACCGTGAAATGCTCACCGGCGGCGGAATAGGCGCTGGTGGTCCGGATCTGCGCCACGTGGTTGGTGCCATTGATGCCGACGACATAGTCCAATCGGCTGTAGTGGACCATCGACATCTCCGCGCGCAGGTTGCCCGGCAATGTGTCCGACGCAATCGCCTTCTTGATCCCCGCCGGGCCGAGGTTGACGGAGTACTGCTGCAGGCGCGACCCGTTCACGACGGCCGGTCCGAGAGCGTGCAACGCGGTGCCGGGCGCGCCGATCACGGCGATCAGCGTGCTCGGGTCGGTAAAGATGCCGCCGGTTCCGAAGCTGCTCGAACTCGACGAGCTCTTCCCGACGTCCATCGACACCCACGACTTCCCGGGCACGATCGCTCCCACCAGGGGGCCGATGTTGTAGTAGGCCGTGGTGCCGTCGATGACCGCCCGCTCCGTGAACGACTGGCCACCCGCGGAGTAGGCCATGGTCAAATTCGTTGCGTTCCCGGCGAGGTCCGCGTCGCCGTTGCCCGCAATGGTCACGCTCGGGCCACCTGCGGCAAGGCTCATCGACAATGCGACATCGGCCGTCCTGCTCTGTTCCGTCGTCGCGACCGCTGAGGTCAATGCGGTGCCGGTGTCGGGGCCGGAGTGCGACCGTTCGTACACGGCGACGCCCGCCCCGACGACCAGCACGGCGACCGCCGCCACGGTCGCGATCGGCCAGACCCGTCGGCGGCGTGGTGGAGCCGGTGGTGACCGCCAGAGCTGTGCCGCCGCCGGGGTCGGTGTCGGTGTCGTCCACGGTCCCGCTGCGCTCTCGTGCGGGGGCGGAGGCGGGGGCGATGCGCTGAATGCGTATCTGCTCCTCGTCGGGTCAGGAGCCGAGGCAGGGACCGGGCCGGCCAGGTCCGGCTCCGAGGGTCCCCGGACGCGCTCGAAGAGCCTGGCGAGCCGTTCGTCATCCTCGAGTGGGTCGTGCGCGCGGGTGGCATAGCGGCCCGTGCACCGGGCGCGGCATGGAGCGGGTGCGCATCGGACGGGCGCGCATCGGACGCCTGCCCGCCCGTGTCCGATGAGGGTGGATCAGCTGTGACGGAGCCGTCACTCACATCCTTCGTATCGGCTGGTCCGGCTTCGTTGCTTGAGTCCTCCTCCACCGGCCCACCCCTTTGTCCAGGCACATCCGAGGCGGATTGTTCCACCATTGGGCTGCCCTCGCTCGCCCGCAGCATCGCTGACGTCAGGAACGGCGAAACAACCTCCGCGTCGACGTGCCCGCCACCTCGGGGTCGACCGGCTCCTCTGCCGCCAGTGCCGCGTCGAGTTCGGCGAAGACAGCATCCTTCGGATCGTCATCGACCACTCGCTCAGTGGTGTCGCCGGGGACGCTCTCGACGGGGTCGTCGCCCGCAGTGTCCTCGTCCTCGTAGAGATCGAGGATCTCGTCGTCGTGCTCGTCAAGGGAGGGTCAGGGTCAGGGACAGATGTCCTCCGCATGGCGGACGACGGGGCGATCGCAGTCAGATGCGGGTCGGAGTTGCCGCCCCCGTCGCTCCGCTCGAAGAGCGTCGCCAGCCGGTCTTCGACGGCGTCGATGTCGGCGGTGGCGGCGGACAGGGCCCGCTGCAGGTGGTGGACGTGCTCGGGAAGATGGAGCGAACCGGCTTTCCCGGCCGGCCGCACCCGGTCGGTCCAGGCCGACCCGCTCCAGTAGCGCTCCTGATCTTCACGCTCGGGGTCCGGCTTCCACCCCGGGGCGTTGGCCATCGCCTTCCCTCCGCTTCCATTGGCTCCGCGAAATCCCATGCTAAGTGCGCATCTCCAGAGGCGGCACCGCGGGCAGGACCGCCGCATACAGGGAGCCTCCGTCTCGATGCGGAGCACCGGACCAGGGCAGAATAGGATTCCCCTTCGTCCTCCTGGAGTGCCGGAGTGACCAACGGAACGACAACAACGACCCACGGAAGGACTGCGGTGGCTATCCAATTGAAGGCAGGAGTGAGGCTGCGCAGCGCGACCGATGCCTGCGAGGTCGTCGTGGTGAAGGCGCCCGCGGATCCGGTCGATCTGCGCTGCGGAGGCCACCCCTTCCTGCCCGCCGACGCCGCGCCCGCGTCCGAGAGCATCGTGGCGGGCTTCGACGGCGGCACGCAGTTGGGCAAGCGCTACAGCGACGACGAGCTCGGCCTGGAGCTCCTGTGCACCAAGGCCGGTGAGGGCTCCATCTCGGTCGGCGAGACCGATCCTGGCCGTCAAGGGCGCCAAGCCGCTGCCTGCCTCGGACTGACGGTCCGGGGAGACAGGAAGAAGAAGGGACGCCGTCGTGAACATCGCCATGCTGCTCGAAATGGCGGCCGAGGGTGACCCCGAGCGCATCGTCCTCGGTTCCCACGACGGCGGGATCACCGCCTCGGACCTCCTCGAGCGCTCCCGGCGGGCCGCCATCTACTTCGAGAAGACCGGCTGCCGAAGTCGTCGGGTACTTCGGGCTGAACACCGACACCCTGCCGGTGGCGCTCTTCGGTGCCGCGCTGGCGGGCATCCCGTTCGCGCCGCTCAACTACCGCGCCCCCGACGAGCAGCTGCGCGGCATCCTCGGCCGCGTCGCCGGCGGCATCATGATCGCCGACGACGAAGAGGTGGAGCGCCTCGACGCCGTCGGCGCCGGGCACATCATCACCAAGGCGGAGTTCGCCGCGGCCATCGCCGAGCCGCTCACCGGCGAGCATCCCTTCGTCGACCCCGAGGAGATCGCCGTGCTGCTCTTCACGAGCGGCACCACGTCGGAGCCCAAGGCGGCGATCCTGCGCCACCGCCACCTCGTCTCCTACATCATCTCGAGCGTCGAGTTCCTCGGCTGCGAGCCGACCGAGGCCCAGCTGATCTGCGTGCCCTCGTACCACATCGCCGGCATCGCGGCCGTGTTGAGCTCGCTGTACGCCGGGCGTCGCATCATGTACCTGCCGGCCTTCGAGGCCGCCGCCTGGGTGCAACTGGCGGCGGACGAGCACATCACGCACGCCATGGTGGTGCCCGACCATGCTGGGCCGGATCCTCACCGCGCTCGAGGAGGGCGGCGTCGAGCTGCCGGCCCTGCGCCACCTCTCCTACGGCGGCGGGCGCATGCCGCTCGAGCTCGTCGAGCGCACCCTGACGGACATGCCCCACATCGACCTGGTCAACGCGTACGGGCTCACCGAGACCAGTTCGACCATCGCCATGCTCACCCCCGACGAGCACCGCGAGGCCTTCGCCAGCGACGACCCGGCCATCCGGGCGCGGCTGGGTTCGGTCGGGCGACCCCTCCCGTCCCTCGAGGTGGAGGTGCGCGACACCGACGAGGCGGCCCTCCCTCCGGGCGAGAAGGGCGAGATCTGGGTGCGCGGCGAGCAGGTGGCCGGCGAGTACGTCGGGCAGACCACGCTGACCGAGGACGGCTGGTTCCGCACCCGGGACGCCGGCTGGTTCGACGTGCACGGCTTCCTCTACGTCGACGGGCGGCTGGACGACGTCATCGTGCGGGGGTCGGAGAACATCTCGCCGGGCGAGATCGAGGAAGTGCTCATGGCGCACGCCGCCGTCGCCGAGGCGGCGGTCATCGGCATCCCCGACGCCGAGTGGGGCGAGGCGGTGGCGGCCGTGGTCGTGCTGCACGTGGGCGGCGAGGCCTCCGAGGCCGAGCTGCAGGTCTGGGTCAGGGAGCGCTTGCGCTCCACCAAAATGCCGGGCGTGGTCGCCTTCCGGGACGAGCTGCCCTACTCGCCGACGGGGAAGCTCCTGCGGCGGGTGTTGCGGGACGAGCTGTCCGGACCCGCTCAGTCCATCGACGGAAACGCATCCTCGTAGTCGTCCTCGAGCAGCGGGATGACGCCCTCGCGGCCGCCGGTGGGCGCAAGCGCCGTCTCGCCCATCGTGTCGTGCAGCACGACCCGGTCGCGTCCCTCGTGCTTCGCCTGCAGCAGGGCGTCGTCGGCCCGCCGCAGAATCGTCGCCAGCTCCTCGCCCGGTTCGCACTCGGTCACGCCGAAGCTCACGGTGAACTTGGGGAGCCCGCCGACGGTGATGGCGGCATCGAGCTGCGCGCGCAGCGTGTTGAGCGCCCGCGCCGCGTCGACCGCCGAGCAGTCCGGGAAGGCGATGGCGAACTCCTCGCCGCCGTAGCGCGAGGCCACGTCGCTGGTCCGCAGCGAGTCACGCAGCACACGGCTGAACAGCCGCAGCGCCCGGTCCCCGGTCTCGTGCCCGTAGGTGTCGTTGAGGACCTTGAAGTGGTCGAGGTCGGCCATGGCCATGGCGACCGGGTAGAGGTGCGCCGGGATGGCGTCGACGCGCTGGGAGAACGACCGCCGGTTGAGCAGTCCGGTGAGCGTGTCGGTCGAGGCCTGCAACTGGGTCTCGGCCATGACCCTGAGCAAGCCGATGCGCGCGCCGGCCAGCTTGGCCAGCGTGGCCAGGTCGTCGACGCGATCGTCTTCGACCTTCTCTCCCGCCTCGCCGGTGGCGTGGATCACGCCCACCGTGCGACCCATGATGGACACGGGCACGCACAGCGCCGAGAGGCGGCCCTCGGGACGGTTGCGCAGCTTCGGGCAGGCGTCGAGGTGGTCGCTGTCGGCGAAGACCTGGATCTGGGCGCGACGTGCGGCCGGGCAGCGGTCAGGCGAGTCCACGCCGCAGCTCGGCGGCTTCCCCTCGGGACCGACGGCGGCCATGCGGTGCAGGTGCGCGTGGCTGTTGTCGGCCAGGAGCAGCTCGGCCGGAGCCTCGGGCAACACGGTCGCGAAGGACCGCTCAATGACCTCAATGACCTCGGGCTCGCCCTCGGCCATGTCGAGCGCGTTGGCCAGGCGACTCTCGAAGCGCTGCCGCTGCACCTGGGCATCGCGGATCTCGGCCTGGCGGTCGGCGTCGGACATGGCCTCGCTCAGCTCCGTTGTTCAGCCGCTCGGCGTCGGCCACGGCATCTGCTCAGCTCGGCGTTGAGATTGCGGACCTTCTCATCGGTGCGCCGCTGGTTCGTTCGCCCATGGCCACCAGCACGAAGGCCAGCGGCAACATGATGCCCATGAGGATGGCGACCGCCACCAGGTCGGCGTAGATGCCCGAGGCCAGCGCCTGGCCGGCCATCATGCACGGGATGAAGATCAGTGCAAAGGCACCGAGGGCGATGATGGGGCTGATCAAGCGGAAGCGGGCCGACCGCGCTACCTCTCCCGACCACTCGTCCTCGGTGACCATGTGGTCCTCCCTCCTCGCCGCCGGCTGCCGTCGTCGCCAGATTGTCAGGCACGCATGCGCCGACTCGGGACATGGCAGCGCCACGCGTGGACGACTCCATAGGGGTTTCGTCGCACGGGGAGACGACCTTTAGGGCCACATCGGCAACGTGGGATTGCCGCGGACCAGCGGGGCTCCGCGAATTGGGCGGACGTTGGGCTGCCGCTGGGCGGCCCCGTGGAGGGCAACAGCCCGGGCCCGTGCTCTCGAGCGCCGGGCAGGCTCGCAATCCGCCGACGCCCGACCGTGCGCCGGACGACGGTATTTGAGTATCCTTAATCCGTGATCCACTCCCGGGGGAGCAGCACGAGGGTCGTCCTGGCCTGACCTGCCCGACGGGCCGGGTCGGAGCCGAGTCCGGGGCCGTCTCGGTGAACACCTACGTCGAGTTCCTCCTCCTCGGGCTCGGCAACGGCGGCGTCTTCGCCGCCCTGGCCATGGCGCTCGTCGTCACCTACCGCTCGTCGGGGGTGCTCAACTTCGCCACCGGCGCCCAGGCCCTCTACGCGGCCTACACCTACTCGCTGCTGCGCAACGGGCAGCTGCTCATCCCGATCCCGGGCATCGGGCCGACCGTCAGCGTCGGGTCGAACCTGGGCTTCTGGCCGGCGCTCGCTGATCACGCTGGGCATCCAGGCGGTGATGGGCGCCGTGGTCTACCTGCTCGTCTTCCGGCCGCTGCGCAACCACCGGCCCGTCGCCAAGGCCGTCGCGTCCATCGGCCTCATGGGCCTGCTCACCGCGGTCGTGACCTACCAGGTCGGCACGCAGGTCGTGCTGGTCAACCCGATCTTCCCGCAGAACCACGTCAGCTTCCTCGGCGTCAGCATCTCGACGGACCGCTTGTGGCTGGCCGGCACGATCATCGCCCTCGGCATCGTGCTGACGGTGATCTTCCGCTTCACCCGCTTCGGCCTGGCCACCCGGGCCTCGGCCGAGACCGAGGTGGGTGCGCTGGTCAGTGGCCTCTCGCCCGACCGCATCGCCCTGGTCAACTGGATCATCAGTTTCGTCGTCTCCGGCATCGCCGGCGTCCTGATCGCCCCGCTCGTCCCCCTGCAGCCCGGGACCTACACGCTGTTCATCGTGCCGGCGCTGGCCGCCGCCGTGGTCGGGCGCTTCCACTCGCTCGGCTGGGCCATCACCGCCGGGCTGGGCATCGGCGCGCTCGAGTCGCTCTCGGTCTACGTCAACGGCGTCCACCCGGACTTCCCCGCCGGCGCCGGCGAGCTGATCCCCCTCATCCTGGTGCTCGTCGTGCTGGCCGTCCGCGGCCAGACGATGCCGAGCCGCGGCACGCTGACGCAGGTCACGCTCGGGCGCGCCCCGCGCCCGCACTGGCGCATCGCCACGGCCATCGTCGGCACGGCGATCGGCATCGGCGCCATCTACCTCTTCACCGGCAACGACCGCGCCGCCCTCTACGCCGAGCTTCATCACCGGCGTGATCTCGCTCTCGCTCGTCGTGGTGACGGGATACACGGGCCAGATCTCCCTGGCGCAGCTCACCCTCGCCGGCGTCTCGGCCTACATCCTCAGCACGTTCGCCACCTCGTGGGGCATTCCGTTTCCGATTGCGCCGATCCTTTCCGCCCTCGTCGCCGCGGCGGCCGGCGTCGTGATCGGCATCCCGGCCCTGCGCGTGCGCGGGCTCATGCTCGGCGTCGTCACGCTGACGTTCGCGGCGGGCGTCGAAGCCATCTGGTTCAACAACAACTCCATTGACGGTGGTGCGTCGGGACTGAACATTCCTACGCCGCGCCTGTTCGGCATGAACCTGGGCATCGGGTCGGGCAAGGACTTCCCGCGGCCGGCGTTCGGCATCCTGTGTCTCGTCGTGCTGGTCCTCGTCGCGTTGGGGGTGAGCTGGCTGCGCACGAGCCGCCTGGGCACCGCCATGCTGGCGGTGCGCTCGGACGAGCGCTCGGCGGCGGCGGCGGGCATCAACGTGGTGCGGGTCAAGCTCATCGGCTTCGCCATCGCGGCGTTCATCGCCGGGCTGGGCGGATCGCTGCTGGCGTACCAGCTGGGGAACGTGACGTTCCAGGACTTCGATGCCTTCCTCGGGCTGGTCGCCTTCTCCATCGTCGTGGTGGCGGGCATCACGTCGGTGAGCGGCGGCATCCTCGCCGGCATGATCTCTTCGGGCGGCCTGCTGGTGGCGCTGATCTCCTCGGGCGTCGGCAGCGGTGGCGTCGACAACTGGTACGGCGTCGTCGCCGGCATCGGCGTGATCCTGACCGTGATCTTCAATCCGGAGGGCGTCGTCGGCCCGACGCATCTGTTCTTGGAGCAGCAGCGGACGAAGGGGGCGATGGCCCGGCCACAGGGCGCGCTGGTGCCGACGGCGTGACCGGCGGGCGACGGCGCGACGCGTCCCGGCGCAGCACGTCGGCGCCGTTGGTGGCCCCGGTCTTCGGGACGAACGGACACATTGCGGGCCAGCGACCGCTGCGCCGCGACGACCACGAGCCCGAGCACCGGGCCGTTGCTCGAGGTGCGGAACCTCACCGTTCGCTACGGCGGCGTCACCGCCGTCGACGACGTGAGCCTCTCGGTGGACGAGGGCCAGATCGTCGGCCTGATCGGCCCCAACGGCGCCGGCAAGACGACGACGATCGATGCGCTGTGCGGGTTCCACGGCTGCGAAGGCACCGTGCTGCTGGACGGGCAGGACATCGGAGGACGCTCGCCGCACGTCCGGGCCGGCCTGGGCCTGGCCCGCACCTTCCAGCTGGCCGGCGTGTCCGACGACCTCACGGTGGAAGAGAACGTCCAGGTCGGTCAACAGCGGGCGAGCTGCCGGCGACGCCGGCCGAGCTGGACCGGATCCTCGACGACCTCGGGCTGTCGGATATGCGCGAGCTGCAGGTCTCCGTGCTGTCCCAGGGCCAGCGCCAGCTCGTCTCGGTGGCCCGGGCCCTGGCCGGAGCGCCCCGGCTGTTGCTGCTCGACGAGCCGGCCGCGGGCCTCGACAGCACCGAGAGCCTGTGGCTGGCCGAGCGCCTGCGGGCGGTGCGCGACGGCGGGGTCACGATCCTGCTGGTCGACCACGACATGAGCCTGGTGTTGAACCTGTGCGACACCATCGACGTGCTCGACTTCGGCGCGCTGATCGCGCACGGCACCCCGGACGCAGATCCGCCACAACGAGATCGTGTCCACGGCCTACCTCGGCGCGACCCACCAACGGCTGGCGGTGTCGTGAGCGGCGACGGCGGTGCTCGACGACGCTGCGGCAGGCGACGGCGGGCAGGGGAGTTCGGACCTCGGCGGTCCGGTGCTCGAGGTGCAAGGGCCTCGACGTCGGCTACGGCAAGCTCACCGTCGCCCGCGACATCACGTTCACCCTGCCGCCTCGCACGGTGCTCACGATCCTTGGCCCCAACGGCGCCGGCAAGACGACGCTGCTGATGACGCTGGCCGGATTCCTGCCACCGCGAGCCGGGCAGCATCCGCCTGAACGGCCAGCCCGTGAGGGGATCGTCGCCCCGGCGCATGAACCGGGCCGGCATGGTGCTCGTCCCCGACTTCCGCGCCCTGTTCACCGAGCTGACGCCCGATCCAGAACTTGAAGCTGGCCGCCAAGGGCGCCGACCTCGACCCGGTCCTCGAGCTCTTTCCCGCGCTGCAGCGCCGCGAGAGGCTGCGCGTGGGCGACCTCTCCGGCGGCGAGCAGCAGATGCTGGCCATCGCCCGGGCGCTCGTGCAGTCGCCCAAGCTGCTCCTCATCGACGAGATGTCGATGGGTCTGGCGCCCGTGGCGGTCGAGTCGCTCATGCCGGTGATCCGTCGGGTGGCCGACGAGCACGGTGCCTCGGTGATCATGGTGGAACAGCACGTGCAGCTGGCGCTCGAGGTGGCCGACGAGGCCATCGGTGTTGGTGCACGGCAGCATCGTGCTCGCGGGCCCGGCCGAGCAGTACCGCAACGACACCAGCGCGGTCGAATCCGCCTACATGAGCGGGTCGGTCTCGGCGAGCTAGCTGGCGCTCGGCGGTCGCGCCGAGGCGGTCGGTCGTTCGATCAGTGGTGCTCTCCGAAGCCGGCGACGTTCTGTGCCGTCGACGACACCTGGGTGAGCTGAATGCCGACCTTGACCGGGAGCGTCGCCATTCCCGGTGCCGGAACCCGTGCCGAGCTGGCCGCTCCGGTTGTCGCCCCACGCCCAGAGCTGTCCGGTCTGATCGATGGCGTAGGTCGCGTAGCCGCCCGAACTCACGCTGGCGAAGACGACGTTCTGCGGGACGTGCACCTGCACCGGGACATCGGAGTCGGTCCGGCTGCCGATGCCGAGCTGGCCCCGGTCGTTGTTGCCCCATGTCCAGACGGCGCGGTTGCGCAGGATGGCGATCGTCTGGCCGTTCTTGGGCTCCGCTCCCGCCTTGGAACACCTGGGTCACGGGGTCGGGCAGTGCCACCTTCGACCGGCACCGCACTGTTGGTGGTCGAGCTGTTGCCGAGTTGCCCGGCCGCGTTGTAGCCCCAGTTGTAGTACGTCGCCGTTGCGCAGCAGGGCACCCGAGCCCTCCCACGATGACGTGAGGGCGGTCACCCGCACCCCGTTCGGCAATCCGATGACGGGCGTCGGGGTGCTGACGGAGGCGGTCGATCCGTTCCCGAGTTCGCCGGCGTCGCCACTCCCGCAGGCGTAGACGACGCCATGCGAGTCGAAGAGCGCATGCGTCCGGGCCCCGGTGGCGAGCGTCACGTCCGAGAGGGGAAGCTGCTGGGGCTTCTTTTCGACGAGACGCCGGAGAGGCAGAGGTCGTCGGCGGCGTTGAGACCCCAGCCCCACGCGTGGCCGGTGGAGTCGATGGCGAGGCCGCCATCGAAAGGCATGGGGTTGGCCAGCGAGGTGATCGTGACGCCGGCCGGGAAGTCGACTTTGAACGCCTTCGTTTCGTAGGGCGTCAGCTGGCCGTCGCCGAGCTCGCCGTAGCTATTCACCCCCCAGCCGTACACGGCTCCGGTCGAGGTGCGCGCGTAGCCGTCGGAGTTCGAGGTGGCGATCTGCACGACCCGGCCCGGTATGCCGGCAATGGCCGTCGGCGTCTCGAGCTGGAGTTGGGAGATTGCGCCCTTGTTCCCGACAACGCCCCAGCGATAGGCGGTGGAGCCTGATGTCGCTGCACTGTGGGGAGAGGTCGAGCTGGTAGTTCCGCATGCTACTGAGCACGCACGGCGGCGATCGACACCGCGGTGACGCGGAGTCGAGGACCCAGCGTCGACGCCGTGCCGGCGCACGCGATGTGCGCAGCTGGACTCCTGGGCGGGTCAGTCGGGCACGGGTCTCACTGCGTTCTGCATCCTCACCTTCTAGCGAACGGATGTGAGCAGAATGTAAGCCGCCCGTGACAGCTGCCACGGGGGCGGCCCTCCCGGAGAGAGGTACCGCCCCCGCAGCAAAGTCCGGAGAAGCCAGCGGGGCCGGCTGCCCGGATGTTCCCCTTAGAACAGCGGCGTCGGGTTGTACACCTTGATCGAGGTGACCTTGCCGGTCTTGCCGCTCTGGACGACACCGATGCCGGCAGCTCGACGAGCACACCGACTTGAGCAGCGGGATCGCCGTCCCGTTGCACGTGAACTTCAGGCCACCCGAGAGTGGGATGGTGACGTTCGTGCCGGCCGTCGCTGCCTTGATCCCGGCCGCTGTGACGGGCTGCGTCGAACCCTTCATGATGGCGCTGAGTCAGCGAGCACCGGGACTCACGCCATCGGCCTGGTTGCTGCTGACGTTCGGGTTTCGCGCTCACCTTCGGAGCGAACTTCTTCATCATGAAGGCGTACTGCGCGTTGTCGGCCTTCGACGATGCCGTCGAGGTCGTGATGTACGAGCCGGCCAGCGCCTTATCGAGGGTCGGCGAGTTGAGGATGCTCGGGTCCTGGCAGGTCGAGAGCACGTACTTGGGCATCTTGAGCCCGAGCGTGTTGTACGCCCGCAGGAACGACGTGCACAGCGTCACGTCGCCGACCATGCCCACCGCGTCCGCGCCACCCGAGACGGCCGATTGCATCTGCGGGCTGATGTCCGCGGTGCCCTCGTTGACCGGAACCACCGTCGAAGCCGACGCCCGCCGCCTTGAAGACCAAAGCGCCGAAGCACCTGCGCGCCCTGAATGGCTGCCGGCACGTTCTCGACAAGGAAGGTGACCTTCTTGAGGCCGTGCGCCTTGGCGCTCAACGCCATGGCACCCAGGTAGGCGGGGAAGCCGCCCTCGATGTCGTAGGCACCCGGGGTGGTGAGCTCGGCCGTGGAGCCCCGCTGATCGTGATGTAGGGGATGCCGGCACCCGACGATGGTCGGGACCTCGGTCGCGCCCTGCCCGGTGAACGGCTCGACCACGGCGACGACGCCGTGCTGCACCATGTCGTTGGCACAGGTCTGCCCGCCCGCCGGCGTGGACTGGTTCTCGCACACGTAGAGGGTGACCTTGTGGCCATCGAGGCCGCCGGCGTACTCATTGATGTAGCGACCGGCCGCCTTGGCGCCTTGCTCCACCAGCGCGGACGTGCCGATGGAGCTGCCGCCACCGCCGTCGGTGATCATGCCGATGGTGACCGCTGACTGCGTCGCCGGGTCGGGCGTCTCTGCCGACGCTGCGCCTGCGCTGCCGACTCCCACGCCGACGACCGTGGCCGACAAGGACGCCACCGTGATTGCGGCCACTCCCAGCATGCTCAGACCCATCACCCTTGGCCTTGCCGCTGTCCTTGTTCCGCCTCGCCGCTCGCCGACCGCCCGATCGCACCTGATGTGAGCACTCTTCCTCCTTGGGGATCAGGGGGCGCCAAATGTGCTCGTTCAGCCCTAGCAAGCCCCCCGGACGCTACGGCGAAAAGAGGATACCGTTTATCGGTTCCTGTCGTCAACATACTGCAACATTTTTCGAAATGGCTGGCAGGACAGGTTAACTTTTTCGGATTCCCTCGAGCTGGCGCCGGCGGATTGGTGCGCCTCTTCTCATTCCGGGCGCGCCCACCAAAGCCCCTCCTCCCCTGGCATTGCAACGGCCCCCCGATCCGCTCCGGGGAACTGGCACCGACGTCTCTTGGCGAGGCTCCGGTCCCGGACCGTCGTTGCCGTCCCTGTCCTTCTCCGTGGCGTTCATTCGCAACGGTCCCCGAACAAGAACAGGACACTTTTTATCACTTCCGCAATCAAGGTACTCCGGCGAAAGCGGCCTGAGTCGTCACCCTGACACCTGACAGCGCTGGTCAGCGTCCGTCGGAGAGGGCCCCCGCGTCGGCCAGGGCCCGGACGAGGTTGCGTTGGGCCCGGAAGTGGGCGTCGAGGCCCGAGTGCGCGGTCAAGAGGTCCCGCTTGTCGCCGGTGCGGAACAGGTGGCCGCCCGTCCGGCTCGACATGCAGGCGCCGAGGGCGAAGAACACCCGGTAGAACGTCACGGCCCGCTCGTCGGTCGCTTCCGGTCGATCCGCCGGCGGCGCAGTAGGCGGCGACGAAGCCGGGCCAGTCCATGAGCGCGGTGGCCGCCGGCCAGGCCGCCGCCAACTCTCGAGCCGGGGGGCCGATGGTGGCCGCCTCCCAGTCCACCAGCGCGGTGACCCGGTCGCCCTCGACGAGCGTGTTGTGCAGTCCGAAGTCGCCCTGCAGGAGGCACAGCGGGCCGGACGGGACGACGTCGTCGATGTGGTCGAGCAGCCACTGGCGCGCCAGCGGGACGGCGGCGATGGGCGGGCCGGTCAGGTCGCCGATGCGGGCGGCCATGCCGTTCACGGCGGCCGAGAGAGACGCCTCGCTGACCGACGCCGTGCACGTCGAGGCCGGTCCCGGCCAGCGTGTCGAGTGGGACCGCGTGCAGGTGGGCCAGCGCGGTCGCCAGCTGCGTCCCGATGGCGCGTCGGTACTCGGCCGGTGGCGCGGCCAGGTCGGGGAAGTACTCGCCCGCCTTCTCGCCCCGCACCCGCTCCATGACCAGCAGGGTTCCGCCGTCGTCGCCGGCACCGTCATCGGACAGGTTCTTGGAGTCGTCGGCGAAGAACGGCTGCGCCACGGGGACGCCGCCGTGGTCGTGCACCGCCCGCAGGATGGCGAACTCGTCCGACGCCCGTGTCGCGAGGAGCCCCACCGGCCGGTCCTTGCGCACGATCACCTCGGCCGGCAGCTCGGTCGTGCCGGCCAGCGACACCAGCAGCGTCTCCTTGGACCGGCCTCCGGGGACGACCTCCAGGCCGTGTCACGCGGAGTTCAGGCGAATCCGGGAACCGTCGGCGCAGATACGCCGCCAGCTCCTCGCCCGTCACCGAGCACTCGGTGGGCGAGGCCGACGCGTCAGGCGTGTGCTCCTCGTCCAGCACGGCCTGTCGCAACTCGTCGACGCGCTCGAGGAAGCGTCGCTCCACGTCGACGAGCTGGCGGCACTGCGATCGTTCGGCCGGATCGTCGCTGACCCGCCTTCGTCCGCGACGACGTCCGCCGCCAGGCGCCGCAGCTCGACGAACCGCTCGGGGTGACGGCGCCGGCCGACGGCGGGTCGCCGACGACGTCGTCCTCGTCGAGCAGCGTCTCGAACTCGGCGCCGAACTCCTGGCTCAGCGCCGGCGCCCACTCCTCTTCGACGATGAACTCGGCCAGAATCCGGTCGACCAATCCCGCCGCGTCCTTCGCCGTCGCGCTGGTGAGCTCCGGCGCGAAGACCGTGGCGATGGTGTCGCCGCAGCTGGCGGTAGTAGAGCGCCCGGTCGTCGGCGGGCTGCCTCACGACGGCTCCGGACCAGATGCCGTTGGTCATCGCCTCACCGAGCACGAACCCGGGCGGCGCCGACCCGTTGCGGGCGTTCAGGGTCGTCTCGAGGAAGCCCCAGCCGCCCGGCACGCCGTCGACCGTCACGTCACCGACCGACTCCCAGCCGTGGCGTTGCGCCGTCACGCCGATCATGCCGCCGATGGTGGCGATGCGGACGACCGTCGTCCCGCCGTCCTCGAGCGTCGTAGCTGGACCTCCGCCGAGGGACACGACACCGAGTCGTCGTCGACGTGCACCAGCATGGCGGCGTCCGCCACCGGGCACCTTCTCGCCGCCCCGAGTCGAGCGCGCCGATGCGGAAGAAGCTCCCGTTGGACCCGACCATGGAGGCGAAGCGGAAGTGCAGCGCGTCGTCGCCCGCCCCGTGCGAGCCACCGAAGCTGCGGCTCGAGACGAAGCTGTCCCAGCGCCGCACGCCCCAGGAGTGGTCCCGCCAGCGCCGGGGCGTCGACCACCTCCGCCCGCCGACCGTCGAGCTCCACCGTGCCCGTGACGCGGCAGGCCACGTGGAAGTTGTTGGAGAAGATCGTGCCGGTCGCGCCCGACGGCGCCCGAGAACGTCTTGGCGTTGGCGAACGACCGCTCCCCCTCGTCGGTGATCACGAGATCGGCCCGGCAGCCGTCACCGTCGCCGTCGAGGACGAAGCGGAGCTGCGAACCGTCGTGGAAGATGCGCTGCGGGCCCCGCGCACACCCCGAAGACGCCGGCCGCCGGTCGTCGAGCACGACCTGGTCGAGCCCTTCGCCGTTGCAGCGAAAGCGGGTCCCGTCCTGGTGGTAGAGCCCGCACCACAGGTTGGCCGTCCCCCGGTTGGGCTCGTTGCCGATGCGGTGGTTGCCGCCCAACCCGCTGCGCAGGATCGCGCCAGGCCAGGTAGGCCTACTCCTGCCAGTCGGGGTCGTCGCCGGCCGGATGCAGCCCCTCGTCGGCGACGTCGAGGTCGGGTCGTCGATGGGCACCGATGCTCAGGATACGGAGAGCGAACGGCGCCCGCGGCGCCGTCACGTCGCCCAGGCCGGTCACTTGTCCGAGACCTTCTCCGTCCCTTCGGACGCCGGGATGTCGGGATTGCAGATGTAGCGGACGTTGGCGATCGTCATGTCGCAGGCGGCGAAGCTGGCCGAGACGGCGATGTCCGGGACCAGGCGGTCGTCGCCCCAGGCCGAGGGGTCGAAGAAGCGCAGCGAGGGCCGGCCACGGTCGGCCCGGCGGAACTCGTACTCGGAGTCCACCTGCACGATCCGCGGCACCCACACGCCGTCCCGCTCCAGCCGGGCAAGATGCATCCCGGGCGGGTACTGCACGTCGTGCCCCGTCACCGGCACCGGGTCGATCAACGACACGTCCAGGATGGTCCGACCGTCCGCCCGCGTCCAGTCCGACACGGTGCAGTCCACCCGGTCGTGGAAGCGCCGCAGCGCGACCTCGCCGGGCGTCACCCGGAAGCCCCACGAGCGGGCCAACAACGCCGACAGCGCAGGGTTGTCGCAGCGGGCCGAGACCAGATACGCCCGGGGCCGTACCCCCGAGCGGGCCGTCAGCCGCACCTGGGCCAGGGCGAAGGGGCCGAACTCGGACTCCTTGGCCCGGTAGACGAGGAAGGACATCACCGGCGGGATGGTCGGGTTCAGCGCAGGCGGCACCAACGACTCCCGGTCGGCCACCCGGACCTCGTACAGGACCTGCAGGATGTCGACGTCGTCGACCCGCAGCTCGACGTCGTCGTCGAGCACGACCTCGGGCGAGCCCTCGATCAAGGGCGGATGTCCAGCGAACCGGCGAGCGGCATCAGGCCACCCCCGCCCCGGCGGCGACGCCGACGGGACACCGACGCCGCCGGCCGCTCGCGCACGCTGACCCGTCCCCGGTCTTGAAGCGCGGCATGACCTCCTCGGCGAACAGCCGCATGGAGTCGAGCACGTACTGCTGGGGCACGACCTCCATGAACTGGTGGATGAAGTTGATGCCGTCGAACCCGACGTTCTCCCACGCCGTGATGGCGTCGGCCACGTCGTCCGGCGTCCCCATGGTCACGCCCTTGAAGGCCTTGGCGGCGTCGCCGGGCGAGCCCGACTCCCGCCGCAGGGCCGGCAGCAGGCCCTCCGACGGATACGAGTGCGTCGGCAGCACCTCCTTGGCGGACAGGAGCTGCGCCGCCATGTAGGAGAACATGGAGGCCACCTTCAGCCCGTTGCGCCGGCCCAGGTCGCCGTCCTCGCAACACGACAGGAAGTTGACGGTCAGGACCTTGTCGTTCACGAAGGCGCCGACCGGGTCACACGTCTCGATGTGCTTGCGGTAGTTCAGGACCTTCTTCTCCGAGTCGGCGAAACCGCCCGGCGACAACCCCAGACACCCGAGCCCACGGTCGGCCGCGTCGATCTCGGTGCCCGGCGACGTCACCGCCACCCACATCGGCGGGTGCGGCTTCTGCAGCGGCTTGGGCAGGATGGCCCGCTCGGGCATGGAGAACATGCGGCCGTTCCAGGCGAAGCGCTCCTGCATCCACATTTTGGGGATGACCCGGACGAACTCGTCCCAGGTCTTCTTGGTGTCGTCGGGGTTGGCCCCGAAGCCGCTCAGCTCCGGCCACGTCGCGGAACGGCCGGTCCCCAGCTCCAATCGTCCGCCCGAGATGATGTCGAGGACCGCCGCCCGCTCCGCCACCCGGATGGGGCTCTGGTACTGCGGCACGCACGCCACGACGCCGTGCCCGACCCTGATGCGCTTGGTCATGGTCGCCGCCGCCGAGAGGAAGATGTCGGGGCCCGAGCAGTGCGAGTACTCCTCGAGGAAGTGGTGCTCGACGGCCCAGATGTAGTCGAAGCCGAGCTCGTCGGCCAGGCGCACCTGCTCCAGGCGCGTTCTCGTAGACCTGGCGCTCCGAGTCCGCCGTCCACGGCCGTGGCACCGACAGCTCCATGAACAAGCCGAACTCCACGCTCGCCCTCCCGGTCCCTTGCACTTTTGTTAATGAAGATTAAACTTTAAGCATGCATCCGGGGTCGAGTCAACGTGATTCAGCCAGTATTTGTGACCGATGACTAACATTCGTGCCCATATGAGCCCGTCTGCGGAGGCTCCGGTGGCATCCACTCGGACCACGACCACCACCAAGACGACAAGGGCGAGCGCACCCGCGAGGCGATCATGGCGGCCGCCACCGACCTCTTCCGGGAGCGGGGCTTCCGCGAGACGAGCCTGGGCGACATCGGCGCCGCCGCCGGAGTCAGCGGGCCGGCCATCTACCGCTACTTCGACAGCAAGGGCGAGCTCCTCTCCGTCCTCATCGAGGAGGCGGCGATCATCTGGAGGGGAACGGTCGACGACGTCCTGAACGAGGACATGCCGCCGATGGCGACGCTCGAGCGGCTCATCGACGCCGCCATCGTGCTGCAGCTGCGCAACGGCAACCTGCGCGACGTCTTCGTCAAGGAGTACCGCTCGCTCGACGACGATGCGCGGCGGCGGGTGGCCCGGATCGAGCGGGTGCGCATGGCCGAGTGGGTGCACCTGCTGTGCGAGGTGCGGCCCGGCCTGGGCGAGGACGAGGCGCGGGCGGCCGTGACCATGCTCGATGGCATGTTGCGCTCCATCACCACCCTCGACCGCTCCGACCCCGAGCTGTTGGCCCGCGTCATGAAGGACATGGTCTTCGGCGGGCTGCTCGCCGTCGGCACTCCCGCCGACCGGCACCGCACCACGTCCGGCCGAATCGGCGACGGCATGACGACGTCTCCACCTCCGCACGCGACGTCCCCACCGGAGGAGGAGTTCCGCCGAGGAGGTCCTGACCTTCCTGCGCGGCCACGCTGCCGCCCAAGGGCGACGAGGCGAGCGGCGTCGTCTCGTTCGGCGGCTCGGGACTGTCGCGTTCGGTCGCGTTCCAGCGCCAGCTGGCCGACGCGGGCCTGGCCGGCATCACGTGGCCGGCCGAGTACGGCGGACGTGGGCTGCCCGGCCGGTACCAGCGCATCTACGACGCGCGAGGCGAAGGCCTTCAAGATCCCGCCCCGCTCGCTCGAGATCGGGCTCGGCATGTGCGGGCCGACGCTGCTGGTGCACGCCAGCGAGGAGCAGAAGCAGGCGTTCATCCCGCCGCTGCTGCGGGGCGACCACGTCTGGTGCGAGCTGTTCAGCGAGCCGGGCGCGGGCTCGGACCTCTCGAGCGTGCAGACGCGGGCCCGGCGCGACGGCGACGAGTTCGTGCTCCAGGGCCAGAAGGTGTGGACGTCGGGCGCCCAGCACAGCGACTACGCCGCCTGCCTCGTGCGGACCGATCCGACGCGGCCCAAGCGCGAGGGCATCACCATGCTCATCGTCGACATGCACGTGCCGGGCGTCACGGTGCGGCCGCTGCGCCAGATCACCGGTGAGTCCCACTTCAACGAGGTCTTCCTCGACGAGGTGCGGGTGCCGGTGGCGAACGTCGTCGGCGATCGTCAACGACGGCTGGCGCGTGGCCCGCACCATGCTCGCCTTCGAACGCCAGGCCCTCGGCAACATGGGCGGCGGGGGCGGGGGCAAGGGCGGCTTCGCCGCGCTGGCCGAAGAGGCCAAGCGGCGAGACCTGGCCGGCACGACCGGTGCTGCGCGACCGCTTGGTGCAGCTGCGCATCCGCCAGATGGTCCTGCGCAATCTCACCGCCTACCTGCAGGTGAAGGCCAAGGGGGCGACGGCGCGGCGGCCTCGGTGCTCAAGCTGGCCATGGCGCAGCTGGTCCAGGAGTCGGCGCTCGTCGCGGTAGAGGCGGCAGGCATGCACGCCATCGCCTGGATCGGCCGACGACCCCGACGCTGGGCGCTGGTCGGACCAGCTCCTCAGCTCCCTGTCGGCCTCCATCGGAGGCGGGACCAACCAGATCGTGCGCAACGTCATCGCCGAGCGCGTGCTCGGCCTGCCACGTGACGAAGAAGGCGACCTCATGCCGGGCGACCTCGACCGTGCGCGGTCGGGATCCCGGCGACGCCCGGGCGGGGGCGGCAGCATGCCGCCACGCCCTCCGGCGCAGGGGCGACTCGTGGCCACTGAGCATCCGCCGGCTCCGGATCCCCCCGGGAGCCAGGCGCAGGTGCTCAGTGGCCTGCGGGTCGTCGAGATCGGTCAGTACGTCGCCGCGCCGCTGGCCGCCACGATCTTCGCCGACCTCGGGGCGGACGTGGTCAAGGTCGAGCGGCCGGGGGGCGACCCGCTGCGCGCCGATCCCGCCCGCTTCGCCGCCTGGAACCGGGGCAAGGAGTCGGTCGAGCTCGACCTGCGCTCGCCTGCACTGGCAAGGACTCGCTGCGGGACCTCGTCGACGAGGCCGACCTGCTCCTCGAGAACCTGCGGCCGGGTGCGCTGGACCGGCTCGGGCTGGCGCCGGCCACGTTGCGGGCCGGACGGCCCCGCCTGGTCACCTGTTCCATCACCGCCTGGGGTTCCGACGGGCCGTCGCGCGACGAGCCGGGATGGGAGCCGCTCGTGCACGCCCGGGCCGGCGCGCAACAGGGACTGTTCACCGGGGACGATCCGATGTGGCTCCCCTTCCCCGTGGCCAGCGTGTCGGCCGCGCTGGTGGCCGTCCTCGGCGCCGGCGCCGCGTTGATCAAGCGCGCCTCGACCGGCTACGGCCAACACGTCGAGACCTCCCTCCTCGATGCGCTCCTGTTCTTGAACGCCGCGGCGATCTTCCACCGGGAGGGACACCGGCCCCGCATTGTGCGCCAGACCAAGTCGCCGATCCTGCGCGTCTTCGACACGGCCGACGGCCGCGCCGTCATGGTCAACCTCAGCGGCACGGAGCGCTGGCGCGAGCTGTGCCGCGCTCCTGGGCATGGACGACGGTGGGCTCGACTACTCGACGCCGGAAGGGCTCTCCAAGCTCTCCGACCGCGAGTGGAACCGGGCCATGCTGCAGCGTGTCATCGAGGGCTTCGGATCGCAGGACGGCCGACGAGTGGGAAGAGGCGCTGCTGGCCCAGCCCGCCGCCGTCGCCAAGTGCAACTCGCTCGCCGAGTGGCTGGCGCAGCGAGCAGGCCCGCGTCGACCACCTCGTTGTCGAGACTCGACGACCCGGTCCTCGGACGGGTGCCGCTGGTCGGCCCGCCCGTACGGATCGCCGTCGGCGCCGGCGAGCGGCGGCCCGGCCGCCGGCACGGCGGGGAGCAGGGCGCGCTCGGCGGCCACCGCATCGTCGACCTCTCCTCCTTCTGGGCCGGACCGCTGGCGTCACGGCTGCTGGCCGAGCTCGGCGCCGACGTCGTGAAGGTGGAGCCGCCCGGCGGCGAGGGCGGATTCCAGATGATGCCGGTGCTGCCCAACATCTATGTCGACGCCAATCGCTCGAAGCGCGGGATCGTGCTCGACCTCAAGACCCCCGAGGACCGGGTGCGGCTGCTCGACCTCGTGGCGGCGTCCGACGTCGTGGTCGAGAACGCCATGGCGGGTGCGTGGGAGCGGCTCGGCCTGGCCGAGGACGCGCTGCGCGGCGGTCAATCCTGCGCTCGTCTACGCGCGGGCCAAGGGCTTCGGGGTGGCGGGGCCGCTGGCCAGCCGCCCTTCCTTCGACTACGTCATTCAGGCGGCGACCGGGATGGAGATGACGCAGGGCGGCGGGGTGCGGCCGGTGCCCGTCAACTTCACCGCCAACGACTACGGGACGGGGCTGTTGCTCGGGGCGGGGATCGTGCTCGCCTTACTGGGACGGGCGCGGGGAGTGGCGGTGACCGGGGTCGATGCGTCGCTGGCGTTGACGGCGACGGTGTTCCAGTCCGAGGACGTGGCGGCGTTGGCGTCTGGCGGGTGCCGTGCCGGATCGGGTGGGAGCTGACCTGCTGGGGCCCTTCCATGTGGTTCCACCTGTATCGAGCCAAGGACGGATGGGTGACGGTCTGCTGCGTGACCGATGCCCACCGGGCGGGGTTGCTGCGGGCGTTGGGCCTCTTCGGCGGCGGACTCGGCACTCGACGGCGACGGGGCCACGGCGCCGCTCGTCGACGAGGTGGCCGACGCCGTCGGGCTGCTCACGGTGGAGGCGGCGCTGTCGGCGTTGCGCTCCGAGGGCGTCCCTGCTGCCAGGAGCGTGCACCCGTCCGCCGTCCCGGACGATCCGCAGGTCGTGGCCCGTGAGCTGCTGCGGCGCTACCGGCACCCGGCGGCGGGACGCTTCGTCCAGGTCGGGCTGCCGTTGTCGTTGTCGGTCGACGCGCCGGCGGTCAAGGGGCCGGCACCGACGCCGGCACCCGTGCGACGACGGATCAAGAAAGCGGCATCCGCGTCGGCGTCGGCGTCGGCGTGGAGAAGGCGACCACGTTGAAGATCGACAGCGGCCTCGGGATGGAGCTGCCCCGGGTGGCCGACCGGGTGGCCGCCGCCGAGGCCGCCGGGCTGGACTGCGTCTGGGCGGCCGAGACGACCAACGACCCGTTCCTGTCGTTGACGCTGGCCGCCGAGCACTCGACGTCGGTGTCGCTCGGGACCGGGATCGCCGTGGCCTTCGCCCGCAACCCGATGAGCATGGCGTACACGACCAACCAGCTGCAGGAGTACTCGGGCGGGCGTGTCGTGTTGGGGCTGGGCTCGCAGGTGCGACGGCACATCGAGAAGCGGTTCAGCTCCCCGTGGTCGCACCCCGCCGCCCGCATGCGGGAGTACGTGCTCGCCCTGCGGGCGATCTGGGCGTCGTGGAACGAAGGGGCGACGCTCGAGTTCGAAGGCGAGTTCTACACGCACACCCTGATGACGCCCGTGTTCGCCCCGCCGCCGCACTCGTACGGACCACCTCGTGGTCTTCCTGGCCGCGGTGGGGCCGCTCATGAACGAGGTCGCCGGGCGAGGTGGCGGACGGCGTCATCACGCACGGCATCTGCACGCGGGCGCTACCTGCGCGAGGTGATCCTGCCGGCGGTCGACCGCGGACTTGCGAAGGCGGGCCGCAGTCGGGACGGCGTTCGAGGTGACCTGTCCCGGCTTCATCTCGGTGGTGGAGGACCCGTCGAAGATGGAAAAGGCCCGCAACGCCATGCGGAACCACGTCGGCTACTACGCCTCGACGCCGGCCTACCGGCCCGTTCTGGATCTGCACGGCTGGGGTGACCTGCAGTCCGAGCTCTACGCCTGCTCGAAGAAGGGTCGCTGGGACGAGATGGCCCGCCTCGTCGACGACGAGGTCCTCGACACGCTGACCATCGTCTGCGCGCCCGACGCCCTGGCCGGCGAGGTGGCCGCCCGCTACGGGGGGCTGGTCGACCGCATCAACGTGTCGTGGTGGCGCAAGGACTGGTGGCCCGACGTCGAGCAGGAGCTGCGGGCGCTGTGACCGACATGTCCGACGTCAAGGGGTTCGTCGCGCCGGGCTTCGAGCGGGTGGCCGAGACGTTGCTGGCTGCCGGGGCAACGCTGACCTTGGGCGAGAGGGAGCGTCGGGCGGACCTCGGGGAGGGCGGCGGCGCCTTCTGCGCCTTCGTCGACGGCGAGTGCGTCGTCGACATCTGGACCGGCCCGGCCGGACCGGATGGCCGGGCATGGGAAGAGGACACCCGGGCCGTCATCATGTCGTCGACCAAGGGCATGACGACGCTGTGCACGCACGTGCTCGAGGACCGGGGCGAGCTCGACCTCGATGCGCCCGTTGACCCGCTACTGGCCCGAGTTCGGCCAGGCCGGCAAGTCGTCCACCACCGTGCGGCAGCTGCTGAGTCACCAGTCCGGGCGCCATCGGCGTGCCGGGCGCCGACCGGCTGCTGTCGTGGGACGGGCGCGGCTGGAAGGACACCGAGGCGATCGCCGCCGCCATCGCCGGCGGCGAGCCCGCCTGGGAGCCGGGCACGCGGCACGGCTACCACGGCGTCACGTTCGGCTGGCTCGTCGGCGAGCTGGTGCGGCGCATCAGCGGGCAGAGCCTGGGGACGTTCTTCGCGGCCGAGGTGGCCGGACCGCTCGGGGTGGCCTGCTCCATCGGGACGCCGCGCCTCCGAGCTCCCGTCGGTGGCGACGGTCATGGAGTTCCCGGTCAAGCCGGGCAAGCAGAGCGCGTTGCGGGCCATCGATCCCGAGTCCAAGTCCGGCCGTTCGGTCCTGGCCGGCGCGCACGGCAGCCTGTTCGCCGACGAGCGGGGCGCACCCCGCTTCGCCGAGTTCATGAACACCCCCGACGTCCTGGCCGCCGAGATCGGCGCGTTGGGCGCCACCGCGACGGCCCGGGCGCTGGCCCGGACCTACGTGCGCACTGGCCGACGGCGAGGAGCTGGTCTCACGGGCATCGGTGGAGCGCTTCCGCACGCGAGCAGGTCTGCGGCCGCGACGCCGTCATGGGCGTCCCCACCCGCTGGGCCGTCGGCTACTCGTTGGAGCCGCCGGCGCTCGTCCCGGGCGCCCCGCCGATGCACGGCCCCAACGAAGGGGCGTTCGGTCACATGGGGGCCGGCGGGCAGATCGGCTTTGCCGACCCGACAGCCCACGTGGCGTGCGGGTTCGTCCGCAACCACCTGGAGAACCAGGCGCTCCCTCTCATGGGCGCCTGCCTGGTGGACGTGCTGTACTCGTGCCTGCGGGACGCGGGAAAAGGGGGCGTCGGTGTACGCAGCTGAGCACGCAGCGAGAGCACGGGGACCAGCCGGCCATCATCATGGCGCCCTCGGGGCGCACGTTGACGTTTGCCGAATACGAGGCGGGGGCGAACCAGGTGGCCCACGTCCTCCGCGCGACCGGGCCTGCGCAAGGGCGACCACATGGCGATCTTCATGGAGAACCACCCGGCCGTGCTGTTGGCGGAGGCGGGCGCCGAACGAACCGGGCTCTATTTCACGCCGGTCAACTTCTACCTCTCGGCCGAGGAGGTGGCGTACGTCATCAATGACTCCCGGTCCCGGATCGTCGTGACGTCGACGGCCAAGGCGGAGGTCGCCGCAGCAATTGCCGGCGCTGTGCCCCGACGTCGAGCGCTTCATCATGGTCGACACGACGGACAGCGGCGCGCCGGCGTGGAGGCGCCGTTCGAGTCGTGGGACGACGTCGTCGGCTCGCAACCGACGGACCATGTCCCGGATGAACAGTTGGGCGCGCCCATGATGTATTCATCCGGAACCACGGGGCGACCCAAAGGCATCCTTCGCCCTATGTACGACATCCATCCGTCCGAGACGAGCATCGCCGTGCTCGGCATCGCCGCCCTCTGGCGCTGCCGCGAGGGCATGGTGTACCTGTCGCCGGCTCCGCTGTACCACACCGCCCCGCAGGTGAGCGTGGCCATCGCCCTGCGGATGAAGTCGACGGCGGTCGTGATGGAGCACTTCGACCCGGCGCTGTATCTCGAGCTGGTGGGCCGGTACGGGGTCACGCACTCGCAGGTGGTCCCCACCATGTTCAGCCGCATGCTGAAGCTGCC
Organism: uncultured Acidimicrobiaceae bacterium; assembly: GCA_963731065.1. Classification (GTDB taxonomy): domain Bacteria; phylum Actinomycetota; class Acidimicrobiia; order Acidimicrobiales; family RAAP-2; genus Bog-473. The sequence goes on along the minus strand of CAVSUH010000008.1, from coordinate 27,257 downwards.
CGACGAGGTCCGCGCCGCCGCCGACCTGTCGTCGCTTGGAGGTCATCATCCACGCCGCCGCGCCCTGCCCGGTGCCCGTGAAGGAGCAGATGATCGAGTGGTTCGGGCCGATCCTGCTCGAGTACTACGCCGCGACCGAGGGCAACGGCTGCACGTTCATCACGTCCGACGACTGGCTGGCGCACAAGGGCAGCGTCGGGCGGTCGGTGCTGAGCGACATCCACATCCTCGACGATGACGGGCGGCCGTGCCCGGTCGGCACTTCGGGCACGGTGTGGTTCGCCGGCGCCACCGACTTCGAGTACTTCAACGACCCCGACGAAGACGGCGGGTTCCCGGCGGGACGACGGGAAAACGTCGACGGTGGGCGACGTGGGCTATCTGGACGCGGACGGCTACCTGTTCCTCACCGACCGCAAGGCGCACATGATCATCTCCGGCGGAGTGAACATCTACCCGCAGGAGACGGAGAACCTCCTCGTGACGTACCCCTCGGTGCTCGATGCCGCCGTGATCGGCGTGCCGAACGAAGACCTGGGGGAAGAGGTCAAGGCCGTGGTCCAGCTCGTCGACGGGGTCGACGGGCGACGACGCGCTGGAGCGTGCGCTGATCGCCTTCTGCCGCGAGCACCTGGCCCACTTCAAGTGCCCGCGCAGCGTGGACTTCGTGGACGAGCTGCCTCGACTTCCGACCGGGAAGCTGTACAAGGGTGTGTTGCGCGAGCAGTACTGGGCGTCGCACGACACCCGCATCGTGTGAGCGACGGCGCCGTCGGACTGCCCGACGACCTGGTCTCGTGGATCGAAGAGGTCGGCGAGGGGCGAGTGCGTGCTGGCCGACCGCATGCCGGGCGGCGCACGCAAGGAGGCGTGGTTCATCGACCTCGAAGGTGCGGACGGCGACGGTGACGTCGCTGTTCTTGCGCTACGACCGCTCCGACCCCGGCGTGACCAAGGATCCGTGGACGCTGCACCGGGAGGCGACCGTGTACCTGGCTCTGCAGGACGGGCCGGTGCCGGTGCCCCGCGTGCTCGGCGTGCATCCGGTGCACCAGGCGATGTTGTCGGAGCGGGTCGAGGGTGGGAACTGGTTCTCTCGCATCACCGACCCGGCGAAGCAGGAGGCGACGGCGCGGGACTTCATGACGAAGCTTGGCGGCGCTGCACTGGGCTCGATGCCGTCGGCGCTGGACCTCCCCTGCGTTCCCTCCTGTCGGCTCGATCGCCGAGGCCGTCGTGGCTGAGCTCGACGAGTGGGACGCGGGTGTTGGCGGCACGGGGCGGTACCCCGGACCCGGCCCTTCTCTTCTCGCTGCGCTGGCTGCGGGACCACATTCCCGCCTACGACGGGCCGCCCGTGTTGGTGCAGGGGGACACGGGACCGGGCAACTTCATGTACGCTCGGCGGGAGGGTGACCGCTGTCGTCGACTGGGAGCTGGCGCACCTGGGCGACCCCATGGACGACATCGCCTGGCTGTCGCTGCGGGCGACGCAGGAGCCCTTCACCGACTTCCCGACGCGGCCTGCGCGAGTACGAGGCGCTGTCGGGCAACGTCGTGGACGACGAGCCGCGTGCGCTACTACCAGGTGATGGCCGAGACCAAGCTCCAGGTGATGGGCCACCGGGGGCCTCGACGAGGGGGACGACGGACAGGGTGGCGGGGACGGCGGCGGCAGCGACGTCGGCAACGGGTTCATCTACCAGGTCCTCCACCGGCGACTGTGGCTGGAGGCCTTGGCCGCGGCCAACGGCCTGGAGCTGACCCCGGCCGAGACACCCCAGCCCCGGGAGCGCCGTGACAGCGACTGGATGTACGACGCCGTGCTCACGCAGTTGCGCGACGTCATCGTTCCCCGCACGACGGATCCGCTGGCGCAAGCACGCGGGAAGGGGGTCGCCCGCATCGTCAAGTACCTGGCCCGCGTCGATACCTACGGCCCCTCCTACGAGGAATGCGAGCTGCAGGACCTGGAGAAGTTGCTCGGCGGTCGCCCCGACTCGGTGCGGGCCGGCCGGGCGGACGCCGCAGCGGCGGTGGCGGCGGGAGGCGTGTCCGAGGAGGACTACATCCTCATGCTCTGGCGCCGGATCGCTCGTGACACCGAGCTCGCCCGTCCCTCCATGGGCGTGCTCGCCGACCGACACTGGCCCCCACTCCGATGAGCACGGGCATGAGCACTGCTTTCGGAGTCGACCTGGACCAGCTGCGCAGCGAACGCACCTACCGCGACCTCGTCCCGGCGGACGACGACTTCCACGACGAGGAGCTCACCGACCGCTGGTGGGAGACCGAGACGTGCTGGTTCTCCTGGAACGTGCCGGAGCGCAATCTCGGTGGCTGGACGTACTGCCAGGCCCGACCGAACGCCAACATCTGCAATGGCGGGGCCTGGGTGTGGGACGACCGGGCCGCCTACCCGTGGGAGCTGGCCTATCGGGCCGAATATTCAGGGCTGCAACTCCCTCCCCGTTCGCAGCGAGACATGCGGGACTTCGAATGGCCCAACGGTGTCCATGTCCGGGTCGTCGAACCACTGACCACCTACGCCGTCACCTACAGCGACCCCGGCGCGCTCGAGGTGGACCTCGTCTTCGAGGCCATCATGAAACCCAATCCCGCATCCGAACGGCGTCGTCCCCTTCTTGAAGGGTGCCCACTTCGATCAGGCCGGCCACGTGACAGGGACGATGGTGCTGCACGGCGAGGTGATCCCGATCGACTGCTACTCCGTACGTGACCGGTCTTGGGGGCCCCGGCCAATGGGACGCCCGAAGCCTCGCAACGACAACCCCGAGGGCCGGTCGTCCGCGAAGCACTCGACCCGGAATCGGTCAGATGCAGGATCGTTCGGCGGCGTCGGCTACTCCTTCTGCGCTGCCGGACCGGGTGAAGCCTGGCTCACCTATGCCATTCCGGGCCCCGAGGTCGAGCCCGATCTCCTGCGGATTCCTCCTACGCGGTGGCGAATACGGCCACATTCTGGCCGGCGAGCGACGGGTCACCTTCGACTCGACGACGGGATGGCCGCTGTCCATCGAGCTGGAGGCGGTTGACGAGTTCGACCGTCGCCTCTCGGTCCGGGGCGACGCGGCTGAGCCGGCACTGGCGTGGGCACGGCGGCGACTCCCTCGTCCACTGGCGCTGGGACGACGGAGTCGAAGGCTGGGGCGAGGACCAGAGTTACTTCAGCCGCGACCAGTGGGAGACCAACCGCCGGAGGTAGCGTCGCCGTCGTGCATCCCTTCACGGCGGCGCCGCCCGCCGCCCGCTGGCTCCTCGTGGCCAGCGCCGTCGTGTGGCTTCTCGTGGAGTTGCGGGAGTCGACGAACCGACGACCGGAAGCCACCCTGTCCGACCAAGGCAGCCGCATGTATATCCGCGTCGCCTCCATCGTGGGGATCGTGGGAGCTGTCGTCCTCACCCGCAACGTCTCGTCCGGCCGGATCAGTCCGGACGTGGCCTGGGTCGGGCTCGTCGTCTTCTGGTGCGGCATCGCACTGCGGTTCTGGAGCTTCCGCGCGCTCGGCCGGTACTTCACGTTCAAGGTCCAGACGAGTGCCGACCAACCTGTGATCACCAGCGGCCCGTACCAGTTCGTGCGCCATCCGAGCTACGCCGCCGTTCTCCTCATGGTCATGGGCGTGGGGCTCTTCCTCGGATCCTGGTGGTCCTTCGCCTGGCTCACGGCCAGCGTGTTCTGCGGCTTCCTCTTCCGGATCCGCGTGGAAGAACGGGCGCTCCTTCTGCAGCTCGGTGACCGCTACGTCGCCTACGCGGCCGGGCACAAACGGCTGGTGCCCTTCATCTGGTGACTCAGAGCGGCAATGGGCCCAGTCCGACCGCCCGGCTCGACCCGCTACTGCAGATTGACAGGAAGCGCCCGGAAACCACGTAAGGCCTGGACGGGCTTGTACTGGAGCCGGTCACGAGGCACGGCCAGCCGCATCGAGGGGAAACGCCGGACCAGCGCGCCGATGGCGATCTGCCCCTCCAGCCGTGCCAGCTGGTTGCCCAGGCAGAAGTGCTTCCCGAAGGCGAAGGTCAGGTGCCGGTTGGGGTCCCGGCCCAGGTCGAGCGCATCCGGCTGGTCGAACACCGCCTCGTCCCGGTTGGCCGAAATGATCATCCCCATCACCTTGGATCCCTTGGGCATCACAGTGCCGTCGATCGAGACCTCGTCCAACAAGGTCCGGGCCGTGCCGCAGGGGACCGGCGTCGTGAAGCGCAACAACTCCTCCACCGCCGTCACCGTCAGCCCGGGCTCGTCCCGCCAACGGGCTGCCTGTTCCGGGTGTTCCATCAGCGCCACGGCCGAGCTGCCGATCAAATTCGCCGTCGTGTCGTGCCCGGCCAACATCAGCAAGAAGATCATGGCGATGACCTCGTCGTCGCTCAAGGAGTCGCCGTCCTCGTTGGCCGCCAGCAAACCGGAGATCAACCCGTCGTCGGGGGCGGCACGGCGCTGCTCGGCCAGGCGCTCCAGCACGGCGTAGAGCTTCCGGGCCGTCGGGATCGTTCGCACTGCGTCGACGGCGGACCCGCTCCCCAGCCGGGCGACGAACCGTTCCATCAGGACATGGAACTCGTCCCGGTCCTCGTCCCCCACGCCGAGCATGGTCGAGATCACCGACAAGGGCAGCGGCGTGGCGAAGTCCGCCACCAGGTCGACCGTCGACCTGCCACGCAGTTCGAGGTCGTCCAGAAGACCGCGCACGATCTGTTCGATGTCCCCCGTCATCTGCTGGACCATGCGGGGTGTGAAGGCCTTGTTGACGAGCCGACGCAGGCGGGCGTGGTCGGGGTCGTCCTTGTAGACCATGGAGTCGGTCAGGAGGCGGAACATCTTGGGCAGGTGCCGCATCATGAAGCCCGAGCCGCCGCGCGTCGGGTCGCTCGAGAAGCGGACGTCGTTGTGCAGCAGCAGCACGTGCTCGTGCCGGGTCAGCATGAAGCCGGCGCCGCCCATCAGCTGCTTGGAGTAGGCCGGTGACACCGCTCCGCGCCGGCGCAGCTCCGCGTAGCGTGGGAACGGATCGGCGAACATGACCGGGTCGGCCAGGTCCGTCACCGTGTCGGTCATTGGCCGTTCCACCTGGGGTTCAAGGCTCCTGACACCTATTGAGTATAACCTATTTCTGATGGCCGCCGCCCCCTCCCCCGCCCTCGTCGTACCGGCGGCGGGCACCGTGTCACCGCCGACGGACGCCGAGTCGAAGCTGGCCGCGAACGTGGCCCGGCGCATTCTCACCGATGTTGTCGACCGGGGCTGGCCGGTGGGCGAAGTGCTGGGATCCCAGTCAGAACTCATCGCGCGTTATGGGGTGAGTCGGGCCGTGTTCCGCGAGGCCGTGCGACTGGTCGAGAACCAGCAAGTGGCCTTCATGCGACGAGGCCCCGGCGGCGGGCTGGTCGTGACAGAGCCGACGGTCGACGCCATCATCGACGCCGCGGTGCTGTACCTGCATCGGGCCAACACCCGCCTCGATGAGGTCTTCGAGGCGCGCATCATCCTCGAGGTCATCGCAGCCGAGTTGGCCGCCGAACGGCTGACTGCGGACGACGCCGTCGAACTGCGCAAGCTGGAAGCGGCCGAGGTGCGGGACCACCGTGCCCTGCACGCCCGGCTGGCCGCGCTCACGCGCAACCCGGCCCTCGAGCTCTTCGTCGACATTCTCAACCGGGTCGCGTTCCTCTACTTCCGGGGCGGCGCCGGTTCGCTGGGTGAAGGCACGTTGTCGGCGTCACGGCAGGCGCACGCCCGCATCATCGATGCAGTGCTGGACCACGACCCCGACACCGCCGCTCGCCGCATGCAGCGCCACCTCGAGGCCGAGTCCGCCTTCCTGCAGAACCGCAAGCTGTCCCGCCAGTTCCTGCCCCGCAGCGTGGCGCTCGGTGGCGGTGTCAGCAACAAGCGGGCCGAGGACGTGGCGCGGGCCATCCTGCAGGATGTCGTGGCCGACGACCTCCCGCCGGGGACGCTGTTGGGTTCGCAGGCGGCGCTGATCGAGCGCTACGGCGCGAGCCGAGCCGTCTTTAGAGAGGCGCTCCGCCTCCTGGAGCACCATCAGATCGCCACCATGCGGCGCGGCCCCGGCGGCGGCCTCTTCGTCAGTGCACCCAGCGTGCGCGGCGTCAGCGACGTCGTTGCCGTCTACCTGGCCCGCCGCGACATCTCCATGGCCGATCTCGTTGAGCTGCGTGTCAGAGTCGAGATGGCGCTGGTCGACTTGGCGATCGCCCGGACACGATCGATCCGACTCCGAATTGCGCGACGCGCTCGAACAGGAGCGCGAGCTGTCCATCGCGGAGTTCGCTGACGGGGGCCACGACCTTCATGCGGTGATCGCCGGGATGGCCGGCAACCGCGCACTCGAGCTGGTGCTGCTCGTCCTACTCCGCCTGATGCGCCTGCACCAGGTCGAAGAGGTCACCGACGAGGAGCGGGCGGTCGCCGCCCTCGAGGTCTCCAAGGCCCACGGCGCCATCGCCGATGCCATCACCGGCGGCGATGTCGAGCTGGCCCGCCGGCGCATGCGCCGCCACCTCGAGGCGATTGGCAGCTACCTGCGCTGAACGACGGCGGCAGCGGCCCGGCTCACGTCGTCGAGAACACCTTGCGCGAGTAGTACCAGACCGCCAGCACGCTCAGGACCACCGCGAACGCCGCCAACGCGCCGATCTCGGGCAACGTCTCGCCAGAACGTCGCGTGGTCCGAAATCAGCTTCACGAACGCGTCCATGGCCCACGCCTGCGGCACGATGTGCCCCACGTTCTTCACGGTCGTGCTCACCGCGCTCAACTGGTAGACGCATCCGCCGAGCATGCCGGCGATGATGGCGACGATCACGGCGGTGGCGATGGCCTGTTCCTGCGAGCGCGCCCACGTCCCGATGATCACGGCCAGTGCCGCCACGCTGATCCCGAGAAACAGAATCACCAGGAACACGCTCGCCGGATTGCCCCAGTGCACCCGGAACAGCACGTACCCGACGAAGATCAACCCGATCGCCATGCTGACCGCGGTGACCATCATGCTGGCCATCTGACCGAAGACGATGGCGCGCTTGTGCACCGGCGCAGCGGACAACCGCTGCAGCACCCCCAACCGTCGCGTCTCGACCATGCCGGCCGCCAGCACCAGCACGGCGATGCCCATGAACAACACCAGGTTGGCCGGCGCCACGTACCAGAACGGGCTCAGCGGCGCCTCGACCGGCGTCGCCCTGCAGTGTGGCGTCGGTGAACTTCGTGTTCGAGCCCTCGGCCGCCATCAGGTCCATGAGCGCCACCGCGTCCGTGCGGGCCTGCACGGCGTCGGTGGTCGACGACTCCACGAGGAAGTCCGCCCGCACGGAGTTTCCGGGTGCCGGCAGCTGCACGATCCCCGCCACCACCCGGCCCCGCAGGATGTCGTCGGTCAGATCCTGCTTCGGTGCTCTCGACGCGCACCTTCACGCCGTCGGTCGTCTGCGCCAGGTGCAGCAGCCGGGCCGACGGGTGGTACAGACCGATCGGCTCCTTGGGGCTGCCCTCGAGCAGCCCCGTGATCAGGATGATGACGACCGGCACCAGCGTGCCGATGATGAGCAGGCGGCGGTCGCCCATGGCCCGGCGCAGGTTCACCCAGATGACGGCGATCACGTCACGGCTCCACCATCCGCCGCACGCGGGTCATGGCCAGGCCGCCGGCGACCACGGCGATGACCAGCAGGATCACGAAGGGCCCGATGATGCTGCTCGCCGGCTCACCGAGCTGGTCGAGGCGGCCGAACCCGACCAGGGCCCAACCGTTCGGCGTGCCCAGCGCCAGCACCTGGAAGGCGTCGGGCAGCGAGCCGGACGGCAGCAGGTTCCCACCGACCAGCGCCAGGAAGAGGCCGACGAGCAGCGTGATGCCGAAGGCCTGCTGCTCGTTCTTGGCCAGCGACGTCAGGAAGACGCCGATGCCGCACATGGCGGCCGTGGCGCCGATCGCCATCAACAGGACGCCGAGCAGGTTGCCCCAGTCGGCGCCGAAGCCGTAGGTCGTCACCGCCCAGATCACGAAGATGGTCGCCATGCCCGGTGAGGAAGATCGCCAGCAGCTTGCCGAGGACGATCTGGGTCGGCCGCACCGGTGCCGCCGTGATCCGGGCCAGCGTGCCGGCCGACCTCTCCATCAGCAAGGAGCGCATGCCGAGACCGCTGCCGATGAAGAGGAAGACGACGGCGATGTTGGGCGCGAAGAAGTTCAGGTTGACCTTGCCGCCGTGACCCACGTCCTGGCTGTTGATCGCCACCGTCGCCTCTGTCGGATCAGCCGTGAGCGCCGACACCGCCTCGTCGTGCGGCACCCGGCTCGCGTACATGACGCTCGAGATCCCGGCCGCGACCGACTCGGCGTACTCCTCCCCCAGCGGCGACGTGCCCTTGGTCACGACGTCGAAGCCGGGCGTGTGGGTCGCACCGGGGTCGACGATCGGGATGAGCAGGGTGTGCAGGCGCAGCTGCGACGGCAGGACCGCCACCCCGCCGTCGAGGGTGCCGTTCGCCACGGCGTCCTTGACCGACTGCTGGCTGGGCATCGTGGTGACCGTGACGTTCTTCGGGAGCTGGCTGGCGGCAGCGCCGCCGTCAGCATCTGGGGCGAGGCCCCCGCCACGCCGATGTGGACCGGGGCCACGTTGGCCCCGCCGGCGAAGGACAGCCCGAGGACGGCCGCCATGAGGAGCGGCGCGGCCAGGCATCCGATGAGGACGGAGCGATCGCGCAGCCGGCGGCGGAGCTCGTTCCACGCGATGACGCGGATCAATCCCGAAGCTCTTTCCCGGTCAGGGTCAAGAAGACGTCCTCGAGGTTCGGCGTGCGCACCTCGACTCCCGTGAGATCGACGCCGTGCTTGGTGGCGACGGCGACCACGGCGGAGAGGACGGCCGGGCCGTGGTCGGTGGTCAGCTCCAGGCTGCCTTCGTGCTCGTGGACGTCGTGGACGTTGTGGAGCTCGAGGCAGGCGGCGGACAGCATCGTCGAGCGAGGCCTCGTCACAGGACAGGTGCACCTTGTCCTTGCCGCCGTGCGTGCCGATCAGCGACTCGGCCGTCCCCTCGGCCACCAGCTGGCCGTCATCGATGATGCCGATGCGGTCGCACAGCCGGGCCGCCTCCTCCATGTAATGGGTCGTGTAGAGCACCGCGATGCCGAGCCGGCCGACCGTCTCGAGGATGGAGTTGCGGCTCTGGGGGTCGACGCCGACCGTGGGCTCGTCGAGGACGAGCAGCTTGGGCCGGTGCAGCAGCCCTGCCGCCATGTTGGCCCGCCGCTTCATGCCGCCCGAGTAGGTCCCGATCCGGTCCTTGCCCCGGTCCGCCAGCCCGACCAGCTCCAGCGTCTCGCCGATGCGGCCCTGGAGCTCCTTGCCGCCCAGCCCGTAGAGCTGGCCGAAGAAGGTCAGGTTCTCGACGGCCGAGAGGTCGGGGTAGAGGGCCAGGTCCTGGGGGACGTAGCCCACCGCCGCCTTGGCCTCGAGGGTCCCGCCGGCGAAGCCGTCGACGGTGACCTCTCCCTGGTCGGGGATGATGAGGCCGCACAGCATGGAGATGGTGGTGGTCTTCCCGGCACCGTTGGGCCCGAGCAGGCCGTAGCACTCGCCCTCCGCGATGGAGAAGGACACGCCCTTGACGGCCTCGCGGTCGCCGTAGCTCTTGCGCAGGCCCTCACAGCGCAACATTGACTGCTCCATGCACCCTCCCCAGGGTAAAAGAGGACCCTCTTTTTTGCACCCTAGCAGAGCGGGTCCGCAGGCTCAGGTCGGGAGCGACGTCTCAGGTCAAGGGCGATAATTCCTCATCGGCTCGGGAACCTGCCACTGCGGAAAGGCGGAAAGAGCATGATGAATTCCGCCCCCGACGGACGTTGTCACCCGTCGGCGAGCCGCAGGGGGTACGAGTGGGCCGCCACCGCCAGAATCTCCATGCGGTCCTCCTCCAGCAGGAACCCGGCGGCGATGGCCGCATCCAACGACGCCGCGAACCGCTCCAGATACTCGTCCTCGCCCCCGGGGTAGAGCTTCGACAGGGTGGCCTCGTCGAAGGGCTCGGTGCGGCCGAAGAGCATGGCGAAGGTCTCGCCGGTCTGCCCGAGCCCGCCCATGACGGCGGTCGGCACGTCGACCCACGGCGTGCGGATCCCGCCCTTGGCGATGCCGTGCTCGTCCAGGACGTAGCCCGTCCGGTCCGCGTTGAGCTCGAGGGAGGGTCCCGAGGGGGAGCCTCCCCACCCGCCGCCCACCGGGCGCAGGTGCGCAAGGCGGCCTGGGCCACGTAGTGCTGTTGCGGCCCGGCGTTGATCGGCGTGTCCGTCTGGCCGATCATGAGGTTCGTCGTCGGCCGCAGCAGCTCGGCCATGCGCTCGGCGGTCAACGTGCCGTCGTCGTGCCGTCCCGCGCTCACGGTGTAGGTGTCGGCGTGCGCCGCGCCCGCCATCTCCCAGATCCGGAGGCGGTCGGAGTCGGGCTGCTCCGCCAGGCCGCCCCCGAGCAGGACCACGTCGGTCTCGCTCTGCAGCACGAGCACCGGCACCCGGGCGTCGTCACGGATGCGCTCACCCCGTCGACGAGATCGCCACCCGGGTCGCCTCCATGCCCAAGCGCTGCGACGCCGGGATGAACACGCCGTCGATGGAGACGCCCGACGCCGGCCGGCCGTGCACGAAGAACCCGTCGAACAGCTGCGCATGGGGATCGATGGCGTTGATGTACGTCACCAGGCAGGCGGCGGACTGGGACTCGCCCGCAGCGAGGATCTGCGTCGGCGCCAGCCCGACCAGCGGGTTCTCGTCGCTGGGCAGCTGGAGCAACGCACCGACCTGCGTGAAGATGTCGAAGGACCAGGCGTCGCCGGGATGCTCCAGCTCCGCATAGCGCTCCGGCGCCAGCAGCTTGAGGTGGATGCTCTCGACGAAGCCTCCCCCGTCGATGCCGACCTTCTGCGCCGACACGCCGACCCAGGCGTGACCCGCTGCGGCCAGGGAGCGATGGAAGAACCCCCAGTCGGGAGCGGCGTCGATGCCGGCCGACACGTTGTGCCACTCGACCACGACCGTCCCACTGAACCGCAGCGGGTCCTAGGGCCAGCGCGCCACGAACCGGGTCCGGAAGGGAGCCTCGGCACCGGGGCTCACGTCCCAGCGGCCGTCGGCGCCGCGCTCGCCCTGCAGCTCGTACGAGGTCGCCGTCCCCTCGAAGCTGTACTCGATCTCCTCGTACCCGAGCGTGGCCAGGTCGTAGTCCCGCATGACGTCCGGCGCCGCGCCCGGCATCGCTTGGAATGCTGACTCTCGTGTGCTGGCCACGATGACCCTCCTTGTAAGGGGCAGGTAGACCAACGAGATCTGCCTGCCCATCGAAATACCTCTGGAGGCAGATCTGCGTCGGCCCTCTCAGGACGCCGCACGTCGCGGCGCTGCCCGAGGATACGACGTGATGGAGCCTCGGATCTCGGCCCTCCCGCCCACCGTTCACCAGCCGCACAGCCGCAGGGGCTGTGCCTTTGACCGTGAGAGGTCAGCTGCCTCCCGCGGTCCCGGCGATGGCAACACCCGAGTCCACCAGTGCCTCGATGTCGTCGGCGGAGAGCTTGAGCTCCGCCAAGATCTCGCGAGTGTGCTCGCCGGGGTGAGGCGCCCGAAAGCGAGGGCGCGGCGGCTCGCCGTCGAAGTCGGCCGGCGTCGCCAGCATGGGCATGCTGCTCTGCTCGTCGGGCACATCGACGACCGACTTGGCCGCCAGGAACTGCTCGTCTGCGATCACGTCCTCGATGGTGTTGACCCGGACTCCAGAAGAGCTCGGGCTCGGCATCGAAGGCCTCGGCCCATTCGTCGAGCGGCCGCGTGGCGAAGATCTCGTCCAGCAGGCCGATCAGCTCGCGGGCGTTGATCGCCCGCGCCGGTGCCGGTGGCGAAGCGCTCGTCCGTGAGCCACTCGGGACGGCCGACCGCACGGGCCAGGGCGGGCCAGTGGCGGTCTCCCTCGAGGCCGACGATCCAGAAGGGGCGACCGTCCCCCGCCGTGTAATTGTTCACGACGGGGCTGTACATCGTCTCGCGCACGCCGACATTCAGCGACCGGCCCCACATGAGCATGACGTTGAGGTCGAAGCCGATGGTGTAACAGCCCTGGCGCAGCAGGGAGGTCGAGACGACCTGGCCCCGGCCGGTGCGGGCGTGCTCGACGAGGGCGGCACTGATCATGGCGGCACCGGTCATGGCGGCCGAGTGGTCGCCCATGCCGCCTCGCTGGAAGGGCAGCGCGCCACCCGGCGCGCGCAGCGACTCGGCGATCCCGGCCCGCGACCAAAAGGCGGCGACGTCGTAGGCGCCCCGATCCGCGTCGGGACCCTCCAGGCCGTAGCCGGTGATGATGGCGTAGACGAGGCCGGGGTGGCGCTCGTGCACCTGGTCGGGGCCGAGCCCGATGCGTTCGAGGGCGGCCGGGCGCAGGTTGGTCAGGAAGACGTCGGCCTCTGCCACCAGCTGATGCGCCAGGTCCAGGCCACGTTCGCTCGAGAGGTCGAGGGCGATGGCGCGCTTGCCCCGGTTGTCCAACTCGAACACCGGATTGGACGGCAGGTCACCGCCGAGGACGTTGAGGAAGGTCCGGCACGGGTCTCCCTCGGGCGGCTCGATCTTCACCACGTCCGCACCCCAGTCGGCCAGGATGCCGCCGGCGCCGGGGCCGGCGACCCAGACCCCGAGTTCGACCACCCGCACGCCCTCCAGCGGCCCGCTCATGGAGCGGGACACGCGGGCTGGACTCAGAGCGCTCACGAACGTTGGACCGTATTCCAATGCAGCGGCTTCAGCCAGCCCGACTCGGGCTAGCGAGCCTCGACCGGCCGGCGCGCGACCGCCTTGCCGAGGTCGGAGGACTTGACCACGCCGGTCGCCTTCGCCTTGGGCCTGCGTCGAGCGCACCGAGACGTCATGGCCCACCGCTCGTTCCCGCAGAGCACCGACCGTGCAGTTCTCGCGCCCACCGAGGAGCGAGAACGGGTCATAGGCGAAGTGGCGCATGGCGTTCGTGTGCGTGATGCGGTCGATGTCGTAGTCGCTGACACCCTGGAGGTACAGACCCAGTTCCTCGGGCGAGAACGGCCAGGTCGAGTCCGAGTGCGGGTAGTCGCACTCCCACATCACGTTGTCCATGTTCAGGAACTCGCGACTGGCCACGCCGAAGCGGTCGTCGATGAAGCAGGTCAACACGTGCTCGTCGAAGACCTCGCTGGGCAGCTTGTCCCCGAAGTCCTGGCCGGTCCACGTGTGGTGCTGCTTGTACTGGTAGTCGATGCGCTCCAGGAAGTACGGAATCCATCCGATGCCTCCCTCGGAGAGGGCCACCCGCACATCGGGGAACCGACGGAACACCGAAGACCAGATCAGGTCCGTCGCAGCCTGCACGATGTTGAGCGGCGTCAACGTGATCAGGCAGTCGATGGGCGCGTCCGGCGACGTGACGACCATTTGCGAAGACGACCCGATGTGCATGCAGGCCACGACGCCCTCCTCGCTGCAGGCCTTCCACAAGGGGTCCCAGTGGTCCGAGTGCAGGCTGGGCCAGCCCAGCTTCGAAGGGTTCTCGGAAAAGGTGACGGCGTGGGCACCCTTGGCCGCCGTGCGGCGGACCTCGGCCGCCATGACCTCGGGGTCCCAGATCGCCGGCAGGGCGAGCGGGATGAAGCGGCCCGGGTGCGAGCCACACCATTCGTCGATGTGCCAGTCGTTGTACGCCTGGATCATGGCCAGCGCCACGTCCTTGTCGTCGGTCCTGGCGAAGAGCTGCCCACAGAACTGCGGGAAGGACGGGAAGCAGAGAGCGCCCAGCACCCCGTTCGCGTTCATGTCCTTCACGCGCTCGTTCACGTCGTAGCAGCCCGGGCGGATATCGCTGAAAGAAGTCGGCTCAATGCCGTACTCGTCCTTCGGGCGGCCGGCCACGGCGTTCAGGGCGACGTTGCCGACCTCGGTGCCCTCGTAGCTCCAGACGTTGGTCCCGTCCTCCTTCGTGAGGAATTGCGGAGCCAGGTCGGCGTACTTCTTCGGCAGGCGGTCCTTGAAGAGGTCCGGCGGCTCGACCACGTGGTCGTCGACGCTGACCAGGACCATGTCGTTGATGTCCACGTTTCCCCCTTAGGAACCGTTGCCCGAGGCCACCGGCTTGGCGATCTCGGTCTTCATGTCATGGAGGAGCATACGGGTCCTCACTCTACGCATCCGCCCGCGAGGCGGACTTCGGGTGGAATTTCTGCGTACACGGTTGCACCACCTCGACAAGGTTGCGCCCTGCCGAGGCGTTAGCCCGCACCCTGAAACTGATACGAAGCGGCGGTCACGGCACGGTCGCCGTCACCCTCGTCGTGGAGGACGACCCGCGCCGCCGTCACTCCGTCGGATCCCGGGATCAGCTCGGCATCCGTGCGGAACGGCCCGACCTTGCCGCGGGCCAGGAACATGACGTGGGACGAGGTGGCACGCACCTGAACGGTCCCGGACGCCCCGGCCACCAGATCCAACGCCGCGGTCTCGAGAAGGACGAACTGAGGGCCTAGGTGCAGCGCGGCATCGGGCGAGGCGACTTCCGGCGACAATTCCGGAAGCGCCCAATGACCGTCAGCGCGACGGGCCGCACCGAAGACCTGCCAGAGCGGAGGGAGGTCCGGGCCGTCGTCCACGACAATCGGCTCCACCGGCATCCGCTCGAGTCCGGCCGGCGGGGCGCCGAGGCTGATCCCCTGCCCTTGGGTCAGCGCGAGCACCCGGGCGGGCTCGTCCGCGTCGACAATGCGTGAGCGGCTGTAGCCCATTTGTCGCCCTAGCTTCAGGACCTCGGACACCACCTCGAGCCGACGGACGTCGTACCCCGGGTCGAGCACCTGGCAGGAGTGGATCACGGGGTTGGGGACCGCCTCGAGGTCACTCCTGCCCCCACCTTCAGGGGCGGCGATCCCGAGAACGGCCAGGAGGACGGCGCCGGTCGGGCCGCGCATGTCGCGGCGGAGCGTGACGGTGTTGTCGGTCGGGCCCAGATCCATGGAGGGCCAGCTCCGGCCGATGTAGCGGTAGCTGAGCAAGCCGCCCCATCTTCGGCGCAGCTCGGCGGCGTAAGCCTCCGGGTCGTCGCGCAGCTCCCTGATGTCCCTGGGCATTGCTCTTCGGTCTAGCAGGCGGTTCGTCCCACTCTCCCTCACGATCGCACGAGCTTCGCGGTCCGACCTCTCCGCCCGACGACGTGGCATCGAGTCGCCGAACCGACTCGATTTGGTTCCTCTATTTGGGATACTCTTTAGCCACACGTCCTCCAGGGGGCCGCCCCCGATCGACGTAAGAAACGAGGAGAACGCCGTGACCGAGGCTTGGATCATCGACGCCTGCCGCACCCCGCGGGGAATCGGCAAGGTCGGCAAGGGCGCATTGGCCGGACTGCATCCGCAAGTAGCTGGGCGCCACCGTGCTCCGAGCGCTGGCCGAGCGCAACGGGCTCGACACCGGTGACGTGGACGACATCGTCTGGGGCACATCGATGCAGGTCGGAACGCAGGGTGGCGACCTCGGCCGCATGGCCGCCCTCGACGCCGGCTACGCCATGACCGCCAGCGGCGTGACCCTGGACCGCTTCTGCGGATCCGGCATCATCGTCGGTGAACTTCGCCGCGGCGTCCGTGCTGTCCGGCATGGAGGACGTGGTCATCGCCGGCGGCACCGAGATGATGTCGTCCTACGCCGGCAACGTCTCGAAGTCACGGTCGCCCTTCCTCGACAGCGGCAACGATCACCTGCGTGCCATCCATCCGCAGACGAACCAGGGCGTTGCGGCGGACGCCATCGCGACGCTGGAGAAGATCGACCGGCGGGCCGTCGATGCACTGGCGGCAGAGTCGCAGCGCCGTGCCGACATCGCCATCAAGGAGGGACGCTTCGAAAGGTCGATCGTGCCCGTGTACGACGTCGACGGCACGGCCCTCCTTGACCGGGAGGAGTACCCACGCCCGGGAACGACGGTCGACTCACTCGGCCTCGTTGCCCTCATCGTTCGAAGCGTTGGCCGACATCCCGCTCGACGAGAACGGAACGACGTACCGCTCGCTCGTCCTGCAGAAGTTCCCCGGACCTCGAGATCACCCATGTGCACCATGCGGGCAACTCGTCCGGGGTCGTCGACGGGGCGGCAGCCCTGCTCATCACGAGCCCGGAGTACGCCACCACGCACGGCCTGAGGCCTCGAGCCCGGATCGTGGCCATGGCCAACATCGGGCGACGACCCCACGCTCATGCTGAACGCGCCCGTCCCGGCCACCCGCAAGGTCCTCGCCAAGGCTGGCCTGTCCTTGAGCGACATCGACCTGTTCGAGGTCAACGAGGCCTTCGCCGTCGTGCCGGAGAAGTTCATCCGCGACCTCGACATCGACCGCGAGAAGATCAATGTCAACGGCGGCGCCATCGCGTTGGGCCACCCCATCGGCGCCACCGGATCGCTCCTGGTCGGGACGGCGTTGGACGAGCTCGAGCGTCAGGACAAGCAGGTCGCTCTCATCACCATGTGTGCCGGCGGCGGCATGGCCCCGGCCGTGATCATCGAGCGGGTCTAGCGACGGCGACGGGGCCGCCAGCTCCATGACCTCGCTACGGGACACACTGGATTCGGACGAGTACGACGAGTTCGGGCTGTTGCGCGAGAACGCGGCCGAATGGGACATCCCCCTCACGGGACAGCCGGTCGTTTCCCGAAGGTCCTTCACCCTCCCCTCGGGACAGACGATCTCCTACCTGCGCTGGGGTGAGGGCGCGCCGGAACTCGTCTTCCTGCACGGCGGGGCGCAGAACGGGCACACCTGGGACACCGTCATGCTGGCCCTGGGCCGCCCCGCCGTGGCGGTCGACCTACCCGGACACGGGCACTCGGACCGGCGGGACGACCGCGACTACGGGCCCTGGCAGAACGCCGAGGCGGTGGCCACGCTCCTGGAATCGGTGGCGCCCGCCGCCCGCTGCGTCATCGGCATGTCGCTCGGCGGGGCCACGACGATCCGCCTGGCGGCGCAACGTCCAGACCTCTGCCGCCGCGCCGTGCTTGTGGACGTGACGCCGCAGATCAACGACCCGTCCCGCCAATTGAGCACGGCCGAGCGAGGCACCGTCTCGCTCATCGCCGGACCTCCGATCTACGACAGCTTCGACGAGATGGCCGACGCTGCGGTCGCCCTGAGCCCCTTCCGGGGCGCAGCCGGCGTACGGCGAGGAGTGCGGCACAACGCGCGACGACTCGACGACGGCAGATGGACGTGGCGCTATGACCTCTTCGGCCCCCCACCAGGCCAATCTGCCAAAGAAGGCGCGCCGAACTGGGCCGACTTCACCTCGCTCTGGGACGACGTCAGCGCCATCACGATCCCGACCCTCTTCGTACGCGGCGGGTTGTCCCCCTTCGTCCTCGACGAGGACATCGCCGAGATGCAGCGACGCCTTCCGACACTGGAAGTGGTCGTGGTCGAAGGGGCAGGGCACGCAGTGCAGAGCGACAAGCCACTCGTCCTCGCCGACCTGATCCGCACTTTCGCTTTGTGACGGTGGCCGGGGGTGGACGGGCGGACCGCGACGCGCTCCGAAGTGCCTGGCGCGTCGCGGGCGTGTACCCCGACCAGACCGTCGGCGAAGCGATCGAGACCGGTTGCGCCTCCCACTCCGGTGATCACATCGTGTTCGCCCAAGTCGACGGCGAGGCGACGGTCGTCACCCTGGGTGCGCTCCTCGAGCGGGCGCAGACGTCCGCCGGGCGTCTGGCTGCCGCAGGAGTAAAGGCGGGCAACGCTGTCGTCGTGCAGGCGCCCGCGGACCTCGAAGGCACCGAGATTCTGGCCGCGGTCTGGCTGCTGCACGCAGTGGCCGTCCCCATCGCGACAACGGCGACGGCCGACGAGGTCGTGCACGCCATCCGTGAAACGGATGCGTCGCATGCAGTTGTCGCACCGGAGTGGCGCGGGCGCGACCTGGTCAGTCCGCTCGTGGCGCAGAGCAATTTGCCTCGGTTCCAACACGTGGTCGTCCTCGGTGACGTCACTGTCGACGGCGCTCTGGCGTTCGCGTCCGTCGAACCGGTTCCCGTCTCACCCGGTCCTCAGCCCGACCCTTGGTCGGTGGCCTGCGTCCTCTACACGTCGGGGTCGACGGCAACGCCCAAAGGCGTACAACACAGTCACGAGACGCTGCTCTGTGGGTTCACAGCCGTGCCCACGGATGCCAGCAGCCGGATGCTCGCGACGTTCCCCGCCGGCCATGTGGCTTCGCTGATCGGTCTCCTCCGACCGCTGACGGTTGGTGGGACAACTGTCGTGATGGACCGGTGGAGCGCCCGGGCGGCTGCCGAACTGATTGAGCAGCATCGCATCACGACCAGCGCAGGCACCCCGTTCTTCCTCTCGACCTTGCTCGACCAGGCGGAAGGGGACGGACGTGACATCTCGTCACTGGAACGCTTCCTCTGCGGCGCGGCGGCCGTGCCCCCCGCCCTCGTCGAACGGAGTGAGGCGGCCGGCATCGTCACCTGGCGCACCTACGGATCGACCGAGCATCCCGCCATCAGCTCCGGCGGTCCGACCGAACCGCCGGACAAGCGACGCTTCACCGACGGCCGGGTGACACCGGGCAATGAGGTCAGGCTCCTCGACGAGGACGGCCACGACGTGGCGCCAGGTGAAGAGGGGGAGATCGTAGCGAGGGGACCGAAACAGTTCCTCGGGTATCAGGACGCGGCGACCGACGCTGCTGCATTCGTCCACGAGACGTGGTTCCGCACCGGCGACCTGGCCCGCTTCGACGAAGACGGGTACCTCGTGGTGACCGATCGTGTGAAGGACATCATCATCCGGGGCGGGGAAAACATCTCGGCCCGGGAAGTCGAAGAGGTTTTGGCCCGACATCCTTCCGTGGCCGACGTGGCCGTCTGCGCGACGCCCGACGAGGTTTGGGGCGAGTCAGTCTGCGCCGTGGTCGTCCCCCGTGACGGAACGCAGGGGCCCACCGTGCAGACGCTCGGGCAGTTCGCGTCCTCGGCTGGGTTGGCACCGCACAAGCTGCCCACGAAGGTCGTCCTCACCGACTCGTTGCCCCGGACCGCCGCCGGCAAGGTCCGCAAGCGCGACCTCCGGCCTCTTCTCTGAGACCAACGATCCGCCGACGACAAAGGAGCCGTGTTGATGGCTGATCCAAAGGGCAAGGTTGCATTCGTCACTGGCGCTGCACGTGGTCAAGGGCGGGCGCACGCCGTCCGCCTGGCCCGGGAAGGTGCTGACATCCTGGCCATTGACATCTGCGCCGACGTTCCCGCCATGGACTATCCCAACGCGACGCGGGCCGAACTCGACGAGACCGCGCAACTCGTCGAAGCCCAAGGCCGCAAGGTCGTCGCACTCACCGCCGATGTACGCGACCTCGCGGGACTTCAGCAGGCCTTCCACGAAGGCATGGCGTCGCTCGGTCGCGTCGACATCATCGTCGCCAACGCCGGCCTCGTTCGTTTAACCGACGGGGGCGATCCCGACACCGTGTGGCGGACGATCGTCGACACGAACCTGACAGGCGCCTGGAACACAATCTCAGTGGCCCTGCCGACGCTGCGGGCTCAGGGTCCCGGTGGAAACATCGTGATCATCAGTTCGACAGCCGGCCTCAAACCGACGGCCGGCCTCGGGATCGGCGCCCTGGCCTACACCTCGACCAAAACGGGCCTGGTCGGTCTGATGAAACAGCTGGCGGCATCCCTTGCCCCCGAGTCGATCCGCGTCAACAGCATCCACCCCACCGGGGTCAAGTCGGGCATGACGATGAACGAGGCGATGGGCAAACTTGTCGCGCAAGCCAAGGCCGGCGAGACCACGTCGATCTCGGCCATGCAGAACGCCATGCCGATTGACATCCTCGAACCGGAGGACATCGCGGACGCGGTCGCGTTTCTCGTGTCGGACCAGGCCAAATGGATCACCGGGGTGGCGCTGCCGGTGGACGCCGGGTTCTGCGTGCGATGACGCATTCGTCGACGAGGCGAGCGGACGTGTGATCCTCGCCTGATGAGGGTCTGCATGCCCTTCTCAGCGGTCACCCATATTTCGATTTCCGCACTTGAGACGCCGGTCGGGCGCATGGTACGCATCGGCGGTGTTCATGATGCGATTCGCCATGCGGTCCAGCACCCCTGATCCGGATGCCCGGGCGGCGCTCTACGCCACCACCATCGAAATGTGCGAGTGGGCCGAGAGCAGAGGTGGCGTCGCCGCTGTGCTCAGCCAGCATCACGCAGTCGAGGACGGGTATCTTCCGTCGCCCATTCCGCTGGCCGCGGCCATTGCCGCTCGGACTACGTCGATGCCCATCAATGTGGCTGCCCTGCTGCTCGCTTTGTACGAGCCGGTCAAGCTCGCCGAGGACATGGCGGTCGTCGACCTGGTCAGCCGGGGCCGGGTCTCCTATGTGGTCGGCATCGGTTACCGGGCCGAGGAGTTCGCCATGTTCGGCATCGACCGTCGCCAACGCGCCGCCCTCGTCGAGGAGCGCATCACCCTGCTCCAACGACTCTGGGCCGGGGAGCAGGTCGACATCGACGGCCGGTCGGTCCGGGTGACACCGTTGCCCTATACGCCCGGGGGTCCACCGTTGGCCTACGGCGGCGGCACCGAGGCGGCGGCGCGGCGAGCGGCTCGCCTCGGCCTGCTCTTCATCGCCGAGACGCACGACGCCACGCTCGAGGAGGCCTACCGCGCCGAGGGAGGGGACTCCGCCCCTGGCTGCTTCTTCCCGCAGGCCGGCGTGCCGATCACGGTGTTCGTCGCCGACGACCCGGAGCGGGCCTGGGCCGAAATCGGCCAGTACCTGTTCCAGGACTCGGCCAGCTACGCCGCGTGGAACGCTCATCGGGTGGGAACGGCGTCGATCTCTCGGGCGGCGACCATCGAAGAGATGGCCGAAGAGAAGGGGGCATACCAGATTCTCACGCCCGCGGAGGCCCGCACCCTGGTCGACGAGGGGATGCCCCTTGGACTGCAACCGCTGGTCGGCGGCCTCCCGCCTGACCTGGCGTGGCCCTACCTCGAGGCGGCCGCAGCGGCGGTGGCCCCGCAAACGTCCTAGCGGTACTGCGTCTCCTTCTTGTCCCGCGGCGCCGGCGGGGCCGACGGGTAGTTGCCGATATGCGTATAGGACAGCCCGCCTTGAATGGCCGCCGTGCGCGTCATGTCGAGCGACTCCCAGATGGCTCGGATCGTGCCCTGAATGGCCTTGGGATTCCGCCGGGCGATCGACAACGCGATCTCCCGGGCGCGGTCACGCAGTTGCTCCCGGGGCACCACCTCGGTCACCAGCCCGAGTCGCAGGGCGGTCTCGGCCGTGATGCGCTCCTCGTTTCCCATGAGCGCCCAGCGCAGGACGTCTCCGAGGGGGACGCCCCGGTGCAGCATCCCTATCGGCTCGAGCGAGCTGACAATCCCCACGTTGGCGTGCGGGTCGAAGAACACCGCGTCGTCGGAGCAGAGGATGATGTCGGATTCGTTGAGGAAATACTGCCCCCCGCCGGCACACAACCCGTGGACGGCCGCCACGACGGGCTTCCAGACCCGGTGGTGGAGCTTGGGAGCCAGGAGCACGCCCGGGTCGAAGCTGTTCCACACGTTGTCCTTCATGAACCAGCTGTTGTCCCCCTTGATGTCGAGCCCGGTGCAGAAGGCTCGCTCGCCATTGGCCTGCAGGACGGCGCAGTGGATGTCGTCGGTGTCGCGGACGGTCTCCCAGGCCCACGTCATGTCGTCAGCCATGGCCTTGTTGAACGAGTTCAGGCTGTCGGGACGGTTCAACGTGATGGTGGCGACGTTGTCCGCCACATCGAACAGGATGGCTTCGCGCTCCATTGATTCCTCCTGGGCCTCGGCGATCGGCTGGGGCAAAATGGTACACTCTATTTCTCGGGTTGCGACCGAGCGTGCAGGCCAGACAGCATCACACGACCGAGAACCGGACAGCGAAACAGACAGAGAGGAACATTCCGTGGAGATCAACGGGAAGAAGGCCGTCATCGTCGGCGGGGCGTCGGGTATGGCCAAGGCCTCGGCGGAGCTGCTCCGTCAAAAGGGCGCTGACATCGCCATCCTCGACCTGCCGAACACGGCCGGCGCCGAAGTCGCCAAGGAGCTCGGCGGGACGTTCCACGAAGTGGACATCCTCGACGAGGACCAGACCGAATCCGCCCTCGCCGACGCGGTGGCCGCACTGGGCGGGCTGCACATCGCCGTCAACACCGCCGGCGGTGGCGCCGCCAAGCGCACGCTGAGCAAGGACGGGCCGCACCCCCTGGACGCCTTCCGCCGGACCATTGAGCTGAACCTCATCGGCACGTTCAACCTCAACCGCCTGCAGGCCTTCCACATGTCGACCAACGAGCCCGAGGACGGCGAGCGCGGCGTCATGATCAACACCGCCTCCATCGCCGCCTTCGAGGGCCAGATCGGGCAGGTCGCCTACGCCGCCGCCAAGTCGGGCATCGTCGGCATGGTGTTCACCATGGCCCGCGATCTGGGCAGCCTCGGCATCAGGGCCATGGCCATCGCGCCGAGCCTCTTCGCCACCGGGCTCACCCAGGGCATCCCCGACGAGTTCGCCGCGACCTTGACCAAGGACGCGGCCTTCCCGAAGCGTCTGGGCCGACCCGAGGAATACGGCAAGCTCGCCGTCGCCATCGTCGAGAACCCGATGCTCAACGGCCTCTGCATCCGCCTCGATGCAGGCACCCGCTTCGCTCCCAAGTAGACGAGGAGAGACGACCGGATCAGGGAGACGCACCATGACAACCGTGCGGTCGATCGACCTCCGAGTCGACGTCACCGACGCAGCGGGCCTCGGCGAGCCGGCGCACGTCACGCTCACCGTCACCGCGCCTGACGAGCTCGGTTCCGAGCCCGTGGTGTGCTTCGGCAAGCCCGGTGGCGGGTACGCCCGGGGCTATTACACCGCGGACCTACCCGGACCCGCGGCGGGCGCGCAGGCCGACTGGCACGCGCGAGCGGGGGTGGATCTTCGTCTCCGTCGACCACCTCGGTGTCGGCGACAGCTCCCTGCACGATCCCGAACGGCTCTCCTACACGCCGGTCGTGGCGGCGAGTCAGGCCGCCGAAGCCGACGTGTTGCAGAAGCTGGCGGCGGGCACCCTCATGGACGGGCTCCCGAAGGTCGAGCGTCCTCTGACGATCGGCATCGGGCAGTCGATGGGTGGCTGCCTCACGGTCGTGCAACAGGGTCGCTACCACTGCTACGACGGCATCGGGGTGCTCGGTTACAGCGTGCTGCGCACGCATCCTCCGACGGCACCGGGCACGCCGCGCCCTTGTCATGCCGTGGGTGCCCCGCGACGCCCTGCCGTCCGACGGCATCTTCACCAACGGCCCCGCCCTGGCCGAGCTCGACCCCGACGACGGGGCCGGACGCCCGACGCCATGGCCTGGGGCTTCCACTACGACGACATCGACCCCGACATCGTGCGGCGCGACCTCAGGGACTTCCCCTCCCGTGCGTGGCGACCTGCCGCCGTGGGGATCGGCCACCGTCCCGGCGACGGTCGCCATGTGGTGCCTCACGCCTGGCGGGGCCCTTCCGGAAGCGGCGGCGATCCGATGCCCCGTCCTGGTGGGCCTGGGCGAACGCGATGTGCTGGTGGATCCCCGCGGGGAGCCGCGGGCCTACGAGTCGTCCCGAAGCGTGGACCTCTTCGTCTGCCCGAGAATGGGACACATGCACAATTTCGCGGGACGCTGCGAGCTGTTCTGGCGGCGCATCGAGACGTGGGCGCACTGGGTGCGGGCGGCACGGGGATGACGGAGCTCGACCGCGCCGAGGACCTCCCTGCCCTGCTCACCCTCGAGCGAGTCGATCGTGACCTCTTCCGCGGTCGCAACGCCAACTACGGACCGCGTCAAACGCTCTACGGCGGGCAGGTGGCGGCGCAGTGTCTGCTCGCCGCGGCGGCCACCGTGGAGCCCGGGCGCCTGCCCCACTCGTTCCACGGCTACTTCCTGCGGGCGGGACGGAGCAATCTGCCCGTCGTGCTCGAAGTGGACCGTGACCGGGACGGGCGTTCGTTCTCGGCCCGCCACGTCATCGCCGTGCAGGACGGCGAGGTGATCTTCTCCATGATCACGTCGTTTCACGCGGAGAGCGAGGGTGGGGTCTTCGACGACGCGCCCGCGGCGCGATGTGCCGGCACCCGAGGACGTCGCCAAGGGAGGGTGGAACACGCTGCTCGATGTGCGTCCCGTCACGCCGACCGACTTCCTCAAGGGAGTCTTCACCGACTGCCTGTGGGTCCGTTCTACCGCAGCGCTCGGGGACGACCCCTTGACGCACAGGGCAGCCCTCACCTATCTCTCGGATCTCGGCACGGGCTTCGGTCAACAGGACAAGACGATCATCGGGCGCGGTGGGCCTTCAGTCGACCATTCCATGTGGTTCCAGGAGAACATCCGAGCCGACGACTGGGTGCTCGTCGATCTCCGGCCCATCAAGGCCCGAGCGCGCGGGGGTTGTACCAAGGTTCGCTGCGGGACCGGCACGGCGTCCTGGGTGCCACCATCAACCAGGAGCAGCTGCTGCTGCCCGGGTCGATGTCGGACGTCGTCGAGGATGTACTACGGCAGGAAGCGGAACTGGCCGCAAAGGAAGGCCGAGAGCCGCGGGATCTCAAGGAGCTGCAACAGGCCCAGAGGGACCACCCGGCCGGTCGCTGACACGGCTGCGGGCGATGCTCGCTCAAGCCACCCAGTTGGCGATCGTCTCAACGTCCTGCAGCCCGTTCGGCCCGACGGGCTGCACGTTCAGGACGGTGACACCGGATTCGCGATAGGCGGCGATGCGGTCCTTGACGAAGCCGGCGTCGCCGATGAGCGACATCCCTGCGACCAGCTCTTCGGGGATCAGCGCGGCCGCCGCCTTGCGGTCGCCTCCGAGGTAGCGCTCCTGAATCTGTTCCGCCTCCTTCTCGTAGCCGTAGCGCCGCAGCACGTCGTTGTAGAAATTCTTGCCCTTGGCCCCCATGCCCCCGTAGTAGAGGGCGAGCATGGGGCGGTCCCGATCACGCAGCGCGTCGACGTCGTCGCCGATGGCGAGGGACCCGCCGGCCACGATCTCGAGCGGGAGCAGCTCGGGCGAGCGCGCCGCCTTGCCCTCTGCGAGAGAGGACGCCCAGAGCTCGTGGGCCCGGTCGGGCCAGTAGTGCAGCGGGAGCCACCCCTCGGCGAGCTCGGCCGTCATGGCCACGTTCTTGGGTCCCAAGGAAGCCACGAAGATGGGAATCCGCTCCCGCACGGGGTGGTCCATGATCTTGAGCGCCTTGCCGAGACCGGTCCCTCGTCCCTCGGCCAGCGGGACCTGGTAGTTGGCACCCTCGTGGACGAGGCGGTCACGCCGCCACACCGAGCGGCAGATCTCGATTATCTCCCGGGTGCGGGCCAGCGGAGCGTCGTACGGGACCCCGTGGAAGCCCTCGATGACCTGGGGCCCGGAGGCGCCTAGCCCCAGGACGAAACGACCCCGGGACAGCTTGTCGAGGCCGACGGCCGTCATCGCCATGAGTGTCGGGGTGCGCGAGTAGAGGGGCAGGATGCTCGACCCGATCTGCGCCTTCCTGGTCACCGCAGCCAGGAACCCCATGGTGGAGACGGCGTCGGCCGTATAGGCCTCGCCCGTCCAGAGGTAATCGACGCCCACGTCCTCGAGCCGCTTGGCGTGTGCGGCGAACTTGTCAGGATCGTCCCGCATCCCTACCGTCGTGCCCAGCTTCATGGTCCAGTTCCTCCCGCGACCGTGGGGGCGCCCTGGCCCATTCCGATAATAGAGGATACTATTTACCCATGTCGATTGCCATCACCGAAGACCACCGTGCCCTTGCGCAGACAGCCTCGGATTTCCTCACCAAGCGCGATGCACGAGGGGCTGCTCGCGCCCTGCTCCTGGAAGAGACCGAAGGGCTTCCGGCCTTCTGGGACGATCTCGTCTCCCTGGGCTGGCTGGGCCTGCACCTCCCCGAGGAGCGGGGCGGCTCGGGGTTCGGCCTGCCCGAACTCGTCGTCGTGGTCGAGGAGCTCGGCCGCGCCGTGGCGCCGGGACCCTTCGTGTCGACCGTGATCGCCAGTGCCGTCATCAACGCCGTCGCTCCCGCCGAGGTGGCCGTCGCAGCTCCTGCCGGGCCTGGCCGACGGATCGGCCTTCGGCGGAATCGCGCTCACGTCCGACATCACGGTGTCCGGAGGCAAGGCCACCGGGATGGCGAAGGCGGTCCTGGGCGGTGGCCTCGCCCATGTCCTCGTCCTCCCCGCCGGCGACGATGCCATTGTGGTCGAGACCTCGGGTGGCGGCGTGACCGTCGAAGTGCCGGGCAACCTCGATCCAACCCGGCGCACCGCCCGCCTGAAGCTCGACGGCGCGTCGGCGCACGTCATCACTGGAGGGCGCCAGATTTTGGTTGACCTGGCCCGGCTCATCATTGCGGCCGAGGCGGTCGGCATCGCCACCGAGTGCACCGAACAGGCCGCCGCCTACGCCAAGGTACGCGTGCAGTTCGGTCGGCCCATCGCCACGTTCCAGGCCGTCAAGCACCACTGCGCCAACATGTTGGTGGCCTCCGAGCTCGCCACGGTTCTCGGTGTGGGACGCCGCCCGTGCCGCAGAGGAAGGGGGGGCGCAGCTGTCCCTCACCGCGGCCATGGCCGCGGCACTCGCGCTGTCCGCAGCCGACGAGTGCGCCCAGCTCAACATCCAGGTGCACGGCGGCATCGGCTTCACCTGGGAGCACGACGCCCACCTGTACCTGCGCCGGGCCACGGCCCTCGAGGCGGTCGTCGACGCCGAGGCCGCGGCGCGGGACATCACCGACCTCGTGCGAGCAGGCACCCGGCGCGTGCGCACCATCGACCTGCCCCCGGAAGCCGAGCCCATGCGCGACGAGGTGCGCGCCTTCGCCGATCGGGTGAAGGGCCTCGACGCCGCGGGACAGCGGGCGGCCATGATCGAGACCGGCTACGTCATGCCGCACTGGCCCACGCCATGGGGCCGCGCTGCCGGCGCGGTCGAGCAACTCGTCATTGAGCAAGAGTTCAAGGCCGCCGGCGTGTCAGGCCCGCAGTACGGCATCACCGGTTGGGTCATCCTCACCCTCATTCAGCACGCAACGGAGGACCAGGTCGCCCGCTGGGTC